>CAVUBN010000008.1:0-399004 GCA_963739715.1 uncultured Chloroflexia bacterium | reverse complement strand
ACGGTGATGTGGCCGCAGATGTCGCAGAAGGGAGCGTCGCCCATCATCTGCGAGAGTTGCTCGTTAAGCCCGCCATCGAACTGGGGCAGCTCGGCTGCCTGCGCGATCGCAACGTACTCATCGGAGACCTGTGCCTTGCCGTGCCCGTTCGTGCCGTTGAGACCGTTCTTGGCATAACCGTTCTCAACTTTCGCCACTGACTGCGCGGTCGACTGTGGAGCCGTGGCCGGGACAGACTCCGCCTCAATCTGTTGGGATATCGTCGCTGTGTGGCTCTCCTTAGACTCTTCGCCGCCGTCCATCTCATCGTCGACATCTCCGTGGATCGGCTTCACCTGCACAAAGTCGGTCCGGCCGAGGTACTCATAACCGAGAACCCGGAAGACGTAGTCGATGATCGAGGTCGACATCTTGATGTTCGGATGCCCTTCAACCATGCCCTGTGGCTCGAAGCGCTGGAAGGTGAAGGTGTCGACGAACTCCTCGAGCGGCACGCCGTATTGAAGGCCCTTCGAGATCGCGATGGCGAAGCAGTTCATCAAGCTGCGGAAGGCCGCGCCCTCTTTGTGCATGTCGATGAAGATCTCGCCGAGCGTTCCATCCTTGTATTCACCGGTTCGCAGGTAGATCTTGTGACCGGCCAGGCGGCCTTCCTGCGTGAAGCCGTGTCGCTTGGCCGGCATCGGACGGCGGATTGGCTTCTCGACGACTACCACTCGGGTTTCAACTGGCTGAGCCTCGACCTTGGCCTCTTCCTTCTCCTCTTTACTCTTCGAGGAAAGGGGTTGTGATAGTTTGGAACCGTCACGGTAAAGTGCCATAGCCTTCAGACCAAGCCGCCACGAAGCCAGATACGCTTCCTTGATTTCGTCGACCGTCACCTCGTTCGGCATATTGATCGTTTTGGAGATCGCGCCGGAGAGGAACGGCTGTACCACCGACATCATACGGATGTGGCCCATGTGCTGAATGAAGCGCTTGCCGCGCTTGCCGCCCCGGTTGGCGCAGTCGAAGACCGGCAGATGCTCCGGTTTGAGATGTGGCGCACCCTCGATCGTCTGCATGCCGCAGATGACGTCGTTAGCCTCGTCGATCTCCGCCGGGCCGAAGCCAAGCGTTCGCAGCAGTCGGAAGTCCGGCTTCTGCCACTGCTCTTTGCTGATCCCGAGCCGATCCATGGCCTCTTCGCCCAGAGTCCAGGCATTGAACGCAAACGGCAGTTCGAAGACGGTCGGCAGCACCTTGCTGACCCGGTCGATATCGACATCGGTCAAGCCGCGCTCGCGCAGTGATTCGCGGTTGATGTGCGGCGCATCATCGAGCGAGAGTGTTCCGATGACGTATCGCATGATGTCGTCGATCTGCGATTGATCGTAGCCGAGCGCTTTGAGCGCGGGAGCGATCGATTGGTTGGCGATCTTGAAGTAGCCGCCGCCGGAGAGTTTCTTGAACTTCACCAACGCGAAATCCGGCTCGACACCGGTGGTGTCGCAATCCATCAGCAGACCGATAGTTCCGGTCGGCGCCAGCAACGTCGCCTGAGCGTTGCGGTAGCCGTGCTGCTCGCCGAGCTCGAGGGCGCGATCCCAGGCAGAGCGGGCGGCGTTGAGCATATCCTCCGGGCAGAAGTCGGGATCGATGCCGACCGGGGTGACCGAAAGCGCCTCATATTCGCCCGGATGTGCGTTGTAGGCGGCGCGCCGGTGATTGCGGATAACCCGCAGCATCTCGTCCCGATTCAATGAGAATGCCGGAAAGGGTCCGAGTTCAGCGGCCATCTCGGCCGAGGTGGCGTAGGAGTCGCCTGTCAGGATCGCCGTGATAGCGCCGGCGATTGTCCGCGATTGGTCGGAATCGTACGGTAGCCCCATCGTCATCAGCAACGAGCCGAGGTTCGCGTAACCCAGGCCGAGCGTGCGGAAATCGTAGCTCAGTCGGGCGATCTCGTCGCTCGGGAACTGGGCCATCAACACACTGATCTCGAGCACGATCGTCCAGAGGCGAATGGCATGACGGTAAGCGTCAAGATTGAAAGTCCGCGTCTCGGCATCATAGAAGGTCATCAAGTTGAGCGACGCCAGGTTGCAGGCCGTATCGTCCAGGAACATATATTCGGAGCAGGGGTTCGAGGCATTGATACGCCCCGACACCGGACAGGTGTGCCAGTCGTTGATGGTGGTGTCATGCTGAACTCCGGGATCAGCGCACTGCCAGGCGGCATCGGCGATCTTGTCCCAGAGATCACGTGCTCGCACGGTGCGGATGACGCGGCCATCGGTTCGCCAGCGAAGCTCCCATTCCTCGTCATTCTGAACCGCGCGAATGAAGTCGTCGGTCACGCGAACCGAGTTATTTGAGTTCTGACCAGAGACGGTCGCATACGCCTCGCCGTTGAAGTCGCTGGAGTAGCCGGCCGCGATCAGGGCGGCGACCTTCCGCTCCTCTCCGGCCTTCCACATGATGAACTTCTCGATGTCGGGGTGATCGACGTCGACCACCACCATCTTCGCGGCACGCCGGGTGGTACCACCACTCTTAATAGCGCCGGCCGCGCGATCGAAGATCTTCAGGAAGCTCATCAGTCCGGAAGACGTGCCGCCGCCCGATAGTGGCTCGCCCTCGGCGCGAATCATCGAGAAGTTGGTGCCGGATCCGGACCCGTACTTGAACACGCGCGCCTCACGTGTCACCAGATCGAAGATACCGCCCTCGTTGATGAGGTCGTCGTTGACCGACTGGATGAAGCAGGCGTGTGGAGTGGGACGGCTGTACGCATCGGTCGACTTAACGACCTCGTTCGTAGCTGGGTCGACGTAGGCATGTCCCTGTGCCGGACCGCTGATGCCATACGCCCAGTGGAGACCGGTGTTGAACCACTGTGGCGAGTTGGGCGCTGCCATCTGGTGGACCAGCATGTACTTCAGTTCGTCCTCAAATGTCACTGCGTCGTCACTGGAGGCAAAGTAGCCGCTTTGCTCGCCCCAATGTCGCCAGGTTCCCGCCAGGCGCGAGATCACCTGCTTGGCGCTCCGCTCGGCGCCAAGCACCGGGTTTCCGCGCTCATCCAGCAGTGGATCGCCCGATTCGTCGTATTGAGGAACGCCCGCCTTTCGGAAGTATTTTGAGACCATGATGTCGGTCGCCACCTGCGACCAGGAAGCCGGAATCTCGGCGTCCTTCATCTCGAAGACGACCGATCCATCTGGATTGGTGATCCTCGAGGTTCGGCTGGCCCAGGCAATTGTGGCGAACGGATCTTGTCCAGGCTGGGTAAAGAAGCGCTGAATTCGCAGTCCTTTCCCCGTCCCAGTCTTCGTTCGCACTCTTGCTCGCTTCCGTGTTTCGCGCTCCTCCATGCGGCCCCTTCATTCGATACAAGCTGTCGTTCTGCCCAAAATCCACCCAACTTGCGCGGCGCCGTCCATCCCTTGTCACGCGCGCGCGTTCAAAACTTGATGAAACTTAACGAATCTCTAACACATCTCGCGGAACTCTGAGAGACAATATGCTCAAATCACGAATACGCCTCTGTTGCCGGCGTGCGTGCTGTGCTAGGTCCGCAATCCTTCCGCATTGTGCTGAGCGCGGTTCGTGGCGGGAGGGAGTATTCAGCGATATCTTGTGCTACTCGCCTGGGAAACCGCAAGATCTAGTGTAGCAGCCTTGTGTCTCCCTGTCCAGCCATTGTCTCATAGTCACGAATTACTCGAATATGCGTTCTATACGTACACCCGATTCAGAGTTTAATTCTACGCCGCACCGAACACAAGAGCGAATTTCCATAATCGAGCTGTGCATCTCAGTCAGAATATGGCCCTCATCGACCACAATATGTTGTGTTGACCACCGTTATTGCCACCAGCCGGATTCTGATCTCTCTGCTTATCCGCGCCCGGCAATCGCACCAGCGCCGACCTACGCGTCGTGATCGACCAGTGGATCCGCACATATGTGCTGAAGTGGCCCTCGACCGCGCTCCACATCGGCCTATGGTGAGATGGTGGGGCGAAGGGCGCTCCAGCAAATAGCATCGTGAGAGGATCAGCACTATGCATGACGACAATCCCGGAGCGCGCGGATTCGACTTTCTTCATGGTTCGTGGAACGTGCTCAACGAGCGGCTGACGTCGCGGCTCACGAACAGCGACGAGTGGGAGCAGTTCGAAGCCGTGGCGCAGTGCGAGTCGATATTAGACGGACTCGGTAACGCCGACCTCATGCGTACCGAGTGGGGTGGTGGCTTCGAAGGCTACTCGCTACGTCTGTTCGATAAGGCCAGCGAGAAGTGGAGCATCTATTGGGCTGATACGAACGGCGCTCGCTTGCTCCCGCCACTGGTCGGCCAGTTCGCCGCCGACGTGGGTGAGTTCTTCGGCCGAGATACAGAGTGTGGGCAGGACGTGCTGGTTCGCTTTCGCTGGAGCCACAAAGGCTCGGATACGGCCCGTTGGGAGCAGGCGTTTTCCACCGATGAAGGCACGACGTGGGAGACGAACTGGCGAATGACCTTCACCCGACGTGACGTCGCGTGACGCCATGGCTGCCGAACACATTCGACGACATCTATGCTGCCCCGGGCGACCGTGGCAGCACTACCGAACGCATTCGACGTCCACGCTACCCCGGGCGACCGTGGCCACATTCCCGTTGTATTTCGCCGATCTAGAAGACCAAGCACGCTGAAGGAGCTCAAGAATTTACCAAACGAATTCATCGATCACACCCCACCAGGTCGATGCACCGCACGCGCGAATGGGAGAGCGACACGGCTCTCCCATTCGTGATCGGATGATGTCTGAAGGCTAGGGTGCCGAAACGGATTACTGTCCGTGAATGACGCCTGGCTCGCCAAGGCCAGCTGAGAGTTCGGGACGATCCTTGGCAGGATCGAATTGCCAGACTGGAAGGATCGAGCGCCCGAAGGCTTCCTCGAGCATGATCGCCGAAGCGGTGTACCACGCGGCGATGGCCGACGCGATGAAGATCCAACCGGCGGCTTGAACCAGGCCGCTGCTTCCGACAATGAAGCCGATTGCGGCGACCGTCGATCCAGCCGCGAGGGTGCCCAGTACGACGACCAGGGATGCGTTGGTTGCCAACGCGGCGAACATGCCGATCCAGGTGATCGCGGCCAGGGCGATGAACCAGAAGCCGAGTGCCGGGAAGGCGCCGGTCGGGATCGTCACTTTACCGGTCGCTGCCAGCAGGAAGAGTAAGCCGTACGCCATCCAGAATGAGCCCCACTTACCATGCATGGCCGTGGCCAGTGCGTCGCGGGCGTGGAATGACCACATTCCGGCCAGGAACTGTGCGAGACCGCCGAAGAAGGCGCCGCGATCGGCGAGAGTCTGACCTGTACGGGGACGTCGGAACTTTGCTGTGCCATCGCTTGTTCCTTCCAAACTGCGTAGCGATGACCAGTTCCGGGAGAACTGGCACAAACGAAGATGAAGGTCGTTCCGTGCGGCTGAGCACGGAAAGCGTTTCATGGTGCGTCTGGCGACATCCAACGGGCGTCGGATGCCTATGAGGTCGATGGCGGGCTGCGGCAAGGGTCGTCACGATTGATGACGAAGGCCCGTTCGTGGAATCTCACCAACGTTGCACCCACCTTGCGCTTGACTGGCCGGTGTAATGCTCCCACTCGAACGGGTGATCCGCCACTCGCCGGGCGGGAGAGAGTTGCATCCAGGGGCGCAAACGCTGTACCAGGGGGTGTTCGGTCAAGCCACGATTGGATTTCACGCAGAAATCTGCGGCGCGCTGATCCGTCCGTTGCCAGGGTGATGCAGTTGATGACGGATTGGGAGGAGTTTGTCTCCTCCCAATCCGTCATTGACACTGGCGCACTAGCGACCTGCGTCTCGATCAGCCGTGAATCCAGACGGTCGTGCCAATCGGGGCCCAGTAGTAAATCCACTCGGCGGCCGGCGTCGGCAGGTTGACGCAGCCGTGGCTCATGGGAACGCCGAAGTTAGCGTGCCAATACGTGCCGTGGATGGCGTAGGCTTGGTAAAAGTACATCGTGTAAGGAACCGCTGGCAGGTAGTAATACTCGGGCGTGCCTGGCGTGCCTCCCCTCATATCGTCCGCGACATACTTGGCGTAGATGTGGAACGTTCCGGCTGGAGTCGGATGGAGGTAGGTGCCGGTCGAGACCGCCGTGCCGAAGACGACCTGGTCGTATTGCCATGCCCAGAGATGCTGCGCCGATAGATCGATTTCGATCCACTTGGCCTGGCTTATGGGCGCCCCGGACGGAGCCGTTCGCGTTCCTGGCTGATACGCGGCGGGTGGAGCGACGTACCACAGAGACGCCTCGTAAGTCGGAACCGCCGTATCCTGCTGCACTGCGGTGCGGTTCACCCCAACCTGAGTGGCCGCGTTGTTTCCCAACAGTCCAAGCTGAACCTGGTATTGCACCGGATTGTTCGGATGATATTCGAAGCGAGCCCGTTCGAAGTACTGAACCGTGTAGCCGTTCTCGACGAACTCCTGGCTGATTGGATAGCCGAAGATCCGCAATTCACCGTGATCTTGCCAGTAATCACGGAAGCCGAAGGCCAGCGTATGACCGGTTTGCGGGAAGAACGTGGTACTGTCGTCACTCGTCGCCGAAATCGGCTTGAACGGTGTTTCACTGGTGCGCGACGCGGTCTCTTCGGCACCCAGGCGCTCAAGCTGTACGCGCCATCCTTCTGGGGCATCCCCGTGGTACTCAAAGACTGCGCGCTCGAAATATTGGACAACTAGGCCGTTCTGCGTGATCTCCTCGGTGATCGGGTAGCCGAATAACGGGATACCCCCTTCGGCTCGCCAGTATTCGAGGAAACCATAGCTCAGGTAGTGTCCTGTTTGCGGGAAATAGACCCGGTCCGGCCCAAGCGGCGTCGCTGTGGCGGGCGCGTACCCAAAGCCGGTGAGGGCCAGCAGCACCGCAATCACCGCGACAATGCCGAAGCGAATCGATCTTCGCCGACGGGACTGGATCCCGAAGGAAAGCTGCGGCAGGTATCTTAGATTAGTCTTCACGAGGATGCCCTTTCTCAACTCGCAGGCCGAGGTCTAATGGGATGCATCCCAGACCTGCCGGCCGAGCAGACCGCCCAGGACCTTCCAGGGCTCCGGGTTCTCAGGGTGATACTCAAGACGCTGTCGCTCGAAGTACTGGACCGTGTAACCGTTCTCGGTGAATTCCTCGCTGATTGGGTAACCGAGAATCTCCAAACCGCCATGTGTTTCCCAGTAGGAACGGAAGCCAGAGCACAGCCGGTGACCAGTAGCCGCAAAGAAGGTGCAATTCGCGTCGCTGGCAGCGTTCACGGGTCGGAAGGGAGCCTCGAATGTTCGATTCGCCGTGACAGCTCGACCAAGCAGACCAAGCAGCACGTCGTAGCGCTCCGGCCAGCTACCGGGGTGCCATTCAAAGCGCGCCCGCTCGAAGTACTGAACCGTGAATCCGTTTTCCTGTAGCTCCGGACTGATCGGATAACCGAAGGTCGCCAGTCCACCAAACTGCTCCCAATAGCGCAGAAAACCGCCTCTGACGGTGAAGCCGGTTTCCGGAAAGGTGCGCGAAGTGGGCAGGAATCCCGGCTGATCGCCGGAGTAGACACTATCGAAGTAATTCCAGGCTGCTGCGGAAACGCGATAGGCGTGGTCGTAGGCTGCCTGCCAACTCTCACCGTAGCTGCCGAGATACGATATTGCATAGACGTACGTTCGTCCGTTGCGCTGGAAGACCGCCACCCCGCCGTCGTTCCAGGTGTTCTCCGGCTCATAGAGCTGACCGAACTTGTGATAAAGCTGGACGTCGGCCGGGAGCGGACCCCCGAGGGACTGGTTTACCCAGTCAGGTGCGAGCGACATGCTCCAGAGAACGTAGCTGGTTGCCCAGGGAGAAAGCGCCTCGCCCTGGTAGAGCTTGCTTACCAGAAGGTTGAGATCGTCACTCGTGAGCAGGTTCTCATCACCATAGCCGTATGACTCCCAGTAGTAGCCGGGTGGATGGGCGATGACCGAATGAATCATGCCGATCGTCTGCATAAACTCGTTGATCCGGTTGATGCCAACGCCGATGCTGCCGCCTCCGATGTAGCTAATGAGTTCCCGAGCTGGCGCGGTGTTGCTCGGTCCCATGGCGGCGAGAACGTAGGGCTCGACCTCGGCTGCGGTGTAATGCCCGTTCTCGATGTCTTGTGCCAGGACCATCATGATCGGGATCTTGATAGTGCAGGCCGACAATTGTGGTCTCGAACCGTTGATCGAGATCGTCTGGCCGGTCTGGAGATCGGTGACGCTCACCGCGTTCTGCCCGGACCAGCCCGTGATGAGCGCGTTCAGTTCGGTCCGAAGTCCGTCCCAGGAGAAGGCAGCGGCGATTCTTGTGGGAGATTCAGCGACTGGGGACACAAGCGTCTGTGCCAGTCCATCGCCCGAATTATCGGAGCAACCGACCGCGACGTTGTCAGAAGTTTGCGAGACCAGCGACGACGCAGTAGCCGAAAGCGGTCCGCTTCCCAAGAGAAAAATCGCTAGAAGTGCGGTCGCTAACACGCGACGCATCATCTCCTCCTTCATCGCGCCAAATCGTCTATCGTGGCGCGCTTTCCCGCCCCTCACGAAATATTCTCAGGCGAACGGCATATCGGGGTCACAACGACCGATCGTTGTAAGTTACAAGCTCATGTCATTTCGCGATAAGGAAGGGTCATGCGTTGTCATCTATAAGGATGCGAATCGACTACGCGGCCATGGTTGGTTGGTTGCCCTGGATCTTTCTAAAACTCAACGTTACTTGTAGGTTGATATACTGATTTGCGGAACGCATCCATCCCCGACACGTCGGAGCACGCCAGCTATCAGTGCAACCGATTGTGCCCTGTCGAAACAACGGTGTTGATTGGTATGTACAACGCAGAAGTCGCTCGCGCTCCGCGATCGATGGTTCTGGGAGCTCTCAGATCAAAACAAGGATTGGATCGGCGACACGTAGCTGCTTGGAGAGGGTCAATGAGTAGCGATTCGTTCGACGACCTCGTCCCGATCGGGCGGGTCGTTCAGGAACTTTCAATCGATTATCCAGACATCACGCATTCGAGCTTGCGATTCCTGGAAAATGAGGGTCTAACCCATCCAACCCGTACGCCTGGAGGGCATCGGCTTTTTAGCCGGGCAGACATCAGTCGTGTTCGCCAGATCAAGGAGTGGCAGCATCAGCACCTGTCGCTCAGCGACATTCGTGCGCGACTGGACGCTGCTGATCGCCTTGGTCCGCCTGAGGAGATCGCGCTCCGCTTTCTCGATCTGGCAGCGGCCGGCGATCTTCCGGAAGCGCAGGCTATCGTGCTTGGGTTGGCGGATGTGGGGCTGTCTCTACAGGAGATCTTTCAGGGTGTTCTGACCCGGGCACTGCATGAGCTCGGTCGTCGCTGGCAAGCCGGTGAGTTGCTCGTTGGGCAAGAGAAAGAGATCTCGGCGCTCTCGAGCGATCTGATCGCCGAACTCTCTCTGCGTTATGCTCGCGAAACTCAGTATGAAACTTCGATCGTTGCCGCTTGTGTTGAAGGGGAGTATCACGAGCTTGGCTTGCGCATGATTGCCGGTCTGCTGCAGTCTCGCGGGTATCTCGTCCATTATCTGGGACCAAGCGTCTCGCCTCGCTTCCTGTTGGAAGCGGTGCGATTGAGATTCCCGGAGGTCGTGCTTCTCTCGGCGACGCTCGCGTCACACCTCGAAGCCGTTGAGGAGACGGTTGCGGCGCTCAGAACCGCCTCACCTTCCAACGGCGTTCCCAAACTCGTGATCGGCGGGCAAATCGTTCAGGAGCAGCGTGAAAAGCTACTCGGGCTCGGTCTGCAGGCTTCGTTGAATGGCGATATCGAGACCACAATGAATCAGGTCCTCGACGTGATCGGCGGGGACGCCAGCGTGCAGTCAGACTCCCCATAACGAATGGTGGTCGCGACGTTCCGGGTTCGCCGATCTGCCCGATAGGTGATCCACGACGAGGCGATCAACATTCCTGAAACGATACGTCTGTCTCTGTTCCAATCCCATTGCTGAGATGCGTCGCGTTCAGATCCACCTGACAGTCAGCGATCCCCCCACGTACGAGACCCAACTCAACCAGACAAGCTGAACCTACAAAACGATCGGTAGGGTTGACAACGACATTCGGCTACGCTACTATATCTGTACCTCAAGTTGAGGTAGAGTTATTTCGAGATCGCGTCTGTCGAATTGGATTTAGTTGGGTCCAGCGAACGCTCACGAAGCGCTGAATCCGAGACGACGAAGTGCAGTTTGGGTTGAACGGCGTCTGTGCCAGTTGGCCTCGAGACTGCAGGAAGGAATACCCATGAAGAAGGTCTTTGGAGCGCTCTTCGTCGGGCTGCTCTTGGTAGTTTCGGGACTCGGCGGAGCGATGGCCGCTGCTGATAGTGGTATGGGTACCGTGACGGTGGTACACGGAGTGCCTGGCCTCACCGTCGATGTCTATGTCAATGACGCACTGACCCTGCCAGACTTCGCTCCTGGCACCGTGACCGACCCGTTGGCACTGCCGGCTGGTGATTACAAAATCGACATTCGTCCGGCTGGAGCCGCTGCGGACAGTGACCCGGCTATCAGTGGCTCGGCGACGCTCGCATCAGGAATGAATGCGACGATCATCGCGCACCTTGATGCCGATGGCATGCCGACGCTTTCCGTTTTTGCTAACGACACCTCAACGATCGATGCGGGTAATGCCCGCCTGGTGGTTCGCCATACGGCGGCCGCTCCCGCGGTCGATATCCTCGCCAACGGCAGCGTTCTTTTCAGCAACCTGTCGAATCCGAACGAGGACTCCGCCGACGTTCCGGCTGGCAGCTATGATGTCAAGATTGCTCCCACTGGTAGCACCGAAACGGTTTTTGACGCTGGCAGCATGCAGCTGAGCGCGGGTACAGCCTACTTTGTTTATGCCTACGGGTCGCTGAGCGACAGCACCTTTGGTCTGTTGATCCAGACCATCGACAACCTCGGGCCAGCGATGCCTGCAACTGACATGACCGCTCCGGCTCAGCCCAAGGCCGGTTGTGTTTACCTTGAGCCGACTATGCACAACGCCTGTGGTGGATTCGCCGCCTACTGGGGTAAGTTCGGCGGACTTCCGGTGTTCGGCTATCCGATCACGGAAGAGTTTGTTGAAAACGGTATGACCGTTCAGTACTTCGAGCGGGCTCGCTTCGAGTTTCACCCAGGAACTTCGGCCGCTCATTACGATGTGGTCCTCGGACGAGTTGGCAGCGAGTTGGCAATGAACATGGCCAGCCAAGCTCCGTTCCAGTCTGCCGCCGAAGCCCAAAACGCACATTGCACCTACTTCTCGCAGACTGGCCACAACGCCTGCAACGGCTTCCGTGCTTACTGGTTGAACAATGGCGGTCTCGCCACGTTCGGCTATCCGATTAGCGAAGAGTTCGTTCAAGACGGCACCGTGGTGCAGTACTTCGAGCGCGCTCGTTTCGAGTGGCACCCAGGGACATCGGCCCTACGGTTCGATGTTGTCCAGGGACGTGTCGGATCCGAGTTGCTTGCAATGCATTGATCTCTGACAACCTCCTTCCCTAACCCCCGTTCCCACCGTGGAAACACGGTAGAGCGCACCCGGAGACGGGTGCGCTTCTGTATTCGTGCAACCTGCGGGAACCGAGCGCGTAAGCTCAAGTATTTCGATCACCGTCGCGAATTGTGGTCTGGGTATGGGTCTGCGAACGTGAATTCAACGGCTTACTGGTTGCGTAATGACTTGCAATGTTCTTGAATACTGTGCATGATGTCTTCACTCGAATTCAGACGTCGAGCGAGGTTTCGTCGGGTGGTGCTGGGCTCCATCGGTGCCTTTCGCAGTACCTGGCGAGTGGTGGGATTTCTTGTGTTCTCCGAAGGTGACGATGGTCATATGCCTGAACCACCTATCATCTGTTATTACTGAGTCAGATGAACCGTCAACAGCACCGGATCGTCGAACGCGTGATCGCGGGAGCATCCGGACTCGATCGGGTCTGATCGATAGTCAGTCGCGAGAGGGGACTGATATGGCCGTGACACTCAATGACAAGATCATCTCCATTACACGAGAGGATCTCAAGCGCGACGGCCTGAGCGACGAAACCATCGATCGTCTTGAGTTGCTTCGCGATAAGTACCCGTTTGCTGAATTCCTCGACTCAGAGGTCGAGTGGCAGCGTCTTGTCTTCTTTAAGTGGATGCGGGAGCAGGGACGGATCGCCAAGTAATAAGGTGGGTTCACGTTGCCGTCAATCCTGGCCCGGCACTGCAGCCAGGGCCTGACGCCCGTGACGCGATCCCATCACTATCCTTACAGCGCGCTCCGTTAACTCGTTCCGGCCGCTCATCGTCCGGGACATGACATCCAATTTCCCAGTTGTCCTCGATTCGTAGAGATCCGTCTTGGGAACGCCATTCAACCATTCTTGGCAGTCTCCGCTTTGTCTGCGAGTCGAGAACGGTGTGAAGGTGGCTTGAGAAAGGCACGTCATTACGGAGTGCACGCTTCCGCCGCGACCTAAGGTCCGCCGCCCGTTGAGGCGATGACCTGGCCAGTGATCCAGTCAGCGTCGTCGGTGCAGAGCCAAGCGATGAGCCGGGCGGCATCCTCCGGTTGACCCCAACGTCCCATCGGCTCGAGGTCGAGTACCCTCTGGTGTAGTTCAGCGTCGGCGTAGCCGGTATCGGTCGCTCCGGGATCGACGGTATTCACCGTGATGCGGCGTGGTGCCAGACCGGCTGATAGGCTAAGGGTAAGCTGGTGAATCGCGCCCTTCGAGGCGACGTATGCCAGTTCATCCGGCATCGGACCACGGTGCTGGCCAGAGGTCATCATGACGACGCGACCGCCCGCTCGGCGATCGTCGTGACGATCCGCCCATTCCTTTACCAGGAGCAACGTTCCTCGCACGTTGACGTGGAGATGCGCGTCGATTTCCTCAGCCGTAAGTAAGTCGAGCGTTCCTGACGTGCTGTATGCATGGTTGGCCACCAGGATGTCGACGTGACCAAACGACTTGAACGCAGCTGCGACGACCTGACGGGGTGCTTCAGTGTCTCGGAAATCTGCGGCGAGATGCTCGACGTTGCGTCCGGAACGGCGCAATTCGTCCAGCACCGCGTCGATTCCACCGGGGTCTCCTCCCCAAGGCCGATCCACGTCATAGGCAGCCCACGATTGAATGAAGAGATCAGCGCCCAGTGTTGCCAGACGCTCGGCAATGGCGAAACCGATCCCATGGCGACGGCTCACGCCGGTGACGAGCGCAACCCGCCCGCTCAGAGGAACCTCACTCGGTGTCGATGATGGTTTCATTGACCGCGTCTCCCGATGCAGCGTCGTAGCGTAGTGGCGGGGCCTGTGCCCGCCTCCGTCGGACTCAGCATAGCGAATCAGTGAGGGATCTGCCGCTGACCGGTTGGTCGACAGATGCAGCGTCGTAGCGTAGTGGCGGGGCCTGTACCCGCCTCCGTCGGACTCAGCATAGCGAATCAGTGAGGGATCTGCCGCTGACCGGTTGGTCGACAAATGCTGCATCCTAGCGTAGTGGCGGGGCCTGTACCCGCCTCAGCATGCCCCAGACCCTGCTCGTCGGGGAAGAATCGTGAGCCGATGGAGGTGTTGGTAACCATCCGACGCAGGCGGGTACAGGCCCCGCCACTACCTTTCCTGTTCGGAGGGTTCGGGCCGTAGCTCGCCGATCAACCAGCGCAAATGCGGGCGGGGACGCCGTCGTCCCATTAGAGCGGGTATCGGGAACTACCGAAAAGGCACCAAGGACAATCTCGCCGGTGCCCGAAGCCATGACGTTGGGGTAACGTCCGGCAGACTGCCGGAATCGGGCAACTACTAGCGGTTGCGCACTCCCGAGTTGGTGAATTGCGGTAGGCGTTCCCCGCGTGCCGAGGTTTCGATCAGGTCACTGAGGCGCCTGATGCGAGTCTCTTCACGCTTGGCGCGCATAACCCAATGTCTCACGGTGCGCTGATAGGACGGGGCCTGTGAGGTGAAAAAGGCCCAGGCCGCTTCGTTCGCACGCAGTTTCTCTTCGTAGTCGATTGCGAGTTCCGTCGGGTCTACCTCATAGGAATAGAGCTTCTCACGCTCTGGTCGGCGTTCTTCGAAGGTCGCTAGTCCAGCCGGATGCATCATGCCGAGTTCGGTCAGTTCGGCTAGGCGTTTGATATTTACCTGGCTCCAGATGCTGTTCGACTTACGCGGTGTGAAGCGGATGGCATAGCTCATTTCGCCCAGGCTCTTAACGCGTCCATCTATCCAACCGAAGCACAGGGCTTGATCGACTGCTTCACTGTGCTTAATGCCGACTTTCCCCGAGTTCTTCTTGTACACGCCCAGCCACAGCTCAGTTTCCCGAGCGTGATTCTCGCTCAGCCATTGGCGGAACTCATCCTGATGGCCAAAGAAGGTCACTTCCATGAAACGAGTCCGTCAATCAATACCGAATCAATCCGGGGTTCTGCATCGGGTCATCACAGCACGTGCCGTCGAATTCGTCAACGGGTTGTCCCACTGGTGACCCGATCATCGTGCACAAGCGCTTCGCGTTCTGAGTTGGAGGGAATTGGGCTGGAAACGCACGAATTCTTTTCGATTGCCTGCTCTTATCTTGAAGCCTGCAACCTTGGGAGCCCTGCTCTACGCACCGGCCCACGACGCGCTTGCTGTTCTCGACCACGCCACGCTCCCAGACTATCTTGATATTCAAGTCTTTCGTGATTGCGCGGCAAACGCATCGACGTGGTGCATCATCCGATCGAGCACGGGATCGTCGGTGTAGGGGTTGAGCAGGATGACCCGCAGCCAGCGTGCGCCCCGATAGAGGGGTAGCGACACGAAGATGCCGGCCTCACGGAGCAGCATCTCCTGCAATTCGCTGTTCCAATCATCCCATTCATCCGGCGAAATCCAGTCGGGGCAGCCTCGAAAGCAGACGATGTTCGTCTCGGGGTGACTCGCCAGTTCCAGGAAGGGACGTCGCTCGACCTCCTCGGACAGGCGCGCCGCCAGGTGATAGCCGTGGTCGACCAGATTCCCCGAAGCCACGGCGACCGATGTGCTGTAGTGCGAGCCACAGTTTCAATATATCGGCGTGTCTGGTTCCCTGGACACCGATCTCGCCCAGATTGATGAACCCTTCGGCGGCTCGAGTGTAGGAGGCCGAAATACGGAAGGCGCGATCGAGCACCGAATAGTCGCGGAAGAGGGCCATGGCGCAGGTCTTGGTCACATATAGCCACTTCTGCGGGTTGAAGGTGATCGAGTCGGCCCATTCAATGCCGTTCAGCCGCTCCCGTTCGGCTTCCGAGAAGATGGCGGCGCCACCATAGGCCGCGTCGACATGGAACCAGAGTTCCGTCGCCTGGGCGATCTGAGCGATCTCCAGCAGCGGATCGATGTTTCCGGTGGTCGTCGTTCCGACAGTCGCTACCACGGCAAATGGCGCCAGCCCGGCGTACCGAGCCTGTTCGATACGATCACGAAGAATGTTGGGGATCATCCTCGAGTCGGCATCCGTGTCGACTGGAATTACCGCGTCGCTGCCCAATCCCAGTATCATGGCCGCCTTCTGCAGCGACATGTGCGCCACGTCCGAGGCGAAGAGGACCGGATGGCTGTCGAGCCCGACGATGCCTTGCTCGCGAGCATCGAAGGCGACGTTGCGCGCCACGGTCAGCGCTTCCAGGTTGGCGATGCCACCCGCACCGGTTAACACGCCACCAGAGCTCTCACCGAGTCCGAACAACTTGCCGAATTCCTGCAGCAAGCGATGCTCGAGACGTGAAAAAGAGGGAGACATTTCGAGCGTGAACATGTTGTTGTTCAGCGCCGCTGTAACCAGTTCGCCGAGCATCGAGATTGTCGTCGGCATCGAGTCCATGTGTCCGATGAAACCGGGATTTGCGGTGTTCATCGAGCCTCGAACTAAAAGGTCGAGACCGGCCATGATCTCTTCGATCTCGGTCGGCTCCTCCGGTATGTCGATGATCCCGGGCAGTGGGCTGTCGGCCGGCATGGGCGTGTGCGACGCAGCGCCGCAGAGGAAATCGAGCAGCTGACCCACGAAGCGATCGACCATTCGCTCCACGTCGGCGCGATTTCGCCCTGTCGGATCGATGAAGGCCGCTTTCGGAAGGTGAGAATTCGGATCGGTCAATGAGTGTCTCCCTGATCATTCACGTGCGGGTTTCTCGAGTACGGCCCAGATCGTCACGAATCGCTGCTCCTGGGCGTTGCGCCACATGTTCCCGATTGCCTCGTCGCAGAATTCGGGCATGGTGAAGGCCGTCATGGGTGGCAGAGGTGGCTTCCCCGGATTGCTGCCGATACGAGCCTTCGCCCAGGACCGAATCAGATCGCTGGCATCGAGCCAATGCACCTCGCCGAAGCCGACGGATGCTAGTATCTCCCGCGCCTCATCTGGACGCTGCAGAAAGCTCTCGCTCGGATCGACTGCCCAGGGAGTCGGATAACGAACCGGCTCGACTGGACCTTGCATCACTTCTTGCATGGCGAGGCGGCCACCCGGTCGCAGCACACGGTAGAGCTCCCGTGCGAGTCCCGATTTGTCCGGAATGTTCATGGCGGCGTTCTGGAGCAGCACGGCATCGACGCTTTCTTCCCGGATGGGGAGGTCAAGTGCGTCGCCACAGATGAACCGGACGAAGTCGCCGGAGCCGAACTTTCGGGTGAATGCCTCACCGGCCCGACAGAATTCGACCGAGCTATCGAGGACCATGACGCGAAGACCGAACTCGCGTGCCAGCGTGCGGGCCGGACCGCCAATGCCACCGCCGATGTCAAGCACGTGTGCGCCAGCCGGAAATTCGGCGAGTCCCATCAGCTTGCGCGTCGCCCAGGTCCCGCCGTTGTGAAACTGGTCGATCGGCGCCAGATCTCGCTCGGTCAGCGCATCGAGGTCCTTCCCAGCCGCGCGCAGCGTCTCCAGGATATGGTCGGTCAGCGAGGAGGGTGAAGAGCTTGTCATCTGATTGCGTTCTCTCCCAGTACGTCCGGTTGCATGGCGGGATCACGAGCACCGTCTGACCGGCTATTGTCAGAATAGTCGACTCCACTGAGGAGCGAAAGGCTCGACCGGTACGTCAGTTGGACAATGTGCGACTTCACGTGATGCGTCCGCTAATTGAAGCTGATCACGCCGAAGGTGGGTGTGGAGTTCGCATTACAGGTAACGTACAAACGCAATCACAGGGAAGAATTTCACGATGTTTGGGTGTACGAATCGCTGGGCCGTCCCGTTCCGCGATGAACAGAAGCCCGGCCGCTGGCGTTTCGGCACCATGGCGCTGCTTGGCACGGTCGCCTTGTTGCTCACCGCGTGCGGTGGCACGACCGGCACCAGCACCATATCTCCAGGTGGATCTGGATCCGCGACCATTGGCGGCACAGTCACTGCTCGCCAGGCCACGCTCGCCGCTTCGACTCCCACATCACTGCCGCAGACGGCTTCGGCGTCCGGTCTGCGGATCACGCTTGCCTCAGTGAATCTCGATGGAAGTCAGATCGTGCTGACGTTCAAGATCGAGTCGGCGGATCCGAATCAACTAAACATGTGGGACGTCGGCGGGGGAGCAGAGTTCGCGGGGATTCTCCCTCCCGAGAAAGACATCGTCGCGACGGGACTCAAGTGGGACGACCAGAATCAGGTGGCCCAGGAGATCACGCCACTGGTTCCCCCTAGTTTCAAGCCTCCACCGCCCGCGCCGTCGCCAACGCCTCAGCCCACGCCGGACATCGTCGGATATCAGATGACTCTTCCGTTTTTGCTAACGGTGCCGGCAGATCAGCCCGTCACGGTGACGATTCGACGGTTTCGCTTCGAGCATGGGCCGTCGAGCCCACCACCCGGCAAGATCATCAGCGGTACCTGGAGCTTCGCCTTCGTGCCCGCGAGCCTGCCGTCTCCGTCGCCGACGTCGACTTCGATCTCAGCTCCTTGAGACGAAGGGTGAGGGATGTCGAGGCGGCGAGCTCGGAACCAGGTATTGCAATCAGAGACGAAGCAACGATCGAGAGATGATCCATGGCCTGGTTATTCGTCGTCATCGGTGCCGGTCTCGTCATATTCCTGCTGGCGATCATCTTGATGTACCTGGGCAAGGGCCATCTCGACGCCGACCAGTCTGATAGCCACTATCTTGATGAGGTCGAGATCACGTCTCGCAATATTCACTTCTAAGTGACGTGCCTCAACCTACCTGTCGAGAGGTCGGCCAGACTTCGAATGGTCTTGAAAACGTCCCCAGCGCGTTGAGAATCCCAGCGGACTATCAACACGACACTGAGTTCGCTGGCGCCGATGAGTTCGAATTGTGCTAGGATCCCGTCAACGCACGGCATGAAAGATGAAGAGAGATCGGAGCGAGGCAAATGGGGACGTGTGCGCCGGGACTCCAGCCAACGATCCTTCGTGCTCATTCGTGAAACAGCGGTTAGCCGTGATCTCGAACCATATCTCGGAGTCTACGATTAGAGGGCGTCACGATGCGTCACCGCAGACGCGTCGTAATCCGTTACGTGTGCATGGGTAAAGATAGTAGAGAGGTACGCCCGAGCCGCGCGACCAATGGCGCATAATTGCGGATATCGCGTCCTCTGTGCCTAACCCTCCATTCTCCGCGGTGAACGTGGTTCTACAGACGCTGCTGTAATCAGAAATAGTGCAAAATGAATCTGTCAATCGACATGCAACCCTGCACATCGATGATTGCCCGAATGTGCTTGCCGCTGGCCCGACCGTGCTAGAGTAGCGCCGATGGCGGTGGACACCCGTTACCCATAGTCCCCATTTGCACGGCACGGACGGTGAAGGGAGCAATGAGATGGTGGCAGAGGACCGGCACGAACAGACGGCAGCGCTCACCGAGCGTGCCGAGCGGACACTGCGCGGGTGCACTCGCTTCCTCACCCAGCACGGCCTGCGTTCAACGCGCGAGATGCTGCGGGAGCTGGCCGAGGCGGCCGACCCCGACGTGGCCCCCGATCACTACGGCAAGGGTGAGCTGATCGACGGATTCGAGGCACAGATCGCCGAGTTGCTGGGGAAAGAGGCGGCGGTCTTTCTGCCGAGCGGTACGTTGGCGCAGCAGATCGCGCTCCGGATCTGGTCGGAACAGCGGGGAAGCCCCAATATCGCAATGCATCCCAGGAACCATCTCGATCTCCATGAGGGCTACGCGTATCAGCGGCTGCACGGCCTGCGCGGGATCGCGGTCGGCGAGCCTGATCAACTGCTGACGCTCGATGATCTGCAGTCGGTTGCCGAGCCGCTCGCCGTGCTCCTGCTGGAGCTGCCGCAACGCGAGATCGGGGGCCAGTTGCCAGCCTGGGACGACCTCCTCGCCCAGACCGACTGGGCCCATGCGCGCGGTGCCGCCACCCATATGGACGGCGCCCGGCTCTGGGAGTCCGGTCCGTATTATGGGCGGCCCTACGCCGAGATTGCCGCACCGTTCGATTCGGTCTATGTCTCGTTCTACAAAGGATTGGGCGGGCTGACCGGGGCCGCGTTGGCGGGTCCAGCCGATGTGATCGCCGAGGCACGCGTCTGGCAGCACCGGCAGGGTGGCCGGCTCCTCCAGCTTTTTCCCTACGTGCTATCGGCTCGGCTCGGCCTCGAGCGGCGGCTGGGACGGATGGCCGACTATCACCGTCGGGCGGTCGAGATCGCGTCCGATCTCGCGGTGTTTCCCGAGATCGCGATCGTGCCCAACCCGCCGCAGACGAACATGATGCATCTCTACCTCCGGGGCGACCGCGACCGGCTGTTAGCCGCCGCCATCGAGGTCGCCGAGGAGACCGGCATTGGTGTCCTGCGCTCACTGTCGCCGACGCCGCTACCCGGTTATCAGAAGTGGGAGTTCACCGTTGGCGACGCCACCCTGGCGCTGAGCCGCGCGGAGATCACGGCAACGATCGGGGCGCTGCTGGAGCGGGCCGGGAGCTAGTCCGACTTGGTGGTCATGCGGGAGTTCAGGCCGCCGCCGCGGCGCCGTGCGTGAAGATCCGTCACGGCACAGACGATGTCTGTCTCGACAATCCGCTACTGCAAGTCCGCGGGGCAGATCCTACGACGAGGTGTCCCCATGCGAAGGAGACTCCAGATGTCCGAGCCACACTCCGACAATCCGATCGTGATGATCCGCGGTGAAAAGGTCGGACTCGGCCCAATTCGGCGCGATCTCATTGTCACCTATCAGCGCTGGTTCAACGACCTGCAAGTGACCCGCACACTGGACTTGCCGATTCGTCCGGTCACGTTTGAAGACGAATCCAGCTGGTTTGAGCGCGTGGCGACCGGAGCGACGGTGGTCTTCACCATTTACGAGCTGGCCACCATGCGCCCCATCGGCAACCTCGATTTGCGCAACATCGACCACTACAACGGTATCGCAGAGTATGGAATCGCGATTGGCGAGGTCGACTCCTGGGGCAAGGGCTACGGCACGGAAGCAACCCGGCTCATGCTTGCTTACGCCTTCGACGTGCTTGGCCTCTACAACGTCCAACTAGCGGTCTACACCAACAACCAGGGCGGCGTGCGTGCCTACGAGCGCGCCGGCTTCAAGCGCGCTGGCATCCGTCGTGGTGCTATTCGTGTCGGCCGCGAGCGCTACGACATCATCTATATGGACGCCACGGCTGACGATGTCCCGCCGGGTGAGCTGCACGCAGTCATGCATCCAAGCATCGCGGGCGCGGACTGATGACCGGCGCTGCAATCAGCGGCACCTTCATTAGAGTCTGTTATGAACTCGTTGGTCCGATCAGTAAGTCAAACAGCCGATGCAGCATGAGACAGGTGAAGGCGACCAGATGCAAGCCGACGACCGTCTCCGCGAGCCGTTCATAGTTGCGAACCAGCCGCCGAAAATGGGTCTTCCTGGCGAACGATCGCTCGGCCACCCAGCGGCGGGGGAGCAACACGAAGCCATGTTTGGCATCGGACAGCGTGACCACATGCAATTCGATGCCCTCGGCGGCGGCCGCTTCGGTCGGCACCTCGCCGGTATAGCCCTGGTCGACGTAGACCAACTCGACGTGCTCACCGGTGGCGTCCTGGACGGCGTTGGCTAGTGTCTGGACTTGGGCGCGGTCCTGCTGGTTGGCGGGCGTGACGCGCAGGGCCAACAACTGGCCCAGGGTGTTGACCGCGAGAAGCAGCTTGGTTCCTTTCTTCCGTTTGTGCCCGTCGTAGCCTACCCGATGGCCGCTCTCGGGGGCGCTCTGGATCGTCTGACTATCGAAGATGGCCGCCGAGAGCTGGGCATTCCGCCCCTGAGCTAGGCGCAAGACGAGCCGCAGATTATCGGTGATGGCCTGGCGGCAATCGGCCGCCGAGCCAGCCGGGAACTGCCATCTCAGTCGGCCTTGCGCAGTGCGAAGACGCCGCCGGAGATCGTCCAGGAGACGAGGAGGAGCCCGAACGCCGGCGCGATCTTCGGGACCAGCGGCCCGATGCTGGTCACCGGGATGATCGGACCCATCAGGGGAATGGCAAGGGAGAAGAGCGCGAAGCCGATCCCGCCGAGCAGGCCGAGCAGGCCGATGAGCCGGTTGCCCAGGCTGCCGGCTCGCCCGAGAACCCACGCAACGGCGGCGAGCGAGACGGCCCACACGCCGTCGTACGTCTCAACGACGTCCTTGATCCAGAAGGCCCAACTCTTGTGTGAGTTCGCGAGGCTGTCGTGCCCGAACCCCAGCAACAGATGTACGAGCATCGCCAGCACACCAAGGGAGGCGATCGGCAGGGCCACCTTCAGCACGCGTCGAGCCGAGGTGGGCAGCCCCGTGAGGCTCGACATCCGGACCAAGAAGACGACGAACAGCACGTAGCTGGTGAGCAGTAGCGCGTGGGCGGGCCACCACCTGGCCTGGCCCGTCTGCACGTAGGCGACGTCGGCCATGTTGGTGGCGTTGGGGTCGTGAGGATGGAGGGCCAGCCCGGCGAACAGGACAACCCCGGTGGAGATCAGCACCAGAGCACCGGATCTCGACAGACGGTCGCCCGTCATGACAGGAAGCCCAGCACGGCGTCGGCGCACACCTTCGGCTGATCGACGTGCACACGGTGGCTGGCGTCGGGCACGACCTCGAAGCGCGCGTCAGGCATCCGGGCGTCCAGTGCCCGGCCCAACTCGGGAGACGCGAGCAGGTCCTGCTGGCCCCACAGGAACAGGGTCGGTGTACTCAGGCTCGCCAACTCCGGGGTCAACCGGCTAGTCAGGTTCGTCGAGGTCGCGAAGATACCGCGTCCCGGCGGATCCCACGCCCGCTCGACCATCGTGTACCAGCTGCGTACCGCGCCCGGGAGGAGCCAGCCAGCCGCCACGCACTCGAGAAGGTCGTCGGGCACTCGGTCGGGGTCGGCGACCAGCTTGCCTCTGGCCAGCCCCGTGCGGGCGCCGGCCGCACCGGGTTTCGGCTTGAGGGCGGTCTTGTAGAGGAATGCGTTGAGTCCGCGCGTGCCGACGATGCGGTGGTAGCGACTCCGGCTGGGCGTGGGCAGCGGGTCGATGCCGGCCGGCTCGCTGAACATCACCAGCTCGGAGACCCGTTCGGGGTGCGCGAGCGCGAAGCAGAACGCAAAGTAGCCGCCCATGGATCTGCCGCCGATCGCGGCACGCTCCGCGCCGAGGGCATCGAGCAGCCCTTCGATGAAGGCCACACCGTGGGCCCGCAGGTCCGCCCCGTGGCCTTCGACAAACGTTTGGAATACGTCGAATAGGGTGTCCCATGCAAGATGGGCTGGCTCGCAGTATGCGCTTAAGATGTCGATCACTCGCCGGCCTGGTCGCACATTGATTCGATCCATCAGTCAACAAGCTTCCAACTCGAGATTCTTGGCTTGTGTGAGGAGTCTTTGACGCTCATGGAGGGACACCCCGAGAACGTCTCTATACTGGGGACGCTGCGTGTCACTTGTCACGGCCAATCTCCAAGTCACGCGATATTCGATGTAATATTAAGTTAGAGAGCCACTAGAGATATTCATTAGCTTAAGAGGATAATGATTTATGGCTCCGAAGTCAAGCCGTTCCTACAATTCACCACGGAGAGCCGAAGCTGCCCGTGAGACCCGCCGCGCAGTTCTTGCGGCGGCGCGGCAGCAGTTTGTCGAAAACGGCTATGCTCACACGACGCTTGCGGCCATTGCTGAGGCAGCCGGAGTCTCGGTAGCAACAGTCAAGCTCGTGGGGGGCACGAAGCCAAACCTGCTGGTGGCGGCCATCCAGGCAGAGGTGCGGCGCGACGACGATTCTGTCCCGCTTGTCGAGCAGCAGTGGTGGCGGGAACTTCTGGCTGATCCCGATTCCAACGGAATGCTAAAGAAGTTTGCCGCGGCGGTTGCATCGGCAATTGAGCGTCAGTCGAACCTCTTCGCGGTCGTCTGGCAGGCTGCGGCGAGTGAGCCCGAGATCGCTTCACTCGATCATAGAGCAAGACAAGGCCGCTGGAATGATCTGCGACAGGTGGCACAGGCGCTGGCGGAGCGAGGCGCGCTTCGTCCGGGTCTCGACCTGGACACGGCCACCGACATTATCTGGGCGCTGGCCTCGCCGCAGCTCTACCGGTTACTCACTGCGGATCGAGGTTGGTCGACGACCCATTGGGAGGCGTGGCTGTGTGATAGCCTGACAAGCCAGCTCCTCACGCCGCATCCTTTTCCGCCCGATCCGTCATTGCCGACGTAGCGGCGCGTTCTCCAGACCGGCTATCTGCGCGAGTAGTGTGTCGTCGTAAGGGCATCACACAGGTAGATGTCTCTTTGACCTCGGTTCTTTTGAACTCTCCGGAACCGTCTCCGAGCAGTTGTTTCCGCCAATAACGACAGAAGAACAGAAACGCCGTCGGAGCAGCATGTTCGACCAGTTTCTGTCCAGAATTGCTGATTCTCACAATCGCGTCTCGAAATCTCCGTTTTGCTTCTTGATATCGTCGCTGACTTTTGAGGCGATGGCTGTATGCCAATCTGCTGTACCCGCGCCTTGACTGACGACCAGGATCTGTCCTGGCAGCGGGACGCGCGGATTCGCCGCGGTATGCAAGGTTGGATGGAGCAACCCCACGGTGATACGAAGGTGCCACCAGCCGGGGACGTATCCCTGGCGGTATTGATTCGAACTATTGTGCGGTGACGTCTCACCCTGATTGTAGAAGCTCAGTTCTTCGGGTCTGAAGAGATTAGCATTGTGTGGCCGGTTACGCGTCTGGCGCGCTCGCTGATGCCGGGGCGTCGATCACCGGTTCATACGGTGTCCAGGGCTGCCAGCTGAATCGCTCGCGGAAGCGATCGAGCAGACTCAGCACTGGTCTCGCCAGCAGCAGAATCAAGAGGACGTTCCCGACCGCGCGGAAAAGATCATAGACGAGTGACGTCACCAGATAGAAATGGATATATGTGTGTATGGTCTGCCACAGATTCATTCCTGGAACCCAGTAAAGTCCAACTTGCTGTTGCAGGCCGGGTGCGGCGAAGGGCCATTCCCAGAGATTCATGATCGCGCCGAACAGGAAACCCCAACACCCACCAAAGAGGGCTAGCAGCGCGATCTCGCGCCTCGATCCGGTCCGGGGGAGCAACCCGGCGGTGAGTCCGATCCAGCCCGCACCCAACATCTGGAACGGGAGCCAGGGACCGATCCCCCCGGTGATGAAGGCCGAGACGAAGAGCGTCAGTGCTCCCATCAGGAAGCCGAAATCGGCACCGTAGGCGAAGCCGGTCAGGATGATCAGCAAGAAGATCGGTGAAGCCCCGAGCAGGCTCGGAATCAGCCTGAGCGCGGCGTCGGTCGCCACCAGAACTCCGAGCAGTGCCACCAGCTTCGACTCTGACGCCCCCGCGCCACTTGTCGATTGCTGGATCTGAACCAGAATAGTGAGCAGACAGATCCCGCTGAGCAGTGCGAAAAGGAGCGGAACCTCGATGCCACGCTGGCTGAGTCGATCTTGTTGCCCCGCCAACGGGAGCAGAAAGGGATACAGGATCGTCAGCCCACCGACGATACTGGCCAGCAACACGAGCAAGGAAGGCCTGCGGCGTCCGGTCATCTGAGCAAATCGTGGTGTAATAGCTGGACTGGCTGAACCGCGTGCTGCGGCGCGATGCCGCCGAAAACCTCCGGATGCAGGATCTCAGCCAGAATCTCGATGCCGTTGATCAATCGCGGTCCCGGCCGGTTGAAATAGCTCGAACCGTCGACCGCAAAAACGAGCTCATGCTGCACGGCGGGAATCGCGTCGAGTCGAGGAAGCTCGCGCAGCTTTTCGGCTTCGGCGACGGTGTGGGCCAGGTCATTGCCACATGGCATCAGCACCAGTATGTCGGGCGCGGCGGCGACAACCTGTTCCCAGTTGACGCAGACGGAACGTCCACCAGCACTCCCGAGCATGTCCTGCCCTCCGGCCAGCTGCACCATTTCTGGCACCCAATGACCGCCGACCATGAGCGGATCAAGCCATTCGAGGCAGACCACGCGCCGTGATGAGCCCGCGATATCGCTGATCCTCTTTCCGATCCAGTCGATTCGGTGTTTCAATGCCTGGATGACCGCTTCGGCGACTCGTTCGCGACCGGTCGCAACTCCGACGGCGCGGAACGAATCGAGAACGCCCGCCATCGTGGTTGGCTCGATCGAGAGTACCTGTGGTGTACGTTTCATCGTGCGTGCGATCTTAAGGACATCCTGGTAGGAGACCGCGCAGACGGGGCAAAGCTCCTGGGTCAGGATAAGATCTGGTTCGAGTTGCATGAGGAGATCGACGTCGAGTTCATAGATCGCTTCACCCTGGCTGATCCGCTCCCGCACAAACCGGTCGATCTCAGCGCTGTCGGTCACGTCCGTGGGCAGAATATTGCGGGTGATCCGCGGCTTCTGGAGAGCGGCCGGCGGATAGTCGCATTCGTGTGTAACGGCGACAAGCTGCTCGCCCAAACCGAGTGAATAGCAGATCTCCGTGATGCTTGGGAGCAGCGAGACGATCCGCATTCTGGCATCCTTTCAGTGGATGAAACCGGGGTACCTGTACGCAATCATACTGTAGCTCGGTGCCGATTCGGGATGAGGCTGTGCCTCGTTTAGATGGTCAAACTGTATAAAGAGGATAACGAAATATATGAATGACTCTCTGTTGGAGACAGTAAACGCGACAACCTATGCGCCCCGTATTCTGACCGTTTACGCGCATCCGGACGACGAAAGCTTCGGTCCAGCCGCTGTGCTGGCCAAATACGCACGACGCGGAGCGGTTATTCACGGAGTGTTTGCTACACGGGGCGAGCAAGGCGAGCCGGTCGATGGGCTTCGTGTAGCCGGTCCGGCCTTAGCGCTGCTGCGCGAAGAGGATCTGCGCGACGCGGTGGCAGTTATCGGCTATGCCGGGATCGAGCTGCTCGGATACGAGGACGGAGCGTTGTCGAATGTACCGGAGGATCACCTCGAAGGCTTGATCCTCGCGGCGATTAATCGTTATCTACCCGAGATCGTGTTCACATTCGGTCCAGGTGGCATTACGGGCCATCCCGATCACCAGATCATCTCGCGGGCGACGACCTCGGCGTTTCACCGGGCGCGGGCAGAGGGGGTCGCTCTGCGGGAACTCTATTACGACGCCGTCCGTCCGGATCGCGCGCGTCAGTTTGGTCTAGATGGACTACCGGATGGTCGGCCCAACACCTGGATCGACGTCAGCCGCACTTCGGAGGTCAAGCTCGAGGCGTTGAGCTTTCATGCGCGGCACATCAAGGACGCTCAGGAACGCTCCAAACAGCTAGCCAAGGAGCCGGAGACGGTGACGACTCTCTATCGAGCCTGGCCGGAGGTGCCGTCTGAGCTGCGACTGACCAGCCTGCTGACCGGCGATCAGGACTAGAAGGCGGCTCATTGCCGTCAAGGAGGGACGAGTTCATGGAGTTCCAGATCATCCACAACCCAGCCAACGTTCATGCGACGTCGGGTTACTCGCACGCGGTACGAATGGGCGATCTACTCTTTGTGTCGGGACAGGTCGCTCAGAACCAGCACGGAGAGATCGTCGGAAAGGGAGACGCCAGAGCGCAGACCGAGCAGATCTACCGGAATCTGCAGGCCGTGCTGGAAGCGTCGGGCTCGGGACTCGATCGCGTCGGCAAGATCACGGTTTTGACCACGAGCCTCGATCATCTTCCGGCCATTCGCGAGGTGCGTGATCAGGTCTTTGGCCCCATCGGTCACGTTCCGGCCAGTACCCTGGCGGTGATCAGCAGCCTGGCGCACCCAGACTACCTGGTTGAGATCGAGGCCATCGCGGCACTAGGTTAGGCGCGCTCACGGTTTGTTGGCGAAGTGGCCGTGAACGTGTGATGGACGAAAGATCATCAGCACGCGCTCTTTCGGGTCGCGTGCATCCGTGTACGGCTCGGCTCGTTCGGCGCCGATGTAGCGTGACGCGATCTTGAATAGTGCCTCCCGAATGTCCTCAGGTTCTCGTCTCAGTTCGATGTGCCCACGCATTTCGACGTAGCGATAGCCGTTCGCCGGATCGTTGACGACCACTGCCGCCCTTCCGTCCTTAGCCAAATTGCGGGCCTTGCGCGTACTGGCGGGCGTGATCATATGGAGGTCGTCTCCTACTCGCCGGTACCACATGACTGTCATCTGCGGAGTTCCATCCGGTAAAAGGGTCGCCAGCGACGCGAATGCCGGCAGATCAAGCAGTTCACATTCGGCTGAAGAAAACAATCTGGTCACGTTCCTTTCCTGAACATCCAACGACGTTGGTTGTGCCGTCAGCATAACGCGACCGGAAAGCGTACGATTCCAGGCGCCCCCTCTTGCCAGATCAAATCGATGCTGCTATATTACGAGACGAGACCGTATCGTTTCGTAATTGGGAGATACTGAATGGAACGGAAACCGTACGAGCGCAGATGGTGGGCGTTGATCGTGCTCTGCGCGAGCCTGTTGATCATCGGACTCGACAATACCGTGCTCAACGTTGCGTTGCCAACCCTGGTGCGCGATCTCTCGGCAACAGCCAGCGAGCTGCAATGGATCGTCGACTCCTACGTCCTGGTCTTCGCAGGAATGTTACTGACCGCCGGGAGCCTGGGCGACCGGTTCGGTCGCAAGCGAGCGCTCAACTTTGGCATGCTGATCTTCGTGCTCGGCTCCTTCCTCTCGGCCTACTCCGGGTCAGGCAGCCAGTTGATCGCGAGCCGCGCCCTGATGGGCTTTGGTGGCGCGTTTATCATGCCGTCCACGCTATCGATCCTGACTAACATCTTTCCGCCAAATGAGCGCGGTCGCGCCATTGCCATCTGGACGGCCGCGGCTGGTGTTGCAGTCCCGCTTGGCCCGGTCCTTGGAGGCTGGCTGCTGGAACACTTTTGGTGGGGCTCGGTCTTCCTGGTCAACGTACCGATTGTCGTGATCGCTCTGATCGCCGGATTCTTCCTCTTGCCGGAATCGAAGGACCCGGAGCATTCCTCGCTGGATCCAATCGGTGCGGTCCTGTCGATCGCCGGGTTGGGCGTGCTCCTTTACGGCATTATTGAGGCACCGAACTATGGTTGGCTCAGTCTCCGCAGCTGGATAGCATTCTTGGCCGGTACGCTCCTGCTCGCGGCGTTCGCATACTGGGAATGGCGCAATCCGCGGCCGATGCTCAACACGCGATTCTTCCGCAATCCGCGTTTCTCGGCGGCGAGCTTTTCGATCGCACTGGTCTTTTTCGCACTGTTTGGCTCGATGTTCTTCCTTACTCAGTACCTGCAGGTCGTGCTTGGATATAGCACCTTGCAAGCTGGAATTCGTATCACGCCGGTCGCTCTCGGCATCCTCATCGGTGCGCCGGCGAGTGTCCGTCTGGTGCGTATCCTCGGCTCAAAGCTGGTGGTGGCCGGTGGCCTTTCGATCGTCGCCATTGGGCTCTTCATCATGTCACGGTCAACACCGACGACCGGCTATGCTCTGATTGGATTCAGCATTCCGATCATCGGACTTGGAATGGGGCTCACCATGGCGCCGGCCACCGACTCAATCATGGGTTCGGTGCCACGCGAGAACGCCGGGATCGGTTCCGCGGTTAACGACACAACCCGTCAGGTTGGCGGTGCGCTTGGCGTCGCGGTGCTCGGCAGTGTGCTGTCGACGAGTTATAGCAGCCGAATAGGGGACCTCGCCTCGGCTCTTCCGCAACCGCAAGCCTCGATGGTGCGTGATTCGATTGGCGCGGCGGCACAGGTCGCACAGCGGGTTGGAGGATTTGACGGCAATCTTCTGATGTCCGGTGCAAACTCCGCCTTCATTCATGCGATGGACGTGACCCTGGTGACCGCGGCTGCTGTCGCGATGGTCGGAGCACTGATCACACTCGCCTTCTTGCCATCACGAGAACAGGTCGAGGAGGTAGAGGAACTGCCGGAGGGTGTTCAAATCGCGGAGATGAGCGGATCGTGACGACGAACGAGGACGACTTGACACCACCCGCCGCACGTCGACCTGGTCGCCCACGCAGCGATCGGGCACGAAAGTCGATTCTGGACGCGACACTACAGCTCCTGCTGGAGCAAGGATTCGATGGGATGAGCATGGACGCGGTCGCGTCGCGAGCCGGAGCCGGGAAGGCGACTATCTATCGTCGCTGGTCGTCGAAGCAGGAGCTGGTCGCCGCCGCATTGTCGTCGATCGACGACAACCTATTGGTTCCCGATACAGGCAATACTCGAGACGATTTCATCGCCCTGGTGCGTGACTTCGCTCGGGCCACGACGTCAACGGTGTTAGGCCCGATGATCGCGCGGGTCGCAGGCACCGCCGTCACCGATCCCGAGCTCATGGAAATCATCTGGAACCATCTGATCGCTCCGCGGCAGGAAATCGGCAGGCAACTGTTGCGTCGCGGTATCGCCCGTGGGGACGTACGTCCGGACATCGACGTTGATCTGGTGATGAATATGGTGGCCGGAACGGCGGTCTTCACCATTCTCTTTCAGCGTCTAGACGTAGCGAACCTTAGAGTTCGGCTCGAACCGCTGGTTGAGACTCTGTGGTCGGGTATTCGCGCCGATCCCTCTTAAATGAGTTGCGCCCGCCATTCCGACGGGCACTGAGGAGGAGGGAAGGATTATGTCAGCATGCCGGGGGACACACTGAGGATTTGTGGTCTTTACGACGAGAAAAGGCCCACTGGAGTACCGGATGGGTCACGGAAAAACGCGAACCAGCCGTTACCTGGGATCTCGGTCTTGCCAACCAGCGTCTGCCCGCCAAGCTCATTGACTCGTGCTAACGTTGCCTCTATGTCATCAGTGCCGACATAGACCTTGATGTCGCCGGTATTGGTCGTCTGGCCGTCGACGGGAGTGAGGCCACCACCAAGACCGCCCTCCGTCTGGAACATAGCGTAGTTCATTTCCGGCATTTGCTGGACATTCCAGCCGAACAGCTCGTGGTAGAACCGACCAGACGCCTCACGGTCCGTGGTCGCAAGCTCGACGTGAACGATTTGGTGGTTTGACATGAGCGTCGCTCCTTTCAACGAGCGGCAACAATTAAGGTGTACGGACATACTAGGACACATGTTCGTGTATGTCAATAGGGCACAACATTAACTTACAAAGATGAACGACGGCGGTTAGCTACGCGCCGCCACCGCGTCAGCTAGGAGGACGATTGAAGGATCTGGTTTGAGCAGGTGCCGGATCTACTTGCGTCCGATGGCGAGCAGATGAGGGCTCGCCCCGAGCAGCGCGGGTTCGGCCTCGATCGATCGTATCGTCGTCAAGACCTGTTCCTGCCAATTGGGATCGCTCCACTGGTCCTGCACCCTGCTGATGAATCCGGCAGGACCTTCCACCGCCAGCGTCTGCATATGGGTCAATGCGGCGGACGCGAACTCGATGCGGAGCTCTTCCGGTCGATGGAAATAGGCGGTGGTGAAGTACTGATCGCGATTATGGGGATTGCGATGCTGGCCGTTTCGCAGGTCGTCCTTCACGATGTCTCGGAACTCCGGATCAATCATGAATCCTCGAACCAATCCGTCGAGTGATGAGGCGAAGCGCGAGATTGCCGTGACAAAGATAAGCCCGCCGGGTCGTGTCACCCGGCCTGCCTCTCGTAAGGCTGCAACACGGTCGGCTCGATCGGTCAGGTGATAGAGGGGCCCGAACAGGATGGCGGCATCGACGCTGGACTCGTCGAGATCGAGCTTTCGCGCATCTCCTTGCCGGCAGGATGCGATTGGCGTTTCGGGTTGTGCGGCCGAAGCGACGAGCGCCTGTTGCACGTGGAGCTCGACCGGTTCGATCAGATGCACCTCATAGCCGAGCCGGGCAAGCCAGGCGGCATACACGCCAGGTCCGCCGCCCACGTCACAGATCACGGCCGGCGGCGACGGGAGAAATCGCTCGAGAATTTCCTGAGTTCGAGCTAGCTCCAGGCTACCGTGCCCCGTTTCCAGGCGTCCGGCTTCGACGCCCAGATCGTAATGGGCGAGTATCTCGGATGGAACAGCGGGCGGGGTTGATTCGGACACGATGACCTCCAAAGCGTGCCGCGATCGTGGGATTTAAGGCAGTCTACGGCCACGGACGGGATCGATGCAATCGAAGGAGCGGCGGGCGCGCTGCCATTGGCCGGATTCGAGCGTGGCGTTGCGACTGGTCAGCAGATCCTCGATGTTGTTCATGATCACAGAATATCGCCCGCGCCGAACGTGACAGAACCGTGAACCAAGGGAACCTTTTGGTCGTATCCGCCGTCTTCTTAACGATCGATGCCCTGAACTCGGGCCGTCGATGTAGTGGTGTGTTCGCGGGACGGTATGGCCGGTGAATTACAGAAGGGATCGGGATTTCGTTGAATTCCACAAGACGTAGAGATAGTCAGCGTGCGGTAGGGATGGCCGTCGTCGCCTTAGTGACGATTGGTTTTCTACTGACCGGTTGCTCGAGCCCGTGGACGAGCACGCCGTCACCCGAGCCACACGACGCGTTCAACTACGCGACATTTAACTCTATTGATCCGACCAGGGACCTTCATCCTGGCGACGAGCTTAGCTTCACTTGGGAGGCAAAGCCGGAAGGTCAAGTTCGTGCGAAGGAGCCAAACGTCATCACGCTACGCGCCGGTCTCTACGGACCGTTCGACTCAGTAGATCAGCTGAAGGCGCAGATGTCGCCAACCCGGATTCATGAGCTTGCGATGGGGTTGGACCTGAGCGGCGCGACCCTTCGCATTGATCCGGTGAAGACCGACTCCTGGACGAACCAGATCTATACCAGCACGATGAAGCTTCCGGCAACGTTGCAGCCCGGCTTCTATTCGTTCGTCCGGTCGACGACGTCGAGCTTGAACAACATGTCAACAACTGGGGAGGCGCAAGCCGTTCTCCATGTTGTCGCTCCGTGAAATCGTCCGATCGAACTATTGGTCTTGTCGTTCGGATACTGCCTGGATTGTCCTACGAATCACTCCCTACCTGGCGTACACTCAAATGGATGGAAGTGATTTTGTCGAGGCAGAGAGAGCGGTGATGACCGATGAGTTGCTACACGCGACATCTCGAGGAGGCGATGCGCGCGGCTGGACTCGCGTTTGACCCTGCGGGCAAGCGCGAGGCAGATCGCAGAATCCGTGTGAATCTTGGCATGGCGGGTGCCGGGTGTCCCGAAATCTGGTCGCACCTGAAAACCCTTTCACCGGGGGATGTTCTCGATCTGCTCCGCAAGCCTGTGGAAGCCTAGCGGGTTGTGGTGTAGCGGGACAGATGTCGGTCGCTCCTGATTGGGCGTGTGCTGGGCGGCATCGTGCTCCGTTCGCTATGCTTGCCCGGCGATCCAGGTTCTGGAATCAGGCTCTATCCAACCCGGTGAGCAGAAGGGAGCGAATGTGAGCGATCTACCTGAGGCGACACGCATTTTGGTGGTCGGAGCGCACCCGGATGACCCCGATTTTGCCTGCGGAGGCACCGTTGCGCGATGGGTGGCGGCTGGGTCGGCCGTGCATTACGTAGTCGTGACGTCGGGCGACAAGGGGATGCCCGATCCGTCGCTCGATCCTTTCGTCTTTACGCGAACGCGAGAAGCCGAACAGCAGGCATCGGCACATTTACTGGGTGTTGACGGCGTGAGCTTCTTCCGACTGACGGACGGCGAAGTCTTCGACACGCTCGATCTGCGAGGCCGGCTGACCGCAGAGATCCGTCGTTTCCAACCTGACCTGATCGTGACGCACGATCCATTGACCCGTATCTACCGCCAGCATCCAGATCATCGCGCCGTCGGCTTTGCCACAATTCATGCAGTCTTTCCGTCGATACGGCTGGCGACCTTCTTCCCAGAGCAAGCCGCCGCTGGTCTCGCGCCGCACTTTGTTGGTGCAATGCTCCTCTTTGGTAGCGAACAGCCCGATACGTTCGTGGATATTGCACCGTCATTCGAGCGCAAGATCGAAGCGTTGCAATGCCACGTGTCGCAGGTTTCGGCGTTCCCGGGCGGTCTCCACGATCGGATTCGACGGCGTGCCGCCGAAGCGGCTGCTCCGGCTGGGCTGCAATTGGCCGAGGCGTTTCTCTCCGTGACGCTTGAATAGACTGGCGCCCGCGAAACACGGATGCATCGTGCCTGGAAGGACGTGTCCTAGAGGTCTCGTCGCTGAGACACGCGCAGCAAGAACGCGGCCCAACTGCGGTAGCCGGACCAGCGCCTCGCAATTGCCTCCACTTCTCGGATGCTCGGTTCATGGTCCAGCTCGTAGGCCAGCTGAATGGCGCTGGTGAACCGCCGCTCGCCGTGGGGAAGGAGATCTGGATGACCGGCACCGCGGATCAGTGCGAACTCGCTGCCCCATGGTCCGATGCCAGGACTCTGCTCGAGCCACTCGCGAGCTTCCTCGACCGTCTTCGAGAGGAGCAGGTCCGCTTCGAAATCTCCGGCGATCCCGCGTTCCGCCAGGGCGCGTAACCGCTCTACCTTTAATGTGGGGAGCTTCAACGTTGGCGCGTCGGCCTCGGTATCAAGTTCCCAAAGATCGGCTGGACCAGGAAACGCCTGCCAGTGCTCGCCGTCAAGGTCGAGTGTCGGTCCGAACGCCGCCGCGAGTCGCGCTTTGGCCCTCGCTGCCTGAGCGATACTGATGCGCTGCCCGATGATTGCCCAGCAAAGGGCCTCGAATGGGCTGCCAAACAGCACCGGACGCAAGCCAGGGAATTGCTGCTGGAGCCTGCCGATCACCGGGTCATCGGTTCCGACACGGTCGTAGAACGGTGTCGCGTCGATGGTGAGGCTGAAGATTCGTTTCACCAGGTTGGTTGCCTCAACATCGTCCGCGGCTTTGAGGTCGCGCCCGTCGATAGTCAGTCTCAAATGATCGGATGAGGGCTGCTCGACCGTAATGAGGAGCGGACGACCGTTCACCAGATGAGCGGCGCGGTATTTGTCCCGTTGCTCACCAAGTCCGGCCGGAGGAAATCCGGCCAAGAACTCGAGCGCCTGCTCCAGCGAAAACGGCCCTTGAATGGCGATGCTGGTTTCGCGCGCTGGTCTGTCCGACACGGTCTGCCGCCTCTCTGTCGTACAAATCTCGATCTTGCTCAGCGGCCGAGCCGGGGATATGGAGTACCGTCCTCCGCGAAGCGGGCGAATGGCGGCGCGACCTGCGATGAGGTCAGCATCTCGTATCGATGCGGCCGGCGAAAGGCATTCCCCCATGTTTCACGGCTGCGGAAATCACGCAAGCTGTCTATATCAAATGTGGCCAGATAGACTCCCTCGGCACCACCGGCCTCGACGATCAACAGATCCTGTGGCTTGCCGTCTCGATCGTAGGCGATGGGATGATAGGCCACTGAATGACCGTTATGCTGTGGCGTCGCGTAATTGGTCATCGCAACTCCAACCATGTTCTCCATCGCGCGAGACCGAAACTGCATAAGACGATTGGGGTCGAGGTCGCAGGCATTCGGCGTCAGAATGATCTCGGCCCCCTTGAGCATGAGAATGCGGGCGCTCTCCGGAAACTCGCGATCGTAGCAGATCATGGCCCCGATCTTCACCGGTCCCTTCGATGTGTCCAGCTCGACCACGTAGAAGTCATCACCCGGTGTGGTCGAAGCTTCCGGCTCGTCAAAATCGCAGGTGTGGATCTTCGCGTAGGTCATGATGAGGTCGCCGTGGCGATCGATAAGCGACATCGCGTTGCGCGGCGGACCATCCCAACGCTCCAGGTAGGTGAGGCCGATGGCGACGTCGAGTTCACGCGCCAGCGCACGGAAATGCTCAACGAAGATGCCGTTGCGTTCGATTGCCCGTGACTGCCAGCGTCGCCGTATCTCAGGATCGATCTTCGGCGCCGGTTTACCGCCGTCTCGCCACGATGAAGGCGAGCGCCAGATATTGCCAGAGTTCGGTAGTACTCCCTCAAACGGCGCATAGCCGATGTTCCACATCTCCGGAAAGAGGGCAATATCCGCGCCCATCGATCTGGCACGTCGCACGAATTCTTCACCCTTGTGCTTGTTGGTTTCCTGGTCCGTGCCGCTCGCGGTCATCTGCAGCAAGGCGATTCGCAGTTCGTGCATGGGTTCCCTCCACGGTATCGTTGAAAACCCGTCGTGGCATTGTCGGACGCTAAGCATAACGCTCTCGGTGTGGCTGGTGACGGTGTTTGATGTGGTGGTAATCGATGACACTAGCGTGCTGCGGGGGAAAGAATGAAGTGGCGTGATCCTCAATTACTGGGGATCACGCCACTCTGGGGGAAAGCTCTGGCGGTGATGATGCTCGAACGATCGTCTAGGACCGGCGGCACCTTCATTGTTGCCCGCCATTGGTTAGGCCCGGAAGTGTCGACCGATTCGGACGAGCGTCGCCCCAGCGGAGTGCTGGAGGGACCGTCGATGGCTCTTTGCTGGCGAACCCGTGCTCGCTCGCGGCGACTGAACCATAACCTGCTTGGTCAGATCACGCTGGCGCTCCAGTGCGAGCTGAATCATGGTCGTGGAATCCAAGAAGTACATCTGAACCTCTCTCTCGGGCCGGACGTTCAGCATCCTTGCCCGCTCTTGTCATCGTGCGCGATCTCCCGGTCCATCCGGGAACCTCGCTTCGATGTATAGAGAATAGCCCGGTGCCCTATCACTCCGCGTCAGGCATCCGGACAGTCGCAACGTTCCGAGCGAGCAGGTCCTGAACCCGTCTGTCAGTACAGGGTCAATTGCGGTGACAGCCGAGACTCTTGAATTCCTGATTTTGCGCGTGCCGAAAGCAAGAATCGGTCGCGTTCGAGCGTTGCTTTGAGCGTGTTTATAGTTGAGCGGCGTCGCTCTCGTGAGGTAGGTAGATCGTCGATCGTGGTCCATCGATCACTATGAAGGAGGGAACGGGCCGGCGATTACGTTCGCCGGCCCAGGGGATCAGATTGTTTAGTCGACTTGCTTGACGGCTTCGACCTCGAACTGAAGCTTGATCTCCGGTCCAACGACCACGCCACCGGTTTCGATGGCCGCGTTCCAGCCGAGCCCGAAATCGTGCCGATTGATCTTGCCGCTGGCGGTGAACCCGGCGCGCATTCCACCCCATGGATCGGCATGCGCACCTTCGAAGGTTGCATCGAGCGTGATCTCGTGGGTCATGTCACGAATCGTCAGATCGCCGGTGACTTTATACTCGTTGCCTTTGACCAATTCGACTTTGTCACTGACGAACGTCATGCGAGGATGAACGTCTGCGTGGAAGAAGTCGGCTGAACGAAGATGCTGGTCGCGCGCTTCTTGCCGTGTGTCAACGCTCGCGACGCCCACCTGAACATCGATCTTCGCCGCCGAGGGGTTATTCTCGTCGAAGTCGATGTAACCGCTGACGTCGCTAAAGCGGCCACGAACCGTGCTGATCATCATATGCTTGGCGGCGAACCCGATTTCGGAGTGCGCTGGGTCGATGTTCCAGCGAGTTAGCGTCTCGGTCGACTGTGATTGTTGCGTTTGATTATCCATTACTCTTCCTCCGGAGTCACTACTAATATAATAGCCACTTCGGATATGATACTCTTGCCGGAGGGACCTGTCAACGGGTTTGCTATACTGAAATCGCAGATATGTCCAAGGGGGCGGCGACATGGCACCGATTCGAAACCAAATCCAACAGACCGTGCCAGTGTGTCCGATTGCGCGAGCCGCGGAAATCTTCGGTGATCATTGGACTCTGTTGATTTTGCGGGACCTCGAAGGTGGTTGCCGCAGGTTTCGTGCGCTCGAAACTTCGATCGGCATGAGTCCCGGGGTCCTCTCGGGGCGCCTGCGCGCGCTTGAGGCGAGCGGCATCATCACGCGACGGCAATACAGCGAGATCCCTCCGCGCGTCGAATATACCCTCACCGAAAAGGGCCGCGCCGCGCTGCCGATCATCGATCAGCTTCGCACCTTTGGGGAGACCTGGCTCATCGATCGTGATGAATCGAATCACGACGAGGGGTGAGTGTCGGACATTGCGCCGGTTGTGAGTTCGATTTCACGGTGACATGAAAGACGCATAATTGCATCGACTCGCACTGGTCACGCTCGGCTCGTGCGATTTCTGTCTTACCAGAGTGAGATTGGGTCAGGATTGCGCGAACGTGCAACAATATTCATCCGTGAAGATGCGATGATTGAATCGTTGACAAGTGAGTCCGCAGCCGCGACGAGGAGCAATAAATGGCCAAGAGTTCGATACTAGGGTATCCGCGCATCGGTAAGCACCGCGAGTTGAAGAAAGCGGTCGAGGGATTCTGGTCGGGGAAGATCGGCGAAGCTGAGCTGGAGCAGACCGCTAGCGAGATTCGTAAAGCTGCCTGGAAGGCTCAGGCGGACGCTGGACTGGATCTGATCCCCTGCAATGACTTCAGCTACTACGACCAGGTACTCGACACGATCTGTCTGACCGGCCTGATCCCGTCCCGCTACGGAGATGTCGGCGACAATGTCGATCTCGGGACCTATTTTGCGATGGCTCGCGGCAACGATGAGGCACCGGCTCTCGAGCTTACGAAGTGGTTCGATACCAACTACCACTATCTTGTTCCGGAGTTCGATGCTGGTACGCCGCGTCTGGCGAGCACCAAGATCTTTGATGAGTTCAACGAGGCGACAAAACAGCTGGGGCACCCAGCCAAGCCGGTGCTACTGGGGCCGGTCTCTTTCCTGTTGCTCGGCAAGCACTACACCAAGTCGCTAGCAGAGCACTTGAATGAACTGCTCCCGGTCTATCGTGAGGTGCTCAGCCGCCTTGGGCAGGCTGGAGCCGAGTGGGTGCAGATCGACGAGCCAACGCTAGTGCAGGATCGAACCGCCGCTGAACTTGCACTGTTCAAGAGTGCTTACGCTGACCTTGCCAACGTCTCCGGCCGTCCGAAACTGATGCTACAGACCTACTTCGAGTCGCTGAACGGTAACTGGGAGACGGTCGCCGCGCTGCCGGTCGAAGGCATCGGTCTCGATTTCGTGCGCACCGCTGAGAATCTGATGCTGCTCAACCAGCATGGCTTTCCGCCCAACAAAGTGCTCGGCGCTGGTGTCGTCAACGGACGTAACGTCTGGCGGATCAACGTCGAGGAGACGCTAAGCCTGCTGGAAGAGATCGCCGATCGGGTCGAATCGGATCGCATCTGGGTGCAGTCCTCCTGCTCGCTGCTTCATCTTCCATTTGATGTCGAGCTGGAAACCAACCTGGATCAAGAGATCAAACCGCTGCTGGCGTTCGCTGAGCAACGACTGACTGAGATCGCGACGCTGACACGTGGCCTGAACTCGGGCCACAAAGCGATAGAGTCGGAGATTGAGCAGAACGCTGAAATGTTCCGGTCGGCGCTCGATTCCTCGCGGATTCACCACCGTCCGACCCAGGAGCGGATGAATGCGCTGACGGACCATGACTTCCAGCGAGATGCGTCCTTTGAGAGCCGGATCGCACAGCAGCAAGATAAGTTGAAACTACCGCCCTATCCAACGACGACAATCGGGAGTTTCCCTCAGACCCGGGAGATCCGCGCGGCGCGTGCGCGGTGGCGCAAGGGGAGCATGTCCGATGCGGACTACCGATCGTTCATCGCCGAGCGTACTCAGGATGTAATTCGTCATCAGGAGGAGATCGGGCTCGACGTACTGGTCCATGGCGAGTTCGAGCGAACCGACATGGTCGAGTTCTTTGCCGATCAGCTCAGCGGCTATGCCGTGACGGAGCATTCCTGGGTGCAGTCTTACGGCAGCCGTTGCGTGCGACCGCCAATCATCTATGGTGATGTCTACCGGCCCAATCCGATGACGGTCGATACCACCACCTACTCACAATCGTTGACCACCAGGCCGATCAAAGGCATGTTGACCGGACCGGTCACGATGCTGAACTGGGCCTTCGTCCGCGAGGACATTTCACGGAGCCAGGTTGCCAACCAGATCGCGCTCGCGCTGCGGGACGAGGTAGTCGACCTCGAAAAAGCCGGGATTGGGATCATCCAGATCGACGAGCCAGCGCTGCGCGAGGGCCTGCCGCTGCGACACGAAGACTGGGATGAATATCTTGACTGGGCGGTGCGATCGTTCCGTCTGGCTTCGTCCGGAGTTGAAGCCGGCACGCAAATCCACAGTCATATGTGTTACAGCGAGTTCAACGACATTATCGAGGCCATCGAGGCGCTCGATGCGGACGTCATCTCGATCGAGAACAGCCGCAGTGGATCTGAGCTTCTGCGAGCGTTCATCGATCACAGTTACGGGCGGCAGATCGGGCCAGGCGTTTACGACGTCCATTCGGAGCGAGTGCCGACGTCGGACGAGATGGAGTCGCTGCTGACCCGCGCCACGAACGTGCTGGAGCCTGGGCAGATCTGGGTGAATCCCGACTGCGGCCTGAAGACTCGTGGCAACGATGAGGTTTGGCCGTCGCTCGAACACATGGTCAAGGCGGCGCATGCGCTACGCCGAGAGCATGCCGAGCTGGCACCGGCGTAGACCACGGCGCTGACGACGTAAAGGTGGGCGCGATCAATCGCGCCCCTACCGGTCGTATGGCCGCCCGTTCGTCGGGGCGACATTCATGACGCCCGATGTGATGACCGCCCGTTTGTAGGGGCGACATTTATGACGCCCGAGGTGATGCGCCCGTGGTGATGCCGCCCGTTTGTAGGGGCGACATTCATGACGCCCGATGTCATGCGAGACGTGTTGTGGCCGCCCGTTCGTCGGGGCGACATTCATGACGCCCAAGGTGATGCGAGACGTGTTGTGGCCGTTCGTTCGTCAGGGGCGACATTCATGACGCCCGATGTGATGCGAGACGTGTTGTGGCCGCCCGTTCGTCGGGGCGACATTCATGGCGCCCGAGGTGATGCAGGACGTGTTGTGGCCGCCCGTTTGTAGGGGCGACATTCATGACGCCCAAGGTGATGCGAGACGTGTTGTGGCCGCTCGTTCGTCGGGGCGACATTCATGGCGCCCGATGTGATGCGAGACGTGTTGTGGCCGTTCGTTCGTCGGGGCGACATTCATGGCGCCCGAGGTGATGCGGACGTGTTGTGGCCGCCCGTTCGTCGGGGCGACATTCATGACGCCCGAGGTGATGCGGACGTGTTGTGGCCGCCCGTTCGTAGGGGCGACATTCATGGCGCCCGACGTGATGCGAGACGTGTTGTGACCGTTCGTTCGTAGGGGCGACATTCATGGCGCCCGATGTGATGCCCAGCGATTGGGCGCGATCAATCGCGCCCCTACAATGTACGGCAGGCGCAATTGGCATAGTAGGAAACAAGAGGCGATCGGATGGTTCGAACAACTGCCCAGCGTTTGACCGGGTTCGGCACCTCGGTTTTCACCGAGATGAGCCGGTTAGCCGTGGAGCATCGCGCGATAAATCTCGGTCAGGGCTTCCCCGATTTCCCAGGACCCGATCTGGTGAAAGAGGCGGCTGCGCGAGCCATCCATGCTGATCTCAACCAATACGCTCCGAGCCACGGGACACCCCGGCTGCGGCAGGCAATCGCCGCGACCTTCGCACGAACGTATGGCCGTGATGTCGACCCCGACTCCGAGGTGACCATCACGACGGGGGCGACCGAAGCTCTTCAGGCGGCGATGCTGGCGTTCGTCGATCCTGGCGAAGAAGTGATCTTCTTCGAGCCGTTCTACGATGCTTACCCAGCTCAGGTTGTCTTCGCCGGTGGAACACCACGAGCGGTTCGGTTGCAGCCACCTGACTGGTCGTTCGATCCGGAGGAACTGCGGCAGGCGGTGACGCCGCGAACTCGTGCGATCCTGCTTAATACGCCGCACAACCCGACCGGAAAAATGTTTGACCGGTCCGAACTGGAGACCATCGCGCGAATCGCGATTGAGCATGATCTGCTCGTCATCACCGATGAGGTCTACGATCGGATTACCTTCGACGGCGCGGAGCATCTGCCGATCGCCCTCTTCCCCGGCATGTGGGAACGGACCATGACGATCAACAGCACCGGCAAGACGTTTTCCATGACTGGCTGGAAGATCGGATTCGCCATTGCGCCAGCCGAGCTCAGCCGATCGCTGCGCGGCACGCATCAGTTCATCACCTTCGCTACGGCTACGCCGTTCCAGGAGGCGATGGCGTTCGCGCTCGAAGAGGCTGAAACACAGGGGTACTACGTTGAGCTGGCCGCAAGATACACCTATCTGCGAGATCTCTTGAAAGACGCGCTCGTGGCCGCTGAGCTCCCCGTTCTCCCGATCAGCGGCAGCTACTTTCTGCTGGCCGATATCGCCGGGCTCGGCTTCGCGGATGACGTCTCCTTCTGCCGCTATCTGACGAGTGAGATCGGTGTCGCGGCGATCCCACCTTCCGCCTTTTACTTCGATCCTGCCAGCGCACCGTTGCTCGCCCGGTTCTGTTTTGCCAAGCGGCCCGAGACCATCGCCGCGGCGGCCGAGCGGCTTGCCGGGCTTCCTGCACATCGTTCCAGCCACTCCGCCTGAATTTCCCGACCACCAAGCCAACTCGAATATGCCATGGTGAAATGTTAGTCTGTACGTAAGTACCATGGTCGGACTCCCATGATTGCATGTCATACTCAATAGCGATGGACGACTCGATTGTGTCGCTTGCCGTCACCGTATCGACGATACTGAGTAAATTGAGCAACATATGACACGCCTCATTGTTGTCATGCTCTTCTCTGATCGCGCGACATGGTAGTCAGCTAGGTTCCCGGTACACAAAATGCGCATCATCCCGAAGGCACTCATTCATTGCACTCGTCCGTCTTGTTGTCGAAGGGAGTCACAGAGATGCCGGAAGATCGGCTTACATCCGGTATCAGTGGTCTGGATGAGATTTTATCCGGAGGATTTATTTCGGGGCGTACCTACCTAGTCGTTGGCGGCCCGGGCACTGGCAAAACCATATTTTCACTCCAATGGCTCCTGGAAGGCGTACGGCGTGGTGAATCCGTGCTCCTCATTTCGCTGGCCGAACCAACTGCCGAGATGACACGCAGTGTCGCCTCCCTCCAATGGGACCTCTCCCATGTCGAAATGGTCGACCTCGGTCCGTCAGGATCTGAAACCGGTGTGACCGGCGAGGAGTATCACGTCTTTGTACCCGGAGAGGTCGAACAGACTCCGATCTGGGAGAGTCTTTACCGGATTATCGACGAAAAACGTCCGAATCGTGTCGTCATTGATTCGGCCACGCAGCTTCGCTATCTCTCATCCGATGAGTATCAGTTTCGCAAGCATATCCTCAATTTCGTCACCTTTCTCGACCGTTTGAATTGCACGTCAATCCTCACGTTTGAACCATCCGAGCTCGAGCGGGAGATGTCGGTTTCACTCGCTGTTGATGGGATCATTCGGCTTCACTTCGATACCTCACCCCGTCGCGTCATCGGTCTCAGGGGTCTGCGGGTCGAAAAGCTGCGTGGCTCGGATTTCTATTCCGGTGTGCATTCGCTGCGAATTACGTCCGACGGCATGGTGGTGTTTCCGCATCGCATTGTGAACGAAACTGTCGAAAACGCCCCGCATTCGATGTTGTCATTTGGTATCCGAAATTTGGACGATCTCGTGGGTGGTGGGATTGAGTCTGGCACTACCACGCTGCTGAGCGGTCCAACTGGGACAGGCAAGAGCACTGTTTCCGTTCAACTCTTGAGTGTTGCCGCGCAACAGTCTATTCCCGTCGTCATGTTCACCTTTGAAGAGCAGGTCGAATCGATTGTTCGGCGCTCACGCGGAATAGGTATGCCGATCGATGACCTGCTTCAGTCTGGAATGCTGCACATAGTCAATCTCAACCCGTTGGATCTTTACCCTGACGAGTTTCTCAACATGGTCAGAGAAATCGTTATGCGTGATAAGTGTCAGCTCGTGCTGATCGACAGCCTGCGAAGTTACGGATCAACCATGGAGGAATTCGGTTCTCCAGTGGCCCACATTCGAAATCTGGTCAACTTCCTCAAGTCTCGAGCGATCACTACGGTTCTTGTCCAGGAGACCTCCATCGTTTCCGGCACATTCACGCTGTCGGAAGACCGGGTGAGCCATATCTGCGACAATGTCCTGTTTCTGCGCTACGCGGAGGAATCGGGTCACCTCATCAAGATCATCGGTTGCCTGAAGAAGAGAATGAGCGATTTCAGACCCGAGGTGCGAGAGTTGCGGATTACGTCAGAGGGCATCCAGGTGAACGAAGCGCTCGTTCAGCTTGCGGGAAGTCTCTTCGGCGCGGTCACAATTTCGGAATAGCCCAGGATCGGTGGGATGAGATGATCGCCGAAGGAGAAGGAGACCGTACAGGCCAGAAGCCCCGATTGGTGTCGATCGTGGCAGCAATCTTCATCCCCGGTTGTCGGTCTGCTGGTCGCAAACTCGACTGACCGGGGACTTCTTGCCATGTTCCTTATCGACATGGATCTTGCGGTTACCGAGCTGCTTACGGACGGTGACTCGGATTTTGTTGATGATGATGTCGATCTCCTGATCGTCGATCAATCAGCGGTCGCCCGTTACTCCAAGCAGTTGAGAGATTTGAAACAGCGCGCTGGAAATGCGTTCTTGCCCATTCTCGTGCTCGTGACAAAGAATACCCCCAACGTTCCGTGGGCACAGGCAGAGTTCGATGATGTACTTCGAATTCCTATGAGCAAGGCCGAGCTGTCGGCACGGGTGGACGTCTTTCTTCGGCTGCGCGCTCATTCTAAGGCGCAATATCGTAGCTTCATCGAGAATGCTCCGGTCGGGATCTACCGGCTGACCCTGGATCACCGGATTGTCATCGCCAACCACGCGTTCGCCCAGATGCTCGGGTTTTCGACCTCAGCCGACGTCGTTGGCAAACAATTCACTGACCTCATTGGCCGGACCGAACCGGCCCGGACGACCTTCCTGGCGAATGTCCGTATGAGGGAAACGGTTCATGGGCAGGAATCCACCTGGTGGCGACAGGATGGTCTTCAATTGTCGGTCTCGGAGTCCGTTCGCGTCGTGGCGGACGACACGGGAGCGCCGATCTACGTCGATGGCACCGTCGAAGATATCAGCGAGCGCAAGGAGGCCGAAGAGACCGTTCGTCGAAGTGAACGACGATTCCGCTCGCTGATCGAGCGGGGCTCCGATCTCATCGTCGTGATCGATCCTCACGGACGTATTCGGCTCGACAGTCCATCAGTCGAGTCTATTCTCGGCTGGCCCCCGGCGGAATGGCTGGGCCAAAATATCTTCGACTTCATCCATCCGGACGATATTGGGACATCCATCAAACTGTTGGAGGAGTATCTTCAGACGGCTTCGGGACCGGTGAGCCTTGAGATATCGATTCGCCACCGGGATGGGTCGTGGCGCAAGATCGATGCGTTCGTGGTGAACCACACCGCCGATCCGGACATCGAAGGAATCATCATCAACGCGCGCGACGTCACCGAACGGTCCGCGGCGTTGGGCGAGCTTCGCGTGAGTGAACAGCGGTTACAGGCGCTGCTGGATGGGGCGATGGACGCTATCCTGGTGGCGGATGATACCGGTCGATACATTTACGGCAATCCGGCGGCCTGCAAGCTATTGGGCGTTTCACAGACAGAGCTGGTCGAGAAGGGCCTTTACGCATTTATTGGTGCGGACATTGCTGACACGACAGTCCAACTATATCAGTCCTTTCTTGACACAGGCCATCAGGAAGGCGTCATTCAGCTGACCCGATCCGACGGCCAGCGGATCGATGTCGAGTTTGCGGCGACCGCGAACTTCTGGCCTGGTCAGCACCTCTCAATCCTCCACGACGTGACGGAGCGTATCCGTCACGAGGAGCTCCTGCATGCAAGTGAGCAACGATTCCGCGCCATCTTCGAAAACGCGGCGATGGGAGTCGCGTTGATCGCATTCGATGGTACGTTCGTCACCTGCAATCATGCCTTTGAGGAGCTGGTCGGTTATGACGACAATGAGCTTCGTGAATTCACCATTCAAGCGATCACCCACCCGGACGACCAGCCACGAGAAATAGAGGCGGTAACAGACGTTCTCGAGGGGAGACTTCACTCGAATCAGGTCGAGAAGCGGTTTATTCGCAAAGACGGAGAGATCGTTTGGGCACGCTTGACCGTTTCGATCGCCTATACATCGAGTGATCAGGGCCAACTCGTGATCGGACTGGTAGAGGATATCACCGAACGAAAACAGGTCCAATCTGAACTGCGCTTGAGCGAGGAACGATTCCGCGCCATCTTCGAAAACGCCGCGATGGGAGTCGCGTTGATCGCATTAGATGGCACGTTCGTCACCTGCAACCATGCCTTTGAGGAGCTGGTCGGTTATGACGAGCATGAGCTGCGTGGATCTGCCGTTCAATCGATCACCCATCCGGACGACCAGCCACGAGAATTTGCGGCTGTAACAGAGGTCCTTGAGGGGAAACGTGACTCTCTTCAGATCGAGAAGCGGTTTATTCGCAAAGACGGAGAGATCGTGTGGGCGCGCTTGACCGTCTCGATCGCGTATACATCGAGTGATCGGGGCCAGCTCGTGATCGGGATGATAGAGGATATCACCGAACGAAAACAGGCCGAATCTGCGCTGCGCGTGAGCGAGGAACGGTTCCGATCCATGTTTGACGGTGCCGGAGTCGGTATTGGATTGGTAGACGCCTCGCGCCGGTACGTCGCGGTTAACCCCGCGCTCCAAGCCATGTTCGGCTACACCGAGCAAGAGTTACTCACGCTGTCGCGTGAAACCTGGATCCATCCGGAGCAATTGCACAGTGACGACGTTCTTTTTGCCGAACTCGTCGCCGGTATTCGCGATCACTATCAGGTCGAAAAGCGTTATCTGCGTCGTGATGGGCGAGAGCTATGGGGTCGCGTGACGTCTACGGTCGTGCGCGGTCAAGAAGACGAATCCCCGATGATCATCGGGATGATGGAGGATATTACCGATCAGAAGCGTATTCAACAGCAGCTCGAGCATGATTCATTACACGATTCACTGACCGGTTTGGCCAACCGGGTGCTCTTCACCGATCGCCTCGATCATCTGCTGGCGCGCTCGAAGCGCCGGGAAGATCTGAATTATGCCGTGCTCTTCCTCGACCTCGATCGGTTCAAGACTGTCAATGACAGCCTGGGTCACCAAAAAGGAGATCAATTCCTGATCGCGGTTGGCCAGCGGCTTCGTGTCTTGCATTCGACCTGGCGATACAGTCTCGCGGTTTGGCGGTGACGAGTTCACGGTGCTGGTCGAAGATATCAACCATCCATCTGATGCCACGCGACTGGCAGATCGCATTCAGCAGGCGCTTGCAACGCCGGTGAATATAGATGGTGTTGATGTTTACACGAGCGCCAGCATCGGTATTACGCTTGGTTCAGAAGAGTACACCGACTCCGCGGTTCTCCTGCGTGACGCCGACGCGGCGCTGTACTACGCCAAGTCGCTTGGCAGAGCACGCTTCGAATTGTTTGACACGAAGATGCATGATGACGCGGTGACTCGGCTGCAGATGCAGTCAGAGCTCCGAAGCGCGATCAATAACGAAGAGTTCGTCGTGCATTTCCAGCCGATCATCTCGCTCCAGGATGGGAACATCGCGTGGTTTGAAGCGCTGGTGCGCTGGCAGCACCCCCAGCGTGGACTGCTCTTTCCAGATAGTTTCGTCCCCCTGGCAGAGGATACCGGCCTCATCATCTCGATTGACCACTTTGTCCTGCGCGAAGCGTGCCGCCAGATTCGTGTCTGGCTGGACCGGTTCCCTGACGACTCTCGTGTATCCGTCAGTGTGAACCTGTCCGCGAATCAGTTCAACGATTCCAGTCTTCCGAGTTTCATCCAGGGCGTGCTTGACGAAGAGGGTGTGGACGGACAGCGGCTTCGCATTGAAATCACCGAAAGCATGGTGATGGGAAGCGTTGACTCCGCACGCGAGACGATTCAGCGGCTCCGAGAGATAGGCGTTCACGTGCACATGGACGATTTCGGAACCGGATACTCGTCATTGAGCGTGCTCCATAGGTTTGCGTTTAACAAGATCAAGATCGACCGATCCTTCGTTCAGCGTATGGGAGGGGAAGGCAGCGATAGCCCGGATCTCATCCTGGCAATCATTGCCATGGCTCACGGCCTTAATCTGCAGGTCGTTGGCGAGGGTATCGAGACCGCCGAGCAGCTGGCGACGCTTCGGGAAATGGGTTGCGATTTCGGACAGGGTTATTTCTTCGCACGCCCAGGCGCAAGCACTTCCATTGATGAATTGATGGCTGCCAGACGCGTTTGGTGATCGACCAGGACGCTGGCGTGATGGATACTCTTCGCGAGAGATCGAGCTGATTTCGAACGCGTGGGAGTGACTATCATGGCAAGCGGAGGACAGCGAACTGTCGGTATTCTCATCTTTGACGACGTCGAGGTACTCGACTTTTGCGGCCCGTTCGAGGTTTTCTCAATGGCCCGCATGCCGGCTGACCCATCTGACGAGGCCCAGCTTTTCAGCGTCCTGACCATCTCCCAAGAGAACCGGATTATTCGTTGCCGTGGCGGGCTTCTGGTTCAACCGCATTACACGATAGAAGACCACCCCAGACTCGATATCCTGGTCGTTCCGGGAGGCCAGGGAACTCGCCGTGAGCGACTTAACTCGCGGCTGCTCGATTGGATCGCCGCGCAGGATCAGTCGATCGAGCTCACGACCAGCGTTTGCACCGGCGCCTTCTTGCTCGCCGAACGGGGCATCCTCGATGGACGTCAGGCGACGACACACTGGGCCAGCGTCGATTGGATGCGGCAAGAGTATCCAGCCGTGTCTATGCTCTCCGGACAGCGGGTTGTCGATGAGGGGCACGTCATCACCTCGGCGGGGGTCTCCGCCGGGATCGACATGTCCTTGCACGTGGTTGCTCGCCTGCATGGATCCGAAACAGCAGCCTGGACCGCTCGGCGAATGGAGTATGACTACTGGTCTCCCGTATCTTGATCCATCGCCGGATTTGAGCGTTTTCTGTTAGGATGTCCGGCAAACGATCGGCTTGCCGTTGAATAGCGCGGGTAGGGGGAGACGAAGCCATGGGTGCAATCATGCTCATCATCGGCCTGGTCGTCATTGCCGTCGGTGCCGGGCTTTTATTCTTCGGACGGCGGACCCAAGCCAAGACGAATCTGATGAAATCGGTCGTGACGTTGAACGTCAAGGATCTGCCGACCCTGTTGCCAGGCGAAATGGTGGAGGTCAAGGGCACGGTCCGCTGTGAGTCTCCGTTGACCAGCGAATACGCGAACAAGCCCTGTGTCTGGTACTCGTCGAAAGTCATTCGTGAGTACGAGAAGCGTGAGCGAGACTCCGACGGCGATATGCAGACTACGCGGACCAGTGAGACAGTTTCGTCGAACAAGCTGATGACGCCCTTTTTCGTGGAAGACACGACGGGCAAGGTTCCAGTTCATTTGGATGGGGCAGATATCGACGCTCCCACGATTCTCAATCGTTTTGAGAACGAGAACGACAAGGGCTCGGGACCATCGATATCTTTTGCGGGAATCTCGTTTTCGGCGGGTGATAGCAATCGCACCCTCGGGTATCGTTACGTCGTCGAAGCGCTTGAGGTGGACAAGCCGATCTACGTTCTCGGTGCCTATCGTGAGGATGGCACGGTCGGCGCGCCGACATTTGGCGACAAGAATCGCAAATTTATCGTCAGTTACCGGAGCGAGGAAGAACTCGAAGCCTCGTGGGGAAAGCAGGCCTTTTGGCTTGGCGTCAGTGCTATCGGGACGCTGGTGCTCGGGGCCGTGCTGGTCGTCGTTGGCCTTGTTCTGCTTGTCGTCTAAAGCGGTTTGCAAAACCGTTGGCTAAGAAATGGGGAGCCGCCTCCCGGTCATGCTGAGCAGGCGTACCAACGTGAATTCGTCATTCTGAGCGATAGCGAAGAATCTCTTCGTTTCGATTCGACGAAGGATGGAGAGATCCCTTGGATGTGGCCTCGGGATGACACATCCACTGTGGCAACCTACTGAGGCCGCAGCCGAAGCGTCACTTCTATCGCTCGTGATCGATACGGCGAACGCGGAGACCGGGGGGTCCTTCGCTGCGGCTCAGTATGACCATACGTACCCCGGTCAGTATCAGACACGGGAGCCCCGTTCACGGGCCTTGCCCCTGACAAAGGGAACGGGCGAACGCGAAGCTCGCCCGTAACTCAATCCGGATCAATCGGGATCTTGGCTATCCCGCTAAGGGTTGGCCGCATAGAAGGCATCAATGACCTGACGGTCGATTGGCGCCGCCACGTCACCTCCCTCTCCGCCATGCTCCACCATGGCAACGGCAGTCATCTTCGCGCCCTCTGCTGGACTGAAGGCCGCGAACCACGCGTGCGGTGCCTCAGAACCACTCTCAGCGGTGCCCGTCTTACCCGCCACGGAGTGTGTTTCGCCCGCGAATGGCTTGGCAACCGAAAGACCGGCCGCCGTCCCGTTCGGGGCCGTGGTCACTTCACTCAGCGCCGATCGAATCGCCGCGAGCTGCTGAGCGGTCGCTGGCAGCTTGCCCCGTTCCTTCGGCTTGGCCGTATACACCGCGGTTCCGTCGATACTCTTCACCTCCTGGACCAGATAGGGTTGCCAGAGGGTGCCGCCGTTGGCAATGGCGGCGTAGGCGTCGGCTACCTGCAGCGGCGTAGCGAGGAAGTAGCCCTGGCCGATCGACAGGTTGATTGCATCTCCTCGCGCCCAGTAGTCATGGATCGCTTGAAGTTTCCAGGCCGGATCCGGAACTGTTCCGGCAATCTCCGGTAGTTCCGGCAGGCCGGTGGGAGTGCCGAATCCAAAGGCCTTGGTCGCATCGGGGAGAATGTTCGGCCCCTTCTTATCGAGCTGTTCGGCGATCTGATAGAAGACGGTGTCACACGACTGAACCAGTGCGTTGTGAAGCGTAAGCGTTCCCTGACCGTTCTTGCTCCAGTCACGCCATACCTGATTGGAGCCTGGCAGGGAGAAGGTCGCCGGACAATTGAAGGTACTCTGCTCGGTCAGACCCAGCGACTGCATGCCGGCAACCATGGTCACGACCTTGAATGTCGATCCGATTGGGTAGGCAACCTGCGTCGCGCGGTTCTCGAGGGGACGTTTCACGTTGTCGTTGAGTTCAGCCCACTGCTGGTTTGACATGCCAAGAATGAACTGATTGGGGTCGTAGGTCGGATTGCTCACCATCGCCAGGATGCCGCCAGTAGCCGGGTCGATGACCACGACGCTTCCCCATTTGTCCCCGAGTGCTTGCGCCGCGGCGAGCTGCACGTCGAGGTCGATGGTTGTCACGATGTCATCGGCGGGCGCACTCTTGACCTCTTTGATCGTCTTGCGCTCGGTTCCATCCTGCCCGACGATCACGAGCCGCCCGCCACGTTTACCGGCCAGATATTTCTCTCCCCACGCCTCCAGCCCGGCACGCCCGATCCGGTCGCCCGAACTGTACCCTTCTTTCGACAGCGTTTTGAGTTCGTCTGCGGTCACCTCACTGAGGTAGCCGACGACCTGGGCCGCTGCCGGACCAGCGGGGTAGACGCGATCTGGCCACTTCTGGAGCACGACACCCGGAATGGCTTCGAATTGTTTGAGCAAATTCGGGTCCATCTTATCTGGATAGCTGCGAATTGGCATGAACCAGTCGGGCTGTCCGTTGACATAAAGCGCCTTGATCTGATCCTGCGGCATGTCGAGCAGTTTGCTGAGCTGGTCAAGCATTGACGCTTCATCTTTGATCTTGCCCGGTTCGACTCCGACCTTCGTTATCGTGCCAAGTGCGGCGAGAGGTCGTCCCTTGCGGTCGAGAATGCGCCCGCGCTGGGGGACGTCGGGAATCCAGCGGACTAATCCGTCGCCGAGATCGGCGAAGATCATCGATGGTGTCCAGTCGACGCGCCAGGCCGCGCCATCCTGGACGAGTGTCACAACGTTATCTTCTTGAATTTCACCAACTTTGCCGGATTGTCGCACCACATGAATGGGTATCCGTGTCGAGTTTGCTGACGTGTCGGTGATGGTCGCCGTCAGCGACGTCTGTCCGACCTCAGTGGCGATGCCCTGGTAACGATTCACGAAGTCAGTCTCGTTGATCACCTGTTTGGAGGTCGTCGAGAGCAGTTGATACATGTCGCTGTAGCTGCCGGCAGACCACAGCTTCACGTAGGCGCTGGCGACGTCTTCCGGGGTCTTGAGCGTTGCGGTGTTAATCGTAGTCGGGGTGGCTGCAGATTGGCTGGAACCAGTGACCGAACTCGTCCCGCCAGCGGTACTGGCGACCGGCGAAGCACTCGATCCGATTCCAAGGTTCGTGCCTCGCCCGAGATGATCGGCAACGAGAAACAGAGCGAGGATAATGATCATGAGACCCATCAGGCTCATGATGAGCTTCGGCACAACACTCCGAGAAGGCGGTCGTCGGGAGTAAGGCGAGCGATAACGAGACACGATCAGGGCCTTCCTGGTCTGGCGGTACGCGTCTCAGGTTTGGCGCGCATGACGAACTTACGACCACGGGCCGAACGTTCGCTCATCGCCGACATATGTGGGCACAACTCTGCCACCGCTGTGACTATGAAGTCAAGGTTCACGATAGGGTTAGCGGAGACCTCTCGTATGCTGTGTGCTCCGATACGCCAGGCTAACGCTGGCTCCGGTGTGAATTCGCTGGATCGATTCACCAATGAGCGGCGCGATCGAGAGCACGGTGATCTTGTCGATTCTCTTTTCAGGAGGTAGCGGGATTGTGTTGGTCACTACCACCTCACGTATCGGGCTGACCGCGAGTCGCTGAATCGCTGGGCCACTCAATACAGGATGCGTCGCTGCGGCGTAAACCTCGGTCGCGCCATGGTCGATGCAGACCTGAGCCGCCTGCGTGATCGATCCAGCGGTGTCGATCTCGTCATCGACCAGCACCGCCTGGCATCCTTCGACCGATCCGATCAGGTTGAGCGTCTCGCTCCTGTCGTGGTTTCCGATGCGGCGTTTCTCGATAATCGCCAGGCTCGCATCGATCTCCTCGGCGAAATTACGCGCCCGCTTCGTGTTGCCCAGATCAGGAGAGACGACTACCGGATTGCTCAGCCGCTTCTCCTGGAAATAGCGAGCAATGAGGCCCATAGCCGTCAGTTCATCCACCGGAATATTGAAGAAACCTTGAATCTGACCGGCGTGAAGATCGACCGTCAGCACCCGGTTGGCCCCGGCTACCCCAATCAAATCGGCGATCAGACGGGCGGTAATCGGCACCCGCGGTTGGTCCTTTTTGTCGGTGCGTCCATAGCCATAGTAGGGAATCACGGCCGTAATTCGACCGGCAGATGCGCGTTTCAAGGTGTCGATGATGATGAGCAGCTCCATGATGCTCTCGTTAACCGGTGTGCTGAAGGATTGGATGACAAACGCATCGTTCTCACGGACAGACTCGCCGATGCGAACGAAGATGTTTTCGTTGCTGAAGGGAAACACCTCGATACGACCAGGTGGGATGTCAATATACGAACAGATCTCCTGACTGAGATCATGGTTCGAGTTCCCGCTGAATACGGTCAGCTCATCGTAGAGGCCGCTCATCGTTCCCGGTTATCCCTTCTGCCGCGAGCTGGACTAACGCTCGCCGTGCCGCTTCTTGCTGTGCGGTGCGTTTGCTGTTGCCAGAGCCCACGCCAAACTGCTGTTCGTCGACCAAGACCTCCACCATGAACGTCCGGTCGTGCGCTGGCCCGTCGACTGACATCGTGTTGTAGACCGGTGTGATGCGCTTCCACTCCTGAACGAGCTCCTGAAGTCGTCCCTTGTAATTTGTCTCCTGGCCAATACTGATGATCTCGTCGGCATCTTCTTCGAGGAGGGCGCTGAGAAAATCTCGTGTCGCCGGCAAACCTTGATCGAAATAGATCGCGGCAATAACCGCCTCGAATGCCCCGGCGAGAATTCGATCGCGAATCTCGCCGTCCTCGGCCGATTCTCCGCGACCAAGATACATGGTTGCGTCGAGTTGATATCGTCGTGCCCAATCGGCGAGGGTCTCGGTTCGCACCAACGCGGTTCGATACGCTGTCAACGTACCTTCCGGCACGTCCGGATGACGCTGGTACAGGAACTCCGCCGTAATCATCCCGAGAATTGAATCGCCGAGAAATTCAAGTCGCTCGTTCGAATGATGGACCGCTCGCAATTGCTCGATACCCTGCTCGTTCAAGTATGAGCGGTGTGTCAACGCCAGGCGCAGCAGATCCATGTCATGAAACACGACTCCGAGCGACGCCGCGGTTTGCTCGGCCCGGTCGTCGGTCCAGATCGGCGGACGGTCAAATGATGATGTCGTCGTTGAATCCTCGGCCACAATGCTCACTTCATGGCGGCACCCAGATCGACTCGGGCATCGCGGGCAACCGAGTTGAGCCGGGACCAATCGATTGACACGGTATAGATATAGTGCAACGGTTCGGTTTCACGTGTGGTGGAATGAGCAAGGCCGGTGCCAACGAGAAATTGCATCATCGCGTCGGCGATGCGATTATCTTCCGGCACTCGGTCGTCAAGAGAAATTGCGTCTCCACCGGCACGCCGGGCGTCGCTGGCGCGTTTCAGGCCGTCACGAAACGCGTCCGAGAGCAGATCGGCGCGCTGCTCCACTTCTCGACGCACGCGCCTCCGACTCGCCGCGATATCGCTCCCTTGCTCCAGCGGGGATGCATCGAGCTCGATATCTTTGACTTCTTCACGCCAGGTGTAATGTTGGACGATGAATCGAAGCAGTCGCTGCAAATCGTCCGACACGCTCTCTCCTCCGCGCAGATTAAAGCCTGCTCCTGATTATAGCCCGACCATTGGTTGCCTGACGGACGTGGACCAGACCTGTCGTCGCTGATTTCCTTGTTTGCAACCGACCGTGGAACCGAAGTTCTTGCTCGTAGCGATTACCAAGGCGCAACTGCCCGATCTGCCGGACCGCGCCATCGGACACTGAGGCCCGGAATCCGCCACATTCGCAGCTGTCGGTCAGTTCAAGAATCGATTATCGCCTTGGAGTATCCTCTACAACGTCTATCTCGAATTGAACGGCATCGGACTACCGGGCTCTCTGCAAAGCGAGGAATAACGTTGTTCGACGCGTGACGCCTATCAATTCTCGAACCGGTGGAACTGCTCCGCGTACTTCACCCCGTGCTCTTCCCCATTGCGTCCCGACCACTCGCGGACCCACTTTTCGATTTCGTCGAAGTGATCGGCCAATTGGCTCTCGTGCGCCCTCAGAGCTGCGATCTTGGCGTCGATCGTGTCACTGATGTCGACAAAGAAATTGATGACTGGCGCACCGACGACAAAGATCTCGCGTACTTTGTGCGGGGTGAGTCCTTCGGCCAGCAGTTCCGGAAAATCCCAGGCATTTTGTGACGCCGGGTAAATCGCGGCAAGAACGGCCTGCCCGCAGGCGAGATGATCAGGATGATGGCGTCCGATCGAGTAGCTGGGAGTCCAGACACGATCAGGTGATTGACAGATCACCCGTGACGGCCGGTAGGTGCGGAGCAATCGCGTAATATCACGTCGCAGCTCCAACGATGGTTCCAGGGTGCCGTCACGATAGTTGAGGAAAAGAACGTCCTTGAGGCCGAGAATCTCACCGGCCGCGCGTTGTTCATTCTGGCGCGTCTCGGTGGTGGTTCGGCGTGCATCAACGCTCAGTGTGCTGGCGAGATCTGCGCCACCACCCGAGGCATCGGTGACAATGACGTAGTAGACGTCCCAGCCATCACGCACCCACGTGGCGACGGTCCCTGAGCTCCCGAACTCAGCGTCGTCCGGATGCGCCACGATCACCATCGCAACCTTGTCCATCGCTTCTTCCTGCATGAATACTCCGTTCTCGTTCAAGTTCCCATAGCTCGTCAAACGGCTAACACAACCCCATATACTACCAGGGAATGAGCAGACGCTGGGTACATCCTGCATTTTGCCTTGCTCGAATCACGAACCTGGCCCATACTTTAGTGTTCATGGCATTGCTGCCGCTGACCGAGGGAGACCGATATTGAGTACGAGTAACCGTCGCATCCGAGTCCGCATGGCGCCTAGCCCCACAGGTGACCTTCATGTTGGAGGGGCGCGAACCGCGCTGTTCACCTGGCTGTTCGCCCGGCATCACAACGGTGATTTCGTTTTGCGCATCGAGGACACCGACCAGAAGCGCTTCGTCGACGAGAGCTTGAAAGGCATCATCGAGGCGCTCCGCTGGCTTGGACTTGATTGGGACGAAGGGCCGGAAGTCGGCGGTCCGTATGGTCCCTACGTTCAGAGCGAGCGCCTGCCGCTCTATCAGGAGCATGCCGAGTGGCTCGTAGAGCACGGCCACGCCTATCCGTGCTTCTGCAGCGAGGAGCGACTCAAACAGGTCAATGAGGAGCAGAGGCAGCGGAGCGAGCCGCCTGGGTACGATCGCCATTGTCGAAACCTGACGCCCGAACAGGTGGCTGATTATCGTGCGCAGGGGATCGCGCCGGTCATTCGCCTGAAGGTACCTGAGAGCGGCGTGACCGTCGTGCCCGATCTGATTCGCGGCAACATCGAGTTCGAGAATCGGGTGCTCCAGGACGCTGTCTTGCTCAAGTCGGACGGTTTCCCGACCTACCACCTGGCGGTGGTTGTCGACGATCATCTGATGGAGATCAGCCATATTACGCGTGCCGAAGAATGGATCCCCTCATCGCCGATGCACGTGCTGCTATACGATGCGTTTGGCTGGGAGCCGCCGATTTTCGCCCATCTTCCGGTTATCTTGAGGCCCGACGGCAAAGGGAAGCTCAGCAAGCGGGACGGTGCTGTCGGCGTGCTCGAGTACAAGAAGAACGGATATCTGCCGGAGGCGTTGACCAACTACCTGGCGCTGCTCGGATGGTCCTCCGGTGATGAAGAAATGTTCACTCGTGAGGATCTCATCCAAAAGTTCGACCTGGCCGATGTCCACCCGAGTCCGGCCCGGTTCAGCTTCGAGAAACTGATCTGGATGAACCAGAAGTACGTCAACCACGTCCTAACGCTGGACGATTTTGCCATGCGTTCTGTCCCGTTCCTGCAAGAGGCGGGACTGGTGACCGAGGCGGCAAGTGATCCAGAGTCGGACGAGTTCGCCTACGTTCGCACGGTGGTCGAGTTGGTGAAGGATCGCGCCCGCATTCTCACCGAAGTAGTCGAGGATACGGACTTCTTCTTCATCGAAGAGCTGCCCGATTACGATCCGGATAGCCTCATTCCGCGCAAGGACCATCCGGAGGAGGTCGAGCCGGCTCTTAAGCGGGTAGTCGAGATCGTGGAGACTTCTGATCTCGACGACGAGGATAACATCCAGGCGCAGCTTCGCGCGCTGGCCAAGGAACTCGGTCTGAAAGCTGGTCAGCTCTTCATGCCGATCCGGGTAGCGACTACCGGACGGACCATCGCGCCGGGCCTGTTCGAGACGTTACGTGTGCTCGGACGGGATCGGTCGCTCGAGCGGCTCAACCTGGCGATCGAGAAGGTACACGCATACGTCGCCCAAGGTAACGTCGCCCGCTACGTGCCGCCTCACAATCATCCGGGAATGCGGTTGCCGTAGATAGCCTTCGTAGAGCAAGTCGACGAGAGGGCCGCAACGCGGCCCTTCTTCGTTTGTGGTTCGGATAGACCGAGCCGCACCTTCATGAAGGTTCCGGCCATTTACACGCTACCGGATCACGCCGTACTCTCTCTATGTTGACGTTGATCGCGTATTCGAAAACGAGGCTGAGAATGAGTCGATCGAACCCGAGAATTTCCGGTGTCGATGTGGCGATTATTGGTGGTGGTGTGATGGGCTGTTCACTCGCCTACGACCTCGCCACACGTGGTGCGAGCGTGATGCTGCTCGAGCGTCAGCAATTGGCGCGGGAGGCAAGCTGGGCATCAGCAGGCATCATCTCGCCGCCAAGCCCTGGTTACGGCGCGAAAGCGGCGCTGGCCGTCCGCTCTTTCAAGCGATATCGGGCGCTGGTCGACGAGGTCGAAGAGATCAGCGGTATTGCTACCGGCTGGGCAAATCGCGGCATCGTCAACGTCACAACCCGCGACAACACCGAGATGTTGCATGACACCATGCGCTGGCAGCGGGAACGGGGCTTCGAGGCCGAGTGGCTTGATGGCTACGAGCTTCTCCAACGCGAGCCGGCACTGCGCCAACCGGATAAATCGTCTGGCGGCGGATTCACCGGCGGTCTGTTCAACTCCGAAGCCTCCAGTCTGCTCCTTGGCGAGTTCTCACGTGGGCTTGCGCGCGCGGCCGAGTCCAGGGGAGCGGTGATCCGCGAGCACACCATCGTGGTCCGTATCCGGACGGACGGTTCTCGTGCGGTTGGGTTGAAAACGCTCGACGGTGAAGTGATTGCTGATAATGTCGTCATCGCGGCCGGTGCCTGGAGCCATCTCTTTGGAGAGGACGTCGGTGTACCAATCCCGACTCGTCCGGTACGTGGACAGATGATCGCGATCGCAGATGCGCCCATCCCGATCACGGGGGTCATTCAGGGTGAGGGTGGTTACCTGGTGCCCCGCGCGGATGGCACGGTAGCAGTGGGTGCTACGGAAGAACGTGACGCTGGCTTCGTTGCCGAGGTTACGCCTGCCGGAATCGACTGGCTCGCTGCACTGGTAGACCGTCTCGCTCCGAGTCTGAATCGGGGTCGCCTGGTCTCCCTCTGGGCCGGATTGCGACCTGCGTCCAAAGATGGCGGGTTGATCGTCGGCCGGAATCCAAAGTTCGACAATGTGTGGGTTTCGACCGGGCACTTTCGAGCTGGCGCGCTGCTGGCACCCGCGACATCCGAGTTGCTGGCGGAGAGCATTGTCACGGGGAACTTGGTTCCTGAACTGGCGACTTTTGATCCTGGGCGCTTCGCTTGACAAGCAATTGAGGAGACGAAAATGGCTGGGTTTCCACCGCCGAAGACGTTCCGTCCCGCGATCACCGGCCGGCATTATGTCGCGGCAGCGGGTCACTATCTGGCCACTCTCGCCGCGGTACGGATTTTGGAGATGGGCGGTAACGCCATCGATGCTGGCGTGGCCGCCGGTCTTTGCACGAATGTGCTACAGCCGGACATGACCAACATCGGCGGGGTGGCACCGATCATTCTGTATCATGCTGAGAAGGATGTTATTCGTACGATAAGCGGGCTCGGTACCTGGCCGGCACAGGCATCACCGGATTTCTTTCGCCGTGAGCATGACGGCCGGATTCCAGGCGGCGTGCATCATTGCGTTATGCCGGCTGCGATCGACTCCTGGACAACCGCCCTGAGGGAGTTTGGCACCCTGTCATTCGCCGAGGTCGCCGCACCGGCTATCGAGCTCGCCGAGAACGGCTTCGAAGCGTACGAGTTCCTCTGTGCTAACCTCGCGGCCGATGCCGCGCGCATCGGTCAATGGCCGTCCAGCGCCGAGATTTTTCTCCCCGGTGGGGCTGGGCCGCGGGCTGGCTCGCGTTTTGTGCAGCGTGACCTCGGTCGTACCTTGCGAATGCTGATTGAAGCTGAGGAAGGTGCCCGGTACCTGAGCCGAGAGGCGGGGATCCAGGCGGCACGTGATCGGTTCTATTCAGGCGATATTGCCGAGCGAACGGCGCAGTTCTTCGCCGAACAAGGTGGTTTCCTGACGCTTGAAGATCTCAAGAGCTTCCACGTCGATATCGAGAAACCGGTGACGGCCCAATACCGTGGCTACGACGTGTATAGCTGTGGGCCATGGTGTCAGGGGCCGGTCGCACCGCAAGCGCTCGCGATCCTCGACGGGTACGACCTCGCGTCGCTCGGCCACAACTCGTCGAGGGCGCTGCATCTGATTCTCGAAGCACTCGACGCGGCGTTCGCCGATCGTGAGCGGTATTTCGGCGACCCGAAATTCGTTGACGTACCGATCGATGGATTGCTTCATCCAGACTACGCCGCGACCTGGCGCGATCGCATCAGATCCGACCGGGCGTTTGACGGGATGCCTGAAGCGGGGGATCCCTGGAAGTTTCAAGACGGGCCAAGTCAGGCGAGACGAGACGGACAAGATACCCGAAGAGCCTTCCGCGCTAAGGTGGATCCAGACACCAGCTATCTTTGCGTCATCGATGCGGCCGGAAACGCCTTTTCAGCCACCCCCAGCGACGGCGTGACCAATACGCCAGTCATTCCGGGTCTAGGCTTCATCGTTTCGGGTCGTGGCGGGCAGTCCTGGCTCGACGAGGGGCATCCCAGTGTCCTGGCACCCGGTAAGCGGCCACGTCTAACACCGAGCCCAGGACTCATCTTTAACAAGGGAAAGCTCTTTGCCCCATATGGCACGCCTGGGAACGATGTACAGCCACAGGCTATGGTGCAGCTGCTGGTAAACATGATCGATTTCGGCATGGAGCCACAGGCAGCAATAGAAGCTCCACGTGTTGCGAGCTTCAACTATCCGCGGTCAAGTTCGCCGCATCCCTATTCGCCGGGCCTGGTTAACGCGGAGACCCGCATATCGAGCGATGTCCTGGCCGAGCTGAGCCAGTTGGGACACAGAGTCGAGCCCTGGTCGGACTGGGAACCGCGTGCCGGATCGCTCTGCACGATTGTCGTCGATCACCAGCGTGGATTGCTCACCGGCGCCGCCGATCCTCGCCGTATGGCCTACGCCATCGGCTGGTGATCTGGCTCGGAAGTCCCTGGTTCAATGTTGATGGACCACCGATAGGTGTAGGCCGTCAACCCAGAACGGGCTCCGTTCGAGACGTACGGATGTAGGATAGATCAGTGCACGATGTTGGGCTGGAGGTTTCGTGAACTCGGCCGCAATGATGATTGAAGTGGACAACCTCGAGAAACACTACGGAGATGTGCACGCCGTCGATGGGATCAGTCTCTCCGTTGCTGAAGGCGAGATCTTCGGACTGCTGGGCCATAACGGTGCCGGTAAGACGACCACCATTCGTATGCTCACCGGTCGAACCCTTCCGACGGCTGGTCAGGCACGCATCGCTGGTTTTAACGTCGTGCGCCAGCTCGACCGGGTTAAACCGCTCATCAACCTGGTGTTCGAGGAGCCGAATCTCTACGAGCGCCTGACAGGCCGGGAAAATCTGCGTTTCTTCGCCGATCTCTATGGCGTTTCGCCTGCACGTGTCGATGATTTGCTCAAGCTCGTCGATCTGACGTCGGCCGCCGATCGCAAAGTGAAGACCTACTCGAGCGGCATGAAACAGCGGTTGCTGGTCGCCCGGGCGCTGGTGAACACACCACGGATTCTTTTTCTCGATGAACCCACACGCGGACTCGATCCGTCGTCGGCACGCGATCTCCGTGATCTCGTCTCGCAGCTTAGCCACGAAGGAACGACCGTCTTCCTTACCACTCACTACATGGAAGAGGCGGATGAGCTCTGTCACCGCGTTGCCTTCCTGAGCCAGGGGAAGATCGTAGCACTCGATGAGCCGCGCGAACTGAAGCTGCGCTATGGACAGAGGACTGCGGTCGTGCTCTTGCGGGATCGGCAGGAGGAGACGGTACGACTCGACGACGCTGTCGACGCCGAGCGACTAGCGACCTGGATGGAGCAAGATCAGGTTCTGACGCTTCACTCCCAAGAGGGAACGCTGGAGGATGTCTTCATCGAGCTAGCCGGTCGCCCGCTCTAATCGTTGGGACAACACCGTGAACCTCCGCATGATTCGATCGATCTTTCGGAAGGATCTCCGGGACGCGATCCGAGATTCGCGCGTTCTGGTAGCGATAATCGTCCCGATTGCTATCGGGATCCTCTACAATTTTATGTTTCAGGACACGACTCCAGCACCGAGCGCGAAGATCGCCTGGTTCGCGCCGGGTCCTACCCGACTGCTTGAGACCATTCAGACAGTTGCTGGAGATACGGTCAAGCTGTCATTCATTCAGGAACCGTCTGCGGAGGCTGTTCAAACCGCGGTCGGCAAGAAGAACGTAGACATCGGAATCGTCCTGCCAGCCGGTTTTGACCAGGCGGTGTCTCAGGGGTCGACGCCGCAAGTGAGCGTGCTGTTGCCCGAGTCGTCGTCGTTCAGCGGTGATTACGTCTCTGCGGCGGTCGGTTCGGCCATTCGCAGAATGGCTGGGCAATCGCCGCCCGCCTCGATCTCTGTCAGCCGCGTCTCGGCGGGTGACGTAACGACCGCGGCAATCTTCGACCGATTGGGACCGCGGAAGTACCTTGTCCTGGTCGCCATTGTGATGGAGATCGGGATGATCAGTATGCTGGCGGTGCCGATCATCCTCACCGAAGAGGTCGAGAAGCATACTATCGACGCTCTGGTCTTGGTCTCCTCCTACCTCGACATCGTTGTGGCCAAGGCCTTGGTTGGGATCACCTATATTGTTGTTGCTGTCGGCTTACTCGTCTCGTTGACGCGCATCGCTCCGGAGCGCATCGCGCTCTTCGTGGTCGCGGTCATGGCGCTAAGCGTGACCCTGCTTGGCTTCGGTCTGTTGATCGGCGGACTCTTCCGGAGCGCCAACCAGTTGAACACCTGGGGCGGGTTCATGCTGTTTCCACTGCTGGCTCCAGCCTTTGCGGTCGGTCTGCCGGTCCCTGGCTGGGTGCAGACGATCTTCGACGTTATCCCCACCAGTCAGGCAATAAAGGTGATGATCGATAGCATGTCGAGTCAGCAGTTTTTTGGACAGACGTGGCTAGCATTTGTCGTCATAGCGATCTGGGCGGTCGCGGCGTACGGTTTGCTCATCCTCCGTCTCAGTCATCGCGAGGCGTAGCGGCCGTGTAACGATTGAATTGTTCTCGGAATGTTGTCTTCACCGGATTGAGGGCGATCACAAAGATCGCTCTCTCCACTATTCTCAATCTAAGGGGTTCAGCGACTCAGTCGCCCGCTCTCTCGGATCTCCAATATCGTTTCTTAGAGCGTGTTTGGTGATTCATTCGGTGCCCCTCGCGAGTCGCCGCACGAGGATGCGGATGAACGCCACTTCGATGAGCGTCTCGCTCGTCAGAACGTGGCGCTCGTAATCGAGCCGTAACCGTCGTTATCGATACAGCGGGCAATGCCCTTTCCGAGCGCGACCCGATGACCTTGTCTCGCTCTTCGGTGAGCTCGAGCCAGGGGAGTCGGTTGAAGTTCCGTTACCGACTGGTACCAGGGTCGGACACGTCCACCTTTGGGTCGCCGATCTCGCGGTGGCCACGCATTTCTCCGCGACGTGATGGGTTTCCACGAGCAGTTGCACGTGCCGCAGATGTAGATGGCCGACCTGAACCAATCCCGAGAGACCGTGCCGCATGTCATCGCCCACAATACGTGATCCGAGATCACAGCCACCTTCAGGCTGTGCGATCCGGCCGGAACAACATTCGGCTGACCATCATGTCAGCACGCGGTGCACGGGAGATCGTGATGACCCGAGCAGCAGAGCGCTTGCCCGGGTTCGTTCCCAGATCAGCTCGTTATCAAGCTCCACCAATGCTGAGGATATGGGAGACGAGGTTGCCGCCTGAGGCTGTGGCGTCGATCGGCTTGAACGGACTCCTGGAGCCGATATCGCGTTCGTCAAGCGCGGTCGACAGCACGAGGCCATTCTGGGCGAACATTCGGATGCCTATCGAGGTGCAATCGGCATAATGGCGTTGATATACCAGGAACGACCGGTAACGTAGCTCAGTCTGTTCAACGACGAACGGGACGGCGCAGAGCCGTCCCGTCCTGACCATTCGTGATCTTGCTCGGCCGATTTACATATGGATCTGGACGGTCGACCCGACGTTCAGGAAGTTCCAGAACCAGAGCGCGTCGCTGTTCATCAAGCCGACACACCCGTTGCTGGTGAAGCCGCCGTAGTTCGACGGATCGGTCCACCAGTTGCCGTGAACCGCATACCCCTCGCTCTTGAAGTACTGCGTGTACATCACGTGTTCCAGGTAGTAGTAGTGCGGATCCCCCTTCGGGATGCCAACCGTGGCGGAGTCCATCGTCTCATCTTGCACGCGATACTGAATCTGGAAGACACCGAGTGGTGTCTTGCCATCGCGCCCGGCGGTGATAATAGCGGCGTAGACTGGCTGATCACCATCATACGCCACTGCGTAGAAATTCGTCAGGCTGACATCGATCCAATGGCCGCTGTAGGTGGCCGGTGGTGCTTGCGGCACAAAAGGCTCGACCCATCCGGCCGCGACATATTGTCCGTCGGCGATCTTGTACCAAATCGGAGCGCCGTTGACATCATCACCGTTTACGATGTCCTGGATCACGACCGGGTGACGTTTATAGGTCTTGCCGACGACTGAGGCACTCAGACTTGGGGCGGAACGAATCAACAGGCTATCGGCCGTCACGACGCCGATCGGCCAACCCTCCTTGGTCCGGATGGCGCTTGACCACCGTGGGTCGAGGACTGATGAAGACGCGAGAATGGCGGAGGCAAGCTTTGGTACCGGCGAGGTGTCAACTCCGCGGCTCGCGGCGTAGTCGGCCCCGATCCGTCCCAGGAGCACTTCGTACTGAGTACCGCGATTCTCCGGATGGTACTCGAATCGGGCTCGTTCAAAATACTGAACGGTATAGCCGTTCTGCTGGAATTCTTCCGAGATCGGGTAGCCATAGACGTAAAGGCCGCCGTGCTGCTCCCAGTATTCCTTGAAGCCATAAGCGAGCGAATGCCCCGTCTCGGGAAAGAATATTCGACCAGGATCTCCTCCGGTGCTGGTGTCGCTTGGAAATGGCGTGAATGCCGGATTGCTCTGCAGACTCTTGGCTGCCCAGGTGCCGAGCAATGTTGCTTGAACTGCCCAGCGTGTCCCAGCGGATTCAGGGTGGAGTTCGAACCGCGCACGTTCAAAATACTGCACGGTCATGCCGTCCTGCTGCATTGGCTCAGTAATCGGGTATCCAAAGGTCATCAGGCCGCCGTTGGCCTGCCATGCATTTAAGAAATCACCACTTAGATGGTGACCGGTCTCCGAAAAATAGATCTCCGCGGTTGTCGTATCTGCTGCTTTTGCTGCACCGCTGGTCAACACCGTTCCAGCGCCGAGCACAACCATGATAAGAAATGCCGCCACGACCGGCGGGAGCCGCTTGGATAGTGCCACAGCTTGTCCCTTCCCATCCGGCTCCCGCAGCATATCGCTGATGCAGGATTTGCCGAACCCTGTCTGAATGCGGAGATGTCGTCCAGACACCGTAGTCCAGAGACAATCCCGGTAGTACTTCCCTTGATATAACGTACGAGCGCGATGAATGTAACGATTCATACAAAACATTAACGTGTTTGCTGAAGTGCCTCCGCCCGGCGTGGCGTCATGATCCACACAACGACCCCGAGGACAACTCCCATCAATACGCGTCGAATGATTCGGCCGCGAACCCTCTTCTTCTAACAAACGTGTCAACCTGCCGTCCCTATTTCCGACGAAACGTGAACTCACTGCCTCGCGATCGCTTCGTCGCTCACGCGCGAATTGGGTTGCGGTCGATCGGACGGTCACGACCGATTCCGCTAAATATTACGTGACAACAAGACATCAGGCGAGCCCAATGTTTTGGGAGATATTCTTATGAGGATAACAAAGCGGAAATCCGACAGGATTGGTCGCGGCGCGAAAGAACGCGGTGGAGTCCAGCAGTTGAGGAAGGAGTCGTGGAAGCGGCATTCGCCGCTTCTACTAATCAGCCAGAGCGGCCACGAATTGCCGACCCCGTGTCGTAAGCGTGAAATGACGTGCCTCCCGCGTGGTGAGGTTGTCGTCCTCGGCGATGTATTGGCTGAGCTTAAGATCGTTATAGATGGCGAGCGATAGTTCATCAGTGTTGCCGATACTGCCGCTGGGCTTCACGATCGAGTATCGGTGCCCTTGAACATCGAAGCAGAACTCAGTCCCGTCACCGTTGACTTCTCCGGAAACGAGTTGTCGTAGCACCCGCAGTACATCATCGTGATGATTGGATTGATCGGTTCTCGCAATGCAAATGGCCATCGAACTTTCCCCCGTTGTCTAAGGCTTCTCACCTGAGGTGATCATAGTCCGGTCCCTGTGACATGCGCGTTGAATTTGCACTCCAGCGCATTACAGAGCCGTTACCATTTCTTCAGCCGTATGTAGCGAAATTGCGTACGTACAGGGTATTTGGGCCATCCACGACCCCCTGCCGGAGTTCCGTCGCTTTGCTGCGATCCTGATATCGCGCGCGTCGTTGAACTCTTGACCAAATCTTGATCTGTAGCCTGGTTAGTTCTTGAGGGGCCCCGCTTACAGTAGAGACAGATAGGAAGAGCGCCCGACCGATCTCAGAAGGACGAGCGGGTGCAGAGACTATCAAGAGTTGGAACGAAAGATAGGAGTAAGTGATGAAACGCTTCGTAGTGGTTGCAACCGTTATCGCGGCACTCGCGGTAACTCTGGTCGTTGGAGTCGCTGCAGCTCAGGGGCCGAAATCGGGCTACGGGCAGCAGATTTCGCAGACGAGCGTTATGCCGGGAACCGGCGATATGTTGAAGACGCAAGACCGCCTGCAGTTGCACGTCGATACAGCTAATACCACCGGACCGCAGGCCACCGGCGATATGCTGCAGACGCAAGACCGTCTTCAGTTGCACGTCGACACAGCGAACACCCCTGGTCCGCAGGCTGCGGGTGGTATGTTCGCCGGGCTACCGGATGGCGCGACCGTCGATTCAGTGACTCGCGACGTTCAGGTGGATGGCACAGTGAAAACGGTAACGGCGACCTTCACGGTGACACTCGCGGACGGAAGCCAGACTGAGATCACACGGGTCCATGTCTACGAGCAGCAGTCGGATGGTAGTTGGGTTCTCACTTCGGCACCTGATTGCCCGTATCGCTAGCAGTGAATGACAAGTGAATGTCTATCGAGGCGGTGGCGGACTGATCCGCCACCGGTTTTATGTGGGTTGAAGACGACAAGAAGAATATCGCCCCCTCCCCTGGACCTGCCGGTTCGTCAGCGAGTACTTTGGCTGACCCTCCAGAGTGACATTCCAAGAACAAGGGTGATCGCCACAGGCATTAACCACCAGACTGTCACACCGCGATGCGCCAGCAAGGCGGTGATTGCCAGCGCCGTGACGACGCCTGCCGCGACAGACCAATCATCACCAACGACAAAGTCGTACCAAAAGCGACAGAACTGAACGACGTAGCTCATCAGGCAACCTCTTTCTCGGCGATTACCAGGCGAGCGCGCTGTTGTCTCAGCGAGGCAACGAATCCGAACGAGATGAGCAACACGAACACGAGAATCCCGAGGATCGCCAGGTCGCTGCCCGGCCAGTTGACTCCGGCTCCTTCAGCGCTCCAAAAGGTTCCAAAGGTTGTCAGCATCACACCAACTGCGAACTTCATCGTGTTCTCCGGAACTCGACTCAACGGGGCGTGGATTAAAACTCCAGCGATTCCGACGACCAAAATAGCCGCGGCTGCTCCGGCGGCCGCCAACGGAATGTTTCCCTGAGTGCTACCGAACGTTAAAACGATGAAGGCTACCTCGAGTCCTTCGAGGAAGACGCCTTTGAATGAAAGGGTGAACGCATACCAATCCAGATTGGCTCGCACCACTGTGCCGGCGGTCTGCGCTTCCGCTAGCTCGCGCTGGAAGATCGCGTCCTCATCATGAAGTGCCTTATAGCCACTGGAACGCAGGATCGCTTTTCGCAGCCACTGCAATCCGAATATCAGCAGGAGCGTACCTACGACGACCCTCAGGCCGTTGATCGGGATTCGGGTCAGCGCCGGGCCTAGTAGCGCGACCACGATGGATAGCGCAACGACCGCCGTTCCGACTCCGATCAATACCGAACGCCAACCACGTGTGATGCCTACCGCAAGCACGATTGTGAGCGCCTCGACCATTTCCACGGCGGACGCGAGGAACGCGGCCACCAGAAGAAAAGCAACACTCATGTTCCAGTCTCCTCCCCCTTATTGGATGACTTAGTTGCGGACTCGTCGCGAGTCAGTGGACGCGGCGAAATGGCCATTCGTAAACCTTCGAGCGCGTCACTCGGTGCATCGTCTGGATTTCTTTCGTAGACGTCGTGTTCGAAGTCGCTGAGGAGTTCCGCGCAGCGCTCAATCCAGACTTCCACCTCCTGGCGCTTGTCGGCACCAAACCAATCACGGGTCACGATCCGGTCGAACCACCGTCGAATCTTGTCCAGATCCTGGCCAATCTCCTCTGCCTCTTCGAAGCTGTAGTTCTGCCGGAAATGCTCGAACTCAACCTCTTTGACAAACTTCGTTTCGCACTCTTCGATGATCTCCTGGTATTCCTTGTTACGCAGCGTCCGAAAGGACTCAACTATGCGTTCCTCATCGCCCTCTCGTAGCCGGGGAATCTCGAAAAGAGTGTGCTCACCGTCGAGTGATTCAATCTTCTCCACAATCCGCTCGACGTCCGATCGAATGTCGGCTTGGTCAGGCAGGATGCAAACGCACTGCTGGAGATAGAGCGACCCGAGTCGCTTGAGATCACGCCAAACAGTGACCCGCCTGCTGGCGGGCTCGGTCGGGACGCGATAGACCAGGAGCAACCAAGGTGTACTTGACATTATTTACTCCAACGAAACAACTGTTGCAATGTTACACCTGTACATCATACCCGGCAAGACGGCGAACGGATAGCGGTGGCTCAGGTCGACCTCGACGGTAACTTCTGCCTTCACTATGCGTCTCAGAAAATATGCAGCGCTCTACTTCTGATGGTGACCGGATCCGAATGTCGCATCGACGGCGAATGTATCGATCGCGAAAAGAGATCGGCTCTGTCTGAAGGCCGAGGACGTCGGAAGAGCGAATTGCGGTAGGGTGCCAGGAGCTATTTTGCGAGGAATCTCAAGTGAAAATCGATATCACGCGAATTGAAAATGAACGGATGAAGCGATTGACCGAAGAAGGAGGCCAATTTCCGCGCGCGATGTCTTTTCTGATAGTTATGATTCTTGGAGCGGTGTTCCTGACAGCCTGTAGTGGACCGTCGAAGTCGACTGGTACCACGGCTTCAACCCCAGTAGTAGGATCGTCGACCGCGACGAGCACGGTCGCGTCGGAGACACCGAGCAGTACCGTGATCGCCACCGCCGCTACGGGCGCAGTTACCCCGCAGCCCACCGCCACCTCTTCCGGGTCGGGCACCACGACCAATCCAGCGGGAACTCCAACCGCCGGATCGTCCGCTGAGTACCTCGACGATCGCAGCACGGCCGAAGAGGTGATACGTTCCTACTACAACGCGATCAACTCGAAGCAGTACGCACGAGCGTATTCCTATTGGATCGCTGGGACACCCATATCACAGCTGCCACCCTTCGATCAATTCCAGCAAGGCTACGCGACAACCCTGTATGTGGGAGTGACGTTTGGTTCAGTCGGCGAAGGTGTTGGATTAGGCCACATCTATTACTCGGTACCGGTGGAGCTTCAAAGCAAGACCAGTGATTCAGGTGTGCAGACTTTCGTCGGCTGTTACACCCTGCATCTCGGGAACCCGGCGAACCAGACCAGCCCGCCTTTTAAACCGCTGGCGATTCAGTCGGCTACCATCGACCAAGTCGCCAGTATCGCCAGCGCTCAGGATCTGCTGGCCAAAGCCTGTAACGATCAGCCGGGTAGTGGCTCGGGAGCCACAGTGACACCCGCGGCCAATCCAAATAACATCAGTGCGAACAACTATCTTGACAATCGGAGCGATGGCGCCGAGGTGATTCGATCCTTTTACAATGCGATCAATCGCGACGAATATGCGCGCGCCTACTCGTACTGGGAGCCAAACACCGATGCATCACAGCTCGCCCCCTTCGATCAGTTTCAGCAAGGATATGCTCTGACCAAATCTGTCGCACTGACAATCGGTAACGTTCAGACCGACGCCGGAGCTGGTCAACGCTACGCATCGGTTCCGGCCAGGATTGTGGCAACGATGGCTGACGGAAGCGACCAGACTTTCGTCGGATGTTATAGCCTGCACCTGGCGAGCCCGGACATTCAGTCCCAACCACCCTTCGAACCAATGGGCATCCAGAAAGCAAACGTGACGAGAGTCGACAACGGCGCCGACACAGCGAAGTTGATGACTCAGGCGTGCCAGCCATAGGATTTCTGACCCGGACTTACCGGATGAGTTGGTTGTACCGGCGAAATTCTGAGCACACTCGTCCTGCGACTGTGCTCCCGGCCTGTGGAGATGAGCTCCACTGGTGGTAACGGTGGGACTGAGCGGGGAGGCAAGAGACTAAAATACGTCCGACTCATCTTGCCGTGTCAGACCAGACCAGCGAAGAAGTCCTTCTTGATCTGTCTGCCGCTCACATGCATTCGTTTCAGCATGCGTTCATAGGAACGAACCATCTCCGGTGGTCCTGAAAGATAGAAGATTCGCTCACGGTAATCAGGCACGGCCCGCGCGATCATGTTCGGGTCAATCCGGCCCACGTGACCGGACCAGTTGCGGGGAACTGAGGATGTGTCGGTTAACGTGTAAATCGTCTGAACGCCGAGTTTTCTGTTGGCTTCGGTCAAAACATCCTGGTAGACGATATCGCCCACGGTCTTGTTCGCGTAGAACAGGACAACGTCCCGTCGCTGCTTGGTGTCGACCAAATACTTCAACATGCTCCGAAACGGTGTGATACCGATCCCGCCGGCGATGAAGACGAGCTTCGTGTTGGGGTCGTCTGGGAGGGTGAAATCCCCGGCGATCTGTCCGGCGAGGAGAGTCGTGCGGCGATTCAGCCTCCACAGCGCCCGCTTGTAGGTACTCCCCTGCTCGTAAAACTTGACCCCAAGATGAAGCGTGTTCTCGGTTGGTGAGGAGGCAAGCGTGAAGAACCGACGATTGCCACGGCTGTCAGCACGTGTATGATCGAGCGTCCACTCCATGTACTGGCCAGGCGCGAACGCGATCGAGTTCGGCGCCGCGAACGCGAAGTCGACCGTGTCAGGTGAAAGCTTGGTCTTGCGCTGAAGCGCAAGCATGAACTTCTTCTTTGGGCTCACCAGATACGAGAACAGGTTGCCGATGACCAGAGCGATCTCGGGTGTCGAATAGATCGATCCCAGGTGGACCTGCGGAACGAAAAGGAAGCCGATAAGCAGCCCATAGATCGATTTCAGCTGCTTTGTCGGAGGAGCGGTAAGCGGCTCGGTCAGCATGATGGACGCAAAGAAGAGAAGTGGCGTTTGAATCAGAAACCGCCGTAGCTCGAGCGAAACCGATGTGCCGTGAAGCAGGCCAAATACGCTTTCCCCAACGAGAGCCGCCGCCAGGAAGCTTGCGACCAGGTTCTCCTGGCGCACTTTACGCACGATCAGCAGGCCACCGATCACCACCACAGGGAGCATGCTTGAGGTGCCCACCCACCAGCTGGCTGGGTCTTGCAGCGCATAGCCGATGATGACGGCAGAGACTGCCGCTGGGTTGAAGAGATGCTTATTGTGAATCGCCAGGATGTACTTCGAAGACATCGCCAAAATTGCCGCCCAACCCAGCACCATCAGATCACTCGTCGAATGCGGCGGATCGAAGATCAGGGCCAGGATGAGGGCTGTCAGGAAAGCTGATTCGACGTTGGTTGGCACATTGAAAATAGCGGCGAGAATCGTGTTCGAGGTCCAGCACATCACAACAAAAAATGTGGCCGAAACGAGCAAAGCTCCGGGCGAGAAAGCAAGCCTCCCGGTAAACGCCAGTACGATGCCCATGAAGACGTAGACAAAGAGGATGTAGAGCGTCAGCCGGTACATCGTTATCTGATCGATGATGGAGTCAATTGGGCGCATCATTCGTTCGCGACATACCTTTCAAGCCCGCTCGAATATGTTGCGAGCCCAGCTGAATCGATCATGTAGCCTTCGAAGTCAGGTAGGGATTCGATGAACGAGATACCCATACGTCCCATGGCGAATCCCGCTGTCGCGAACCGATCAGCCTCATAAACGTTTGGGCCGACCACAGTTAGACTCAGCACCTCCAACAGCGGCACGTCAGGCTGAAACGGATCGTAGATGTGTTGTCCGCGGACTGACGTTCCCGAAGTCGCCACTCCACAATCGCTGATCTCCAGAACCTTGACGTATTGATCTTGTCGGAAAGGATTGCGAATTCCGACACGCCAGGGTCGTCCGTCTTTTTCCCCGGCAACCTGAATGTCCCCACCGGCATCGACGTAGAAGTTGTGCCAGCCCGCAGATCGCAGTCGATTCGCAGCCTGCTGGATGGCCCAACCCTTGACTATGCCGGACGGGTCGAGAGAACCGTCTCGCTCGATATCAAAGTAGCCTTGGGTCTGCTGCTTGGTTTGAGCACTCAACGCCAGAATCGTGCGGACGTCATCGCAGCACGCATCCAGACCGATCTCACCACGGTTCAACCGCGAAATCTCACTGGTCTCTTTATAGGTGCTGAAGGTCTCATCGACAGATCCAAAGTAGGCAAACACGGATTCTATGACTTCTGCCGTGACCTCGGGATCGAGTATCTCCACGGTGATTGGCATTCCCATTAGAAGACGACACTGCTTCATCAGATGGCCGTCTTACGCCCCGGCCTGTGCGAGGGCGCTCGAAAGAGACTGCATGAATGCTTCGCTCGAATAGGTCGCTCCGGTTATCACATCCACGTGCGCGCTTTGCGCCTGAATAGCCTCAGTGATCAACGCGGGGTCGGCATATTGATTGATCCGTACCGATCGCGACCGATCGCTCGGAAACTGCAGGAACTGTACGTTGGTGATGCGGCCTTGCGAGATGTCCGCCCTCACTTGCACGTAACCCCATTGGGCGTCGGCGATGGTGCCGGTGTAGGAACCGTCCTTGAATTGTCCGTTGGGGGGCGTGGTCGGTGTCGGCACGACGGCTCGCGTAGGTCTTGGTGTCGGGGTCGGCGACGTCGCACTGGTGGTGCTCGCGACTGGATCCGGCGCAGCCGGCGTCGGCGTGCTTGGAGCCGTCGGTACCAGGGTAACCGCGGTCGATGTTGGAGGCGAGCTTGAAGCACCCGCGGGCGTCGGAATAACGACGTTGACCACGGAACCGGTATTGACGGTGGGTGACCCGACGAGTGCGGAAATACTCGGCGGCTGATGCGTGAAACTGTACATGGTGAACGTGCCGATGATCAGCACGGCGACAACGAGTTTCTTCATATACGTGCCTGTTCTTGCTGGCTCCCCGCCAACTCCATTTTCGTTTCATCTGTATCGCGAGAATCGTACGACGACAACCTGTGAGAAACCTTAGAATCGGATGAAGCAGAACACAGTTCGCTGCGGTTAAGGTCGAAGACGGCAGTGACGGAGGTACGATGCGCTCCGATGAATCAATCCATCAAGCGGGGAGGGAAACGTGTCTGGAACGCAATCCGAGATGAATCCGCTCGTCGAGCGGTTAGGCGGATTTTCGACGATTCGCGCGGGCGCCGGTAACGAGCAGTGGAGCAGTGCTCACTATAACCTTGGTCTGTCAGAGAAGACGGTTGGGTCGAAAATTCTCTCGATGAATGTGGCGCGGTTGCCGGCTGGTGAGTCGATCGAAGCTCACATTCACGATGGCTATGAGGTCGGTCTCTATGTATTGGAGGGTCGGCTCGAACATCGCTTTGGGCCAGGTTTGGCCAAGTCGCTTATCAACGGGGCAGGTGATTTCATCTTTGTCGAGTCCGGAGTGCCCCACAGCGCGCATAATCTGAGCGATAGCGAGCCAGTCGTCGTGGTAGTGGCGCGAACGACGGCTGACGAATGGGCACGAGCCATCCCCTATGACCCGGAACAAGAGTAGCTATGAGCCATCTCAGTCGTCGTTGGTGATGCCGGTCGGATGACTCGCGACCGTGTGGTGGAGGTCATCATCCTGGTAGTTCCAGAGCTGTGGTGCCCAGAAGCGGGAGCTGGCAACCATTGCGAGGCAAGCGAGGCCGCCAGCGACCATGGCGCCAGGTGCGCCGATAACGCTGGCAACTATCCCCGCCTGAAATTCGCCAAGCCGTGGCCCGCCGGCCGAAAAGACGTCCGCTAGAGATCCAATACGCCCACGGAGTTCGTCGGGCGTTGCGAGCTGGCGGACCGTGTGGCGCATGGCCATGCTGACGGCATCGAGCCCGCCACCCATCCCAAGCAGAATCAGTGCTATTCCGATCCAGCTGGAGATGCCGAACAGCCCGAGAGCAGCGGCATACCCGGCGATCATGATGGCAACCATTCGTCCAGGTCGTCGCGGCGCTGGCGCGAAGGCCATCAGCCCTGCTCCAAGCACCGCTCCGGCGCTCGGAGCGGCGTAGAGGATGCCGAGCCCGGTTGGGCCCATCGACAGGACGTCGCGCGCGAAGACCGGTAGCAGCCCGGTCGGCGAGATCAGCAAAGTAGCCAGGAAATCGATGACCATCAGCTGCCAGAGAATGCCCCGCTCCCGCACGAAATTCAGTCCGATGAGTAGCGCTCGCATCGGATGACCTTCCGCCTTCGGTGCCGCGGCACGAGTCCTCATTACCAGCAGCGCGGCAACCACGGCGAAAAAGGATGTGGCGTCAATCCAGAAGGCGGCCGAGACACCGAGCACGCCGATGGCGATGCCGCCAATGGCCGGACCCACCACAGCGACGGTATCGGTCGACAGGACGTTGAGCGTCAACGCGTTGGCGAGGTGGTTACGTGGTACGAGCTGTGGGATAAATGCCTGGCTTGCGGGACTCTCGAACGCGGACGCCGCGGCGGTGATTACGGCAAATCCATCCAGCAGCAGGATGCTCGTCATCCCGGAACTGACAGCAATAGCCAGTAGCGCCGAGAGCGCGGCCAAAATGCCTTGAGAGATGATCAGTAGTTTGCGGCGGTCCCGGCGATCGGCAAGGGTGCCGCCAAAGAGTGACAGCAGGATGGTCGGAACAGCGCGTGCCAGGCCGAGGCCGCCAAGCTGGGCAGCAGAACCGGTGAGTGAGTAGACGAGCCAGGCCAACGCCACGGTCTGAACTTGTGTGCCGAGGAGCGACACCGCTTGTCCGGCCCAGAGCAAACGAAAGTCGCGATGACGTAGCGCCACCAGTGCCGAGGATCGATTCATGAGGGTGACGGAATCCCGACAGCGTGACGCGATTTATCCAAGCGGGTAGCCTCTTCCAGCTGTGCCACAACATTGCAGACCGAAAGATCGATTGCGTGGGGGATACTAGCAGAGTGCGGTGCAAGTGGGGTCGTTAGGTCAGCATGGCGATGAGGACCGGCCCGATCATGGCCACCGCTACCAGGGGAACGAATCCGATAAGCACGCCGATAAATCCGATGAGCATGCAGGCGAGAAATAAGAACAGCTTCTCATCCCCGGAGAGGATGGACGTTCTAGCCGCTGCTTCGACCGGTTGTTCACTCGTAGTCGGGTCGAGGTTCTCGGGTTGTGGTTCCATCGGTTCGGTCGTCTTTCCTTTTGCGAACAAGTACATCCACGTTCCATGTCGAACCAGAGTCTGTCAGATTGTACCGTCGCTGTCGAATTTCATTGCGTTGTCGCCGGCAATCGACATCTCATTCTCGCGATATAAGCTACGGTGGGCCGAACACGCAGTCGGTGTGATTCAAGCAACCAATTGTGGTATCACAATGGATGGCGTCGCGTCCCAGCTGTGGTCGAAACCGATTGGTTCTAAGTGATCGATCGATGCGACCGAGTGCCATGACAAGTGAGTACATGCCGGGTCTGGTGGTGCTGTCCGACGACATTGAACCTGCAATCAAACGACGCAACTCTGGAGCTTCTTGCATGCATCCTCACTACATCCTGAATCGCCGGTGCTGGCTAGCTCCTCTTCTTATGCTCGTCAGCCTCGCGTTGGCGTTGGTTCTGCAACCGACGCCGTCCAGCGCCCACGCCGAACTCGAACGCAGCCAACCAAGTCAGGGGGCGGCGCTGGGGAGCGGCCCCGCGCGGGTGGAACTCTGGTTCACCGAGGGACTAACCCCTTCTGGGTCAACCATCAAGGTTTACGACGCCCAACGGCATGAGGTCGATAAGGGCGATAACGTGGTGGACCCGAACGATCCTACCCACCTGACCGTGTCATTGCGGCCGCTGTCGGACGGTACCTTCACCGTCGCCTGGACCTCGATATCGAGCGACGACGGACACGTGATCCACGGGACCTTCACCTTCACCGTCGGTGTGTCGCGTTTGCCGGGCGCAGCGGCAACGACCAACAGTCATCCGTCGGCTGCGGCGGTTGTGCTGCGGTGGCTTGTCTTCCTCGGTTTGATGATCCCGTCCGGTTGGTTCTTGCTGGGCATGTTGGGGATCAGCTTGGACGCGACGCGCTGGTGGATCGTCATCGGAGGTGCGCTGCTGGCTGTGGCGTCCGACCTGATTCTGCTGCCGGTCAACGCATTCTGGCCCGGTGCTGGCCTGCCATCGCAATCCCTGGCCGATACGTACTCGATCATGCCGCAGTCCTGGCTTGCACGCCTGATTCTCGAAGCGACGATCGTCTTGCTGGTGACCGCGATTGTCGTCGGGCATCGAAAAGATACATGGATGTCGCTCATCGGCATGCTGCTAAGCGGTGCGGCGATTGTCGAGCTCGCGTTGACCAGCCATGCGGCCGCGCGCACGACCGATCGTTTTCCGGCGATTGTCTCGGAGATTGTTCATGTTGAGACGGTCGCCTTCTGGATTGGCGGCCTGGCTCTACTCGCGCTCCTGCCGAAATCTGAGCGCGGTGAAATATCAAAGCAGGCGCGGCGATTCTCTCGAACAGCCTTCGTCCTGGCACCGTTGGCAATTGGGTCAGGAATTATCAATGCGGGCATTACATTGCCATCCTTCGCCAGCCTCACGCAAAGCAGTTACGGCAAGATCCTGCTGGTCAAGGTCGTCTTTGTGGTTGGAATATTCGTCTTTGCCTGGCTAAACCGGCGCGCGGTGCATTCAGGTCTTCACCGGGTGGTGTCATTTGTTCGCGCTTTGCGCATCGAGCTTGCCTTCGGCGCCAGTGCCATCTTGGTCGCATCGATACTGTCGCTCTGGGCGCCGCCACAGCCGGTCAAAGTGATCCCACTGCGGCTCAGCCAGTCGGTGGACGGCAACCAGATCGCGCACGTTGTGATTGATCCAGTGCACGATGGCCCGAACCAGATTGAGGCCTGGCTGACCGATTCCCAAGAGAGACCGGTTTCAGGCGTTAGCAACGTGGTAGCTCAGTTCACCATGCTCGAGCGGGCCATCGATCTGCCGGACCGCCAGCTTCAGACCAATGCATCCGGTCACTTCACCGGTTCGGACGTACCTCTCACCGTGCAGGGCTGGTGGGATCTGAAGCTCATCTTCATGCTTGGTTCGGGGTCGACGGCGAACGCGCAGTTCTTCTTCATGGTTCCGGACCCGCTCCTGGTGGGCGGACTCCGTCACCGTGCGAACGATCCAATGGCCAGCAACATCTACCAGCAAGCGATCACGAAGATTGAGACGCTTAGCTCGATGAGGACGGAGCAGACGCTGTCGGATGGAGTCGGCAACAGCGTTAGCACCCAGAACGAGTATGAGGCGCCCAACATGTTTGCCTATCAGACTAGCTCAAACGCCTCGTCCGTCGCAATTGGCAAGACTCAGTGGTACCGGCAAGGAAATGAGCCGTGGACCAAGGATCAGCGGGTCGACGTGTTCCAGTTCCCGCACACCGTGACCACCTACTACACCGGGGCCACTGAGTTCACCTTAGGCCGCACTCAGGTGGTTGACGGGGAAGAATGCCAGATTATCACGTTCTCGGTTCCGGCCGGGCCCGGTCAGGGGGCTGCCTGGTACGCGTGGTGGGTTGGAACACAGACGCATCTGCTGCGACGCGAAGCGATGGTGGCTGATCATCATTACATGATCAACCACAATATCGACTTCAATTCGTCGTCGATCGCGATTACAGCGCCAACGACGTCGACGCCGTAGGTGCTACGCGTATCAGCTGACAGGTGGGAGATCGACGCCGGTCTGAGCGGCGGCGTTCCGCAGCTCACGCTTGATCTTCTCTCGGAGCATCAGTTTTTCGCCGTCGCCGAGAAAGCTCACGTCAACACCGGTTCGCACCAGGTTGGAGAGCTCGGACGCTGTGAACTCATGCACGCCAGCCAGCGCATGGAACTCGTCGGTGAGGCTGGTGTTGAACATCGGCGGGTCGTCCGAGTTGATGGTGACTGGCACCCCCGCGTCGATGAGACGGCGGATCGGGTGATCGGCCATCGAGCGATAGACTCCGAGACGGACATTGCTGGTCGGGCAGACGTCACAGCCGATCTGATGCTCGGCGAGATAGGCGACCAGCGCTGGATCTTCGACTGCGCGAATGCCGTGGGCGATGCGATCCGCGCCGAGGGCGTTCACCGCGCCCCAAATGCTTGCCGGCCCTTCTGTCTCGCCGGCATGCGGCCATGAGCGCAGGCCTTTCGCCTTCGCGTATGTGAAGATCTCGCTAAAGAGCTCGGGAGGATTGCCAACCTCGTAGCCTCCCAGACCCAGCGCGACGATTCCCTCCTCTTGATGTGCGATAGCCCATTCGGTTGTCGCTTCGACCGATCCATCGTCGCCCGTACGAAGATTACGCGGAAAGTCGGGCACAAACTCCATATGCACCCCGAACGTTTTCTCCGCCCGGGTGGCTCCTTCGCGAATTCCGTCCCATACCTCGTCATAAGGCACGCCTTGAAAGCGAAGATGCGTCGAGGGAACGAAGCTGACCTGTAGGTAATGCGTGTGCTGCGCGGCGGCGTTTTCACCCAGCTCGCGGGTGATGCGGGCGAAGTCGGCGCCGTCCCTCAGGCAACTGTTAATTACCAGCCAGATCTCGATGAAATGCGGGAAGTCGCGATAGCGATACCACTCCGAGATGCCTTGCGCGTCATTGGCGGGCAGATCGACGTCGTGGCGCCGCGCCAACTCCAGCAGCGTCCCCGGCTGAATCGTTCCTTCGAGATGGACGTGAAGCTCCACCTTGGGCATCCGCTGGATGAATTGTCGGAGTTGATCGTTCATAACATGAGGTTTGCTGTGTGGCGAAATCATCGTCTCCAACTCGTCTACACGGCCTGTAATTCGTGACATATCGCTTCCCGACGCTTGAGTCTAGCTGAAGATCCGAGGAAACGCACCGATGACGGCACATCGACATGGATCCAGAACTCCCAGGAAACTCTAAGGATAGTCACAGAAGTCTCATGGCTGGGAATGGTTTCCTCAAGAAAAGGGTGATTATTCCCTCACAAAACAGAAAGTAGAGAACTCCGATGACAACACCAAATCGTCCACCGTTTCCCGAGTGGTATCAGAAGGACCGCCGCATTCCGTCGCATGTCGGCCCGACGCAGCGTGAGCTGATCGCCCGCCGAATTCGATCGCTGCGCCGGCTTCTCGTAAGCGTCAGCTTCATTGGCATAGCAACCTTCACCTCGCTCGCCGCTTATCACAGCCAGTCCACAGCGAGCGCAGCGTCTGCCCAGACAACGACTGCGATCGTGCAGCAAGGCACAGCGATAAATTTGGCACCGACGTCGACCGCAACCACGTTTTCACAGACGGCTTCGTTGAGCGCACCGTCGACGACGACTAATTCATCATCTCAGAGTTCGTCATCGTTCCGCACGAAAACCGCGTCGTCCTGACAGGAGATATGAGATGAGTGGAACGACGACCTCGTTACTCTGGTACGTGGCACGCGGCAGCGGCATCGTCGCCTTCATCCTGCTGACGCTGTCGGTGGCGCTCGGCATCACCATGAACCGGCGCTGGTACTCCACCAACTGGCCGCGGATGGTCGTGGATGCGATGCATCGCTGGTTCACGATCACGTTCTTCAGCTTCACGGTGATTCACGTGGCGACGATCATGCTGGACCCGTTTGCGCACGTCTCGCTGAAGAACGCGGTGATCCCGTTCAGCGGAGGGTACCGGCCGTTCTGGATGAGTCTGGGAGTTATCGCGATCGAGCTGGGTCTGGCGATTGGTGCGAGTGTCTGGGTACGCCGCTGGATCGGCTATCGGGCATGGCACATCCTGCATGGGTTAGCCTACCCGATCTATGGGCTGACACTGCTGCATGGACTGGGAACGGGAACCGACACCGGCACACCGTGGATGAGTGCGGTCTATGGGAGCAGTGTGGTGCTGATCGTACTGGCCATTACCTGGCGGTTGGCGCCGACTCTTGTTCGCGCGGAAGCTCGCTCGCGCGCCTGAAAGCGCGTTCCTGATTCAGGAAGTGAACAGCCGCGCCGTGTTTGTGCCGGGTGACACGTCTTATTGCGGCGCCGGATTTGTTCCAGCGTGCCGTTGAATCGTCGGCTAATTTAAGTGTGGACTTTGATGTTCTTCGCGACCGTGACTGATCTCCAGCGCGTCTACTCTCGCTCCGGCCGTCAGGAAGTCACCGCGCAACGAAAGACCGGGTAGAGATAGCGGTAGAACTTGCCCAGTTCCCAGGCGAGCTTGATCGGAGATAGGCCTCGTTTGGTCGGATCCATGTGTTGGAACATCGAGAACTCGGTGTAATGAACGGTGCCGCGCCCAGAGAGCGCGAGTTGAAGTTGCCGTGACTCGTTCACCGGGATCACGGCATCATCCCGATCGTGGCCGATGATGATGTTCGGAGCCTCGATGTCGTCACGGTACGCTATTGGTGACATGGCGGCCAGGAGTTGCTGCAGGGAGTCTGGTAGCTGTCGCAATGAGTCATCGGCTTCAGTGATCGTTCGGGCACTGAACAATCGATAGATGGATCGTCCATCCTCTGACAAGGAAGCTGGATCAGCTACGACGCTCGAATCGCTGAACGCGCGCTGCAAGAGATCCCCCTCGCGCGGCTCCAGAGTCGTTGTCAGCGAATGGACATAAACCTTACGAGTAAGCTGATCGACCTCCCAGGGTACGCGGACGTCGCCGATCAGTCGAGATGAGCTTGCGATATCTCGTGCCAGGGTCCACATCGATCCATACGGTGCGAAAGAAACCACAAAGGCGACGCGTTCCCGGATACGCGGGTTGGCTGCTGCCATCAGCGCAAACGACCCTCCGACGCAAGTTCCGAGCAGACCACTCCGCGTTCGATCGATGAACGGTTGCTGAAGCAACGTGTCATACGCCAGAGCGATGTTCTCGTTGTCAGCAGGATCGAGCCGGAGATCGCGCATTGCCGGCGACCAGTAGAGCAGCGCCGCGAAACCCGAACGTGCGAGGGCTTCGCCTAGACGCGGAACCTGCGGGTGATCAACCTCGAATGGCACGACTCCGAGACAAACTACCATGCCGGGATGTGGGCCAGGAGTGCTGGGACGATAAAGATCACCATGGGCCGCATCGGTGAGCGTCGGGTACGTCAACTGTTCGACGATCGGTGTAGATGTCACCCAGTTCAGTGGTCTGGAGGGGAGCATCGGGAGGACCTTGAGGAGGAAGACTGCGACGTTGGCCGCCGCCCGGGTCGACTGAACGGATCGACTGACTATTGACGAACTCGGATGCGCCGCCATCACCACGGACGATTCCTCCCAGATTCAGTTCAGAAGTAGCAGGTATAGCGCGACAAAATCGTCGCAGGATTGAAGTCGGCGTGTCAGGAGGATGTTTGTTCGGTTCGACGACTCGAGGTTATCGATCCTCTGGAGTCGTCCGCTGGTGATCTGAGGGTCCGCGGTGACGCTCGAAATGTGCGATCTGACCGATCGATTCTTCTGTTGATGTCTTCTGTATGACGCGAAGCGAGGCGCTCGATGAGACCCCGAGGTCTTCGTAATAATCAACAAAGGCGAAAGGCCACGGGTCCATGCTCCCTGATCCATCCGGTTGCGTTGAACAACCTGCGGATCATCGCAGGAAGACCAGTGAACGTCAATCGCGTTGCTTCATTCAGCACGTACACGGGTTTATAGTGCCGACAAAGCCACGACCCAGGCGATCCGGGATGGCATTATCAAGTTCGGGGTGGACTGAGAGCTTCGGCGACGTTGGACGCGGCAGGCCAAAATGGAGTGACAAAACTCACGGTCAGCCACCAGCGGGGATTCTAGGGTCGCGGGATCTCCGTCGCCCTCGGCGAACCGCGTTCGCTTTCACCGTCCGCCGTTTTTCAGCAGCAACCGCTTCCAGGCGTCAGCCAGCCATGCCTCGAACTGTTCCGGCGTCCAGCCGCGATCAAAGACGACCAGCGCGTAGAACTCGGGCGAGTTCATTGACCAAACGATGTCGGCCACGGTATCTACCGACAAATCGTCACGAACCTCTCCGGTGGCTATGAGCTCTGTGGCGAACATGCGCATGTTGCGCGCGCGCCGCTCGGCGATCTCCTGCCACAACTCATGCAATTCAGGATTCATCGGTGCCGCCTGCCGCAGAACGCGAAACAGGGGGGCTAATCGTTCCTGAATACGAGGAATCGCCTGAGCGTAGATCTCGAGCTTGCGTGCCGGGTTCGCTTCCTCCCGTATGAGCCGAACATAGTCGCGTTCGAGCGCGGTAACGGGCACATCGGCTCCGGAGATCGCCGTCTCGATCAACAGGTGAAACAGCGCCGGTTTCGGGCCGACAGAAGCATAAACGGTATCGAGAGCCACCTCTGCTCCTTCGGCAATAGCCGTCATTGTGGTGGCGGCATAACCACGGTCCACGAATAGGTGACGAGCCGTCGTCAATATCCTCCGCCTCGTCTGCTCCGCTGAAGCCCGTCGATTCCTCGAATTGTATCGGCGCTTGACACCATCACTCATAAGCCCTATTATACACATATTAATCCGAAGCGTTTTCGGATGAATATGATAGGGAGTTGTTCGATGACATACGCTTGGGTGCAGGATGTACCGATCACGGCCGAGATCTATGATCAGATAAAAGCTCAGATTATGGAGAAGACGAACGGTCTGCCGCCCATAGGGTCCATTTCACATATCGTTCAGAAGTTGCCGAATGGGCTGCGCTACCTCGACGTGTGGGAATCGAAAGAGGCATGTGACCGATTCACCGACGAGATATTGCATCCGATCGTTGGACGGGCGCTCAAGGCAGCCGGTGTGAATCCTCAGGGTGAGCCACCACGCAACGAAATAGATGTCCACGACGTCTGGAATCCGTAACAGCGCCGCTGGAATCACTCATCCTCCGGCCAATCTCATGCTGATTCGTCGGCCAACCTGCTAGATCGATAACCCGGGCCTGCGGTGCTTGTCAGCAGCACCCGGCCCGGTCAACTATCCAACCCCACAACAAGTCTCCACTTGCCGCATTGAATTGATGCCCGCTGCGGCGTTCAATACTGACGGCACGACGGGCGGTTCGACCGCCTCGTCGGGCGGCCCATCGTGTGTGGGTGGGCAGAATCTGCATCAGCAGCTGTTGTTGCGAAATCCTGAATTGAGGTTCCGTCGCCGATGCTCATCCCGCTGTTGCACGCATCTACGGAAAGCAGGCCGTTTCTACTCTCCTGGGCCATCGATCCACCGGTATTTATTGGCCTGGTGCTGGCGAGTCTGGGCTACTGGATCGCCTGGCGGAGGGTGAGACTGATCGGGCGACGCAAGCCACCGGTTATCTATGCTGTCTGGTACTACAGCGGCGTGCTGGCGATCGCGATAGCGTTGCTTGGCCCGTTTGACGTCTACAACGAGAATTCGCTCCTGATGCACATGGCCCAACATTTGTTGTTGCTTCAGGCGGCAGGTCCGCTAATCTGGCTGGGCCGTCCGGTACAACTCGTTCTTCAGGCGATCTCACCGCAGCGGAGCGGGTCGGTTCTCAAACCGGTCCTTCGGCGTCGCTGGGTTCGATCGGTCCTGAGCTTCGTGAGCCATCCGTTGGTCGCCTTCATCATATTCAACGTCACAATGATCTTCTGGCACGTTCCAGCGATGTACGATGCAGCCCTTTCACACCAACCTATTCACGATCTGGAGCACCTCGCATTTCTGACTGCCGCGCTCATCTATTGGTGGCCGATTATTGAACCTGTGCCGCGCCATCACAAGATCCGCATGGGATTCGCGCTCGGCTCGATCTTTTTGACTGGTTTGATCGCTGAAGCGTTGGGGGCGACTCTCTCGCTCGACGGGTCCTTGATCTATCCTTTTTATGCCCATGCTCAATCACTCTGGGGTCTGTCGCCGCAGGCTGACCAGGAGTACGCGGGCCTGCTGATGTGGGTCGGAGGCGGCCTGCTCTACCTGACCATCATCTTCGGCATAATGATTCGATCGCTAGGAGGTGACGATTACCACGCAGCAGTTCCGACGACCGCAAGTCCTCCCATGGGCTAGATGCCGCGAAGTCGTGAAGGCCAATCGCGACGCCTGGATCCATGGGGGTATTTCCCCAAGCTGTCATATGGTCCATGGTTCCGCTGTGCGATCGTCCTGGAGTGGGTCATGAGATTGACTCATCCGGATCTTGCCCCGCTGGGACATGACGTCTATCGTCACTATGCAGTTCAGTTTGCCGTGAACACTGGGGTTGGAGGGCATAGAATGGCCGGTTTTGATGGCTTGGGAATGGGCCTTGGGAATCTCGCGCGGTTATCGTCAGCGCAAACTCGGTCAATCAGTCCGGAGAACTTCAACGGTGAGAAGGGCCAAGGCGCCATGGCGACTGAGGGGACCGGTTCCGCCGCGGCGCGCGATCTTGGACAGGGCTGGAAGGTCTCTCCCAGCATCCACGTCGCGCCTCGTACCGCGGCGACACTGGCGGAGATCGCCGGCATGGGGGCGATTCAGCATATTTGGCTGACGACGCATCCCCGGAATTGGCGCAGTCTCCTCTTCCGCTTTTATTGGGACGGTGATGAGCGCCCAGCCGTCGAGGTTCCAGTCGGTGACTTTTTCTGCAACGGTTGGGGCGAATTCAGCCAGGTTTCGTCACTTCCAATTGCGGTGAACCCGCACGGCGGCTGCAACAGCTACTGGGAGATGCCCTTCCGTACCGGAGCGCGTGTCACGATCGAGAATCTGTCGGACCAGGAATGCACCGTCTATTATCAGATCACCTACGCGCTGACCGACGTGCCGGATGACGCCGCCTATTTTCACGCGCAGTGGCGACGTAGCAACCCGCTCACCTATATGACTGACCATATCTTGTTAGATGGTTTGAGCGGTAGCGGTCATTACGTGGGAACCTACCTTGCCTGGGGCACCAATAGCTCCGGCTGGTGGGGTGAGGGCGAAATGAAGTTCTATCTGGACGGTGATGAGACTTTTCCAACCATCTGTGGCACCGGAACTGAGGACTACTTTGGAGGCGCCTGGAACTTCGACGTTCCTGGTCAGGGCTACTCGGTCTTCAGCACTCCCTTCCAGGGACTGCATCAGATTCTACGGCCGGACGGACTCTATCGAAGCCAGCAGCGCTTCGGGATGTATCGTTGGCACATCAGGGATCCGATTCGTTTCTCGTCGGATTTACGAGTGACGATCCAGGCACTCGGCTGGCGTTCAGGAAGGCGCTATCTTCCACTCCAGGACGACATTGCTTCCACTGCCTTTTGGTATCAGCGAGAGACGTCGTCTCTTCATCCGCCATCGCCGGATGCCGACGCGTTGGAGATTCTGTAGTGACTGGGGTGATCGCTGAAAATGTTCGCGGGTAAACTGCGTGAAGAGACCGCTGGATCAGGCTACTCCGGTGAGTGACGTTCGCATCCGACCTGTGAAGCCAGAGGATCTCCCGGCGCTGGTCGACGTTGAGACTTCGGCGAGCAGCCGCTATCAGGAGGCAGGCTTCTCATTCGACGAGGCGCCACCTCGGGATGAGCAGGATCTTCACCGGCTGGCGCACGAAACGACGATGTTCGTGGCCGAGGTCGACAGAATGGTCGTCGGCTACTGTAGCTTCTTCTCGATCGGACCCTTTCTCCATCTCGAGGAACTGGCCGTCGCTCGTAAATGGCAGGGCAGAGGAATCGGCCGGCGGCTCGCGGAAGCGTATCTCGAAGCGGCGATACCGATGTCGGATTGCAGTCATTACTCGCTGATTGCCTTTCGTGACGCTGAATGGGCGATTGGACTCTATCGTCGTTTGGGTTTCGAACAGTTAGACGAATTCTCCGGTTCGTTGCCACAGATGGAGTTGCTCAACCGCCTCGTGGCCGGAGAGACCGTCGCCGGACTCGATCCGGGACGGCGGCAGGTCATGATTCGGCGGAAGCCGAGCCCATCCATCAGTTAAGAACCCGAAGAGCGTCCAATAGTTACATCCGCTCCAGGTTTCGGACGACGGACGTGAGTCATGAGCTTTCGTGGAGTTCGTCGACGGGGTCTCGTCCCCTGAGAGATGTGATCTCAATGCAACGCTCTGGACGCTATCTTCCTCAAATTCGACGGAGATAGAGCGGCAAGCAATCGGTTGATTCATGTTTGAGATCCACTTCCGGCACGCATAACGTCCTGCTATAATCATCTCGTGAGAGTCTCGATTTCCAGAAAGGTTAGTTGCTAATTCTCTCACTGACTAAGATAACTAGTGGAGGACACAATGTCAAGTGACATCACCGATCGTGACCATCTCACGCGTGCCCTCGATCGAGAAATGCGCCGTATTAGCGCCCAATCGGTCATGTTCAGCCAGGCGGTGGCCGAGCGGCTGGACCTGAACCCGACTGATCTTGAGTGCCTTGGAATCATGGGTGAAACAGGTGCGCTGACTGCTGGCCAGCTTGCGGAACTTACTGGTTTGACTACGGGAGCGATTACCGGCGTGATTGATCGGCTCGAACGGGCTGGCTATGTGCGTCGTGAGCAGGACCCGACCGACCGCCGGCGCGTTATTGTTCAGCCGGTACCTGGAGTCGCAGACGAGAAGATCGGACCTCTGTTTGAATCAATCACGAAGGCGACGACCCGTCTTATCTCACGGTACACCGATCGGGAACTTTCGCTCATTACCGACTTCGCGACACGTATGAACCAGCTCGGTCTCGAAGAGACCGCCAAGCTCCGTTCCTCGAACGACGGGTTGGGCGATGGGGAGTTCGCTGCTCCACTCAACGACCTGGAGGATGGACGGCTCGTTTTTGCCTCCGGTGCTTCAAACGTCGCGATCCGTGGGGATACGTCTTTGACTGATCTGTACCGCGCGCGTTTCGAGGGAACCGCTCCGACCTTTCAGGTGCAGGGGAACACGGTAACGATCAAGCATCGGAATCGACCCCACTTCGAGTGGAGCATGCGTTCCATCGGCGAGATTAAGGTAAATGTGTCACTTCCCTGGCAGCTTGGCTGGTTGATGCGGACCACAGGGGAGGTCCGCATAAACACCACCATTCCGTGGCAGATAGAGATTCGGGCCGGTGCGTCGCACGTAGGTGTCGATCTCAGTAGTATTAAGGTCCAATCATTGAGCGTCAAAGGCGGCGCGAGTCAGGTCACCGTGACCTTGCCGCATCCGTCCGGCACTATCCCGGTGCGCGTCGGTGCAGGGGCCAGCCAGGTGACCATTCATCGTCCGGTGGGTGCGCGCTCTCGCATCCATATCCGCAATGGTGCCAGCCAGATTCGACTTGACTCGCAGCACTTCGGCAGCCTCGGCGGCGAGATGCGTTGGGAAGATCCGGACTATGAAAGCACGATGGATCGATATGACATCGAGATCTCGGGCGGCGCGAGCCAACTCACCGTCGACACGGCAACCGAGATGACGGCTTAGCGCCGACGACCATCATCTTTCTGGAGTGGAGGACTGAACGTCCAGCGATCAGATGTCGTGAAGATGCGCGCAGTCGTTGAAGCGGACCAACTCTGCCGAGAGTCCGGCCGTATCGGACCAAATCAGCATCTCGCTGATCGCACAGTTATTGTGACGGGATGCCTGAAAGGTCCGGTTATCGTCAGCATCAAGTGTAGTGACGATCCAGGCCAGTGGTCCCCCATGTGCTACCGCCACTACCGTTTCTCCTGAATGTCCTTGCACGATCATCTTTATCGCGCGCATCACTCGCTCTCTTAGCTGAGCGTGGCTCTCGCCTCCGGGCCACGGCACGTGCAAGCTGTCTTGATCTACCTGGCTCTGAAGCTGCGGATAAAGGGACGTGAGATCGACCAGTGGCTGACCCATGGCGGTGCCAACGTTGATTTCACGCAGGTCATCGACCGGGGTCGGATCCAATCCGATCTCGTTGCCGATGATCGTGGCGGTCTCCCAGGCGCGTGGAAGCGGGCTGGCGTACAGGGCGTCGATCTTCTCGATGTATTTGAGAATGTTTGCCGTGCGCTCAGCCTGGCGTCGTCCGCGTCCGGTCAGAACCGAATCGGTTGACCAGCCGGAGATAACTCGTTGTCGATTCGAGGTTGACTCCCCATGCCGGATCAGGAGCAGTCGGGTCGGCTCAATGTCGGACTCGTGCATTGTCAGTTCATCCCTGTCTTGCGAATGGGTACCATCACAACTGATGCTCCGGATCGATCAGCTACGGTCTGCGGCTATCTGACCGTCGATGCCGGCTGAACCGCCATAGCGAACCAGTGCCACCTTGTCGCCAGCAAGAACCGTCACGTCTGCAATGAGCTTGTGCAAGCCACAGGAATTCTTGCTCATACCCTCTCCTCATGAATGGCTCGAAGTTGGATTCGCCGCTGTTCAGATGAATGAGTACGGCGGTCTTTAGCACCTATTACTCTGAACTGAGTAGGCGGCGCCAGTGCACAACGTCGTTGTTCGGCGCAGTGGCATTCCGTAAGGGGTGGGCTCGAATGGGAATCGAGCGAGTGGCGTAAAGAGCGGAAACGTGGTTGGACGCGGGCGCGCGGGCTAAAGAATATCGCCGGCGACTCAGGCAAAAACTTGGTCGCCGGCGATCAAGAAACTAGGCAGCTACCACGGCACGGCGGCGCCATTCGGCGCGTGCCAGAGTCGCAGCGATGACCGTGATGGCGATGGCGGACAGAACGATCGTCATCTCAAGCGATCCACTGTGCTGGTCCGGGTCAACTCGGAAAACGAGTTCGATCCAGTCTTTCCACAACAGAGTCAGCATCGCGAATACGAAGCTAGACATTGACATAACGGTTTCGACCCAGAAACGTGGTCGTAATCGGTCCCGCATGGGTGCTCCTTTCCCGGTTCTCCCCGGAGTCTTTCGTGTCCTCGCCGCGTGGGGACTCGTGAGATATGTTCTTACCAAAACTGACGCGCCACGTCAATCGCAAAATCTCGATGAAGCACGAAAAACGCACTCAACTGTTCTCGTTTGGATGGATGAGGACCTCAATCCTGGCTTTGATTTCATCTCGGACGTGTCTGAAATGCTCAAGTGTCGCGTCTGACGGATCCGGAATGTCCCAGTAATGGCAGCTGGGCACGTTTGCGACAAAGCCTGGGACATCTTCTTCCGGGCAGAGCACGTAGATCTTATCAGCGTCGCGAACCATGTCGGGTGTCAGGGTCTTCACTCGCTGTCGCGCGATATCGATCCCGTCTTCGAGCATCACCTCGACAGCCTCGCTGACCGGAATTCCATATTTGGCCGGAGTGTGGTCGAGAAGACCGGCGCTCGATGCCCGTTTCGATCTCGAGAGGTGATTGTAATATGCCTCAGCCATCTGACTCCGGGCCACGTTGCCGGCGCAGATGAAGAGAATTCGTGTCATTCTCGGTGAATCCGTTCCGGCGACATCTCATCGTTCCATGGAGTCATGGTCGCGAGCGTGGCCGCAACGCGACAAACAGTCAAGTCGAAACCGCGAGAACGAATAAGCTGACGAGAGCGCAGACGGATACCCGCGCGGGAAACCTTATGTTGACGGGCCGTCGATTGACCGCCATTGTGGCTCGTAGAAGTCACTATGCCAGCGACCATGCAATTGACATGCGGAACGCGCCATTCGAAGGAGTTTACGACGATGACATTCACCATGTCACGATGGGAGATGGATAAGACCGGAGCCACCTCGGACGGCGGGATGATCGTCGCCAAGCAGGACGAGGCGGCGCTCGCCGGAGCACGCATGCTTGCCGATGGCGGCAACGCGGTCGACGCGGCGGTGGCCGCCGCGTTCGTGATGAACGTCATGGAGCCGTACAACACCAGCATTGGCGGCAGCGGTTATCTCGTTTACTCGGCAGCCGATGGCACATCGATGTTTGTCGACTTCAGCAATCGGGCTCCCGCCAAGGCAACTCCGAACGCGTTGAAATCTCGCATGACAGTATCGTTCCAGGGTGGTCTCGCCGCGATGGTACCCGGCACGGTCGGCGGGCTCACCGCCGCGCTGGAGCGATTCGGTACCTTCGATCTGGAACGGGTGATGGCTCCGGCGATCGATATTGCCGAAAAAGGGATGCCGCTCAACTGGGTTCTCACGCTCAGACAAATTCAGGAGTTGAATGGCATTCGAGCTAACCCAAAGTCGGCGGAGATATTCCTGGTTGACGGTGATCCAGGAATGGCCCATGGGGCCGATGTCGTCCGACAGGTTGATTTGGCCCAGACACTTCGGGAAATCGCGCGCAACGGTCCTGAGGCCTTCTACACCGGCCCGGTCGCACGCCAGATCGTCGATTTCGTCCAGGCGCGTGGCGGTCTGCTCGAGATGGATGACATGGCCGCCTATCAACCGACGGTCGTACCGACGCTTCGTGCCCGTTTCCATGATTACGATCTGATGACCGGCCCGCTCCCATGTCCGGGTCTGATGACACTTCAGAGCTTGAAAATGCTGGAGGGTTTCGATCTGGCAACGTTTGGGCACAACTCGATCGATGCGCTGCACGTCATAGCTGAAGCGTTTCGACTCGCCTTTGCCGATCGGGACGCTTACTTCGGGGACCCCGATTTTGTGGACGTTCCAGTTGAGACGTTGCTCTCAGACAGGTACATCGCGAACCGAAGAGCACAGATCGACCCCAAACGGTCCATGCGGGCCGCGCCTCCGGGAAACGTTGGAGTAGCACCAGCCGGCAAGCAGGCGGGAGGTGGCGGTACGACGCAAATTTCGGTGGTCGATGCCGATGGGAATGCCGTTTCGATGACACACACATTGATTGGCGGTTGGACCGGACTCGGTGTTGCTGGTAATACCGGCGTCGTCATGAACTGCGCCGCGCAATGGTTCGATCCTGGACGTGGCGCGCCGAACAGCGTGGCTCCGGGCAAACGGCCGGTGGCGAACATGACTCCGATGATCGTCGAGCGTGACGGCAAGGTGGTTCTTGCGGTTGGTGCGCCAGGATCACGTCGGATCAGTAACGCCGTCAGTCAGGTGGCTCTCAACACTCTGGTCTTCAGCATGCCGGTGCAGACGGCGATATCGGCGCCGCGCGTTGACCTATCGCAAGACCACATTGTTGCCGACGATCGGATCGATGCTGATGTTATCGCCGGACTTCGGGAGATCGGACATCGGGTCGACACAGTCCATGAATTCATTAACTCAGGTGGCCCGGGTGCTGGGTATCGCGGGCACTTCGCGCGTCCTGCGGCCGTACTGGTCGACAATGACGGTATGCGGCACGGTGGAGATTACCCGTTTCTCGAAGGCATGGCGGTGGGAGTTCCGCGTGGGTAAGTCTTAACGGATCGCTTCGTCTGGCCCAATAATGTAATCTCTAGCCATTACTTAGCGTAACACTGAGTTTGACTTTTTCGGCTATTTCAACGATAGTCATGTTGTCCGCCGACAACCACGTCGGCGGCATGAATTTCTGTATGCCAGGGAGGCACGTTATAGCACGCTATATGATCCAGGCCACCTACAACGCGGACGCTCGCAAATCGTTCGTCTCACATCCGCAAGACCGTGTTGCCGGTGTCGCGGCACTCATGAAACAATTCGGTGGCAAACTCGAATGCTTTTACTTCTCGATGGGTGAGTTCGACATAGTAGCGATTGCCGAACTTCCCGGTGATATTGAGGCCGTTGCTGGTGCACTCGCTGTCACTGCTGCCGGGCATCTCACGGCATATCACACGACAAAATTGCTGACCGGCGACGAGATGGTGGCCGCGATGAACAAAGCCCACGAAATGGCCTACTCGGCGCCGTCTGGGGATTAACGATCGCCAAGTCAGTTCATTGTTGTAGACGAAGTGTCAACGCTGGGGGCAAGCTGCCCCCGGCGTTTGTGTTACCCCGTATACAAATCGGTTTCTGAGATAGTGCCTATCTCTGCTCGCGATTCAACATCACCGAGAATATTTCGATCGAGCCGGACGGCCGCGATCAGACTGGCCAGGTTTCCATTCGTAGTGAGGCGTCCCAGAAGGCGTATTCGTAACGGCTGCTGGCGATGAAGATGTCGCGCATGCGTGCCATTTCGTCGGCGGAAGCGCGAACTGCGACCTCGTCGAATGTCGATCGCAGTCGTTCAGCCAATTCCTCATACTCCGATCCGCCATACATCTGAATCCACTCAGAATAGAGGGGTTGATTGGTCGGCAGACCCGCTGCGGCCAAGTCTCGACCTATTTCCCAGTAACCCCACTGACAAGGCAGTAACGCTGCCATCAACTCGGCCGTCGTGCTGCTGTAGGCCACCGACAGCAGGTGTCGGGTATACGCATGTGTCGTTGGTGCGACCGGGGTGGATTCGAGGTCCTCGCGGCTAATACCAAATCGCTCGCAAAAGCCCCGATGGAGCTCCATCTCGACCTGGAGGGTCGCGTGAACTAACTCCGCGAACAATTCCATAATGTTCAGATCGTGCGCACCAGCCACGCCCAGTGCCAGGACCCTGCCATATTCGACTAAGTAGACATAGTCTTGTCGGATATAGTACTCAAACGGCTTCAGTGGAAGCGTGCCGTCGCCAATCCCGCGCACAAATGGATGGGACAGAATCCGCTGTCGAATGTCCTGCGTGCTAGCGAGCAATTGCGAGGAAGGTGTCTCGGACATCGTTCTCCTTCAGTGCATTTCGTGTGCGCACCTCGATTACCGGGGTTAGGAAGGCGGCATAGTATTCGCCGATTTCAGCTGGGCGGCGAATCCATTGGTGAACCATTGCATGATGCCGACATTTGGCGCGAACCAGAGAGTCGTGGCGGTCTGGTCTGGATGCGTCGAATCGGTTCCGGTCCACTCGACAACAACGAGCCTCCAGGCATAGCTCAAACCGGCCGGCGTGCTGACCGCCTGCCAGGCAATAACCTGAATCGATAGCGTCACCTGTTTTGGTGGCCCAGTGCTAGAGATCGCGGTCGTTTCGGTCGACCAGGACTGTCCGATGTACGGATCATGATCTGGAAAATAGTGAATCGGCGGCCAATACACCGTCGAGTCGGTCAGTGTTTCCATTCGCATCGAGAGTGTCGACGCCATATAGGTCCAGCCCTGTTTGAGTGACACTCCAATAGGTCAACTGGCGCCCATCGGCGATATCCTCCTGCCGGACCACGAGTTGCGATCCCCCAGAGAAACCATTCGTCACGCCCGTGATCCGCCATGTCCGGTCGATTCCATCAGATGTTCCGTACACCCATGTGTCCCCAGGGTTCATTGCAAGATAGGCCGCATCACCGCTCAAGTTGACCTGAGGGGTGTCAGCATAGCGCCAGCGGAAATAGTGCAGGCCGATGTTGCCCATCTCGACACGCCACTGGCTCTGATTGGACGGTGTGTACGTAAGAACTCGTCGCTCAAAAGGTTGAATCAGCACCCACTGATTGACCCCCTGAAGTTTCACCTGTGCCCAAACCGGATCAGCGATCGGATAACCGAGGACGAAGAGCCAGTCGAACAGCGGGTCGGAGGTGGCAATGCTTCCGTTTTGCTCGACTAACCCGGACTGCGTCATGAAATCCCAAAACGCACTTGGAATGTTGTACCCAACCGTGGCCCCACTAACTCCTGTGTAACTGACATAGTGTGCGTATTGGGCTCCAGGGTCACTCGCCGCGCTGGATCTCGTGGAGGTGCCATTCGGCAGAAAGACGGTCGTCGCGAATTGGCCGGTCTTGTCTGCCTGCCCCTTATCAACGAGACGCTGGAAATCGGCGTAAGTCGGGAATGTGTTGTCGGGGTCACCGGCCACCGGTACGTTTGCCCCGGAACCGGTATCGAGGAACGTGTTCGCCCCGATCTGGATGCGGCCGCTTATGAGCTCACGGTCGATCAAACCGCTGGTAACGTACCAGGGATTGGTGGGATCGCCGTTTGGGTCGATGATCTCCATGCGACCTTTATCGAAGTATTGGACCAAGCGCTTCTGGTCGGGAGAATCGAGGTAGCGTTCGTAGGTTGCCCCGGTATTGGGTTCCGGTCCCCAGAACCAGGTGCGCGAGACACTCCCGTCGAGGACGGGTTCGTCGGTGCGTGTCCAGACTGCGTTGAACGAGCTATCGGCGAAGTCAGGCGCCGCCAACGCGACGTTGGATAGCGTTGTCCCGATCAGGACTACCACGATGGTGGCAAGGAGATATCGGCGCAATGCTACCCCGTTTTCTATTTGACGCTTCCGTGCATTGCGAACCCGCTTTCGCCATGCGTGACCTATTTAGTTCGCATCGGACATCAAAGGTCGATCATGTGCGGGCATGATAGGCAACAGTCTAGCAAGTCCGAACCATGCTTGACGAATTTTGCCGGGGTCAAAAACGTTGAAATTCGATCGCGCTGAGTTCGAGGTCAGGCGCCGAAATGAGCGCGATGAGGCCGCTCAGGGCTTGTGGAGAAGTGCGTGGATGCGAACACGATTGAATCCGATCACGAGTTCCTCATCGTCGATGAAGGTCTTCGGCGCAAATTGCGCGCCGAGTTCGAAGAGCTCGCGTCTGCTCGCTGGATCGGGTGCCACATCCCGTTCGACGAACTCGATTGCGTGTTGAGCCAGTAACTCTGCCTCAGCGTGACAGTCTTCTTAGCCAGGTTGCACAAACAAGATGATGGTGTGGGACATTGGTTTCATCACCTGACTTTGGCGACCGGACTCGCGCTATTAAAGCACGTCATCTTACCCGATCGCTGTTGTTTCTGCGTTCGTGGGTAGCCTCTACCAGTCCTTGAGATGGAACCCGAAGTGCGCGGTTGAACTTGCTGGATGCGTTCTCCCAGGCAATGGTAGCCGTGAGTTCGATGAGCGCGTCGTGATCAAACCATCTTCCTAGCCGCTCGAATAGTTCGTCGCAGACGTCGAGATCAGTGATTGTCATGCAATCAGCGTACTCGAGCGCGGCACGCTCGCGTTCGTCGAATAGGTCACAGGTTGCGTAATTGGCAAGCGCGAAGAATTTCTCTTTCGGTACCCCGAGCTGACCGCCAACGGCGGCGTTAAGGTCCTGTCAGAAGACGCATCCATTAAGCGCGGCGACACGAACATTCACCAGTGAGGCCAATGCCCCGTCGATTAATCCTGAATGGTCCAGGCCACTCCACATGGCTCGCACACCGCGAAATATCGAGGGGCGACGTGCATAGAGGGTGTGGTTGAGTAGCGGGGCCCCCCACTTTCTCGTCTGCGCGTCAAACACCAATTGGATGGACTCGTCGACGTCGTCTCGACTCGTGCCATTCACTCGCATGGCTGTCCCTCCTATTTCGACATTCGACATCACTGCTAACTCCAACATTATGCTGCCAGAGTCGAGCCGCACGGAGCCACCAATTCGGTGTCATGCGTTCCAGACAACACGCCGTTAGGGAAATGTGTCTGTTCATAGTGAGGAGCAGATTGGAGCACCAGCGCGCTAGAACAACGCGTAACGGGTGATGATCAGGATGGCGATCGAACCGGTGCCAATGACGAGTGAAAGCCATACCGCAGTAGTCGCGAGTTCCACGACAGCTCCGTTGGAGACTGACGGGCTCCAATCACGACGACGAAAAGCGACGCGAAGATCGTTGAATGAGACCGTCAAGAGGGCGGTCGCTGTCGCCCCGAGCGCGACTATCCAGGTCGTCAGAACCGACTGTGGAATCGCGGCAACACCATCGATGATGACGTCGTTATGCAGGATAATTGTCCGTACCACAACAACGATGGCTGCCGACGCGATCAAAATTCCGGCCGCCGAACGACCCCGCCGGAGCTGGCTCCAACGTGTGTGACCGCGTCGTATCCACCACATGGTTAGCGCGGCGAGACTCAACGTCGGTAGCACCATGAAGATCAGATGTGAGATCGTAGCGTATTCTACGGCGAAGCGCTGCACGTCCGCATGCAGGTAGTAACCGACCACGATCGGCGTGCCAACCCAAACGACCGCGCCCGGGAACGCTCCGATAACGAAATCACGTAGGGGAATTCGAAGTAACCCGGTGCCTATCGAGATATACATGCGTACCAGGGGGAGCATCCGGCCAACCCCGACCACGACGAGATCGTGCCCGCCAAGTCGAACGCGCCAACGCTCGATAGTTTCTTCACTCTGTTTGCCGAAGCGCTCCAGGACCTTGTCGAGCAGGCGTGAACCACCGGTTCGTGACACGAGATGAATCGCGGTCGTCCCGAGCATGTCGGCGGCGACAACGAGCGCCACTGCCGCGACGAGCTCGGAGACGGAATGCACGCCGTAACTTCCCGCCAACAGGAGCGCGATTTCTGCCGGAATGCCAGTCGGTATGCCAAGCTCTCCCACAAAGATCAGGAGAGCGACGATGTAGACCCCATATTGTGTAATCAACTGTTCGATGGTCTGGCTCCGAATCAGGTTTGCGCCGGGAATCGTCTCCCAGGGTGCAGTCTATTTCCTTAAGCATAGCTAGCGGACCGCCACTCGACCAGTGGACAACGAGGCGGTAGTCCGCCTGTTCTTTCGGACAGTGAAGCTCAAGATAGATCGACAGTGCTATGCGATGATTCATTTTGTCGAGCACGGATGGGCCAGCCTCACGATTCCAAGCTTTGTCTCGTGCACGACTGCGCCGTCGACTCAGTGCAATACTTGATTCGTTTCTGACCATCTGTCGGGTCAGAATTGCGTCGTCCCGATGATACGGGCATCAATGGAATTGATCGTGTCGAATGGAGTTAACTGCGGTGCGGATGAGGTTGGCAATGCTGCCAGGATTGCTGTCGGCGGCCCTTGCGATGGTACTGGTCGCGTGTGGGGGACCGACGGCCGCCGTCCCGAGTGGAGTCGCGACCCCTGGTGAAAACGGGCACTATCAGATTGGCCAGGAAGCGTCGATCGGAACCTATGTCATTACCGTCGACAAGGTTCTCTATCCATCAAATCTGGGGGGAGCCAAGCCAGCATCCGGCACCAAATTTTTGGTCCTCGATCTTACGATTCGAACGCTCGATACCAACAACGCCCGCCTCTCAGCCGCTGCACAGCTCGTTATCGAGGATGCCCAGGGTAAACAGTATCCCTTGGACGCGGATGTGACGCCTACAACCGATCTGACTACCTCGCTGTTGCCGGACACCGTTCCGGCGCTCGGGTCGATCCATGGCGAGGTAGCCTTCCAGGTCTCATCTGATGCTAAGGATCTCCGTCTTGTCTTCAATCCAAGCTTTGTCAACAGCCTCATCGGGCATGGCCACGTGGTCACGATTGATCTGAAGTAGTATTGGACAGTACTGACAAGCCGGATCTCCCATGCAATCGGAGGTCGTTCGACGATCGCTGTGTAGCAAGGGTTTTGCGATGAAAATTGAGTATCGCGTCAACCCATCGCTCACGAACGCAGAGTTGAACGTGCTCTACATGGTCTCGTGGCCGAGCCATCCGGCAGAATACGATTTCAGCCACGAACTGAGCCATGCGCTTGCCGTCATCGGTGCCTATAAGAACGCTGAATTAGTCGGCTGCGTACGGTTGGCCTGGGACGGGGGTATTCACGCGTTTCTCCTCGAACCAACCGTCCATCCCCATTTTCGCCGTCGAGGCATCGGCCGCACACTGGTCGAGCGAGCAGTGGCAGTAGCTCGTGACCAGGGAATGCAGTGGGTGCACGTCGACTATGAGCCACAACTGCACCCGTTTTACGAAGCGTGCGGCTTCATCCCCACGAAAGCTGGACTCTTCCGACTGACCTAAACGCGCCGTGGTTGAGTTGGGCCCGAACGACTCCCCTTCGGGCCCAACTCACATATCAGCCGGCTGGTTGTGTCACCGAATTCGCGCTTCCACCAAGTTCCTGGATTGCCCTCAGCAACTGCGTGTCCTGGCTTTTGCTTAGCTGATCAGCGGTCATACCGGATTCTTGCTGCGGAGTGAGAGGTATCGCGCCCGATGGCAACGAAACCTGGATGTCCGGCTTGATCCCGTTGTGCCAGATCTGCCGCCCATCTGGCGTCAGCCACTCCTCGGTCCCAAGGAGGATGGCCGATCCGTCACTCAGGTGGTAGGTCGAGAGAACGGTTCCCGTTCCAAATGTCGTATCTCCGATCATCTTGGATCGTTGGTGATCCTGCAGAGCGCCGGCGACGATTTCGGCCGAACTCGCCGTCCCAGCATTTATCAGGGTAACCATCGGAATGTTGGTGGCCTTGCCACCGCCACGCACGGTGATGGGCGTCTTGTTTCCTTTGGCGTCCTGAACCAGCAGGACGTTTCCCTCTCTAACGAACTGGCTGGTTACTCCGACGGCTTCGTCCAGCAATCCGCCTGGGTCGTTCCGCAGGTCAAGAATGATCGCCGTTGCGCCGGACTGTTGGGCATTGTCGATCGCCGATACGAGCTCGGCCGTAGCGTTGGACGCGAACTGGCTGACCAGGATATGCGCGATGTGGGTGCCGGGAAGAACGGACCAGGTGACACTCGGTATGTTGATTTTGGCACGTTCGATCGTGATGTCGGTTTGCACCGTGTCGCCAGGATGGATGACCGTCAAGGTCACCTTCGTGCCGGCAGGTCCGCGTACGAGGTTGACGATGTCATCGAGCGTCATGCTTGTCACGTCTTTGCCGTCGACTTTGATGATGAGGTCACCGGGCAGAATACCGGCCTTCTGAGCCGGTGTATCTGGAATAGGTGCGACGATGGTTGGCTGACCATCGCGGGTCGTGATCTCAGCGCCGATTCCCTCGAGTTGGCCCGACAGCGACTGTTGCTCGTTCTGGAGTTGCTGAGGGGTAAGGAAGCGCGTGTGCCCAACATCTCCAAGCGAGCCGAGCATTCCCTGAATTGCTCCGTAGGTCATTTTCGTGGGATCAACTGCTTGCTGGTCAACGTAGTCTTGTTGAACGAGATTCCACGCTTGCCAGAAGACGTCGAAATTCGCCGGAACGTCCGGCGATGCCACGCTGGTGGGCGCAGAAGTCGTGGGCGTCGAAGGAGTCGTATTGGTGTGGCCAACGACGAATCCGGCCGTGAATGCCGCGCTCGACAGGGCGAGCGAAAGTATGAGTGCTATGAAGACGGTCGCCCAAATCCGTCGCCGTCGATTCATTGATATTTGCCTCCAGCCTAACGCGGTCGCTTGAAAGTTCAGCGTGAACGTTGTCGGATATGTTGCCGCCAGTCCGGTCACGGCCTGCGCCGCGAGCGCCAACTGGAACATCTAAATTCGGCAGGGAACGCTCGTTGCAACGTCGCCGGCGCGAATTCATCTCTCCGACTGAAGATAGAGTGTGCTTTTTTCTAACCCGAACGTCGAGCCGAATCACATTTCGTTACGAATTCATTAGTCCGACCGTGTGCGATTCGGTGACCATCATTTTACCGCTGGTAGCATCGGATATCGCAGCAGTGATGCGGGGTACATTGTTTGTGTCGATCAGGACAGGGCGTGAAGGACTTGATATTATTTCTCGTCGCGGGCCGACGATCTGTCGAGTGTCAGGCAGAGTCGCCCGTGTCGTGTCAGGAATATTGCCGTTTTTTCGTGGGCCAAATGACGTATCATCGTTGGGATTGCCTTCCATGGTGACAAGGCTGTTTTCATGCTGCTCGGTGGTACCCGGATACGTGAGCGAATTCGGTGCCCAAGTTAGGCACGTGAGCGTTGGAGAGAGGAGAGGGAATGATTCATAAACGGGGATTCGCGCGACTTATCGCAATATGCGCCCTTGCCGGATCGGTTTTGTTGGTGCTGGCGGCCTGTGGCGCTTCGACGTCCGGTGGGTATTCCGGTACTCCGACACCCGCGAGTGGTGGCTCGGGTTCCTCCGGTGGTGGGTCGACAATCAGCGTCACGGAGAAGGAGTTCTCGATTACGCCTTCCACCGCGACAGCACCGGCTGGCAAGATCACGTTCGAGATCAAGAACACCGGCGCGGTTGCCCATGATATCGGGGTTGATATCAACGGGACCGTCAAGGCATCTCCCCTGGTACAGCCTGGGAAGAGTGCAACGTGGAGCGTCACGATCGACACTCCAGGCACGTATCAGTTCTTCTGCACCGTGCCCGGCCACAAAGAGGCTGGCATGAAGGGAACGCTCACGGTTGGCGCTTCGACGTCAGCGAGTAGCGGGTCGTCGACAGCTAGCTCGGCAAGCAGTAATTCAGGCTCCTCCGGTGGTGCGACGTCGATCAGTGTCACGGAGAAGGAGTTCTCGATTACGCCATCCACCGTGACAGCACCGGCTGGCAAGATCACGTTCGAGATCAAGAACACCGGCGCGGTTGCTCATGACATCGGTGTTGATATCAACGGGACCGTTAAGGCGTCTCCCCTGGTACAGCCGGGGAAGAGTGAGACGTGGAGCGTCACGATCGACACTCCAGGCACGTATCAGTTCTTCTGCACTGTGCCTGGTCACAAAGAGGCTGGCATGAAGGGGACACTCACCATCAATTAGGTTCCGCTTCACATCTCTTGACTTCGGGTGGCTCGCCGAAGCACCGCACGGCGGGTGTCTCCGGCGAGCCACATCTAGCTCCGTATGTGCGAAGTCCAATATCGTTATCGACTCTTGGACGGTAATCGTCCGTGGACCATCTGAAAGCGGCTCAGTCTCAGCGACGCTTCTGTCGTGCTTGACCGCCCCACCAAACCGCTACTGCCACTACCGGAACGCCAATCAGATAGAAGAGGATGACATCGATGGCGGCGCGGCCGTCGTATACCATCCAGGCGAGGAGCGCGATCGTATAGACGGTCATGATGAGCAAGAAGCCGACAACACTGTGGTTTTTCATGGGTCTATTGCCCCTGACCTAGCATGACTCTGGCGATGGGAGCGTGATGCGGAAATTAGCACATTACAACGATGTAGATCGTCCGACACCGACATTATAGATGCAACACGATCCGCGCAACCGTAAAGTAGATCATCAGGCCGGTTCCGTCTACCAACGTCGAAATGAACGGCGCTGACACGACTGCTGGGTCGACCCGGAGCTTGTTCAGCACGAGTGGCAGGATGGCCCCAACAACCGCAGCCCAGACGACGATGGTCGACACCGAAATCGCGACCGTTAGCCCGACATCAATCCCAACACTCAGGGTCATTGCGCGAACAAACGTTGCCGCTGCCATCACGGCACCGAGCATGATTGCGGTCAGGAACTCTTTGCGAACAATCCGGAAGACGTCGCCGAAGCGGACATCTCCAACCGCCATGGCACGCACGATCGTCGTAACGACCTGAGATCCGACGTTTCCACCGGTTCCAATCAGCAACGGAATGAAGAACGAGAGCGCGACAACCGCTTCGACCTCACCTTGATAGTGACGCAAAACGGTTCCGGTATATGCCTCAGCCAGGAACAGTGCCAGCAACCAGCCGACGCGTTTTCGCCAGAGAAGCGCGGGCTTTGCGCGCAGATATGGCTCCTCCAATGGTTCGGAACCACCGAGACGCTCGATATCTTCGGTTGTTTCTTGCCGCAGGATGTCGGAAACGTCTTCGACCGTGATGATTCCGAGCAGGTGGTTTTCATCGTCGACCACCGGTACCGCTAACAGATTTCGCTCGGTCAGCATCCTGGCGGCCACCTCCTGGTCGGCCATCACCGGAACCCGAACGACCTGCGGATCCAGCAGGTTCTCGATTGGCGTCTCCGGCGGGCTCAAGACGAGGCGCCGCAGAGAAAGCACGCCGAGCAGATGATCCTCGCCGTCAGTCACGTAAACGTAAGAGATCGTTTCAGCCTGTTCGGAGAGGCGCTGAAGGGCAAGTATCGTCTGCCTGGCGGTGATGTCTGGAGCAACCGAAACGAATGCAGGTGTCATTCGCCCGCCTGCAGTGTCCGGTGGATAGAGGAGCAGACCGCGGAGCTCTTCGGCCTCGATTGGCTCCATCTCAAACAAAATTTCGTCTGCACGGTCTGGCGAGATCTCGGCGACGACGTCAGCGGCCTCGTCCGGATCCATCGACTCCAGCACGTCAGCGGCGTCGACTGTGGCCAAAAGGCTCAGGATCGCAGCGGCGTCGCCAGGGTCTAGCTCACCGAGTAGCTCGGCGAGGGCTTCATCGCCGAGGAGTACGGCAAGCTTGCGCGCCTCCTCCAACGACAAGCGGGCCATTCGGTCGGGCAGTTCACCCATTCGGGTGAGCTGCTGCAACGCGATTTTCACCGCCTCGGAGTCATGCTGCTCCAACGCGGTTTCGAGGGTGACCGGTGATTCCTGATTGATGGTCACGCTCTGTCTCCAGACCAGTCTTCCAATGCCGATACCCGCGGGTTCGGCGCACCGGGCGGTACTTCCGCATGCAACGTGGATTGCTCGACGGGCGGTTGTTCTCCCTGCGTGGCAGCGCTCGATGGCGGGGCAGGTGTGTGCACTTTATCGTGCGATGGACGGCTTGGCGACAGCCCTGCCGGGCTTAGCCCCGTTATGAGTTGGCGGACATCGCGTCCGCTCAACGTTGGGAGATAAGCACGCAGCAGCGCATATCCGACGCGCGGTAAGCTGGCTGCTCCCGCATAGGCCAGGTAGATCGGTTCCCAGTTGGGCATGAATTTTGCCTTGAACTCATTGAGCGAACCAAAGTGATAGAAGGAATCGAGCCGTTCTGCGGCAAGGGTCAAAGCCCGTTCAATGTTGCCGGTGCGTTGTTTGTCGCCAGCCACATCTGCCAAAGGCGCGGCCGAGAGGCTCGCAAAGCGGCATCCCTCGGCCTGGAATGCCAGAAGTGACTCGGCGATGAGAAATTCCATCACTCCGCGAAACGCGTCATCTCGCCGCCGCATCAGATCGATCACCCAGCCATGTCGCGCATAGACTGGTAACCAGGTCAGGAAGCCCTGCACTCGGCCACGCTGATCGAGAGCGATCGCAGTACGGATCTCAGGATCAGGCGGATCGGTGAGGTGCCCCAGTGTGTAATTCATCTCAGGCAAGGCTCGTCGCGCGGTCCACTCAGCGGAGATGTCCCACAGCTGCCTGACGATCTCCTGGTCGGCGCTGGTCTGATCCAACATCTGAAAGCTGATGCCCTCCCGTTGGGCTCGATTTCGCGCGGTTCGCACATCTTGCCAGCTCTTGCCGCGGAACGACAGATCGGACACATTGATCGTTGCATCATCTCCGATCTTGATCCATCCGAGTCCATGCTGACTGAGATCGCGGAGATAGCGCGCTGAGGCTGCATAGAAGCAGGGCGTCCATCCGTTGACGATCGCGAGATCGAGGAACTCGTCGATTGCGCGCCGGCAGCCATCTGGGCTGCCAATTGGATCACCAAGCACGATGGCGACGTTGCTGATGAGACGGTACGCCACATATGCGTCCCGTTCGCCGTTGATCAGTACCGTGTTGCCCGGCCAACTGGTCATGAATGAGACGGTCGTGTCACCAAATTGCTGCAACAGCTCGAGCGCTCGACGCCGGTCACGTGCTGTCTCGATCGTCGGTTGAAGTACCGGTCGCAGGATGACCACGACTGCGTAGCCCAACACGACGCCCCAGGCAATGCTGATTGAATCCAGGAAGGAACGAGAGCTTAGTCGAGCGCCATGCAGAGCGCCGCTGCTGCTGAAGGCCATTCTCGCCAGCACTGCTTTCAGCATCGCTGAGACGGTAACCGGTTCGATGAACCAGTGCCGCATTATGGTGAACCCGAGCACAGCGTAGAGCGGCACCAGGATCAGCGCGAACAGTGCGGCACGAATACCGCGACGCATGGTCGGGACATCTGGGCGCGCGCGAAAATCCTGTTGTCGCCAGACGAGGATGGCGATGAGTCCGAGTTTCACGACCAGGGTGTCTAGATCGATGCCCTGAACGATCGACGACGCGAGTGACGCGACGAGAAGAAGCAAAGAGGCGTACCAGGCGGTGCGGCGACCGTGCAGCAACCCCCGGCCGAGCAAGATCAGAAAGATGCCCGCCAGTACGACGAAGGTGCGCGTACCGTGTGCGACGGCAAACGGTAGCGCGGTGTCCCAAGACGCCACACGGGCAAGCGCGCGGTTCCCAAGCACAGATACGATATCGAAAATGCCAACCAAAACGACAAGAGCCGCGGCGACCTGTCGTGGCGTCGACTTGAACGCGTGGAACGATCTGTGTCGAAATGGCATTGAATGAGTTCCCCGCTCCGCTGCAATCCTGATTCCACCCGGGCATGCGGTGAAATCGGACTTCCATCATTCCACGTGAAGCCTACCCGGGGATTGAGGGAATGTCAGTCGATTTCGTCAACTCATCTCGCCTTTAGCCGAGGCAACGTTGCCCGCTGAAGTGTTCGAGATACCGACGAGAGCGTGAATACGCCAAAGAGAGTATCGACCACGCGGCGACCGTAGCGTATTACTTCAGTCATATGAATTGCGTGGTCTCACCCCTCGGTGACTCCCTGATCCCCGTCATTTTGCGCGGCGTATACTTTAGTGGCGACAGCCGGACAACAACGATGATTGCAATGCAAAACACGGCGCGGCGCCCTTCGCGCGGCGAAGACAACAACTTAAGCCAGCCAGTAGCCATCGTTCATCTTTGGTGGTTGCTTCTCGGTTGCTTCACCCTGCTGATCGTGCTGGTGCCTGGCCTACGCGTCACGTTTCATCACGAAGCGCTGAGCTTCACGCTCGAGACCGTGAACGCGCTGGTCGCGACGATGGTGAGCTTCGTGGGGATGGCGCGGTATGTTTTTGAGCGCCGCCCGTTTGATCTGGCGATTGCCGCCGCTTTCGGCACGATCGCGGTGACAGCCCTCTGGTTTGGCCTGATTCTTCCGTTCACCGGTTACACATACCAATCGATTGCCGACGCACCACTTTGGGGCTGGATTCTCACTCGTCTGGTGGTCGGCATTCTCTTGCTGCTCGGTCTTGGTACCTGGGAGCTCGGATATCGGCGCCTGGCTCAGGCGGGGGGACGGGTGGCCCTTGTTGTCCTTGCCGTGATGGTCGCTAATGTCGCCATCTGGCTTTGGAACGGATTGCTCCCCCGGCTACTGGGTTCCGCGGCATGGGAGTTTCTCGATCTGCCCGGACGGATCACGACCTCTGTACTTGCTGGTCAGACGATGCTCGGCATGCTCATCGAGTCATTAGTCGCGCTTCTGTATTTCTGGCTCGCATACCGCTTGACGCTGGCCGTGCGCCACGGTGAGGATGCGTGGCTGGCGCTGGCGATCATCACCGCGGCAATCGCCGAGTTCCAGTTCATCTTCTATCCCGCTCCGTTCCATCCGGCGATCACGACATCTGATCTGCTCTGGCTCGTCTCCTACATACTTCTGCTGGCCTATCTGGGACATCAATACGTTTTGGCTTCAAGCGGGATGCGTCGCCAACAGACGCGCACCCGAGCTTTGTTGGCCCTGAGCCAGACTCCGATTATTAACCGAGATCCGGCGCTCGTGCTGTCGGCTGCCAGAAACGCGGCCAACGTTGTCGACCAGGAAGCGTCTGTCACGGTGAAGATCGGTGATTCTGTGTCCGAGGTTGTCCCGTCAGCAGACGGCGGTATTGCGGTACCCATCTCGTTGGATGGGGTTCGCTACGGCTCCTTTGATGTACGCCCAATCGACGGACAGGTGCTCAATCATGACACCGAAGAATACCTGCGAATCGTCGCGAATCAGACTGCTAACCTGCTACGGGCGATCGAGCTATACCATGAGCTTTCGCGGGGTGCCGTGCGCGACGAACGCGCTCAGCTGGCCCGGGAACTTCACGATGGACTGGCGCAGGATTTGGCCGTCCTTCGTATGCAGTTGAGTGGAGACCAGGATGGCAGCGACGAACAGGAGCTTGCCGATCGGGCGCTATCGGAGGCTCGCTACGCGATCACGATCCTCCGTGGGCGGACTGCCGCGCCGGCCGATTTTTTCGCGGCGCTGAGAAGGCAATCCGATGATCTCGCCGACCGCTTTGATTGTCAGGTGGTCATCGAGCAGAGTGACCCGATGTTGGGAATTTCAGGAGCGGCGCAGGTTGCTTTGCTCCGAATCTGCCGCGAAGCGATTGCAAACGCCGGAAAACATGGTAAACCATCCCGGGTGGTACTCACTGTGCGACAGCTCCCAGAGACGGTACAGGTCGAAATATCGGACGACGGGATCGGCTTCGACCCGGCGGCGCCTGTAAGATCCGGTGCCTTTGGACTGAAGGGGATGTCAGAACGAGCTGCCCTACTCGGCGGAGAGCTCACGATTCGAAGTCATCCGGGTGAGGGGACGACAATCACCGTCTGTCTGCCGAGCGATGAGGGGTTGGTGCAATGATCCGGGTAATGCTCGTTGAAGATCATTCCCTGATGCGCCGGACGTTGCGTGAGATCATCAGTGCTGAAGAAGACATTTGCCTTGTGGCTGAGGCCACGGATGGGCATGCGGCCGTCGATCGCGCATTGTCTGCAAAGCCGGACGTCATCCTGATGGACATCGATCTTCCCGAATCTTCGGGTATCGAGGCGACGAGAGAGATCGTGCGTTGGATGCCTCAGACACGCGTCATCATGCTGACTGTTTCGTCGGCGGAAGAGGATCTTTTCGAATCCCTGCGTGTCGGCGCGGCTGGGTACATCACCAAGGACGCCCGGCAAACCGAAATTGTTGAGGCGATTCGTGCCGGCAGTCAGGGCGCACTGCCGCTCACTCCGGCGATGGCGACTCGGGTGCTGGCGCACTTTCGCCATTTGCGACCGAGCGCTAGCTCTGAGTCTCTCGCGGTGCTGAGCGAGCGAGAGCGAGAAGTTGTAACGTTGCTGGCTTCTGGACTTCGAGACAAGGAGATCGCGCATCAGCTGATTATCTCTCCAGCGACCGTGAAAAAGCATGTCGAGCATATACTTCGCAAATTGCAGGTACGGACGAGGGCGGAAGCGACCGCCAAGCTCAGCGCCGAGCTTGGTGACGGTAATCCCACGTCAGAGAACGGTTAGTAATCCGGCAGGGCGGAATCAGCACCACTGCTGGATCGTTAGAGGAGGCAAGGATGCTGCCTGATATCGGAGCACCCGAACTGATTATCATCCTGGTTGCGGTCTTGATCATTTTTGGTCCGGGGAAACTTCCCGATCTTGGCAGAACCCTCGGGAAGTCGATTAGAGAGTTCCGCCATTCGGTTCAGGAAATTAGCGACGAGGCCGATCCGGCCTCCAAGCCGAACGACCCACCGGTCGCCTAGCGCGAATCTGTATCGAACCTGCCAGTGACGATTGTGGGTTTGCTGGCGCTGGCAAACCTGGTGGGTTACGTGCTAGTAACGCGGTCGTCGTTGTTGTGCATTTCTCGTTGAGCGATGCCTGAGGCGACGCCGGAGATCGTAGTGAATCCAGACTCCAGGCACGTCGAGGCCACACCACGACGTAGTCCAGTTCTGGCTGAAGGAATTATCCGTTCATGACTTACGACGCGATCATCGTGGGAGCGCGTATCGCCGGTGCGACAACGGCCCTTTTGCTTGCCCAGAAGGGCTATTCGGTACTGCTGCTGGATCAAGATCGATTCCCGAGCGGCAGACTCTCGACCCATCTCTTTTTCACCGACACAATGGAGGTCTTCGATCGCATCGGCGTACTTGATCGAGTACTTGCGATCGACGCGCCTCGTCTTAGAAGGCTGAAATTTCCGTATGTCGAGGCACCGTTTCCTGATCGTGATGGACGCAATTTCGCCCTTTGTATCCGACGCGAAGTGTTGGACGTTATCTTGGTCGAAGCGGCTGAAGCGAGCCCTCGTATCGAGGTACGTACCGGAACCCGGGTAACCGGACTGAATCGGGAAGGCGAGCGCGTTACCGGTGTTCGAGTCCGTCCGATCGGAAAGACCGAAGAATCAGACATTGCTGGGCGTATCGTCATCGGGGCGGATGGCCGCAATTCAACTGTTGCGCGCGAGGTGCAGGCATCGAGCTATAACGAAGTCTCGGCCCTGTTTGCCTGGTATTACGCGTACTTCCCCGGTGTTCCACTCGATGATCCACCGAGCGCCATGGCAGAGCGCCTCGCCTCGTATCCAGCTGTCGGGGCGGACTACGGCGCATCCTTCGTTTTTCCAACCGATAGCAATCTGACCCTGGTTGGGTTCGGGGTGCAACGGGACGCCTTCGACCGATTTCGTCACGAGTATCGCAAGCACTTCATGGAGGGCATCAGTCTCGTTCCGGGTGTGGCGATGCGCCTTGGGAATTCTCGCCCGGAGGGGTCGATTGTCGGCACCGGCGACCTGCCGAATTTCTTCCGCACGCCCATCGGGTCCGGCTGGGCGCTAGTTGGTGATGCTGGTTCGCACAAGGATCCTCATACGGTGCAGGGGATGGGAGACGCCACCCGCTCGGCTGTCGTGCTTGCCCGTGAGCTTGACCGTTGGTGGCGCGGCGATTGCATTGAGAAAGTAGCACTTGACCGCTATCACGTTGAACGGGACGCCGATCTGCTTCCGATGTACGATTTCACGACCAGCCGCCTTGACGCTCAGTTGAGCGATGAGGAGTGGCAGGAATACGGCCGTCTCACCTGGGAGAACGAGCAGTTGGCCCGCGCTCGGGTCGCCGCCATGACACATGCCATTGCACCTAGCAGCGTCTATTCGATCGAGGCCGTGCGAGCCGCGTTGGCGGGTTCGATTCCCTCGGTCGATGAGTGAATTTGCCCAAATTGATGGACGCGCATGTCTGTGGCGACGACCGTGCAAACGTGGCGGTTTGGGTCAGCGCACGGTTCCGGTCAGTGCTTGTCGAGACGCCGATTGAGGCAGCAACGTTTTTGCTTTGGAGCGCCAAATTAGGAGAGTTGTTGTACCATTAAGCGAGCAATGGAGATTGCCCCGTCGCTAGCGGGTCTGCGTGTCTTTCGACGTTTGGGCTGGTGACGCTCAGGTACGAGTGTCGCCAGAAGAGATCGGAAGACCGTGCGTATCGCACATATTGTGCTTCAGCGATCTCCCCGTACTTCAGAATTGAACGATCGTGGTCCGCGCCGTGAGCGCTATCGTATAGGCGACAACGGCCCAACGGCATTGAAGTTATTCACCGATCGCAGGCTGCGCAACGGCTAGGGTGATAGCGAGTTATGAGCATATACAGTCGTTTCCATGGACCCAACGCAGGGTATGTCATAGAGCTTTACGAGCGGTATCTTGAGGATCCAGATTCTGTCGATCCCTCGACCCGTGCGTATTTCGAGCAGTGGAGGCCGGAGCTTCCGTCGACCACGACGTTCGCACCCACTGCGGGTGTGGATGTTGGAAAGATTGTCGGGGTCGCCAATCTGGCTCAGAGCATTCGGAAGCACGGGCATTTCGCGGCTCGGCTTGACCCGTTGGGAAGTCGGCCGGTCGGGGATCCGACACTTGATCCCGCGGCACATGGATTGACGGAGGCTGATCTCCCATCAATGCCGGCCAGCGTAGTTGGTGGCCCGATCGCAGCGACGGCCGGAAATGCGGCCGAGGCGATCGCGAAGTTGCGCGATATCTACTGCGGCACGACCGGGTACGATTTCGATCACGTGCAATTCACGATAGAGCGGGAATGGCTGGTAGATGCGGTCGAGTCGCGTCGATATAACCAGCCGATGCCTGCTGATCAGAAACGGGCGCTGCTCAAACGACTGTCTGACGTTGAAGGGTTCGAGCGGTTCTTGCATCGTGCCTTCGTCGGCCAGAAACGGTTCTCGATCGAGGGGACCGACATGTTGGTGCCGATGCTCGATCAGTTGATTGACTCAGCTGCTGGATTGGGCGCGGAGGACGTTATCATCGGCATGTCTCATCGCGGCCGGTTGAACGTCATGACTCGGGTCCTTGGCAGGCCGGCCGAAACACTCATCGGCGAGTTCATGCATCTGGACCATGGTGACCCGGTCTCCGCCAGCGATGCCGGGACGAGCGGCTATACCGGTGACGTCAAATATCACTTTGGCGCTCGGAAGCCATCGGGCGAGATCAGCGCACGGCTGACCGTGCCGTCTAACCCCAGCCACCTCGAGTTCGTGAATCCAGTGGCCCAGGGAATGACCCGCGCGGCGCAGGAGCGTCGTGATCAGGCTGGGGCCCCCAGTCAGAACGTCGACGTGGCTTTTCCGATCGTCATTCATGGCGATGCCGCCTTCCCGGGCGAAGGGATCGTCGCCGAAACACTGAACCTTTCGCACCTCGACGGCTATGAGATCGGCGGCACTGTCCACGTTATTTCGAACAATCAGATCGGGTTCACCACAATTCCCCACCAGGGTCGTTCCACATTCTATGCAAGTGACGTGGCACGCGGCTTCGAGATTCCAGTGATTCATGTGAACGCTGATGAGCCGGAGTCTTGTCTGGCAGCGGTGAGCCTGGCGTTCGCCTATCGGCAGCAATTCCATAAAGATTTTCTGATTGACCTGATCGGTTACCGCCGCTGGGGTCACAACGAAGGTGACGAGCCGTCGTTCACACAGCCCCGGATGTACGCCACGATTACCCAACACCCGAGTGTGCGGGCAGTCTTCGCAGAGCGTCTCGTCGCTGAGGGCGTCGTCACGGCGGACGAGGCTGAGCAAATGGTCGAGGCATCGATCGGAGAAATGCAGGAGAAGCGTTCTACGTTGCAGAAAGAAGGCGAATCCACCCCGCCTGTGGCACCGACTTCATTTCCCGGCCAGGTTCGTGTGATCGATACCGCCGTTCCGCTCGATCGTATCAAGGAGCTCAACAAGCAGGTCTACGCGGTTCCGGATGGGTTCGCGCTCAATCCGAAGCTGCGCCGCAACGTGTTGCGGCGATTGGAAGTGGTCGAAGAGGGTGGCCATCTCGACTGGGCGCACGCCGAGGCGTTGGCTTTTGCGAGTATATTGGCCGACGGCACCCCAATCCGGCTGTCGGGTCAAGATACCGAGCGCGGCACCTTCAGTCAGCGCCATCTCGTTTTCCACGATTATGAGAATGGCGAGACCGTTACGCCATTGCAGCGACTCGAGGATGCTCAAGCCTCTTTTGCCGTCTACAATAGCCCACTCTCCGAATCGGCTGCGCTTGGCTTCGAGTATGGCTTCAGCGTTTTCGCTCCGGAAGCGATGGTCGTCTGGGAGGGTCAGTTCGGCGACTTCGCCAATGCCGGTCAGGTGATGATTGATCAGTTCATCTCCTCGGCTCGTGCCAAGTGGGGCGAGACACCGTCATTGGTCCTGTTGCTCCCGCATGGCTATGAGGGGCAGGGTCCGGAGCATTCGAGCGCCAGGTTAGAGCGGTATCTTCAGCTGGTCGCGAACGACAGTATGCGCGTTGCGAACTGCACGACGTCGGCGCAATACTTCCACCTTCTGCGGACTCATGCCGCGCTGCTGAGCACGGCTCCACGCCCATTGATTTTGCTGACGCCGAAGAGCCTCTTGCGGCATCCGCTGGCGTCCTCACCGCTTGAAGCGTTGACACAGGGTCGATTCCAGCCGGTGCTGGACGACGAACAAGCTATGTCGCGGCGCGATGCCATCGGGCGTGTCGTTCTCTGCTCCGGCAAGGTGTTCGTGGACCTGATGTCGAACGATTTGCGCGAGTCGAGTGAGCACGTTGCTGTTGTGCGAGTCGAGCAACTCTATCCGTTCCCGGAGGAGGACCTGCGTCAGGTCATTGGTTCGTATCCGAATGTGACAGAAATCGTATGGCTGCAGGAAGAGCCACGTAATATGGGCGCCTGGAGCTACATCAGTCCGCGTCTGCAGGAGATTGCGGGAAGTGAGCTGCAGCTCAAATATGTCGGCCGTCCGGAACGAGCGAGCCCCGCGGAGGGAATGGCGGAGCTCCACACGATCGAGCAGCACCGGATCGTGACGGAGGCATATGAAGGTGCGCCGGTTCCGGAGCTGAAGACATATGGAGTGAAGCATGCCGATTGAGGTTCGAGTTCCGATACTGGGCGAGTCAGTCGTCGACGCCGTCGTCGGAACCTGGCTCAAAAAAGAGGGAGATCCGGTTTCGACCGGTGAAACCCTGGTCGAGCTCGAGACGGACAAAGTGAACATTGAGGTCATCGCCCAAAACGATGGTGTTCTCGAAAAGATCATGAGTAGCGAGGGCGAAACCGTCAACGTTGGCGACGTGATCGCCTCGATCGAAGAGGGCGCGGTGGCCCCGGTCCAGAAAAAGGAAGAAGTCGCAGCGTCGACTGCCGCCGCACAACCTGCGGTGGAAGCGGTCGCCAGTGCACCGCAACCCGCCGCGGCTGAGGCGGCCGGAGCGGCGCGGGCAACGCCGGCGGTGCGCCGCCTCGCGGCGGAGTACGATCTCGATCTGGAGAAGATTCCGGCGAGTGGCGACAACGGACGTGTGACTCGTGAGGATGTTGTGCGCTACGCGTTGAGCCGGAGTGCCCCGGAGCCCTCTAGCGTGGTGCCCGCGACAAACGGCTCGACCCAAGCTCCGATTCCACCGGCAGCGACGCAAGCCCCGTCCGCGATGCCAATGCCCGACTTTGAAGAGGCGGGAAACGGACGGCGGGAAGAACGCGTGCGCATGAGCCGTCGCCGGCAGACGATTGCACAACGTCTGGTCGAGGCTCAGAAGACGGCCGCAATGCTAACGACTTTCAACGAGGTCGATATGAGCGCGGTTATGGACCTACGCAAGCGACGGCGTGATGCGTTCAAAGAGCAGCATGGCGTCAGCCTTGGCTACATGTCCTTCTTCACCAAGGCGGTCGTTGGCGCACTCAAGGCTTACCCGCGCGTCAACGCTGAGATTCAGGGTAGCGATCTGGTCTACAAGCACTATTACGACATCGGTATTGCCGTGGGTGCGCCCGAGGGTCTGGTCGTTCCGGTTGTCCGTGATGCCGATCGAAAGACGTTCGCCGAGATTGAACAAGGGATTTTCGAGCTCGCAACGAAAGCGCGAGATAACAAGCTTTCGCTCGAGGAACTATTGGGCGGCACCTTCACCATCACAAATGGCGGCATTTACGGATCACTGTTGTCGACACCGATTCTTAACCCACCGCAGGTCGGTATTCTTGGCATGCACAAGATCGAGCAACGTCCGGTCGTAGTAGATGGCGCGGTTGTCGTGCGACCGATGATGTACCTGGCCCTGTCGTACGATCATCGGGTAGTCGACGGACAAGAGGCCGTGCAGTTCCTGGTTCGTGTGAAAGAGCTTATAGAGGATCCGGAGAGCTTGCTGCTCGAAGGCTGATCCTCATGTAAAGTCTTCAAGATTCAACGGCGGCCATTTTCGGCCGCCGTTGTCGTATCTTCTCGGACTCAAGCCTCGTTAGTTTTCAGTGCCGCCGGCCCCATTTGTAGGCGTCGTGATTTGAGCGGCAGTCTGGGCCGATTCTTCGGCGTAACTCCGGAAGACATTCTGAGAATCACCATGCTCGATGACGCGTTGCGGAGGCTCCCGATTGACATGGAGCCGCAGAACGTCTGGGCGCGAGTAGTGGCCGGCGACGTCGCACACCGCCTTGGCCGTGTAGATCGTCTCAAGCGATCCGCTTGCCAGCAGGATCGTCTCTCCTTCGGCCGGTCCCGCGATGACATTACCCCATGGGTCAACGATGTAGCTGTCGCCGCCCCAGTTCTGCGCGAGTTCCCGATATCGTTCGGGGATATCCTCCGGCCGCCCGACGCCCCCAGCGACGATGACATAGCAGGCCCCTTGTGAGGCGAAGGCGCGAGACAGGAACAGTTGACGCGATGATTCTCCGCCCGGCCAGGCGCCCACGTGAACCTGTGTTCCCTGATTCATCAGTGCATATCCTGGGAGTACCATATTGTGTTCCCAGCAATTGAGCCCAGAGATGCGTGCATAGGGCCGCTGGTAAACATTCAGCCCAGTCCCATCACCCTCACCCCACATGATCCGCTCCGCGGTCGTCGGCTTGAGCTTGCGGTGTCGACCGAGGATCACGCCTTCTTTGCCAATGAAGAGGAGCGTGCTGTAGACCGTGCCGTGAGTGCGCGTGTCCCTTTCGACGATTCCGATGACGACATCAATGCCAGCGCGTCGAACCGTGTCACACAGCTTGTCGGTCGTCGGGCTTGGTATTTCAACGGCGTTGGCGAGATACTCGGCTGCGGCTTGAGCCCAGAGGGGCGAGTCGAGTGCCCGCGCAAAGAATGGATAGCCCGGTAACCAGGTTTCACCGAAGGCCGCCAGCGTCGCACCCTGGGCCGCGGCCTGCTCGATCAGTGCGCATGCCTTTTCGGTCGAGGCGTCTCGATCGAAGTAGACTGGTGCCGCTTGGACCGCAGCCAGGGTGAATTGTGCGAACTCTGTCATGTTACCGGACTCCCCACTCTCGTTTGGTGAACTACTTTTGTCCAACACCGATTATGAGCTCGCACGGAGCTTCGAGACCAGACGGTCCCTCAAACTGACGAAGCTCTTTTTCGATCTCATCCCAGACTGACTCTCGCTCGTCCTCAGGTAGGCCGGACAGCATCTGATGCAGCGCCCCAAAGGACTCCCGTTCGAACCTGAGGCATTCGGCGGCTGACCCCATCCTAAGTGGCGCCGACACGATGTGCGTCTCCACATCGCGAAATCCAGCTCGACGATAGACATCTTCCAAGACTGGCGCGCTGCCAAGACTGAACGGTCCAGGCTGGCCGGCCAGCGGTGGTGGCAGTTGCGCCCGACGCCGGATCACCGAGATCGGCACCGAGAAGAATCCATTTCGTTCGGCCGAGGTATAGACCGCGTTCACTGCGTAACCGCCGGGCTTCAGAGCCTGAAGCATTCCGGAGAGTGCCTTCACCTGGTCGGGGAAGTACACGAGCGCCACACGCGAGAGAGCGGCGTCGAATTCTTCCACACCTACGTCGAGTTTCTCGCCGTCCACGACCCGAGTTTCGTAGTTGGTCACGCCGCGTTCCTTGGCCGCTTGAGCAGCGAAAGAAAGGATGGTCGATGAAATATCGGTGGCCAGCACGTGTCCGGTCGGACCGACCCGTTCTGCCACGGTGACCGACGGGTCGCCCGCGCCAGCTCCTACATCGAGCACGCGGCTGCCGGTGGTCACGTGAGCGAGCTTCAGCATATTTTCGGTGACAGGGGCCAACCATTGCTGGATGGTGGGTGTCCACCGGTACCATGCTTCGGCTGCATCTTGCCACTGGGCATGCGTTGTCGCCTTATACCTGGCCGGATCAAACGTTTGTTGCGGTGCCGTCATCACTACGGCCCTCCTTTCCACTTCAGGTTAGTGCTTGTAGAAGTGAGGAGGAACCGTGATTTCCCTGTGCGCCAAACAAATTCGACCCCGTATCTACCCTGTATCTTCCGGTGTAGGGCTCCAGCCCTGGTCGAACGTCCACGAAGCGAGCTGAGTGCGTGAGGTAAATGCGAGCTTGCCGAGGCAGTTGCCTACGTGCATCTCGACCGTCTTTTCGGCGATCGAGAGCTTGAAAGCGATCTCTTTGTTGCTCAGCCCGGTCGCTGTCCACACCGCGACTTCGCGCTCACGTGGAGTCAATCCCCCAGGCCCGTCTGTCCGCCCGGTGCGGTGACGACTGCGCGCGCTGGTGGAAGTATCCGAACCGGCTGCCCTGAGAAAATGATCACGCCGTTCGGGATCAGATAGCGAGGAAGCCAAATCATCAAGTTCCATCCGCAGATTCTCAGACTCGCGCGCGACGACGGTTTCGTCATGGTCGCGCCACAGATCGGCAAGACGATCGGCTGTGCGCCAGAGCATACCTCGTGGACCGTGTTGTGAGGCGATTTTCCGGGCACGCAAATACGCGGTATTTGCCGCATCTCGGTCACCACGGACCGCTAGCGCGTCGCCGCGAAGAAGTAGGAGCTCCGCTGGCAGATATAACCCATCTTGTCGCATAAGTGTGTTGAGAACGTCCAAAGACTCCTGGGCGTTTCCATCTTTGAGCATGATCTCCGCGAGTGTTACCAGCGCTCGGCGCTGGCCAATAGTCTCGGCCTGGCCGTTTACTGGCAAGATTTGCGTAACGACAGAACGTGCCAGGTTGACGTCGCCGAGTCTCAAGTGGCAATGCGCTAACCAGGCCTTCAAGCGCTCTTCCCATTGGGTTGAACCGAGCGTCTCTGCAAGATCGAGCGCCTCAGAGAAGTGGTCGAATGCCCCCACGATATCGAGGAGATCCACTCGCAGTAGGCCAAGCGTCAGTAGCGCGATCACTCGCCACTGCTGGTGATCGATCTCGGTCGCGACGGTGAGTGCGGCTTCGGCGAACGACTGGGCCTGACCATAGTCACCTGCGCCGATTTCCGCGCACGCAAGTGCCACAAGAGCGTATGTCTCACCCGGCCGCCAACCAATCTCCTGACACAGGGCGAGCCCGCGTTTGGCGTCAATGCGGAACTCGTCCGGAGATGCATCGCACCCACATGGTCCGTCGACAACCGCCAGGTAGAGACCGCGTGACGTGATTGACGAAGCAAGCCTCTCGGGATCGTCGAGATTCTCGAAGATGCTGGCTGCTTGGCGGAACAGCGCGCGTGCTTCGATGACGTCTCCCGACAGATAGTGATTCATGGCTATCAGGTCGAGGGAGTCGGCGCTGCCCCATTGATCGTTCAGACTCTCGAAGATGTGAAGCGCCTCTTCGTGCAACAGCCTGCTCTCTGATAGACGCAGCACGTTGGTGAGAATGTTTCCAAAGCGATTCAGCGATAGCGCCTCTCGCCGGGGATCCTTTAGCAAACGCGCCAAAGAGAGCGATTGCTCCGCCATCTCCATGGCGTGAGAGTAGTCCTGGCTCGCGTAAAGACCGGATAGGGCATAGAGTGCCTGCTGTTCGGTCGCTTGGTCCGACTGCGAGCGGGAGATACACAGGGCTTCCTCCAGGTGGCGTCGCGCATCATCGAACACTCCCAGCAGTGAAAGCGCCTGGCCGCAGAGAGTGTGGAACTTGGCGACGGATGGATGGTCAAGTGCTATTCCGGCATCAAGCGCCCGGCGGTAATGGATAAGCGCCTCGGTCGTGGCATGGACCTGCCATGCTGTTTCTCCGGCTACGGGCGCATATTCCAGCACCTTTTCCCATACGCCGGATTGGTGAAAGTGATAACCGAGTTCCGCGACAGTGATCAGCGATGGAGCGTCGTGCCGGGTTCGTTCCTCGAGCGCCTCCGCGATTTGCCGGTGCAACATTTGACGCTGTGACAACGGAATTTGCAGGTAGATGACATCACGAGTCAGCGCGTGGCGGAAGGTGAGAACCGATTCGCGTTCGTAGCGTTCGGTAACGAGGATGTGTCGGCTTTCAAGTTGTTCAACTGCGTTGACCACTGCTGGCCGAGGAATCCCACAAGCCTGACTGAGCAACTCAATCGTGAATCGGTGGCCGATGATGGCGGCAACATCGACGACGTGCCATGCGTCGGCGTCGAGTCCCTGCAGCCGAAGCTGGATCGTGTCGCGAACTGTCTCGGGGACTAGCATCTCATCGGACAGCCAGGCCACGTCGCCTCCAGGTCCGATCGATGCAACGAGTTCCTCGATAAAGAACGGGTTCCCGTTCGTCTTCCGTTGAATCATTGAGGCGATCGCCAGTGAGGATGGACTTTGCAGGAGGGCATCGAGCATACGTTGTACCTGCTCGCTCGGGAGAGGTTCGAGCGAGATCTCGGTGATGGCACGCTGACGTCTTAGCGTGTCGATGCAGCGAATCAGGTCGCCACGTCGTCCTTCAATTCGTGAGGTGGCAAGAACCAAAATGCGTGTCGATGCCAATCGACGTGGCAATAGCTCCAGTAGCTCGAGACTTGTGGGATCCGCCCAGTGGAGGTCTTCAAGCACCAGGAGGAGCGGTTGCTGATCAGCAAGTTCGTCGAAGAAGGCCACCAGCGCCTCGAACAGGTGACGTTTGCCTTGTTCCGGTGAGAGGGATGTCGATGAGCTTGGGCTACGCGCACCGAGCCCAATTTCCGGTAGCAGTTCGGCCAATACATCAGCGTGAATACCGAGAGCCGAGCGCGGGGCGGCCCGATTTTCGCTGAGCCGCTGCCGCAACCCGTCGATGAATGCGCTAAACGGGAAATCAAGATCCCGCTCAGTGCAGCCACCGATCACGCATTGAAAGCCTTGCTCGATCGCGAAGCTTGTCATCTCCTCCAGCAGCCTCGTCTTTCCAGCACCTGCTTCTCCGGAGACGAGCGCAAAGGAGCTCTGGCCACGCAAAGCTCGAAGACAAAGTCTGGTTAGCTCCGACAGTTCGGCATCTCGACCCACGAGAATTGGGCAGATCTGTGGTGATGTGATCGGCACGATACCCCCGTCGACCGCGCTCGCCGTCGATGTGTCCAACAAGCGACCTTACGCGATGTGTATCTAAATCAGAGAGATTCTGCGGAACATCGTCAATCTACGGGACAACCAATCAACTGTCAACGAGGTCACGACCCGATCAGCCGCATGACAGCCAATGATCGTCGTTTGCGAATACATCATTCGTGGTAGCGCACGAAGACCTTGATCGGACGTTCATTGCCGTGGGCCAGTCGTTGGAAGGTTTCGACAAGTTGGCCGGCCGAGACGTGCCACTGGAACAGCGAGGTCAGAAGCTCCTCCTGTCCACGCGCTCGTTCGAAGAACCAGCGAGCGTGTTGATGGTAATCCCAGCCGTCGCTCGATCCTACAACCGTCAGTTCCTTCTGGTGGAAGTCCGGGAGGAGCGTGAGCGGCTCGAGATTCCCGTCAGCCAGAATGCAGATAGTGCCGTCATGGTGCATCGAGCGTTGTAGCTGCCCGAAGGCAGCATCCCGGCTCGAGCACTCGAAGCCGTAAGCATATTCGGCCCCAATTTCACTCGCTTGGTCACTTTTGAAAACGGTTCTGGCGCCAAAGCGGTGTGCAAGCTCGCGGCGGGCGGCTCGTGGTTCGATCACGTCGACCGTCTCGACGCCATATTGGCATAACGTCCAGAGAGTCAAGAGCCCGATCAGCCCGGCTCCGGTGATGAGAACCGGATCAGATCGTTGAGGCATTAGCTTGCGGACGCCCTTCGCGACGTCGCAGCTCAAGATTGAGAGAAGAGCGAGTTCATCGTTGATGCCCAAAGGGATCGGAATCGCCTTCTCGGCCTGAATGATTGCGTGCCTACGATGCCCGTAGAATGAGACGATCCGGTCACCCGGAACGAGTTGTTCAACGCTTTCACCACTGGCGAGGACTCTGGCAACACTCTCGTAGCCAGTCATTAGCGGGTAGTCCGGCGTATGACCGCGCGACATTCCGGCATAGAGAGGCAATTCGGTCCCGATGCTGATCGCTCCGGACAGCGTCTCGACCAATAACTCGTGTGGCTTGGGCTCCGGCAACTCGCTCGTTGTCCACTCGAGCCGCTCGGGAGCGGTCAAGAGTAGCGATCTCGTGAGCACGTTCAGGCGCCTCCCGAAAGATTCTATTCCGATTTGACAAGCGACTCGACCCATCGAACACTGAGCATGGTAAACGACGCGACCCACTCTATGAATGGTCGGTCAATTCGTGATAATCTCGCACGTTCGGCAAGGAAAACCCGGATCGACAGAGCGTCGTGGTTTTCGCCACCTCACGAGCGGTTTATCCGCCAAGAATTTGTCCTGTTTACAGATAGTCATCATCAGGGTTGATTCGAGTCATTTGTCGGGTCAGATCGTGGATAAATTGAATGGGTGAATCTCACAGCACGTGTCACCGCGCGCGATGGGTACGGAACGTGCTAGGATGTGGGGGCACCGGCCACAGGAGGTGAATATGGACAGCGCGACAACGATGTCTCGACTGCAGTTCGCGTTTACCGCCTCATATCACTATCTTTTTCCGCAGTTCACGATGGGCGTCGCGCTGCTGATTCTCATTCTCAAGACGCTGGCCGTGCGCCGGGGCGATGAGAAATATCTTCAAGCGACTCGCTTTTGGACCAAGATCTTCGCGGTCACCTTCATCCTCGGAGTTGTCACCGGAATTCCGATGGAGTTCCAGTTCGGCACGAACTGGGCGCTCTTCTCGACGTACGCCGGGAACATCATTGCCCAGCTGCTGGCCATGGAAGGCGCTTTCGCATTCTTCCTGGAGTCGGCGTTCCTTGGGTTACTCTTGTTCGGCGAGCGGCGCTTTGGGCAGCGTGTCCACTGGTTTGCCTCGCTTATGGTCTTCCTTGGTACCTGGGCATCCGGGTTCTTCATTATCGCTTCCGACGCGTGGATCCAGCATCCGGTTGGATATACTCCGCTGGCCGATGGCGGAATCAAGATCTCCAACTACTGGGCGGTCGTCTTCAATTCGTGGACACTGCCGATGTATTTCCACACCATGAGTGGAGCGGTCATCACGGCGTCGTTCGTCATGGCTGGGCTTGGAGCCTACTACGTCCTGCTTAATCGGCACGTTGATTATGGACGTATGTTCCTCAAAATCGGTGTCATTGTTGGGGTGATCGCCACCATTTTCCAGCTCTATCCGAGTGGCGACTTCGAGGGCCAGCAGGTCGCCTCCCATCAACCGACCAAACTGGCGGCCATGGAGGGTCTTTACAACACCACTTCTGCTGCGGACATCGTCATTCTGGGCCAGCCAGACACGCAGGCTCAGACCGTGGACAACGCCATCAAGGTCCCACGCGCATTGAGCTTCCTCACCTACCGTCGTTGGACCGCAGAGGTGCTGGGGCTTAACGCGTTTCCGCGGGAGAACTGGCCTGACAATATTCCACTTCTCTATTACAGCTATCACATCATGGTTGGGCTCGGGACGCTCTTCATCGCGATCATGGTCCTCGCCGCGCTGCTGCTCTGGCGCCAAAAGCTTTGGCGAACGCGCTGGATGCTCTGGATACTGATGCTGGCAATGCCATTCCCGTTTATTGCCAACACGGCCGGATGGCTGACGACTGAACTGGGGCGCCAGCCCTGGCTCGTCTACAACCTGCTGCGCACTCCGGACGGCGTGTCACCGACGGTTTCCTCGGGAAACGTCCTCTTCACCCTTCTCGGATTCGCCGGGATGTATCTCATCATGGGGCTTCTCTATGTTGTGCTGATCGTTCAGGACGTCGCACACGGACCCGAGCCACAGGAAGATGATCCCGATACGATGCCGAGCCTGGTGGGCTAGAGACTGAGGAGGCAAGTAATGACAACACTCTGGTTCATACTGGTTGCAGTCATGGTGACGATGTACGTGCTTCTCGATGGATTCGACCTCGGGGCCGGTGCGATTCATCCATTCGCCGCGAAGACTGGTCCCGAACGCAGGACTATTCTCCAGGCCATTGGCCCGATCTGGGATGGCAACGAAGTTTGGCTGCTCGCTGCGGGAGGCGCCATTTTCTTCACCTTCCCGCTCCTGTATGCGTCCAGCTTCAGCGGATTCTACCTGCCACTGATGATCGTGCTGTGGCTGTTGATGATGCGAGGATTGGCGGTCGAGCTTCGCTCCCACATCAGCAACCCGCTCTGGGAAACGTTCTGGGACGCGCTCTTCTTCTTGGGAAGCACACTACTGGCGATTTTCTTCGGCGCGGCAATCGCCAACGTGGTGCGCGGTGTGCCGTTGAATTCGCAAGGGTATTTCTTCGAGCCACTCTGGACCGATTTTAACCCCCGTAGCGCTAACCCTGGAATTCTCGACTGGTACACGATTCTAATCGGGGTGCTCGCCCTGGCCGTTTTGGTCCTGCACGGTGCAAATTTCATCAGCGTGAAGACCGAGGACGCGATTAACCGTCGATCGCGTATGATCGCACGTGGGGCGTGGGTCGCGACGATCGCTCTCTCGGTGATCGCGACTCCGATCACGTTCTGGATTCGGCGCTCGATGTTGACCAGTTTCAACGATCGACCGTATGGGTATATCCTTCCGGTCGTGGCGATCGTGGGGCTGGTGATGACCGGTTACTTCAATCTCAAAGGACGGGACGGCTGGAGTCTTATCGCTTCGGGGACATTTATCCTGGGAATGCTCACCAGTACGGTTTTCGGAGTCTATCCGAACGTGCTCCCAGCGGTCGATCCGGCCAACAGCCTGACGATCCACAATGCCGCCGCCCCACATTATGGGTTGGTCGTCGGATTAGTCTGGTGGATCATCGGGATGGTGTTGGCGGCGATCTACTTCGTCCTGATCTATCGCATGTTCAGGGGGAAGGTAAAACTTTCCGAGGAAGGCTATTGAGCGACCGCTCCGGCCGATTGCCGGGGCGCCTCAATTATGGTGAGATGATAATCGTCCCGGTAGATCATGGATAAGAGACTCACACGCGAAATCGGACCGTTTCGGATGCTTCTTGTCGTAACCGTCGTCCTCGGAACGCTCGGGACGGCGGTTACGATCGCTCAGATGCTTCTTCTGGCGCGTATCGTCGATCGCGTCTTTCTCCAGCAGCAGACGCTGACTCAAGTTGGAACTCCGGTCGCGTTCCTCTTCATCGCGATCGTGATCCGTGCCGGTCTGCTCTGGCTCAGAGAGCTCACATCTCAGGAGGGGGCAATTCGCGTTAAGGCTGATCTGCGCGATCGGCTCGTAGAGCATCTGGCGATGCTCGGCCCCAGCTTCACCAAAGATGAACGAACCGGCGAGATCGTAAGCACGGCGACCGAAGGGATTGAGCGGCTCGATCCATATTTCGCTCGTTATCTGCCTCAGATTGCGCTGACCCTGATCACGCCACTAATGATTCTCCTGTATGTCTTTCCGCTCGATTTGACCAGTGGGCTGCTGCTTCTCTTCACTGCTCCGGCCATCCCGATACTGATGATTATTGTTGGCAGCTACGCTGAGGGACACATTCAGCGTCAATGGCTGGCGCTGTCGCGCATGAGCGCCTATTTCCTGGACGTTCTCCAGGGGCTACCGACGCTCAAGCTGTTTGGCCGTAGCCAGGTCGAGGCCGAAAGAGTCGAGAGCGTCAGCGAAGAATTCCGCAAGCGCACGATGAAAGTGCTCCGCTACGCTTTCCTCTCTGGCCTGGTGCTCGAATTCATGACGATGGCTGCGATCGCGTTGATCGCCGTCTCTTTGGGCGTGCGTCTCCTCGCCGGGCATGTTCCGTTCGAACCGGCATTTCTCGTCCTGCTGTTAACCCCCGAGTTTTACCGTCCGCTGCGAGATCTCGGCGCCGACCGGCATGCGGCGATGGAGGGCAAGGCGGCGGCTGAGCGCGTCTTCGAGATTCTCGATACACCACCTATCGTCCGGAGGCATAAACATCCGGCAGAATTGCCAGCGAAGGGATTCTCGCTCGAACTGCGTGACATCAGCTTCACCTATCCAGGATCACCTGATACCGCACTCAACGGCGTGTGTCTGACACTGCCGGCCGGAACACGTACAGCGCTGGTTGGCTCGAGCGGATCTGGCAAAAGCACGCTTATTAATCTCCTGATGCGCTTTGTCGATCCCGACGATGGAGACATCCTGGCCGGCGGCGTGAAGATCTCTGACCTCGCGCCGGAATCCTGGCGAGAGATCGTGTCGCTGGTGCCTCAGCATCCGTATTTGTTTTACGGTACGTTACTCGACAATCTTCGACTGGCCCGCCCCGGGGCCTCCATTGATGACGTCCATCGTGCTGTCGAGTTGGCCGGAGCAGGTGGGTTCATCACAGATCTGCCGTGCGGTTATGACACCAAACTGGGAGAGCAGGGCAACCGGTTAAGTCAGGGACAGGTACAGCGAATCGCGCTCGCTCGAGCATTCCTCAAAGACGCGCCGCTTGTGCTGTTGGATGAGCCGACATCGAGTCTCGATCCCGAGAGTGAGGAGCAGATTCGGCAATCGCTGGAACGCCTGTCTCAGGGCCGGACTGTCCTGATCGTCGCCCATCGCCTGAAATCGGTGTATTCCGCGGACCAGATTGCGGTGCTCAATCGAGGCCGACTCGTCGAATGCGGCACGCATGCTGATCTATTGGCCAACGGTGGCTACTACGCTCAACTATTCGGATCCTACGATGGGGTGGTCGTGGGATGAGAGCCCTGATCCGGCTGCTGAAGCTGCTGCTCCCGTATCGCTGGCGGATAGCCGGAGCGGTCTTTCTTGGTGTCCTCACGGTGGCGACCAACACCGGATTGCTGGCCACTGCCGCGTACTTGATCTCGGCGGCGGCGCGTCATCCGTTACTCATAGAGATGACTGGCGCGATCTATCTGGTTCGCATCTTCGGTGTATCGCGGGCGTTTGTGCGCTACGCCGAACGACTTGTGTCGCATAACGTGACCTTCAAGTTGCTCGGTTCGCTGCGTGTCTACCTCTATCGGCGTCTCGAACCGCTGGCGCCGGCCGAGCTAGCCAGCTTCCGCAGCGGTGACCTGCTCGCGCGGGTGATGCGTGACGTCGACGAGTTGCAGAACCTTTTCCAGCAGATCGTCGGTCCCGTGTTGATCGCGATCGCGACGGCGCTGTTCACCTTCGCCACGTTTTACGTTTTCAGCAGTCTGCTGGCCGTGGTCGCATTGGCTTTCCTCGCGCTGACGGGCGCGGGAGTTCCGCTGTTGGTTCGGTTTCTGGGCAGACGAGCTGGCCGGCGCGAGCCGATGCTACGAGCTGAGCTTCAGGCGCAGCTCGTCGACGGCGTTCAAGGACTACAGGATCTGCTGTCCCTTGGACGGGCCGCCGATCACCGCCACCACATCGCCGAACTCAGTGATGAGCTGGGCCGGCTTCAGCGCCGTATGGCACGCATTACCGGATTCGAACAAGCGCTGAGTGACATGGGCACGAACCTGGCGGTTTGGACCATTCTGCTGCTGGCCATTCCAATGGTCCACGATGCGCGAATTCAAGGTGTCTACCTCGCTACGCTAGGACTGATCATGCTTGGTAGTTTCGAGGCGGTCCGGCCGCTCGGTCGATCATTTCAGTTCCTCGATCGCACCATGGCAGCAGGGGATCGTGTCTTCGAGATCGCCGATCGAACACCTGCGGTGACTGATTCCACATCTCCTCAGCCGGTGCCAGATTCGGCACAGCTCGAGTTCGACGAGGTTTCGTTTGCATATGGAACCAACGAACCCTTGGCGCTCGATCGTGTCAGCTTCAACGTTGACCCCGGCAGCAAGATCGCGATCGTCGGCCCAAGCGGCGCGGGCAAGAGTACCATCGCCAATCTGGCGGTTCGATTTTGGGATCCGCTTGTCGGCCAGGTTCGATTGGGTGACACCGATCTTCGTGACTGTTCTCAGGATGATCTGCGGAGCCGAATTGGCCTGGTTGGACAGAATACGCGATTGTTCAATACCACGTTGCGGTCTAACCTACGCCTGGCCAAACCGGATGCAAGCGACGGAGAGCTCGACGAGATACTGCGACGCGTGCGACTCGATGAGCTGAAGGAGCGTCTGCCGAACGGGCTCGACACCTGGCTTGGCGAGCAAGGGATGCGGTTCTCAGGTGGTGAACGGCAACGCCTGGCGATTGCCCGAGTCCTATTGAAGGACGCGCCTTTACTGATCCTGGACGAGCCGACAGCCAATCTAGACCCGGCCACTGAACGGGAGGTGCTCGCCGCGATCTTCGATCTCTTCCACGACCGTACCATCCTGCTGATCACCCACCGGCTGGTGCAAATGGAGGAGATGGACGAGATTCTGGTGCTCGACGACGGCCGAGTTGTTGAACGAGGCAAGCATGTGGAACTGGCTAGAGGGAACGGCCTTTATCAGCGGATGCTCGACGTTCAGGATCAGGTCTTTGCCATTGCCTGATGATTTCAAACGGTGCCATCGGCGCTGCTCCCCGCGCTCGCTGGTTCCAACCACCTGTTCGGTCGAACAGGGCATTTCGTCGTTCAGTGGAGAGCAGCGGTGATCGCTATTATTCGAGATGCCAGGCCGGTGGATGCCCCCGCGATCATGGCCGTTGCCAGGGAAGTCTGGCCAGAAGAACTGCTCGACGTTAGAGCTATCGGCAGTCTGATTGGTGAGACATCGCGGTCAACCGTGGTAGCCGAACTGGACGGCAGGATCGTCGGATTCGTCGATGGCTTTACCTCGAAGAGCCGCGCGGGGTCCTTGCGTTGGGAGGTTGATCTGCTGGTGGTCAGCCCTCGTGCCCAAGGGCACGGGATCGGTCGTGCTCTGGTGCGCTCCAGTGTCGAAGCGGGTGTACGCGCCGATGCTTCGAGCGCCCGTGGCTTGATCCGGATTGACAATATCGCCAGCGAACGGGTCTTCGCGGCGTGCGGATTCGCTCCCGAAAGTGGAATAGGCGAACTTTGGGTCGGTGAACGGCTGGTTCCGTCAACGGACGCCGTTGGGATGTATGTGGTCCCGGTTCGAACGTTTCGTTATGACGGCCTCTGGCTGGAGGCAGTCAACGCCGCGGGATTGCGTGGGTTGCGATCATCCGATCAGGTGAAGGTGATCGGTGCCCTAATCTCGATCGACGATCGCGAGGCAATCGCGGCTGCTGGTGATGCCGGGCTGCAACCGGGTGGTGAATTTCGCTTCTGGCGTCGCGACCTGCGGGCTTGAGCCGATCGTCAAACCGAATGGTCTTATGCGGTGGCCCGTTGGCGTTCGGCAATCGGGATCCAGGTACGCAGCCGGCCGCGTAGATCGCCGCGTACCCGTCGGAAAGCCATCATCCGCTCCTCGTCGGAGCCGGTCGCTGCGGAAGGATCGGGAAAAGACCAGTGGATCCGCTTCGCATCTCCAGGGAAGATCGGGCAGGTTTCATTAGCCCGGTCGCAGACCGTGATGACGTAGTCGAAATCCTGGCCTACGAACTGGTCGACATGCTCGGACGCTGCCTCGCTGATGTCTATGCCGATCTCGTTCAAGGCGCGAATGGCGAGCGGGTTGACATCTCCTGGCTCTGTTCCGGCTGACAACACCTCGAAGCGATTTCCTCCGAGAAAACGGAGCAATCCCTCAGCCATCTGTGAACGCGCCGAATTATGCGTACACAAGAAAAGAACTCGAATCTTCCTCATGGTCGTCATGCCTCTCCGCGGTCCGCAACGCGATCAATTTGATTCTACGGCCCGTCGTAAGTCGATCTGTTAAGAAATCATGGTTATGACTCGAAGGACAGGTCGGTGTGCGATGTTACTGTTCGATCTCTTCGTTCCGCGCCTTCACCGGAGGCGCCTGAGACCGTAGAATGAGGGATTGGGGCAGGTGCCCGAACTGTGACAGATGATAGGGGCAAGATGGCAGTTACCGAGGAACGATCGATCGCTGTGGATGACGGGGCGCATATCGCCTATGAGGTTCGGGCCGATCATCCTGCGGGAGTGCCAATCTTGGCGTTGCATGGAGTGCTGGTCGGAACTTCGAACTGGATTCACCAGATGCTCCGGCTGCCTCAGTTCCATTGGATTGCTCCGGCCATTCGTGGACACGGCAACAGCTCACCAGCCGGCGATTCGCCAAGCATCGAACGAGCCGCGCTTGATGCGCTGGCCGTACTCGACGCCGAGGAAGTTGATCGCGCAATAGTGATCGGGAATTCACTCGGCGGTACTGTTGGCCTAGCGCTGGCATTGCTTCGTCCTGAAAGGGTCCTCGGTTTGCTGCTGGCCGAACCGTCAATTCCCCAGCTCCTTCATGACCGGGGAGGAGATCGGCTGAGTGCCGCCGCCAAGCAGGCACGACCGTTGCTCGAGACTGGTCGAATCGATGATGCATTGGATATTTTTCTGACGCCCCGTGTGGGGTCCGATTGGCGCCAGAAGGTTGGACGTCGTCGCCTCGCCGAGTGGCGCCAGAACGTGCTTTCGACCCCGGCCTGGTTTTCCGCCGTCGAGGCTTTCAATCCTGGGCCTGGCCCACTCGCCGCACTCGACGTTCCGACGCTTCTGGTGTACGGAGACGACACTCAGGCGGAATATCGCGCGCTAACAATGGCGGTGGCGGACGCGGTGCCCGCAGCAGAACTCGCAATCATTCCCAATGCCGGACATGGCTCGCCCGCCGACAACCCCGAAGCCTTCAATGAACTTCTCGTCGAGTTTCTGAGGAGTCTTGGATTGATCCCGCACGGCGCCTGACAGCCAAGCTGGGTCGCCCATAGCCCGATTCGTGAGGTTAATGGGTAGAAGAGGACCAATCCGAGCGTCAGAACCACGATTATCGAGGAAACGACCGCTTCCATGCGTCGCATAACACCTCTGACCTTCGACCTGAACACCTGTTGATTCTGCGACTGGAACGGCGGCCACTACTCATTGGGATTAACAGAGGTTGGCCCGGGTTAACCGGGCCGAGGAAGAGGGATGGTTGGGGTTGTATGGAGCGTCGGAGAGTGTCGTCAGTGTTTGGGACCCGAAACGCTCTCCGATCAATACTGCTGTAAGAGGCACCGTGTACTACCAGGGCCCATGCTAGCGGGGGAACAGAGACAGGATCGCAACAGCGAGAGCAGAACCGTGACAAATTCGTAACAATTTCGTCGTGGGACAAGATGATCGATGCTGAATTGATACACGGTTTTCTCACGAATCGATGATGATCTCGCTCCGACCTCTCTCAGAGCGCCCTCGTCACGGTGTGAGCGTCTTTCACCCATGCGCATATGCTGAACTGGAGGGGCTGCATATTGGGCGAGCATTGTCTACAATGCGGGATAACGGAGAAAATTGGCAGCGCCAACGTCGTCGTCTGCCGTCCGATTGGTTCTAGCCCGGCTTGCTTCGGTACCTTACCCTGACCGTCTGTTGGTTTGGACAGTGGTCATGACGCAGCTATCGAGGTGGGCGGGACGGGCAGATGAATGACGCCGGGCCCTCCAGGGGCGACGCCGGCAGAGGAGTGAGACGGCGAGTGGTCAGACGTTAGTTGGTGGCCGGTCGCAGGATTGGAAAGGACAATTCGTGGCAGAGATGACAGGGGGGCAAGCCCTCGTCCAATCGGTACTCAAGCACGGGGTGGACGTAATTTTCGGCCTTCCCGGTGTACAGCTCGACTGGGCCTTTGACGCCCTCTACGACGCGCAGGATAAGATCAAGGTCTACCATACCCGTCATGAGCAGGCGACATCCTACATGGCTGACGGTTACGCCCGGACCACCGGTCGGGTCGGCACCTGCCTCGTCGTCCCTGGACCGGGGCTGTTGAACGCCATGGCGGGACTGTCGACCGCTTACGCGACCTGCTCTCCGGTTTTCTGCATCTCCGGACAGATTCAATCCGATCTTATTGAGGTCGGGCGAGGCGTGCTTCACGAAATTCCGAATCAGCTTGAGATGGTTCGGTCGGTCACCAAATGGTCGGGTCGCGCCATGAAGCCGGAAGAAGTCCCGGGCGTTGTCACCGAAGCATTCCGCCAGCTGCGAACCGGTCGGACCCGTCCGGTTGAGATTGAGATTCCTCCGGACGTCCTTCAGGCGGTCGGTAATGTCGAGCTCATGGAGCCGATCACGCCGTCGAGACCATCCGGCGATCCGGACGCCCTTGAGCAAGCTGCCAAAGCTCTGGGTGAGGCTAAGAATCCCGTGATTTTCGTCGGTGGTGGCATTTTCGCGTCCGAGGCGTGGGAAGAGCTACGTGAGCTCGCCGAGATGCTGCAGGCGCCGGTTATCATGTCGAGTAGTGGCAAGGGTGCCATTTCATCGCGACATTACCTGGCCCAGAACTATCACGCCAGCATGGAGCTTCTGCCCAAGGCGGACGCCATTTTCGTCGTCGGCACGCGATTCGCCCAGCCCGTGCGATCGCAGTGGACCCCTTCCGAGCAGCACAAGATCATCCAGATGGACATTGACGCCGACGAAGTCGGCCGTAACTATGGGCCAAGTATTGGAATCGTCTCGGACGCCAAGATTGGACTGACCGATCTGATCAATCGGGTTCCGTCGCACAATCGGAAGCGTGAGTCGCGCCGGGACGAGATGGAGGCGCTTAAGGAAGGGATCGAGGATCGCTTCTTCGAGGTGCAGCCTCAGGCTTCCTTTGCGACCGTGATCCGTGAAGAGCTTCCGGACGACGGCATCGTGGTGAGCGAGAGCACCCAGGTCGGCTACTGGATGCACAACGTCTTCCCGGTCTACAAGCCACGAACCTATCTCACGTCTGGCTATCAGGGCACGCTCGGCTATGGCTTTGCCACGGCCCTTGGCGCGCAGGTCGGGAATCCAGACAAGAAGGTCGTGTCGGTGAACGGCGACGGCGGCTTCATGTACAACGTACAGGAACTGTCGACCATGGCCATGCACAAAATTAACATGGTCGGAATCGTCTTCTCTGACAATGCATTCGGCAACGTCAAGCGGATTCAGCAGCAGACGTTCCATGGTCGCACCATCGCCTCGAATCTCAAGAATCCGGACTTCGCCAAGCTGGCCGAGTTGTTTGGTGTGGTTGGAATGCGTGCGAATAGCCCGGACGATTTGCGGTCGGTGCTGCGCAGCGCGCTGAAGATGGACGCACCTGTGCTGATCGAGGTCCCGGTGGGAGAAATGCCGAGCATCTGGCCGATTGTTCGACCAAACGAGCGATAGAATTCAGCGGTCTATACCAGTTTTCGAAGTAAGGGACCAGACGAGGAAGGCAATTGCGCCTTCCTCGTTCCTGTGCGGCGTCGTGAAGTTTGAGCTACTTGAGCGATTGAATGTAAGCCACCAGCGCGCTCACATGATCGTCCTGCTTGATCTCATCCGCGAACGGGTCGGTTGCGGCGCTCATGACACTGGGTCCGTAGCCTGCCACGATTTGCGAATCCGGGTTCAGAATGCTCTGCCGAAGATACAGCGCGTCCGCGGTCACGGTTTGTCCACCGGAGAGTTTCACCTGACTTCCGGCCAAACCCATTAACGTTGGTCCAGCTTCGATTCCGCCTGCCGTCGAGTGACAGACGGTGCACCGATACTGATTGAAGAGCCGCTTACCTTGCGCGACAAGATCTGCTTGCGACACCGGTGCGCCCGTGTCAGAGGTTGGCGTCACACTCGATGATGGATTGGTCGTGCCCGACGAATTGAAAGCGATATATCCGAAGATGACGATCGCCACTATAACGACGAAAACGGCGATCAACCCGCTACGTGAAATCACCAGGTGTCATACCTTCTACCAGACCTGAGGGTCTGGAGCGGAGAATTCCCCCAATAAGAATCTGATTGGCACCGGGTACGGCGTCAAGATGAACAGCCGGATCGCAACGCCATCTCGGACACGGACCCGACCAAGGATATCCCAACAGACCGGCCAGGAAACTGGATTCGCTGACCAGGAAGGTGCCGCTGTTCGCAAGGCGTAAACGTGCCAGCGGTGAGTGCGGCTTCACGGCCGACATAGGTGGATTGATGCCCGGATGATCGTATACCGGGAATCTCCGAGCTTCAATCGCTGGTTCTTGCGGGATGTTCTCAGAGGCTTCGCAGTGAACGAAGACCGGCACCGGCGAGCCGCAGTGATAGGCGCGTGCCGGTCCGCACGACGCGCGTGGCGCCACGAGCACCAGTCGATACAATCCGTCCCGCTGCGCGGCGGCAGTTGACAAGATCGTCATCGATGTCTGCCTTGATCAGGCCAATGGCGAGCAAGTGCTCGTTCCCGATCTCGGGAAGAACTCGGTCCAATGTCAGACGAAGCGCGACGAGTAGCACGACCATGTCATCAAGCTGGCCAACCACCGGAACGATGCCTGGAACGAGATCGATCGGCGATAGACCATATCCGATCGCGCCAACCAATGGCGTCTTGTCTCTTGCCGAGATGCGACTATCCGCGAGTAGACGCCGTGTCAGGCGCACATACCGAGGTGAATGTCGTACCAATCGACCCAACATGTCACGCAGTCCAGGCTCAGAACTCGTGCTCATCTCTTCCCATCCATCCACACCGTTTGGATTTCCAACGAACTCATGGCCATCTAAAAGATCGCATAGCCAAGTCGATCACGACTGATCGGACTGATCGGTAGAGCGTGCCTGCCAGTTGCGAAATGACCGGATGCCCTTCCCGGTCAATCGTCCTGCGATGCGGGCCCCGTTCTCGAAGGCACGGCCCGCTTCGCGGGTACCGATGTCGAGGGCACGACTTGCTTCGCGCGTGCCGATCTCGAGGGCACGACCTGCTTCGCGGGTACCGGTCTCTCCGGCCCGTTTGGCGAGATCGCGGGTCATGCGGAAGTCTTGTTCTACCTGCTCACGACTCAGCCCGACCGACTCTAGATACGTGTTGGCAGTCTCAACATCCATTTGTGTAAGGACGAATCGAATAGTGCCGATCATCGATAGAACACGGCTGATTTGATTGAGCAGTGGCACGAAACGGGTAAATCGAGAAGCGGCCCCGTAGCCCAATGGGCCGAGAATCTGGCTCTGTTGGGCGCCTGACATCTTGCCGGCCGAGACGAGATTCACTGACAGCTTGGCGTAGCTCGGAAGGCGTTCTCCGACGTCGCGCAGGATAACCAGAACGCTTTCTGGACTGGAGTTTTCCTGGTCATTGACGATTTCGAGTTCATCGTCTTGCACGACGTCGAGAGCGCCCTCTTGATTGGTGCTTTCCTTGTCATCTGTGGGCTGGAGTTCGTCGTCGCTCATGCATACCCAGCGTTCTAGTTTGGCTCCGGGTCGGTTCGTATGCTTTCAATCGTACCACCGGGCAAGAAGACGCCTGTGTCTCGATCGCTCGACGGCACAGGCATGCGAACAATGATGCTGATATATAGTGCCGCTAGGTCCGCGGTGCCTTACCCGGTTCGGCAGGACTGTTCGCCAGGGCCAGCACTGCCGGGGCGCCGACTGCAACCTCGGAGGCTATCTTTCCCTGTGGATCAATTAATACGGCCGAAGGAGTGCCAGTCGCGCCGAATGCTCTGCCGGTGCTGAAGCCTTGATCCAGCACCATCGTTGACCGCAAGCCCTGTGCGGTGTTGGCCTCGGCTGTACCGGTCGTCACGATGAGGAGCCTCGGCGCTCCCTTCGGCGGTTTGGCCTCCCAGGACTTCAGATCGTCCACCATACGCTGGCAGAAGCCGCAGCCTGGGTTCCAGAAGAGCAGTAGTGTTGGCGTTCCCGAAAAATCGGAGAGTTCCACCGTCTTGCCCGATAGATCCGGCAGAACAATAGCTGGAGCCGCGCTCCCGACTCGCGATTTGGGACGCGGAGCACTCCCATTGGTGGCGGAGCCATTCGATTTCGGGACTGGTGCAGCCGCCAAAGTGATCTTGCCGGTAGTTTTGCTGACCAGCGTTCGAATCTGCTCAGACCCCATAGCCAACGGGCTGTCGATGCGTCCATCGGGACGAATGAGGACGGCACTGGGTGTTCCATATGATTTGTATTGCTCCGCGACCTCACGATCTTGCTGCAACAACACCTGAGTCAAGCCATGCTCAACACTCTTGATTCGATTCTCCTCGACCGTTCCGCGCGTGATGAGAGCCACGCTGAGCTTTGATACGTTCTCACGTTGCCAGCGACCGATCTCTGGCAGGAGGGCATTGCATGGTCCGCAGTGGGAGTCGGAGAAGATCAAGAGAGTCGGTTTACCGACAGCGCGGAGGTCATTGAGCGTCATTGTCTCCCCGTGCAGGCCGGAGAGGCTGAAGCTGGGCGCGACGGTGCCGAGTGGGAGACCCGCGGCCGGGAACGAAGGAGCAGCAACTGGACGGGCAGCGCCGCCAACGGGAAGCGTTTCGAGCGCCTCGACCCGCGCCAACAGACGACCGTTCTGCTGCAGCAGATGAAGTAAGAGCCAACCCTCAGCGGCCAAGACCAGTAGGAGGACTAAACCGACGACGATCCCTACCTCTTCGGCCCCAGAGCGCCGCCCTAGCCATCCTACGGTGCTGGTCCCTGGATGAGACTGACCGGCCAGGATGATAATTGCCGCGAGCAGAGATAGGACACCGTTGCGGACTAAGGTGGGCCACCCAACTGGCTCCGGTCTGAGCTGGCCGAAACAGTGGCAATCAGGGGCCTTGCCCCGCGCCATGGTCGCCCCGATGCCTGCGATGAAGACGAGCAACAGTGTCAGAGACGCCAGGCCACCCCACCAGGCAGTGGCAAGCGGAATGAGCAGGGCAGCGGTGGCAAGCTCGGCGAAAGGTAACAGAGTGCCAAAGATGGTCGCCAGACGCTCCGGGAGGCCGAAGCCAATCATGGCTAACCGTGATCCGGGAAGATCGGCAAGCTTCGCGAGCCCAGCCACGACGAAGACGACGGCCAACACCAAGCGCGCGATTAAGAGAACCAAATCCACGTCGACCTCCGCAAAGTCAGTCGATGCACTCTGGACGAATGAGTCATCAATGCCAAAACGCGTGCGACGGCCGTATTCTAGCACCGTTGTCGAGTACACGTGAAACGTCGAGTTTGGCGAATCGTTTGCGCGTGCGGTTGTCGGGTGACGGCGGAATGTTTCGCAAATATCCGATGTCGAAAAAGTATCTCCAGAACTGGTAAGAGATTGGTAAGGCTGCTCTGCTAGTCTGAAATTAACCGGCAAGCGGTCGAACCTCGTGGGTGCTCGACGGTTTGGACGTGACCGTATCGCTGCACACTCAATCGTTTGGCGTGCGACAACGACGAGCATGAGTGGCGATGATATCGGCGCATACGAGGGGCACTACTGTACCGTCAAGCGGCGGTAGATGTCGGGGAGCTTGATCGAAAGCGCCCGGGTATCTTCGATAACGACGTAATGACTGCGGCCGAACATGTACGGGACATAGTCGCGTGCCTCGGCGTCGATAGTCAGGGCAAACGTTGCGACGCCCTTTTGCCGTGCGTCGAGCAACGCCTTGCGCGTGTCCTCGATGCCGTAGCGGCCGCCGTACCCGTCGAAATCATTTGGCCGGCCATCCGAGAGCATCAGCAGCAGTCGCACTCGTGCAGGCTGCTGGATCAGGGCTTGAGTGGCGTGCCGTATCGCCGGTCCCATCCGGGTATAGGAGCCTGGCGCCATCCCCGCGATACGACCCTTTACTGTCTGGGTGTATTGTTCGTCGAATCCTTTGATCACCGACAGATCGATTCGTTTGCGCGTGCTGCTGGTGAATCCGAAGAGGGCATATCGGTCGTCCAGCATGGTCAAGGCCTCGCACAGGAAAACGATCGCCCGTCGGGTAACCTCGATTACCTGGTCGTTGCGAGGATCATCATCGATCCAGGCGCCGGTCGAGCCGCTCAGATCGATCAGCACTCCGAGCGCTATATTCCGCTCCCGCTCGAGTATCCGGCTGTAGAGTTTCTCGCTCGGAGAGAACCCGGCGTAGCGATCGGCATGAGCGTCAACAATGGCGTCCAGGTCGAGCTCATCTCCATCGAACTGGCGGGTGAGCCGGGTCCGCTCCGGCCGCAACGCTTCGAACTGCTGCTTGATCCGGGCAATAAGCGGCCCGTTCTGTCGCAGGATGCGATCGACTGCTTCGCTGCTGCCGCCTCTGGGATGGCGAAGACGGACGGCGCACCAATCCTTCTGATAGACGCTGACACGGTGATCCCATTCATCGTAGAGAAGTGCACCCGCTTTCTCGGCGTCGCTCAACGGGACCTGCTGGAAGGTCATCGTCGGTTCGCGGTCGCCGATGCTCAACTGCACCGACTGCCGGCCTCCGCGACTCGCTTTTCGCTCTCGCACGTTGGGTTGCTCGGTCGAACGAACATCGACGACCAGTGGGTCGTGGCGGGATTTGGTCCTCGGAGGCGCGGCGCTAGACGTTTCTCCAGCCTCTTCGTCGAAATCACTCAAGGTTGAGACGCGGATCTGATCGTAGCGAATGCGCCCACGATAGTGAACGACCGATGGTTCGCTACTCGCTGACGCCTTCAGCGACGGAGCGATATCGAGCGCCAACTGACGGATTGGCCCAATCGTGTCTGTTCCGAACGCGTCTTCGAGCCCCGGCAGCTCGATGCCGATCTGGTCTTCGACATAAGCACTCTCTGGGAGCGTATCGAGTGGGTGGCCCAGGAGATGGCGCAGCAATGATTCGTGCGCGTTACCGTTCACCTGCCCGTGATCGGAACGTCGTCGCAGTGCGTCTGTTCGCAGATGGATCAAATCGTCGGTAAGTCCCGGCCAGCGCGCGATCAGCATGCGATCGAGCCACTCGCCATGCAGAATCTCGTAAAGACCGAGCACCTGTCCCACGTTTTCGCTGGCCATAAGACTCTGCACGTCAAGTCCGCCACATCGCACCTGGAGTACCTTCCAGGCCGCCATCACACGGTAGAGACGGCGAGCCTCTGCCCGGGTCTCGAACCCATTTATTTCGGGCGGGAAGAAAATCGTGCGTCCATCGGAATAGCTACCACTCGACGCGCCCGCGGTGCCACTGATGCGGAGGTTTCCGTCCGACAATGCGGTCACGTAGAGAGCAAGTGAGCCCTCGACCTCGGAGAAGGGCAGGCGCACCACCTGTTCGGCGGGTTGCGCGCCGTCCCGAGCGCCTGATCTGGTTGGGAGGAGTCGATCGATCCAGCGAGGCATCGGCTACGACGGGAAGACGGTCGAAACCAGATCGAGCACGGCCGATTGCACGGTCTGGTCATCGGTGATCGGTGCGGCGATGGCAAGCTCGCAGGCACGGCGCGGTGCGATACCAGCGCTCATCAGCATTCCAGCATAGATTAGCAACCGGGTACTGGCCGGCTCGTCCAGACCGGAGTCGCTCAAATTTCGGATCAGATTGCCGAGTTGCACCAAACGGGAGGCAGTCTCCTCCCGAACACCACTCTCGTGTACGACGATCTGCGATTCAAGCACGGTCGGTGGGAAGTCGAAATCGAGTGCGACGAAGCGTTGTCGCGTGCTCGGCTTGAGGTTCTTCATCAAGCTCTGATAACCCGGATTGTAGGAGATGACCAGCAAGAATTCAGGCGGGGCGACGAGAAGCTCGCCCGTCTTCTCAAGACGCAGTCGACGGCGATCATCGGTCAACGGGTGAATGACGACAGTGGTGTCCTTGCGTGCCTCGACGATCTCATCCAAATAGCAGATGGCGCCGATGCGAACGGCATGCGTGAGCGGACCGTCGATCCAGATCGTTTCATCGCCCTTAATCAGGTATCGCCCAAGGAGATCGCTGGCGGTGAGATCGTCGTGGCAGGCGACGGTGACCAGTGGGCGGTTCAACCGGTGAGCCATATAGCGGAGAAATCGTGTCTTACCGACTCCAGTCGGTCCCTTGAGCATGACCGGCAGCTTCTGAGCATAGGCAGCCTCGAAGATCGTCACCTCGTCGCCAACCGGAAGATAATAAGGTTCCTCGACGATCTCGGCGACCTGCGCGTCGGCCCAGCGGCCATTTTCCGGTTGCTGCATAGTTAGATTGATCCTTCTTTTTGCGCGCCATGGTTGTCTATCGCGTGTCAGGCACTAATCGTACCGCGAACGGTGCTTAGCGGGCACATGCTTTGACCGGTCTGTCGTCTTCTGCTAGCGTAGTCATCGAGCGATAATACACCGTGCACATATGAATAAGGCGGACCTATGGATATCGGTCGCGCGTTTACCTTTGCCTTCGAGGATCCGGACTGGCTGAAGAAGCTGCTCATCGGAGGAGCGCTCTTGTTCATTCCGATCTTCGGATGGCTGGTCGTCGCTGGCTATTGGATGCGAGTTATCCGCAGCGCCCATGCCGGGAACGATGTGCCGCTGCCGGACTGGGACCAGTTCGGTGATGACTTCGTCCTCGGGCTGAAAGCCGCGGCTGCCATGTTCGTATGGTGGTTGCCGTTTCTCGCTATCCTCATGACGTTGATCTGTCTTTCTATTCCAGTCTTCATCGCGTCCGGATCTGAGAACGGTGCCGTTGCCGTGTCATTCGCCGTCATCAGCACGTTTGGCTGGATGGGCATGAGTCTGGTGTCGATTGTCTTTCAGGTATTCATCCTGGCGGTTCAACCCATGGTGCTCGGACGAATCGCCGTTACTGGTGACCTGGCTTCCGGATTCCAGGTAAGTGAGATCATACGGGAGATTCGGCGGGTTCCGGTCCCGCTCCTCATCGTCATAGGACTCGAGTATGGCATTCGAAGCGTGTCGGGCTTCGGCATTCTCCTCTGTTTCGTTGGTGTCGTCTTCACCACGTTTGCGGGTTCCGTGCTGCTGAGCCACCTCTACGGCCAGCTGCGCCGGGTGGTTGAGGAGAGCGATGACGCGATGCCCAGTTCGGTCACGCCGGCCTGAGCGATCGCGCTACGATTCACTGTTGCGATTGAAGAGCACCAGGGCAGGGATCGCGGTGCCGACTGTGAACGCCGCGAGTATCCCCAACTCCACCCAGTTCCAGCCCAGCCCGTACCAGGGATCCTGAATAGCGATCAGCGCGTGGGTGAGTGGTATGGCGTCGGTCAACGTGCGTACTGAATCGGGCAGAACGGCGCGCGGCGGACCGGTGCCGGAGAGCATCCAGAACAAGAAGAAGAGGATCAGGCTAATCCCCTGGGTGGCCCGCGCGGTCGGCACCAGTGAGGCGAGCAGGAATCCGACGGCCGCGAAGCAGAGAGTGACCGCGATGAAGGCCACCAGGACGCCCGCGATCGACTCCGGAGACTGCGTTTGGTACACGACCTTGGCCACGAGAAGCATCACCAGACTCCCAACGGTCGCGACCGCCAAGGCCACGGCGATCTGCGAGCCGAAGAGTGCCCAGGCCGGAATTGATGAAGCCCGAAACCGGCGCAAGATCCCCACTTCTCGATAGCCTGCCAGATGAATGGGTACTGTTAGCAGCCCGATCGCGGCAATCACCAACACGATCGAGGCCGTCATGTAATAGTCCGCGCCCGGCACACCTCGAAAAGTGAGGCGCCCATTCTCCGTTTCGCCCGCGGGAGTGTCACCGAATACCGCGGCCAGCAGCAGGAGCATAATCAGCGGAAGTACCAATGTGAAGACGGTGGCAAATGGATCGCGTAGAAAGAGCTTCAACTCGACTCGGGTCAGTTTCAAGAAGCTTCGTGTGCGCGACATCGTCAGTCCCCAATCGCTCGACCGGTGATCGTGATGAACGCGTCTTCAAGTGTTGGTCGCTCTATCCTTAGATCGGCCGGTGCGATGCCGTGCTCTACCAGGGCAGCCGCGACGAGCGCCAGAACCGCGCCTGATCCCTCAACCTCAACCTGATCACTATGACGACTGACCTTCTGCACCACTGGAATGCGTTCCAGCCACGAAAGATCCGAATTTGTCGTTGAGAATCGAACGACGAGAGGAACCTCGAGGCTGTCGACGATGGTCTGTGGAGTCCCAAGTGCGACGATTCGTCCCTGATCGACGATGGCCACCCGATCGCAGAGATATTCAGCCTCGTCCATGAAGTGAGTCACGAGTACGATCGTCGTGCCACTCTGGCGGATCTCGCGAATCAGTTCCCAGGTCAGACGGCGTGCTTGTGGATCAAGACCTTGTGTGAGCTCGTCAAGAAAGACGAGTCGGGGGTCGTTCACAAAGGCGAGGGCGAGGAAGAGGCGCTGCTTTTGTCCTCCAGAAAGATTGCCGAAGGCACGATCACGAAGACCAGAAAGGCCCCACTCCTCTATCAAGGGTTTCCAGTCAACTTGCCGCGGAGCGTAGGCGGCAAAGAGGTCGAGCGCTTCGCCGACGCGGATGCGGTCCGGCAGGGAGGTGGCCTGGAGTTGCGATCCGATCTGCGGCCGGAGCCGCTGGAAATCATTGATCGGGTCCAATCCCAGGACGCTAATCTGGCCACCGTCGGCACGGCGGAGACCTTGCAAGCATTCGACTGTGGTTGTCTTGCCGGCACCGTTCGGCCCGATGATGCCGAAGATCTCGTTGTTCAACACGTCGAAGGAGACATCCTCGACCGCTTTGGTCGTGCCATAGCTCTTGGAAAGATGCTCGACGGTGATGACGTAATCGCCGGAGGTCGACATGCGCTGTGCCCTGCTCGCTTCAAGTCGGAATGATCACAACACTTGCCTGATATGGCGTAACGGCGCGCAGCCAGAACTACGGTAGCTAACGACCGTGTTCTCGTCAATCAGCAATCAGACGTGACAACGGGCACGCCTTCAATGGTGTTCGAGAGAACGGTGAACTGGCGATCCAAAGCGGTTTCGGCTACCATCAGGCGGTCACACATTACCAGGCAGAACGTTTCAAGTCGACAGGCCAACGCCCGTCGCACCATGCTCGATAGGATATCCAGCGATTGCGCCGTCGGAGGAGTGCATGAATCGACCAGCCGAGCCGGCGGGTCAGCTTCGGACGATCGATCTGCTCTTTTCGTTCTCACTCGCCGCGGATTTGGCGCTCGGTCTCGCTGCCGGGCATGGTGTACGTGCCACCTACATTGGCATGCGACTCGCCGAGCATCTCGACTTGACGCCCGAGCAACTCGCCGATCTTTTCTATGCCGAATTGCTGATGGATGCGGGCTGTACTGCCTGGACAAGCCAGGTCGCGGCGATGGTACTTGGGGACGAGATTGTCGCTCGACGCGAGCTATTCTTTCGAAGCGACCCGAGCGATCCGCGCGACGTTCTCAAATGGCTGGCCCGTTACATGGCGGCCGGCGAAGGAATTGGCACCCGGGCGAAGCGCATGGCCAATTTCGGCCTGCACGGCAAAGAGTTCATGATGGAAGGGCTACGCAACACCGGTGAGGTCGCATCGCGTATTGCTGGACGGCTTGGTAGATCCGTTGACGTTCAAGAAGCGCTGCGTTTCGCCTTCGAGCATTGGGATGGATCCGGCCCGAACGGCCAGCGCGCTGATTCGATCCCGTTAATCGCGCGCATTGTCTACGTGACCATCTTTCTCGAGGTGTTCCATCATTTTGAAGGGCGGGAGTCGGCAATTCGGATCGCGCGGGCACGTCGTGGCAAATCACTCGACCCCGATGTGGTCGATGCGTTCCTGCGGCTAGTACGTGACGACTCATTCTGGCGTGGCCTTGAATCCGAATCTGTTTGGGACGAGATTCGCGAGATGGAGCCCGATTCGCCGTACCGGTACTTTGATGAGATCCGCCTGGATGACGCTGCCCGCGCGTTCGCCGACTTTGCCGACTTGAAGAGCTTTTTCTCGGCTGGGCACTCCCGGCGAGTGGCGTCATTGGTCGAGCCCATGGCCTCCTACCTCGGATTAGGATCATTGGAAATCACGATGGTACGGCGCGCAGCTTTGCTGCACGATATCGGCCTTGTCGCTGTCCCATCTTTCATCCTCCACAAACCTGAGGAGCGTCTTTCCGCGGCCGAGTGGGAGAGGTTGCGACTTCATCCTTACTATGCCGAACGAATTCTTTCTCAAGGCCCGGCGTTCGCGTCACTTATTCCACTGGTCGCGACTCACCACGAACGGCCGGATGGTCGCGGCTATCACCGCGGTGTCAGCGGCGCTCAGATTCCGGTGGGGTCACGAATTATCGCCGTGGCCGATGTCTTCGACGAATTGACGCATGCGGGGCCGGAACATGGTGCGCTCGGCGCCGATGCCGCGCTACGAATGATGGCCAAGGACGTCGGCACCCGCTTCTTTGTAGAACCCTTCGAGGCGCTCGCCTGGGCGCTCGGTCGGTCGTCGATTGACCAGCTTCCGGTCGATACCAACGGAGTAGATCGGGAGTGGCCGGCTGGCCTGACGGACCGCGAGATCGACGTGATTCGATTTCTGTCGACCGGCGCGAGCCGGCGATCCATGGCGAAGGATTTGTCGGTCAGCGAGCACACGATTCGTCATCACATCGAGCATATCTACGATAAGCTCGATGTCCACACTCGCGTGGCGGCCACCCTCTTCGCGCTCGAGCACAACCTCCTCCAATAACGACCGCAGCAATCGTCTCTTGTCATTAATTCTGGGCCATGGGACGTTCGTCCGATGTGTCCCATCGCGTGAGCCTCTAGCATCGAATTAAAGAAAGGAGGCGCACCGATGCCACTGTTTATCGATATTCACCGTCACGTTGACGGGTTAACGGCCGACGCGGTCGCGCATGCTCATCAAGTCGACCTCGAGACGCAGGGAAAGCACGGGGTGAAGTACCTGCGCTACTGGTTCAACGAGCAGGACGGCACCGTCTTCTGCCTGTGTGAGGCGCCAAACAAGGAGGCCGCCGATCTCGTACATCGGGAAGGGCACGGGATGGCTGCCGACGAAATTATCGAAGTTCACGAAGGCAGCTAGCCTGAAGCGTATGGCATGAAAGGAGTCGATTGTGGCGACAGACAACAGAAACTCGGTTGTTGAACAGGATGTTGAAGATCGATTCCTGACGGCGCTGACTTGTCGCGATTTCGCGACGCTGGCTACCTGCTTTGGTGAAGATGCCCGCTTTCGTGCGCTCTTGCCGAGGGGGCTGCGTGAGGCGACGGGCGGCGGCGAGCCAGCGAGCTATTTCCAGCAGTGGTTCGGCGCGGCTGATCAGTTGGATCTACTCGACAGCAGGACAGACGCGATCGCCGACCGGCACCATATGTCATGGCGTTTCCGAGTTCAGGATCAGATGGGCTGGCGCGTCATCGAGCAGCAGGCATTCGCCACCATTCGGGATGGCCAGTTTGCCGAATTCGACCTCCTCTGTTCTGGATTTCGTGCTGAGGATCCGCGACAGAAGAGCACTACACCAGAGCTTGACGACACGGAAATACCGGTCGCGGCGGTACTCGAGGGAGGCGAAGCGAATTGCGCCACACTTACCCCACTGATCAAGGAAAAGCTGCGCGAGCTAGGCAGCGGGCAGGTGCTCGCGGTCATCACCAGCGAACCGACGGCTGACCAAGACATTTTGTCTTGGAGCAACCTCACCGGCAATGTGCTGGTTGGAATGCGCTCCAACGGAGCAGAAAGGCGTTTCTACGTTCGCAAGACGTGAGGAATGGATACGGATATGGCTGTTAGGATTCTCGTGAACACGACATGTGGAAAAGAAGAACCGGAACGAGCCACGCTAGGGTTCATCATGGGCAATGTTGCGGCGAGTGCCGATCAGGAAGCTGTTGTGCTGCTTACTATTGAGGGTGTCTGGCTCGCCACCAAGGGATATGCCAAAGAGGTGAGTAAGGCCGGGTTCCCTCCCCTCAGTGAGGTCATCACCTCATTCGTCCGAAACGGAGGAGAGATCTGGGCCTGTGGCACGTGCACCAAGCCGCGCGGAATCACTGAGTCTGACTTGATCGATGGGGCGAAGATGGTGACAGCCGCCAACGTTGTTGAATACATGGCTTCCGGTGCTACAACACTCGGATTCTGATAACGCTGTCGTGTAACGTAGTGACTACATCGTGTGGAATTACAGCCGGGGCCCATAGTGGCTCCGGCTTTCGTGTTGTATCCACACTGGTTCCTGTTCTCTGTATGGGAGTACAACTCTGTTATGTTGTGCCTGTGCGTTCACAGTCGCGCGGATTCCACGTTGTGGTCTACTCGCGTGCCAGTTCGACGAAGCGCAACCTGCGCTAAACGATCGTCGCATTTGAACGTGAGGCATGTTCTTTGATCCCACGAACGATTCGCCACTATGTGATTCCAGCGATATTGATTTGGCTCGTTGCGGCCGTTCTCGCCGTGGGTTTATGGTCGGTGCTGGCGGTAGGATCCGAATCTGACCCCACGAACTATGCCTATGCGCGGTCGTACCTTCGGGGTGAGGTTCGAATCGGACATCTGCCGAAAGATGTCGCCGACCGGCGTTTGGCCGATCTACGATGGCAATTGTTCAACTGGATTGTCGAGGCCGTACGTCTGCCGGTGCTGATTTCGGCACTCTCAATTCCACTGATGGCTTGGCTGATGGCGCGTGCTGGGAGTAATCGCTGGGTGCTCGCCTGGCTGGCGGTTTTGTTCGCGATTCTTATCCCGTTTGGGACATTCGTTCCCAGAGCTGTGAACACCCTGCAGTCGGAGTCTCACTCAGGTCTGCTTGTCAGCCCAGGAGGAACGCCGGTCGCTACACCAGCTGGAGCAAATGAGACTCGATAACATCATGGGCCGGTGCTGTTCGAGGAGGTTCGATTGTCGCAGTCTGAATCGCCTGGTCAGATCGTGATCCTGAACGGGGTGCCGAGATCCGGAAAATCGAGCATCGTCCGCGTCATCCAGAATAGCTTCGAGGGTGTCTGGATGAATTTGGGAGTCGATCGATTCAAGGAGATGACTCCCGATTCCTATCAGCCCGGGATTGGGTTACGGCCTGGCGGTGAGCGTCCTGACCTCGAGTCGCTTATCGTTACGCTGTATCGGGCCATGTTTGAGTCCATCGCCGCACACAGTCGTGAAGGGCTCAACGTCGTAGTGGATGTCGGGTTCCATGACGGTTATTCTTTGCCGCTGGGGATTCTTGCTAGGGCTGCCCGGCAGCTCAAGGGGCTACCAGTGCTGTTTGTCGGCGTTCGCTGCCCACTCGAAGTGATCATGGAGCGGCGCCTCGCTACCTGGCAAGCCGATACGCCGGACGATGGGTCGGTTCCGGCGCCGGTGATCCGCTGGCAAGATGCCGTTCATGTGCCGGGTATCTACGATCTAGAGGTCGATACGTCGGTGCTGAGACCGGAGGAGTGTGGTGAGCTGATTCGGCAGCGTCTCGATTTTGGTCACCCTCCAACGGCGTTCCTTCGTCTGGCTGCCATGACCACGGAATAGCTGCTCTCGTCTCAATACGCCTGCTCGTGCCAGGAGTCGCTGACCAGGTCGTGGTAAACCGTGCGCACCGTGCCGTCTTCGAGGACGAGCTGGTAGTAGCGGCGGCTGATCGGGTTACGCCACCACTCGTCGTCGATGCGCCAGGAGTCCTGCACCTGCGTCACGCGAATTCGACGTTTCCCTTCGATTAACATTGCCGGGGTCTCCCCCTCGACCAGAATGGTGATCGGCTTGGGAAGATTTAGGGGTCGTAGCTGATCAGCGCGCGTCTTCGCTCGGGTATCCGGGACCATGGTTCGACCTCCACGATGTGATAGATCGGTGATGTGCCGTAGCGCTGTTTGAGTTGGCGGATGGCGTCAACGATCTGGCGTGTGCGCCGTGGTCGCGCGCCCAGCAGCGCCTCCTGATGTGCCGCCTCGACGGTCAGTCCCGAGAGTTCCAGCGTCAGCGCCTCGAGCGGCCCGGGTAGCTCGACCGTATGCAGCCGGTGGCCGAGCGCTTTGATCAGCCGGGGAGCATCGAGGGGCTCACGTAGCGTTGCGACGTGCTCCCAGGATCCACCCCCTTCGATCAATCCACGTATGCGTGCCTGTCGCGTGGCCCGATGTCGCATGACCGGGCGGCTGAAGGCACGCGTCACGAGCTGGCGCATGGCGATCAGCAACGTCTCGTGGCTGACGGCCGGGGCGGGCAGGTTGAGGTGCTCGATGATCGTCTCCTCCGGGTGTCGTGGTTCGACCCGGCTGCTGTCCTCGCCGCGAGCGAGCTTCCATGCGTCGCGCCCGGCCGGACCGAAGCGTGCCTGTACGGCCGAGATGGGCAGATTGCGCAGATCGGCGAAGGTGCGGATGCCGAGTTGCTCCAGCCGGCGCACGGTCTCGATCTTCAAGGGCAGATGCTCGACCGGTTGCCCGGCCAAAAACTGGCTAAGCTCATTATCCTGGAGCACAAGCGTGGCGCCGGGAGTCGCCTCTTGAGCGGCAAGCCAGGCGCTGAACTTGCCCGACGCGATGCCGATCCGTGGACGGAGAATCGGTGGTGTCGTTCGCAGCAGACGCGTCGCGGCTCGCTCCGGTGAGCCGTAATGGCGGTCGAGTCCGTAGAGATCGATGTAACAGACGCCCGGTCGCTCCGGCTCAACCAGCGGGCTGAGCGCTTCAAGCCGGCTGACGATGCGTTCGAAAACCTTGGCGTCTCGCACCGGATCGGGATGGATGATGATCGTTTCGGGACAGAGCGCGGTCGCCTCTTTGAGCGACATGCCGGTCCGAATGCCGCGCGCGGCGGCCTCGGGCGTGCGATCCTCGACGGTGGAACGGCCACCCGGTGGAGTGCTGAGGACCAGTGGTGTGCCATCGAGCTCGGGCTGGCCGAGCAAGGCGACACGGAGCGCGAAATGTGGAATGCTGAGACAGGCAACCGGCATGGCCATGATCTCCTTCCCCGTACGCCGCCGGTGAGACAGGCTGACGTAGCTCCAGAATAGAACAAATGTTCTGAAACCGCAAGAGGAATCTGGCGCTTTTTCATCGCATTCGGCTAAGATATCAGGCTGGATGAAGGGAGCGATCCATGGCCCACGAACGAGGCTCGAACGAAACCGATTCACATGCCGGAAAAATCCGACCGAGCGGCAAACATCCGCTGCCAGCGCGCGGCACTATCGTAGGAACCAGCGTGAGCTGGGAGGAGCAACGCAAGGGAATGGAGCCGCAGACGCCGGAAGGACTGGACGACACGTTTTACGACGAGCGGTTCACCAGCGAGCGACAGCGTGTCGACCGGGCTTCGTCCGGCTGGCAGGTGCTGGATCGCGAAGGTTCCGCCGCCGACGCACCGAACTGGCCGCCACCCCTCCGCCACTGAGTGCGGCACACGTCTGACTCAGTCTCGATCGGTCCGGAAGTCATCCGGCAATGAGTCCGGCAGCGCGGCATTCATCGCCCGGCGTCGCTGGAGCTCAGTCCGGGCAAGCGGTGCGAGCATCTCGGCGATCGGATGTGCTCCGAGGTTTCGGGCTTCCACCAGGACCTGAGCCAGCTGCGCGTCACAAAGCGACGGCAGATCGCGCTCGAACATGAGCGCCGCGTCCTTGAGCGACACGATTGGCGGAATCGGCTGCAGGAGATCGTCGTCAGGGTTCACACCGGCCCCCAAGAGTGAAAATTGCTGATTAGATTGAATCGAGGTTAGTCGCGCTACGGCCCAACGACGGGCAACGATCGAACTGTTCGTGAGTAATCTATGTCTGTCTATCATCCCCTCTTTCGGCGCGAATATCCAGAGTCCAGCAGATATCGCACCGACATCGCCAGGAACTTCAACGCGATATTCGGCGACACCCGAGTCCCGTATCGTCTGTCCGGTCTTCGACCGCTACTGGGCGCAGGTGACTGATGGGACGAGCGACGCGACCTGTTCTCCCCAAGCGCGTGCGCGCTCGACTTCGCCTGGCTCGAGCCGCTCGTTCTCGTGGTGACGTATGTCGCCTCCGTCAGGATGATCCCGAGCCACGAAAAAACTCTCTGGCGCGATAACGAGATTCACCCCTTTGCTCTTGAGCATGCGCCCGATCTTGTCGGCGGCCGACCCCATGAGCCAGGCCGGTCCTCGATAACGAGTATCGAATGCCGCGGCTGGCAACTGGTGCAGGGATCTTGATGGCCAGCGTTCGAACAGTTCACGCATGCCGTAGCTCAAGCCGTGCTGGTGTGTGGGGCCGCCAACAAGGAGTAGATCAACGTTCTCTTCGATCTTGTCGACCTCACTGGCGGCAACCGTTTGCACCTGAACGCGCTCGGTCAGTCCGATGGCGATCGCCTCGGCGATCTGCTTCGTATTGCCGTAGAGGGTGTCGTAGATGATGAGCGCATTCACGGCCTCTATCTCCGTTTCGCCACAGTCGAACAGCACACGAACGCTCGTCGCGACGCGCGTCTCTCCTAGCTAAAGATTACGGAGACAGGCGTTACAAGAATAACGCATAGAGGAACGATGTTGTGCCGAGAGGCGCAACAAACCGACTACCGCTTTGTTGCGCTCTCGGTGCTCAAGCCGGCCTGTCCGCCTCGACTTGCTTAGTCAGAGGTAGCCATCACGGCGCGTTCTCCCGGAATCGGGCGCCCGACTTCGCACGCATGCTCGAGCGCCGCGAGGTCGAGATCATTCATCACGGAAACGCCAAAGACTTCGGTAAAGCGTTCAACTACTAGACCCGCCACCTCGTCCATGTCGACTTCGCGCCCGATCTCACGTCTGAGTGATGTCGCTCCACGATCGGGGATACCGCACGGAATCATGTAGCCGAAGTAGCGAAGCTCTGGGTCAATGTTAAGAGCAAAACCGTGATAGCTGACGCCGTGGTGAATCGAGATCCCAATAGCGGCGATCTTGTCTCGATCAAGCCAGACGCCGGGATACGCAGGATCAATGGTGGCCTGTAGCCCGTAATGGGATAGCGACTTGATGACGACCTTCTCGAGATTCTCGACATAACGACGAACGCTTCGTTGGGTCAGGCCAAGATCGATGATGCTGTAGACCACGAGTTGGCCCGGACCGTGGAAGGTGATGTCACCGCCACGGTCGACCTCGTAACAGACCGCACCGACGTCACGCAGGGTCTCGTCGTCGATCAGCAGGTTGTTCCGCGTGCCGCGCCGTCCGATTGTGTAGGTCGGCGGGTGCTCGGTGAGTAGCAGAAGATCTGGCACACGTCCGTCACGACGTGCATCAGCCAGTTTCCGCTGCATTTCCCAGCTCTTGAGATAGTCTTGACGCCCGGCCCGGACGACGTGGATCTGATTGGTAGTCATGATCCGCTAGGCGCTCTTGGCTTGCTTGGCTGCTCGAAGGCGGCGCAGCTTCAATGCCTCGGCCTGATCGCCCGCATGGTATGAAGAGCGGACCATCGGACCCGACTCCACGTGCCCGAATCCGAGCTCCAGCCCGATCTGCTTGAACTCGGCGAATTCCTCCAGGGTGTAGTAGCGCTCGAGCGGGAAATGCCGTTTGGAGGGAGGCAGATACTGACCAATCGTCAGGATGTCAACATCGCGGCTGCGAAGATCGCGCATGACGTCAATCATCTCATCACGTGTTTCGCCAAGCCCAACCATTACTCCTGATTTGGTGATCATCTGCGGGTCCATGGCGTGAACCTGGCTGAAGAGATTGAGGCTCAATTCATAGTTGTCCCAGGGCTGAACGCGTCGGAACAGGCGCGGCACCGTCTCGACATTGTGATTCAGGATATCCGGCTGGGCATCGACGACCAGCTTCAGCGCGTCCCAGTTACCTTCGAAATCAGGAATCAGTACTTCGACCCCGCAGTTTGGCACGCGTCCCCGAATTTCCTGAATCGTCTCGGCGAAAATGCCCGCGCCGCCGTCGTTCAGATCATCTCGATTTACCGAGGTGATCACGGCGAATTTGAGTCCCATCTGTTCGACGGAGCCGGCCACGCGTTTCGGTTCCTGGCGGTCGACGTGACTTGGGCGTCCCCACTTGATGCTGCAAAAGCGGCACGAGCGGGTGCAGAGATCGCCAAGAATCATGAAGGTGGCAGTGCGCTTGGCCCAGCATTCGTAGATGTTGGGGCAGCGGGCCTCCTCGCAGACGGTATGCAGGCTCTGGCCATGGATGAGGTGTTTAAGGTCGAGGTAGTTATCGCTGTGCTGCGTGCGGACTTTGAACCATTCCGGCTTTTTGCCCAAGACGAGCGGCTGCCGTGATGCCGTCATTTCCCTGTCTCCTCGTTGAATTTAGTCTCCCTAATACCTATGGTTCGTGAGGCGGCTGTCACGGGCGCTGGCAGGTGCGGTTGCCGGCGCCCGTTCTCTTGAAAGAGAGCGACAGAGTCGCCACTCCCATCATAACGCGTCCGTCCAGTATGTATGCTCTGCGACACTGCTGAGGGCGGTTAGCGCGATATGGTTCGTGCCCGGTAGCCGTAGTTAGTCTCATCGTGCCACGGCTTGCCTTCGGCGAAACGCGCGGCGCGGAACGGGGTGAGATCGGCCGTAACCGGCTCGCCGGTCGTGATCCACTCACTCATGCATTTGCCGATGGCGGGCGATGTCTTGAAGGATGTGCCACTGTCCCCAGCCATGATGAAGAGTCCCGGGACGGATGGCGGCTGATCGATGATCGGATGGTGGTCCGGGCTCAGCATGTACATGCCGGCCCAGCCGCCCCGCATGGTGGCTTCGCGTGCGGCCGGGAAGCGCGTTGCCAGCTTTCCGCGCGCCATCTCGACCTGGTCGCCGTCTACCGTCTCATTGAAGCTGTCAGGATCGACGCCGGTACCGCCCGACTCGGCACCGATGAGGATGCCACTTTCCCCTTCCGGGCGGAACCAGCTATTGGCGACCGTGTCGATGAAGACGTGACGCGGACCCGTGCTGCCAAACGGGCGGCGGAAGATGACGACCTGGCTGCGGTAGGAGATGAGGCCCAGGTCGAGACCGAGTGGCTGGAGCAGCCTATCCGCCCAGGCGCCACCGGCCAGGACGACGGTTGGCGCGTCGATCGGCCCAGCGGTCGTGTCGACGCCAACGACCCGGTCTTGCTCGGTACGGATACCGGTGACGGTGGTCTGGGTCATGATGTGTGCACCCAGTTCCTGAGCTCGTTGAGCGAAGCTGAACGTGGTGGCGTTGGGATCGGCAAATCCACTCTCTGGCTCGTAGGCAACGTAGGTCAGCCCGTCGATATCGGCGTCCGGCTCGAACTCCTTCATCTGCTCGGCGGTGATCACCTGGGTGTCGATGCCGATACGACGCTGCTCAGCGACATTCTGACGCAGCTGGGCTTCATACTCTGGCGCGACGACCTGGAAGAAGCCGATCGGTCGGAAGCCGCAGTCGCCGCCGATGATCTCGCTCCAATTGCTGAATATCTTGAGACTCTCATAGGCAAGTTTCGATTCGTAGGGATTGGTGTAGTGCATGCGCACCAGTGCACCCGATTTGCCGCTGGCGCCAGAGCCGAGATGTGCCCGCTCGACTAACACCACGTCTTTCATGCCGGCCTTGGCCAGATGGTAGGCGATGCTGGTGCCGTTTACTCCGCCGCCGATGACGACGACTTCGGCTGTTGCCATCGATTTTCTCCAGGTTTCTGTTGTTTGCCTTCGATTCGTTCGGATCTTCCCTGGTTGATTACCCCATCGGTCGCGAGCGCTGTCAAGGCGTAGTGGAGTCACCTGGTTGGTTCGGGTCGATACCCCAGCCGGCCCGAAGCTCGTCGACGATTCGCGCCCAGGAGCGATGGATGGTGCGGGAGTGGAGCCCAAGGATGCGTGCGATCTCGCGCACGCGCAGGTTGTAGCCGATACGGAGTTCGAGCACGGTTCGCTCGCGTGGCTCCAGGGTGGCGCCGATCTCGGCCAGCAGCAGCGCATCGACTGGATCGGGCGGTGGCGCCGGTTCGACGATCTCATCGAGCGGCACCATGCGGGTGGCTGACCAGCCCCGTTCGAGCACATCGATCGCCCGGGCAAGCCGCCAGGGGAAGCGGCTGAAGAAGTAGCCCAGGAAGCTCTCCTGTCCCGGCCAGCGATCCACGATGTCGCAGAAAACGAGGAAGGCCTCCTGCTCTACGTCGCTCACCTCACAGACGGCCATCTGTCGAACCCGATAGCGATAGCGGCGTACGAAGCGCTCGATCTTGAAGCCAAGTGCCTGGTAAAGGGCGTTGCGGGTCTGTGGATCGGTGCGAGCGCGGAGCGCCATGGCACCGAGTCGCGCGTCGAGCTCGGGAGAAGCCTCGAAGTCACCAAGCGATTCAACGATGTTCGGTAATGCGGACATGACCAGATTCCCCTCCGCCGGCAACATACCGGCTGCCACCACCGGGCTCTCCCGGCTGGCATGAGGTGTGGGCGCTTTGGCGCTCAGTTACGTTGGATGGCTCTCTGGAGCTCGGGTGTCGTGGCCGCGCTCTCCGGCTACCCGGTTGTCTGGGTGCGCGGAACTACGTTTCCGGCGGACGGTGGATGTTCAGTACATGGCGGGTGCCGCATTTGGGGCACGTCGCCTGTAGTTGATCGTGGGCAATGTAGTAGCGGTCACGCACCTTGATCTCGATGCGCCCCGATTGATCGTAAATGGCCAGTAAGACTGGCGGGTTCGAGCATTCGCAGACCCAGCGGATGCTGCGGTCCTCGTGCTCGTGTTGATCCACCTTATTCCTCCTCCACTGACTCCTCCTCCCCCGGAGGAGGAGAGAACCATCCTCTCCCACTCATGAGTCGTAGGCCGACTGAAAGGGTTGAATCGACTGCTGCCGATCGCGGCCGGGCGGAAGCCAACCCGGCTGGATAATCCCCTGACCGTGGCGCTCCACCAGCCGATCCAGCGCCGAATTGAGTCGCCGCTGCCGCAGGGGATCGATATCGAACAGGGGCAGTTGGATAGCCAATGGGCTGAGGGTGGCCACGCGCACGCCAAGCAGCCGGATTGGCGCTCGGCGTTGCTCTAGAATCTGCTGCGCCAACTCCATAGCGACGGCGGCGATCTCACGGTGGGAATCGGTCGGTCGGGTCAGTCGACGCTGTTTTCCGACCGTCTCGAAGTCGCTGTAGCGCAGTTTGACGGCGACGACTCCGGCCCGCAGTTCCTTACGGCGCAGGTCGCGTCCGGTATGCTCGGCTAATTGATAGAGGGAGCGCTCGATCTCGACCGGTGCGCTCAGATCGCGGCTGTAGGTACGCTCGTGGCCGACCGACCGGCGCGGACCACCCTCTGGCTGAACCGGCCGGGTATCGACGCCGCGCGCACGCGCCAGCACGTCACTCGCTCGTTTGCCGAAGATCGGCTCAAGCAGGGTGGCCGGCAATTGGGCCAGGCCTCCAAGAGTGGTAATGCCGTTCTGATGCAGGCGCGAGGTCGCTTTCGGGCCGATCCCGGGCATGCGTTCGACCGGTAATGGCGCCAGGAACTGCTTCTCGGTGCCGCGTTCGACCACGCGTAGACCGTCCGGCTTGTCGAGGTCGGAGGCGATCTTGGCGACCATGCGGCTGGAGGCAACGCCTAGCGAAACCACCAGGCTGAGCTCGTCGCGCACCTGCTGCTTGATCGCGGTGGCCGCGTCGCGCGGAGTAGTGAATGAGCGTCCGGCATGGCTGAGGTCGAGGTAGGCTTCGTCGATGCTGACCATCTCGACCATCGGGCTGAAACTCTCGAGAATCGCTTGGAAGCGTCGCGAGAGATCGCGGTAGTAGTCGCCGTCGCCTGGTAGGAAGATGGCTTGCGGGCAGAGACGCGCTGCCTGCGCGGCCGGCATAGCCGAGTGGACACCAAAGGCACGTGCCTCATAGCTCGCGGCCGCGACAACGCCCCGTCCGCCTGGACGACCACCAACAATGACCGGCTTGCCGCGTAGTTCCGGATGCCGCAGGATTTCGGCGGCGGCGAAGAAGGCGTCGAGATCGGCATGGACGATCACGCGCTGCCATTGATCCACCTTATGCCTCCTCCACCAACTCTCCCTCCGGGGTACCCGCTTGCGGGTCCGGGAGAGGACCATCCTCCACTAACTCCTCCTTCCCCGGAGGAGGAGAACCATCCCCACAGCCGAAGCGGAACAGAATTAGAACATCTGTTCTTATTCTAGGAGCCGGTCCGAACAGTGTCAAGGGGACGGACGTACCTGGGGGAGTGGGAATCGCTTGTGCGTGCCTCTGCGTGAGTTATATTAGTCCCACAAATATTAGGTTGCAGTCCGTACGGAGTGATCCACATTGAATGAACTCCACAGAGAAAGTGCAGGAACTCAAATCATCATTCGACCGTTCCGACAAGACCTAGTCAATCGAGTCTGGATCAGATTGCGCCAACGGCGGGCCGAGGAACTCAGGCGACTTCTCTCAGATCCGGACTCAATTGATCTCGACATCTTCAATCGTGAGGTCTGGGTACTCGAATCAGGGTCGTCGATCAATGGCAAAGATACAAACCATCGATTCTCCTCAAGTGGAGTGCTCTTGCCGGAACACGTCAGAGACCTCGAAGATTCGCTGAATTCAGCATCAATAGAATTTCACGGCAACTCGATTTGGGGATCTGCAAGCAGGGTTTATGGTCCGATGCTCAAGAAATCTCCTGATGAAAAAACGGAGTACATTCGTTACGCACTCCGTATCCTCAATGGGCAACTGCCGCCCCTCGAAAAGGCTACCGAAATCAGTAAGGTTCCCGGCTTTGGCGATAACGTAGCAACTGGGCTCGTAATGATCTACCATCCTGCAGAATTCGCTCTGTACAATAGCCCGACGAAAACTGCCTTTGATGGTATTGGATTTGATTCCACTACACTCGAATCTTTTGAGAAGAGTGCCAGAAAGCTGCGATCATTACTGGGCGCCGAAGACTTCATCGACCTTGACGCCTTCCTTTATCACCTCGGGAGGAATCACGGCGATGAGGACGAAGTCAACTATTGGTGGGTAAATCAGGGTGCAACCTATCAAACTGAATCCGCGGGAGGATACATATGGGCTCCAAGAACCGGACGTGACGGCAAAACGGTCTATACGCATCACCATAACGTCACACTCGTCAAACCTGGAGACATCATTCTCCACTATGTCAACGGATCAATCCGTGCTGTGAGCGAAGCGGAAACGCACGGCTGAGCACGCAGCACGGCCCGAAGACCTATCATCTATTGCCGGTGACAAAGATGGCTATCTTGTGTACACCGCCTATCACCAATTTCCAGAACCCATACCGTTGACGGACCTGCCGATCACGCTTCGCAGCACAACTGAGCAGCCATTTACTCGTCAAGGTTCCGTTAAGCAAGGTTATCTGTTCCCCATATCAAAAGAATTTGTTCAACGCGTAGTCAGTTCATTTCGTCGGGACTGGCCGGAATTCATGCCACAAGGTGCACGTGACACGCATGTCTGGTTATTTCAGGCAAACCCTGCCTACTTCAATTTAGCTGAAGAGATCAAACAAGTGTCGGTGGGGCAACTAGACAAATGGATGGTGTCACGCTACCGACAGGAGATGGCTCCCGGAGATACCATGCTTCTCTGGCAGTCTGGACCTGATGCCGGACTATACGCCATCTGCGAACTGACTGGTGAATTTTCAGAGGGTAGATCTACGTTTGGCCAAAATCCAGTAGAAATGGCATGGTTTGCAGAATTTCGCTATACGCACATCCTTGAGAGCCCAATCCCACGGGCGACCTTCAAAGACGATCCCTTGCTCAGAAACATGCAGGTCATAAAATCTCCCCAAGGCACGAATTTCAGGGTGAGGAATGACGAGTTTCAGGCAATTACCAAACTAATAGGGCTCCCTCCAGACTTCCAATCCCGACTACGTCGAGCCTCCGTTTTCGACTATTATTCAGCACTTCGCGGATGTCGGATTCCGCATTACAGAGCGCATGCTTCGGCGGTATCATCTCTCCCTGAAAACGCGTGGGTTTGTGATCCTTTCGGGGGTCAGCGGCGTCGGAAAGACCTGGCTCACGGCGGCCTACGCTGATGCTGTTGGCGCGGAGCACCTGTTGGTACCTGTCGCGCCGAACTGGACGACAAACGAAGATCTCCTTGGCTATTTCAACCCTCTCGACGGCGTGTACTACGATACCGAGTTCAGTAGATTTCTGCGTCGAGCCGCGTCTGAATATCAAGAGGCAGAGCATGCGGGTCGAACTCCGCGACCGTTTCATTTAGTCTTAGACGAGATGAATCTAGCACGTGTCGAGTATTACTTTGCGAAGTTCCTCTCCACGATGGAAACGCGCGTTCGCGACGGCGCAACGCCTCTGACTTTGGGTCCACATGATGAGGTGCTCCTTCCGCCAAACCTGCTCTTCATCGGCACTGTGAATGTTGACGAAACGACGCACGGCTTTGCCGATAAGGTTTATGATCGAGCACAGCTTCTGGAACTCCAGGTCGACCGGCAAGATCTTGAGCGTCACATCGGTGACGTTCCGTACCGGGCACAGTTGAGTCAAGCCTGGGACGTTACCAGGGATGTGGCGCCATTTGCCTATCGCATCATTGATGAGATCAAGAGTTATCTACGTGAAGCGGAAGAAATGGATGTTCCGTGGAGCGATGCGCTGGATGAACAATTACTCCAGAAAGTCCTCCCCAAGCTGAAAGGGACAGATTTGAGGGTGGGTAAGGCTCTAGAAGGTCTTGTCAATCTCACTGACTCGCAGTTCCCTCTTAGCCATGCGAAGGCAAAGGAGATGGCGGATGGCTATCGCCAGCACGGCTTCGCATCCTACTTCTAGACTGACATTTCTTGGCTCAACTGGCGAGGTCGTCGGTGTCCCTCAAGAATGGACATCGTCGGTTTTGAAAATTGATGTCCCAGTTGATTCCTGGGAATCAGTTCATGTCCATCTTCAGTCTCGTGAACTTCAGGTGTTTGTTCAGCGTCTACTGGGCGAAGTCCACGTACTCGTGGATTGGCCTCGGGCTTCTGCTGGTAACTACGAACTTCATCTGTCAGCTGAGAACGTCGATGAACGGCGAACCATCACCATCTGGCCATCAAAAATCGATCATTCTGCCTATGACCAGATGCTTGAGGATTTGGACTCGCATCTTCCAGTATCGATTGCGCTTGGACTTCAGAAACTTGGTGCGTTGGGTGGTGTCGAGATTTTGCCCGCTGGATTTAACACACTATCTCAAGAACTCATTCGTCTGCGTCCGGCGGTATTGGGGATATCGGGGCGACTCGGGCTGGTTTGCATCCTCGATCAACTGGTGGACAAGCCACATCAGGTGCTGAATGGGGTTAACCTTTGGGTCCGCAGAGATCGGGCTCGCAGGCTGTCGCCTACCAATATCCCGCAGAATCTTGCTCTTCCCGGTAATATCGATTCCGCGCGGTTGCCTAGACGGGTAATCGACACGCGAGTTGAACATAGCTTCGACACCTACGAAAACCGAGTGTTGAAATCATATGTCCAACAGGTGGATATTCGGCTGCGTCGCCTGATCAGACTATTGCGTGCTCGACCTCGATCAGATTCGCCCGAAGCTGAATCATTACTCCAGCGACTAACACGGTCACGCGCTCAAGCGCAATTTCTGGATGAGGTGAACCAGCCCGCACACATGCCGAGTCGCGTCACCATGGTCCTGCTAAATAATCCTTTGTATCGAGCGATGTTGGACGGCTTCTTGGAGTTTCGGCGAATCACGACAGTGCGCTTGGACGACTCTCGCTTGGAGGCTCCCCTAGAGAATCTCCCCATTCTCTACCAAGCTTGGGGGGTTCTCCAGGTCATTTGGGCTGTCCTGTCGGTAGCCGCAGACCTTGGTTACTCGGTGAAAGTCAGGATCTTGTGAGCCCGACGCCAGATGGACTATACGTGCATAATCTGTTCAGTGGTCAACCGGTAGTCGTGCTTAAGAATAATGAATCTCAGACTGTTGCGCGGGTCGTAACGGAGGCAGCCTATGGCCGTAATACCGCGCTGAAGAGCGTCAGTTTTCAGCAACGACCCGACGTTGCCTTAGAAGTCTGTAGGGCCGAACAGGCGCCACGTGTTTATCTCTTTGACCCGAAATACAAGCTTGATGGTGAATCTATTTCAGAGACAAGCGACGAAGAAGCTGTTTCAGATCTCACTCAGGCCGAAATTACAATGGCGCGAGGTTCGTTGACCAATGGTGGTCGGAATCCGCGGCCAATGAAGGTGGACGTGGACAAAATGCACGCGTACAGAGATGCCATTCGCGACTCATCAGGCAGTCGAGTTGTGGAGTATGCCGCGATTCTTTACCCTGGCCCGACTGAACGCTATGCGCTTGGGCTTCAGGCGCTCTCAGCATATCCGGGGAGATCTGACGCTCTTCATTTGGACCTGCAGGAGATTGCTCGGGCAGCGCCGAGGCCCTGATTTCGGCAGACACTGCGACCTCTCACTCGTTCCCGAACGCGGCGGAAGAGAATCGGCTGCTACCGGCGATCACTTTGCTGAGAATCCAGATGGCGGCGATCGAGGTGACCAGCGCGGTGAGTGGATTGGTGAACTCGGCGAGTAACAAGGTCAGTCCGAAGCCAAGTCCGGTGAAGAGGAGCGAGGCAACGGTCGGGTCACCGCCGGGCGCGCGAACGAGAGCCGCACCCTGACTGAGCAGCATCAACGCCGTGAAGCTCACCATCAGTGGCAGCGTAAACGGACTTACGCCACCAAAAACCATCAGTAGCGACCAGCCGGTGAGCCCCAGGGCGCTGATGACGACAAAGGGCATGAAGGCGTCGATCGCGAGCAGTTCGAGATTGCCGAACGGGATGAACTGTCGCAGGAACGCGTTGCTCTGGTCCGCCGAATAGACACCGAGAACGTCGCGTGATGGAAGGAACATGACGAAGCTGAGCCAGAACAGCCAGCCGAGTGCGGGAGCGCCGATCGAGGCGAGCCAGACACCGGCGGCGATGATGCTGGTCGTGCGAATCACCGCCCAGGCGAATCGAACCGGCTGACGCATGAAGATCAGACTGGCCCGTGCGATGAGCATCGGCACACCTGTCGTGTTTGGCAGGGCAAAGCGCGGTGTCCGGCGGGCGAGTGACTCGCGATCTCGCATCTGACGTGACAGATCGCGCCACACGAAGCGGCCCAGCACGCCAAGAGATTTGAGCTGCGATGTCGTACCGAGTTCGGAAGCGACTGTGATCAGGTTGATGCTTCGTCCGAGCCAGGCGACTCCGGCAACCATGAGGAGTGCCATCGCCAGTAGTCCCGCCGTCTGCCCTGCCAGCGGTTCGGCAACCACCGCACGCGCCAGCAGGCGACCCGGCCAGTTCATCACGCTTGGGAAGGCGATCGACAGTCCGATCAGCAGCACCGGCCAGATCCAGAGAAATCGGGCGGGTTTGGCCCGTCCGAGTCGCCAGAATCCGAAGCTCCAGGCGATACCCGCGAGAAAGGCGACCAGCGGAATACTTGTCAGGATCGCTGGGAAGGCCACTATCCCGAGCTCGTCCCGGCTCGACGGATGCGCGAGCATCATCGACGCGAGTGTTATCAGAGGGACGGTCGCGCCCATCCCGATCAGCGTGTAGCCCGTAAAGCCGACCATGCCAATCACTTCGCGACGCATCGGTGTCGCGGCGATGTACGCTAAATCCTCGACAGAGAGCTTCAGCGGTGTCTTACGGATTGCGAGGAAGATGAGCAGGATCGCCACGGCAGTTACCAGCCAGGGAAAGGAGCTGACGAAGTTGGATTGAACCTGAGCACGGTCGACGATCGGAATCTTCTTGCCGACCCAGAGAGCTTCATGAACGGCGAGACTCCACATCAGCACGACCCAGCCGCCGAAGATCAGGATCAGATAGAGACCGTAGAGACGGTTGGTCGTCGTCTCCTCCAGCGGATCGAATCCGACGACGCGCAGCCAATAGGTGGTGGTTCGCTGTACCTGCCGCCAATGTAGCCAGATCAGCAGCTTCAGATCAGCCAGCAACGTAGACCTGTTCTTCGCGTTCGACGGCCGCGCGCAGGAGGCGATCGAGCGTCGGTTCGCCGCTAACCCCGAGACGAGACGCGAGCTCGTCCGGAGAGCCGTCTCCGAGAACCGACCCTTCGTCCATGAGTAGGTAACGATCTGGCTTGGCCCCTGGCGGGAGTTGGTGGCTGCTGAGTAATACCGAGATCCCGGCGTCCCGATAGGTCTCGAGATCGAACCAGAGCTGACTGGCGGAGAGAGCATCAAGCGGCCCGAACGGCTCGTCGAGCAGCAGCAATTCCGGTTCGACCAGCAGCGCCAGGCTCAGCCCGAGCTTGTATTGCATTCCACGTGAGAACGTGAAGGGATAGGTGTCACGTTGCGTCGAAAGTCCGTAGTGGCGCAGGAGCTGAGTTGCCTGCGACTCCCAGTCGTCGAGTCCGTAGGCGCGCGCGATAAAGGTGAGGTGCTCCCAGGCGGTCAGTTGATCGTAAAAGACGGGCGTGTCCGGAACGAGCATCAGCCAACGGCGCGTCTCGCGTTCGGACTGTTCGATAGGCCTACCGGATATCAGGATCGTGCCGCGCGACGGTTTGCTCCAGCCGGCGATGCAGCGCAGCAAGGTCGACTTGCCGGCCCCGTTGCGGCCGGCCAGAATGACCAACTCGCCGGGTTCGACTGCGAACGAGACGTCGTTGACGACCTGCGCCGAACCATAGGTGTAGCGGAGATTTGACACGCGCAGCAGAGGTTGGTCTTGGCCGGCAGGCTCTTCGCGGTTATCGCTCAATAATGTCCGTCCTCGATGAGCTTCTAGTGAAACGGGAATACGTTTTCGGATTGGTCACAGTCTTGCAGTATACATCCGAATGAAACCTGGTTTGGTTGGTTGTCGCTGCCGCACCGTCGCACGTATTCTGTTCAGGTGCACCATCGCGCCACCGTCGTCAGCAGTGTTTGGGGGATGCATGGAATTTGCCGAACTGGTTCGCAAACGACGTATCGTTCGCCACTTCAAACCAGATCCGATTGATACGGAGATTATCGATCGAATGCTCGATTTGGCCCGTCGCGTGCCGAGCGCTGGATTTACCCAGGGACAAGATTTCATCGTCGTCACCGACCCCGACGTCAAGCGTGCCGTTGGTCGCCTGTGCGGCGAAGAAAAACATTACGAGGCAGGCTTCGGCCATCCCTGGATCTCGGAAGCTCCGGTTCAGATCATCCCGTGCGCCAATGAGGGAGCCTATCACCGCCGCTATCAGGAAGCGGACAAAGTCCGGGAAGACGGCCGGGAAATCGAGTGGCCGGTTCCGTACTGGATAATGGACGCTGGCTGCTCGGTGATGGTGCTGCTACTGGCGGTGGTTGACGAGGGGCTCGCCGCCGGCTATGCCGGATTCCAAAACCTGGATGGCGCACGCGAATTGTTGAGCATTCCAGAAGACGTGATTCCAGTTGGCGTGATCCCAATCGGCTACCGCGATCAGGACGTGCCTTCTCCGTCTCTCAAGCGTGGCCGTAAGGCCATGAAAGCTATTGTGCATCACGATCGCTGGTAGCGAGATTGCAAGCCGTAGAGACGGCAGAGAATCGCTCTCCCGCGCCGCGTTCAGCGGGAGAGCATTCTCGTTCAGGCTAAATGGAGCTTACGGGCTAGCTTGAGTGGCGGATTGAGCACGGGCATCACAACCGGTCGGGCCCAGTGGATTACGAACGCAACACTTCCACCAATCACGGCGCCGGCCACCACGTCGCTGACGTAATGCTCTCCCACGTAGACACGTGCGAATGCGATCATCGCTGCGAGTAGCAGTGCCGCGATCCCGACACGACGCAGCGATAGGACAAGCGCGACGGCAACGCCGAAGGCGAATGTGGCGTGGTCGCTTGGGAACGACGGGTCTCGCGACGGCGCGAGCAGCAGAACAGCGTTGTGCACGGCCGCGAACGGGCGTGGCCGGTCCCAGATTCGAATGATGATCTGGTTGACTCCGAGCGCGACAGCGGCCGCGATCGTCGCGTTAATGGCCGCCCATTGGCGTAGATTTCTTCGCGCACGGCTACCTGGCCAGAACCAGATCACCACCAGGAGTCCGACCAGCAGGTACGGTCCGTAGTGGGCAAAGAATTCGAAAAAGTCATTGGGACGATCCCCGAAACGAGTTAAACCGTTGATTGCTGAAAAGAGTGTCGCGTCCAAATACGTGCTCCTGATCGCTCACCTGGGGTCATCGATTGTCAACCTCTAAGTCTGCACCCCAAACATTAAGATCAAATTAAGCCGTTATGACTTGTCATTGAGTTGCAGTACAATTATTTCGGTGAATTCCGAAATACGGCGGAGACGGCGAGGGAATGGACGCAGTTTTCCGGGCACTGAGTGATCCGAAACGACGAGAGATTCTGCGTCTATTGCGGCAGAGCGATATGAGTGCCGGAACGATCGCGGAACGTTTTGAAATTGCCCGTTCGACGTTGTCAGGTCACCTGAACGTTCTCAAAGAGGCCGGACTGGTGGTTACCGAGCGCCGGGGAACAACCATCATGTATAGCCTGAACGTCGCAATGTATGAGGAATTGCTGGCAACGATCATGAATCTGCTGGGCGTCGGCGCGCGCGATGCAAGCCAGAGACTCGAGGATGGTGCATGATGAAGTTCAGATGGAAGATAGAACTTCCTCAGTGGTTGATCATCGCGACTATGTTCATTGCGGCGGGTGTGCTCTGGCCGACGATACCGTCACGTGTGCCAATCCACTGGAACGCGTCGGGCCAGGCCGATGGATTCGGCGGCAAGTTCGAAGGCTTGCTGCTCATGCCGATAATCACGATTGGTCTTTACCTGCTCTTGTTCTTCATCCCACGGATCGATCCCGGTAGAGCCAACTACGTGCAGTTCGCCGGAGCGTACCTCGTCGTGCGCTATGTGGTGCTGGTTCTGGATGTAGGGATCTACATCTTCACGATCCTTGCGATCAAGGGCGTCGGAATCGATATGTCACGCGCCGTTATGTCGACCACCGCGGTGATGTTCATCGTGTTCGGGCAGGTACTCGGCAAGATCCGTCCCAATTGGTTTGTTGGGGTGCGCACACCCTGGACCCTCTCGAGCAAGCGCTCCTGGGTGCGGACTCATCGAGTAGCTGGGTGGCTCTTCACCCTGTCAGGCATCCTCTTCCTGTTGCTGGCGATCATCGGGATCGGCGCGGCAATGGTCTGGATCATGCTTTCCGTGCTCGGCGTGATGGTCGTGTTCCTGGTCGTCTACTCATACGTCGAGTGGCGCAACGACCCCGAGAAGACGCCACCGAGCGGTACGTTGCCGGGGTGAGGCCAAGTGATCAGTCAGCCCCTCGAATGAAACGACGTAAGGGCGAAGCCTGTCTTCGCCCAAAGAGTTGCCCACTTCCTGTGGGCCCCGAATTACGATGGCTGCGTCACGTGGATCGCTATCGCTGCGTGGTCAGCTCCAGCGCGTGCAGCCCGGCACCGACGATCGACTCGACGTCGATGTCAGTGGCCTGATACAGATCACCAAGCCGGCCCGACTGGCCAAACTCGTCGACTCCCAGTGAGATAACCGGTACTCCGAAGATGCCACCCAGGAACGAGAGTGCGTGCGACGCCGCGTCCTGAACGGTAATGATCGGCGCGTGACGCTCTTCCGGCAGGATCAGCCAGTCGAACGACTCATTGCTATTTGGTGAGGCGACGTCGACCCCATAGCGCCGGCGCTCGCGGAATAGGCGATAGATCTCGCTTGGGCTGGTGATGTTGATGACGTTGGCGGCGATTTCCTCGTCGGCAAGTAGTGCGGCTGCCTCGACTGCCTCAGGAATCATCGTGCCGGCCGTGACGATCTGCACCACGTTGTCAACCGGCAGGTTCGGCGTCGTCTCACGCCGGTCGACAAGGCGATACCCACCGGCCAGCACCTGGCGTCGTAACTCCTCTTCACCCAATCGCAGCAGGGCCGGTTCGATCAGCTTCTGATTGATCGGTTTTGTCGAGAGTCGCAGGTAGCTCGAGAGACCGTTCTCGCGATCGCAGCAGCGCCGCATCGCTTCCAATATCACCCATTCAGTCTCATTCGCGAAGCATGGTTCGAAGCTGATAAGGCCCGGAAGCTCGACGCCGAGTGAGACGGTCACACTTGACTGGTGCGCGCCGCCCTCCGGGCTCAGGCTCACGCCGGATGGGGTGCCCGCGAAGATCATCTTCGATTCGACGTAGAGGCTGTAGATCAGTGCATCTAGGCCGCGGCAGATGAACGGATCGTATACCGTTCCGATTGGGATGAGGTGCTGTCCAACCAACTCATGGCTGAGCCCAAGCTGGCCGATGGCCATGAAAAGATTCATTTCAGAGATGCCGAGCTCGATATGCCGTCCAGCGGGACTCTCCCGCCACTTTAGCAGTCGTGGCCCGGCGGCCTCGTAATCGGGTTGCTCGGTCGGCGAAAAGATCCCGACGCGGTTGATCCAGCCGCCCAGGTGCGTCGAAGTCGCCACGTCGGGAGCGACGGTGACGATGCGGTTGCCCACGCCCTTGAGCTCGGCCAGCCGTGGCAGCACGCGCCCGAGTGCTTCTTGAGTGGAGGTGTCGTTCGGATGACGCACGCCGATGGAATCTGGGATCTGATCGGCGGTTATCGCAGGCGGAGCCGATTTGGTCCGCGGAGCCAATCGCGCCGCCGCTTCTCGACACAGTCTTGCCTTCGGGAGAGTCGGCGGGGAACATGGCCCATTCGTCGTCGGGAATTTTCAGGTCCGCCCGGAGTTGCTCCATCTGGTTGTTGGTCAGCAACGCGGAATGGTTCATCGGATCGCCGGCGATCGGCAGTCCCCAGCCCTTAATCGTGTACGCAAAGAGAACGCTGGGACGATCCTTGGCTGCGTCAGCCGCCTGCAAGCAACGCAGGAGCTCAACCAGATTGTGTCCACCGAGATCGGCGATAATACCAGGCAGTTGTTCGTCGCTGATCGGTGTCAAGACCTTTGACAGGTCTTCCCGACCGGTGAGCGTCCCCTCGATCAGTCGTTCTCGCAGGGCCGGGCCATCAAGCCGAATGAGCGCCTGGTATTCCTCGTTGCTCATGTCATCGATGCGCTGCCGCAGTGCGCCACCGCCCGGACGCTCATAGACCTCCTGCAGGCGATCTCCATACTTCGCCTCGATCACGTTCCAACCGGCTGCGTGGAAGAGCGCCTTCAGTCGTCCTGCTCGTACGCCGGGCACGACGCGGTCGAGACTCTGCCGGTTCAGGTCGATGATCCAGAGGACGTTGCCGAGGCCGCTGAGCGCTTCTTCGGTCACCGCCTCCCAAACGTTTCCTTCATCCAGTTCGGCGTCGCCGATGACCGAGATGAATCGACCGGAAGCTGCCTCGCCAAAATGGGCCAGGCTGTAGCGATGGGCTAACGCGGCAAAAGCCGGTGCCACCGCACCAAGTCCGACCGAGCCGGTTGAGAAATCGACCGGATCCGGGTCCTTGGTGCGGCTCGGATAAGCCTGCAATCCCTTGTATGCACGTAGTGTTGGCAGATAGTCACGGTCCAGGTTGCCGAGCAGATACTGAACGGAGTGATAGGCAGGGGAGGCGTGCGGCTTGATCGACACGCGGTCACCCGAACGCAGGTGATGGAAATAGAGGGCCGTCAGGATCGAGACGATTGACGCAGACGACGCCTGATGACCGCCGACCTTGATCTTGTCGGGATTAGGGCGAAGGTGATTGGCGTGATGAATGATGTTGGTTGCAAGCCAGAGAACGCGTCGTTGAATGGCTTCGAGAGCAGCGATCGTATCGGAATCAACGACCGTAATGGGGCCGTCGTCAGTCTTTGGAGCGGGTTGAGCCACGAGTCTCCTCCTGGGGGTTAGAGGCGCAATATCCGGCTGCACGCCGGTGCCACTATCGTGACATCTGACGACATTCCTGTCCAGCGTGACAGCCCGGTTCTGTTGATTGGTGGAGGTGATCGGCATTTGGACGCCGAAAGCCTGCACCTGTGTGAATTGTGCCAGTTATCTTGCCGTGTCTCCCATTCATTCTGACGCGAGCACAGCCGGGGCTGAACCGAGATCGACATGTCAAGAGGGCCGGCGATTGCCGGCCCTCCTGGATTTGCCTATGATCGACTACCGCTAGATCCGGGCCTTCAGGATTCCCTTGATCGGCACAACGCCGGGGATCTCCCATTCATCCCACATCTCGTCGACTCCGCGCTGGATATAGTCGATGTCTTCATCGATCAGGTGGGCGAAGCGACCCTGCCTGGTCAAATATTCCTTTACCGGGATGCGGCCTCTGCCGGTGCTGCGGCAATCCCACGTGTAAATCACCTCTCCGTCGATGATCTCGTAGAGCGGGAAGATGCCGGACTTGATGCCCGTCTCTCCCACGTCGCTCGAGAATCGCGGATGGTAATCCCAGCCCTTCGGGCACGGATCGAAGGTATGAAGGAAGGTCGGTCCACCGACCGCCAGTGCCTTGCGCACCTTGTTGAGGTAATCGGTTGGCGGGAATGACGCGCAAGCGGTCGCGACATACCGTACCTTGGGGTGGCCGACAGCCATCATGCCGGCCACATTCTTTTTCCAGTTCCGCTGCATGATGCGATGCTTCGAACCGGTTGGGGTGAATGTCGTCTGCGCACCGTAGGTCGTCAGGCTGGTAGCCTGGATGTCAGTATTAGCCGCCGATTCGTTGTCGTACAGCACGACCAGCAGGTCGAGATCGCTCTGGAGTGCGGCTGAGATGCCGGAGAGCCCCATGTCGGCCCCGCCGATGTCTCCACAGAAGGAGATGACGTTGATCTTCTCGTCTTTGATCTTGCCCTTGCGTCTCAGCGCACGCAGACCTGCGGCCGTTCCAATGGCCGACGAGCCACCTGCGCCGAGTTGGGTGTGCATCCACGGCACGATCCAGGGCGTCGTCATGTAAGAAGTGTTGGCCACGTACATGCAGCCGGTCGAGCCGGTCACGACTGTGCGGGGGCCAGATGCCTTAATGAAGCCGCGCATCACTGTCGCCGACTCGCACCCCTGGCAGGTGCGGTGACCGGAGGTATAGAGCTCCTCCAGCGGAATTCGGTGCACGCCACGTATTCGTTCGTATTCGATTTTTGGTTTCTCACGCGCTGTTGTCATTGTTCGATGCTCCCTTTCAATGCGACGGCGCCGCTAGGTAGTTTGAGCTACCTGGCCCGCCGCGAACGCCGATCCAGGTGACGTAGCCATCCATCGTCTCGTCTCGCATCGCCTTCTCGGTGATATCGAACATCCGCTCGCACTCCTGGATGGAGATGTCGCGGCCGCCGAGGCCGGTCAGGAAGTTGACCACTGCCGGTCGCTGCTTCGCTGGGTAGAGGCAGGAACGGATCTCGTGCAACAGGATTCCGCCGTCATCGGGCGATCCGTGCGCGAAGTCTCGGTCGATCACTCCGACTGCCTTGAACCGGCTCAAGCATTCCCGGAGTTCGATGGTCGGGAATGGCCGGAACCAGCGCAGATTGACGTAGCCAACCTTGTGGCCCTGTTCGCGCAGGCGCTTGACTGCGGTTCGTCCCGGTGCTGCTACCGTGCCGAGCCCGATCAGGACGACGTCCGCGTCGTCGGTCATATACTCGGTGAAGTAGTAGGGCGGCTCGTATCGCTGGCCAAAGACCGAATTGAATTCCTCATACGCCTTGACGATGATCGCACGCGCACGTCGCGCCGCTTCCCAGTTCTGCCGGCGCATCTCCATAACCCAGTCCTCGTTTACCTGAGGTGCGATCGAGATTGGGTTATCTGGATGCAGTCGCCGGTCGCCAAGATCGTAATTAGGCAAGAACTTACGGACAGCTTCGGCGGTCGGGAGTTGAACCAAATGTTGGGAGTGGGTCAAGAAGGCGCCGTCCATTGCCAGGGCATTGGGCATGCGCACCTGTGCATCCTCGGCGATGCGATAGCCAATCAGAACGTGCTCGAGCGCCTCCTGTGGCGTCGTGACCCAGTTGAGCAGGAAGCCCATGTCACGCACCGACATGGCATCGTTATGCTCGACACCAAACGCGCCGGGATCGTCCAGCGCGCGATTGCCGACGAGGAAGAGGACTGGAAGTCGGTCAGTCGCAGTGACGACCAGAGCCTCGAATCCATAGCACCAGCCCGTGCCGCTGCTGCCGGTGAAGGCACGCGCATTCACCGCGCTGGCGTGCTTTGCGATTTCAAACTGTGAGTGCTCGCTGTCGGCGACCATATACTCTGCGTCGAGGCCGCCGTCAGCAATGATCTTCGAGATCGCGTCCATCACTCCGGTGTATGGGCGAATCGGGAAGGCTGGGATCACGTCGACGTCGGCCAGCCGAACGCCCTCGGCGACAGCCTGGACGCCGGTGAGGAGGTCCTGACGCTCCCAGACGTCAGATTGTGGTTTCGTGGCTGAAGTCACGGTCAATCCTCCTATACTGGCTGGGGGGTTTCCTTGCGGGGCTTGATTTCGCCCACGCCCGGAACACTCTCCATCTCGGTCACGACGCGGCCCGTTCCGGTCACAAACGGGTAGCTAACGCGCTCGGTACCCTTCTTCTCCTCCGCCCAGCGGAAATAGTCGTCGGCATCACGCTGCCAATGCTCCCAGGGGCTGTCGTGGTTGTCGAAGCTCAGCTCATCGACCATGATGATGCACTCTTCGACGGGACAGACCTCGGCGCACTTGCCACAACCGACGCAATACTCATAGTTGATGTCGTAGTAACCGTCCGACGTGGGATCGAAGCACTCGTCCGGGCACTCCACCCAGCAGAGCGTGCATTTCGTGCAGAGGTCGAAGCGGACAACCGGCCGCTGTGTCTTGGTGGTGCCACGCTTGAAGCTCAGATTGCGTGACTGGCCGCGTGGGCCGACTTCGAAATGGCGCGGCACTGCGGGGATGACGGTTCCCTCGCGGAAGTAGTCCCATCCCGGCAGTTTCGGCACTTCATGCTGCCAGTCCGCCCCCTCGCCGGCGTTGACGACATGTGTATGCCCTTTCACCGAGTCATACGCCTCGCGCGCGGCGGCGACACGGTGCTCGTCGTTGGATTTGGAGCGCAAGTGTGCCTCGACGGCGTCGATGCTGACAATCGATGAATCGATCCCGGCGATCGCGCCGAGTACTCGCTCATGCGTCAAATCGTCCTTGAAGACCCAGAGACCTGCCAGGCTGGCGTCACCGGCCAGCGTCACCAGGTTAAAGGAGAAGGGCCGTGAAGGAATGAATTTCAGTAGATCCTGCGGGCCCTTCCGCGTGACGACCAGCATGGAACCGCCCGCGATCATCTTCTCATTGATCGCACGGATGCCGCTCCAGCCCCATGGCTCAACGCCCTTGACCATAGTGTCGTCGAGCACGACCGAGATGTTCGCTTCGTCGATATCCATCTTGGCGCCACACTCGGCCTCGAGCTCTTGTTCTTCGAGATCCGGGGAAATGAACGTGAAGTACTTGCAGGGGATTCCGTTGCGTTCGGGAGAGTCGCTGTAGCGACCGTTTGAGAAACCAACCTGGCCCATTCGCGCTGCGATAAGCACGAGATCGCCGCCGATTCGTTTGGCGAGGGTCTTCTGGAAGATTCCTCGGTAGTTGATCTCAACTCTTTTGATCACGAGGTACCTCCGGTACTATGGTGCGTCGTGCGTGCCGGATCAGGCGGCTAATCTCTGAACACCTGCTACTTTCAGGACCCCTTGGAATTCCCGAAACCCGAGATCGCCCCCTGGCTGGACGGAACAGCGCCTCCGGCAAAAGTACCGTCTACGACACGTTGTCTCCCTCCTTTACCTGTGCGGCCACTTGATCGCTGACGAACTGTCCAATCGTCGCCTGGATATGGTGAAGGCTCGCTTTATATGCGGCGTCAGGATCGTGTCTTTCAATCGCCTCAAGGATCATCCGATGCGTGCGGAGCGATGTGGTCTGACGTTCGCGAGACTGTAAGTAGCTTTCGCGCGATGACTCCAATAAGTTAAGACATGCTTCGGCCATTGTCTGAAGAATTGGATTACCTGCGGCACGCATGATGATCGCGTGGAAGGCGTTGTCCTCCTCCACGGTGGAGGCTCCGCGCAGAAGTGTTTTGGCCTGTCGGTCGAGGACCTCATACAACTGAACGATGTCATCCTCTGTGGCGTTCTGTGCAGCACTGTGGCCCAAGGCTGGCTCGATCACGCAGCGAGCCTCGTAGATGTGCCGAAGGAAATTTGGATGAACAGTAAATGTCGCGGTAATTCGCGAGCCCAGATCTTCCCATCGGGCCTCACGAACAAATGTGCCGCCACCCTGCCGGACATCGATCACTCCGAGGTGTTCCAGACTTCGCATTGCCTCACGGATCGACGCTCGCGAGACGCTGAACATCTCCGACAGCTCTCGCTCTGATGGAAGACGCTCACCAACCGCCAATTCACCCTCGCGAATCAACGCGAGAATCTGCTGCTCGATCTGTTTGGGAACGCGATCCCGTTGTATTGGTTTAATCGATTTTTTCATTGGTCTGACCACCTGACGTTTGTAACTCGATTCTAGGTTCGTGCCGGATGCCTGTCAAGCATCAGGAGACAGGTTTGAGGGGCAGTTGTTCTGGAAGAGCGGGACAACGCACGTGCGTGAGAATGTCGGGACAGTCGTCACGACTGGAGCCAGCCAGTGGGAATCGGACGAGCAACAAGAGTGTGTGCTCGTCTTGGTCGTTCAACAGGCGATTGCTGGAACGCCTTACCGCAGCGCTCCAGCAATCTCGCGGTTGAACATCAACACCGACTATTTGTTCGTCGCTCTATCCACGTGAGGTGCCTGGCAGATGCACTCCAAAGGCCTGTAGGAGCAAGTTGATCGCCAGGTAGGCGAGTACCAGCACCAATATACGTACGAGAACCTTGCTGTGCAGGCGACGGGAGACGTGCGCTCCAGCCTGCGATCCAAGTACAACGCCTATCACGGCTGGCGCAGTGACCGAGAGGTCGATGATGTTGTGAATGTAGTAGATGAAGGCGCTGGCCGAAACGGTAATTCCCACCATGAACACGCTGGTCGCGGCGGATGCCTTTACTGGCACACGCATGATCGCGTTCATGATCGGCACCTTAACGGCTCCGCCTCCGATGCCGAGCATGCCCGAGATTACACCAGCCAATGAACTGGCCGCGGCTCCCATTCCGAGGCGTTGCGGGATGTAGTCGACATTCTCATCGGTTGCCGGGTCATGGAAGTCTTGCCGCAGCCGCATTCGATCGGGTCCGGTCGTGATCGGGTCCGTTTGATGCTGTCGCCGAAACATCGCTGCGCCCATTAGGAGAAGAGCTACGCCGAAGATTACCCGCAACACGTTGGGAGCCACCAAGACAACGAAGAGGCCACCGACAATTGCTCCCGCTGCGGTCGTCATCTCCATGAACAGTCCGAGTCGGACGTTGGTCATCCGGTGTTTGAGGTAGACGGAGCTGCCACCCAACGAGTTGACGATGACGCTCACCGCGCTTGCGGCGATCGTGACTTTCAGTGGTATGCCAAAGAAGATCGAAAGGATAGGGACGATAAAGACGCCGCCACCTAGGCCAACCATCGATCCAAGTATTCCGGCAGCTGCTGCTACGACGATGATACCGATTTCATGAAGCGGTGATAGAGCTGGTTTCGACCCCTGAGCGGTGCTCGCACCCGAGAGCCAGGCGATGAAAATGCTTGCGAGAATGATCGAGAACACCGCAGCGGATACCAACGTGAAGAGTCGATCACGCGCCCGTGCAAACGAGATTCCCATGAATGCGATCGCCGTTGCCGGCGCGATTAGAATGATGAGAATCCCGAGCGTCAAGATTGCCGCCGAGTCGAAGTGCAACAATTGATTGAAAAGCTGAGAAATACTGACGACCGGGGTGGGCAGCTCTCCCGCCCGAATCAGCCCAACGGCAGACCCAAGAACGGTGAGCGTAATCCCAATTGCGAGCATGACGCGGAACACGATCGCGAGGTAGATAGCTGAGTCGTCCGCGGGCGCCGTGTTCTCCTTTCTGGCCTCTTTGCTAGATACGGATTTACGTACGGTGGTTATCTCCATGGGTTGCTGAGAGGTCCTCTCCCTGAACTTGTCCGTTATAGAATCTCTTGGCTCAATGGCCGCCGTTATTCAAAAGTCGGTAGCAAATCGCCGCAGGCAAGCATAGCACAGACTAGGCTCAACACATCTCCAAAAGTGACTGCGAAATTCTCGAGCAACGCTGACGGTTGGCACGCCGGATGCGTCGTTGAAAGTTGGTAGTTCGGGTCACATTGACGTCTTTCCCGCGGCTGACGAAGGGCCGAAATATGCGTCCCGAATCGTTCCGCCTCCTTTAAGGAGAGAAGCGCAAAATGGCCGGTTGGTTCGCAAGCATGATAGTGGAGCCGAGTTACGGCTACTTGTCTGCCTACCGATGATTAGGTAGAATACTTTCGCCGACGGATACGACCGTTCGGCTCGGCCGTCTGATCGTTCGTGGGGGTGCCTCAACCTTGATCCGGGCAATTACCGACTTTTCAACCTCGCGTCGCGGCAAGTGGATCATCCTGGCGATCTGGTTCATTTTAACGGCAGCCGTCGTCCCGCTCGCTCCGCAACTCTCCAGCGTCACCACAAACGACCAAGCGTCGTTTTTGCCGAGCGGGGCAGAGTCAACCAAAGTTGCGCTATTGGTGAAGGACAAATTCCCTTCCAATGGCACCCCCGCCATTATCGTCTTTCGCAACGCAAACGGGTTAACCGATCAGAATTTGAAGGATGCTCAGAAGATCAATGACTGGCTTCTCTCCGGCAAGCCGGGGGACAACGTTGAGGGCGTGGTATCGATCTTTACCGTACCGCAAGCCCGTTCCAGTCTGGTGTCAGCTGACAATACCACCATGACGATGGTCGTCAACGTTACCGGTGAACCGGCCGGAGATCCTTATTCCACGACCATCGGGAATATTCGTGACTACACCAAGCCATTCGATTCCGGAGCGCTACAGGTGAAAGTGAGCGGTCCCGGTGGCTTGCTGGCCGATCTCCTTCAAGTTTTCCAGCGCATCGACGGGTTTCTCCTGCTCGTCACCGCGGGCCTGGTCCTGGTGCTTCTCATTCTGATCTATCGCTCGCCGATCGTCGCAATCGTTCCGATCGTAAGTGTCGGCTGGGTCTTTAGTCTGGCCAGCGGCATCGGAGCGCTGCTCGCGGAACACGCGGGTTTGCTCGTCAACGGTCAGGCCACTGGCATCATGACCGTGCTCCTCTTTGGGGCCGGTACGGATTATTGTCTCTTCATTTCGTCTCGCTACCGTGAAGAATTGAGTCGCACCGACGACAAGCATGAAGCGATGCGTCTAGCGATGCGCGGAGTGGGCGAGGCAATCCTGTCGGCCGCAGGAACAATTCTGATCGCCACCCTGGCACTGCTACTGGCCGTGCTCCGCTCGAATCAGGCATTGGGACCCCTGCTGGCCATCGCCATCGGCGTTATGCTCGTCGCTTCCTTGACCCTGGTTCCGGCTATTCTGACCGTCCTTGGTCGTCGCTCCTTCTGGCCGTTCCAACCACGAGTGGAATCAGACCACGTCACGAGTGAGAGTCACGGCGTCTGGTCTCGAATTGCAGAATTGGTTGCGCGACGACCCGGAGTCGTGTTGGCCTCGACACTGGCGGTCTTCGTCATCATGGCCCTTGGCGTAACCACGCTTCGTCAAGACTTCGACACGGTCTCCAGCCTGCCGACTGGAACTGAATCCCGCTCGGGGTTCGAGCTGTTGCGCCAGGGATTCCCTGCCGGAGAACTGGCGCCAACCGAAGCGTATGTCGTTCTGCCGGAGGGTACTTCGGTCTATGATCCCAGCAATCTCCAGGCGATCGATGCCGTCACGACCGCCCTTTCCTCCCAGCCAGGGATCAGCAGTGTCACAGGCCCGAGCCGGCCCTTCGGGTCAAACGCTCAAGTCGGTCCGGACCAGGTCGAGTCGGCTGTCAATCTGCTCCCGGATCAGGTACGACAAAGCATTCGGAGCGATTCGTCTAGTGGAAGCTCTTCTAGCGCGAACGTCGATCCGAATTCGCCTGAGGGACAGGCTGCTGGGCTGTTCGCCGCGTCACAATCCTTCGTCTCAGCGGATGGAACTGTCGCCCGCATCGATGTCGTGCTGGATCAGAATCCCTACGGTTTGAGCGCTATCGAAAGTATTCCGGCGCTGCGAGATGTCGCACGCTCAGCAGTGGTAAATTCCGGCCTCGATCAAAGTTCGGTGCTGATCGGCGGACCGACCGCCACCAACTACGATACGAAAGTCGCCAACGACCGTGACGAGCGGGTTGTTCTTCCGTTGATCCTGCTTGCAATCGGAGTGGTACTTGGGCTGCTGTTGCGGTCGATAGTCGCGCCGTTGTATCTACTGGCGACATCGGTACTGACCTACTTCTCGACGCTTGGTATCTCTACGCTCGTATTCCAGAATCTCCTTGGCCAGCAGGGCGTCGGGTCCAGCGTGCCCTTCTACCTGTTTGTGTTCTTGATTGCTCTCGGTATCGACTACAACATCTACCTGATGGCCCGGATTCGTGAGGAGGAGCGACGCGACAATCTGGTGGCGGGCACGGTGCGTGCGCTCGGGCGGACCGGTGGGGTAATCACTTCAGCGGGAATCATCCTGGCGGGCACATTCGGAGCGTTGATGACCTTGCCCCTTCAGGTCCTCTTTCAACTCGGCTTCGCGGTCTCGATCGGTGTTCTCATGGATACCTTCATCGTGCGGACGTTGACCGTACCGGCTATCGTGCTGCTTCTCGGTCGCTGGAACTGGTGGCCTTCTCGGCACACCGCAGAGTCTGAAATTCACTGACGCAAAGCTACTTGAAGGAATCGGGTGGGCCGTTTTGTCAAGCGGTCCACGCCGATCTGAGCAGCCGCAAGGTGGTCGGGTCATGCTAAACTCTATCGAGATAGTCTACTCACCAAAAAGTGAAAGATCCCACGTCAGTTGACGTGATCTCCGTGCCATGGGGAAAGAACAATCATCCAGGCATACGCCGATGCATACATTGGGACGAGCCGGAATCCTCCAGCGTACTCGTTTCGACGAAGAACTGGAGTCGGCATGACGAGTGGGACCTGAGAATGGAACTGATCGGTCAAACAATTGGCGGCTACCAGATCGAGTCGCAGCTCGGTTCCGGTGGCATGGGCCAGGTTTTTCGGGCCAAGCACAGTCAGACCGGCCGTGTCGTGGCGTTCAAAGTGCTGCATCAGCAGTATGCGAACGACCCGACATTTCAGGCTCGCTTTCTTCAGGAAGCTCAGGCTGCCGCGGCGCTTGCCCACCCGAACATCATCGAGATTTACGACTTCGGACAGCAGGATGACTGGTATTACCTTGTCATGGAGCTGGCACCGAATGGCTCCCTCCGGACGTTGCTGCAACAGCAGTCTACCGGTGGCAATGTTCTTCCGCTTTGGCTGGGAATTGATCTCGTGCGGCAATCCGCTGACGGTCTTGGGTATGCGCACACTCGCGAGATGATCCACCGCGATATCAAACCGGACAACTTACTGATTGTGCGCGATGGCGCGCCCACCGATCCCGATAATCCCTATATCGTCAAGATCTCCGATTTTGGCCTTGCGAAGCTGGCCGAAGGTGGGATGAATACGACACAGGGTCTCACCGTTGGCACGCCGGCGTACATGTCTCCCGAGCAATGCCAGGCGATACCACTTGATGGCCGAAGCGATATCTACTCACTTGGCGTTGTCCTTTATGAGGTTGCGACCGGGTTACTTCCCTTCGAGACGCGCAGCCTGACCGACGCGGTTTACAAACACGTCTATACCGAGCCGCCGCCTCCACGGCAGGTTCGTGCCGATCTCCCAGTTGAGCTCGAGCAAGTAATCCTGCGCTGTCTGAAGAAGTCGCCGGACGAGCGTTTCAGCACGGCGGCCGAGCTGGCCCTTCAGCTTCAGATCATGATCCAATCGTTGCGCGGAGGAACTCAAGGGACCCCGACGATCGTTCCTACGCAGTCGCCATCACCAGGAATAAGCCAATCTGCGCTTCCTGGTGGTTTCCGGGTGGAATTTGATAGCGATCGCCAAGCTCTGGTTCCTGGCCAGCCGTCCGTTGTCATGGCGAAAATCTCGAGCCTGGATAGTTCTCCGCTAGAAATTGACCTATCGCTCGCGGACGTACCCCCTTCCTGGTTGACGTCTCCGCTCAGCAGCGTCACCGTAGCGCCCGGAGCGGAACAGTCAATTGCCCTACCGGTCATGGTCCCTCGTTCTCCCTGATTTCCCGGCGGGAGATTACCGTGCCACTTTGACGGCAAGTCTCAGAGGCGCGGCAAACACCGTGGAATCTGCGGTCGCGATTTGGTCAGTTTCCCCATTTGACGGACTCGATTTTGCCGTCTCTCCAACAAAGACGTCCGGTTGGAGCGGCGGAGCGTTCACCGTTGCACTGAGGAATCTTGGTAACACGGCGATCCGGGTAGAGCTGCTGGGTGCGATTTCGGAACCTGGCTTCACGCTTGAGATGAAGACACCGGTCGTTGACCTCGACCCAGGCGAATCGCGCAAGAGTAAGGCACGTGTCCGATCAGGAACGCGCTGGACCAGCAGTCGTTCGGGGGCGTTGACCATCGACGCCCGCGTGACGGGTGCGCAGCCGCGCTCCGCTGTGGTCACCTTCACGCAGCGACCTCTGTTACCAGTACTGTTGCCGGTGGCGGCGCTTCTTTTGATTGGTGTTCTGGTTGGTGGCTTCCTGTGGTCAAATCGGGGAGGTTCGGCCGGCGGCATCTCGCCGACCGCCTTTGCTACGTCGACTGGCAGTGCCGTGGTGGTCGTCGCGCAGCCAACGGCGACTCAATGTTACCGCGACGGCGACGGTGATTCTGACTGAAGCACCGACCGCAACGCTTCCGCCGGTGGTGGTGTCACCGCAGCCGACGGTCGTCGTTCCCGCCACACCGACGCCCCACCTTCTGTTTTCGACTGGTCGTGGGCAGCCGCCAGGAATTCTTGAGATCTATTCAGTTAACCCGGATGGCTCAGATCTGACTGCTATCACACAGAACAATCAAGACGATTGGGAGCCCGCTATCTCGCGGAATGGCAAACAGATCGCGTTTGTTAGTACCCGAGACGGCCATAATCAAATCTATGTCATGAACTCGGATGGGTCGAACCAGATGCGCCTGAGCAATGATCCGGGATCGGATGAGTATCCGAACTGGTCGCCGGTCGAATCCAAGATAACGTTCTCTCGCACGGTCAATCAGAAGACGAGGCTGTTTATCGTCAACGCTGATGGCTCAGGCTTGACGGAGCTCGCACCGACACCGAACGGATCGAACTGGCAACAGAACTGGTCGCCGAATGGCAAGCAGATAGTCTTTGTCAGCGATCGTGCCGGGCACCCCAATCTCTACGTGGTCGATGCGAGTGGTGCGAATCTGCGGCAATTGACGACCTCGGTAGACGATCGGTCGCCCTGGTGGTCGCACGACGGTCAGCACATCACGTTCATGTCGCGCCGGGATGGAAACTACGAGATCTACGTTATGAATGCTGATGGTTCAAACCAGACACGCCTGACGAACTCACCGGAGGATGATCTGGATCCTGTTTGGTCTCCGGATGATCAGCGCATTGGCTTTGCGGCTAACGGCGAGGTGTTTTCAATGCAAGCGGACGGCACACAAGTCACGGCACTCACAAAGGGCGCGAATTATGATTCGTGGCTCAGATGGTCTCCGGATGGAGCCCATCTCGCCTTCGAGAGTAAGAACGGCAACGACCGGGAAATCTACATTGCGAACACGGATGGATCGGGGATGAAACGATTGACCGACAACCCGACCTTCGACGGCAACTTCGCGTGGGTGCCGCTGAATCCGTAACCAATTCTTGAGTGCGCACGGACTGTACGATCAGGGTAGATGACTATCTGCAAAATGAAGCGCGCGCTCGTCGTTAGTCACCACTTCCGATGATGGCGTCGGCGTCGATTTCGACCAGGTACCCAGATCCGACAAGGCGGCTCACTTCAAACAGTGTGTTGGCCGGTCGGATGTCGCCGAATACCTCGTGCAGGGCTGGCGCCATTCGTTCCCAATCGTCCGCGTCGGTGACATAGCAGCGATAGCGGACGACGTCCTTCAACGAAGATCCGGCCTGCTCTAACGCGTCACCGATCTTCTGCAAAATGAAACGCGCTTGGGCCCCCGGATCGCCGGCTCCGACGAGGTTTCCATCGTCGTCGGTCGAGGTCGTGCCCGAAACGAAGACGAAGTTGTCGACCCGCACCGCTCGTGAGTATCCCACGCGCTCTTCCCAGATCGTACCGCTCGAAATCCGCTGTCGCTTGCTCACACGTATACTCCTCACGTTCCCATCATGCTGGACATTTGGGTGTGCTTTCGATAGTCCAGATCCAAGTTCCTGAGCTATGCTAGGTGATCTTCGTCGTCGCCTCAATGGCCCCGTGAACTCTTCGAGAGAGCAACTGTCGAAATCACCACCTCTCATCCGTCGTAGTACTGAGAGCGGAAATCGGCCGCTCGTTCGGAGTCATCATCCACGAAGGGGGACCAAACACATGCGATACGTGCTTCTGATCCACTCAGCTGAGGGAGGCTGGGACGATTTGAGCGACGACCAGCGGGCCGAGATGTACCGGGGACATGAAAAGTTTGGAACGGAGCTTCGCGCATCCGGAAAGATGATCGGTGGCGAAGAATTGCAGCCGTCCTCGACCGCGACGCTCGTCCGTCACGGCGAAGGCAAAACGTTGACGAGCGATGGACCGTTCATTGAGACCAAGGAGCAACTCGGAGGCTTCTACATTATTGAAGCGGACAATACCGACGAGGCGATTCGCTGGGCGGCGATGATCCCGGCCACCGACAGTACGACCATTGAGGTTAGACCGATCATGGAGCATTGAGGATCCAGACGATTCTGAACTCGTAACTGACGATTTGCTGGATGATCTGGTGTGTCCAAAAATATCTTGCGAAAGGACTCGACTGTTGCGCTACCTATTGCTGATCTATTGTGACGAGAATGCATACGAGCGCCTATCCGCTGAAGAGCAAAGCGCCGTGTTCGATGGCTATGGAAAACTATCAACCGAGTTGACGGCGGCGGGCAAGCTTATCGGGAGCGATGCCTTGCAGCCGACGACGACCGCAACCGTGGTGCGGGTGCGGAACAGTGACACACTCACCATCGATGGACCGTATGCTGAGACGAAAGAACAGCTCGGCGGGTTTTACGAGATCGAGGCCGAGGATCTCGACGAAGCGATCAAATGGGCCGCGATGATTCCATCGTACGGGAACATGTCGGTTGAGGTACGCCCGATCATGAGTTTTGACTAGAATCGATGGTAGTCGGCCCGCGACCAGTCAGGCCGCGGGCCACTTGGGAAACGATGACGACAACGCCGGTGACAATCGAGACTGTCTTTCGCGAGGAATACGGTCTGATCATTGCGACGCTGATCAGGCGTTTTGGCGATTTCAGTCTTGCCGAAGAGGCGATGCAGGACGCGTTGCTCGTCGCACTCGAACGCTGGCCGACTGACGGTCTGCCGAGAACTCCTGCCGCGTGGATTATGACGACGGCCCGCCGCAAAGCTGTGGACAAATTGCGCCGCGATCGGGTGCTTCTCGACAAGTACCACCGCCTGGTGAATGACTCGGATTTCGGCTCGGGCGAAGATGAAATGTTGGACGATTTCGACCGGTCCTCGCTTCAAGATGAGCGCCTGCGACTGATCTTCACCTGTTGTCATCCCGCATTGAATCTGGACGCGCAGGTGGCTCTTACCCTGCGAACACTCGGCGGCCTTACCACCGGCGAGATTGCCAAGGCGTTCCTTGTGCCTGAGCCAACCATGGCGCAGCGATTGGTCCGGGCCAAGCGCAAGATCCGGGATGCTCGCATACCTTACCGAGTCCCACCGGACGATGAGCTTCCAGCCCGTATCGATGCTGTGCTCGTGGCGATCTATCTGATCTTCAACGAAGGCTATCTGGCGGCTAGCGGTGACGAGTTGATACGCGTTTCGCTCTGCGAAGAGGCCATACGCTTGGGACGTGTGCTCGTTCATCTGATGCCGGACGAGCCGGAGGTACTCGGCCTGCTTTCGCTCATGCTGTTGCATGACTCGCGGCGCGACGCCCGAACCGATCATAACGGAGCGCTCGTAACCCTCGAGGATCAGGATCGGTCACACTGGGATCGAGCAGAAATTGCTGAAGGCATTGCGCTCGTCGAACGTGCTTTGCGCATGCGACAGGCAGGTCCGTACCAGATCCAGGCAGCCATCGCAGCACTTCACTCGGAAGCCGAATCTCCCGGGGAGACTGACTGGGAGCAGATCACGATCCTCTACGCGTCTCTCTTCCGCATGACCCCGAATCCGATCGTCGCACTTAACCATGCCGTCGCACTTGCCATGGCAGGTGATCTGTCAGAAGGGCTCAAGCTGATCGATGAACTCGGCGCGACCGGCACGGTCGACGGCTATTATCTCTTCCACGCCGCTCGGGCCGATCTTTTGCGTCGCCTGGACCGCCCTTCCGACGCGGCCGATGCCTACCGATCAGCACTGGAACTTGTCGGCAATGATCTCGAGCGTGCCTATTTGAAACGACGTCTAACTGAGATCGATCCCATCCTCCCGTAGGATGTTGCTGCCCTATCGCATGAACTTGTCTCCTGGACCGGTATCTCGCGCACTATCAACTTGGGTCAAGCAGTACGCCATCTTCCGTTCCCTTCAACCAGTCGCTATAGTGGCATCAAACCTTGTTCGGGGTATCCACGTGATTCACCAACGGCTCAACATTCACGCAAGCACATGCGACAAGGAAGGTAGAGCTCGAAATGCTTTGGTCGAACGCTGGGACGACGCATCGGTCGACGGTCATGGGACGGAGAGCCATGGTTGCTTCCGCCCACCCTCTCGCATCGCTGGCCGGAATACGCACACTGGTCGGTGGAGGTAACGCGGTCGACGCCGCGGTTGCCACCATGGCCGCGCTGAATGTCGTTGAGCCCTACATGTCCGGTCTGGGTGGAGGTGGGGCGATGCTGCTTCACCGCGCCAGTGGCGAGACGGTGATGCTCGATTACTCGGGTCACGCACCTGCAGGGATTGACGCTTCCATGCTCGATGCCCAAACCGTCGATGTGGGCGCACGATCGGTAACAACGCCCAGCGCCCTGGCGGGCTGGTTGGCGGCGCTCGAACGCTATGGCTCGATGCCTATCGAAGAGCTTTTTGCTCCGGCGATCGAGTATGCGGAGTTGGGCGTACCCTTAACGGTCAAGAACGCGATGTTTTATGAAAGTGCGTCGGAACGCCTTCATGGCGCCGCGCGAGAGACGTTCTACGCGAGCGGTCCGCCGCAGGCTGGAGCGGTCATTCTCCAGCCAGAACTGGCCGAGACATACCGAACGATTTCAAAGTTTGGTGCTGAAGCACTCTACGACGGTGACATCGGAAAGCGGATGATCGCTGCCGTTCAGGCGGCCGGTGGTGTCCTAACCGAACAGGACCTGGCTAATGTCGCTGTGCGCTGGGCTGAACCTTCCGTTTCCAGCTATCGGGGCTACGAGTTGCGGACAACTTCTTGGCCGATGACCTCGTACGAGATGCAACTGACGCTCAACGTGCTCGAAGGGTTCGATTTGTACGAGTCCGGCCACAACTCGGCTCAGACGATCCACACCATCGCCGAGGCTATGAAGCTTTCGGTGGCGGATCGTATTGTGTACGCCGGTGCTCAGCAGCCACCGCCTGAGGCGTTGCTCTCCAAAGCGTATGCAAAGCACCGGAGGGGATTGATTGATCCGGCGTCGGCACACCCTGTTGAAGGCGATCGATTCACTCGTCCACTTCCAGCCGGTAGCGTGATGCCGGGCGATCCGGGCAACTTCACGCGCGAGTGCACGACTCATCTCGACGTCATCGATCTGGGAGGCAATGCCGTTTCGATCACGCAAAGCATCGGTGCTGTGTTCGGCTCCGGCTTCATGGCTGGCGACACCGGCATCATGATGAATAACTTCCTGTACTTTCTGGACATCGACCCACGCAGTCCGAATGTTGTTCGCTCGAACGGACCGATGTTGGGGCCCCTATCGCCGACTATGCTCTTTCGCGATGGTCGACTCTTCCTGTCGATCGGGACTCCGGGTGGGTTCGGCATCACTCAGACAACGGTCCAGATGATCTCGAACGTGGTCGATCACGGCTATGGCGTCCAGGCGGCCATCGAAGCGCCCCGCTTCAAGACCGTGGCCGGCAACCAGCTTGTGATCGAGGATCGGGTACCGGGCAAGACGATCGACGAACTGCGGTCGCTTGGTCACGAGGTCATGCTGATTGACGGCTGGTCACCCGCGGTGGGAGGCGGCCAGGGGATATTGATTGATCCTGAGACTGGCGCCTACAGTGGCGGTGCCGATCCGCGGCGCGACGGTTACGCTATCGGCTGGTAGGGAGGCTAACCGGCCAATCGGTCTAATCTGATCCCTTGGTTCAGTGGCGGCGTTTCGACATAGAATCGGAGGCTGTCTATCTTTGACTGCTGGAGACTGCTTAGAAAGGGATCTGCTGGGTGCGCTTCAGTCTGCGTCTCAACAACGATCTACCGGTTTCCGACTATCTTGAGTTTGCTCGCACCGCTGAAGCGGCTGGGTTCGATCAGTTTTGGGTCAGCCACGATCTCCTTTTGCGGAGCGCTCCGGTTATCCTGGCGGCGGTGGCTCAAGCGACCGAGCGAATCCAGATCGGTACCTGTATCGTCAACCCGTACTCGATGCATCCGGCCGAGATCGCGATGATGGCCGGAACCCTCGACGAATTGAGCGCTGGTCGATTCAATCTCGGGATTGGCGCTGGTGCGGCCGAGTTTCTCAAGTGGATCAACATTGCGCAGCAACACCCACTGCGCGATACGCGGCGAGCAATCGAGCAGATCTCGGCAGTACTGGCTGGCTCAGCGGCGCCGGATTGGCAGCCGGAGGCCTACCTCCGCTTTCCGTCACGGCGCATTCCGATTTATTTGGCGGCCATGAGTCCAAAGATGCTGGGTCTCGCCGGTGAATTGGCCGATGGTGTGCTCCCGCTTCTCTTCCCACCCGAGCACTACGAGACGGTGCAGCCCTTGATCGCGCATGGGGCGGCGCGCGCCGGCCGGTCGCTCGACGAGATTGATATCGCAGCCTGTGTCTGGTGCTCAGTGTCGAACGATCAGGTGGCAGCGGAAAATGCGCTCAAGGACAAGATTGCCTATTACGGTCACGCGCTGAGCCCGCTCATCCGCAAGAGGTTGGGCGTGACTCAAGAGGATTTTCGGCCAATCGAGTATGCGTTGATGACCGAACGAGACCTGGTAAAGGCCAGGAGCCTGGTGGATGAGCGCATGCTCCGCATCGGCATTGTCGGAACTCCGGAGAGTCTCATCCCTCGACTCGAGCACCTCGTCGCGCTCGGCGTGAAACACCTCAGCTTTGGACCACCTCTTGGCCCGAATCCGATTGAGGCTATTCGATCGATTGGACGCGTCGTAGTACCGCATTTTCGGCAGAGTGCTTGACAGCGCGACGCATTGACCCGCACGCTCACGACAAGCTACTCCATAACGCGAAGCTCGTGCCGCGTCGCTGGGACAACTTCGCCCGCGAAGATCTCCACCTGCTCGAGCTGCTTCACTCCCGACGGCCAGAAAACAAAAGAATCCATGCCGTGCTCGCGGTAAAGTCGCACGAGAAGTTCGATCCAACCCTCGGTGCTCATGAGTAGTGTGTTTGGCCGTAAGCTTTCCGTACTGTCCGGGTGGCCAGTCAGATCAATGATTCTTATCAGGTTGTGCAGGCGGCGACCATAGCCAGCAGTATCCAGGTATCGAAGAATCGATTGATCCACGGATGATCCTGTATCAATGCCAGATCGATTCCCGCGGCGGTCAGCGATCTCAGCACGATTGAACGCGTCTGTTGGATCGGCGGTTCCGGGAGCTATGTTGATTCCGAAAAGTGGTTTCGATCTTCTTGAACGTGCATCGACTGCCAGCCACCAATCACGTAGTTGTCAGGTTGCTGTAGCGTCCCGTTGCAGACTGTAACGTTCACGTCACCCTTCACGACCTATAGTAGCGACGAGGGTCGATTGTGCCTGTGATATCCGCTCGATGATAGGTTGAATGAACGTCGAAAGGTCAGATCCATGAGCACCACGATCGTCGTGCCGCTTTCAGGCCCTCGGATCGGCGGCTCGCGTCTCTCTGAACGTGCTGTACCATACGCTAAATCACTTGCGAGACGAACGAATTCTTCGGTCGTCCTAATTTCAGTTGTCGATATGCCGCTCGAACTCTCAGCATACTTTTCGCTTCCGGTTGCCGATCAAGCTATGGAGCATGGCCCGATCGCGGACCGCAAACGGTATCTCCAACACCTTGCACTTGACTTCGATGATTTGCCGGTAGAAACGGTGGTTCGGTTCGGCGATCCATCGGACGAGGTCGTCGCGGAGGTGGAGCAGCAGGAGAACCCGATAATCGTGCTGGCGAGTCACGCCTATGCCGGAGCCGAACGAGCCATCCTTGGTAGCGTGGCATTTAGCATCATCCACGGAGTGCGGTGCCCGATTTTGATTGTTCCGACTCCGTCAAATGAGTTCGATATGTCGTCTTTACCAGAAAGAGGAACCATCCTTGTTCCTCTCGACGGTTCATTCCTCGCCGAGTCGGCGCTAAGCCAGCCATTGCAGTTGCTGGGTAAACCGGACTTCTCGCTTCACCTACTCTACGTTGTAGTCCCAGCAACCGATTCTGACGGTGTGCCGATCGAGGCCTTTGTGGGACCGAAAGAGGAGTGGGCTACTCACTACTTGCAGAGTGTGGCCGACCAGCTCACCACACATGGGTATCTCGTGACCTGGTCGGTAAAGATCGGCGATGTTCCTGAGGAGATCCTGACGGTCTCCGACGAGATTGACGCTGACCTCATCGGGATGGCGACCCACGGCCGTCATGGAGTCGGTCGAATGCTGTTCGGATCGGTTGCCGAGCGACTCGCACACGAGGTGAATGTGCCGCTGATGCTAATTCACCCAGAGCCGAAGTTGTTGGCTGCCGAGGACGGCGGAGAAATCGAGAAGGCGAATGGTCGCTCCGAGAAAGCCGGTGCGCGTGTTCTGAACACCGTCCCGTTCTAATTTCGCGGGGTTCCACACCGACGGCAGATGCCGAAGCTAGTCCGCGAGCGCCTGTCTTGTTTCCGGCTGTCTCCGATGCGAAAAGATTGGCTTTTCGCGAACCTGAACGACCGTTATCGCCGCAATTGTTCCCGCCGCCACGTTGATGAGCAACGACGGTACGTAGGATCCCGTCTGGTCGAAGAGCAAGCCCGTCATCGCGGCCCCCACTGCGCTTCCGAGCGGCATGATGGCAAACATCAGCCCAAAGATCGATCCGAGCGAGCGACGACCATAGATGTTGGCACACATGGCGGACGTCAACGGAACAGTGGAACTCCACGAGAATCCGATCACCGCCATTGCTACCAACATGAACACTGGGTCGGTTTTGGCCAGGAAAAGCAGCCCGAAACCGAGGCCTCGCAGCAAATAAATCACCGAGAGGGGCACGGACCCGCCCGACCGGTCGGACCACCACCCAGTCGCTAGTGTGCCCACGATGCTGATACCGCCCATCATCGAGAGCGCGAACGCGGCTAGCCCTCTATCAATACTGTTGACCTTCGCATAATCAAAGAAATAGGTCATGATCCAGGACATCGTGAAGCCGCAGACGAAGAATCCAATACCGAGCTTCCAAAAGCTCGGTTCTTTGACGGCGTGGCTGAGCGAACAACCGGTAACTGGCTCGGCGTTCTCAACCGTGGTCTCCCGTTCCCGCAACAGCCAGAGAATGAGTGGCGCACCGATACCGAGCAGCAGCGCCGCTACCACAAAATAGCCGTCTCTCCAGCCGATGCCCGCGACCAGCAGCGCAAGTCCGGGCACGATGATGAGCTGTCCGAGCGGGCTCCCCATACTGACAACCGACAGAGCTGTGGCACGCCGCCGGTCGAACCAGCCGGCTACCAACGGGGTGATGGTGACTGGTGAAACCGCGCCGAGACCAAGCGCCACCAATACGCCATAGCCAAGTATCAGCAACATAGTGGAATGGGCTTCCGCGGTCAGTATCATGCCGGCCGCGATCAATCCGAGGCCGACGGCGGCCACCGCACGTGCCGGAACCCGGTCGACAAGCCAGCCGACACCTGGTTGAGCCGCGCCAACGATGAGAACGTTCAACGAGACGATAAGGCCGAGTGTGCCGTGACTAAGCGAGAAGCCATTACGAATCTGGTCGAAGACGAGTCCGACCATGAAGCGTCCGCCGGCGGTGACTGCCAAAACGAACGTCGCGCCGATAACGATGCTCCAGCGTCTCCATTCAGAAGCGCGCTGGGTTGAGGCCGTCGCGTCCACCAGTTTGTCTCCCTTTGATCGTGCCTCATTCGCCCTCGCGTGGGACGACGAGTGCTACTTTCGTTCGTACGTCTCCGCGAATCGGTGCCCCCCGCACAGATGTACGATCTCGGAGGACGATGAACCTTCCCCGACCGCAAAGTATAGCGAAGCCTTCGTATGTTGACATGACAGTTATTCCTATCGCTCTGCCAAGCTCGCCTGCATTGATATACTTACAGGTCTTGGGTTGTCACCCCCCTTTCGCCCCGAACAACGCGGAGATCGAGACGAGGAACTGGCGCCTGGGAGAAAACCTGAACGCGAATCACACTGAGCAGAAGGAGCATAGCGGGTGGCGTCGACTCAATTGGAACGGGAAGTCCGTCGGCGACGGACATTCGCTATCATCTCTCACCCAGACGCCGGAAAGACGACCCTAACCGAGAAGCTGCTGCTTTACGGCGGAGCCGTGAATCTCGCCGGCTCGGTGACAGCCCGTCGCCATCAGCGCCAGACCGCATCTGACTGGATGTCACTCGAGAAGGAGCGTGGTATTTCGGTTTCCTCCACGGTTCTTCAGTTCGACTATCACGGCTACCGCATTAATCTTCTCGATACTCCTGGTCACCAGGATTTCTCTGAGGATACGTACCGGACGTTGACCGCCGCCGATTGTGCCGTGATGGTGCTGGATGCAGCGCGCGGTATCGAGCCACAAACACTGAAATTGTTCGAAGTCTGTCGTATGCGGAATATCCCGATTTTCACCTTCATCAATAAGCTTGATCGTCCAGCGCTCGATCCTCTTTCATTGCTGGACGAAATCGAGAAGACGCTTGGACTGGACGTCTGTCCGATGAACTGGCCAATCGGTGACGGTTCGGAGTTTCAAGGTGTCTACGATCGGACGGGCGAGAAGGTACATCGGTTTGATCGAACTGAGCACGGGACACGACGAGCGCCAGTGCAGATTGCTGGCATTGACGATCCGAAACTTGATGAGCTGATTGGTAGAGCGGCCGCTGCTCGACTTCGCGAATCGGTTGAACTGGTCGACGTAGCCGGCTTCGAGTTTGATCGGGATCGTGTGCTGTCTGGGGAGTTAACGCCGGTCTATTTCGGTAGTGCGCTGACCAATTTCGGCGTTCAGATGTTTCTTGACGCCTTCGTTGAGATTGCGCCTTCACCGCTTCCCCGTGAAACGTCCACCGGTCAGGTACGGGCGGAGGACGAATCTTTCTCGGGCTTTGTTTTCAAAGTCCAGGCAAACATGGATCCTCGCCATCGCGACCGTATCGCCTTTCTCCGTGTTTGCTCGGGACGATTCGAGAAAGACATGGCGGTGCGACACGTACGGCTCGGACGCGACGTCCGTCTGAGCCGGCCGATGAAACTTTTCGGTCAGGATCGAGAGGTTGTCGAAGAAGGGTACGCGGGCGACGTGATTGGTCTGATCAACCCCGGCACCTTTACGGTCGGGGATTCGGTAACTACCAGCGACCAGGGTGCGTTTGCAACGATGCCTCGCTTCCAGCCGGAGCATTTCGCGCGATTGAGAAACGCTCACACTGATCGCTATAAACAGTTCCAGCGTGGTCTCGAGCAGATTGAAGAGGAGGGCGGTATTCAGCTCCTCTATCCGCTCGATTCAGGGAGTCGCGAGCCGATCCTCGCGGCGGTCGGTGCGTTGCAGTTCGACGTCGTCCGTTATCGGCTGGAGAACGAGTATGGCGTCGAGACTATTCTCGAGTCGCTGGGTTACGAGCTCGTTCGCTGGGTGTTTGGAGATACCGATGAGATCCGCGAGATGGGTGGCCGCCGCGGCCGGTCTCGCGCCGAGGATCGGGACGGCAACGTGGTTATGCTTTTCCGCAACAAGTGGGATCTTGATTTCGCCATTCAAGATCACCCCGATGTGACGTTCTCAGCCATTGGGGGAATTCAAGCAGAGCTAGAAAGCGCCGGAGCCCGGTAACACTCAAGCTTCCTGCGAGAATGACTGACCACAATGAGACTATTGCCCATGATGAATAAACGGTTCGGAGAGTCAGTCTGAGCGCACGATATGTCGGGCCAAGACGATTTCTAGCGGCCCGTTTCTAATCGAAGTCGGCAGGCAAACCGGGGTTGCGATGCAGCTCAAGTAAGCGGGCGATCTGACTCGGTAGGATGCGAGTGCGCGACAGCTGTGGCAGATCGTTTGCATCGAAGAAGTCAATCGCGCTGGTCTCGAGGCTCGTTTTCGGCGATCCACCCAGGATTTCGCAATCGAAGAACAGCTTGTAAACGTGGAATGCCATCGGTGGATGATCGTGACGGTCGCGATCGTAGAGGGCAAGCAGTCGATTCACTTTCACGATGAAGCCGGACTCCTCGAGAGTCTCACGGGCTGCCGCCTCGCTCGGAGACTCGCCCGGATCAGCCCACCCACCCGGTAACGACCACGTTCCATCATCAGTCCCTTGCACCAGCAGCACCGTGTCATCGTGAAACACCGCAGCTCGGACGTCCACCTTCGGCGTCGCGTGCCCAACCTGATCGACGAACAGGGACTCCAGACGTGACGCGACAACGTCGTCGCCGGCTGCCATCAGTTGAGCCGCAATTACGCGAAGTTGTGCGTATCGCTCGACATCATACGGATCGTGCGCATAGCTTAGCCCGGTCTGGGCAATCGTCTGGATCTCCCGCGCCCATCGCAATTGATTCGGTAGCAACACGCTTCCACCCCTCAACAGCGTCAACGATTGAGCCACGTACATGAGTTCATACGAGTTGCTTCGCGCGCGTAAACAAAAAACACCCGGGATATTTCCCGGGTGTCCTTAAAACGCATCTTATCGTCGTCATCACGCCGGTCGGCGCCAGCTATATTCCTGCTTCGAAGGATGACGATCAGGTTCTCGCCGCATTTCGATCTAGCTTTGAGAAACCTCTAGTTCTGAACCAGCACCGACACGTTGCGAATCCGGCGGAAATTCCAACTCCAGCTCCGCTCCTTTCGTATCGAACTGACGGCTTTCTTGCCGTGACTCCGACACTATCGGCTCGGTATCGTTGCTGTGAGGACCATTCCTCACTAGCTACATAATAGCGCTTAATGCCGGGTAAAGCAAGGTACCGATGACCTCGTTGAACACGCACTTTTGGGGGCGTGACTCTTTACGATCGTTACGAAGCTCGCCTCAAACGCCCTCACTCGTCATCGTTTTGTTGCCAGCGCGTCTCGTTGCTTTTGCTCGTAGTAGTCGCTATAGCCGCCTGGAAAATCGAGAATCTCCCCGTCGTCGAGTTCGAGGATTCGACCGCAGGTTCGATCCAAAAAATAACGGTCGTGCGAGATTGTCAACACGGTGCCGTCGAACTCATCCAGTGCCGTCTCGAGCACTTCGGCTGATTCGATGTCGAGATGGTTGGTTGGCTCATCGAGAAGTAGACAGTTCACACCGCTTAGTGTCAGGTCAAGCAATTGAAGCTTGCTCTTTTCACCTCCGCTCAGGATCGAGATGGGGCTGCGTGCTTGTTGGTAGTTGAACAAGAAACGACCCAACACGGATACTACTTGTTCTTCACGGAGGGCGTGGCGCCGTCGAATGAATTCGATTGGGGTCATCTCCGGGTCAAGGGTCTCGTGTCCCTGGGCATAGTATCCGAGACGGATTGAAGGACCGACCCAAGTCTCACCGTCAGTCGGTTGATCAAGGCCGAGTAGGATTCGGAATAGGACCGACTTACCAGTTCCGTTCGGCCCGACGAGACCGACACGTTCGCCTCGCCGGATCGAGAAGCTCACATCAAGAAAGATCAGATCTTCGTTGAACTCCTTCGTCAGATGTCGCGCCTCCACCACCTTCTGTCCGCCGCGCTGCTGGGCTTGAAATGAGAGGGCCATCTTCCGCCGCTCTAGCACCGGCCGCTCGACCTTGTCCATTTGATCGATCTGGCGCTGCTTGTTGCGGGCCTGTTTGATGTGTCGTTCATCGACTACTGTCCGCGCCCATTGCTCAAAGCGCGCAACAGCCTCTTCCAGCCGCTTGATTTCCTTCTGCTGCGAGACGTAGTCCTGCTGCTGTTTCAAGAGTGCGATCTCTCGCTGCGTGGCATAGCTGGAGTAGTTTCCTTGATAGATGGTCAGTTGGCCGTCAGCCACTTCAACGATCTGCGATACCGTGTCGTCGAGAAGATAACGATCGTGAGAGATGAGTACGAAGGCGCCGGAGAAGCTCTTGAGCACCTGCTCCAGCAGTGCCTTTCCAGCGATGTCCAGGTGATTGTCGGGTTCGTCCAGTAAAAGCAAGTCCGGCTTGGCGATCAGGCATCGAGCCAACCCAACCAGCTTCTTTTGTCCGCCACTCAGCTCGGCGACGGGCCTTTCGTGCAGTTCTGGTGGCAGTCCCAGGTTTTCAAGTAACGTCTCAGCGTCCGTCCGAAAACGGCTTCCACCACCTTCATCGTACCTTTGCAAGAGTGCCGCTTGATGATCGAGCAGTTGGCCGAAGGCTTCGAGGTCGCCACTTAGTTCGGGGTTCGCCAGGTCGGCCTCTACTCGTTCGAGTTCGGCTTCGATCTCTTGCAGATCGGATCGACCGAGCAGTACTTCCTCGAGGGCGTTGTCGAGTCCCTCCCCGGAATACTCTTGGGGGAGATAGGCACAGATCGTCCCGCGACGCAGCATGCGTTCCCCACTCTGGGGTGTGTCGACCCCCGCCAGCACCTTCAGTAGGCTCGACTTGCCGGCACCGTTCGGCCCAACCATGCCCACTTTCTCGCCGTCATTCAGGCTGAGACTGACACCATTGAGGACGGATCGGGTGCCGAAGCTCAGCTCAATGGTCTCTAACCTGGTTAGCAGCACATTGACTCCATGTCTACTCCTGTAGATGCGTCCAGTCGGATTTGGGTCAGGTCGCCGTCAGCATCGTCACAGGAGCAACAAAAAACGCCGCCGGCCGCTTGTCTGGCCCACGACGTTCGGTTCCTTGTTCGACTTGTGTGACTGCTCGGTAAAACGACTGCGCTATGTTTCGTCTTTCCGGGGAAGCCCGCCGTCACACTGGATCAGTACCGAAAAATGGGCACAGTACGACATAGCAGGCCCCGAAATGCCCGACTTCCGTCTCACGTTCACCCATTTTTGGCGATCTGCCGCCAGCATAGCCACAACGATCTCCGCACCGTGAGGAAACCAATACGCGAATCAACAATTAGCGCTGATCCCGCAGGCAAGATACTAGCATGGCGCGAGTTGGAGGACAACTGTCCCCGAAGTTCAGCAGCGATCCCGTCTCCGCATTGAGAAGGAAGGCGTACCACTTGCCGTGCGTCAACCTGTCGGTTGGCCGCGGAATGCGTATTGGCATGCCGCCGCGCGGCAAACGAGCTGATATCGGTTATGCTGGGGAATACTTGAAATCGTATTGCAGACCGTCTCCGATGGTTTCACAAGGGGGTTAGATGGGTTTTCCGCTGCGCATTGGCATTGGCACTGGGAACCGGCTGTCGTTTCCCGAACTCGCAAGGCAATGGCAATACATTGAGGATCTGGGTTTAGATTCTGCCTGGCTGGTCGATCATTTCATGGCAGGGAATGACGAATCGACACCCTACTTCGAGGCCTGGTCGCTCATCGCTTCTCTGGGTGTGCTGACAAACCGTATCCGTTTCGGCATTCTGGTTAGCGGCAACACCTACCGGAATCCCGGACTGCTGGCCAAGGAAGCGGTGACCATCGATCACGCCAGCAACGGGCGTGTTGAGATCGGCATTGGTGCGGGCTGGATGGAACGGGAACATCGCGCATATTCCTATGAATATCCATCAGACGGCACCCGTGTCGACATGCTTGAAGAGGCTCTGCAGATTATCACGAGCCTGATGACCGAGGAGCGAACCACCTTCAACGGTAAATACTATCGGTTCGAGGATGCACCGTTCGAGCCCAAACCTCTGCAGCAGCCTCGTATTCCGATCATAATCGGCGCGTTCAAGCCAAGAATGATCTCGATTGCCGCGCGCTACGCCGACACTTGGAACACGCGCGGGACACCGGATGTTGTTGCTCCGATGGCGGACATGTTCCGGAAAGCGCTCGCGGATGAGGGACGAACCTTGGATGACGTTCGTATGTCGGTTTACACTTGGAAACACCCATTCGAGTCGGAACAGCAGTTTCGAGATACCGTGCGCGAATACCGCGAACTCGGATTCAGCGAACTGGTGTTCCCGATGCCACCGGAGGACTCCCGCCCGGTAATGGAGCATTGCGCACGTAACGTTTTGCCCGAGCTTCGCCGGATGGGTTAGCGTTGGCATGCTCATGCCGACCGTGGAATAAATCGCTGCATTACGTGTTAAGTGGACGTAATGAACCCTCGTGAGTGAGGGTCCGTCTGGTTTCCGTCGTTTTTTGAAACTTGGAGATGGTCGTGCTAGCAGCTGAACGATTTGAGCAAGCATTCACTATTGATGATTACCTGGCGCAGATGACGCTGAACCACGATCAGTGTGTCGCCAACATCGAACGAACTGTAACCACCGAAAAGGACCGCGAGATTTTCGGTTCGCATCCATTGCGGGTTTTGATCCTCACGGAAGAATGGTGCATCGACTCGACGCAATTCGTGCCAGTCGTGACCCGTCTGTCTCGCGAACTGCCGGACATGCAAATTCGCGTGCTCAAGCGAGACGAGCACAAGGATCTAGCGGCTAACTACCTACGCAAGGACGGCTATCAAGCGATACCGGTCTTCATCTTCTTCGACGAGAACATGCGCGAGATTGGATTCCTGATCGAGCGTCCGGAGAAGGTGACCAACGAGATGATGGCCGAGACGCGAAAGTTTCAGCAGGAGCATCCCGACCTTCCGGGCATAACACGGTCCTTTGATCGTATGCCTGAGGAGACCCGGGCGGCCGTCAAGGCGCACTCACAAGAATGGCGACGCGGTCACCAGGATCGATTCGCTCGCTATTTCCTTGATGAGATAGCCGAGATCGTCCAGCACGCGTTCGAGGAGCAGGCTGTCTAGCGACATTTGGCGGCAATCAGCCTGAGCCAAGTTTGACACGCCAACCAGGCGCTCGTACGATCAGTATGGGCGCCTTTCCTATTGCAGATGGCGCCTCAGTCATTACGTTAGGCGGACCATCCAGGGTCCGACAACGTCCTGGTTTGACGTTTGATCTACCGGTGAGGATCGTCGAATGGTTAAGGAATTCCGAACAGGAATCCGAGAGACGACCTACAAACAGCCTGCCAGCCGCGAACCAACACCGGCGACGGAGGTTGACCGCACGTCTGTGCAAAATGTAGAGGCGGAGACCGTTATTCTCACACGCGGCAACGCGCAGAGCATCCATGCAGAGCGGGTCAGTATGGAGCGCGCGGCTGCGAGATCGATCGATGCGAAGAGTCTGCAAATGGAGCGGAGCGCGGCAGCGCGTGTCAACAGCGAGCGAGCTGTCCTTCAGTCATCTTCTGCCAGTCAGATCTCGGCTCATGATCTCCGTATGGTACGTAGTCAGGCCGGGGTAGTCGTTGCGCACAACGCTCACTTCGAGGGATCTCGTGTCTTCATGTTCGCGGGCAAATCCGAAGGGGATGTGACTACCGTTCTGTCGATCCCGACAGCGGCTGCTTTGGGTGCGGCATTTGGGGTTGGAGTAACGGTCGTCCTGGCGCTACTGCGGATCGCATTTCGGAGAGGATAACGATCATGCGTCTCCTTGGAAGCCTGGCGTTTTTCGCGATCGGTGCGATTGCCGGTGCCGCGGCTGGGGCGCTGGTCGCCTCCATGCTCACTCCGCAAAGCGGCGAGGAGCTGAAGCTGAGCATTCGCGAGCGTATCGATAGTGGCCGCAAGGTACGTGACCGCGTTGAGGCGGAGCAGGCCGAGGTCATGAAGCAGCGATTTCGGAACAAAGTCGGTGATCCAGACGCCTTCGCGAAGCGCTAAACAGTGGTGATTCACCGATTGCATCTTACAGTCCTCTTGAGCTCGGTAGCCTGATGCTCGTCGACATGCCAAGCGCTCTACGAGAATCCATTCAAAATCTCACTCAGGGGTATTCAGTCCAGGAACTGAGCCGCTCGGCGTCCGATTTATCGGCCAGATACCGAGAGGATCGTCCAACTGGTGCGCCAATCGCCCGCTCGGCCGAGGATGTCGCGGCCTACGGTGTGTACCGTCTCCCAGCCACGTATGCCGCAATCGTGGCGGTGTTGCGCGCGCTTCAGGAGCAGCGTCCGGATTGGCGCCCGAAGACGCTGCTCGATCTTGGTGCGGGACTCGGTGCCGGGCTCTGGGCGGCAACCGAAGTCTGGCCGGATATCGAGCAACTGACCGCGATCGACGCGCAGCCAGCCATGATCTCGATGGGCCGTGAAATTTGCCGTACCGCGGCAAACAGAGCGTTGCGATCAGCCAGGTGGTCTCAGATGGATCTGAATCACGTGGACCCAGCTGCACAGCACGACATCGTTCTTATTTCCTACGTCCTGGCGGAACTGACGGAAGCGCATACCAATCAAATTCTCGATCGAGCATGGCGCGCCGCTGGCGAGGCCCTTGTGATCGTTGAGCCAGGGACACCCGCTGGCTACCGGCGCGTTCAACGGGCGAGAGACCATCTCAGATCGTTGGGTGCCTTCTCGCTCGCTCCCTGCCCACACGATCCGCCCTGCCAAGTACCCGACAACGACTGGATTCATTTTTCTGTGCGCTTACCTCGCAGTAAGACGCATCGCTCTGCCAAAGGGGCTGAACTGGGCTACGAGGATGAGAAGTATGCTTACCTCGTCATGGCCCGTGAGCCGGTCGCGCGCAGCTACGCGCGAATCCTCCGGCACCCACAAATACGCAAAGGGCACATTTACCTGGAGCTCTGCACGTCCGACGGCGTCAAGACCATTGTCGTCTCGAAGCGGGACCGGGAACGCTTCAACCGCGCCCGAAAAGCCGCCTGGGGTGACATCTTCGAGCTACCCAACGACGACGACCACGACGTGTCGTCCAGATGATCAGGTTCTTCGCATATCAGGCGACAGAGAATCGCGAGTGCGGAGCGCGTGATGGGTGACGGCCCGTAAGCTCCTGTGTCTGGATGGTCCGGAAAAGGATGGGCGGAGTCGATTACCCAGACTCCGCCCATAGCGCACATGAATTGCTGCGAGAAGCCTCAGCTGCCGCGCAGGATTGACCAGGTAGATGGCATCTCGCCGACAGGTACCTCAATCAACGTCGGGTGATTCTCCTTCAACGCGGTCCGTAGCGCGCCACGCAGTTCTTCCGGTCCACGCGCTCGAATCCCCGCCATGCCGAAGGAATCGGCCAGTTTCACGAAGTCTGGATTGAGCAGGTCGGAGCCGATAGTTCTGCCGTTGAATCGATCTTTCTGGATACGCCGCACATTGCCGAACGCGCCATCGTTGAAGACGATCAGAATCGCGTTGATATTGTGACGCATCGCTGTTGACAGTTCCTGGATGTTGTACAGAAAGCCGCCGTCACCGCTTACCGCCACGACCCGTTTGTCGGGATTGCCGACCTGTGCGCCGAGCGCGGTCGCGATCTCGAATCCGAGCGTGCCTTGGTATCCGGCGCCGATGAAGGTGTTCGGCTTGTAGACGGGGAATCCGAGGTTGCTCCAGTAGCCGACCTGCGTCATTCCGCTGATCAGGATGTCATCTTCAGCCATCTCTTCCCTGATCGTCATTCCGTACGAGGCTTGTGGCTGGACCTCGAAGACAATGTCGTTGGCCCGCTCCTTGATTTCGCTGAGTTCCTCTTCGCGCGATTCGCGCTTCCGATTATGCTTGGCGACTCGATCGACCATCGCCTTCAAACCGAGATTCGCGTCGCCGACGATGCCGATGTTTGGCTTACGGTTACGGCCGACCTCTGTCGGGTCAATATCAAGCTGAATGAGTGTCTGCTCGTCGGTCGGACCCCATGGAGACGTTGCCGGCTGCAGGAATCTCGTTCCGACGGCGAAGATGACGTCGGATTTGGGGGTGAGTTGACGTCCACCAACGACCGTCTGCGCCAGGTAGCTGTGGTCTGAGATGGCTCCTCTGCCTTCGGAGGTCATGACTACGGGTGCTTGCAGCATCTCCGCCAGTTCGCGCAGCGCTTCCGAGGCATGCCCAATCATGATGCCGCCACCGGCAAAGATGATTGGATTCTTGGCTTCACCGAGTGCCTTTGCCGCTTGCTCGATCAGGTCCATGTCCGGCTCGGCCTTCTCGTCCGGAGCTGGATCGAGCAGCGTCACTTCGGCCGTCGCCTGAAGCACGTCGGGCGGAATCTCGATCTCGACCGGTCGTGGCCGCCCTGTTCGGAGTTGACGGAACGCTTCCTGAACGATGCCTGGGACATCGGTGGGACTCATCGCACAGGCGGCCCACTTCGTCACCGATTCGACCATCTGGATCTGATTCGGGACCTCATGGAGCATGCCGCGTCCTGAGTTGATCTGTCCAGATTCGATCTGGCCGGCAATACAAAGAACTGGAGACGAGCAGGCGTACGCCGTCGACAGCCCTGCCATTGCATTCATCAATCCCGGGCCAGGAACCATCAGGCAGGCGCCAATCTTCCCGGTCGAGCGAGCATATCCGTCTGCCATATAGGATGTCGCCTGCTCATGTCGAGTGTGATAGAGGTGAATAGAGTCCTGTGCGTCATAAAGCGCGTCGAACGCCCAGTCGAGCTGAACTCCCGGAAGCCCGAAAATTACCTCGAGGCCATGTCGTTTCAATGATTCGACGAGGGCCTGCCCTCCGGTCATTTTTGCCATAAACGTCTCCCTTTACGCCAATTTCCTACACCGGCGCGGAGACGGTAAACCGGTCCGCTCGGGTGTTTGAACTCGTAACTCGCGATCGGCACTCAACTTCAGATCGGCCGGGAGCAGGACATCTTTCGAGCTTCGCTGCTCGGAGAGACCGTCAATTCAATCGATCCCGGGCATCAGAATTGAGAACTCGACATATCATTGTTCGGGCGCGCGATGATCGTCGTTGATCCAGCTCACCAGAAAGTGTTCCAGCTGCCTCCGCCATTCGCCGTCGAGGTCGGAATGGCGCCATGGCGACGGCGAAACGAGGCGGCGTACGTCATCACACGCGTGACCACCTGTTCCGGCGCGCGAGCCACCGGCCTCGTAATCATTGCACAACTCCACGGTCCGTCAATTGACGGTGTGGCAGACGCTGCTACTTCTCGAGACGTAACAGAGTCTCAGAATATTCGTTATCAGCTACTTGCTGAGTGCTTTGAGGTTGGCGGCGATTGCCTTGTAATCAGCACTCGAACGCATGAGCACTCGTTCGTTGCCGTCCTTGTCGATGATGAAAATGGCGTCGGTGTGGGCCGGAGGTGCCGCGGAAGGGCTCGCCTCGGGCGTCGCTATTGACCCGGGGATCGGCGTGGCGTCTTCCGAGATCATGCCACTGGCATCGATGTAATAGTCCTTCCAGATCTTGGCAAGGGTGGTGGGATCACCGGTCATCGCGTGCCAGTTGACCGTATCGGCGAGAGAATGTTTTTCTGAAAACGCTTGCAGCGCCGCGGGGGTGTCTCGAGCCGGATCGACTGTGACCGCCAGTAGAACCACGTTTTGCTGCTCGCCGGCCGACAGGTCTTGATAGGCAGCGTGCAGCTTCTCCGCAATCAACGGGCAGATGTCGGTGCAATTGGTGTAAATGAAGGTCAGTGCGATCGCTTTGCCATGAAACGAGCTCAAAGTCACGGTCTGACCTCGCTGGTCGGTCAGAGTGAAATCGGGTGCGGGCTGTTTGTCGAGCGAGGTTCCAGTGAGTTTGGTCGTCGAGCCGCCGCATGCAGTTAACATCAAGAGAAGACTGAAGGCTACGGGAGCAGCCACAAATAAACGAAACTGTGTCATTCTTGGGCGTTTCCATTTCATTGCGGGTCCAGGTTCACCCATCGGCATGAAGATTTCAGCCAGAATCCTTCGCAATGCTACCACCTCGAATTCGCACCAAACGTCGGGAGAATCTGGATGAACGGATGAGGAACAAGCTGAATCTACCCATACAAACCTACGGCATAGTTCTTGCAGCGTGACAAGATAGTTAGCCTGGAGCGACCAACAGCGCAGAGCCTGTTCGTCGCGAAATATGAGCAGAACGTTGCGGCACCTGGACCGACGAGATACATCTTGGGGAATAGTCCGATATTGGACAGGGAGATGTGCGCCCCCGAGATCAGATTAAGGGGCACCTACGGTGACCGTTCATCCACGAGAAAGTCAGCCTCAGGGTAGGTGGGTTGGACTCGTGAAGCATTGCGCGCCAGGTGAGGTGGTGGTGTCACGCGGCATCCTCTATGGTGGGGGAGGCGCGATCGAGTACCACACATCTCAGCCATCTCCATCACAATGGATCGCCTTGAGCTCAGTCCGATTGGGCCCGGCTTTTGACAGCGGCGATGTTACTTGTTGCGTCCTTGTCGGTAACGGTGAAACGGAGGACATGGCTATTGACTCGTTGAGACTGCGGCTGAACGAGTTCTTCGTAACGCACGGCGCTTCGTTGGTGTTGACCGATTTTGCCAGCTGGGCATCTCGACCGAGCGACTGGTTCGGCTAGAAAGAGCATCGACCTCCATCGACATTCCAGGAACGGGATAGTTCAGAGATGACCGATTGTCCCACCGGCCATCTCTGATTTTTCGTTTTGTTTTCGTGTGCCTGGCGTATGAACCATGAATGGACCTGCCATCTGCCAACCGGCATGACCGTGAACTATAATGTCTCTTTGCAGGCGAAAGGTGCCCGAAATAGTGAAGTAGGCCGACCTTTTGGCTGAAAGTCTTGCGCTCGCACAATGAACGAGATGTCTGCCGTGTTTAGAGCGAGGACCTGGTGGACCACGCTGGTTATCGCAGGTAGACGACGCGATCTGACGGAGGAGTATCATGCTGGAGACCGAGTACACCGAAGTGGAGATGCGATGCGTCAGTTGTAGTGCTATCTGGAATCCACCGGTTGCCCGGCAGGTTAATGTCAAGACGCATCCGGACGCACGACTTGGAATCTTGCTCGGTTCGATGCATCGAACGCGCTGTCCTGTCTGTAAAAAGCCCCGCGATATTGAATTCATCTTTGACTACTACGATCCCGACCGGAATTTGATCATCCAGATTCGCCCGCAGTGGGAATTTGAAGCTGGTGGTGGTGAAGATTGGTACTGGACTCAATACGAGAACCTGGTAAAGAAGTACGCCGAGAAAGATGTGCGGGTCGACGTCGTATTCGGCTTTGATGAGATGATTGAAAAGTATCTAGGTGGGCAAGAGGCCGTTGCCGCGGCTCGCGAGGAGTGGAAGGCGAGAGTTGCCCGAGAAGCCGAAGAACGAGCGGCTCAAACCGCGCCAACCGATTCGGCTGGTTGAACCTCAAGACTCAATCGACTAGGATCACGACATTGGCCGGCCAGTTGAGATCAAGTCAGAGAGACGGAGAACGGTATGGGTAGACAGCTACCGGCGGTCCCAGTGCAAGTCGACCTCGAACCGGACCGACGGTCAGCGGTCTCGCGCCACGGAAGTACCCGTCACTGGCTGCGATCACCGCTCGGCAACGCGCTGGTCGAGCTTCTACCCGATCTGCTGCGCTTGACACGACGAAGCCTTCGTTCCCCCAACGGTATCTCCGAGGGTCTTCCCCCGGCCGGTGCCAATGGTATGGCGGTGCAAGAGGTCGAGATCGAGGTCGCTTCTCCGCTGGTGCGGAGGATCGTGGTGCGTTCGACGAATTCGTGGTCCCTTTCGCCAGAGGTAGCACTTGCCGGCAAGCGGCGACGCGGCGGGCGGATTGGAATTGGCGCCATAAGTGTCGCAAGCGTGTTTTTGCTTGGCGCTGCGGCAGCCCGCCGTGTCTCCTACTCGCTCTCTGGACGGCTGCGCGACAACACGTAGCCGTTCCGGCGATCTACTCTTCCGTCTCGGGTTCAGCGCCTTCATCCACACCTGCCGGGAAATCGCCGGTCTGCTCCGCGGCCAGCTCTTCCGCCTGCTCGGTCACTGACGCGCGCTGCGGTGCTGACAATCGAACGACCATCTCTTCACCGGGGGTTAGCATTTCGACACCCTCGGGGAGTTTCATGTCGGCGACCGTGAGCACGTCGTCAATCGCTTTCAGCTGGGAGAGATCGACCTCCATATGCTGAGGGATTGCAGCCGGAAGGCCGCGAACCTGCACATCCGTGCGACCATGATTCAGCACTCCGCCTGAGTTCTCGGTCGGACGCCCCATCTGCGTGATCGGCACGGTTACCTCGATGATCTGGAGTAGGTTTGGCGCGTAGAACTCGGCGTGGAGAATCGTGTTTCTCACTCGATCTCGCTGGACACCGCGAATGAAGACGGTATGGACGTCCTTATCGACCGACAATTCGATGAGTGACGTTGACCCGGTTGTACTAAAGACCCGGTCAAATTCGCGCATCCCCATGCTGATTTTCTGTGGCTCGGCGATTGCCGGACCGTAGATAATCCCGGGCAGGACACCGTCGCGCCGCAATCGTTTGACTTCCTTGCCGGCGACCAATCGCGGTTCGGCTATCAGTTTCTCGTACTCGGGCATACGTTCCTTACCTTGACGCTATGCGGGGCTCGCACAATCAATCCTGCACCTATCGCACATTTAGCGCGAGAGTGTCACGCTCGATGAGCGTTCTCAGGACTCTGGCGAGTTCCCGCGAGAATGGCAATTCGTCGTCCCGAACTGCTCCAACGGCTATTATCGCACGTCACGTGCGATCCTGTCTGAGATCGATTGCGCAAGTCACGCCCATTTTCTGTCTTGAGTGAAGCATTGCGCATTGTGCTATGGATCAAGGTGGGTCTATACTAGCCGCGTGGGAATGGGGCAAATTTGGTTTCGCTCCGCTCCGGTGTCGGATCGCGAGCCGGCGTCGGGGGAAGTGTTGGTGGCACTTCGGGCCGCCATGGGACCAGTTGGCTCGGAGAGCGGAAGGGGATGCATCTGCCGATGATTTCAACGGTCGTGAGTAACGGCGCGTCTGGGGTCGCGAAAGCTGACGGCTTCGTAGATCTTATTCGCCGCGCATTCGTGGAACTTCATCCTGGTGTCGAGACACTTGCCGAGCGCTGGCCACAATTAACGCTTCAGCAGCTTCGAGTGATGCACATCCTCTATTGCGACGGTCCAACACGCGTGTCAACGCTTGCTCAACGCCTTCAAGTGTCGACGCCTACGGTCACCGGCATTCTCGATAGATTGGTTCATCGAGGAATGACTGCTCGTGATGATGATCCGAGTGATCGTCGTGTCGTACTCAACCTGCTCACCCCCGATGGTGTCAAAGTCATCGACGAGCTTCATCCCGTCAATGCCGATCACCTCAACGATCTTGTCAAACGACTAAATACGTCAGAGCAACAGCTTATTGCTGAAGGTTTGAACTTGCTTCTCTCGGCATCATCTCGCGCCGATTGATTCGAGTCGAGTCAACGCTTCGGACGGTACGACCTGCTGAACACTGCAGGACGGCAGTTATCGTTATGTCGCAGACTCTTCAAAAGATTGACTTCTGCTCGCGCCTCATCGTGTTTGTGCGCTTCATCCTGCTGGGTGCGCGCCAATCGCGCCGTGGTTATGCCCGCTGATGAACGTGCAATTTGCTTGATTCGCGCGTCTTCGTACACTACGAAGAAATCAAGCTCGACTGGCGGTGTATCTCGCGTGCGCGGGGGATGAATCACTGAAGATATTTTGAGCTTGGGCCATCTGGATAGAATTCGCGCGCCGATAGAATAATTGCATGACGCGCTTGACAACCTAATGTTTGTTCGGTAAAGTTCCCAAACGAAAGGTAGGTTGGCCGCATGGCGGTTGAGGAGAGTAGCGCGGCCCGCGAGCGGGTATTGCTTGTGGCCGAACGGCTCTTTAGTGAACGAGGATACTCATCCGTCACACTGCGTGATATCGCCAGCGAACTCGGAATTCGCCAGGCTTCGCTCTATCATCATGTCCCAGGTGGGAAAGAGCAGTTGTTCGTCGAGGTGACCGAGCGAAGTCTGGAGCGAGCCAGAGTCGAATTGGAAGAAGTTATTCGGGAGAACGGGAGCAACCTGCGCACTCAGTTGGTGAGCGCTGCGTCGTTCTTGCTGTCACAACCGCCATTCGATCTCGCCCGTATGATTCGATCCGATATGCCGGCAATCTCCGAAGTTCATGCTCGCCGCCTGACCCAGATCGCTCTTCGCTCGCTCGTGGTGCCAATTGAGGTGGCGTTCGCCGCGGCGCGAGACCGTGGAGAGCACCACATGCAGTACGAACGCCTGCTGGCCGGATCGTTCCTGGCCATCATCGAAACGGTGCAGGTGTCGCAGCGTTTCAGCCCTCTCCCGGGCGACGAGATGGCGAACATGATGATCGACGTGTTGATTGACGGCCTTCGCCCACGTGACTCTAGCGTTACGGCATGATTCGGCGCCGACCGAGAATTTGAGATAGGAATCGTTCCAATGTCGATGAAGCTGAATTCAGCAAACAGGAGCGTGAACTCCTTGACGCTCGCGCCATCTGATTCAACGTTCATTCCACGCGTTGGCTCAAGAGAATCCATCGATGAATTGATGGCGACGCATGCTCGCACCTTTAGCTTCGCCGCTCGATTCTTACCTGAAGAGAAGCGTGCAGCCACGACCGTCTTCTACGCCTTCTGTCGCGAAGTTGACGACCTCGTCGACGAGCCGATGCCTGGGAAGACCGAGAATGCCGTCCGGCAGGAGTTGGAAGCCTGGCGCGTCTGGTTGACCGGCTCGCGCACCTCAGCGGGCCCCCGCGAGCCACTCGCTCGCGAGCTTTCGCGAGTGGTTGATCAGTACGTGATCCCGATCGGTCACCTGCTCGATCTGCTCGACGGTCTTGAGGCGGATCTCGAACCGGTGGCATTTGAGGAGGAGAGTGAGCTACGACAATACTGCTATCACGTTGCATCAACCGTTGGTCTGGGTATGGCGCATATCCTTGGTGCGACATCGGATGCGGCTTTAGAAGCGGCGGCTGACCTCGGTGCCGCCATGCAATTGACCAATATTCTTCGAGACGTCGGAGAAGATCTTTCTTTTGGCCGAATTTACCTACCGAAAAGCAGTTTGGCTCAATTTGATCTCACACATGAATCGCTGAGGGAGCTCTGGAAATCTGGCGGCGGTCCTGATGAACGGTTTCGGGCCCTGATGCGGGCAGAGATCGCCCGAGCCCACGATCTTTTTCAGCGGAGCATGCCAGGTATCTGGCTGCTGCCATCGGACAGCCGTCTTCCGATCTTGCTGGCGACACGCCTCTATCGGCGAATTTTGACGGTTATTGAGCGCCGCGACTACGACACACTGCGTCGTCGTGCGTCGACGTCGCGAATCGAAAAGTTGGAGGAGGCCGCGATTACGATGGTGGTTGACCGGCTGTGGCGTAGAGGTGAGCACGCAGCTCGTCCGCGTCCAGTCGTTCCGTTCCCTTCGTTTCGCCAGTCGTGATGTTCAACCACCGATCTGGTTCGCAAAAATACCTGACATTTTCGCTCGCAGCGGCACAAGCTGCGCTCGGTAGTCGCGTTCTCAGTCGTCTGCTGCGCACAGGTCTCCACACAACCACGGTACCGATGAGTTCTGCTGGCTCGTCCGGTGAGTCAATCGCGGTTATCGTCCCGGTGCTGAACGAGCTACTCCGCCTTGCGCCGTGTCTCGAGGGTCTGCTGGCACAGGGACCTGACGTGAAACAAATTCTGGTGGTCGATGGCGGCTCGGACGATGGCACTCAGGCTTTGGTGCGATCGTTCGTATCACGCGACCCTCGAATCCAACTTGTTGATGCCTCTCCCGTTCCCGGCGATTGGAATGGCAAGTCATGGGGGCTGCAGTGTGGTCTTTATCAGGTCGATGAGTCCACGGATTGGGTCCTCACGATCGATGCCGACGTTCGTCCCCGGGCTCGGCTCGTGGAGTCTTTGATCGACTTCGCCAATCTTCGCGAACTCCGTGCGTTGAGCGTCGCGACCAGGCAAGAAATTGAGACGCTGAGTGAAGGTCTGGTGCATCCTGCTCTACTCACGACATTGGTCTACCGCTTTGGAATTCCTGGGGGTGTTTCCCGACGTCCAGCTGAGGTCCAGGCGAATGGTCAGTGCTTCCTCGTACACCGCGATCTTCTGTCAGAGGTCGGTGAATTCCGGTCAGTGAAATCCTCCGTCTGTGAGGATGTGACATTGGCACGGGAGATCGCGGCTGCTGGGCATTCAATCGGCTTCTTTGAAACCGACGATTTGGTTTCGGTGCGCATGTACCCAGACGGTTGGACGACCGCGCGGGAATGGCCGCGCTCACTGCCGATGCGCGATCGATTTTTCGGTTGGTCCGGCCTACTTGGTCTCGTTGAAGTACTGCTGATTCAATCCGCGCCGATCCCTTTGCTCGCCTTTTGTTGGCTGAATCGAGTACCCCGCTGGTTCACGATGCTTGAGACCGTCTTCGTGGTGACCAGACTTGGAGTTCTGTTCGGTACGAGCCGCGCTTATCAACAAATTCCCTGGACCTACTGGATCTCCCCACTATTCGATTTGCCGGCCTCAATGCTCCTCGTGGTAAGCACCTTCCGTCGTCGCTACGTCTGGCGGGGTCGGATTCTCTCCCGCGGAGGCACCCCATGACAACGACTCGTTCGCTCTTTGTGGGGCACTTGATCGCTCTGGTCTTTGGACTTGGCGGACTGCTGATTGCTTTGCCACACCCTGAGCTCTGGGCTGGCAGTGCGTTCGCTGCCCAGGTCTTCAGCTTCGGCATGACCTATGCCGGGTCGCTCCATATCATCCTTGGCGCTGCGACGATGCTCGTCTTCGGACTCTTCTTCATCGGCCGTCGGCGGACTCTGATCTTCTTCGTCGCCACGGTTACCTTCTCGCTTTCGGCTGAGTTGATTGGCACCGGTACCGGCTGGCCGTTCGGCAATTACGCCTATAACGACGGGCTGGGGTTCAAGATCTTGGGTCGTGTACCGTTCACCATTCCGCTTTCCTGGTTCTTGGTCGGGTTCTCGGCCTTTCTACTCGGGAGCGTGCTGGCCGCGACCCGCTTCAAGCGCCATCATGCGTTCTGGTCGATTGCCATCGGCGCCTACCTGCTAACGGTCTGGGATCTCGTGCTGGATCCGGCAATGGCGCATCCATCCATGCCGATTCGTTTCTGGACCTGGTTCGAGACAGGCCCTTATTTTGGCATGCCGGTGCAGAATTTTGTCGGCTGGACCATCACCGGAGTTCTTTTTATGACCGTCAGTCGCCTGCTCTGGCGACGGGACGTGGGAGTATCCGAATTCCCCACATGGGTCCCGGTCGGAATCTACCTTGCCAATATGGCTTTCGCGATGGCGCTGAGTCTGAGTGTCGGCCTGTGGGAGCCAACCGTGGCGGCAATTGTCTTCGGCTGTGTCCCGGCTCTTCTCGCTTGGCGATCGCAGCGGTCGCTCGAGTTTTTGGTTGCGAACCCAGCGGACCGTCCAGCGACAGAACCTCGAACGGTGTCTCATTCAGTCATGTACGCAGGCGCCCGTCTCCTCACCTCACGGCGGCTCGATATCGTGGTGACCGGCGAATCAAATCTGCCGGTTACTGGTCCAGTGGTGATCGTGAGCCGCCATTACCATCACCTCTACGACGGAGCCGCTTTGCTCAGCCAGTCGCGTCGTCATCTACACATTCTGGTCGGATTGGATTGGATTGAGAATGCTTTGCTCCGTCACGCGATGGAGTCACTTTGCCGGCTGGCTGAATGGCCGGTGGTACTGCGGGGTGACGCTTGGACTCGTCGCCCGACCACGTCCGCTTTTGAGCCCGGTGAGCGTCGCCGTTATCTTCGTCGGGCCGTCGATGAGTCGGTCGATCTTCTGCGCTCGGGCAAGGCAGTAGTCGTCTTTCCGGAGGGATATCCGACCGTCGACCCTACCTTCTCGATGAAACAAGGAGCTGGCGACTTCCTGCCGTTTCGATCTAGTTTTCTGAGCTTGGTCGAACGCGCGCAGCGCGATGGATGTCTCGTGCCGATTATCCCGGTCGGCCTTGCATACGAGACCAGCGCTAAAACGCGTATCACGATGCGTTTTGGTTCTCCGGTTTACCTTCGTCACGGTACCGAACGAGATCGAATCCTAAGAGAGATCGAGCAGTCTGTGCGAGCACTCTCGGTTCCTTCCGTCGAGTTCGAAACATCTCACGTTCAGGAGGCGGTTCAACTTTGAGCGATTTCCACACCGTTCGCCCTCTCGGTTTCAGTGGTTTGCCGGACGATTCAGAACCGGATGGTGTCGTCGTCATCGGTGCGGGGTTCGGCGGTCTTGCAAGCGCCATTCGGCTTCAGGCAGCGGGTCACGATGTCACCCTGGTCGAAGCACGAGAGCGAGTCGGGGGTCGAGCGTATCAGTTACAGGATGCCGGATTCACCTTCGACATGGGGCCGACGCTGGTTACGGCACCGAATCTACTCGAGGATGTCTGGTCCGCTGCCGGACGCAGGCTGGAAGACGATGTTGAGTTGGTGCCTCTGTCACCAGCGTATCGCATCTACTTTTCCGACGGTCGCCACTTCGACTATGGTGGTGGTGTCGATCACGATGAAGCCGAAGTCGCCAGGTTCGAGCCACGCGATGTTCAGGGGTTGCGAGATTTCCTTCGGGCTACCGAACAGATACATCGACGTGCGTTCGACGATCTGGCTGGCAAACCGTTTGATAAGTTCTCCACGTTTCTGGGTGCGGTTCCCGCACTGGCGCGACTTCGCGCTGATCGCAGTGTCTACAATTATGTCTCAGGTTTCTTCCGCGACCCTAGCTTGCGCATGGTCTTTTCGTTTCATCCGCTCTTTATTGGAGGTAATCCCCTTCGCGCGAGTTCGATCTACAGCATCGTGCCCTATCTCGAGCGGCGGCACGGGGTTCATTTCGCCATGGGTGGGATGTACAGTGTCGTGCAAGCGATGGAGAGTCTTTTCCGGGATATCGGTGGGCGCATCGTCTTGGGCGATCCGGTCGACGAGATTCTGGTGAACGGCAGGCACGTTGCTGGGGTGAAGACGCGCAACGGTGGCGAACATCTTGCCGCGGCGGTCGTCGCCAATAGCGACGTGATGAAGACGCAGCTGGACCTCCTTCCACTTCGATATCAAGTTCGTGGCATGAAGCGACGCCTGAACCGCTATCGTCATTCGATGAGCTGCTACCTGTTGTATCTCGGTTTAGATCGCCAATACTCACAGTTGCGCCACCACACTATCATCATGCCAAAGGACTATCAGAAGCTCCTCCATCAACTCTTCGATGAGGATGGAATGCCATCTGATCTGGCCTTTTACCTGCACGCTCCATCGAAGACCGATCCGAGCATGGCGCCCGCAGGAGGCGAAAGTCTGTACGTGTTAGTCCCGGTGCCTCATCTTGGCCACGGCATCGACTGGGAGCAGGAAGCAGATGCTTTCCGTGACCGGATCATTCAGACGCTCGAGCACGAGTTCGGGCTAGAGGGTCTTGAAGCCAGCATTGTGACGGAGCACCGCTTCACGCCACATGATTTTCAGGAGGATCTCGGCAGCTGGCTCGGCTCAGCTTTCTCCGTCGAGCCGACGCTCTTCCAATCCGCCTATTTTCGGCAGCATAACCGGTCAGACGATATCGGAGGGCTCTACTTCGTAGGAGCCGGCACACACCCCGGCGCTGGTATACCCGGCGTTCTCCTCTCCGCGGAAATCACCAGTCGGCTGGTTAACGAGGAGCATCCGCCAGTGAACTCGAACGGGTCGTCCCAGGTGATCAACGAGCTCCAGGGCGAGAACCCGGACAGGATTCGAAAGACAGGCGCTCTGATCTGACGATAGAGGTGGCGTCGACAGCACGAACTCGTTTCCGTCGGTGTCCGTGAACGTCGCCATCTTCATGCCCCAGGGTTGCACTTCTGATGGCTGCGAGAACTCCACATTCTTGCTTAGAAGTTCCTGATACGTTGCGTCTATGTCGTCGCAATCGAACACGATGTTGGCGAACGTGCCGATGCGGTCTTCGAAGCCTGGCCGCGTGTGCAGAATCGGTCCCCGTTCTGCACACGCAGGGGACACTTCGACCCACCGGCGTCGGTGCCGTTCGGATCATCCCGCAGTTTGGTGAACCCGAGTTTGTTGACGTAGAAGTCGAGTGCTCGGTCCTGATCTCCAACGTAGACGTTGATCGCCGGTACTTTCGTAATCATCGAGATGCTGTTCTTTTTTCGTGGCCTTGTCAGGAACAATAGCCCGGTCGCCACGTCGTTCGTCCGATATCGGGTGTGAAGAGGTAAATGATTGGAGTTACGTTTCCGGCTGAAGATTTGGATGGGTCGAGCAGTACTCAGGGCGATCGGCACGTGCGGAGCGCCCGGCCCCGCACGTCTCGTCGATTGAACTGGCTCCGCTACACGGCGATCGTCTCGCGCTGGTAGGCGCTCGGGCGTCGATTGGCCAGTGACGGCACCTGAGCGCGTACCTGGCGCAGGTACTCGAAGTCGATGTCGGCGATCACCACACCCTCGTGATTGGGCGCGTCGGCAATCACCGTGCCCCAGGGATCGGCCACCAGCGCATGTCCGTAGCACTGGGCATTAGCTGGTTCATGTGGCCCAATCTGTGCCGGCGCCAGCACGTAACACTGACTCTCGATCGCTCGCGCTCGGAGCAGCGTGTGCCAGTGATCTTTCCCGGTATACAGTGTAAAAGCCGCCGGAACGAACAGGACCTCGGCTCCCTCGAGCGCCAGTAACCGGTACAACTCCGGAAAGCGCAGGTCGTAACAAATGGACAGACCAAGTGTGTGTCCGTCCATCTCAACCGTTACCACGCGATCCCCCGGCAAGATCGTAGCCGACTCATTGGCGCTCACGTTGCCGGTGATGTCGATGTCGAACAGGTGGATCTTCCTATAGGTCGCCTGAAGTTCACCGTCCGGGCTAAAGAACGTACTGGTGTTGTAGTACATACCTGACTTGTCGGAGCGCTCGAGGATCGATCCACCCAGGAGGTAGATGCCGTGCTGGCGCGCTTTAGCCGCAAAGCGTTCGGTCGTTGGTCCCGGAATCCGCTCGGCATTGGCCTCGTGGAAGTCTTTTGGACCGAGATAGGAGACGTACTCCGGCAATCCAACCAACCGGGCGCCCTGTTCGGCAGCTTCGTCGATGAGGCGTTCGGCGGTTGCCAGATTCGTCTCTTTGTCGGACTGTGAATTCATCTGCACGAGACCGACTCGTAGTGTGTCCGTCGTCATGAATGCATCCTTCCGGTCCCTATCCTGGCGGTGCAAACTGATTCCTGGGTACGTCGTAGTGACATTCTAACGTGAATCACGGTCATATGATCGTTGGTCTCAGATCGACCCTTCATCACGAAATGAGGCGATCTGGTCCGAGCTGTATCCGAGTTCGTTCAGAATTTCATCGTTGTGCTGACCCAACAGTGGTGGCGCCAATCGAATCTCACAGGGCGTTCCGCTCAAAGTATATGGGAAGCCAACCTGGTCAACTTCTCCAAGAGTCGGGTGCGGAACACGCTGACTGAGCCGGTAGTGCTGAGCTTGTGGATCGGCGAAGACCTGGTCAACCGTGTAGATCGGCCCGCACGGAACCGCGGCCGCATCGAGTCGTTCGACGATCTCGGCCGTCGTGTACTGACCGAAGGTTGCCTCGATCTCCTCGACCAACGCTGGAAGATTGGTAATCCGGCCAACGTTGTCTTTGAAGCGATGATCGTCGAGAAGACGCTCTAGCCCCATTGCCTTGCAGAGTCGCGAGAAGATACCGTCATTTCCTGAGGCCAGGTTGACATAGCCATCTTTGCTCCGGAACGTCTGGTAGGGAGCAACGATGGGGTGGGCATTGCCGGTTCGCTGAGGTGCCTGATGCGTCGCGAAGAAGATCCCCGATTGGTAAGTGAGCAGCGCGACCTGACCACCCAGCATTGAATTGTCGATGTACTGGCCCTCACCGGTCCGCTCGCGGTGGAAGAGCGCGCTGACAATCGCATAGGCGCCGAACATTCCAGCGGCGATATCGGCGATTGGAACGCCAAATCGAGTGGGGCCGCCATCGGCCTCGCCGGTGACACTCATGAGTCCCGACATTCCCTGAACAATAAGATCGTACGCCGTTCGATCGCGCGAGGGACCTTCCTGCCCAAAGCCGGAGATCGAACAGTAGACAATGTTTGGCCGGCGAGCTTTCACGGCCTCGTAGCCGAATCCAAGCCGTCCGACGGTTCCGGGGCTGAAGTTCTCAACGACGACGTCCGCCGACTCGATGAGTTTCCAGAGGATTTCTCGCCCAGCGTCACTCTTGAGATTCAGTGTTAGACTGCGCTTGTTCCGGTTGACACTCAAATAATATGCGCTGATATCTTCAATGAAGGGTGGTCCCCAGGCCCGAGTGTCGTCTCCCTTGCCCGGCCGCTCGATCTTGAGCACCTCGGCGCCCATATCTCCCAGCAGCATGGTGCAATATGGACCCGTCATGACTCTGGTGAGATCGACAACACGAATTCCGTCGAGCGCCTGTGTAGCCATCCTGCGCACCCCAATATCTCAGAAATAATCTGCATCCAACAAAAGATGAGCGTACCCTCTTCGTTCCTCGCCAGTCTACACGACCGGCTGTGGAGAGGGTACGCCCCTGAGGAGGGCCGGAATGAGTTGGGCTAGATGGTATCGGCTGACTTAGCTCCGAGCCCCTGTGAGATCGCATAGAGAGCGGCCTGGGTTCGGTCACGAACTCCAATCTTCTGGAATAACGATGACAGATTGTTCTTGACAGTACTCTCAGCCAGTTCGAGTTGATCTGCAATTTGACGATTATTGAAGCCGTTCGCGAGCAGCCGGAGCAGTGTTGCCTCGCGGTCGCTCAGATGGCGCTGATTGTTGCTCGGAGTCTTGGTGAGTAGCCTGTGATATTCGCGCATCAGTGCCGGTGCCAGTGCGGCGTCGATCGTTGATCCGCCGTTTGCCGCGACGTGGATCGCCTCAATGACCTCTTCCGATCGACTGTTCTTTAATAGATAGCTCTTGGCACCGGCCCGAATAGCGTGAATGGCATACTCGTCGTCTTGGTACATCGTCAGCACGATCACGTTCGTCTCTGGATAGTGCTTGACGATGTATTCAGTGGCGCGCAGGCCGTCTACCCGCGGCATATTGATGTCCATTAAGATGACGTCAGGTTGTACATCGGCGACCATCCGAATCGCTTCCTGTCCGTCAGATGCTTCCCCTACGATCTCAACAGATGGAATCGTCTCCAGGAGTTGCCGCAGTCCCTCACGGAACAGATCGTGATCGTCAGCTACTACTACTCGAATCGAATGTTCGCTCACCCCAGTAACCTCCTACCGACCTGACTGAGTTTCGATGAGCGGTATGCGTGCGTGAACACGAGTTCCGCTACCTGGCACCGCTTCGACCAATAGTGATCCGCCCATGTCCTCTGCGAGTTCCCTCATTTGCTCCATGCCAAAATGGCCTTCGCGGGCTACCGGAAATCCGGAGTCAAACCCGACCCCATCATCAGCGACCGTCACGAGTAATTCGTCATCCTCAAGCTGGACTTCGACGCGCACATCGGATGCGATGGCGTGCTTGCGAATGTTCTGAATGGATTCTCGTACGATCCCAATGACTGCTCGCTCGATCTCCGGAGCGAGTTCCATTCCTTGGCTTTGATGGTCGATCTCCCGTGGAATGTAGTCCGGAATGTGCGACGCGATGTCGCGTAGCTGCGCCGTGATTCCAGGTGCGCGCTGCTGGCGACGTCGCAAGTCTGTGATCGTCGAGCGCATGCTTGCGATTGATTGATTGACCTGGTTTTGGATCTGTTGCGCCGATTCCGCGAGATCGGGTGCCTCTGACTCAATCTGTCGCACGAGTAGCTCGAGCTTCAAGTTCAGATAGGCGAGATCCTGAACAATGCCATCGTGGAGCAGGCGGCCGAGTTCCCGTCGAAGGTGATCGACATCGGTCTTCTCCTCCTGCTCTAGGAGACGTGCCCGCAACACGATGATCTGCAGACTCTGGGCTGTCATGGCCGCGACTGTTCCAATCGCACCAAGATCTGCGATCTCGTACGGATAGATTTCGCCATCACGCCGTTCGACTGCGATTGCACCAATCATCTCGCCAGCTAGCAGCATCGGCGTAATTGTGTGGCGTGGAAATCCATCTGGCACAAAAGGATGGGAGAAGTGCTCAGATAAATGATCGGCGCGGTGGGCCGCGATCCAGCGTTGATGAAGAAGCTGGCCAAGCTCAGTCTCTGGGATCGGTTCGGAACTGTTGACGCGCGCCTCCCACGAGTTGACGACGGCCAATTCTCCACGCTCATCCCGCTGATAGATCCAAGCTGCAGTGGTGCCGGGAACGCGACGCAATTGCTCGACCGCAATACCCATGAGGTCAGGGACGCTGGTTGCCCCGGAGAGCGCCGTCTGGATATCCACCAAAAACGTCACAACCTTGTCGACTGAATTCACCTGCGGTGAGTGTTGATTCATGACGCGCTCCGATTTGGGAGGATGATCTGCAGCGTGGATCCTCCAGTTGGGAGGCTCGCTGTCTTCACCTGACCACCCGCTAGCTCGACTCGCTCCCGCAATGCGAAGAGCGAGAATGCTGACTCTGAAACTGCGGCCTCACTCGATTCCTTGTCCTGAGCATCCTGGTTCTCTGGCGCGCGTCCATCGTCGGCGACCGTTACGATAATCGCGGTGCCCTTCTGGCGAATGCGAACCACGATGTGTTGCACTCCGCCACGGACGCGCACGAGATGGATCGTCTCCTGAACAATTCGATAGATCGCGGTTTCCATGTCGTTTGACGGGCGCTCGGGAAGGCTCACCGCAAGGGAGATATCGATACCGGTGTCCTGCTGGACATATTTGGCGTGCTCGCGGAGCGCTGGCTCTAGTCCGAGAATATCGAGCGTTGACGGACGAATCTGGAAAATGATGTGCCGGAGCCGGTCAATGTTTTCGGCCAGATTGTCACGAACGCCGCAGAGCTCATCTTGTGTCTCCTCCGGCGAAAGCTGGTTTGCACGCCGACTGATCAGATCGATGCTGTAGAGGCAGGTTGCCAGCGTTTGCAACGTGTCATTGTGAATATCGTCGGCGATCGTCTTTCGCTCGGCTTCCTGTCGCGTGATCATCTGGTCGAGTAGGTAGGCTCGACGTTCGCCGCGTTCCTGTGCCAAGGAATAAACGCGAGCATTCTCGATCGCGACACCCGTTTGAATGCCAATCGTGCCGAGCAAATCGAGATCGTGCTTCGAATAGCAACCATAGCTGTCGCTTTGCGCCGAGATTACGCCGATCGCGTGCTGCCCGACGGTGATCGGAGCCGCGAGCATCGATTCAGATGCCGAGATAGTCTTATCTAGTGGAAACCAGTCCTGTTTGTCGTCCGGCGCGCGGCCGTTCATTAGCAAGGGACGCTTTTCTCGAATGCAACGTCCGAGAGGACCGTCGTCGAGATCGAGCGTGACCGGCTGTTTGACGACCTGATCGTCCACGGCGTAGTGATATTCGATCGATCGTCCGTCTGGCAGCAGTAGCCCGAGGCAGAATCGGTTGGCCGTCATTACCGATGCGACGTGCAAGTGAACCTGTCGGAAAAGACTGGTCAATGTCGTCAACGATGCCAATTCGATGCCGATGTCGTTTACCAGGGCCAGGCGATCAGAACCGCGCTTGACTTCCTCGTAAAGGAGAGCATTCTCAATCATCAAAGCTGAATATGGCGCGATGGTGCTGACCACGGCGATATCGCGGTCGCTGAACTCGCTGTCTGTTCCTGAGCGATCGAGCATCACCGCACCGATAATCTCTCGCTGGCGTGCCCGAAGCGGAACAATCACGATCGAATTAAGATTGAGCGCGATCGTCACCGAGCTTGGAAGCAGAACGTCTTTTGCGGCGTCGCGAATGACGAGCGGTTCGTCGCTCTGGAGAGTCTTTTCCAGAGCGGGGATCGAGCTGGGGACGAAGGACACCTCTTTTAGCCGGTCGACGATGTCGCGCCCCGCTCCACTAACTGCCGCTGGCGAGAATTCATGGAGGGACTCGTCCCAGAGCAAGCCATAGCAGCGGTCGCAGGGAACAATTTCGCGAAGTGCTTCAACAACGTTCTGGAACATCTCGCCGACATTGGCCAGAGGCTCGATCGATCGCTGGAATGCGAAGCTCGCTTCGATGATGCTGTTATAGCGTTCGCCGGTGTCGTCTTGAGTCAAGCCGTAGATTGCACCAGCGATCAGTGTTCCAAAGATATTGGCCACCGAGCCATCTTCGACGCTGAACGGTTCGTCGCGCGTCCTTAGGAGGTCGAGACGACCAAGCAGGCGGCCGTGATGGAAGAGCGGCAACACCAGAATATGCTTAGCGCCAAGCGCCTGCATCTCCTGAAATTCCGACGTTACGAGATCTGACGCGTGCTGCAATACGAGCGGGCGATCGGGCGTGAACGTAATCAACGATCCGGGACGCAGTCCTTCGAATAGCTCGTTCGCAGCGGTGCGCTCACCAAGTACATTGCCGACGAGATGAGCCGGGACGCCGAAGAGCCCTTGTACCGAAAGGTTCTTTTGCCCGGGATCAAAGACACGCACCAACACAACTTCGGTATTGATGGCTTCGCACGTCGATTGGGCCAGTACCGACAGCAAGTCGGTCAACGAGGTATCCGAACGTATGCGAGCCGTCATATGCTGCAGGAGCGGAAGAAGCGACTGCCCCGCGGTGTGGGTGTACGGAACCTCATCCTGGGTTGACAGGTGCCGGGAAATGTTGTCGATCCAGCCCGACCGGCGATCCGATTGTTCGTTCATGTTAATTCGCTGTCGTCCTACACTCACCAGAAACCGACTCTCGACAGGTTTGAGAAGCAAATTTGTGACGCCGAAGTCATAGCGACGCTTGTTCTGATGATAGCGAAGACCGGGCTCCAAGTACCGATGATTAGTCGGCCCATTAGTACCGTCTTTGATGACACCTACGTCTTCAGTACTCTGGACCTGTGGGTACACCTCGCCACGTAAACCTCCTCCTCCGTGGGCACTTTCCGCAGCAAACGTCGAGTTGTGATTGCGCGAGCACCGCGTGATGACCGACGGTCGGGTTCCCGATAGAGTCCGACCACGTTCAGCAACGGATTGCCATTCGCCCTGTCGTGCTCTTCGGTTGGCTAGTAACAGGGGGGCGCAAAAAACGGGCATGCCCGCGCTCACCCTTTATTGCCAGGTGGATCGCTTCGATGAACTCGGGCTATAGGGGTTATTGACCCAGCTTAAGCTCGGGAAACATCAGTGGGTCCGGCTACTGACCGAGTTATGTATTCCGCGCGAGTTCCCGGCGAATCGCGGCGCGCGTGCCGTCGATATCGAAGCAATCGCGCTGATTGGTCTGCATCAGCCGCGTGGCGATGGCGATCGCCTGGCGCTCGGTTAGTAGCCGATCGTCCACCTCGGCCTGCAAGGCACGTGTCAGCCACGCGCGCGCCTGCGCCGCATAGGCGACTGAAGCGGTGGGCCAGAACGTGTCGCCGCCGAAGACGAAAAGCTTGTTTATCGGTACGGCGTGGATCATCCGCCGCACGAAATCGCGCGTCGTCCATGGATCGATACTCCAGGCCCAGCAGAGATCGACGTAGACATTCGGGTAGTGCTTCGCGACGGCCACAAGTTCGTCGCTATACGGATAGGCGATGTGCATCAGGACGAAACGCGCCCGCGGATAGCGTGCGAGAAGACCGCAGAGATGGCCCGCGCGGATACGGTCGATCGGCATCCGGCCATAGCCGGCGTAATAGCCGGTGTGCAGCTTAAATGGCAGATTGTGTTCGATAGCGAGCTCGACACCGCGCGCCCAGCACCAGTCACCGAGGCAGAGACGCTCATCTTCCGACAGTTCTTGCCCGGTCAGCACCATCTCGAGGACAGGTGTGACCTCGGCATCGGTACGCTCCCGCCAGTGCAGAGTGCGTTTGTAGGCGTGCTGCGCCTTCACCGCGATCGCGAGCGGGCCGTAGCGCGCGAAGAGAGCGGCGAAGGCCGCGCGCAGGTCGGCGAGCGTCGCGACCTGGATCCCGGTCTCGTCTTGGAGCTGTTGTAGCTCGAGGCGACCATCGCAGAAGTTGGCCCAGGAAATATCGTAGAGGAAGAAGTCCGAACCGGCGGGATCGGGCTGACAGCCCCACTCGGAGAGGTCAATCTGCACATGATCGAGCTGCGCGACCTCCCGCAGGAGGCGCAAGCGCTCGCCTGGTTGGCGCAGGGCGGCATGGCGCGCCGTTGCCCTTTCCAGCCCGTCCGGCGTGATCTCATCCAGCTCGTAGACCAGGCGTGCGATCAGGCGCGCCGCCTCGCCGTAGCCGGTATGCTGGCAGACCTCCCAGGCGTCGCGCACCCCCGCGAAGCGCGTACGGATATCGGGGTCGCCGGCGTCGATCAAGCGCGCCACCGCCTCGGACGATGCTCCGGCGACGACAAGATCGGCAAGCAAATAGTTGTCGAAGATAGCCTGAAGGACGTCCGGGCCTTCCTCAACGTATTGCTGCTCGGTGTGGAGATGTTCGTGGGTGTCGCTCAACGGCATCGCCGCAATCGCCGCCGCGAGATCGCTCGACATGTCGTCACCCTTCCTCGCGCACATCCTTATCGTGCGACGAGCATAGCAGCGGGTAACGCGATCAGCAATTTCCACTGACGGGCCAGAGGAGTCTGCCTTTAGGCTCTACTGAAAGCTGGGGCAGGTCGATAAATGGCGTCTCGTCGGGACAACCTGGAACCTGCGCGAGGTATGACCACGGATCATAGCGGCGGACTCGGCGACAAGCCGGCGCACAGCACCACCCAGTCGCCGTACTCGACGACCAACTCTACCGTCACCTTTGGCGCGTCAATGACATGCCATACCACCGAACGTCGCCCGGCGCCTTAGACCATCCACGCGGCGAGATCTGGTGGGTATACTTGTGTTGATGAACTCGTGGTGGGCAGATGCGTAATGGTTGAACTGACTTTTCTTGGAACGGGCACGTCGAACGGTATCCCGATGATCGGTTGTACTTGCCCGGTCTGTACGTCGGACGATCCAAGGGATCGTCGTGGCCGAACGTCCGCCGTTGTTCGATTCGGTGGCAAATCGATACTCATCGACACTTCTCCTGAGCTCAGACATCAGGCGGTTTCCGCCGGAATACGCGTGATTGATGCCGTGTTTTTCACGCATGCACACGCCGATCACGTAGCCGGGATCGACGACTTGCGGCGTTTCAATGAGATCAATCAGTCACACTTGCCAGTCTTCGCCGACGGGCGAACAGCGGAACTACTTCGTGATCGATTTGCATACGCTTTTCAGGACATGTTCCCGTTCTATGGGGGCAAGCCTGATTTGCTGCTCAACGTCTTCGACGGCCCATTCGAGGTCTTCGGAAGAGAGGTGTCGCCAATCTCGGTGACGCACGGGCGCTGGATCGTGCAAGGGTTTCGCTTCGGCCCATTGGTCTACATGACCGATGCGAAAGGCATCTCTGACAGCTCACTCAAACTCATGCGCGATGCAGATGTGCTCGTCATCAATGCGCTTCGTGAGCGCCCGCATCCCACACACCTGAGTTTGGGCGAGGCCCTCGATGTCGTGTCGGAGGTTCGCCCGCGTCAGGCGTATATCGTGCACGTCAGCCATGAGGTGTCGCACGCGGCAGTAAATGAGATTCTCCCACCCGGTGTCGATCTGGCCTACGACGGTTTGACGGTGCGCACCCAACGCGACTGGGTGTAGCCCAAATTCTCGTTATTCAGCCGATCTGCTACGATAGTCGTGCGGGCCGAGCCGAAGCATTTAAGTTAGGCAAATTGTCTGGCATTCTGCTCGTCCGGACGGCGAAATTGGCTGAACCAACATGGAACTTCTGGAGAACGCGATGGCACAAACTACGGTAACTCAGCTCGAGCCAGATCTATACATCATAGACCATCATTTCCAGGGTGTTCCCGGGGTGATCGCGTCCTACCTCTTGACTGGATCAGAGGGTCTGACGCTGATCGAGACTGGTGCCACGACGACGGTCGAGACATTGCTTGCGGGCGTCCGTGAAGCCGGATTTGACCCGAACGAGATCACACAGCTTGCCGTGACGCACATTCATCTCGATCATGCAGGCTCAGTCGGTGTCCTGATGCGACGTTTTCCCAAGGCTCGACTGCTCGTCCATCCGGTCGGGGCGCCCCACCTGATCGATCCGACCAAGCTGATGGCCAGTGCGACCCGCATCTATGGTGATCGAATGGAAGAGCTGTGGGGTGAAGTAGCTCCGGCCCCGGCTGACCGGGTCGATATTCTCGAAGACGGCGCCAAAATCAACGCTGGCAATCGTGAGCTAATCGCGCGGTTTACACCGGGCCATGCGATGCACCACATTGCCTATCACCATCCGGATACTGGGGTGATTTTCACCGGTGATGTTGGCGGCGTTCGGCTCGATAATGCAGCCTATGTGCGCCCACCGACGGTCCCTCCGGAACTGGATCTGATCTTGTGGCGAGAAAGCATTCAGCACCTTCGTGAGCTGAATCCCACTCGCTTCTATCTGACCCACTTTGGAGGCTTTGGTGACATTAGCTGGCATCTGGACGATTTGCTTTCTCGTCTCTTCTTCTGGTCCGGCTGGGCAGACGCGCGGCTAGCGGTAGAGCGCGACACCAAGGTGGTAACAGCTGAGCTGCGCGGTCGTGGCGATGCCGAAATCGTGGCGGCCACCGGTGGCAATGATCTCGTCATGCCGTATGAAGTGGCCACTTCCTACCAGATGACGGTCGATGGAATGGCGCGCTACTTTCGCAAACGGCGCGAACTGCCGGAACCAGCCCGCCTTTACTAACAGGAGTGCGACGTGTCTGGTGATCGACGGGAGGGATGAACGTGCCTGATGAATCCGGTGCGATGAATGAGGCTGATGGGGCGAAGCGTTCTGATGCGACGAAGTCGTTCGATCCACGAGCCTATCTGCGCCGCATTCAGGTGCGTGGCACCGAGGTGGAGTACCTCGATGTCAAATGGCGGCTGGTCTGGCTGCGCAGCGAGCATCCGGATGCGCATGTCCTCACACAGCTCGTGTCGAACGAGAAGAACGTCGCGGTATTTCGCGCCGAGGTGATCCTGCCGAGCGGCGGCCGAGCGACTGGATATGGCAGTGAGTCGCAGGGGGACTTCGACGACTATATCGAGAAGGCAGAGACGAAAGCCATCGGGCGTGCCCTCGCGGCCCTCGGGTACGGAACACAGTTCGCGCTTGATTTTGATGCGGCCGTTGAACCAGTTGATGCCGCTCTGCCCGACGTTCCGCACACCCACGTTGTGGAGCCGACCCGTTCCCCGGAGACAACCCGCGTGCGTGTTGTCGCTCCTCCAGAACTGGATCCGGAACTGAATATCGAAGAGCCGCCGCAATCCATCGAATCTCATCCGACCAACCTACGCCCGATTCGGGAAGAGATACAGCCGGCCGAGCCGGAGGCCTTTGTACCGGCCGACTACAGCTGGACCGAGTTCTGGAAGTGGGCGCGTGGCCTAGGTTACAACAGCCGCTCCGCATTGGGTGAACTGCTCGGGCTCGAGTTGGATGAACTCACACCTCATGAGGTGCGGCGCCGCTTGATCGAGTATCGCCGGTCTCAAGGCATCGAAGACGAGTAGTGAGAGACGCTTCGCTTCGTCCGTACGGGCGAAGCCCACACAAACGGTTTCAATGCAGCCGGACAAAATGATATCCGTGCTCATGAGCCGAGCATGATTGAAAGGGAAGTGAATGGCCAAAGATATGGGCCTCGCCGAGTGGCTCGAGGAGCGACAGCAACGATTTATCGCGATGTCGGACGACATATGGGCGCACCCGCAGGTTGCGCTCGATGAAACCTATGCGTGTCAATTGCAGTCTGATTTTCTGGCCGGAGACGGATTCGAGATTACGGCGAACGTCGGTGACATGCCGACCGCCTTCATGGCGGAATGGGGCAGCGGTTCGCCGGTCATCGGGTTTCTCGGTGAGTATGACGCTCTGCCGAATCTGTCACAGAAGGCGCAGACGATTCAAGAGCAGGTCGTTACCGGCGGTCCGGGGCACGGTTGCGGTCACAACATGCTCGGTACGGCGGCGCTGGCCGCAGCCGTGGCGCTGAAGGCCTGGCTCGTCGAAACCGGCAGACCGGGCACGGTCCGATATTATGGCTGCCCTGCCGAAGAGACCGGGGCCGGGAAGGTCTTCATGGCGCGCGCAGGCGTGTTCCACGATTTGGATGTCGCGCTTACCTGGCATCCATGGGCCAGCAACACCGTCTGGTCTGCGAGCAGCCTGGCCGTCGATCACATCAAGTTTCGGTTCCATGGTCAGACGGCTCATGCCGCGGCGGCGCCCGAACATGGCCGTTCCGCTCTGGACGCGGTTGAGCTTATGAACGTGGGCGTGAACTACATGCGCGAGCACGTGATTCAAGAGGCGCGTATCCACTATGTGGTCACGAACGGTGGTGGCCAACCAAACGTCGTGCCGGACGAAGCCGAGGTCTGGTACTACGTCCGTGCCCCGAAGCGAGATCAGGTGGACGAGATCACCGAGCGTATCATTCGCATCGCCAAGGGTGCCGAGATGATGACCGATACCAAGCTGACCATTCACGATCACTTCGGTATCCACAATTTGCTGCCGAATCACGTCGTCTCGGACGTCATGTACGACGTGCTGAAGGAGCTTGGCCCAATCGACTTCAACGACGAGGAGCGTGCCTTCGCGAAGGCGGTCGCCACAGGTTATCCGGAGCGAATCCGCGCGGCCAGCATTCGAGCCAGCGAATTGCCGGATAGCGCGCTCGAGCAGCCGCTGCTGGGAGAAATATTCGAACCTGGTGACCGAAGCAAGGTCCTCTCCGGTTCGACCGATGTTTCGGAAGTGAGCTGGATTGCTCCGACGGCACAAGTGTTGACTACCTGCCACCCGGCTGGTGTGACAGGTCACAGCTGGGGCATCACCGCCACCGGTGGCATGTCGATTGGACACAAGGGGATGATGCACGCTGCCAAGGTGATGGCAATTACGGCAGCGGAGCTGCATCTCGACCCGTCGCTGGTTACCAAGGCGCATGACGAATACGTACAGTCGACTGAAGGCAAGCCCTATAAGGCGCCGCTGCCCGAAGGCGCTGTGCCGCCACAGCCAGTCATTTCCAACCGGTAAGTAATCGTGCGAAGCAGCCGCGTGGAAACCCGCGCGGCTGTTAACGCTTCATCCATTCATTGGTGGGGCATTCAATCGCTAATCGCGTTGGCTGATCGGATGTTCGACGTCCAGGACATCAGACTGGATCGGCCCGCTCACCATTGATGGCAGCCGGTCCATCAGCTCCGATAGCACGCCCTGGACTGCCTCACGCGCAGATTCGTGCACGCCTTCGGTGGTGATTAGGAGATTGGTTGTCGTGAGCGCAATCTTTCCTTTGTCTGATTGCCGCCAGTTCCAGCGGCGCGATAGGACATCGGGTGTCTCGTCGGCGTAGATGACCTCGCCTTCTGGAATATCGTCGGGCGTTTCTGCATTGATCGGCAAGAATCGCTCGGATCCGGTTGCCAAGCGGACGACCCAGTCCCCATCAGACCGGTCGAGATCGAAGGGAGCGACTGGAATCCCATAACGCAGTGACGCTGAGTTGCAGAGATCGACGAGCGCCGATATGCGGGGTAACGAGCCGGTCTCGACGACACGTCGGATTAGCCCTTCAGCGGCGCACGGATAGCGGTTCGGCTTGACTCCAAAACGGGAATAGATCTGACGCCAGGCAGCGATCGTCTCATATCTCGCGATATCGGGTGTGGTTGGAAACCGATTGCGCGTGAGTGCCTCGGACTGCTCGAGCAGCCGGTCGAATTCCTCTGAAGATGGCCGATTCGTTAGTCCTTCGATCCAGATCACGCCAGCGACAAGTTCAGGGCAGCGGCCCAGCAAATCGCCATGGTAGCTAAAACGCATCAGAATCCTCCGTCCTTCACAGAGAAGGTTGTCGTGCATGGGTCGACTATTGACGGGAAGTACGTTCTAAGTCAAGTACTCACGGAACAACGAGATAGATCGTGGTGCTGGTTCAATCAGATTCACAGTCGTGTTGACGAAACGATCTTGTTTCGCACGGCATCTCGGGAGATGCTACGCTTGATCGGCGCGGACGGACGTTTGCGTTAATGGACGAGCCTCGCGAAGCCCTATCAACATCTTGATGAGGAGGCTGCACCGAATGGATCACCCGATCGAAGAGAAGCAGAGTTCAGGAGTCGAAGTCGCGACCGACGTCATCATCGAGGCACGCGGTGTTCTGAAGACCTACGACACCGGCAAAGTGCGTGTGCCGGCGCTGCGCGGAGTTGACCTGCGAATCGATCGCGGCGAGATGTCTGCCATCATGGGTCCGTCAGGTTGTGGCAAGACTACCCTGCTTAACTGTCTGTCGGGACTCGATACCATCGACGATGGTCTGATCCAGATCTCTGGCACGGATCTCTCCAAGTTATCGGATAACCGCCGTACCTCGTTTCGTGCAACAGAGATGGGGTTCATTTTCCAGTTTTACAATCTGCTTCCAGTTCTGAGTTCGGTGGAGAATGTGGAACTACCGTTGCTGGTGAGCGGCGTAAAACCGCGGCAGGCCCGTGAACGGTCGATGGAAATTCTGGAGCAGGTACATTTGGCCGAGTGGGCAAGTCATCGACCGGCAGAACTCTCGGGTGGCCAGCGCCAGCGCGTGACGATCGCGCGTGCCCTGGTCAACGAGCCTTCGATTGTCTGGGCCGACGAGCCAACCGGTGATCTGGACACGCAGACTGCCGATGAGGTCATGCAGCTTATGCGCGAGCTGAATCAGCGAAACCACCAAACCTTCGTCGTAGTCACACATGACCCACGTATCGGCGCTATGTGCGACCGGATCATTCGAATGCAGGATGGTTTGATCGTCGACGATGGCCGGCCCGGTCCGAACGGTCATTAGCCGTTCAGGACGCGACCGGAGACCTCAGCTTCAATCTGATTTCGGTAGGTGAAGCAGTTGGCGCACGCTCTCGCCGAGAATGCGTTCGACGATCGTGTTCCCCAGGCCCGCATCGCCAATATGCGATACCGCACCTCTCAGCCACTCGCCCGATAGATAGGGAAAATCACTGCCAAACAAAAGCTGACTCGAACCGAGTGCGTCCGCCGCGCACCTGAGCGCGATGACATCGTTGTGGCTGACCGTGTCGTACCACATGCGACGAGCCTGCATACTCGGGCGCTCAGGTCCGTTTTCGTCGGTGCCTGGTAGTTGGTGGTTCAACCGGGTTAGCAGCAGCGGTAGTGCTCCGCCCAGATGGGACAGAATGATGCGGAGATTTGGGTAACGTAGGGGAACGTTGTCTGCGATGAGCTGCGTCGCGGCAATCGTGTCCTCGATGGGTGCGCCAATAGACCAGGTCAAACCCGAATCAGCGATCAATGGTGAATATGCCGCTTGACCGGCTGGATGCACGAAGAGAGCTACCCCACGCCGATTCAGTTCAGCATAGACAGGTTCGAACTCCGCGCTAACGAGTGACTTGCCCAGTATCGAATTAGCTATCGTAACGCCGACCATACCGAGATCATCCATGGCACGCGCTATCTCTCGCAATGATGCGTCCAGATGGGGAAGTGGAATCGCGGCAAAGGCTGCGAATCGCTCGGGAAAGCGAGAGACCAGGTCGGCATAGCTGTCATTTGCGAGGCGAGCAGCATCGACCGAGTGTGACTCATCCTCGAAGTAGGGTAGCTGAGGCGAGATCGATAGGACTTGCTTGTCGATTCCAGCGGCGTCCATCATGACGAAACGCGCCTCGAGTTCTTCTTTCGAGTCGCCTGCGTTCATGTTTCGCGCGTAACTGGCCGATCTGCTGCCGTAGCGAGTGATGAGGTCCAGGTACTCGTGTGGAAAGCAATGCGCGTGAACGTCAATAGCCAAATTTCTGACCCTTCGTTCGAGAAATGGCGGACCCTGCTACTCCGCTGAGCTGGCCGGAGTGGGTGATTCCAAGTCGTGTCTTGCAGATTCGTGCGCGGCATCGGTTTGTTTGACTTGATCGTCTTCGTCGAAGTGAAGCCGTTCAAACCGTCGAGGTGTCAGCAGAATGACGGCCATGCTGGCGATCGAGATTAGGAAGAGTGCAAAGAAGACCTGATGCGTTGCCTGGTATAGCGCGTCGCGCAGATAGCTCTCCGCGGCAGCGCTCAGATTAGCGCTCTTGCTGGTGAGGGCATCACTGGCGTCGTTGAGGGTCTTGGGCAGTTGACCGGCAAGGTCGCCCGGTGCGTCGCGTAGTTTGCCCACTAGCACCGCATTCGCAATGCTTCCGTAAATCGCCGCTCCTAACGCCTGACCAAGTTGGCGACTAAACAAATTGGATCCGGTCACGACGCCGCGGCGATTCCAGTCGATCAACGATTGCACGCCAACGATCAATGAGGTCGAAAGAAAGCCAAATCCTGCACCGATGACGAGACTGGTGAGGACCGGCACCCAGACGGGAACCGACTCTGGAAACATGAAAAAACCAAACGATGCGGCCACGCACAAAATTGATCCGACTAATGCGGTATCGCGAAACCCGATTCGCAGGTAGACGCGTCCGGAAAGTGCTGATGCGACGGGCCAGCCGATCGACATCGATGAAAGGATGAAACCGGCAAAGAGCGCACTAACGCCGAGAACGCCTTGAGCGAAAGTCGGCAGGAAAGTCGTGAGCCCAATCGAAAGGAGCCCCAGAGATGCGGTCGCCAGGTTCGCACCGAGCAGTACCCGCCGGCCGAACACCCAGAGCGGCACGGTCGGTTCGACCGCTCGTCGTTCCTGGATGACGAAACCAACGAGCGCGATGATCGCGGTGGCGAAGATCACCAGGCTCGTCGTCGAGGACCATGCCCAGCGGACGCCGCCTTCGAGGACGCCGAAGATGAGAAATCCAAGTCCGATGGCCAGCAGCGCCGATCCCGGAAAGTCGATCTTGTGACGTTTGCGCGCAACGTTCTCATGCAAGTACTTGAGGATCACAAATGTCGCCAGGCCGCCGAGCGGCAGGTTGATGTAGAAGATCCAGCGCCAGGTCAAATACTGAGCGAAGAATCCGCCGATGGCTGGCCCAATGATGGCCGATATGCCCCAGACGCTCGAAAGCCAACCCTGAATCTTGGCGCGTTCCTCGACGGTGTAAATATCACCAGCAATGGTCGTCACGACCGGCTGAATTGCTCCTGCACCGATCCCCTGCAGTGCGCGAAATGCGATTAATGCGAACATGCTCCAGGCGAGCCCGGAGAAGATCGACCCGACGATGAAGATGAGAATGCCGGTCAGCAGAATTGGCTTACGTCCGTAGAGATCGGCAAGTTTTCCATAAATCGGGATAGTCACGGCTTGAACGAGGACATAGATCGAGAAGACCCAGGTGAACTGGGAAAAGCCGCCGAGATCTTGCACGATCGATGGAATCGCCGTGGCGACCACAGTCGTATCCATGGCGACCAGCGCCATGGTCAGCATAAGTCCAACCAGGATGCTCCGTCGTGCTTGATCGGATAGCCGATCGTCGCTCGTGTGAGTTGTTACCTGTGGTCGGGCGCTCATAAGTTCACAGTCTAACAGCGACGGGGCAGGACGAAAACGACGTCTCAGGCTTTCACGAGTACTGCTAGAATGCCCTAAGACCATTGAGAGGAGCGCAAAATGAGCAACCCGATTACTTCTGGTTCCACCGCTGAGCAAGACGCGGTGATTTCCAGAGACGTCATGGTTCCGATGAGGGACGGCGTCCGCCTCGCTACTGATGTTTACCGACCAGCCAACGGAGTTGACCCGCTGCCCGGTAGTTTTCCGACCCTCCTGGTGCGCACGCCCTACGACAAGAGTTCCCCCGACACTGTAGAAAAGAAGGGGCTCTTTTTCGCTCGGCACGGCTACGCCGTGGTCATACAGGACTGCCGCGGTCGCTACGCGTCGGAGGGTGAGTTCTATTTTCTGGCCCAAGAAGCCGAGGATGGCTACGACACCATGGATTGGCTCAGCCACCAACCCTGGTCGAACGGAAGTGTCGGCACCTTTGGAACGTCCTATCTCGCCTGGGTCCAGAATGCACTTGCCGCCTTGAACCCGCCCAATCTCGCCGCCATGTACGTCAACGAAGGTGGTGCCAACGCCCATACCAGCTCGGTGCGACACAACGGCGCCTTCGAGATGCGTTTCATGGCTTGGGGCTTCCGCGCGTTGGTAACCGGCACGAAGGTCGACGATCCAGCAGTTAGCCAGTCACTGAACCAGGTGCAGTTTCGCGACTGGCTGAAGCGTCTGCCGCTCAAACCGGGCCTCTCGCCGCTGGCACTCGTTCCGATGCACGAGCGCTGGGTATTCGACATCTGGACCCAGGGCGATTACGACGAGTATTGGAAACAGCCGGGTTTCGATTTCGAGGAGCATTTCGAGAACCACGCCGACGTACCGATTCTCTTTTCTGGGGCCTGGTACGATTCTTATACTCGTTCAACGCTCGAAAACTACGTTCGCTTCTCGCGAGGGAAGCACGGTCCGATCCGGCTGATGATGGGGCCCTGGACGCATGGTGGTGACAAGGTCGATCTGACCTGGTCAGGTGATGTCGAGTTCGGCCCGGAGGCCTCGATTGCCGGAAACCTGGCGGATGACGTCAACGATCATCACCTGCGTTACTTCGATCATTGGCTAAAAGGGATCGAGAACGAGATCGCGGACGAGCCGCCCGTGCGTATCTTCGTGATGGGAGGCGGAGACGGCCACAAGACCCCGGAGGGACGGCTGTACCATGGTGGGCATTGGCGCACTGAGCAGGAGTGGCCGCTGGCACGGGCGAATTTCACACCGTTCTATATTGGCGATCGGGGAGAACTGACGACCGATGAGCCCAGGACTGCGGACAGTAAAACGTCGTTCCGGTTCGATCCGAATGACCCGGTTCCGACGATTGGCGGTAACATCTCGTCGCTGACCGACGTGCTCGACGTCGATCCTGGCCTTGTCGATAAGGTAGCGATGGAGGATCGGATCGGAAATATCACCACGGTTGGGCCGCAGGATCAGCGACCAGATGAGTCGACGTTTGGCGCCAATCCCCCTTATCTGCCATTGGCGAGTCGCCAGGATGTCCTCGTCTTCCAGACGGAGCCCCTGGCCGAGCCGGTTGAGGTCACCGGACCGCTGACTGCCGTGATCTGGGTCTCGTCTTCGGCACCCGATACCGACATTACGGTGAAACTCGTCGATGTCTATCCAGCCAATTCGGACTATCCAGATGGCTACGCCATGAACGTCTCCGACTCTATCCTGCGCCTGCGCTATCGTAACAGCCGGGAGCAGGCGGAACTGATGCAAACGGGCGAGGTCTACCGGGCGGAAATTCCGATGTACGGCACGAGCAATGTGTTCAGCACGGGTCACCGGATTCGGCTCGACATCTCGAGTAGTAACTTCCCTCGTTTCGACGTCAATCCGAACACTGGCGAGCCGTTGGGACGAAACACGCATACGCAGATCGCGATCAACACGATCCATCACGACGGCAACCATCCGTCTCACATCCTACTGCCAGTGATCCCGCAATCGTGATGAGTTGAGGATGGCCAATCCGGAGGGAGCACGATGAGTCAAGAGGAAGAGCCTCGTCAGCCGCTCGCGGGAGTGCGCGTCCTGGAGTTTGGGCAGGCAGTCTCCAGCCCGATGTGCACGATGCTGCTGGGTGACTTAGGGGCCGATGTCATCAAGATTGAGCCGCCCCACGGTGATGCGGCGCGCGGCTATGGTCCCCCATTCGTGGCGGGCGAAAGCCCTTATTTCCTGTCGGTCAACCGCAATAAACGGAGCGTGGTGATCAATCTCAAGCATCCCGAGGGCGCGCGGATCGTCCGGCGGCTTGCTGAGGAAGCTGACATCATTGTTACCAACTTCCGACCTGGCGTGATGGACCGGCTCGGTTTGGGCGACGAGTCGCTCCGCGAAATCAACCCGGGTCTGATCTTCTGCCAGGTTTCAGGCTACGGGCCGCGCGGCAAGTACGCGACGCAGGCCTCCTACGATCAGGTTGCTCAAGGGATGAGCGGACTGATGAGTGTGACCGGCATGCCGGAGAGCGGACCGGTGCGGGTTGGAGTTGCGATTGGTGACGTTCTGGCATCTATGTTCGCGGCGTATGGGGTGCTGGGCGCCTACGTTGGTCGCTTGCAGACCGGTGTCGGTCAACGCGTTGATACCTCGCTGCTCGGGAGCATCATCGGTATTTTGACCTATCAGACTGGCGGCTATCTGGCCGGAGGCGGCGATCCACACCTCGAAGGGAACGACCACCCGGTTGCGTCACCCTACGGTGCGTTCAAGACTGCTGACGGCATGATCAACATCGCCGTTGCCAGCGAGCCGATTTGGCAACGGCTGGCTGCCGCATTGGGGCATCCTGAATGGGTCGATGACGCACGCTTCAAGACGAACGCGGACCGGGTGGCGAATCGCTCGGCGATCAATGCACTCGTGACCGAAGGATTGGCTGCTCATACCACTGACGAGTGGGTTGAGCGGCTTAACGATGCCGGGATTGCCTGTGGACCGATCTGGTCGATTGGCCAGGCGTTGGAGAGTGACGTCGTTCGGGAACTGGGTATTATCAAGCAAGTTCAGCACGATCTCGCCGGCAGCATTCCGCTGATCGGGCCAGCCATCGACATGTCGCTCACGCCACCGGTGATTCGCCGTCCGCCACCGCTGTTCGCCCAGCATACCGCCGAGATTCTTTCCGAAATGGGCTTTGGAGAAGGTGACGTCAAACGCCTTTCGGACGATGGTGCCATTACCCTCGGACCGATCCATCGAGACGCGCGCTAGTCTCGGTCCAATTCCTGTGTCAACTTGACCTAAGGCGGTGCCACGCCTAGGAACTGCACCGATTGAAATCATGTCATCTCGCTTGGATCCGACACGAATCTGGCGGGATCTCGCGGATTTAGCGTCAAAGACGACTTGGCATCTCCTTACGGCTTCCTGGCTTTCGCTATTTCCGAGCCTCGGGTAGGATGCGGGGAGATCGAGTAGTCAAGGAGGGCAACACATGACGGCGACCTACACAATCGATACCTTCATCGGAGAGGTCAAGGAGATCCTGACCGACGTTGGACCCAGCGACGTGGGACTCAACAAGATCGCCAGCCGCATGCGAGAACTGGCGAAGCATCCGGAACTAGCGGGCGATGAGCCGATGGGGAATATCCACACTGGCAGCCAGTCGAAGCCACTGTACATTGATGACTCCGGCCTGATCCTCGTGCGGGCTCGCTTCGGCCCGGAAGCGATGACGCCGATTCACAGTCATGGCAGCTGGGGCGTCATTGGCGTCTATCAAGGGCGCGATCAATATCAGGTGTGGCGCCGGCTGGATGAAGGCTCCGGCCCGGGTGACGCTAGGGTCGAACTGGTTGAAGAGCGCATCCTCGAGCCGGGCGACGCCGTCGTTTTGCCACCCCCACCGCAGGATATCCACGCTCAACGTGGCCATGACGGCAAGGCGACCTATGAGTACGTCCTGTTCGGGGCGAACACGATGGTGTTGCCACGGCTCTACTTCGATCCGAGTCATGACTCGGCAGAAGAGGTGCTACCGGGCCAGCGCTAGTAGGGTTTCGTAGCGGGACGGCCAGCAGACGGTGGCCGGGGTGGAGAGGGAAGCAACTTGTCGCATGGTGACGGGTGGGAGTCATATCGCGTTGCGGCGGTTCAGTCAACGCCGGTTTTTCTCGATCGTGATGCCACGGTCGAGAAGACGTGCGATCTGATTGCCCGGGCATCCGCCCAAGGGGCGAGGCTGATTGCCTTTCCTGAAGTCTGGATCGCAGGCTATCCCGTCTGGCTGTCGGAAGCGCCATCTGCCGCTCTCTGGGGGCACGATCCAGCCCGGCAGGTTTACCGTCGACTCGTCGCCAATGCCGTCTCGATTCCCAGCCCACAGGTTGAGCGTATCGGTGAGGCGGCCAAGAATGCTAACGCGTATGTCGTCGTTGGGGCGCACGAGCTCGGCGGCGGCACGCTGTATTGCTCGCAGCTTTTCTTCGGGCCGGACGGGACACTGCTTGGCGTTCACCGCAAGCTGATGCCGACCTATGACGAGCGGATGATCTGGGGACAGGGTGATGGCAGCGGTCTGATCGTCCTCGACACGGATTTAGGAAAGCTCGGCGGGTTGCTCTGCTGGGAACACTGGATGCCTCTGACGCGCCAGGCGATGCACCAGCAGACCGAGCTGCTGCATGTCGCGTGCTGGCCCGACGTCAAAGAGATGCACCAGGTCGCGTCACGTCACTACGCTTTCGAGGGACGAGCCTTCGTTATCGCTGCCGGTACGGTGCTTCGAAAAAGGGACCTCCCGGCCGATCTCCCGCTTCTCCAGGAGATTCCCGGCGAACCGGACGAGCTCATCCAGCGCGGCGGCAGTGCGATTATCGGTCCGGACGGAGAATACCTGGCCGGGCCGGTCTGGGAAGACGAGGCAATCGTGTCGGCCGAGGTCGATCCCGGAAGAGCGGTCGAAGAACGTTTGACCTTCGATGCCGCCGGGCACTATAACCGGCCCGACGTCTTCAGTTTCAGCGTCAACCGCTCACCGAACCAAGCGTGAATCAATCGACCGGTTTCAGCGAAGCGACCATCGAGCTTCGGCCGACCGCGTCGTACTCTTTTCAGCTTGCCTTGCGCTATCTGGCCTCTTCGCCGTCGTCGGTATTGGAGGAGGTTGATCTCGATCTCGGCGTCTGCCAACGTGCGCTGTCGGTCGACGGGGCAGACCTCCTGTTGATGATGCGATCAACCGGCAGCGTCGAGAAGCCGAGCATCGAGCTTCGGGTTCGCGGCGACAATGTGTCGCCGGATTTGATCGAAGCCGCCAGGCGGCACGCCATTCGCATCTTTCTGCTCGACGTCGACCCGGCCCCGTTCCTATCCATAACGGAGCGAGACCCAGTGCTTGGGCAGATCGTTGACGGCCTCCCTGGGATTCGGCCGCTCCTCGTGGCTGATCCGTACGAGGCGTTGATCTTCGCCATCGTCGGGCAGCAGGTGAACATCGCCTTCGCCAGGCGCATGAAGCTGGCCTTGATCGAGAAGTTCGGCAGGCTGATGTACGTCGGGGATCGTGAGTTCCGACTGCTGCCCGAACCCGAGCGGATAGCGGCACTGGAACCGCCCGAACTCATTGCCTTGCAATTCAGCCGCCAAAAAGCGAGCTATCTCATCGAGCTGTCCCGCTCGATTATGAGTGGCGATCTCGATCTCTGGAATCTGGGCGAATTGCCCTGTGCTGAAGCCATTGATGAACTCGTCAGACACCGAGGGATTGGCCGTTGGACGGCTGAATACGTGTTGATGCGAGGTCTCGGAGCTGCCGATAGCATCCCGGCCGGAGATCTTGGATTACGCAAGATCATCGGGCTTGCCTATGGATTGGGACGAACGGCGAGCGAAGCAGAAGTGCGTGATATCGCCGAGGCATGGGTGGGATGGCGTGGATGGGCAGCGTTCCTTTGGTGGCTTGAACTCCAGACGAACAATCTCAATCGTTTTGCTCCATGATCAGATCGCTGTAGCTCACGGGAACAATTCCAGTACCATCGAGATCAAGTAACCGCCTCAAGAATCGATGTTCCTCTTCGGCTTCCTCCACGGTCTGGGTACTCAACACTGTCTCGAGTTCAACGAAGGTCCCGAGGCCGTCAACATCATCGAGATGAATACGTGTGGCATTGAGAAGCAATAGGCGGCGCGATTTGCGCACGGTTACGAGAACACCGAGCGTTTCCACCAGTGCGCCGAGCAACGCCTCAGGATCGAGAACGCGTATCAGTTGGTAGTCTGAGATCCGGCTCTCGACTTGATCGGGCCGCTGGTAGGCGATCAGCGTCCCACCAGGAATTTCCGCGTTTACCCGGAGCTTGAGACGGCCACGAACGGTTCGAAAGTAGGTGTCGACGTCGCGCTGAATTCCGTGATCCTGGGCGCCAATGATCAAGCGCGAGCCGGCGTATATGGTTGAGGTCGCCGACCCGCGCTTTCGTCTCAATATTCTTCAACTCGCGCGGTCTCCCCGTGAACTCCGATGTCGTCTCACGACGTTCCGACCAGGTTCATTCTCTGGAACCGTCTCCAAGCCAGGAACGCAAAGATGACGGACCAACCAACGATACTGAGCACAATCCAGACCCAGTCGGAAGCAACATACGATGGGGGTGAAGTCGAGTCCAGCGCGACAATGGAATCCAGTGCTTGATTCGGAATGGCGCGCGATACCCACTTGCCGATTTCGCCGAGCAGGGACACTAGCGCGGCGATCTGGGAGCCAAGAAGTGTCATGACCAGGGTCATTCCGAGACCTGCCGCGAGCGAGCCGGTGATCAGTGTGATGGCTCCAGCGATCAATGTCCAGACGGCCAGCACGATGATCGAATGGAACAGCATCAATCCGATATCGTGACTAAAGGACATGCTGAGCAGGTAGTCGGTTGGGACTGCATTGTTCGTTGCGGCTGCCGTTACCATTGCAGCGACGAGAGCGAGCAGGTTGGCAATGATCATCCAGATGAAAGCGAAAATCTCCAGAGCCAGCAGCTTCGCGATCAGAAAACGGGTGCGAGTAGCCCCCATCAGGAGATTGGTACGGACCGTCGCCCAACTCAATTCGCTAGCGACCGATCCAGCCGCCAGGATGATGATCATGATCGTTACGAGTAACCCGGCAATCGTGGAGGCGAAGTAGAGCCCATCAGGTAACAGAACCTGATTCTCTAACGATGTTTTATCTACCCCTGCCGACTCAGGCGCCAGGAGCGCCAGCATCATCATCAGGTACATGAAACCGACGAGGCCTGCCAGGATTGCTGAAAGGGTCCAGGTCATGGGGCGTCGCGTCAGCTTGATGAGTTCGACACGGAGGAGCGTTGCTATCGATGCCATCTTATGCCTCGTTCTCGAATTGCGTTGTCAAATCAAGGAATCGTTCTTCGAGTCTGCTCTCACGAGCCTGGAGGTTACTAACGTCGAATCCTGCTTCGATCAAGGCACGATTGATCACAGCGCAACGGTCTGCGGATGCTTCGACGACTAGCTGGCCGTCGAGGACTTCGACCTGCTGAATATGATCCATGTGGCGAAGCAGCTCGGCGGCTTGCTCCGCGCGATCGACGACGCGAACCTCGACTACGTCTTCGGCAGACAGAATCTGCGACAGCGATCCGGTCTGTACCAATCTGCCGCGGTCGATAATGGCCACATGCGTGCAAACTTGCTGCACTTCATTGAGGAGGTGACTGGAAAGCACGATTGTTCGTCCTGCCTGGGCGAGATCGCGCACCAGATTTCGGATCTCTAGCTGGCCGGCCGGATCAAGTCCGCTGGTGGGCTCGTCCAGTATGATGAGCTCCGGCTGGCGAATCAGCGCCGCGGCGATTCCCAGCCTTTGCTTCATGCCGGTCGAATAGCTGCCGAATTTAGCGTCGGCTCGGCTGAGGAGGTCGACCTCCTCCAGTGCTCGATTGACGACCTGCCGGTCATGAATGCCGGCCAGTTGTCCCAAGAGCGATAGATTCTGCCGTCCAGTCAGATAAGGGTAGAAGGCCGGTCGTTCAACCAGTGCTCCGGTGCGCTCCAGCGCCTGATGTAGCTGTGTCCGCACGTCGAATCCGAGCACCTTCGCCGAACCTGAATCAAACGGAATCAGGCCGAGGAGCATGCCAAGTGTCGTCGTCTTTCCAGCGCCATTCGGACCGAGAAAGCCGAAGATTGAGCCTTTCGGCACGCCGAATGAGAGCGAATCGACTGCAACAAAATCGCCGAAGCGCTTGGTGAGTCCAACGATCTCGACAGCGATCTCCATCTGGGTTCTCGATTCTGCCCTGCCGTTGGGCGACCGGATCTCGGTGGCCGGCGGAGAGAGGTGATCAGTTTTTATGCTCATAAAGTTGCTCGCTTTCCAGCGGTTGAGTGGAATTCAGGACTATTCCTCGTCAACACCCCCCAATCCTATCGACCCGACCGTTACATTCGTGTATCAGCGTCGCCGAAATTGCAGAAATAGCGTTAATTCGGGCATGGATCGGTTCAGAGTGTTGGTTGATTCGTAGTTTGCAGCGGCGCGTGGGGTCTCGCGCCAGAGGTCGTGCTGATATGCCCGAGGCGCTGCCAGGGCCAACCGTGGATTATCCGTCCCGGTGATATGATCGCACGGAGTTCGATCCAACACCTGCCCATCCATTTTCGGACGTGAGTCGCGGGTGACGAACAACGGTGAAACTGGAGACGGGACGTTGAAGCGCTCTTCGCCAAAGCGTTCGTGGTTACGGATTGGTGGCTACGTGCTGATTGTCCTCGTCGTGTTTGCCATGATCGTCATCGGTGGCGTCGGATGGTATGGCTCAGAGGTTGCCATTCATCCGAAACAGAACGCCTATGATTGGTCGCTGAGCGACTTTCCGAACCTCAAAGCGGAACCGGTCAGTATTCCGAGTCGAACCGGGATCACGCTGGCTGGGAGATTCTTTCCTGGCAGCAGCAAGGCGACTATCATCCTGTCACACGGCTATGGCGATGATCAGGACCAGATGATTCCATGGGCAGATTTCTTGAATAGGGCTGGATTTAGCGTCTTTACCTACGACATGCGGCAACGTGGGACGAGTGGTGGTGACGCGGTGACGATTGGGTCACTTGAGCAGACTGATCTTGTTTCCGTCGTTGATTATCTCGTTACAAGACCCGACGTGGACGCGAGTCGTATCGGAGCCCTCGGCGTCTCACTGGGGGCATCTACGACCATACTCGCGGCCGCGCAGGATCCGCGCATCAAGGCGGTCGTCGAGGATAGCGGATTCAGTGACGTGGAGAGCGTCATCTCGACCAGCTTCGAAAACTTTGTGCCGATCCCAGCGTTTCCGTTCGCGCCGGTGGCGGTGAAGATTGCCGAGTGGCGTACTGGAGAAAATGTCGGAGATATCCGGCCAGTGGATGTTATCCGCAAGATCAGTCCACGACCAATCTTTATTATTCACGGAACAGAGGACAGGGAAGTTCGCCCTCCGAACGGCCAGCGCCTTCACGACGCCGCGCTCGACCCCAAGGAAATCTGGTGGGTTCAGGGCGCGCATCACGTTGAGGCCCGCAGCCTCTATACCGCGGAATATGAGCAGCGGGTAGTGCAATTCTTCAATAAATGGCTCGTCTCCTGAGCCAAGACGGTCAGTTACCTTACTCCTGTTTGCTGAATGAACTTACCGCCAGGCTGATAATGACCGCGCCGGAGGCCGTCACGATCAGGATGTCGACCCACGGATTCAGCGAATGACCAAACAACGACATTCCGAGCGCCTTGGCCGTTGCCTGTCCCTGCGGACTGCTACCGAGCACCGTCTGGCGGATCGCAGGTCTCGAGCCGCTCGATCATGCTGGCCGTCGATGAGAGACTCGTGCGGGCAGTCGCGCTGATACGTCTGATGTGTCGTTTGGGCTAACTGTAGATCTTCAGCCTCAGTGATATGATCGAATGGAGTTCGATCCAACACCTGATCATCCGCTTCGGGATGTGAGTTGCAGATGATGAATAGCAGTGCGACCGGAGACAGGACGTCAGAGCACTCCCCACGAAAGCGTTCGTGGTTTCGGATCGGTGGCTACGTGCTCATTGTCCTGGTTGTGTTGGGTATGGCCATCATTGGTGGCGTTGGGTGGTATGGCGCGGATCAAGCCATTCATCCGAAGCCAGAGACCTATCCGTGGAGTCTTGGCGACTACCCAAATCTGCATGCTGGCCCGGTGAGCATCGAGACCCGTTCCGGCATCACGCTCGCGGGTAGGTTCTTCCCTGGGAACAGCAAGACGACCATCATTCTGTCGCACGGCTATGGCGCCAATCAGGACCAAATGATTCCGTATGCGGATTTCCTCAACCGCGCCGGATACAGTGTCTTTACCTATGACATGCGGCAACGTGGGATGAGTGGCGGTGACGCGGTGACGTTTGGGGCACTTGAGCAGGATGATCTCAAGTCAGTGGTCGATTACGTCGCAAGCAGGCCCGATGTCGATTCCAACCACATCGGCGCTTTGGGCATATCGCTGGGCGGTGCCACGACGATCCTTGAAGCGGCGAAGGATGCTCGTATCAAAGCGGTCGTCGAGGATAGCGCGTTCAGCGACGTGGAGAGCGTCATCGCGACCAGCTTCCAAAATTTCGTGCCGATCCCAGCGTTTCCGTTCGCGCCGGTAACAGTGAAGATTGCCGAGTGGCGCACCGGAGAGAATGTCGGCGATATCCGGCCGGTGGATGTTATCAGCCAGATCAGCCCGCGCCCAATCTTCATCATTCATGGAACGGCTGACAAGGATGTTCGTCCGCCGAACGCCCAGCGCCTCTACGACGCCGCGCTCGACCCCAAGGAAATATGGTGGGTTCCTGGTGCGGGTCACGTCGAATCGCGCGGCATGTATCCGACGGAATACGCCCAGCGCGTGGTGCAGTTCTTCAACCAGACGCTCGGATCCTGACTGAGCGCTTGGTCAGGCACAATTACTCCTGTTTGCTGAACGAACTGACGGCCAGGCTGATCATCACCGCGCCGAAGACCGTCACGATCAGGATGTCGACCCACGGATTCAGCGAATGACCAAACAACGACATTCCGAGTGCCTTGGCGGTTGCCTGTCCTTGCGGACTGCTACCAAGCACCGTCTGGCGGATCGCATCAACGCCGTACGAGACCGGGTCGACGCGGGTCAGAGCGGCCAGCCATCCAGGCAGGTTCGACAGTGGAAACAGGGCCCCGGATAGGAAGAACATCGGCATCATCAGGAAGTTCATCACCATCTGAAAGCCTTCCATGCTCCGCATCCGGCCGGCGATGAGCAGACCGAACGCGCTGAGCGCAAAGGCCGTGCAAAACATCATGACGAGCAGCTTCAGCACGATGAGCGGTGTCAAGCTCACACCGATAAAGGGCGCGAAGACCAGGATCAGAATGCCCTGAACCATGGCGGTCGTGCTACCGCCAAGAGCCTTGCCCGCGACTAACGACCAGCGCGGAACCGGTGCAACCAGTACCGCTTTCAGAATGCCAAATTCCCGATCCATAATGACCGAAATAGCGCTAAAGATCGAGGTGAAGAGGACCGACATGGTGATGATGCCGGGGAAGATGAACTGGCCATATTTGATACTTGCGTCGCCGTTTCCGAGTGATCCGATTGTCGGCGACAGTCCAACGCCGAATATGACCAGAAACAGCAACGGCTGCGCCATACTTCCCACGATTCGGCTGCGATCTCGCATGAAGCGAATGATGTCCCGATACCAGAGCGTCACGACACCGTCGAGTGCCGAGCGGAGCCGGTCGGTTTGTGTGAAGTTCGTCTTGATCGTTGGTTTGGCGGTCGATGTTCGCGTAGCCACGTTTGTTAGCTCCTCATTCGAGCGCGCATCTGACGGCGCATTTGATCTGAGCTGCTGGCACTTTCGTCTCGGATTTCGCGTCCGGTAATTTGCAGGAAGACGTCGTCGAGACTCGGGCGGCGCACGCTCACCGAGGCAATCGGGATTGACAATCCGAGCACCAGTTGTGGAATGTATGCTTCGCCATCCTCGACCTCGAATCGCAACGTGCCGTCGACTTGCGCCGCATCGACTCCGAATTTGCTCTCCAGTTCGCTCATCGCTCGCTCGTTGTCCGACGTGCGAAGCGTTATGACGTCGCCACCTACCTGCGCCTTGAGCTCATCCGGCGTCCCACTGGCGACGATCTTTCCGTAGTCGATGATGGCGATTCGATCACAGCGCTCGGCTTCGTCCATGTAGTGGGTGGTCATGAAGATCGTGGTACTCGTTGACGCTCGAAGCTGATCGAGATAACTCCAGATGTGCTCCCGCGTCTGGGGATCGAGACCGACCGTCGGCTCATCCAGAAACAGCACGCGTGGCTGATGCAAAAGACCGCGCGCAATTTCGAGCCGTCGCTTCATCCCGCCGGAGTAGGTGCGTACGAGATCGTCGCGGCGATCCCACAGATCGACCATTCGCAAGAGTTGCCCGGATCGCTCTTTTCGTTCGTCGCCACTTAGATGATAGACACGGCCATGGATGTTCAGATTCTCCATGGCGGTAAGCCGTTCATCGAGGCTGGGATCCTGAAAGATGATTCCGATCGAGCGGCGAACCGCATCCGGGTCCTGAGTGACGTCGATGCCATTTACCGTCGCACGTCCCGACGTGGGATCGGAGAGGGTGCACAGAATCTTGATGGTGGTTGACTTCCCGGCGCCATTCGGCCCCAGAAAGCCGAAGAGCTCACCTTCTCCTACCGAAAATGTCACACCAGCTACGGCTTCGACCGAGCCATATCGCTTCACCAAATCATCTACGGTTACGACTGACGTCATACGGTTCACACTTTCTCAAAGGGAACACGGGCGGCAGAATCACTCTGGTCGTTGCGTTTCAGAGCGTCTGCCACTACCTTGAGCGCACCGGTCACCATGTCGAACTCGTCACTAGTGAGCAGCTTGGCCAGCGATCGAATGCGAGATTGCCGAAATCGCCAGAATCGTTCGAGGTTTTCTCTTCCCAGTTGCGTGAGCTGGCACATTACCACGCGTCGATCGTCCGGGTGTTGGGAACGTGTCACGAGTTGTTTACTCTCGAGCCGCTCGATCATGCTCGTTGTCGATGAGAGGCTCGTGCCGAGACTCGCGGCAATTTCGCTCATGCGTCGCGAACCGTCAGCCAGGAAAACCAGCGTACGCAGCTGGCTCATGGTTAGCTCGACATCCGGCCATTCCTCGGCACCGGGACGAACGAGCCGCGCATTGAGGGATCGAGAGATTCGGATGAATTGTTCGATTTGCTGTTCCGTTACCATATGCTCCTGATCAACACCGTTACTTCGAGCTACTCAAACTATTCTAGCGCGATGTTTATTCCGGGTCGAGAAACGCGCAGAAGCCTGACGGGTGATACGTGTCGTGAAAGCTATCCGGGGGTCGAATCGAGGGAAACCCGAGGACACAACTTCAGCCCGCCCGGGGAATTCGGGCGGGAGCAATCACCGCTTGGAAGTGTGCTCTATGAGAAAGGATCATCTGAACGGGGATGGCTCGCTTGGCGAGTAGAAATCCCGTTTCCGGTGCGAGGACCGGAAAGACTCGGAGATTGAAAAGATCATCCCCTCAACAGAATGTCGCCGTGGAGTCGCTAGTGGCAACGTATGGAGGCTCCGGTATCTGACGTGCGACAGTTGGAATGTGTTTCGTTACATTACCGGTACCGTGTCCGCCCGTCACTACCCCACAACCGAAGGGAACCCAAATGTTGGCGAAATGCTCTACTGAACCGGAGTGCATCACATGACGCAACACAGTCGCGAGAGAATGGGAGCTTCTTCAGAAATGCCCGGCCCCAATGTTCGCTATATCGACGTCAACGATGTGACGCTCTATTGCGAGGAGTATGGGAGTGGCGAGTCTCTGGTGCTGCTGCATGGCGGACTCGGGTCGGTTCGCGACTGGGAACATCTCATTCCGGACCTTGCCAAGGATTATCATGTGGTTGCCATTGACGTCCGTGGACACGGCCATTCGACTAATCCATCCGGCAACCTTTCTTACCCATTGATCGCCTCTGACCTTGTGCGCGCGATCGAGGTGCTGGGACTCGATCGTCCGCTGGTCGCCGGGTGGAGCGATGGTGGCCAGCATGTGCTGCAGCTTGGTAGCCAGTACCCGCAAATTGCTCGGGCACTGGTTGTCGGCGCAGCCGACTTCCAGACCAGCCCTGAAACGAGACAATGGGTCCGCGAGTTTTTCGGCATGAATGAGCAAGGCGAGGTCGATCTTGCGATTCTCGATAAGATGCTCGGTGAGTCGTCGGAGCGTTTTCATGCGAAACACCCTGGTGGAGACCGGCAATGGCAAATTCTGGCTCGCCAAACCGCGCATCTCTGGCTGGATTACCGCGGCTTAACCGAAGCCGAGTACCGGCAGATCGATGTGCCTACGTTGATCATGGTTGGCGATCGGGATGACGATGTGCCGGTTGAAGATGCGGTCAGCATGTACCGGATCATTCAGAATGCCGAACTCGCGGTTTGCCCGAACGCGAACCATTCGATCCCCTGGCGCCGACAAAACTGGTTCCTTGCCACCATGCGGGAGTTCTTCCAACGGCAGCGTGATGTGGTCGGCGGCACACACGAAACACGTGTGCTTACCCCAGACCCTGACTAAGGAACTGGTACTGTTTGGTATAGTACGGACGCACTGTTAGACGTTAGACTTCGGTCTACCCGTAGAGTCTTCCGGGCTATCGGAGCAGTCTGTTAAGGGAGCTGATGGCGACGGTACCAGCGAGCCAGATCGAAGACGCCGAATCAGGCGCTGAAGTCCGCGCTGGCTTCGTGGGCCGGGAACGCGCAATTGCCTACGGCATCCTGATCATTGCGATTGCCTTCAGCGCGGTCTCGCTGCTGCCGGAAGGAACGATTCACGTCCCCCCACTGAACGATAACGTCCTCCACCTCCTCGCCGCCAAACAGACGGCGTCTGCCTGGTCGGATGGGAAGAACCCGACCGACCCATGGTTACCGCAAATCAGTTTTGGCTTCCCTCTAGCGCATCACTATCAACACCTTGAATATCTTCCGGTGGCTGGCCTTCATCTGCTGTTCCAGCGTGCGTTGTCCATCGACGCCATCGTCGCCTGGTCGACTATTCTGCTCCTGAGCCTGTTTCCATTGTCGGTTTACTACGCTATGAGACAGTTCGGTTTCGGATATCTGACAGCCGCTTTCGCGGGAATGGCCGCGCCTCTAGTCGCCACCAACGGTCTGTACGGGATTGACTTCGGAAGCTACGTCTGGCGTGGCTATGGCCTCTACACTCAGCTTTGGGGAATGTTTCTGCTGCCGCTCGCGCTGGCGGCGGGCTATCGGCTCCTGCGCGCCGGCAAGGGCTATTTCGTTGCGACGTTGCTGCTGACCGTCACCATGATATGCCACACGGTCTATGGGTATATGGCCGTTGGTTCGCTCGGCTTCATCGCGGTATTGCTGATATTCGAGGAGGGACGAACCGAGGTGTGGCTGGCTGTGCGGCGTACCGTCAGTCGGCTATTGCTGCTGATCGGATTGACCGGGCTGTCCGGTTCCTATTTCTTTATCCCGTTCCTACTCGATCAAGCGTTCATGAATCGCAGCGTCTGGGAGCTTCCGACTAAGTACAACTCATTTGGCGCTCCCTGGGTGCTCAAGACGTTCGCAAAGGGTGATCTTTTCGATTACGGGCGACTGCCGGTCTTGACGTTGCTGGTGATCGTGGGTCTGATCGTTTGCGCGGTACGATGGCGAGTTCCGCGTTACCGACTGCCAGTGATCCTCTTCGGGGCATGGTTGGCGCTGTACTTTGGCCGGCCGACGTGGGGACCGCTTCTCGATCTCATGCCGCTCAGTTCTGCTTTGCACTTTCACCGGTTGATCGGAGGAGTTCACTTTGGCGGTCTACTGCTGATTGGGGTGGCGCTAGCCGCACCCTGGCCGTGGCTCGTTAAGCAGCGTGGCCTCTTCCCCGTTGTGGGAGCGGCGTTCCTGTGCGTCTTGCTTCTTTTCCCGGCATTTCACGAACGCTCGAGCTATTTGTCGCAGAATGCAACCTGGATGCAGGAGAGCCACGACGCAATCGCCGCTGAGCAGCCGCAGTTGAACGCGCTGTTCGATACGCTTCGGACGCTCCCTCCTGGTCGCGTCTACGCCGGATTAGCAGGTACTTGGGGTAGTAGCTATCGCGTGGGAGCTATCCCGATGTATGCGTTGCTACAGGATCAGGGCTTCGACATGCTCGGCTATCTCTATGCCCCCTTCTCATTGAATTCAGATATTCAGGTCTTATTCGATGAACGGCGCCAGGACGAGTACAACCTGTTCAACGTCCGCTATGTAGTTGCCCCGGTTGGCCGCAGCTTCCCAAGCTTCGTTAGACCGATTGGCACGTTTGGGAACAACCGGCTGTTTCAGGTAGATACAACCGGATATTTCGATGTGGTTCAACCGACGATCACACTGGTCGGTGACAAGAGTGATTTCTATCAGGCGGCGTCAAGCTGGTTGGCGGGGCCGGAACCAGGGCTCAAGCAAGAGCCCCGCCTGATTCTGGACGGCTCTGGTCACGGCAATGCGGCCGTCGTGCCACTGGCGCTTTCCGCGCCAGCAATCTCACGCTCAATGACTGATGCCATCACACCAACGGGAAATATCACGTCGGAGCAGGTCGGGAAGAACGGGTCGTATGCCGCGACGGTCGAGGTGAAGAGCGCGTCGATGGTGATGGCAAAGGTGACCTTTCATCCTGGCTGGCGTGTGACGGTGGATGGAACGACGGTCAAGCCGGTGATGCTTATGCCGAGCTTCGTCGGAATACCGGTTACGCCCGGAACGCACCGCATTCAGATGACGTACCAGGCGAGCCGGTTGCGGCTGATACTGGAGCTACTTGGCGTCTTGACATTGACGCTCATCGCTCTCGCTGAATGGCGTTGGGACCAGGTTAATCGTAAGTGGAAACTCCTGACGACACGCATGCCATTCGCTACCCCAGCACCGTCGACACGTTCTGCGACGCAAGCCAAAAAGGCTTCAGCCATTGAGCCGGACGGGCCGGTAGCGACCGATCCGTCTCAGGCATCGATCACCGCGGTTTCCACGTCGAGAGTGGATCAACTGATACGACCTCTCGTCGCTCATCGACCGGCTATGCGTCCGACTCCTGGAAATTTGAACCTGCCAAAATCTCAGTCGCGATCGTCGGCTGTCACGACGCGAACCAAGGTCGGTATTTACCTGCTCTTTCTGACTGTTTATCTCTTTACCGGTTCCGGCCACTTCTATTCGACTGATCACGTCGCCGTCTATCTCACGACTCAGAGCATGGTCGAGCATCATTCACTGGCCATCAAACCGATCGCTCGTGCGGTACAGGGTCGGGGTGGCGCCTACTACGGTCGATACGGATTGCTGCAATCGGTAGTTTCGATCCCGCTCTACCTTATTGGCTCAGGTGTCGACCACGTGGCTTCTCCGTCGACACGTGCCATGTTCGCAGGACCGAACATTGGGGACTGGGGCGGGACAGTTCCGATCTTCTTTGTGTCGCTGCTCAATGCCTTCATCACACCGTTGACCTGTCTGCTGGTCTTCCTCTTCACGCTGCGGCTCGGGCTCGGTCTGAGAACAGCGTACATAGTGATGTTCCTTTTTGGATTCTCGACCCTCGCATGGACCTATGCGCACGACTATTTTCAGCATCCGCTCGAGGCGCTCTTGCTCCTGCTGACCATTTATATGTTGTTCGTGAATCGCGAGCGACTCTCGATGACGACCGCAGTTGCGGCGGGAGTGCCGTTGGGAATGGCCATTCTTGCACGACTGAACATCGCACTGATCGTTCCCGTGATTACGGTCTACGTGTTCTTTCTCGCGAGCGGGTGGGACGGGCACAGTGACAGCGACGTTGAACTGGGTGGTGGATTGATTTCTCGTCTCGCCGCCCGAATTCACCGCCCGTTCGAGGGCATACCAATTGCCGATTGGTGGTCGATCACCGCTGTGCGGTCTGTGATCGGGTTTCTTATCTTTCCGACGCTCTCGTTCGTGAGCTACCTTGCGCTCAATTACTATCGCTTTGGTACGGTTCGTGATCCGGCTGTGAACAACATTGTTCATGGCTCGCTCGACATTCTCGTCGGGCTCTACGGTAATTTGTTGAGCCCGGGGCGCAGTGTCTTTCTGTACTCCCCGCCACTCATCCTCGCGCTGATCGCCTTCGGCCAGTTCTACCGTCGGTTTCGTGCCGAAGCACTACTCATCGCCGGAATATCGCTCACTTACCTATTGCTGTACTCAATTCCCCTCGACTGGGACGGTGGATGGTCGTGGGGGCCACGTTATCTGCTCGCCGTGGTTCCGCTGTTGATGCTCCCCCTTGGCTTCTTCCTGACCAGCCGGACGCGTATTGTGATCGCTGCCCTCGTGGGTGTCATCGGTGCGGCAATCGAGATCCTCGGAGTTGCGATCAACGTGAGCTACGTTTACTGGGATTGGGTCAATATGCGACTCACTCCCGACACAGCCTATCTCTTTGTGCCGGCAATCTCAGCGATACCAACTCACGCTCGCGATCTCGTCGCGGGCAAGCACATAGACATGTGGTTAGTCTGGGTTGGGCAACAATTCGGTATCGGCGCCGTTGTGGGTCTTGTGACGATTGGCGTCACCATTCTGTTCACTGGGTTATTTCTGCTGTTGGATGGTAACCCGGAAGCGAGCCAGCCCCAGGTTCCACAGAGGTCAACGATAACAAGCTAGCCCTAAGTCCGGTGTTGGAGCGAGTATGCCTGCCCTAATCTCGCGGGTGTCTTCTCAAGCCAATGGTTTCGCTCGTACGCTCTCGGATAGCTGCGCCGAATCTTGGGCAAGCTCGGTGAATGAAGTGAGGTTGGCCAGATATCCGGCCAACCTCATTTTGCAGTTCTGCTTAGTCAGGCTCTGGATCTACGGCACGGATGCCGGGACCACGGCGTTGTTCTCGCAGACCGCATACACTTTGAACGGCGCATAGGCAGTTCCTGACCACCCAACTGGATTGCCGCTACCATCGATTACCGGAATGCTAGACGCGATCCAGGTTGGGAATGGCGACGTGTTCGTTGTGACGCCACCGCCGGTTGCCGAATCGCCCGGCTGGCACATGGCTGTCTTGGTATTCGTGCCGGTTAATATCGTGGCGCTGGCTGTCACCACGTAATGCGAGATGTTCGTCGTTGCAAGTGGACCGGTTGGGCCCTGCGGGCCAGTGGCGCCGGTTGGACCGCTCGGTCCACTCGGGCCGACTGGCCCGGTAGCGCCTGTCGCTCCGGTTGTGCCCTGCGGGCCTGACGCACCGGCTGGACCACTTGGTCCGGTGGGGCCGGTAGCGCCTGTCGCACCGGTTGGGCCCTGCGGGCCTGACGCACCAGTCGGACCACTTGGACCGACTGGCCCAGTCGCGCCTGTCGCACCGGTTGGACCCTGCGGGCCTGACGCACCGGCTGGACCACTTGGGCCAGTTGGGCCGGTAGCACCTGTCGCGCCGGTTGGACCCTGCGGGCCTGACGCACCGGTCGGACCACTTGGGCCGGTTGGGCCGACAGGTCCGGTCGCTCCGGTTGCGCCCTGCGGGCCTGATGGACCACTTGGACCAGTTGCTCCAGTCGGACCCACCGGGCCGGTCGGGCCGCTTGGACCACCATCGGTGTTCCATTGGAGCGGGTACTCATTACTCCAGCAATAATCCAGCGACGAAACGATGCGAATCGTGCCCCATTGGCTTTCGCACGCATAGATGACGGGCGGGTTCGTCGGCTGCGCGGCTGCGATAAGTACTCCACCGCCCAATGCAAGAACGGCAGCGATTGGAATCGCCACCAACATTCTGGGTTTAGTCAACAATCGTCTGAGCTTCATCCACTCGTCTCCCTTTTTTGAGGCGAAGGTTCAGAACGCGAACGTATCCAACTCAATCAACGAAGATTGCTAATCAGATCACCTCCTTGAGTTGAATGCCCGCATTTGTTTTTGAGAGGAGAGGATCAAATGAATGAATTGCGAACAGTCAGCACGAACTCTCCATGTAGACATCTCTGACGTCAGGCTAGCCAAAGCCTCGCGTCACGACAATAGCCAATTTTGCGGGTAAGTGGCGGACGATTTGGCTATCGGATCCACACGGAAAATGAGACCGGCCACCAAGTTTGCTTGGTGGCCGGTCGGGGCTCCGCGACGATAAGTCGAGCTTTAGGCTAGGAACCGTCTCCAGGTTCGGAATCTTCGTCCGGAACAATCGCAGTCGCCTTCTTGAGGTGTCCGTTTCGAGCGGCTGGCTCGGCCTGCTCCATCCCCTGAAGTCGACCCATGATCTCACTGACCTTCATCCCGGTAATCGATTCGAAAATTTCCGGCACCTGCGCCACCATCTTGGCGATTTCGCCGGTCAGATTGCTGACACCACCATTGCGACCGTCTCCAGTAGATACGATGGTAATCTTGTCGACGTTCGACAATGACTCGGACAGTGCTCGCGCCATCTCCGGTAGTCCAGTGAGGAGCTTGTCGAGCATGGCGGCCTGGTTGTATTGCAGATAGGCGTCGGCTTTCAGCTCCATCGCGTTGGCCTCGGCCTCACCTTTGGCCCGCACCACATCAGCTTCGGCCTGGCCCTTGATTCTCTGAATCTCCGCGTTTGCCTGTCCTTGTAAACGAATTCCTTCCGCCTGGCCAGTCGCTTCGCGAATGACCTGCTCTCGCTGCGCGTCGGCCATAATTTCGATTTTGCTGCGTTCGGCTTCAGCCTGCTTGATCACCGTCGCCTGTAGCTCACGATCGCGACGCTGGATCTCAAGCTCCTGGATCTGAATCTGTCCCTGTCGATTTACCTGCTCGATCTTGATCTGCTCAGCGACAACCTGCTGCTGGGCTTGATTGGACGAGATATCGTAGGCCTTCTCAGCGATCGCTCGCTGACGCCGGATTCCGGTATCGTATTCGGCCCGCTTGATTTCGAGGTCCCGCTGTGCCTCCGCCTGACGAGTCTCCGACGCGGTCTGTGCGATGACTCGCTCCTGATCGGCCTGCGCCTGTGCTACGGCGGCTTCCCGAACAGCCATTGCTCGCTTGATCGCCGTGTCCCGCTCCGCTTCTGCCTGTGCGATGTCGGCTTCTCGTTTGATGCGTGCTACGTCAGGCCGGCCCATATTACTGATGTAGTCCTTTTCATCCATCACCTTCTTGATAGTGAAGGACACGACCTCGAGACCCATCTTGCTAAGGTCGTCGGCTACGGTCTGGCGCACGCGTCCGGCTACCATCTCCGGCTCTTTGACCAGTTGCTCGACGGTGAGCAGTCCGACGATGCCGCGAAGGTGACCTTCCATCACCAGTCGGATCAAGGCTTCACGGTCATCCTGCGCTTTGGTCAAGAACTGCTCGGCGGAGGTGCGGATGCTTTCTGGATCGGATTTCACCTTGAGCTGTGCGACCGCCTCAACCGTGACGGCGACGCCCTGTGACGTGTACACGTCCTGCGATGGCGCGACGTCGAACGACATCAGTTCAAGCGATAGCTCCCGCGCGCTCTGGAACAATGGCCAGACGAGCTTGCCGCCTCCGGTGATGATCGTTGTTCCACCGGAGCCATAGACGATCAGGGCCCGGTTTGGGCTGACCCTCCGGTACATGCTTCCAAGGATTCCCGCCAGCAGCAGGATGACCACAACGGCAATCACGGCAATCGTGACAGGGTTAAACACTACGTGAGTCCCTTCTCGCGTCCCTCGGTTTCAAGATTGAAACCGGCCACGCTAGTGAAATGCGTCACCGGCGGAAGCCGGATTCTCTGAAGACGGTAATTGTTGCTCGTAGCGATTGACGAATTCCTCGTACGGCTGAACGAGCGCGGTACCGTGATCGTACTCGATGATGACCACCTCTGAGTCGTAGGTGATCGGTCTTGAGCCGAGGCTTCGTGCCGCCTCACTGCGACGGGTTCCCTGCTTGGAGAAGACCACCTCGCCAACCCCACCGGCAGGGATGCTAACCGTTACCCGGCCGATCGTTCCTTCCAGCTCATAATCGATCGCACGCATCACGGTCTCACCGGACAAGATCTTCCTGAGCATGAGCGCAATCAGAACATCGGCCAGAATCCCGGGCACGATGGCGACCGGTGTGGCCCAGAGGGCCGGCCAACCGGAAAAGCGCATCAAGATCAGGCCGGTCGCTCCGAACGCGGTCAGGAACGCCAATAGCGACGAAACATTGAGAAGCGGCAAATGTGACAAGATGTGGGGCGTCGTCGATTGCTCGACGTGCTCTCCGGCATGCACCAGTTCGTGGCCGCCCGATCCGTTTCCGTGGGCTTCATGCCCAATGGTCAGGTCGTGACCGTTACCGGGGTGAATGTGTCCACCGGGAAGGTGCGAAAAAGCGGTACCGCTGAACCCGAGCACGGCGGAGACAACAGTGAAGAGCGCACCAAAGACGAAGCAAAATAGAAAGAGAGTTTCCATTGTTGACGTTCCGCGCCAGCCGTCCGCGATTCATACGCACGTAGGTAAAACTTTCCACAAATTCGCGTTGAACCACAAACGACAACTACTTCTTTAGCTTACGCCGCTCTGGTTCTGTGGTCAAGATCCGGTCCGGCGGTAGGACTCAACCGTCGAGGGCACGCGTACGGAGGAGCGCCAAATTGAATTTACGTGGGGTTTACATTGGTCGGCTACAGTACCTAAAAGGAGCGTTCCTCGGACGGCGAGACGCGAAAAGTACATAGTACATATTGGAGGAACAGATGACCCGCAAACGTTTGGTTGTTTTAGCAGCGAGTATGGCCGTAGTTGCCATCCTCGCGGTTGGCGGATTCGCTACGGTCTTTGCGGCTGGAACGCCAACCCCGGCCAGCGGCACGACCCAATCCACCCGAGCTCAAACCTTTCTCAACCGGTTGGCAACCAACCTCGGGATCTCGACTGACCGGCTGCAGCAAGGTCTGAAGGATACGGCGAATCAGTACGTCGATCAGGCGCTGAGTAATAAGAAGATCACCCAGGCGCAGGCCGACGCCGCCAAGCAGAAGATCGCGAACAGCAATGGACTCAGTCCGTTCACTCACTTCTTTGCCCGGCACGATCGACGCATGGACATGCTGAGGGGCGCGTCCTGGAATGATATCGCTAGCGCGCTGAACATGACGCCTCAGGATCTGCGAAGCCAGATCCAATCCGGCCAGACGTTGAAGCAGATCATTGAGAGCCACAACACGACGGTCGACGCGGTTGTTCAAAGCGCGGTGTCGCAGGTCAAGACACAACTCGATACCAAGGTCGCAAATGGCGCCATCACATCGGAACAAGAAACGAAGATTCTGGACGGTCTGCAGACGCGGCTGACCAATATGATCAACAATGGCGGTCCGAAATTCCGGCAGCACGCCGATCCAAGCGCCAGTCCAACAAGTAGCCCGAGCGCTTAAGGCGTAAACCGTCACGGATTCAGTACAAGAAATGTGAGAAGGCGATGGGCAACCATCGCCTTCTTGCTACGGCGCTCGCGTTGGGATCTATCGCGCTGAGCGCCTGATGAGATATGGGGAGTCACTTACCCATTGGGGAAAGGTCCTCTTACCCAGTCGGCTTTTGTGCGCGGACGAAGGCCGAAATGACCGTACCGGTGGCCTTCTGGAGCTTCTCGAGCGCCTCGGTGTCCAGACCGGTGCCACAGCAGCCGGAGCTTGAATCGTCGCCACAGCAGCCATTGGCTAGCAATTCGCTCAGCTGGTTTACGCTTGTTATTTCGAGTCCGATCTTGACGAACCCGGCACTGGCAAGCTTGTCGCGGTAATCATCTTCGGTCAGCGCACCCGCCACGCAGGCGGACCAGGCTTCGAGGTTGTGCCGGATCGACGGAAGCAAGCGACCCTGGAGCACAATGTCGGATACGGCGAAGCGTCCACCCGGTCGCAGCACGCGAAACGCCTCTTGGAGTACCGCGTCCTTGTCTCCGGACAGATTGATTACGCAGTTTGAGATGATGACGTCAACTGACGCATCTGGAAGCGGAATATCCTCGATGTGCCCCTTCAGGAACCGGACGTTGCTGACGCCTGCCTGGGTCCGATTCCGCTCAGCCAGCGCAAGCATTTCATCGGTCATATCGAGACCGTAGACGAACCCGCTGGGGCCAACTCGTTTGGCTGAGAGCAAGACATCGATTCCGCCTCCCGACCCGAGGTCCAATACTGTCTCGCCCGGTTTGAGTTCCGCAAGAGCGGTGGGGTTGCCGCAACCAAGCGAGGCGAGCACCGCGTCACGCGGAAGCTCTGTGAGAGCCTCTGGATCGTAGGCAGCGATCGCTTGTGGGTCGCCTGACGATCCACAGCAGGACGAGGTTCCCGATTGGATTACAGAGATTGCGGCGGCCGCATAATGCTCGCGAACCGATTCACGAAGGGGTGTTGGTCTCCCAATATCGTCAATCTTCATCAATATCTCCTCCAGTGCGATTCCGGAGTAGCACACCGACCCCGGAACGAAGTTTCGCTGAATCGATTGGCCGTGGCCGCTCGCCATCGTATTTATACGAACATTTCGACCAATAAATCGCCACCTCGTGGTGACATCGTAAATTTACGATGAGATCATCAGCTTGTCAATACCTTTGGTCGTCCCGGATCGTAATCTGAGTACTGGTTCTGAGGGCACCGGGTGAAGGTGTGGCAGATTGTAGACTGGACATTCAACCGTCTTGTGCATCATTCGTTGTATGTGTCAGAAGATTCGGAAGTTGTCGTGGTACTATTGCCACCCGATGACACCTGAAATTCACTAACCTGGAGGGACTCGAAGAAGACATGAGTATTCAGTCGGATGAAGACCGACGTAAGAATCGCCGGTCCGCCAGAAAGGCGGCGGCTGATCGGCAAGCCAAGCGGCGGCGACAGTTCATGATCGGTGGCGTCGTCATCGTGGCTGTAGTGGCTGCGCTTGCTCTGATCATCGTGCCGCGATTGGGGAGCAGTAACAGCCTCGGAGGCATACAGGTAGCCGCTGCCCATCCTGCGACAATACCGTCGAACGGAAAGATACTTGGTGACCCCAATGCCCCAGTCAAGATCGTGGAGTACGGGAACTATCAGTGACCATTCTGTGGACAATTCACCCGTGTGGTGGAACCGCAGTTGATCACCGATTACGTGCAGACGGGAAAAGCATCGATCGAGTACCGCGACTTTGCGTTTGGCGGCCAAGAATCGCTTGATGCCGCGGCGGCGTCAGATTGCGCACTTGATCAAGGGAAATTCTGGCAATACCATGACACGCTCTTCCTCAACCAGCACGGCGAAAACCAGGGAGCGTTTTCGAGGGATCGATTGAAGCAAATGGCGAAAGATATTGGCTTGGACACCACGAAGTTCAATCAATGCCTGGACTCCGGTGCCCATGCTAAGGACGTGACGGACTCGACCAACGCAGCCGTTCAGGCCGGTCTTCCCGGCACACCGGCGTTCACGGTCAACGGCCAACAGGTGAAGTACGATGGATTCCCGTCATTGAAGGCGGCGATTGACGCCGCGCTGGCGGGTAAGTAGTGACTGCGGCACGTGCGCTCGGATGGCGCGGGATCACGGCCTTACTCGTGCTGTGTGGTCTCGGAGTCGCGACGTATCTGACAATCGTGCACTACGATACCGGCGCGCTTATCTGTACGGTTGGTGATTGCCATACCGTACAGACGAGTAAGTACAGCACCATTGGCCCGATCCCAGTCGCAGTTCTGGGCCTTGGAATGTACCTGACCATCGGCGCGATCAGTCTCGGCCGCTGGCGCCGTCCGGATTTGACGTCAACCTTGACGATGGCATCATTCGCCATCGTACTTGCTGGCGCGATCTACGCGGCCTATTTGACGTACCTCGAACTGAACGTGATCCATGCCGTGTGCCAGTGGTGCGTGCTGTCGGCACTGATTACCTTGGGCCTGCTCTTTTCGGAAGGGTTTGGTTTCTACAACCAGATCGAATGACAAGTATCTCTTGAACGGTGCTCGCCTCGCCATTCACGAATGAGTGCTGGCGAGGCGTCTTCATTTCTCCCGTGTTGACGTCGCCTCAGTAAATCTGCCGTCGGTCGAGGTTCTCAGCGGCGAAACCGTTACCGTATCCACGACTGCCCTACTTGTCGAACTGCCTGTAATGCAATATTCTGCCCTCGCGGCACACTTGCCCGCCGTCCGGATACACCACGGCGCGCGAATTGCGCTTTCGTCGCAGCAGAACGTTGACGGACCGTTTCAGAAGAAAACGACATGCATCGGTATCCGAGAAGAAAACGAACCTATCTTCGCTATCATCCAACGAAAACGGGAGACCGTTCCGCTGACGCGGTTGTTACACCGTCGCCAGACGAGCGGGTATCGTCGATATTGATTCCAGCCCCCAATTCCCAGGACCTTGCGCAAGTCGAAGAGCCCGCTCTCTTGCGTCGCCGGCGGATCAAGAAGATTGTTCTAATCGGCGGACCGCTACTGGTCGTCGCGATATTGGCCATCATCGTCATGCCGACGTTGCTTGCCGCGCATCGAGCGTACGATCAGGTGTTTGTTCCGCGTATGCCTCATTACAAAGTCGTGCTCAACGCTCAAGGTACGCCGGTGATCGATCGGCAGACCGGCGAAGTCCCAAATCCAACGCCTACAGCGGCGCCTACGGCGGCAAGTCTAAGTTCGGCGACCTCTGTTCCGATTGGAACACCAGAACCATCGCCGATTGTCGTCAGACCGACACCAACCGTCACCCTGCCGACATGGGACGGCACGAGCCGAGTCAACGTGCTGCTTATTGGATCGGATTCACGAGGCGAGGGGGAGATTGCCCGCTCCGATACGTTGATCCTCGTCACCATAAATCCGGTGACAAAGCAGGTGAGCATGCTCTCGATACCGCGCGATCTGCTCGTCACCATACCCAACTACGGTCAGGATAAGATCAACGCAGCGTATGCCTACGGATCGATGACGAACCTGACCGGTCCCGGTCTTGCGACGGCCACTATTGAATACAATTTTGGTGTGACTATTGACTACTTCGCCGAAGTCGATACGACCGGATTGGCGCGTATCATCGATACGCTGGGAGGGGTCACGCTCGACGTCCCTGCGCCGATCAAGGATGACGAATATCCTGGTTCCGGGAACAACTATCTGCGTGTCGTGTTTCACACCGGGGTGCAGCACATGGATGGTGTGCACGCGGTGCAATTCGCCCGCACTCGTCACGACGACAGTGATTTCGCGCGGAACGACCGCCAGCAGCAACTGCTGCGAGCGTTGCGCGCTCAAAGCGCCGGCCTTAACCTTCTGCCGAAAGCGCCAGATTTACTTGACCAAGTCGGTAACACTTTCCAGACCGATCTGTCGCCGTCACAGGTGCTGTCGTTGGCCAAGCTAGGCGCCAGTATCAATTCGAACGACATTCACTCGTACGACCTGCTCGATGCGACCTCGGTCTCTTACTCTCCAGGTCAGCCGTACTATCTCATTCCGAATTGGCCCGCGATCCATAAGATTCTGAACGAAATGATGTCACGGTAGTCGATCACCCGAGCATCGGCCCACCGACCGGCAGAACACGATCGCCGGAGTCCTGTTTTCTGAATCGCGTTGGGGACGTCCAGAGTCCGGCGCCAAACCTGTTGACTGCTTGATTGGCGGTACTTCACGGACATTTTCGTGTGCATAACCGTGATGCGGACTCTAGCGTGCTCGCAATAGCTTGACGAGCTTTTTGATCAATCCCCTGTCGGTTTTCAGATCTTTGAGTCGAGCGAAATTGTCCAGCATCTATTCCACCGAGAGTGCCCAGCCCGTATCATGGCTTGAAGCGCGCACGAAAGGTAGAAAGGCGGGATTATGTCAGGCTCAACCGTAAACTGGGATGACGTCGCGAAAGTAATTCGGAGTGCCGAGGAGTCGGGCGGAACCATCGGTGCGACGATAGTCGCGCCCAGTGGCGAACGGTTCAGCTACAACGGTGACAGAAAGTTTGGGGCTGCCAGCACAGTCAAGATTCCGCTGATGATCGAACTGTTTCGACAGATCGATCGGGGCGAACGCTCGCTCGACGACGAGTATGTCCTGCGAGCAGAAGACATCGCGATCGGCAGCGGCGTGATGCTTCACCTGCATCACGGCATGAGCTTCACGTTGAATGACCTGATCTATCTGATGATCAGCATCAGCGACAACTCCGCGACGAACATTCTTATTGACATGGCCGGCATGGATAAGGTGAACGACACGATGCGTTCGCTCGGTATGGTCAACTCGAACCTCGGCCGGAAGATGAAGGGCCGGCCAGCGCAGGGCGATGAGCAGGAAAATTGGGCGACGCCGGAAGATTATTCCAGGGTGATTGCGGCCCTTCTTGAGGGAGTCGCGGCATCAGCTGACTCCTGCCAGAAGATGATCGCTATGCTGGAAAAACAGCAAAACTCACGGCGCATCTCTCGCTATCTCCCGGAACGCGAGGATATTCATTGGGGCTCGAAGACCGGCAGCGTCAAAGGTGTCACCAACGATGCCGGGTTCATCACGTCGCCGGCGGGAACGCTGATCGTCAGCGTCTTCTGTGAGGGTCTCCCGGACCAGCATGTTGGAGAGAAAGCGATCGGTGACATCAGTCGTGCCGGGATGGTCGCGACCGGTGTTGCTGAACCGCTCTGGACGTCGTAGACGCGCGGCGCGCGTATCACGGTGACCAGACCCTGATTCTCGGGTTGATCCCGACGAGGTCGGCACTCGGAGCTCAAGATCTGACCGGCGTCGAAGACTTGCCCGACGATCGGACTACCGTGAGATCAATCTGGTCGGCGTGGGCTATGACGTCCATCCCAGCGCGGTGCGAATGTGAGATGGTCCGGCGAATATGGCATCCCTGGGATAGTGCGTCGTGCCTGACTTGTTCCGGCACGGGTATGCGAAGATGCGAACTGTCGATCGCCGAGTGACCAGCAGCAAGGGTGCCTGGACCAGGCGGTCGTCTTACACGTTCAACATCGAAGGGAGCACGAGATGAATGTATACGTCTCAGTTGACATGGAAGGTATCACGGGCATCGTTCACCGCGACATGCTTGGCTCCGATCAGCGCGAGTACGATCGCGGTCGACGCCTGATGACAGCCGACGCAAATGCGGCAATCGAAGGGCTTGTGCAGGGCGGTGCAGACTATATTCTCGTGAACGACGGTCACGGACCGATGCGAAACCTCATCTTCGAGGATATGCATCCAAAAGCGCACCTGCTGACTGGGAGTGGCAACGCCAAGGACCATTGTCAGGTTGAAGCGGCCGATAGCAGGAAATTCGATGCGGCCGTCCTGGTCGGTTATCACGCTATGGCCAAGACACCGAAGGCGATCGCGCCGCACACCATCGCGGGAAGCTGCGTCGCGGAGTTGCGCATCAACGGCCGCCCACACGGCGAGACGGGCCTCAACGCGGCCGTGCTCGGCTCGTTGGGAATCCCGGTAGTGATGGTTACCGGCGACAGAACAACGATGGGTGAAGTCTGGAATTTCCTCGGCGATCAGGTCGAGATGGTGGCCGTCAAAGAAGCGGTTGGCACAAACGCCGCGATCTGCCGGCCTCCGTCCGCCACGCTGCCGGACATTACCGCGGCGGCGAAACGCGCGCTTGAAAATATCGCGAACGCGCGGCTCTACAGTCCGGCAGAGTTTCGGCTTGAAGTCGACTTTTTCAACGTTCCGCAGTGTGACCGGGCATCTCGCACCGCTTCGGTCGAGCGACTCGGACCAGTCACGATTCATGTTGAAGGTGATTCACCGTGGGACAAGTACCAGACGTTATGGGCCGCGTTGCGGTCTGCTTTGACCGAGCCGGCGTCCTGGCTCGCGTAACGCCAGCGTCAGGTTAGAGGTATGGATTCGGCGGGAGGCACAGGCGCCTCCCGCCTCCAAAACCGGTCTTCTCGATTGCTACCTTCCAACCCACGTAGAAGTCAACTTGTAGAAGGCGTCGCAATCACCTTGCGATGAACCTCCGGAAGAGTCATCACTCGCTCGCCCAGCGTCACGAGCAACGTGTCGCTGTCGTCCTCGTCAAGATCAACAGTCGCGCCGTTCGTGAAGATACAGGCGTGCAAACTGTGGTTTCTCGTGAACACGGACCTCGGTGACGTTGTTCAGATTGATGTATCGTGATCCAACCTTAATCCATTCACTCATCTTCTGACCCCTTAATCGCTTGGAACGGGTCGGACGAATGCTGTCTGGTTTGATCGTAATGTTGACATCGCAACGACAGCGCGCAGATCTTGTCAGGTAGTGTGACAATTTCGCGTCAAAAAGAAGTGGTCGAGACTCTCCCACAGATCGATCGTGAGCCTGAAAGGTGCGAATTCGGTCGCGTGGCTAGCCAGAGAGCGGATTATTGTTGGATTCAGTAAGCAGCACATCCCGGTACTCCTCACGTAGGGCCGACTTGAGGAACTTTCCGGTAGACGTTTTCGGAATTTCGGGAACGAAGACAAACGCGTCGGGAAGCCACCACTTCGAGAACTGCGGCGAAATAGAGTCGCGTAACTCCTGCCGTGTGGCGCTTTCCCCATCCTTGAACGCGATGACGGCGACCGGCCGCTCGACCCAGGTAGGGTGCGTGGCAGCGACCACTGCGGCTTCGGCAACCGCCGGATGCGCCATCAGAGCGTTTTCGAGAGCGATCGAGCTAATCCACTCGCCGCCGGACTTGATCGCGTCCCTGACCCGATCATGGATCTCCAGATGTCCGTGAGCGTTGATGCTAGCAATATCGCCAGTTCGCAGCCATCCGTCACGGGTGAATTTCTCGCCGGAGTTGAGGTCATTGTAGTAACTCGAAGCGACCGTCGCTCCGCGCACTTCTAATTCGCCGGTCGTCTTCCCGTCCCACGGCGCCAATCCGTCGCCCGCGCGAACTCGTAGCTCAGTCAGCGGAACTGGTTGACCGCACGTCGTCAAATAGCGATTCGTGGTCTGGCTCTCACCGTTATCGACGGGCTCGATGAGGGAGCCCTGTGTGGAAAACGGCCCAGTCTCAGTCATACCCCAGCCGGTGACCATGTCGATGCCGAAATCTTCTTTGAAACGACGCACGGCTTCCTCCGGCATGGCCTGTCCCCCGGTGCCGAGCACTCGCATATCAGATAAATCGCAGATGCCAGGGTGGCGATCCAAGAATTGCAATAGGTTCAGCCAGACAGTCGGAACCGCGGAGCATTGGGTGACACGTTCGTTTGTCAAGAGCCTGGCAAGGTTAGCTGTATCGAGGTGCGCTCCCGGAAGTACCTGCTTGGCTCCGACGAAGGTGCAGGTGAAGGGCAGTCCCCACGCATTGGCGTGGAACATTGGGACGAGAATCAGCACGGTGTCGTGATCGGTCGGCCCCATGGCACAGGCTAGCGCACTCACCAGCGAATGGAGCACGATCGCCCGGTGAGAGTAGACAACTCCTTTTGGCCTGCCGGTCGTGCCTGAGGTGTAACAGAGGACGGCGGCTTCCCGCTCGTCCAGAGTAACCTCGCACCAATCATCCGGATTTTCTGCCGCAAGCAACGTCTCGTAGTCGAGCACGCCAACGGGAAGGTTGCCGCCGTCGGGAAGAACGATCACGTGCTCTAACTCAGTCCGCTGACAGACTTGCTCAAAGAGTGGAAGCAACGTTTCGTCGACGATGATGACCCGATCCCGCGCATGATTGATTGTGTAGGCGAGGTCGTCCGGGCTGAGCCGGAGGTTCAGCGTGTGAAGAACGGCGCCGATTGTCGGAACGGCGAAATAGATTTCGAGGTGGCGCGCGTGATTCCAACACAGCGTGGCAACCCTATCTCCGCGTTCGACCCCGAGTCTCTGAAGCGCCAGGGCGAGGCTACGCGCGCGGCAAGCCAGAGCGCCGTAGTCGTAGCGATGGAGCGTGCCATCTGAGTTCCGTGAGATGATCTCGTGATCGTCGAAGAGGGTCTCGGCGCGGCGCAGCATCACGGGAATTGTCAACGGGTAATCCATCATCAGACCATCCACGGAGACAGCCCTTTCAACTTCACGGCAGACAACGTACACAGCGGTGAAAGCATCAACCGAACTTGTATGTCAGAGAACGCGAAAATTCGATAAACGATCATGGTCGATGCGAGTGGACGAATTGTGCTGCGTGGTGCATCGCGAAACAATGCCAGTTTTCTGGCGTGCCGCGTTCTCATGGCGGTGTGAAGCAAAAGTAACCGGCCTCAGAGAACGATCTTCCCGAGGCCGGTTAACCTTTCACATGAACGATGTCGTTACAGTAACTCGATTACGTGATCGGCTACTTGCTGGGTGTCGGCGTTGCCGCCCAAATCTCCAGTCAGGACTTTGCCTTCGGCCGTTGTCTTCTCGATCGCCCGCATCACGCGATCCGCGGCTGACTTCTCCCCAATATGCTCCAACATCATGGCACCGGCCCAGATGGCTCCAATCGGGTTCGCCAAACCTTTCCCTGCGATATCGGGCGCGCTCCCATGAACCGGCTCGAACAGTGACGGGAACTCGGATTTCGCCGCCAGGTTGGCGCTCGGCGGCAGACCGAGACTTCCCATGATCGCGCCGCCGAGATCGGTCAGGATGTCGGCGAACAGGTTGCTACCAACCACGACGTCGAAGCGCTCGGGAGATCGCACCATCAGCGCCGCTGCCGCATCAACCAGCAGCGAAGTCACTGTGACGTCCGGGTAGTCGTGCGCGACCTCGTCGATAACCTCGTCCCAGAAGGGCATGGCGTACTGCATGGCATTGCTCTTGGTAATACTGGTCAGATGCTTTCGCCGAGATTGCGCCAGATCAAAGGAGTAGCGCGCGACACGTTCGACGTTGAAGCGCGAAAAAACGGAAGATTGAATGGCAACTTCATGCTCGGTGTGGACGTGAACGCGTCCCCCAACCCCAGCGTATTCACCCTCGGTATTTTCTCGCACATAGATCATGTCGATGTCCTGCGGCCGTTTGCCAGACAGCGGTCCAGTGACGCCGGGAAGGAGTTTGATCGGCCGGACGTTGACGTAGAGATCGAATGTCTTGCGAATCGGCAGAAGCAGCCCCCACAGGGTGATGTGATCCGGAATGGCCGGAGGATCGCCGACCGCGCCAAGATAGATCGCGTCGTGATTCTTGAGGGTAGTGAGGCCGTCTTTGGGCATCATCTCGCCGGTGCGCCGGAAATGGTTCGATCCCCAGTCCAGCTCATTCCAGTTGAGTCTCGCCGTGTCGCCGAGCGCGGCTTCGAGCACGCGCTTCCCAGCCGGGATGACTTCCTGCCCGATTCCATCTCCGGCGATGACGGCGATCCGATATTCTTTCATGCGCCCTCCGTAATACAGCTTGAATTGACGGCCGACCGACGGCCTGTCGTTGGCATCATCGACTGGCACCGTTTGTACCATGATCTGGCGAGATGCGGCACAAGCAAATCGCTTGGGCTATTCTGAGGTCAAATTCGATTGCTCATGTACATGATGTGAACGGTGGACGAGTGAAAGGTTTAGGTGTGGTTGGCGCGATTCAGATCGATCCGCATGAAGTAGATCGGTATATCTCCAAGCTTGCGGCGTTCGGGGCTCACGGTCAGACCGGAGTCTGGCGTACAGTCTACTCACCCGAATGGGTGGCGGCTCAAGATCAGATCGCCAGCTGGTGCGCGGAGGCAGGTCTGGAAGTCCGGCGGGATGCAGTTGGCAATGTTTGGGGCAAGCTCGCCGGCACCGAACCGGGTAAGTCGATCGTGTCCGGGTCGCACATCGACTCCCAGCGACCCGGTGGCAGATTCGACGGCGCGCTCGGAGTCATCTCGGCATTGACCGCCGTGCGAGCACTCAAAGAGCAGTACGGCGTGCCCAAACGAACGCTCGAGATACTCTCATTGTGCGAAGAGGAGGCCAGCCGTTTTCCTGCGTCGAACTTTCTGGGGTCGCGTGCGATCACTGGCACACTATCCGCCGGTGACGCCGAGCAGATGATCGGTTATGACGGTGAGACGTTGGCCGAGGCGATGCGCGCGGTAGGGTTGGATCCGGAGCGTTTGCCGGAAGCACAACGCGATGACATTGATACCTTCATAGAGCTGCATATCGAGCAAGGGCCAATTCTTGAGCAGGCGGACGTTGCGGTTGGGGTGGTCCCAGCAATCAACGGTATTCGTCACTACGTGGTCGAGCTAACCGGTCGCTCTGACCACGCAGGCGCGCGGCCGATGGATCTGCGACGAGATCCAATGGCCGGAGCAGCCGAGATCATGCTCGGGATCATTGACACGGCGCTCAGAATGGGTCGTCCGGCGGTCACTACGGTAGGCCGAATGGAGGTCGAGCCGAATGGCCCGGCAATCGTGCCGGAGCGTGTGACCTTCACCATCGATGCGCGGCATTCGGATCCTGAGACTCGCATCCGACTTTACCAGGCGCATGAAGAGTGGATGCGCGCTGTCGCGGCTCGTCGTGGATTGGACGTCAGCTGGACGATCACGACTGACTTGGAACCACTGGTTTGCGATAAGGAAATTGTGCAGACGCTTCAAACTGCCGCGACTGAACAGGACGTTCCGTTTTTGACCATGCCGAGTGGAGCAGTCCACGACACGCAGCGCATGGCTGACGTCGCTCGAGTGGCGATGATCTTTGTCCGGAGCCAGGGCGGTCGGAGTCACACGCCGGCTGAGTTCACCACGACCGAGGACGCGGTGGCGGGGATTCGGGTGCTGGCCGGTGCCCTACACCGACTCGCCTACTGAAAGACACACGGGTTGAAAGGAGCAATACGTGACACTTCCTTCGTTTCGGTTGGATGGGCAAGTAGCAGTCGTCACGGGAACTGGCACCGGATTAGGACAGGTGATCGCCAGTGGATTGGCCGAGGCTGGTGCCGACGTCATCATGTCTGAGCTGCCGGATCGTACCGATCTGGCGCAGGTGACGGCACAACGCATTCAGAAGCATGGTCGCCAGGCACTCGTGCTACCGCTCGACGTCCGCGACCTCGATGGCCCACACGGTATCCACGGCTTCGCGCGTGCAGCCATCGACTGGAAGGGGCACGTTGACATTCTGGTCAACAACGCTGGAGTCAACCTGCCGCAGGATGCGCTCGATGTCGATGAAGAATCATGGGATGCCGTGATCGACGTAGATCTCAAAGGAACGTTCTTCTGCGCGCAGGCATTTGGTCGTCATATGGTGGAGCGCGGGCATGGCTCGATTGTCAACATCGCCTCGCAAAACGGGCTGGTTGGATACTACAAGCGGGCTGCGTACTGTTCGGCAAAGGCAGGTGTGGTGAACCTAACTCGAGTGCTAACACTTGAGTGGGCACCAAAGGGTGTGCGCATCAATGCCGTTGCGCCGACCTTCGTCCGCACTCCTCTCACTGCCTCGACCTTCGATGATCCTCAGCTCGGGCCAGACCTGATACGGCGCATTCCATTGGGTCGAGTCGGTGAACCGGAAGAGGTCGCGGCGGCCGTCGTCTTCCTGTCCAGTCCTGCTGCCTCGATGATCACTGGCCACACATTGGCGGTAGACGGTGGCTGGACCGCGATCTGACCTGGGAGCAAAACGGCGCGCCCGGTTGATTTGATTTGGGCGTCCGTTCGGGCTGATCTAGTTGACGGTGGGTCAAGTTGGTGGTAGCGTTAATAGGCTTGGCAGCTATGCTAGGCAGATGGGTGCGGAATAGATGCGATTTCGCCGCCGCACATCGACCTCGTGAAAGGGTCCGCATTGGAACCCGGTAGTTCCGGCAAACGAATAGAAGTTGCCACCGGCTAACCGGACCAGTGTGTAAGTGTTGCACTTCACCTCCGGCTTCAGCCGGGGGTTATTTGTGTCCGAGAGGGCGCACTCGGAGGTGCAACGTGCAGACCGTTATTCGCTACAGTGTTGTCAATCAGGATGGCAAGCCCGTGATCCGCGCGGTTCCAGTTCGCCGATGGTCGGAAGATCGTGGGCAGAGGAACGAGCAGCCGCGGGTTGAGGAGCGTGAGCAGACTGTGCTGCGGAAGATTCGCCGCTTCCGTGTTCTCGACATTCGCTGATCGACGCTTACCCCGTCGGGTTCGGCGATCGATATCGGGTCTCGTGACCGCACTTCAAATAGCAAAGTGAACCAGCCGCTCAACTGCGATCTCGCAGCGAAGCGGTTGGTTCTTAATCAAATTCGAAATGTTGATCAAACAGCCGGATCGTCCCAATAGCAACCTTGCGCCGCAGTCAGAGAACCTTCTGGGACGTCAGAAGACGCTGCTATGCGATCTGGTCTGCACGAGGTGACTCGTTCCGGTCTCCGCCTGCTGCTGCCGTTTCGTGGTGCGATACACCGTTGCCGGCGTTGGTGGACGGATCCGGCGCCGCGATCCCGTGGAGCACTATCGAGGAGACGAGTGCGGCCGCGGCTTCTCGATCGGGTGGCATCAAGAGCGGATCACGAGGCGAGTTGACGATGAAGCCGACGAGTGTGTGGAAGAAGAGAAAGGCGGCCATGCGAGGAGAGATCTCGCGAATCTCACCGCGTCCGGCAGCGTCTTCGAACAGCCCCGCCAGCACGCTTACAAAGTGGTCCAGTTCTTCATGAACATCCGCATGACGATTCTCTGGAACATGATTCTTGAAGTCGGCCATCATGCGCAGGCTATCGGGACTTAACTGATCGAAGTACAAGCGTGCGATTCGTTCGGTTACGTCGGAGAGGGAACCGCCTCCTTCAATTTGCCGCTCAATAGTTTCTCGTTGCCGGGCCATCTCCTGCACGACAACAGAAGCAAAGAGATCGTCTTTGTCGCGAAAGTGATAGTAGATGGCTGCCTTGGTCATTCCAACAGCATCGGCGATCTGCTGCATCGACACTTCGGCATAGCCACGCTCAAGAAAACGTCGTCGCGCTTCGCACAGAACACGCTCGCGACCACCAGTTGCGGCATTCATCGGATACCTAACCGTCTCCATAGCTACGCGAAAACTCAAGGCCACTCTGGTTGCCAATAATCAAGGGTTGACAAACAGGAGCTTGAGCGTTACATTACTTACCGACCGGTTAGTAGGCGATGCGCTCCCCCGAGAGCATCTTCGACAACAGTGTACTTACCGGACGGTTAGTTGGTCAAGTATTAATTGAATGCACAGCGATTGCCGGAGGTTCAATGTCGAGTTCCGGATATGCAGTTATTGCAGAAGGACTGCAAAAGCACTTTGGCGAGACACACGCGTTGCGTGGGGTCGATCTGCAAGTGAAAGAAGGGAGCATCCTCGGGGTGCTCGGTCCCAATGGCGCCGGTAAGACAACAGCCGTGCGCATTCTTTCGACACTCCTAAAACCTGATTCCGGCCGGGCAGAGGTTGCCGGATTCGACGTACTCGCTCACCCGGATGAGGTACGCCGGAGGATCGGGCTTACCGGTCAGTACGCCGCGCTCGACGACATCCTGACTGGGCGGGAAAACCTCGAATTGATCGGCCGCCTGTATCATCTTCCGAAAGATCACGTTCGTCGCCGAGCGACCGACCTCCTCGATCGGTTTAACCTGTCCGAGGCGGGAGGACGACCGGTCAAAACCTATTCCGGCGGAATGCGCCGGAGGCTCGATCTGGCAGCCAGTCTGGTTGCGGAGCCGCCGGTTCTCTTTCTTGATGAGCCGACGACCGGCCTCGATCCGCGCAGCCGTTTAGGCATGTGGGATCTAATTGAAGAGTTGGTGGCCGGTGGAACGACTTTACTCCTCACCACTCAGTATCTCGACGAGGCCGACCGGCTCGCCGATGAGATCGCGGTCATCGATGAAGGGCGAGTCATCGCGGTCGGCACCTCCGACGAGTTGAAGACCCAGGTTGGTGGCGCGCGTCTGATGGTCGTCCTGACTCCAGAAAGTGATGCTGGTGCTGCCGCGCAGGTGCTGAGCCGGTTCGGCTCGGGTGTGGTTCAAATCGGTGACGACCGGCGTCGTCTTTCGGTGCCGGTTGCAACTGAATCAGGCCTGATGTCTCGGGTAGTGCTCGAGCTTGAGGAGGCCGGCGTCCAGCTTGACGACGTTGGTCTTCATCGACCGACTCTGGACGACGTCTTCTTGACACTAACTGGTCACGCGGTCGACGACGTCGGTTCGTCGCGACTTTCGAACGACGAGAACAACGACGGCCAGATGGGAGAAGAAGCGGCATGAGCGCCACGACGATGCGAGATCAACCAAAATCTAGTCTCGGCGTCTGGGATCGCTTCTCCTGGGCGGTCATCGATGCCTGGACCATTGCGAAACGAAATCTGCGTCACATTCCGCGTAATCCGGAGCTGTTGCTCGACGTAACGGTACAGCCGGTGCTCTTTGTGCTTCTGTTTCGCTATGTCTTTGGCGGCGCGATCAACGTTCCCGGCACGAGCTACGTCAACTACCTGATGGCCGGGATCTTTGTGCAGACCATCGTCTTTTCCTCACTGAGCACCGGTATCGGGCTATCGAACGACCTGAAACTCGGACTGATCGATCGGTTCCGTTCGCTTCCGATGTCACGTTCGGCGGTTGTGGCCGGCAGAACATTGACGGACTTGCTGCGTGGCATGCTCGCCGTCACGGTCATGTTGGTTGTTGGGCTGGCGGTTGGTTTCCGGCCACACGGCAGTATCACTGGATGGCTTACCGGATTGGGACTGCTGCTCCTCTTCGGCTTCGCTCTTTCTTGGGTAGGGGTGACCGCTGGTGTACTGCTGCGAACCCCAGAAGCCGTGCAAGCCGGCATGTTCATCGCCGTCTTCCCGCTCACCTTCGCGAGCAGCGCGTTCGTCCCCACCGATACCATGCCGGGCTGGCTTCAGGCGTTTGCGGCGCATCAGCCTATGACGCAGGTGGTCAACGCGTTGCGTGCGTTCATCTTGGGACAGCCGGTCGGATCCTACGCTTGGCAGTCACTGGCCTGGGGACTCGGAATACTTATCGTCTTCGTGCCTCTTTCGGTCGTGTTATACGAGCGTAAGGCCGGTCAGTAGTGCTCAACACTGTTCTTGAAAGGTTTACGGTCCAAGTCTGAGCTTTCTGCGGGATTCGCGTGTGACCCCTACCTAGACGCGCCGCAGCCCGCCCGCGAGCGGGTTTCCCAACGAGTTGTGATGATCAACGGCCGCCCATCTTTATGAGCGGTCGTTCCCCGTACTTGATACGTCCAACCAAAATACAATCGCCTCGTCGTCAGTGCAGCAGAAATTCAGCTGATTCGGGAGCGTGCTGATTTGCTTGCCACTTGAATGCAATTACGACATTTTCCCGATACAGATTGGGAACTCACGGGATAGACTGTGTGCGGCATCGGTTCGATCACTGGTAGCCGCACGCGGCGACGTCGGAGGATAGCAACGTTGGGGTATGGCAGGGATCGGGTGTCGGAATGGTCTCGTGGGAGATCTCCGGTTATTTCGATACGCGACCCATTGGCGCGTCTCAACTTTGCGAACTTCCTTCTTTCCGTAACGATCTACTCTCCAATTCTGGTCCTCTTCTACACCGGCCGCGGGCTGAGTCTGTTCCAGGTCCTCTCGCTGGAAGCGTTCACAGGATTTGCCACGCTCTTTCTGGAAGTGCCAACCGGCGTCGTGGCCGACCGTATCGGCCTGAAACGATCGGTGTCCCTCGGGTTCGGATTGCAGGTCGTGTGGCTGCTGATCGTGCTGGCGTCGCACGCATATTGGCTCTTTCTTGCGGCCTACGCGGTCCTCGGACTTGCGGTTACGTTCCGGTCTGGAGCGGCTGAGGCGTGGATTTACGAAACTCTGAAGGAGCGCGACCAGCTCTCGCAGATGAGCCAGGCCCAGGGTGCGTTTTGGGCGTCATCGCTCTTCGGACGAATCCTATCAGCGCTCCTGTCGATTCTGGTCGTGCGCCAGATGACCGAAAGCTATTTTCAAATCGCCATCGTTCTCAGCGCGGTCGCCATGGTGGTCGGAACGATCACCGTCTTGACGATCCCAAATCGGCAGACCGAGAAAGACGTTGCGCAGCGGATTGGGGGTTTGAATCTAGCGCGCGCCGGTTTTTCGCTTATCAGGAAGAATCCGAAGCTGCGCCGGATAGTGTCACTCTCAGTCTTGAGTGATCCATTGCCATACGCGCTCCTCTTCCTCTACCAGCCCTACTTTCAAGAGTCGGGTACTCCAGCGGCGCTATATGGCCTCGCGGCCGCGGCAGGAGCCGGGCTGGGTGCCGTCGCATCGCGATCCAGCCACCGGCTCGAGACGGTCTTTGGAATGAGACGGACATTTCTCATCGGTAACGTGCTGCCGATCGCTGGCTATATTGCGATGGCGCTGGTCTTCCATGCCTACCTGGCTGCCGCTCTCTTCGTGGTGAGCTTTGGCGGGATGCAGCTTCGCTATCCACTGATCGCGACGATGCGAAATGCTCACATCTCATCCTACAATCGAGCGACCGCGATTTCCGTCATCGCGATGCTCGAGGGTGCGTTCACGATGGTCATGAAGCTGCTCGTTGGCTACTTGTCGGACATCGATCTACGTCTTGGTTTCTTGCTTCTGGCTGGTGTCCCACTTGCCGCCGTGTTGCTATTGCCGCTTCGCGAGGAAGATCTGGTTCCAACAACCGACGAATGACCAGACCTTGGTTCGGACGGTCGGGTGGGTGCGGGCAGTTGACGGCCGGTGCCGAGGTTTGTCAAGTACGGTAGTCGACATCCGGTTATCCAAATGTCGTATGTTCGACCCGCGCGCGAGCGAGTATACTGCGGTTGGTTTGTCATACGGCAATCTGTCTTTTTTGGTTGGGCTCTGAGTCTGACCTTGTGGGGTACCGCACCGAGTCGGGGCTACTCGATTTGTGCGCGTACGGCCATGGATCTACGTTCATTCGTTCAAAGGTGTCGCCTTGGACACCAGTAGATGGCAACGGAAGGGAAGGATTGCGTGAGCAGATCGCGTCGCGTATTGATTGCCGTTGGGCTCGTGCTCATGCTTGCGCTGGTTCCGGCCAGCGTCTGGGCACAGAGATCTTCAGCGCCGCCAGGACTCGCAGTCTCCATTTCGGTAAGACCGGTTTGCCCTGGCCCGGCTCAGGTGGGAACGGCGCTTTGCAACTCCATTATTCGTACCGACAAGGGCGGACATGGTGGAGGCGGAAAGCCAACTCCAACCCCAACGACGACACCAACGCCTACACCGACCACGCCCCAAGGCTATGGACCAAGCGATCTTCAGGCTGCCTACAATCTCCCACTGGTAGTTTTTAACGCAGACAGCGTACCAATCGTTGCGATCGTCGACGCGTATGACGATCCTAACGCCGAGGCCGACCTGGCGGTCTATCGTAGTCAGTTCGGTCTGCCGCCATGCACAACCAGTAATGGGTGCTTCATCAAGATCAACCAAACCGGCGGCACGCATTACCCGCGATCAAACGGCGGCTGGGCCGAAGAGATCTCACTCGATCTCGACATGGTTTCAGCGATTTGCCCGAACTGCAAGATTTTGTTGGTTGAAGCCAATTCCAACAGATTTTCCGATCTCGCCACGGCTGAAAACACGGCAGCGAGCTATCCCGGTGTCGTAGCAGTCAGCAACAGCTGGGGTGGAAGCGAATTCAGTAGCGAGACAGCGATGGATTCCAACTTCAACCATGCAGGCGTTGCGATCACCGCCAGCGCTGGCGATTCGGGCTACGGCGTCGAGTACCCGGCCGCCTCGCCGTTCGTGACGGCCGTGGGTGGGACGACGTTGAATCCGGCGTCGAATACTCGTGGCTGGACCGAGACTGTTTGGAGCGGTACCGGTAGCGGCTGCAGTGCCTATGAGTCGAAACCAAGCTGGCAGACTGACTCAGGTTGCTCTAACCGGACAGTGGCTGATGTCGCGGCCGTTGCAGACCCGGCGACCGGCGTCGCGGTCTATGATAGTTATAGTTACATGGGCCAGAGTGGTTGGCTCGTCTTCGGTGGGACCAGTGTGGCGTCCCCGATCATCGCCAGCGTCTATGCCCTGGCCGGAAACACCAGCTCGATCAGTGATGGCTCGTATCCATACGCTCAGATCTCGTCGCTGAATGACATCACGAGCGGCAGCAATGGAAGCTGTGGTGGCAGCTATCTCTGCACCGCTGGCAATGGCTACGATGGTCCGACCGGGAACGGCACGCCAAACGGGACGGGTGGTTTCTAAGCGGAAGTCGAGATACGGGCGAATAGCGATCTTCCGGGAGCATGCGACGCGCATGCTCCCGTTTTCTGCGAAAATAGCGCGATGAGCCGCCAGTCGCGCTGCCGTATCGAAGACGTCCCGTGAACGAGATACCAGACGGTATCTCAATCCGTTTGCCCTGTACAGTGTGTTATTCACCGTCCTGGTTGCCAGTTTGTTTGCGTTCCTCGCGTGGCGCACCCTGCTAGCGAGCTTCACGTTAGACTGGCTCGTCGCAGTCAACGCTACCGCCATCATTGCGTTCATCTATGACAAGAGAATCTCCGGAGGAAGGCTGACGCGCGTACCGGAGAACGTACTCCTCGGCATCGTGCTGGTGGGCGGTTCTCCCGGCGCGATCTTGGCGATGCGTCTGGTACGTCACAAGACGAAAAAGCGGAGCTTCCTGATGCGGATGGCCTTGATCGTGGTCGCGCAGCTTGCGCTGCTAGGCGTCTATCTCGTCGCGCTGCGATGACGTGTGATGGCAGGCTGAGTATTCCGAGCGAAGGAAAGGCCGTCCATCAATGGACGGCGACCCGGTCGTGTACTGAATCTGGAGTCGAGAAGCTGGAGCTAGACTAAGCCCTGGCTGGGATTCGGCAGCATCCAGATAATGGTGAAAATCCAGAGGGCGAGTAGCAGCGCCATGAAGATCGTGACGCCGATGACGACCTTGCGCTCTTTACTGGTCAGCCGATGTTCTTCAATTCCACGCATATCCGGACCCTACTCCTTCTCACTTGCATCACGCATTCTACAGCATGACGCCTCTGGTCGCGATCCGCAAGTCCCTGCGACAATCCGTCAGGATTGTCCCGACAATTTGCCCAGGCGATTCTGCCCGTATACTTGAGGAATCACGAGGCATCCCTCGACTGCCGGGAGTTGCCAGACCAATTAGCAGGGAGATTTAGATGCCAGCCGAGCCGAGTAGGACGCTCGAGACCTTCCCCAATCCAAACCCTGATCGGGACTACGAAATCAATATTTCGACACCCGAGTTCACCTGCGTCTGTCCAATGACCGGCCAGCCCGACTTCGCCACCATTACAGTCAACTACGTACCGGATCGGCTGTGTGTCGAGCTCAAGTCGCTCAAGCTCTATTTCTGGTCGTATCGAAACGAAGGGGCTTTTCACGAGAAGGTGACGAACACAATTCTCGACGATCTCGTCAGCGCCATGTCTCCGCGTCGTGCCACCGTCACGGGTGATTTCAACGTGCGGGGTGGGTTGCATACAGTTGTCACTGCCACCTATGAGCAACCATAGCGACGCAACCTCGATTGACGTGCAACGTCGCTTGAGGAGACATGTCAACGTCAGTGGCCGGAACTCGGAACGAATGCTGCCAGTAGTCTTGACCGACATTGTAAACACCGAAACGCTGCTGGAGAGAAATCATGCCTCCGGTGACATCTCATGGTCGCTGGGGATGGCGCGGGCGTGAGAACGACGACGGCCAACCACATCGCACCCGACTTCAACCTCCGCTCCTATGCCTGGGTTGTTCATTACGTCGTGTTGACGGCGATACTGCTTGTAGGGGCCTATCTACGCCTAACCGAGCTGAATCGACAGAGCCTGTGGTTCGATGAAATTGACGTGGTGATTCGCGCTCAGCGCCCGTTCAGTCAGGTGTTGCACACATTCGTCGCGCAGGGTGAGAACGGGCCGCTCTACGACGTCTTGCTGGCAATCTGGATTCGGATCGCCGGAATCTCGGAGATCGCTGTTCGGCTTCCCTCAGCCGTCGCAGGTACGCTGGCGATTCCCCTTCTCTACCTGCTGGCACGTCGTGTTGCGGGCTCGACCGCGGGTCTGCTTGCCGCGGGTCTGCTTGCCATCTCGCCCTATCACGTCTGGTACTCGCAAGAGGCGAAGATGTACTCCATGGTGGTGCTTCTGGCACTGGCATCTACGTACGCATTCGTCGCGGCGCTGGAGACCAATCGCAAGCTCTGGTGGCTGGCATACGTCGTCTCCACGAGCTTGATGTTCTATACCCATGTCGCGACGGTGCTCGTCTTCGCGGCACAATCGCTCTATGCAGTCCTGTCGTACCGGCAATGGCGTGGTCGAGAGCGAAACTGGCTCATCGCGGCAGCTGCCCTCACGGTGCCATACCTCCCGATTGCCGCCTGGGCGATCAAGGTGATCGGCGGTCAGGTGGTGACCTGGCAACCAGACGTTGGTTTATGGGATGCGATCAAGATTTTCGGCATCAAGTTCGCCGTCAACCGCTACGACATGACCGATCAGATCCGCGCGGCGATCCTCTATGCCGGGTTGGCTGTCATCGGCGTCGTGGCGCTGGGAGTGATGCGTCGACGACATAACTGGTGGCTTCTCTTCGCCCTGCTGACCATCGTGCCGGTTCTCGGGCTGTGGATTGTTTCATTGCGACAGTCGGTCTTTTCTGATCGCTACGGCATCGTAGCGCTGCCCGCCTATTTGCTCCTGATCGCCGTCGCGGTGACCTGGCTGATTCGTCAGCGCGTCGTTTTCCCGCTTGGCATCGCCGCTATGTTCCTGCTCCTGACATTCGCCTGGGGACCACTGCGCGACGTTAATCGTGCTCAAAGTGCTCAGAAGGAGGACTGGCGATCGGCCTATGCCTGGATCGGCGATCATGCCCAGCCTGGTGACGTCATTCTGGTCGAACCCGGCTACATGATCACCACCTACGACTACTTCATCCAGCGCCAGGCGGGGCTCAATCAGTACAAGGCGCTGGCGATTCCGACGTTTCGGGCCGAGTGGTTCGATCAGGCCGCGATGGTGCGTATGTTGCACGAGCAGGCGGGCAATGCCACGCGCTTCTGGCTGATTCAGTCGCCCGATCGGGTTGGAGCAGAGGATCCGCACGCCATTCTGGCGACCTGGCTTGCCGATCACGGTCAGCAGATCGACGATCACGTGGTTAACGGTGTGGAAGTCCGGCTCTACCAGCTGGCACAACCACCACCGGGGTGACGTGCGCTCGAAGCGTACGCCGTCAAGCCCAGCCGGGTTCGCTCGTAGTCGGTTCTCACTCCGCGCAATTGAACGCATCGGTTTATAGTAACCGGGGTGTTAGACCTATTTGGTCGAAAGCTGGGAGGATGAACTGGTGGTCGAGACAAAACAGCTCCATGACGAGTTGAGGAAAGCCGTCCGCGAGCTTTGCGCTCGTTTCCCCGACGAGTACTGGCGCGAGCTCGATAATGAACGGGCGTATCCGGAGAAGTTCGTCAAAGCCATGACCGACGCCAGCTTCCTGGGTGCGCTGATTCCCGAGGAATATGGTGGTCTCGGCTTTGGTGTGACCGAGGCCTCAATCATTCTGGAAGAGGTGAACCGTTCCGGAGGTAACGCTGGCGCCTGTCACGCTCAGATGTATACGATGGGCACTCTGTTGCGCCATGGTTCCGACGAGCAGAAGCGCCGGTACCTACCCAAGATAGCAAGCGGCGAGCTGCGATTGCAGGCCTTTGGTGTGACTGAACCGGATGCCGGTACCGACACCACCAAGATCAAGACCACGGCAACGCGTTCGGGCGATCATTACGTCATCCGAGGGCAGAAGGTCTTCATCTCGCGCGTGCCACATTCCGACCTGATGATCTTGCTGGCACGTACTACGCCGCGCGATCAGGTGCAGCGCAGGTCGGAAGGGCTTTCCGTCTTTCTGGTCGACCTGCGGGAGGCAGTTGGCAACGGACTCGAGGTGCATCCGATCGAGACCATGATGAACCATGACACCAACGCGCTCTTTTTCGATGACCTGCGGATCCCGGCCGAGAACCTGATCGGCGAGGAGGGACGTGGCTTCCGTTACATCCTCGACGGCATGAACGCTGAACGGATTCTGATCGCGGCCGAGTGCATCGGTGACGGCGATTGGTTCATCGATCGCGCCTCCAACTACGCGAAAGGCCGGGTTATCTTCGACCGGCCGATCGGCCAGAATCAGGGTATTCAGTTCCCGATCGCGCGGGCCCATGTCAACATTCGCGCCGCCGACCTGATGCGTTATCGTGCTGCCGAGATGTTCGACAACGGAGAGCCCTGCGGCGCCGAGGCGAATATGTCGAAGATGCTGGCCGCCGATGCCTCCTGGGAGGCAGCCAACGTCGCTATTCAGACGCACGGCGGCTATGGCTTCGCCGTCGAATATGATATTGAACGCAAGTTCCGGGAGACGCGTCTCTATCAAGTGGCACCGATCTCGACCAATCTGATTCTTTCGTACGTCGCCGAGCATGTGCTCGGTTTGCCGAGGTCGTTCTGATGCTGCCGCTCGAGGGAATCACGGTCATTGCGCTGGAGCAGGCCGTCGCCGCGCCGTTCGCGACGCGCCAACTGGCGGACCTTGGCGCGCGAGTCATTAAGATCGAGCGCGTTGGGAGCGGAGACTTTCGCGCGCGGGTACGACACGAAGGTGAACGGCCTGGCCAGCTACTTCGTTTGGCTCAACCGCGGCAAAGAATCGCTGACGCTCGATCTCAAACAGCCGGAGGCCAAAGAGATCTTGCGCAAGTTGCTGCGGACGGCCGATGTCTTCCTGCACAACCTGGCGCCCGGCGCGGTCGAACGGCTGGGGTTCGGTGCCGAAACGGTGCGGGCCGACAATTCGCGCCTGATTACCTGCGCCATGTCCGGCTATGGCACCTCGGGTCCATATCGAGACAGGAAAGCCTACGACCTGCTGATTCAATGCGAGACGGGATTGGTCTCGACGACTGGCACGCCCGATACACCGTCTAAGGTGGGCATCTCCGTGGCCGATATTTCCGGTGGCATGTACGCCTTCTCAGGCGTGCTGACCGCACTCTATCAGCGAGAGCGGACCGGTGATGGTGCCGAGTTGGATATTGCATTGTTCGACACGCTGGGCGAGTGGATGAGTCACCCGATGTACTTGACCGCTTACGGGGGGACGCAGCCGGGACGCTACGGTGCCAGCCATGCCTCGATTGCACCGTACGGCCCATTCACAGCCGGCGATGGCCGTGCAGTGAATCTGGCGGTGCAAAACGAACGCGAATGGGTCAAGTTCTGTGAGGTTGTGCTGCGGCGACCTGACGTGGCCGTCGATCTGCGCTTTTCGTCCGCGGGCATGCGGGTTGAGCATCGAGACGATCTCCAGGCATTGATCGCCGAGGTCTTCTCGCAGCTGACCGCGGCCGAGGTGGTCGCGCGGCTCGACGAGGCGCAGATCGCCAACGCGCGCATGAACTCAGTGCAGGATTTCATCGACCATCCGCAGTTAGCAGCGCGTGACCGCTGGCGCGAGATCGATTCGCCGGTCGGCTCACTGCGAGCTTTGCTGCCGCCGGTTGAAATGAGCGGGCTCGACTACGCCATGGGGCCGATCCCAGCCCTGGGAGCTCACACGGACGCTATCCTGGCCGAGCTTGGATACGATGACGGCGAGATCGGGCAGCTTCATGCTACCGGTGCGGTCTGACGGGGATGAATTCTAGCCAATTGGATGCAAGGGCGATGCTTGCCATCGGCTCATGTGAGGACGGCAGACAATATGACCGAGAAACAGGGCTGGATTGGCCGCTTTTACGAGGATTTCGAAGTGGGTGACGTTTACCGGCACCCGCTCGGCCGCACGGTGACGACCACCGACAATATCTGGTTCACTCTCCTGACCCAGAACACCGCGCCGATCCACTTCGATCATCACTACGCGGCGCAGACCGAGTTCGGCAAGCCACTGGTCGATTCGACCTTCACGCTGGCCCTCGTCACCGGCCAAAGCGTGACCGATATCTCGCAGAACGTGATGGCGAATCTCGGCTGGGATGAGGTGCGCCTACCCAACCCCGTCTTCGAAGGGGATACCATCTATTCACAGTCTGAGGTGCTGAGCAAGCGCGAGTCGAAGTCGCGGCCGAATGTCGGTATTGTGACGGTGAAGACGACCGGCTACAACCAGCAGGGCACGGTCGTGATCACCTTCAACCGCACCATCATGGTCTACAAGCGGGGTAAAGCCCCCGAGATCCCGAGATTGGGTCCGAAGGACGCGAAGTAGGGATCGGGAACTGTGGCGCGGCTTCCAGAAGTGTCGAGGGATCTTCGGTTGGTGGCTCCACGAGAAACCAGTGTAGTGACGGGTGCTCTGTCCGCCTTCGTCGAGTCTTGAACACGCTGTCGGTCAGCATGAGTCACCAACTGGTTTCTGATCCGACAATGGACCGTGATTAGGCGTGCGAAGGCGGACAGAGCGCCCGCCACCACGTTCTGATACCCAGGTCTAACCCACTCGCTAATACCCCTTTGCTAACCCTGCCCGTCGTAGGTCGGCGGCGCCGGTCAACTCGCCTGTAGCCAGATTCCGCTGCACCACCTGAACCGAGCCCGTATGCCAGTTGTAGGTGCCAAGCGACTGGGTCTCGATGCCCAATCGGGCAAGTCCAGCCAGAGTCTCGGCCGGCAGGCGGTCCTCGTGGGCCAGCGTGCCGATGTCCCAGCCGGATCGAAACTCCTCCTGCGGTACCATACGAAAGCGCGGCGCGCCGATCGCCTCGGCCAGATCCATCTTGTAATGCAGCAGATTGATAAGCATCAGCGCGATGGTCTGATTGGCCGTGCCCGGAGTGCCGATGCCCAGCCACGGTTTGCCGTCGCGCAGCGCCAGCACCGGTGTCAGCGGCGTGATAATGCGCCGGCCTGGTCCAGTCGCGAGGCCGGCGAAGCCGTTGCCTGAGTTGACTCCAACTCCGTCCACCACGAGTCCGGTGCCGAACGGCGTGCCATAGACCGTGTGCAGCATCGTCAGCCAGTTGCCCGCCTCATCGACGATGACAATGTGATTGCTGTCGGTGCTACCCGGTGTGTGATGGGTCGGCGTTGCCTGATTATCTCCTTTGCCTGGCGCGGTGAGATCGACCTGTGGGAAGCTCTCGAGGAGCAACCTGGCCTGGAGGTCGAGGTACTCGCTCGAAAGGAGTACGTCGAGCGGAACCGCGACGGCCCGCGGATCTTGACAGTACTGCCCAACATGTTGATCGGCGGCTGCCAGTATGCGGCCAATTGTCGCGACAGCAAGAGGTGACGTCAGCCAGGGTTGTGACGGATCGAGCCCAGCTCGCTCCAGCAGCCCGAGCACGAGCGCGGTGTAGAGTCCGCCGTTGATGGGTGGGGTACCGCTGAGTAGGTCATCATCTCCGAAGCGATAGCGTACTGGTTCGTCCCAGCGGGCTTCGTAGCTCGCCAGGTCGTCGAGGCTCATATGCCCACCTGCGGCATTGACTGCACCCACGAAGTGACGGGCGAACTCGCCGGTCTGGAACCAGTCCGGCCCGTCCGGTTGGGCGATTCGCCGCAACGTCTGCGCGAGTTTCGGCTGGCGATAGATCGTACCGACGGGTGGCAGGAACCCGCCCGGCGTGTAGCGTTCGCGTCCCGACTCGTAGTGAACCAATCGGTCGAAGTCGTTGGCCATCTCTCCGTAGAGGAAGGAGTACATCGGGAAACCTGCCTCCGCCGCGTCAATGGCTGGCGCGAAGTAGGAATCCCAGGAACGCGTGCCAAAGCGTTCAGCTGCCGCCTTCATCCCGACGACGGTCCCGGGGACGGCGATGCGCTGTCCCGACGTTTCGGCGACGCCTCGCTCGCTCTCCGGATAGCCGCGTGGCATCGGACCACCTGTGGGATGGTCCAGTTCGGCGTTGAGTAGGTATGCCTTGCCGCTGCGAGCTTCCCAATAGAGCATGGCGAACCCGCCCGCGATGGTCGACATCTGCGGCTCGACGACGTGCTGCAGCGGCATGGCCGTGAGCATCGCATCGACCGCGTTTCCTCCGTCGCGCAGCACGCGCAACGCCGCTTCGGTCACCAGAGGATGCGATGTCGAAACCATCGCCTTTTTACCGGTGGCGATCGTCTTAGGACCTTGCTCAGGAAGGCCGCTCGATGTGGATGTCATAGGTTCTCCGTATCTGACGCTTTGGTGCGAGGTGGCGATCACCCAACCCCGTGAAGTGGGCCAGGTGATCGCCAGGGTGCACTAGCCGATGGCCGCGACGTTGGCCGTGCCGAGCTTCTGGTTTAGTGCGCTGACTTCGGTCTCGATCACCTGGCCTAGCTTGGCGAGATCTCGGTTGGCCCATTCGCAAAGCTCGTCAAACACGTCATAGCACTGCTGCGGCGGTCGCGACTGGCCGTAGGCGACGGTCGACTGGAGCGAGGCCAGCTTCCGGTTTACCTTGGGCGGATAGTTGAAAACGTCGGCCGTGCTTTGGCTGCGTGATTCGACCAATTCCCCCTCAGCAGCGAGCAGCTTATCGGTAACCTCTCCAGCCTTTTTGGCAAGGTCAGACTTACCGGTCTCGTTCAGCCGCTTCTGCCACAGACCGATCTGTTCCCTGAGGCCGCGGCTGCGCAGCACTGCCTCGTGGACTTCAGTCAGTTTGTCGCGTATGCCGATGAGTAGATCAAACTGGGCCTGAAGATCCTCCTGATTGGCGCTCACGCGTGGGTCTTTCACGATGGTGAAACGCTGTGACTCGACCGCGCCGTCCACCTCCAGCCGAACCTCGTATTCGCCCGGCACCGCTTCCGGACCGATGGTGCTCCCACCCCAGTAGCCGGAGAGACCGGCCTGGCTGCCGGGGAGTTTGGTGGCGTCGGGGTAGCGCATATCCCAGATGAAGCGGTGGAACCCAGAACCGCCTGGCACTTTCGTGTCGCCGTCCGGGAACTTCTTGATCAGGTTGCCCTGTGCATCGTGGAAGCTAAGGCTGACCGACTTGGCGCTGGACTTGGAGACCCGATAGTTGACCATGACGCCGAGCGGCGCATTGTTACCTGCTGTCAGGAGCCGGGTTGCCGTCTTTCCATCGCCATCCGAGACGATCTCGCCGATCGCCTCATTGTTGCGCAGCCCGAGTCCATAGTTTTTGTAGCCAATGGCGGTGTCGTCGCCCCAGCGCCGTGGACCATGTAGCTGGTAGGTCGGGCGTGGCGTGAAGAGGGTTGCGGGGGCGTTGTCGGAATTCTCTGGCCAGGCGCGGATCATCGTCAGGTCATCGAGCACCCAGAAGGCACGACCGTGTGTCGCCACCACCAGATCGGTGTCGTGTACGACCAGGTCATGGACCGGCACGACCGGAAAGTCGCCGCCGATGGCGTGCCAATTCTCGCCGCTGTCCCAGGAGACATACAGTCCGGTCTCGGTGCCGGCGTAAAGTAGCCCACGCCGAGCCGGATCCTCACGGATCGCGCGCGAGAAGTCGTTTTCGCGGATACCGTTGGTGATCAGATGCCAGTTTTCGCCGTAGTCGTTCGTCTTGAGGAAGTATGGTCTGAAGTCGTCCATCTTGTAGCAGGTCGCGGCCACATAGGCTGTGGCGGGATCGTGCGGCGACGGCTCGATGATGCTGATCAGTGACCAGTCCGGGAGTAACTGTGGGGTGACGTTCGTCCAATTGTCGCCGCCGTCGCGTGAGACGTGAATCATGCCGTCGTCCGAGCCAGCCCAGAGGACACCCGCCTGCACCAGCGATTCCGCGAAGGCGAAGACCGTGCCGTAGTACTCGGTGGAGACGTTGTCCTTGGTGATCGGGCCACCCGACGATCCCAGCGTCTCAGGATCTCCTCGCGTCAGGTCGGGACTCGCCTCTTCCCATTGCTGCCCGCCCGATCTGGAGCGCATCACGTGGTTGCCGGTGGCGTAGAGGACGTCCGGATCGTGGGGCGAGATGACGATCGGGAAGGTCCACTGAAAGCGATACTTCATCGCCTCAGCCCCGTATCCGATCGGGTCATCCGGCCAGACGGTGATGTCGACCTCCTGGTTGCTCCGATGATCGTAGCGTGTCATACGGGAGGCGTAGCTTCCGGCGTAGATGATGTTGGGATCCCGTGGATCGATCGCGATATAGCCGCTTTCGCCGCCACCCACCGGGAAGCATTCGTCGTTGGTGATCGCGCCGCCATCGGAGTAGCTGGGGACTGAGATTGTCGAGTTGTCCTGCTGTGCACCGTAGATACGGTAGGGGAATTGATTGTCGGTGATGACGTGATAGAACTGCGCCGTCGGTTGGTTATAGATTGTCGACCAGGTCACCCCGCCGTTGAACGATACATTGGCGCCGCCGTCGTTCCCCTCGATCATTCGCTGTGTGTTCGTTGGGTCGATCCAGAGGTCGTGGTTGTCGCCGTGCGGCGTTGGAATCTCTTTGAAGTTCGAACCACCATCCGTCGACTTCCACATGCCCAGGTTCAGGCAATAGACCGTCTCAGCTTCAACCGGATCCGCGAACAGGTGCATGTAGTACCAGGGGCGCTGGCGCAGATCTGGACTGTCGGACGTGAGCTTCCAGGTAGCTCCGCCATCATCCGAACGGTAGAGTCCGCCCGCTTCTGCTTCGATGACCGCCCAGATTCGCTTCGAGTTTGCCGGCGAAACCGCGACGCCAATGCGACCCTTGAGCCCGTCTGGCAGCCCCGGGTTATTGGTCAGTTCGGTCCAGGTGTCGCCGCCGTCAGTCGTCTTGAAGATGCCGCTCCCCTCACCGCCGCTGATCAACTGATAGGGGTAGCGCTGCGCCTCCCACAGTGAGGCGTAGAGGACGCGAGGGTTGTTCGGGTCCATGCACAGGTCGGCGGCACCGGTCTGCTCGTTGCGGAACAGGACGTGTTCCCAGGTCTGGCCGCCGTCTTTCGAGCGAAAGATGCCCCGCTCCGGATTGGCGCCGAAGGCATGACCAAAGGCAGCGACATAGACGAGATTCGGGTCCTTCGGATGCACCCGAACCCGCGCGATGTGCCTGGTGGCCTCCAACCCACAATGCTGCCAGGTCTCACCGGCGTCGTACGATTTGTAGACTCCGTCCCCATGAGAGACGTTGCCGCGAATGCAGGATTCGCCCATTCCCGCGTAGATGACGTTGGGATCCGATTCGGCGACCGCGATGGCTCCGACCGAGGCTGTCTTGAAGTAACCATCCGAGACGTTGCTCCAGGTGCGGCCAGCGTCGGAAGTCTTCCAGACACCCCCAGAGCAAGCGCCAAAGTAATAGGTGAGGGGGTCAACTGGGTGCCCGGCGACGGCCACTACGCGACCGCCCCGGAACGGACCGGCCAGCCGCCAATGCACGGCATTCAGTAATGTTTGCTCGTTGCTCACGTATCCTCCAGTTGTGCGTCATTGCCCGATCTGCAGCTCGTGCAGCCAGATGGCGGATCAACAGTGTCAGGTGAAATAGCACACAATGGTATATTGCGGTACGTACCGGAAATGTACGTCACCAGCCATCGTAGCACCCGCGCTGTTGGCGGGTCAATGGACGAAACCGCTATTGGACAGTGAACATTCGTATGTCCCGTGGTCAGGCAACAAACCTCGCCCCCTGATGTCTGCCACATAGTTTCACTTGCGGCGACATCAACTTCACGGCCAGTAGAGAGGATAAATATGATATAGCCCCATGGCTATTGAATCATTTGTTTGCAACAGATTCGCTTTTAGAGCGAGCAGGGATCTGACCTGTCAACATCATTTTCCTCAACTGAAGCCACTCAGGTTTGCTGTGGCCCGGTGATCTGGAGTGAGGGGAACTTGAATGTCTATTTCACGAGAGTGAGCTCGCTGGCACAGAGTGACGGGAAAATCCGAGAGCGACGCTTTCACACACTTGACGGGGCGTGACCGGTTTGTGTGAAACAGACTGCGTAGGTTCGCTGGTGGCTACCTTCCAGCATTGCGCATTGTACGGCGTGCCAAGTCGCGTAACCCGCCGCAACTTGCTCGTTGTTTGCCTGGCGTTTTGGAGCTAGATGAAGAAATGAGGATTACCTGATCGGTGCATTCATGGCCCTTGTTGTACCTATTCTGCTGAAACCGAACCGGATCGCGGCGGATGACGTAGATTAGAGATGGACATGGCCGCGTCATTATAGAGATTGTCATAAGAGGAAATCGACGTGGTTGACGCGTTGACACTCGCGCACTGGATTGCTAGGTTTGTGTCGACGGTGAGGCATGAACCCTTACGCAGTCAGCTTACGGATGAAATTGGACTCGCTTACATGAGAGTACCGATGCAGACTCCCGACAGACCTATTGCGATACGATATCAGCTGGAAAATTGCGACCAGACGATATCCGAAACGGACGCATCTCCGACCGAGTCTAGTAATTGGAGAGATGAGACACGGATATGATCTAAGGCATGCTCCTACTCGAATTGGATAGACGAAACGTCTCATAAGGAGCCTCTACGATGCCGCAGCTTCGACTGACCGAGATGGAATATGAGCGCCACCGAAACGCGATTTTCCAACGAACCCAAGGACAAGACATCGGCGGCCTTGTCCTATTCAACCCGAATAACATTCGCTACTGTTCTCGATGGGGCTTTATTCCGACCGAACGCCCTATCGCATACGTGCTAACTCCATCGTCTTCGGCATTGCTCGTACCTCGTCTCGAAGAGGAGCACGCCGAGGAATTCGTAATCGCCGATTCCGTTCGTTCCTATCCCGAGTATCCGGGCGATCGTCATCCGATGGAATTCTTGAAGGACATCCTGGTTGAGTTCGGCCTGGAGACCGCGCGTATCGGTGTCGACGCAGATGGCTATGGCAATATCTATGGCTATCGTGGGCCGCGCGTAAGCGAACTTTTGCCTGATGCGACGATCCTAAACATCAACAACGACATAGAATACCTTGAGATGATCAATTCGCCGGAAGAACTCGCATTGATTCGGGAGAGCGCGCGCTGGGGAAACCTGGCCCACGTCTATTTACAGGAGTTCTGTCAGATTGGCGTCAGCGAGACTGAAATCTCGATGCGAGCGTCGTACGAAGCATCTCAGACTATGATCAGAACATTAGGCGCCGAGTATCGTCCAGTAGGTGCTGGAAGTATGCCCGCGCATGCCGGATTCCGCGGTCAGATCGGCAAAGACTCCGCCTTGCCACATGCGATGACGAGTAACGCGAAGCTTAAGGCAGGTGACGTGTTAGTTACTGGCGCAGGCGCGGACGTTTGGGGTTACGGGAGCGAGCTCGAGCGCGCGATGATCATGGGCGAGCCATCACTGGAGCAAGAGCGCTATTTCAATCTCATGTTGGGTGCCCAGACGCTTGCACTCGATGCGATCAAACCAGGTATCAAATGCTGCGACGTGGATCGTGCCGTTCATGCGTACTTCGATGAGCATGATTTGAACGCCAACTGGCGTCATCACACAGGACATGCTAAATCGACGTTGATCCATGAAGCTCCATTCTTGGATACCGGTGACGACCGGACGATCGAAGTGGGCATGGTTTTCACTGTTGAGCCGGGAATCTACGTCCCAGGTTTTGCCGGTTTCCGGCACTCAGATACGGTAGCCGTCACTGAAACAGGTATTGAGTACATTACGTACTACCCACGAGACCTTGAGAGCCTAACCATTCCAATCTAAGTCGGCTCGCTCCCAGCGGATCGACTTGACTGGATTTTGGGTACTCCGGTTGGGGGGAATGGGCTGTTCATGTCCTGATGAGTAAATTCTTCTCGAGTTCACCTAGCTTACTTCAGCACTTGACTCCGAAGATCGCGACAGATTCAATCCATCGTCAACGGAAGCGACAAATTGCCTGCTTTCCGTTCGGAAAGGTAGCTAAAGATGACTGCGAATGCCGGAACTCCAGTTGAGACTTGGGCCATTCAGCAATCTGAATACGACGAGCGCGTCTCACGGGTGCGGGCGGAGCTTGTGCAGCGCAATCTTGATGCACTTGTTCTATTTCATCCCATTCGAATGGCATATGTATCTGGCTTTTTTCACTTGACGACCGAGCGTCCGATGGCGATTGTCGTTCCCCTCGAAGCAGAACTTGGTGCGTTGATTCCGCAGCTGGAGCAAGAGCACATCGCAAAGTCGCCCAGCGTCAAGCACGTCAAGGTGTACCCAGAATTTCCAACTGGCGGCACGAAGCATCCGCTGGAACATCTGGTGGATCTGCTTTCCGAGATGCATCTCAGCGGGAAGCGGATTGGCTTCGACAACAACGGGGCTCATGACATCAACGGCTACGATGGCCCTGATCTCACCGACGTTTGGGTGGGACATGCTGAGAAGGCCCGCGATATTATCGATGGTTTGAGAATGGTCAAGAGCGAGAATGAGCTTCGCTATGTGTATGAGAGTGCAAAGTGGGGGAACCTCGCACATCGGCTCATGCAGGAGCGCCTTCAGCTCGGGCGTAATGAACTAGACATCGCACTTGAAGCCTCTGCGGAGGCGAGTCGCATTATGCTTGCCGCCCTCGGACCAACGTACCATCCCGAATCTGGGGCTTGGACTGCTCCAAATCCTGCAATCGCCATGTTCCACGCGGGTGCCAACACTTCGTTTCCCCACCCATTGGCCAGTAGTCTTGGTCTTCAGCGAGGCGATGTGCTCGTGACCGGTGCTGGTGCCGATGTCGCTGGTTATCAGTCAGAGCTCGAGCGAACGATGATAATCGGCGAGCCAAGCGAGCAGTTTAGAAAGTCGTTTGATCAAATGCTGCAGCTGCAACAAGTGGCCTTTGACGCTCTCAAACCTGGCCGCAAACTCTCAGATGTCGAGCTCGAAGTCTCCGCAGCTTTCAAAGAACTCGGTGTTGCAGCACATCAACGCCATCACACCGGACACGGAATTGGTTTGGAGGGACATGAGGCTCCCTACATAGACAAGGGGGATGAGCGGCTTCTCCAGGAGAATATGGTCTTTTCGGTCGAACCGGGAATCTACGTGCCGGGACTGGCCGGATTCCGTCATTCGGACACCGTTGTTATCCGCTCAAACGGCGCCGAGCGTATTACGTACTACCCACGAGATATCGAAAGTATGACCATTCGGTTGTAGTGCTATCGTAGTTGTGTGAAGGAAAGAACATCGTGAATGAACGTAAAGACCCTCAGTTTCTGAATCTCTACCATGACGTAATCTCGGGAAGATTGTCCCGGCGCCAGGTTGTAAAACGAGGTGCGGCGCTCGGCCTTTCTGGCGGACTCATCGGGTTGCTGCTGGACGCATGTGGTGGTAGTTCCGGGAGTTCGTCGACGTCCACGTCGGCCTCAGGTGGTGCCGTTGCAACTGCAACCGCCGCCAGTACAGTTGCATCGAGTGGTTCACCAGTATCGTCCAGCACCGCTTCGAGTGGAGGAACCGCCACGAGAGGCGGAAGCATCATCATCGGTACGCTGGGTGAAGCGTCGACCATTAATCCGTTCGTTGCCAACGAATCAGAAGGTACCTGGCGCTGTCAGATGCTCTACGATCAATTGGTGGGTGTTGACCCCGCGTCATTGAAACCGGGACCCGGCATTGCCAAGTCCTGGGACATCAATAACCTCACATTCACTTTCCATCTGCAGGAAAATGCGAAGTTTTCGGATGGAAGTGACGTAACGGCGGACGATGTTGTCTTCGCGATGAAGGGCACTCTGGACAAGAAGACGGCCAGCCCATACCAGTCCTATCTTTTTTCTATTCAAGGCGCGCAAGATTATACCAATGGCACTGCTCAGGACGTTTCGGGCATCAAAATCATGGATGCGAAGACGATTCAAGTAACGCTGGCGACTGCTGACACATCGTTCCTGTTCAATTTGCGCTTCATCAGGCCGGTTCCCTCGAAGATACTCCAAGGGAAGGATTTGTCGCTCGCTTCAAAGGACCCGTTCTGGCAGAACCCCGTGGGTGCTGGCCCATTCAAGTTCGTCTCATGGACAACTGGTGCCGATTTCGTCGCAGTGCGAAATGACAATTATTACGGAGCACCGAAGCCGTACCTTGACAAATTCACGCATCGCGCAATTGCTGATTCGGACTCGCTCGCAAATGCGCTGCTTTCCGGTGGCATCGATGGCACAATCTACGCAAATCCAGCCACCGATAAGCAGCTTAAAGCGAACAGCGATTTGTCCGTGCTCGTGCCGCCGTTTAGTGAGGTAGACGGTTGGTACTTCAACGTTAAGAAGCCCTACCTTGCGAAGAAGGAGGTTCGACAAGCCGTAGCCTATGCTATGGACATGGTGCAGTTCTCCAAGGACTCACTTTTCGGCCTGGGCGCGCCGGGAGTCGGACCGATCCTCCCAGGAAACTATGCCAACGACAAAAGTCTCAAGCCATGGCCATTTGACTTGGAAAAGGCCAAATCGCTCATCCAGCAAGCGGGAACTCCACCGGACGGAATCGTCTTCGCCGCCAACAAAGGTAACGTCCTTCGCGAGGACTATGTAACGTACACACAACAGCAGCTCTCGAAGATCGGCTGGAATATCACTCCGAAGCTCATGGAGTGGGCGACACTCGTGAACAACACCCAGAGCAAGAATTTCGACGTTGTGTGTGGTCCAGGTTCGACATATGTCGCGCTGGATCCCGGCGAGTTGTATCAGCAGTACGCGACTGACGGTTCAGAAAACAACATGGGGTACAGTAACCCGGACCTTGACAAACTGCTGACGCAAGTTCGGCAAGAACTTGATATCAACAAGCAGATCCCAATCTACGCGCAGATCCAGCAGATCCTTGTCGATGCGTTTCCGTCGACGTATGCCTGGTATCGACCGTACATTCATGTCTTCAAGAGCAAGTTTGGTGGTTACACAGACCAAAATGTGTTGGTCGAAGGCGTGTTCAACGATCTGCAGAATTGGTATGTGAAGTCGTAGCTTTGCGCTGCATTGCGAGGCGTTGCGCTATTTGTCACTGAGTGGGTGCAGAACGATCCGGCAGTCACGCTGCGACTGGAATCATGCCGCAGCATGACTGCCTACTAAGTACGCTAACATCGTCGTGATTTGACACCTTGGCCGGATTCGCTAGACCGCGGCATTCGGGACAGATGTAGGTACCGACGTGCGAGAGAGCGAGCAGGATGCGAAGCAATCTGATCGGGTTCATTATTCGCCGGATACTGATCGCGATTCCGGTCATGTTGGGCTTGACGATCGTGATGTTCGCTTTGATTCACCTGGCACCCGGAGATCCGGTCCAGGCGTTCATAAGCCCGGGAACTGATCCATCATTCGTCGCCCAGGCTCGGCACAATTTCGGTCTTGATAAGCCGTTACCTGTGCAATATGCCATCTACTTGAGACAACTGATTCGAGGTGATCTTGGGACCGCGATCGGTTTCGGGGGCCAATCTGTTTGGCACCTAATTAAGACGCATGCAGGCGCTACGATCGAGCTTCAAGTGATTTCCCTGGTGATCGCGTTGGTGATTGCCATCCCACTTGGAATTCTTTCGGCTCTTAAGCAATACAGCTTTCTTGACAACACAACCACGGTCGGTGCATTTGTCGGTTGGGCTATCCCGAACTTTTGGCTCGCGCTTCTGCTGCAATTCTATCTCAGCGTGAGGCTGCACTGGTTACCGGCGTTGAGTACCGGTCAGTCAGACGTCGGGTTCCCAGGAAAAATCAAATATCTCATTATGCCGGTGATTGTGCTTGCACTTCCATCGATCGCATACTTCGCTCGTTTCATGCGGTCAGCGATGTTGGAAGTTATCCATCAGGATTTCTTGACGACCGCGAGGGCAAAAGGCCTTCACGAGCGGACGGTGGTTGGCCGCCATGCGCTGCGTAACGCGCTCATCCCGATGATCACCACGGCTGGACTGCAGGTCGCGCATATCCTCGGTGGGGCAGTGATCATCGAGCAGATCTTTGCCTGGCCAGGCCTTGGCTATCTCTCGTATCAGGCGATTACGCGTCGCGACTATCCCGTAATACTGGGCGTAACGATAATCGCGGGAGCTTTCGTGATTGCCGTCAATGTTATTGTCGACATACTGTATGTGGTAGTGGATCCTCGCGTCTCGCTGTCAGGATAATGAATGGCTGACCCAATCGACGAAACAAACGATCTGGCTAGGGGCCGGAAGCATTCAATGACGTTCGACGAGGACGGTCTTCGACCACAAGTCAAGCATCCCATCATTCGGCGATTCATGGAGAACAAGCTTGCCGTTGGCGGGCTCGTCGTCGTTGCTATCATTTATTTCATCGCGATTGTCGCACCGGTCATTCAACGTTATCCGTATAGTCAGATACAGTCAGGATCGCGCGACCTCCATCCTTCGGCGGAGCATTGGCTCGGCACTGATCGGAATGGACGTGACGTCTACTCACGGTTGTTGAACGGCGGTCGCGTCTCACTGGCAGTCGGTTTCGTCGCGGTCGCGATTATCATGACGATCGGAACGACGCTTGGCGCTATTTCCGGCTATTTCGGTGGATGGGTGGATGTAGTCATCATGCGGTTCACCGACATTCTCTTATCGATACCGCAAATTCTGCTGCTTATTTCGGCGGCAGCTCTCTTTAATGCTGGAATTGCAACTACGATTATCGTGATTGGAGTGACCTCCTGGCCCGGTGCGGCACGACTGATTCGAGGCCAAATTTTGTCGCTCAAGGACCAAGAATTCGTCACTGCTGCCAAGACGATTGGCGCAACACCTTGGCAGATCATTTGGCGCCACCTTTTCCCGAATTCACTCGCTGTAATCATTGTAGAGGCGACACTCTGGCTATCCTTCGCTATCATCCTGGAAGCGACACTCTCCTATTTAGGTCTAGGCGTTCAGATTCCCACTCCGTCTTGGGGCAACATGCTTCAGGACGGACAGCACGAACTTCTCCTTGGTGCTTGGTGGCTGACGCTCTTCCCCGGCCTGGCAATCTTTCTGATCGTGATGGCGTTCAACCTGATGGGCGATGGGCTCCGTGATGCGTTTGATCCGCGACTCCGTAAACGGTAGGCCTTCGGTCGTTTCGCCGTTGACTGGTTGTGTCGAACGTCTGGCTGCAGTTGCACCTTTAAGGAGATGACATGCGGCGACCCGCATCCGCCGAGCCGGATCCGTCACGTAGTGTTTATCTGACCTGAAATTGCATCTCGGTCGACGTCGACCTAAGAACGGAACCGTGTAGCGGCCAGAGAGGCCAGTGGAGAGAGGACCGGAAGTGGAGAATCAGGTGCTAGCGCAACGGATGCAGCGGGTTCAAGCGGTGATGCAGGATCGCGGCGTTGATTTTCTCTTCGTCGCGCCGTCGTCCGATCTCGTTTATTTTTTCGATGTCGACGCGCATGCCAGCGAGCGACTTCTGTTGCTGATCATTCCGAAGCAAGGCAAATGTCACCTGGTCATCGCAAATTTCGAACGGCCTCATGCGATTGGCAAGGAAGATCTTGTTGAGATCCACACCTGGGAGGAGCATGAGCGACCGCTGGATCTCGTGCGGGAAATTGTCGCGGGAGTCAAGGCTCCGACGATCGCGGTCTGTGATCAAATGCGCGCCGGATTCCTCGTCGGGATGCTGGAATCAATCCCGGATTCCTCGTTCATCAACGGCACGGGAATCATCCGCCAGCTCCGCATGGTCAAAGACGAACCTGAGATTGAAAACCTGAAACGCGCGGCGGCGATGGCAGACGCCGCTTGGGAGGAATTCGTCGCCACAGCCACACTGACCGGCAAGACCGAGCGAGAAGCAGCCAGTGAACTGGCGGTGCTTCGGGCGAAGCATGGGCTGGAAGTGACCGGAATCGGCATATGTGCCAGTGGGCCGAACGGAGCGTCGCCACATCACCGAACCGGCGAACGGAAGATTCAGGCGGGCGATTCCGTGGTGTTTGATTATGGTGGCAAATACGAGCATTACACCGCCGACGTGACTCGCACGGTTCATATTGGCGAACCAAGTGAAGAGTACCGGCGAGCGTACGAGACGGTATTGAAGGCCAACGAGACGGCTGTACCCTACTATCGACCCGGTGTGGAGTGTCAGGCGGTCGATCATGCCGCACGGCAGGTGATTGAGGAGGCCGGATTCGGTTCCTACTTCAGCCACCGGCTCGGCCATGGACTCGGTCTCGACGGCCATGAGGAGCCGTATCTGGTGAAAGGGAACAACCTGCCGCTCAAGGTCGGCATGGTGTTCAGCGATGAACCGGGTATCTACATTCCCGGGCGGTTTGGTATTCGCATTGAGGATTCGGTTGTCGTCCGTGAAGGTGGCGGAGAGAAAATCAACCAGTGTCGCCGGGATCTCGTGATTATGAAATAGCGGGACCACATGGAGAGCGATGGGCGGATGTCGGTGCTCACCGCTCTCCCGTGTCGGACGTTGGGCCATCGAGATTCACCTTCGCGCGTTGTTACGCCGCATACCACCTCCAAATCGCAGCTACTCTGACGCAAAACCTGACCCCCAGAATGTGGGCTAATTACTTCCCAGAAATGTCACTTGTCATGGCTCTTCCGCAATGAGCGTGAACTGGACGCTGTGCTCGACGAGTGGGGCCGTCATCACTCAACCAGTATCGTCAGTCGCATCACCAAATGTGCCGCGTTTCCTGTGGCGATGCGGTTTCACGCAGGGTAGCTCGGGCGCTGGGCGTCGTATGCGTACGCCTGCGGTCCGGATAACATCCCGTCATGAGTCCATCCCTAATCCGTTTTCACGTTAATTGCGGAAGAGCCATGACAGGCGACGTTCTTGGCAAGCCTGGCCTCAGCGTGTCGAGAAGATGCGGGTTGCTAGGCCGTGGGCACCTGCGAGTTCCTAGAGTGCGTGTCACCTAGCCGTGATCGAAGTGCTTTCCCAAGCCAGATCAGCAATGTCAGCGGCACACCCACAAGCCCGAATAAGCTCAGGCTGATCGACAGGGCATGGCCAACCCCATTCGTTATCCCGGCTGTGATTAGCGCGGCGATCACGATCAGTACCGGCACTATCCAGACATGATCGGGTTTCATGATCAAGCCAATCAACAATGCGAGCACCGGAGCGATCACCAAGAAATACAGAAAGTCAGGATCCGCTCCGCCGAAAGCGAGATTGGCGATGAGCATCGTCATCACGAATCCCCCGGCCAGTATCACGAACGGCACCCCGTATTGCCAACCCCAATCGTGCCATTTGATCGATCTCACGATGACACCTCACAAACGACGATGTATTGCGTAAGACACAATCTCGATGCCTCTACCATAATGATCGCTCAATTGGTGTGACAAAGGACCAACAAGTTCGGTCAAGAAGTGTCAAGAGTGCGCAGAGTGGGATCATAGATCGGTCAGACTGCCCTCGTCGTATCCCCGCTCTCCCGTGTCGGACGTCGGACCATCGGGAGTCACCTTCGCGCGTTGCTACGTTGCATACGACCGTCAGTCGGGGCTATGCGGACCCAAACCCCGATCCCCGACACGTGGGCTATTTCCTTCCCAGACATCTGTTATGTGAGCATGTTCATCACGTGTGGATTGATCCGCGTCGATACGCGGCAATGTTCGGTCGTCGTCCGCGGCATGGGGTCAAATCAGAACGGGCGGGATCACTCTTCGGCGAATTCCCGTAGCGCGGCTTGGTAGGCGTCACCTCCGTACCGGTCGTTGACCACGATGGCCGGGAAATCAACCACGGTCAGGCGGTGAATTGCCTCGGTACCCAGATCCTCATAGGCAATGACTTCAGCCGAGGTGATGCGCCTGGCCAGCAGCGCGCCCGTGCCGCCCAGGGCTGCAAAGTAAACCGCACCGTATTGGGCGATCGCCTCACGGATTTCGGGACTGCGGTAGCCTTTGCCGATCATTCCGCGCATGCCGGCCCGAAGCAGTGCGGGCGTAAACGGGTCCAGACGGCCACTGGTCGTCGGGCCGGCCGATCCGATTGGCTGTCCTGGTTTGGCAGGCGCTGGGCCGACGTAGTAGACGATCTGTTGAATGAGATCGACTGGCAGAGGTTCTCCACGTTCAAGTGCGTCAACGAGTCGTTTGTGCGCGGCGTCCCGCGCCGTCAATATCGTTCCCGTAATCAGCACGTGGTCGCCAGCATGGAGATCGTCGATCGTCTCCTGATCGAGTGGGGCCGTGATCCTCTTGGGTTCCATCGAGTTCTCCGATCTCGCGCTACAGGTCGATGACTCGATGCCGGGCGGCTGGGCCACACTGCAGATTCACCGCAACCGGCAAACTGGCAATGTGGCATGGGAATGACTCGACATGGACTGCGAGTGCCGTCACGCGTCCACCGAATCCGTGCGGGCCGATGCCGAGTTTGTTGATCTCGGTGAGGAGTTCCTGCTCTAATTCTGCCGCTTCGGGATCCGAATTCGGACTGCCAATGTCGCGCAGTAGTGCGTGCTTCGCGTGAATGGCGACTGACTCGAAGGTGCCACCGATGCCGAGTCCCACGATAACCGGCGGGCAAGCGTTTGGACCGGCGATCTTGACCGTCTCAAGTACGAACTGTTTGATGCCTTCACGCCCCTGAGCCGGAGTCAGCATAGCCAGCCGGCTCATGTTCTCGGCGCCACCACCTTTGGCGAGAACCGCCAACCGGATCTTGTCGCCAGGAATCACGCGTGTGTGAATCACCGCAGGTGTGTTGTCGCGCGTATTCTTGCGCTCAGTGAACGGCTGCGCGACCATCGACTTTCGCAGGTAACCGACGTCGTATGCCTCGTGTACGCCCTGGTTGATGGCGTCCTCGAATGCCCCGCCGACGATGTGAACGTCCTGGCCAACCGCGCAGTAGACCACGACCGTGCCGGTATCCTGACACATCGGCACCCGATCCTGCTCGGCGATCGCCATGTTCTCCAGGATCTGGCCCAGTACCTCGCGGCCGAGTGGCGAGACCTCGCGCGTCTGAGCGACGGCCAGCGCCTGGCGTACGTCGTCGCCCATGACGTAATTGGCCTCCAGGCAGAGCTGCCTGACAGCATCAGTGATCTTGTTGACGTGTAGCTCGCGCATTTCATCGATCCTAGTCTGGTCACCGCTGCTCATGTGAAGAGGCTATCGTGCAAGCGTTTAGCCCAGCGCAGTTGTCTCTGGTAGTTCTTGAATGGCGGACGCGTTCGCTCGTCCGCAGTATGCCATGCCCTGGATCGCGTCCTCGGCTTGATCGAACTGCCGAAACTTGCGCCTCGCGGATCACTGCGAGGAACTGCCCCATGGCCATAGACCGCAAACTCACGGCAGTTTGTATACCTAGACCTGCCATGTATAATACTCCTATGTAGATCGCGGCGAGGACAATAGCGCTGAGCGAAGGGTGAATTCATGGAGATCAACAAGGACCTGATCGCCGCTTCCTCAACTCCAATCGTTCTCGCGATCCTGGCCGACGAGGATAGCTACGGCTACGCGATACTTCAGCGCGTTCGGGAGATATCCGGAGGCCGCATGGAGTGGACGGACGGCATGCTCTACCCGGTTCTGCATCGGCTCGAGCGGCTCGGATACATCGAGGCGCGTTGGGAAGTTGCGCAGAGCGGTCGTCGTCGCAAGTACTATCGCATCACGTGTCAGGGTCGGGATCAACTCGTGGAGCAACGCAGGCAGTGGCAAGCGGTGGACGCGACGCTGAGGGACATCTGGCACGTGCTCTCCCTTCCCGTTCCGACCGGTCATCCGGTGTCAGCCACGCCACGACCACATGGAGCCTGACGATGTCGGGTCCAAGTCACGAGGTATTACTCGAAGAGCAGATCGACCAATGGCGAAGCTACCTCCGGCGCCGGCAGGCGATCCACTCGGTGGATGTAGCGGAGCTGGAGGACCATCTGCGCGAGCAGGTGGCGGTTCTGGTCGACGCCGGGCTCACCACCGATGAAGCGTTCCTGGTAGCAGTGAAGCGCATGGGCGACCTCGACGTTCTCTCACGTGAGTTCGCGCGCGAGCATTCAGACCGCCTCTGGAAGCAGCTCGTCGTCCCTTCGGATTCCAGGGACTCACGCGTGCGGCTACGAACGGATGTCGTTGTCGCGCTGTGCCTCGCGGTAGCGGCGGCCGTGGCCATCAAGGTGCCATGGCTCTTCGGGATGCAACTTGACCAGAACGCTGACTTCTACGTCCGCAATGTTAGTCTCTTCGTGCTACCGTTCCTGACCGGCTATTTCGTCTGGAAACGACGCGTTGACACGGGCACGGTTCGTTGGCTGGCCGTGGCGTTCGTCGTCGCCGGAGTCGTGACCAACGTCTATCCTTTCGCCCCGAATGGTTCCACCGAGGTGCTTTCAGCGTTGCACCTGCCGATCGCGCTCTGGCTGGTGGTGGGCATTGCGTACGCCGGTGGTCGCTGGAGCCAGGTCGCAGGCCGCATGGACTTCATTCGATTCTCGGGAGAGCTCTTCATCTACTACGTCTTGATCGCACTCGGTGGCGGCGTCCTGACGGCATTCATGGCGATGATGTTCGAGGCCATCGGGATCAATGCCGAGCCCTTCTTCACGTCGTGGCTGCTGCCGTGTGGAGCGGTCGGAGCTGTCCTGGTCGCCTCGTGGCTGGTTGAGGCCAAGCAAAGCGTGATCGAGAATATGGCGCCTGTGTTGACAATCCTCTTCACACCCCTGTTTGCCGCCGTGCTGGTCACGTTTCTCGGGGCCATGCTGGTTACCGGACGTGGCGTCGGCGTCGAGCGAAATGTGCTCATAGCCTTCGATCTTCTCCTGGTGGTTGTCCTTGCCCTGCTGCTCTATTCTGTATCCGCCCGGGATCCAGGGCAGCCACCCGGCACCTTCGACGTGATGCAGGTCGCGCTGGTGGTCAGTGCACTATCGGCCGACGCAGTGGCACTGTGGGCCATCGCCGCGCGCATTACCGAGTTCGGCTTCAGTCCGAACCGCGTAGCCGCTATGGGTGTTAATGTGATTCTCCTGGTCAATCTGGCATGGTCCGCCGTGCTCTACATCCGGTTTCTGAGACGGCGCGGATCGTTCTCGTGCGTCGAACGGTGGCAGACGGATTACGTACCGGTCTACGCCGTCTGGGCTGCGACTGTCGTGATCGTCTTTCCGCCGGTGTTCGGGTATAGCTGATAGCCCGTGCCTGTCCGCATCGACGATCGCCGGCACTGACGAGCGCGGCCTTGCAATTTCGGTGGAGATGCATGGCCTGCTCGGCCCAAACGAGCGGCGAGACCTCGCGCGTCTGAGCGACGGCCAGCGCCTGGCGTACGTCATCGCCCATCATGACGAAAGGCCAGCACTACAGCCGCAGTTCGTCAGTCGCCAGCCTCACCACTTCGAGGTACCGAGCCACTCGAAATATGGCCCCAGGTCTCTTGCATCCAAGCTCAGTCGTTGCGGCAAGTCGTCCATCGCAAGGGCTCTTGCAGCTGGATAGAACTTTCCGAGTGTTATCTCGGGAACGGCTTCGCCGGCCAGGGGCTCGATCGCGCTTTCAATGAGCTGGCGATAGAAGGAATGTTCCCATGAGCTGGTCGCGTTAAGCGAAATGTCAACCGCGGGCCAGTAGTGATACTTCTGAGGTTGGTTCAACGAAACTCGGTGGAGAACGCGAAAGCGCCACGGAATGGTTGCTGGGTCAGTTATCCGAGTGCTTCCCAAATTCACCATGAAATCGACCAGGCCATCGGGATCCCGCGACCATGCCTTTCTGAACTTGTCGTAGGCATGCTGCAGTTCGACATTGGCGAAGACGTCTATTCCACTTGCATTGATTCCAATTGTCAGGTGCGGTTCGCGACCCTGCTCGCTGGTTCCAGTACGACACCGCCGTCGGTCGCACCGGCGGTAATATTCAAGAGGCGAATATCCCACTGAGTACCGAGAGCATCCTTGATCCCGCCACCGAGCTGTCTTAGCACCCGGCGGATTCCTTCCTTTACCAACGGATCTCTATCTTCCGCAGTAGAAGCGAAGAATGCGAAGTGGTCCGCGGTGAGTCCACCAAACCCGTTCATACGCAAATACTCCTCGAATTGTTCCAATATGAAGCGGACCACCGGCTCTCGGCTATGCAGTCGTGAGGTTGTTCTGCATGTCTGAGCCAGTGCTGCCCAGGTGATACTCCCTGGGGTCGTGCGAGGAATGGCCAACGTCCGGAAGTGACGGTCAAGTTGTGCCTGGGTTACCTCATCAGTAAGTTTACTTTCAATCGCCACCACGAAGTTACTGAACGCGACCGTCGCGTCTGCCCGCCCGCGAGTTGCATTGCTGCCTGCACACTTTGTCTTGAGTTCAGGGCCTTCATGAATAACGATCAGGCGGCGCTGGGCACGGGCGGGCCAATCGGTATCCTCTTTCGTCACCTGCAAGCGGCAGCGATATGGCCGTTCCAGGCTGTCCTCAGGGATCTGCAGCGCACGCAACACATCAAACCGTGCCTTGGAGTTGCGGATCGTGTTCAGGGTCACGATCAGAGCGCGGGTGAGATTGTCCTCAAGCTGGCGTTCGCCAGCGTCGGCAGACTCTCTCGGTCCACGGTAGGCATGGAAGATGTTGAAATGTGGATCAGCCACCGCGCATCATCTCATCTACCCTTGCGCATCGAGCCGGCCTGTCGCGGAACCTTAACCAGAATCGCACACAACTCCCTTTCGCGTTTGACACGCTTATGTTACGCAATGCGCCCGATCGTTATCACCTCGTGACGGGCCAGGCGCTACATTTGGCGATGAAGTCTTAATGAATTCTGTTTGGGACAAGGAGATTCTTGGTGAGGAATCACACCGATCCGTGGGCGGAATGGCAGGGTGCGACGTTGCGGCTTGCCGTCTTTCTCAGTGTGACCATCATCGGTGCCATTGTCTTTATTCCGGCCGTCCAACCAATCGGCGTACTGATCTGGGTCATTTTGGTAGTGGCCGGTTTGGTCTACCTCGTGCACTGGCACACCGAGAGCTTCGATTATCGTTGTCCATTCCCGGAGTGCGGCGAGACGTTCGAGATCCCCTGGTGGCTCAACCTGATCAGTCCTCACGGATTCGGGAAGAAGGGCGGTTACAAGTATCTTCGCTGTCCTCATTGCCATCGGTTCGGGTGGGCGGCCGTCGTTACCCGTCGCACGAGAATTACCCGTTAACTGCCGAGCGCACCAATATGCCGTCGAAGTTCGAAGAACATGCCAGTCTGACACATGCCCGTAGACGGAGGGAAACAGGCGATGCTTGGCGAAATGACTTCAGAACAGATCGAACGACTGCTCTGCTCGGAGATGGTTGGCCGAGTTGGCTGCTCTTCCGGTGGGAAGGTTTACATCGTTCCGGTGACCTATGCCTACAGCGGCGGATTTATCTATGCGCATTCGGGCGAGGGACGAAAAATACAGATGATGCGGGACAACCCGCAGGTCTGCTTCGAGGTGGACCACGTCGAGAACATGGCCAACTGGCAGAGTGTCATCGTCGACGGCACGTTCGAAGAGTTGGCGGGCTACGACGCATCCAAGGCTATGGAACTGCTGATGGAGCGCTTCCTGCCGTTCATGGGAACGACCAGCGAGACGTTGATGGCTCCCCATCCCGATGAGGGTGGGCCAGGACAGGCACATAAATCAGGAAACCACCAGGCGGTTGTGTACCGCATTCGGATCGCCGAGCGCTCTGGGCGTTTTGAGACTCGATAATACCGAAATCGCGGCAGGTCCCTGCGGGTTTCTCATTGATGGCGTGGGCCGTCAGATCATGCAGCGAGTGGACGACGTCTCGAATGGGAGACGACGGAACTCGCTGCTATCATATTGCATGTTTGCTCTCTGACGAATGGGCGTCGGAGAAAGCCATGCATCGGAGGCATTCGTCACGATCGCCCCTCGAATGCCATCCTTCGAAGGACTAACTGATGTCCGATCCCGCGATTCGCACTGCTGGGTTGTCCCGCTCATTCGGATCCGTACGAGCGGTCGACGACGTGTCGCTCGAGGTCCCGACGGGCACGATCTTCGGATTTCTGGGGCCGAACGGCTCGGGCAAAACGACGACGATTCGCTTGTTGCTGGGCCTCCTCGAGGCGGACCAGGGCAGTGCGACGGTCCTCGGCTTCGATACACGCACGCAGGCAAACGAGATTCGCGAACGAACCGGCGCCCTGCTCGAGCATTCCGGACTCTACGAGCGCTTGAGCGCCGAGGACAATCTCGAGTTCTACGGCCGCGTCTGGAATCTCCCGGTGAAATCAAGACGGGAACGCATCGAAGAGCTACTGACGCACCTCGGTCTCTGGGATCGTCGGGGCGAACAGGTCGGCAGATGGAGCCGCGGGATGAAGCAGAAGCTGGCGATCGCGCGAACGATGCTGCATCGACCAACGTTGATCTTTCTGGATGAGCCGACGGCTGGGCTCGACCCGGTCGCCTCAGTTGCGCTCCGTCGGGATCTGACCACTTTGGTGGCTCACGAGGGGGTAACGGTCTTTCTCACCACACACAATTTGCCCGAGGCTGAGGCAATCTGTGATCGTGTCGGGGTCATTCGACAGGGACGGCTTCTGGCGGTAGATAGCCCGTCGGCGCTCCGAACCGGGGCTGGAGGGCGGCAGGTTGAGGTGACCGGCACGGGGTTCAACCCCCAATTGCTGGACGAACTGCGCCTGCGTCCGGAGGTTGCCAGCGTCGGTAACCGCAACGGAAGCTTGATCATTTCGCTTCAGAGTGACAGCCCGGTAGCGCCGCTGGTGCGCCTCATGGTGGAGTCCGGTTGCGACATCGAGGAGATCCACAAAGGCGCCGCGAGCCTTGAGGAAGCATTCATAACGTTGATGGAGCACGAAGCGTGATCAACGACATTGGCTCAGTCATTTGGAAGGAAATTCGCGAGCTGATGCAAGGCGGCAGCCGCGGCAAGTTCGCGCCTCTTATTCTTGTAGTGATCTACGGGATCGTCTTTCCACTGCAGGCGGGTCGAAGCTGGGTCGATTCGTATCAAATGCTTGTTTTGGCTCTCATACTGCCCGTCTTTCTGGTTCTGGCCGTCGTGGCGGACACGTTTGCGGGGGAGAGAGAGCGTCACACGCTCGAGACGCTGCTGGCCAGCCGGCTGTCAGATCGTGCCGTCTTGATCGGTAAGATCAGCGCGGTTGTGATCTACGGCTGGGGTCTGACGGTCGTCAGTCTCGTCGTTGCACTAATCGTGGTGAACGCGACAGCCGGTGCGGGACATATCCTCCTTTATTCAGCCGGTCGCGCGGTGGCCTTGTTCTTTCTGACCTTCCTAATGGCGCTATTCGGCGCCACCGTCGGGGTGCTGGTGTCGCTGCGAGCCGCGACCGTGCGGCAGGCGCAGCAGACGTTGACCATTGGCTGGATCGCGATCGTTTTCCTGCTCGCGTTTGGGGTTCGGGACATGCCAACCACGAGTCGTGCGCACCTCGTCCACTGGTTCAACGGACTGAACTTGACCGAGGGGGCGATTGTTCTGATCGTGGCGTTGGCGTTGATCGACGGCGTCGTGCTGGTAATCGACGCGATCAAGTTTCAACGCGCGCGGCTGGTCCTGGATTGATACCGTTCTGTCAGAAGTCCGTTCCGTTCGATGCCAGACCCATGAGGTGTCACCCTGCCGGCCAGTTTCACGATTCTCAATAACTCTGACGTCCTGCCGACCTGAGCCAGCCGTTTCAGTGGGCTTCGTCTCCGTAGCCCAGGATCTTTAAGTCCTCGGCGAGCGCGTTCGAACGTCAGTCAACCCTTTCACCAATTGCGTTGGGCGCTGAGCGCGCCAGGTAGTTCCTCGCATGACCTGCTACGCGCTATCCTTGCGACACTGAACTGCGACGATAAACGAGGGAAGACATCATTATGAGCACAGTTTCGATCTGGCAAGACACGGCGACCTGGAGTGATCTGCCGCACCGCTACGAGGAGGCCGATGTCTGTGTCGTTGGTGCCGGTGTGGTCGGCAGCACCGTCGCTACCCTTCTGACACAGGCGGGGAAATCGGTGATCGTGCTTGACGCACGCGACGTGGCGCTGGGAGCATCCGGGCGCAACGCCGGCTTCGTGGCGACGCTGCTTGAGCCGATCTACTACAAGCAGATCGAGGATCTTGGCCAGGAGTCGGCGATGGAGATCCGCCAGCTAGGACTGCGCAATCGGGAGATCCTGAAGGGATATCTCGACGACTACGGGGTCTGGTATGAGCAGAACGGTAGCATGATCTTCTCGATCAGCGAAGAGGAGCAGCGAGAGTTTGTCCTAGAGGCCGCGGCTTTGCAAACGAGATGGCTACCAGGTCGAACTCTTCAATGATGACCCGACGAAGCATGGATTCTTTGGAGCGATCTACGAGCCCGGCGATCTCGCTACGCAGCCCTACTGGTTAGTGACCGAGATCATGGCGCATAGCGGCGCGACGGTCATCCCGAATTGTGCAGTCTGGAAGCTGGAGCAGGGCGCCGACGGCATTGTTGTGCATGGTCAGCGGGCGACAGTGAGGGCAGCGCAGGTCTGCCTCTGCACCAACGCTTTCTCGGCGGGTATTCACCCCTACTTCAAGAACCTCGTTTCGCCCAAACGTGCCCAGATTCTCGCGACGGCTCCCGTCCCGCGCTTTCTCGACGTGCCGGTCAGCGCGGAGTGGGGCTATCAGTATTTTCGGCAGCTGCCGGACGGGCGTTTCTTGATCGGTGGGCAGCGCAACCGCTTCCTTGACGAGGAGGTTGGCTACAACGATGTGGAGACATCGCCCGCACTCCAGGCTGAGCTTGAACGATTCATCGCGAAGCACTTCCCGGAGCTCGCCGGCGTGCCGATCGAGCGACGTTGGAGCGGAATCTTGGGCTTCACTCCGGATCATCTTCCGCTTGTCGGCCAGTTGCCGGACCTTCAAGACGTCTACTTCGCAGTCGGCTTTTCCGGCGAAGGGATGGGCATGGGAGCCGCCACCGCCGAGCGTGCTGCCGAGTTGATACTAACCGGCGCGCATCCCGGGATTTTGAGTGCGGACCGACTGGTGGCGGGCCCCACTGATTGAACCGCACCGATGACCCATTGGACGTTGACAGCAGCGCGACGAGTAACGAAGATCGATCTGTTGACTATGAATCGGTTGACGCGATCGCGATGAGACGCGTTATAGAGAGGGAACATGGCGAAAATCATTAGTCCGGAAGTGGCCATCTACGGCTTTACCATGGCTGGCGACCCACAGATCTCGCCGAATGGCGAGTGGATCGTCTATACGCTATCGACGACGAACAAGAAGACACACAAAGGCGAGAGCAATCTCTGGCTCTGTCGCGTTGACGGGAGCGACGGGCGCCGGTTGACTTGGAGCGGCGAGCGCAATAGCGGCGGGCGTTGGTCTCCCGATGGATCACAGATCGCCTTCGTCTCTAATCGGTCCAAGAAGAGCGGCATCTTCGTGCTGGACGCCAATCAGCCCGGAGATGCCCGCGAGCTTACCAGTCATAACCAGGCGGTTCACGATCTAACATGGTCGGCCGATGGAACACAGATCGCCTACTCGACGGTCTTCGATCCGGAGAATCCGGACGAATCCGAGCCCGATCCGGATGCGCCCCCGCGAGTACACGTCACGCGCCGTATCGACTACAAGCAGGACGGACTCGGCTATATAAACGACGCCCGAGTCCAGGTTTGGGTCGTCGATGTTGCTTCCGGCGAGCGTCGCATGATCACCAGCAAAGCGGTCGACCACTATTACCCGCAGTGGTCGCCGGATGGCAAGACAATCTCGGTGGAGATTCCGAACCGGAACGGCATGTGCTCCCAGCTTGGACTGGTTTCCGTCGAAAGCGGTGAGACGAAGCTGGTTGGCCCCGAGGATGGCACCGTAGGCGTCTGGTCGTGGTCACCGAGTGGCGATCGTATCATCTTCGCGGGTGACACGCAGCAGACCCACCAGCTTGACTTCTTTGTCTATGACGTGAAGTCTGGGGATGTGCGCCGTCTTACCGACGATCTTCAATCTCTGCCGGCTGGTGGTAGACCAGGACGGGCGACCCCATCGCAGCCGGTGTGGTTGGACGATCGTCAGGTTCTGTTTCACGCCATGCGAGCTGGTGCGAGCGGTCTGCACATCATCGACGCCGAGTCGGGCTCGATCGAGCCGATTCACCAATGGCAAGCGGTCCTCTCCGGGCTGAGCAGCGACGACGCGAATCGCTACATCGTGCAGGGCTATTCCGGCTTCGACGCCACCGGGGAGATCTCCGTCTTTGATAGCCAGGACAACAGTAACCGGACCATCACCAGTTACAGTGCCCCGACGCTGGCCGAGTATCCACCGGCACAGTGGGAACGTTTTGATGTCGAGCGCGGCGGACTCACGATAGAAGCATGGCTGCTGAAGCCGGCTGATTTCGATCCGAGCAAGAAGTATCCCGTGATCCTCGAGATTCATGGCGGTCCCAATGGGCACTTCGGTTATGGCTTCGATCCTATGCATCAGTGTTTGGTATCCAACGGTTTCATACTGGCGTTCTCCAACCCACGAGGGTCCAGTTCATACGGACGCGACTTCACCATGCGTGTCACCGAGGACTGGGGCGGTGAGGATTACAAGGACCTGATGGCCGTAATGGACAAGGTAGAAGAACTCCCCTATGTCGACCCAAAGCGGACCGGGGTATCCGGCTACAGCTATGGCGGCTATATGACCTCGTGGACCATTGGACAGACCGATCGATTTCAGGCTTGCGTCTGCGGCGCGCCTTGCTTCGATCTAGAGTCGATGTACGGCACGAGCGACATCAGTCACACCTTTGGCGAGCTGCAGTGGGGTGGTCAACCGCACAAGTCGAAGGAGTGGTACGAGGCTCATTCGCCGTCGACGTTCGCGCATCGTGCTACGACGCCGACGTTGATCGTTCATGGTGAGGCAGATGACCGTTGCCCGATCGGGCAGGGTGAGCAGATGTTCATCGCCCTGAAAAAGGCGGGCTGTGAGGTCGAGTTTGCCCGTTATCCAGGTGGCTCACACGGGTTCCGAAGCGTTGGGAATCCGGCGCACCGGGAAGATGTCTTCATCCGGATGATCGGGTGGTTCAAGGATCATCTCGGCGAGCCGGTCTAGCAGTCAACACTCGATCTCGGTCGTGGGGCTCCATCGGAGCCCCACGAGTTTACGCATGAGGAGTAACCGATGGCGGAGCCTTTGACTCCTGAAGTGCTGATGTACGGGTTTACGACCGCGGATGATCCACAGATCTCACCCGACGGCAAGTCGATCATCTACACGCTCACCAATGTCGATGCGGAGACGAAAAGGGCGACGAGCCAGATCTGGCGTTGTGGTATCGATGGCGGCAACCGGCACCAGTTGACCCGGCTTGGCCGCGTCAATGGCAGCCCGCGCTGGTCGCCTGATGGCAAGCAGATCGCCTTCGTCTCCGATCGCTCTGGCGAGTCAGGACTCTATGTTGTGCCAGCCACTGGTCCCGGCGAAGCGCACCTGTTGACCGAATACCACTCGGGAATCGTCGCCCCGACCTGGTCCGCGGATGGTTCACGGATCGCCTTCATGGCTCAGTGGGATTCGGAAAACCCGGATGGCCACGAGTTGAAGGAGGGCCGGCCGCCGCGCGTTCGGGTGACCCGGCGTATCGACTACAAGAGTGATGAGGAGGGCTACCTCGGCGGTAAGCGGTATCAGATCTTTGTCGTCGATGTCGTCAGTGGCGAGCGGCGCATGATTACCAGCGACCCGGTCGACAACCTTCACCCATGCTGGTCGCCCGACGGCAAGACTCTTGCCGTTGGCAGGAGTTTCGACAGCGGTATGCACTTTCGGCTTGCCCTCGTTGATGTGGAGTCTGGGGAGTCGACATACATCACTCCGGAGGGCGGGACGGTCGATATTTGGTCATGGTCGCCAGATGGCACGCGCATTCTCTACACTGGAGACACTGTGCTAACCGCCCAGACCGATTTCTTTCTTCACAACGTTAGTTCTGGCAGTTCGACGAGACTGACCGACGATCTCCAGATCCTACCTGGGGGTGGCCACATTAGCTCTGCCGGACAGAACCTGCCAGTTTGGCTCGATAACCATCGGGCGCTCTTCAGCGCGGTCCGTGGTGGAGCGAGCGGTCTCTACGAGATCTCGGTCGACACTGGCGAGATTGAGACGCTCCACACCTGGGAAGCAACCTTGTCCGGTCTCACTGTCGACGACACTGGACGCTTCGTGGTGCAGGGCTATACGAGTTTCGAGGCGAACGGGGAGATCTCCGTCTACGATACCCGGTCTCAATCGGCGAATGTCATCACCGACTACGGACGGACGACGTTCGCTCAGTATCCACCTGCCGGTTGGGAGCGCATCGAAGTGCAGCGCGGTGACTACACCATCGAGGGCTGGCTTCTCAAACCACCGGACTTCGATCCCTCCAAGAAATACCCGGTCGTGCTCGACGTGCATGGTGGCCCACAGTGGTTGTGCGGGCACGCCTTCTATCCGACCCAGCAGGTTCTTGCCACCAATGGCTTCTTGACTGTCATCTCTAACCCGCGAGGCTCTACCTCGTATGGCCGCGAGTTCGCACAGCAGGTGATTCAGGACTGGGGCGGCGAGGACTTCAAAGACTTGATGGCGGTCGTTGACAACGTGCTCGAACGCCCGTACGCGAACGCGCAGAAAACAGGTATCTTCGGCTACAGCTACGGTGGTTACATGACCGCGTGGACCATCGGTCAGACGGATCGGTTTCAGGCGGCGGTCTGCGGCGCTCCCTGTTTCGACCTCGAGTCGATGTACGGGACAAGTGATATTGGCTACTCGTTCGGCGAACATCAGTGGGGGGCCGCGCCACATGAGGCCAAGGATTGGTACGAGGCGCATTCGCCGTCGACCTTCGCCCATCGTGCGACCACGCCAACACTGATAATCCAGGGGGAGGCTGACGAGCGCTGCCCGATCGGCCAGGGCGAGCAGATGTTTGTCGCGCTCAAGAAGGCGAACTGCGAGGTTGAGTTCGCGCGCTATCCGGGCGATTCCCACCTGTTCCTGTACGCTGGCGAACCAGCTCATCGCGAGGATTGTCTGCGACGAATGCTGAGTTGGTTCAAGGATCACCTGGGCGAGCCGGTATAGATTTCGAGCTTAGCGCCGGAGGTCGTCCGAAGGCTGAACTGTCGGGAGGCCGAACCTCTGGTGCAGATGCTCGCCTGAGCTGACCGCCACTCATCGACGAGAACTTTGTATCGTGCGAGGGAGAAGAATTTGGTTCATCCACTGGTATCACAGTTGCGCTTTGCCCGAAGTGAGTTTCAACGTTCACTCGTCGGCATCACCGATGAAGAGGCCAGGCGTCGGTTCCTACCGATCAATTGCATCAGCTGGATGGTCGGACACTTGGCGTCCCAGGAGCAGTATTACTGGTGCGATGTCGCGCAGGGAAAGGTCATTGCGCCGCGGCTCTACGAGCTGACCGCACACGGAAAGCCCGTGAGCACGCCGCCGCTCGACGATATGTGGACCGATTGGCAGGCAATCACCGTGCAGGCAGATGTCTTCCTGGATGGGCTGACTGCCAAGCGAATGGGTGAGTTCTTGACTCGGAGCGGAAAGCCCGTTCGCGAAGATATCGGCACGATGCTGCAACGCACGATTTACCATTACTGGTTTCACAATGGCGAAGCCCAGGCCGTGCGCCAACTTCTGGGGCACACCGATCTTCCTCAGTTTGTTGGTATGTTTCCAGAGGATGCTCTCTACCGCCCTGAGGCATGATCTGAAGCCGGGTGGGTGAAGCACAGCGATCGGCCGGGCGTTCTCCGGCGCAGTAACTGGCTTTCGTCTGTGGGATAGGGCAGAAAGAATGAGCGCGGACCCTGCGGGTATACCTTTCAGCCTCACCATCAAGCCGTTGACTATCGATACCTGGCCAGATCTGGAGACTCTCTTCGGACCACGTGGGGCCTGCGGTGGATGTTGGTGCATGACCTGGCGACTCACGCGATCGGAATATGAGCGTGCCAAGGGCGAGGAGAATCGGAAGCTATTCCATGGCATCGTTGCCGAGGGGAGGCCAGTTGGATTGCTCGCCTACGATAAGGACGAGGCGGTCGCCTGGTGCGCGGTCTCACCTCGGGATGAGTTCGCAACTCTCGGTCGTTCCCGCATTCTGAAGCGCGTGGACGAGCAGCCTGTCTGGTCGGTTGTCTGCTTCTTCGTAAAGCGATCGCACCGCCGACAAGGAATTTCGGTACGAATGTTGGAGGCCGCGATCGAGTATGCCGGAAACCACGGGGCCAAGATCCTCGAGGGGTATCCCGTCGAGCCGCGAAAGCCGGACATGCCGCCGGTATTTGCCTTTACTGGTCTGGCGGCGGCGTTTCGACAAGCGGGATTCGTTGAGGTTGCGCGGCGCTCCGAGACGCGACCAATCATGAGATATCAGATCGCGACGTAGGTGAAACACGTCGGCTGAAACGCTGTTCGAGTCAGTCGTTTCTCTTCGCTCTCAGTTGGCGTTGAAGTGGTGTGAGACTGGGTTATGGTACGGCCTGTTGTTGAAGACCATACTCAGGTATTGGAGCAGATCCTCCATGTCATCGGCAACGAGCGCGCCACTTTCACGGAGAAGCTCGATCTTGCTCGATGGCCGGCCCGCCCCTTGCTCGATCATCGCGGCAGCATGCCCGAATGCTGTCCCTTCGGGGAGACTCTCGGTGAAGCGTCCGGCGATCATTGCGATCAGCGGCTTGGTGTAGCGGCGATCGCGAATAGCTCGCGCGACGTCTTCTTCGAATCGCGTTCCAGGTTCGCCGAACAGTACGACACCGTCGGTCTCGTCGTCCCGTTCGAACAGGGGCAATAGTGCCGCCGGTGGCGTGCCGATCAGCGCGTCGCCTCCGACACTGACGGCTGTGCTCACGCCGAGACCGACACGGCGCGCCATCAAGCCGATTTCGGAGGTCATACCGCCGCTGCGGGAGATGATGCCAATTCGTCCTGTCGGAAAAGCGCGACCCGGATTGTCTCCTCCGATCGCGCCGATTTTTGCTCTCGCGGCTGGGTTGATGATGCCAACCGAGTTAGGTCCAACGATCCGAGCGGCTGCCGTGATCGCTTTTTCGAGGATCAGCATCGAGTCATGTTGCGGCACTCCTTCAGTTGCGATCACAAGCAAGCGCAAACGGTGACTGAGCGCCTCAAGACAGGCGTCGAGCACGGCTGCTGGCGGAACTGAGATGAGGGTAGCATTCGGGGAGTGGCGATCAACTGCTTCTTCCAGCGTGTCGTAAACGTGTATTCCGGATACGTCACTACCGCCACGGCCGGGCGTTACACCAGCGACGACGTTGGTCCCATAGTTGGACATATGCTCGGTGACCATCCGGGCTTCTCGTCCGGTAATACCTTGCACGACCAGCCGAGTCGTCGCGTCGATGAGTACGCTCACGGATTTAGCCCCTCATAACGTTGTTTCATAGCCAGAACCATGGCACGGGCCGCATCGGTAAGTGTGCTCTCTTCACCGAAATAGTGGATCCGAGCCGCCTCGAAGATTGCTCGTCCTTCCTCGTCGTTGACACCTATCTCACGAGCGACAACCGGAAAATCGTTGGCAGATAATCCGGCATCCATGAGCGCCTTCACGACACCTCGTGCCACGACGTCGACCTGCGTGTTATTGGTGATGTTATGGGCGACGAACAGCCCTCGGACTCCAGGCTTGCTCAATACAACCCGTGCCAGTCCGGCGACCTTCGATTCGGTTGGATTACCGCCGAACTCAGCATAGTTCGCTGGCTGGCCGCCACAGCCGACCAGGCTGTCGAAAAGTACCAGGCTGGCGCCGCCACCACCACAGAGGAAGCCGATGTCGCCTCCGTCGAGTTCGAGATAACGTGCCGAGCCTCGATACGGCTCGGCTGCATTGAGGGCGTTGACCTGCTCCTCCCGCTCTGTCAGCGGGCGCCATACTTTCTCGCTGCCAGCCTGTACCTTGTCGCGGAGATCGGGATGCCGGAAGAGGGCCGAATCGTCGATAGCCAGCACCGTGCCAACCGCAATTAGTTCGCCATCCTCGGTCTCGACCAGCGGATTGATCTCCAACAGATAGGCATCCAACTCTTGAAACGTGCAAAAGAGCTGTCGGGTAAGCGTTCCAATGCGGGGTAAGAGCGGGCCAGAAATGCCGGCACGTCGCCAAAGCTGACGCGCTTGATAATCGTGGAGTCCTTCGGAGGGAATGACGTCGATGTCTGACAGCGCGTCTGGTCGATCGCGCACGATCTCCTCGATCTCAACCCCACCTTCGGCGCTGGCCAAGATCCGGGTGCAAGCGCGATCGCGGTCGATGTTAATTGAGAGATAGAATTCGTTCCGAATCGGGATGCGCTGTTCTACCAGCACCTCGCGAATCGGGTATCCAGCGAGCGTACCGCCGATGAGATCGGATGCGGAATCACGAGCATCGTCCGGCGTATCGACGAGGCGAACCGCTCCTGCTTTGCCCCGTTTCCCCGCAGTGATGAGTGCCTTTACCGCAACCTTGCCCCCGAGGCGTGCCGCCACCGAGTACGCTTGCTCTGGCGTCGATACCGGCTCGCCGACCGGGACGGAGACGCCGGAATGTGAAATCATGGCTTTGGCGAAATGCTCGAGAACGCGGCCCACTCGTCACCCTTCATTGCTTCTTCTGATGGTCATGTCATCGAAACGAAGGCCGCCGCTTGTCAGCGACGCGGCCCCGGCGCTGCGATTAGCTCTGTCCGTTGACCGATCGCGGCAATGAGGGCATCTGCCGGAACCCCGTTGGTCATTTGACCAACCATGCCGACGATGTCGTCCGCAGTCGAGCGTCCGACCACCGGATCGACTAACTCGTGGAACTTCTGCTCAACTTCAGCGTCACTCATCGGATTTGCAGGCATTCCCTTTGGATGATGTACAGTCGCCTCACGCACGGCGCCATCGCTACTGGTCACTCGGACCCGTGACGCCCAGGATGCGGGATATGCATCTGTGAACGACGCGTCTTCGCGGGCGCTCGTGCAAGAGAGGAGTCGCTGCATGGACGAGTCTCCAATGTGCTCGTCGGTGAATTCCTCGAGCCCAGCGCGCCCGTCGAGCAGACCGGCAGCGACCGCATATTGAATGCTGAACTTGGCCTGATATGGCGTATGTGGTTCAGCCCGGTCGGTGATGTCGAGCGCGACGTGATATGTATCGATCTCGATCTTTGCGATGTCGCTGTCTGCTAACGAATCGCGAACCTCAAGCGCGGCGTCGATCGCCGTATGAGTGTGTCCACAGCACGCGTGTCGTTTGAAGCCGTTCTCGACGATCTTGAAATGAGATCCGAGTCGATCCGTGATTCTGGTCGGGTCTGACTGTTCGGCGGTGGCGATGAAGAAGCCGCGGGGCCCTTCGAGAATATCGCGGGCCGCCGTGAATCCTGCCGCGGCGAGATCGGCAGAGATGATGCCATCATGAGCGGCGTGGGCGGTGTGTAGCGACTTCGACATCGCGCCGTCTGCAAGAAATTGCCACAACCCGGAAGCCTGAGTCCCGGCACTACCCAGCGCTTGTACTAACCCCTCGCGATCAAGCCCAACGAGTATCCCGGCTGCGGTGGTAGCCCCGAAGACTCCACAGGTCCCAGTGGGATGCCAATAGCGATAGTGAGAGGGATTCACGGCCTCGGCAATGCGAATGGCGACGTCGTAGCCGAGCACGATTGCCCGGAGCAGAGCCTGACCGCTGGCGCCTTCGCGCTCGGCAATCGCCAGCGCCGCCGGAATGATTGGAGCGGCAGGGTGGAAGGTGGAACCCTGGTGGAGATCGTCGAGCTCAATAACGTGAGAAGCAGCACCGTTGGCAAAGGCGGCTCCCAGCGCCGACAGGCGCTCTCCGGTCGTCAGTATGGTAGCTGCATCGCCTGCCATGCCACGTCGCGCGACACCTAGTGCGATACGGGCCGGCTCGACCGTGCCCCCCCGTATTGCCGAGCCAATCCAATCGAGCAACGAGCGACGGGCCATGTCCACTGCCTGTTGCGGGAGATCGGTAAACTCGGTTGACGTAACGAAATCCGCCAACTGCTCTGTCAATGACATGGATGAACCTTCCGTGCATCGCGAACCGTTCCGCTTGCGCGATGGTAACACAGCATCGAGAAAACACGACGGATCTGATGACCACTGTCGGATCGATCAATTTCCTCGACTTTGAGGTGGATTATTCGGTTATTGACGCGGGATATGCTGCCTGGGTGAAGCGGTTTACAAACGTATCAGGAACTCCAAATCCCATCCACGAAGCGCGCGGCAACTGTGCCGCACGTGAGACAGCGTGCCTCGAATTCCTGACCGTCTTTTCGTATTCGGACGTTCGAGGTATCCGGGTGTTCGGTTCCGCATTCAGGGCAGACGGTCGGTTCCCATACGCTCCGAACGCTGCTTACACTGAAAACAGACTCTACCTTCCGGCGAGTAATGCGCGGCTCGGGTTCGACGTAAACGTCGGATTCTCGCCGCCGCCCGCGGTCACCCCGCATGGTTGGCCTCCACGAAGACACACCTAAACAATCGGCACTCCTCTGACGTCGCGCAATGAGCGTCGCGGCAATCGCGACGTCCAATTGGCCAGAGGTCCACCCACCGCTAACCAATGGGTATAGCGTTACCGTTTCTATATACCTTTTTGCGAATGAAATCAAGGCTTTCTCGCCAATTCGGTGCATCTCGATGGTTCTCTCCCTTCGGTAGAATCAGGGAGGAGGTTTTTGTGTGTCTATTTGCGTTGAGTTGATTGCTCGAGAGATCCTCGACAAGCCGGGTAGCGATTGCTCCGACTACGTTGAGAGCATCACGAACTTGTCCCCATCGAGCCGCGACACCTTGGTGAACTTGTTGATACCGCATGCAATAGGCCGGCGCTGGCTGAGAGTTCATTTGCTGTCCCGTTTGCCAGTCATGGATGCGGCTTCACTTGCGCGGCGCCTGACGACGTTTGTCGAGGATTTCGCATCCGGAACTCGGGATTCGACGACGGCACAGGTCGTTCAAGCGCTTCCGCTCAAAGATGTGATCGGTTCCACCGCATTCTTCGCTGGAAGCAACGCGGCTGGTTCTTTCTGGAAGCGTGTCGCCGTCGAGCAGCCGGAGTCCATTCCCGACCTCGCCCACATCGTGCTTGACTCCTCAGATTCGTTGGCTCGAGAGACGACCCTCACGATTCTACTGCTCGACCCGTACAGCGAAGTTCAGCTGGCTGGTCCTCCCAGAGCGAGCGTGCTCGTTCGTGCGCTGGACGATTCGGACGAGAGCGTTCGAGGCATCGCGGCCGACGTCCTGGCGGACGAGGCTCCCGAACGTCTGGCGCTGGATCTCGATCGTCTCATGTGCGACTCGAGCGAACGCGTGCGCGTGGCTGCCTGGGATGCTGCCTTTGCCAGTGACTTTGAACGGACACGGGGGATTGCCTTCGACATGGCGCTGGATGAGTCGGCTTCACTCGGGCCGCGCCGAACGGCGTTGACGGCTCTCTCGGCAGTGTTGACCACGGACGAGATTGCACCTCTGCTGGAAGTACTCGTATCGCATCCAGACCAAACGCTGGCCGAAGATGCCGTGAATCTCCTCTGGGAATTTCACCGCAACCCGATCGTGGCGACAGCGGCGTCCGAGAGCCCGCACGGGTCAGTGCGCGAGGTTGCGCAGCGCCTGCTCCACCCGGAAACGGGCTCGCCCGCCGCCGGAGGATCGCGACCTGGAGCACCGAATGCGGCACGCGATATCTACGAGGAGATGCTGAAAGGCTACGAACGACGAGATGAGTAAGTGACAGTCTGCATTGCATGCTAGGGAGGTAGCACGATGAGTGAAAAAGCCCCAATGACCTGCCCGCGTTGTGAAATCGAGTTGCAATACGTCGGAACGAAACGCTTTCACGAGGGGAGCCGTGGCTGGGGCTTCTTCCTCGGCGACATGGGAGAACTCTTCACCAATCGCGAACATTTTGACGTCTACGTCTGCCCACGCTGTGGACGGGTCGAACTCTTTGTTGATGGCATTGGCGAGGAGTTCCGCCCGCACTAACGTGCGGTAGCGTTGGCGTAGATGAAGAAACGATCGGTGTAGCGTGCGTCTGCGTCAAAGCCAGCTTTCGCCAGACTCCGCGTCAGCGATTCCGGCTCGTAGTAGATCTTGACGATGGTGTACTCACTGCCGTCGTTCAGAATGCGGGTGCGGTAGGTCTCTTCGTCCTCGAAGAGTGGGTTGTTCTTGGCCGCTCCTGTCTGTTCGAAACGCGAGTCGATCAGGAAGAGCCGGCCTCCTGCGCGTGTGGCTCGGCGGACCTTGGACAGAAATTCGTCCAGTCGCTCCGGTGGCACGTGGGACAGCCAGAAGGAAAAGAAGACGAGATCGTATTTACGATCCGATTCCCAGGCGAAGATATCTTGCTGTACGTATGAGATGTTCGCGTCAGGCAACTTGGCTCGATTGATGGCGATCATTTCGGGTGACGTGTCGACCACTGTCATGTGATGTGCCAGCTTGACGAGGCGCTCGGTCCAGATGCCGGTACCAGCTGCCAGTTCGAGCACCTCATCGACCGGTTCGAGCGTTTGGAACGCCGCCACGAGCTGAGCGACGTCGTCGAACCAGAGCTTATTGATTTCCGGTCCATGATCGTAGCGATTGAGCCGGTAGAACCACTCGTCATACTCGCGAGCGCGAGCGCGATAGTACGTGATCTGATCCTGGATGACGCGGGCGGGATCTACCGGCATATCGATCCTCGTAGCTCTAGTGCAGCAGTCCGGCCATCAGGTCAGCGACTCGGGCCGGACGATCGGCGACATGAACGCCAGCTGCTTCGAGCGCCGCCATCTTCTCGGCCGCGGTGCCGTGCCCACCCGAGATGATTGCGCCGGCGTGCCCCATCTGTTTGCCCGGCGGTGCGGTGCGCCCAGCGATGAACCCGACGACTGGCTTGGTAACGTGCTCTTTGATGAATTGCGCGGCGATCTCCTCGTCAGTCCCACCGATCTCGCCAATCATGACGATTGCTTCAGTGGCCGGGTCCGCCTGAAACAGCCCGAGTACATCGACGAATGAAGTACCGATAACTGGATCGCCACCGATGCCAACCGCGGTCGTCTGGCCAATGCCGGCCTCGGTCAACGCATTGACCACTTCATACGTCAGCGTGCCACTGCGTGACACGAGTCCGACCGGTCCACCAGGCTTGTGGATGTAGCCCGGCATGATGCCTACTTTGGCCTCCCCAGGCGTGATAAGCCCAGGACAGTTCGGCCCGATCAGGCGAGCCCCCTTCTGTTTGACGTAGTGGTAGACCTTGATCATTTCAAGCGTCGGAATCATCTCCGTAATACAGATCACGAGTGGGATCCCCGCGTCGATTGCCTCATAGATGGCGTCCGGCGCGAATGGGGCGGGCACGTAGATGATCGACGCGTTTGCGTCGGTTGCGGCGACTGCATCCCGTACCGTGTCGAAGACCGGAACGCCGTGGACTTCCTTGCCAGCCCCGCCGGGAGTCACCCCGCCGACTACGTTTGTGCCGTATTCGACCATCTGTCCAGCGTGAAACGATCCTTCTCGACCGGTAATGCCCTGGACGATCAAGCGTGTCTCGCTGTTGACTAGAATGCTCATTCTAATTCTCCCAACCGGCGCGTCACGCCGCCTTCTTTGCCGCCGCGACGACGCGCTCGGCTGCCTCGTTCATCGTGTCGACAGTCGTGATCCCGGCCTCGGCTAAGATCTCCCGGCCCTCTTTCTGATTCGTGCCGACCAGCCGAACAACCAGTGGAACCGTAAGCTTGATCGTGTGGAGCGCTTCGATCAAACCACGCGCTACGACGTCGCCTCGAGTGATGCCGCCGAAAATGTTGATCAAGATCGCGTTCACGCTCGGGTCTGTTAGCACGAGCTCAAGGGCCTTGGTCACTTGCTCGGCGCTGGCACCACCGCCGACGTCCAGGAAGTTGGCGGGCTCCCCACCATGCATCTTGATAGCATCCATGGTGGCCATCGAGAGGCCGGCACCGTTCACAACACAACCGATGGTGCCGTCGAGTTTGACGAAGCTGATCCCCGAGGCACGAGCCTCGACCTCCGTCGCAACCTCTTCTTCGAGGTCACGTAGTTCTTCAAAGCCCTTGTGTCGGTATAGACCGTTGTTGTCGATGACCATCTTGGAGTCGATCGCCTGCCAGACGTTGTCAGTCGTAATGATCAACGGATTGATCTCGGCGAGCGAGGCATCGGACTCTATGAATGCCTTGTACAGTTGTTGGGTGATACGAGCGAATCCAGACACCATCTTGGGATCGAGCCCGAGTGAGAAACCCAGTCGCCGTGCCTGATAATTGTGGAGCCCGAGAAAGGGATCAGCGACCTCACGATGGATCTTCTCCGGGGTCGTGGCGGCGACCTCTTCGATGTCGATGCCGCCTTCGCTGCTGGCCATGATCGTCACGCCGCGCGCTGCGCGATCGATTACGACGCCGAGGTAGAATTCGCTTTGAATTCCGACGGCTGGCGCGACCAGAACCTTGTGGACGATGTGTCCACGAATGTCCAGGCCAAAGATCATTTCACTGGAAGAGCGGGCGTCGCCTGGCGTCTTCGCCACCTTTACTCCACCGGCTTTCCCTCGACCGCCACTATGAACTTGAGCCTTGATGACCACGGCCTGCCCGAACTTCTGAGCTGCCGCTTCAACCTCACTGGGGGAAGTACAGACAATACCCTGATTGATCGGAATCCCATGACGCGCGAAGATTTCCGCGGCCTGGTACTCATGTATATTCATCCATCACCTCTGATGTCTTGGTTGACGACCGTTGCGCCGTCGCTACTGGTCCGAACCGCATTCGATGATAGCACAGGGCTTCAGAAACCGATCCGTTCATTATCGATCGCTGATACTGTTGCCCGGACGAATGCGTGGCATGCGCCTTGATACGCTTAGCAGCAGGTAAAATCGCAACAGGTGCGATAGGCTGGTAGTAGTTGACTGCCGAGCGCCGTCTTTGCATTCGATCCGCATCAAAAGGGGGAAGAACATGGATTCAGGAAACCATATGGGAGCGTTCCTGTTTGGCGTTGTTATTGGAGCGATCGGGGGAGCGCTGGCGGCCCTCTTTATGGCCCCGAAGTCTGGCCACCAATTGCGTCATGAGTTCAAGGACCAAGCTGGAGGCGTCCAGCAACTCATCTCCGATACCAAGTCCAGCGTTCGGGATCGCTCCGAGGGATTGGTTGGCACTTACGTCGACAAGGTAACTCGCATGGTCCAGCATGAAGATGAGGACGACAGCCAGGTTGAGGCAGCGACCAAGCCGGTCGATTCCCCATCGGTGGGCGCCGTACCTCAGACCGAGCCGAGCGTTGCCGAGGGGCCGAAATCTGAATAGCTGGCGAGCGTTCGTTGGGCGCTTCGAGACTGGGGCGCCTGGTTCAACGATGACTCTGAATTGAAAGGAACTGGCCACATGTTGAGTCGTACCCGCGTTGCCCTCAAGTTCATGACGTACGGAATCCTAATTGGCGTCTTCTGTGCGCCGAGGAGCGGTTCCGAAACACGCCATGAGATCGGAAGTTGGATCGGATCGCTCACCCACGGTGTGTTTGGCGGTTCACGCGACCAGTAGTCTGGCTACTGCGCGCGCCTGCTAGGCTTCTCGCAGCGGCTTAACGCATCCGCGAGTAGCCGGCGCATTCAGAAGATAATCAAGAAATAGTGCCCGCGGAATGTTCCGCGGGCACGGTGGTCTGCGACTGGGGTAATCCTAGTAGTAGCTCACCCCGTAGTGCATGTGGAGGACCTGTGCGCCGAGGCGGCCGAGCAGGACGTTGAGATGAGCCGGCCAGGCGCCGGGCTGCAGCTCAAAGCGGGCGCGCTCGAAGTACTGCACGGTGTAGGTCTGTCCCGTATCCGGATTCTGCTCCTGGAAGGGCTCGGAGATGGGATAGCCGTAGACGGCCAGCCCACCGAACTGGTTCCAGTACTGGTTGAAGGTGCCGCAGAGGTTGTGACCGGTGACGGCGAAGTAGGTGCAGCCGGAGGCGGAATTAGCGGTGGTGGTTTGGAAAGGAGTCTCCGTACCGCGACCGGAGGTCACCTCGTCGCCGAGGAGCCCAAGCAGGACATCGAAGTGAGCGGGCCAGGCGCCAGGGTGCCACTCGAAGCGCGCACGTTCGAAGTATTGGACGGTGACGCCATTTTCCTGGAACTCTTCAGTGAGTGGCATGCCGAAGATATTGAGGCCTCCGAACTGGTTCCAGTAGGCCTGGAAGCCGGCACAGAGGTTGTGCTGGGTATCCGGGAAGTAGGTGCAATTTGGCTTCGGTGAAGCCGGTTGGGCGGGCTGGAACGTTGTCGGAGTGACTGGCGGCGTCGTGCCGCCCCAGGTAATGGTCACCGAGGCGGTGGGCTCACCGGTGTCCTGGCTCCCGTTGTTGTTCATGTCGGCGTAGGCCGACAAGGTGTCGGTCCCGGCATTGGTGCCGTTGTAGGAGATGACGGTCTGACCGTTGCCGGCGGTCGTCATCGATCCTGACTCGTCGAGTTTGCGCCAGAAACGGAGTAACGGATCGGAACACCTGGTACGCCACCAGCGGATGTGGTGAGTGACACGGCGGTATACGACGTCGTACCGACGCCAGGTGTGGTGGTGGTCGGTGCGAGAGAGAGAGTAGCGGTCAAGGTCCAGTTAACCGTGGCGCTCGCCGAAGGCTCCCCACTGTCCTGGGTGCTATTGCCGTTGAGGTCGGCATAGGCGGTGACGGTATCGGTGCCCTCAAGGGTGCCGGTGTAGTTAATGGTGGCGTTACCGTTGGCGTCGGTCGTCGCGGTTCCGCTGGTGGAGTTGGCACCCGAGACCGAGTAGCGGATGGTGACGCCAGACACGTCGACGTTTGTGTTGCTGAGGGAAGCGGTGAGAGAGGCCTGCGTGTTGGCCGTCACCGTCTGAGTGGACGGTGTCAGCGAGATCGATGGAGCACTCACGTAGACTGTCGCCGAGTCGGAAGGCTCACCGGTGTCCTTTTGATTATTCTGGTTTAGGTCTACGTACGCTGTCACCGTGTCGGTGCCGGCGTAGCCTGCGGTGTAGTGGAACGTGCCGTCACCGCTGGAGTTGGTGAAGACGCTTCCTCCTGCCGAGTTTGCGCCGCTCACGCTGTAGCGGATGCGTTCACTCGCCACGCCACTGCCGGAGCCGTCCGTCACGGTGCCAGTGAGTTCGACCTGCGTGCCAGTTCCAACGTTCTGCGTGGTTGGTGACAAGGTGAAGGTAATGTCGGTCCAGGTGACGTTGACGGAATCTGCCGGCTCACCGCTATCGTATGAGGTATTTCCATTCAGGTCAATGTAGGCTCGTACGGTGTCCGTTCCCGCGTGGAGACCGGTATACGAGAATGTTGCCTCACCACTGGAATCGGTCGTGTCAACGCCGGTATGTGGACTGTTGGGACCTGACGGGAGGTCAAAGCGAACCTCGACGCCCTGAACGGGGTTGTCAGTTTGATCCGTCACCGTGGCCGTGAACGACGCGCTTGTGCCGACGTTGGCCGCTGTCGGTGCCGAGGTGATGTTGATCTGGTATTCGTTCCAGGTAACCTCTACGGTGGCGATAGGTTCCTGATTTGGGTTGTAAGTTGCGTTGCCGTTGAGGTCAGCCCAAACAGTCACAGTATCTGTTGTGCCGTCAGCGGCGGCGGTTCTCGTGTAACTGACCGTTGTCTGCCCAGATCCGTCGGTCGATGTTGCCGCCGTGTCGGGGATTGCTCCGGCTGGACCAGCGACGGAGTAGTAGATGTCTTGTCCATTGACGGGAAGCCCATTTTCAAGCGTAACGTTGATCGTGGCGTCCTGTCCCGGTTGAACGGTTTGCGTCGCGGGAGACAATGAGAGTGATGCCCAGTCGACGGTAACGTTGTTCGACGTATCTGTACCAACTGAAGCTTGGATGGTGTCCTCTCCGGGGTTGTCTCCGGTGTAAGTGAACGTGGTGGTTCCACTGCCATCCGTGGTATTTGGAGCATCCATGGACATAGGGTTCCCCCCTGAAACGGTGAAATGCACCGTCTGTCCGGAGATTGGAGATGCATCAATCGCTGTCAATTGTGCTTGGATGGTCGTCTGTCTTCCAACTGCTCGTTGGGTATTTGTCAGCACGGTCAACGCGATGTTGTAGTGCGTATTAGCTGCTTCGGCTCCCAGCGGCGTAACGAGGATCGAGAAGAGACCGGTCAGGGCCAGCACAGCTAGCCATCTGACTGCGGTTGTCCCCTTCTTCGGACTCTTTCGATGTCTGTCAGGTACGTTCATTTCCTATCCCAATTCTTTCGATACGTCGAACGACGACATTCGATTAGCAGAATCGAATGTCGGTTGGCTCCCGCTACGTCACATCATGGGACCAGCGGCGGCGCCCTCGGCGTCCAATCGGCGTCCAGACGGTAGGTATCGTCCGTGGACCGTTCATGGGCGACCGACCATCGTGGTCGCAAGATGCCTCGGTTTTCAATGGCACTGATTCCAATTGACGTGAGGTGTGGTGGGTCGTGACGGGTAGTCGCAGTGTCGCCTGTATTCGATCTTTGCCAAAGCACAGCCCAGCGCCACCGTCGCACGAAGGTCATCGGTGTGCGAGAGTCAGATCTGCTGATGTGATTGACGGACTGAAGTCTTGTAGACGGCGTCGTCGCCCTCCTCTTCTCGAGTGGCTACTTGACGCGCGAGTTCGTGCAGCGATCGGTCAACGCGATGCAGGCATGTATGTGTATCCCGTGGCATTTTTCACGCTCACGTCCCGTACATGGAAGCACATGAAAGAAACGTGTACATCGTGGATTATGGCTGGCATGCCTCCTATCGCTTGAAATAGCCCAGTCTCGCGTTGAAACGCACGCTCATGCGAACTCCGCGTCCACGTCGCGTGTTCTCCATCAGCACCTGCTGCAGCCAGCCTAAACGCGCAACGTTAACGACATATGAATAGCGCGTCCGAGCCATAGATGAAAAAAGGGAAAGGATTCTCTCGTGCCTTGTCTCGCTCGATAACGGCACATCACGGATCCCGCATCGAACGTGATGACGATGCCCCTGGAATTCCAGGGGCATCGTGTGTCTTCGCGGTGCCTGAGCAAATGGAGGTGACTAGTAGTAGCTCACTCCGTATCGCATCTGCAGCACCTGTGCCCCGAGCCGGCCGAGCATCGTATCGAAGCGTGCCGGCCATTCACCCGGATGCCATTCGACGCGAGCGCGCTCGAAATACTGCACGGTGTAAACCACACCGGTATCCGGATTCTTCTCTTGGAACTCCTCGCTGATGGGATAGCCGTAGATCGGCAGTCCACCATACATGTTCCAGTAGGCGCGGAAACCGGCACATAGGTTGTGGCCTGTTGCCGCATAGTAGGTGCAGTCACTCGTGTTCTTGGCGGTGGTCGGTACGAACGGTGCTTCGCTGCTACGGCCCGCAGTCACCTCGTCACCGAGGAGACCGAGCAGCACGTCGTAGCGGGCCGGCCAGGCACCGGGGTGCCACTCGAAGCGCTGTCGTTCCAGGTACTGGGTCGTGACGCCGTTCTCCTGGAATTCTTCCGTCAGTGGCATGCCGAAGACGGCGAGTCCACCGTACTTATTCCAGTACGCAAGGAATCCGGCGCACAGGTTGTGCTGCGTGGCCGGGAAATACATGCAGCCAGGTTTCGGTGAAGCCGGCTGTGCCGACTGGAAGTTGGCTGCCGCGGTCCAGGTCACGGTGGCCGTCGCCGACGGTTCGCCGGTGTCCTGACTATCGTTGCCATTCAGATCAGCGTAAGCCGTGATTGTATCCGTACCCGTATTGGCCCCGGAATAGGTGATCGTCGCGTTTCCACTCGAGTCAGTCGTCACGGTACTCGTGCTGGCGTTCTCGCCGGAAACCGCGACTTTCACGTCGACGCCCGAGACACTTCCACTTGGGTTGGTCAGTGTCACGTCAACCGACGCTGAGTCGCCAACTTGTACGCTCTGACTCGCCGGCGCCAGATCGAGGCCGGCTGCAGCGCCCCAGTTGATCGTCATTGAGTCCGTTGGTTCGCCTGAGGTTTGGGCATCGTCACGATTGAAATCGGCGTAGGCCTGAACGGTGTCCGCGCCGTCCGAGGTTCCGGTGTAGCTGAATGTCGCATTACCGTTGACATCGGTCGTTGCCATACCGGATGTCGTCGTTACGCCGGAGACATCGAAGCTGACGGGAACGTTCGCGATGCCTGCCCCATTCGTATCAGTCAGGGTGGCAGTAACGGTCACTTCGGTGTTGGCGGCAGGCGTCAACTCGGAGGCGCTGAGCGCTAGCGCTGCCGGACCCTCGATCCACTGGATCGTGGCGGCAGCAGGATCCGAGATGCCCGTTACCGTCGCGTGAACCGTGTCGGTTCCGGCGTTGGCGCCGCTGTCGGTAAAGGTCGCTTCGCCATTCACGTCGGTCGTCACATCTCCGCTGCCCGAGTTTGCTCCGGCGATGGAGAAGTGGACCACCACGCCCTGGAGTGGATCACCGTTGCTATCCTCTACGGTGGCAATGAGGGCTAGCGAGGTGCCGGTTGCCATGGTGAGGACGTGCGGATCCAGGCTGACGGTTGCCGGGATAGCCCAATGGGCCTGCGCCGCGGCCGACAGTTCGCCGGTATCGAGCTGCTCGTTGCTATTGAGGTCGGCGACAGCGGTTATTGCGTCCACTCCGGCACTTGAGCCAGTGTAGCTGAAAGTCGCTTCTCCGCTTGCATCGGTCATTCCCGCGCTGGTCGGAAACTGCGGGTTTGCTCCAATCACGTCGTAGTAAATCGGCACGTTTTCGATTGGGGTGCTGTCGGTATCTGTGACGGTCACGGTCCATGTCTGATCGGTTCCAACGGCGGCGTTGGTCGAAGTTGGGGTAATGTCGATCTGGTACTCATTCCAATCGACTGTTATTGCCTCGGCAGACGGATCTCTGTTTATCTGCTGACTCGTGTCACCGTAAACATCAGCCCAGGCGGTGACGGTGTCGGTCGTGCCAGCGTAGACAACACTTCGCGAGAACGTGAACGAGCCGGTGCCGTCACTTCCGGTTGACATGGAATCGGTAATCGTGCTCGCGGCTCCAGAGTTCGTGACGGTGTAGTTCACAGTTGCCGCGTTGGAGCCACTCGGGTTGACGACGGTTACATCGATCAATGCGTTCTGCCCGGGCGCGACCGCCTGACTTGAGGGGGTCAGAACAACCTCTGCCCAGTTCACCGTCACGGTGCTTGACGTGTCGTTGTCCACCGTGGCGTAGATTGAATCGACTCCGGACTGATCCGTTGGATAGGCCTCACCAGTGTAAGTGAGCGTTGCCGTTCCGGCGGTGTCAGTATTCACGACTTGACTTTGACTTGCGTTTGGGCCCGAAATGTTGAAGGTAACCGGGACATCGGCCACCGCCTGATCGATAGTCGCGGTGACGGCCACGGATCTGCCAACCGCTCTGTCGTGAGTAGAAACTGAGAAGGAAGTAAATGTATATGGCGCCGCAGCGGCTGTACTCAGTGGCGTCACGAAGAGCGACATTAAGCCGGTCAACGATAGAATAGCTAGCCATCTGACGGCGATCGTCCCCTTCTTCGGACTCTTTCGATGTCTGTTAGGTTCGTTCATTTCCCATCCCAACTCTTTCAATACGTAGAACGATGGCATTCGATTCTGCTAATCGATTGGCGGTTGGTTTCCGCCGATGATCGCTCATCAACCGATTGCCAAGTTGAGAGCCTGATCAGTCGACCCCCTTTCTTCGTGTCAAGTCGAATCGATACTGACTTGAACTTTCGCTGCGGGGGACTCTACTGCTGGTTGGCAACTAATGAATCTGCCGGACAAATATGACTTTGCCACGGCGATCCATCAGTAACGTTGATCGAAGGCGTAGTGTCGAGCCGTGTCTGGTGGACACAGACGCATCCATTCCCAGACAGGTAAGCGGTCAATATGTCGCGTAACCCGGAAATCCGTTCGTCGAAAACTTCAGGACTCAGTACGGGAAAGTCATCGCTGGCCGTCGCTATTCGATCCGGTTTCATCCGATCGAAGAGCAAGAAACTCCAATACGAGGGAGTCGATTTCCGATTCGCTGAATCCGCGTTCTTCCAGGTTCTCCTGGCCGATGAATCGGTCGAGCGCATCACGGGTAGCATTGTCCAGACCCTGGTGATCGCCTCGCAGGAGTCCGAGGCGTCGAAGCTGCGACTGGACCGTTGACACAGTTTCTTGATCGAGCGATACGAGGCGAGCTTCGCCGCTGCCGAAGTAGACCTCGTGGAGACGAAGGATTCGGCGTAGCTCGGCAATCGGCTCGGGATGATCGTCAACCCGGAGATCGATGTAACGATCGTTGTTACCGCCATAACCACCCCGCTCCCGCACGATCAACAGCGCGGCCGATTCTTTGCCGCGGCTGTCGCCACCGGCAGCCTGCCCCGCCTCGAGAGCGGAAATTAGTCGATGAGGTAAGGAGATCGTGCTGGTGCGAAACGCATCTGCCATCGCGTCGACGACGTCCGGTCCGATCAGAATGTTCCCCTGACAGCAAAAACCTTCTCCTTGAACTCCACCAGCCCACGGCATGCACCCGGTTCCAGTGAACGTCGCAGCTACTCCCCTCGCATCAACTATGCCCGCCTGTCGCTCAACCGCTCCCTCGTCGTTCGCCGTGAGCGTGTTCAGCGCCTCCTGAGCGTTCATTCCGGATGCAAGCAGGTCAAGACCGGCTGGTCCCCAGGCAACGTTGGCGCGTGCCTGAGTAGCGACCGCGCCGATACCCGCCCGTGCCCAGGGAACGACCGCACCGACGGCCAGGAACTTCGATTGGACCGCGATTCCGAGATCTCCGGTTTCCGGGTCACGCGCTACGATCGAGAAGGTTGACACCAGTGGTTCCCGTGTTCGTTCGTTCATTCGCTCTCTCCATTTCAGTTAATCGTGGAGCCATTGTCGAGGAGGTTGTCCACGGCGGCTATATGGATTAGGGAGGCGAGCCGCCAGGGCGAGTGACAAAGTTGCGACAGTTTCGTGCGCGTCTTGACGTCTACGCCCCTTTTGACTTTGGTTAAAGAGGATTCTCTACGCTTTCTGGCCAGGCAGATACCACGGGTCACCGCTCGATTCGACATCTCGACGGCGCAGGGCAAATCACCGACCGTTGCCTATCGAACTCAGGTCGAGTGGGGGTTCCACGCGCCTATCTGGCAGTCCAACGTGACTCGTTGATTTCGAGTCGGGACAGGAGCGGTTGCCACCAGGATGGATTCTCCCGGTACCAGCTTATCGTGTCCTTCATCCCTTCAGCGAAGGTGATTTGTGGCGTCCAGCCGAGTTCATTCTTGATTTTGGCGGAGTCCAACAGATAACGTCGGTCATGACCGGGGCGATCGGGAACATAGGTTTTGTAAGAGTCGTCGAGCCCCAAATGAGACAAGACGGTGTCGGCAATAGTCTCGACGTCGGCTTCGAGGCCGCTACCGATGTTGTAGGTCTCGCCGATGCGGCCCTGTTTCAGGATCAGGTCAAGCGCGCGGCAATGATCGAGTACGTGTAGCCACTCGCGCCGGTGGCTGGAATTTCGATAGAGCGTCAGCGGCTGTTTTCGTAGCCCGCTCACCGTAAAGTGAGGGATGACTTTCTCGGGGAGTTGGAATGGACCGTAATTGTTGCAGCAGACCGACACGGTCACCGGAAGCTTAAAGGTTTCGGAGTAGGAGCGAACTGCCAGGTCGGCGCCTGCTTTGGATGCGTTGTACGGAGTTCGAGGCTTCAGTGGTGACTCTTCGGTGAAGCGCTCCGGCGAATCCAGGGCGAGATCTCCGTATACCTCGGTCGTCGAGATGTGGTGGAAGCGCCCAACTCCTGCACGTGTCGCGGCTTCGAGGAGCGTCTGCGTGCCGACGACGTTTGTCTGAAAGAACAGGCCAGGGTGTGTAATCGCGCGGCTGTTGTGCGATTCGGCGGCGAAGTTGACGATGATACCGGGATGAAGTGACAACATCAGGTGATGAACGAGATCGAAGTTGGCGATGTTGCCATGTACGAATTGATAGCGATCGGGGTGGTCCCGCTCCACGTCTCTCAGGCTCTCTTGATTGCCGGCATACGTTAAGAGGTCCAGGTTGATGATTTCATCGTCCGGATGTGCCCCCAGCCAATAACGGATGAAGTTCGAGCCGATGAATCCGGCACCGCCGGTCACCATGAGTTTCATTGCCACTCCCACGTTCCATCACACGCCCGGACCGGCGTTCCCGTTCTGGGCCGCGCGTCGTATCCCTTCGCTGAGTCATTGTGCCAGGAAATGGCACGATATTGCGACGATCAACCATTTTACATTTAATGACGCATGAGAAACGGCGGCAGCGAAATCTCACTGCCGCCGGTCCATAGAGGGGATTGGGTGTGATGCTACTCGTAGCGTAGCGCTTCAGCGATGGGTACTCGTGCGGCCTGGCGCGATGGAATGTACGCCATCAAGAGTGACGCACCAACCGAGATTACGATGAACGAGGTAATCATGAGCCATGGGACGATGAAGGACGAACCACCAGTCGTGCCCGCGAAATCGGGGCTTGTCATCAATCGATAGGCAAGCGTTAGTCCAAGCGTCGATCCGGAAGCGACGCCGAGCAAGGTGATCATTGACGATTCGATCAGGAAGCTCGCCGAGACCATATTCCGCTGATATCCGATGGCTCGGAGCATTCCGATCTGCTGTCGTCGCTCAACCACTGAGCGGAAGGAGACGACACCGAGCGCCGCGATCCCCACAAGCAGTCCGAGACCCATGAAACCCTCGATCAGATAGAGGAACCCCTGGGACTGGCTGGCGGCCTTCTTGAGGACCTCGTGAATCGACTGTGCCTGAACACCGTACGTGATCAAGCTCGATTCGATCGATTGCGCATATGCCTTCGCGTCGACGCCAGAGTTCACCTTCACGTAATAGGTGATCACGCTCGGTGCGTTGAACACCTGTCCGAACGTTTGCTGGTTGACAAAGATCCCGAAGAACATCGAAACCTTCGAATCCAGCACCCCGATGACTGTGACGGTTTTCGTCGTGCCGGTAGCCGGGTCGCCTATCTCCAGTTGGGTCGGCTGCATTGTTTTGTCGCCCGACTTGACATCCGAAAGCTTGAAGGAGTTTTCACCGGGCCCGAAACCGCCCTGCTGCGGGATGGCGTTTGCATCGACGATGGCGAAATTCGGATTATCTCGCACTGCCTTCCAGACATCCTGATCGGTGGCGTAACCGTTCGCGCGAATCTGCAGCGGCGCGTCGGAATTGTTGATGAAGTCGGCGCCCACGCCGTTGATCGGGTAGCTTTGCCATTCGTTCGAACCGGCGATTCGCACCTCAGACTTTGAGCTAGGAACCGATTCGACCCGTCCGGTAGCGTTGATTTTGCTCGTGTCGACGCCGTTCTGCTGAAGTGTCTGCTCAAAATTGTTGATCGGATTGCTCGGCGCCTGAGCCGCCTGGATATCCCAGCCAGCGCCGGCCTTGTCGGTGGTGAAGATCTCAACGAAGTTAGCGTTGATCGTGGCCATCATCACGAGAGAGAAAATGATCAAGCTGAACATGGCGATCGTCATACCGGTTCTACCCTTGCTCGCGGTCGGGTAGGCGATTGCTGTTTTTACCGCCGGAAGCCAGCGGCTGAAGGCACGTCCAAGCAAGCTCACCAGATTAGTTAGAAGCTCAGCGTTCCAAATGATTGCGATCGTGGCGGCGGCCACCATCATGATGCCGGAAACGAAGAACATCTCCATTCCACCATTGAGCTTGCCGCTCATCCAATCCGTCCAGGATGACGGAGCCAGCCAGTAGACGAGGACCAGGAGTGATGCAACCGTGTACAGTGGCCGTGCTGGAACCCCAAAACGTCGAAGCGCGACCGCCAGGCTAAGTGGAACTAGGGAGACGCCCATTGTGAATGGGAACGCCTGGCCGCTGCTTCGGCCGACCCACATCAGGAGTGCGCCGAGGAGGATCCCCAGTATCCCGAGCACCAGCCAGCGACGGCTCGCGCGTGCCATGGTCACTTCCGGAATGTCTCGAATGGCTGCGACGATGTTGAGCCGGCTGACTCTCCAGGATGAGATCGTGATGGTGATGAAGGTTACGATCACTCCGAGCGTGTACGCGATCACCAAACTGCGCCAGGTGACCACCGGCTTGATGTTGATGACGTCACCGATGATCTGGCCCATCATTTCGACGATCAAGAAGGCCACTCCCACGCCAAGTGCCGCACCCACAAGTGCCGCGACCAGATCGTAGGCGATTCCTTCAGCCAAGAACATCTGGGTTAGTTGGCGTCGCTTCATTCCAATCGCACGAGCCATCCCCATCTCGGGTTTTCGCTCGGCGGCAAGGAGAACGAAGATCAAAAAGATCAGCAGGACGCCGGCCGCGATCGAGAAGAGGCCCAGTACCAGGAAGATGCTGGTGAATGCATTGCCGGCCGTTTCGGCTGACTTGACCGAGTCTTGCTTGACTGGAACTGCACGGTACGGCATTCCAGACAATGCGTTGTCCACGGCCTTGACAGCTTGGTCTGAGTAGCCAGCGCTGTCCTTCACGCCTCCAGTGTTTGAGACCGCAATAAGACTGATCTGCCCAGCGTGTCCGGTAATCGTCTGGGCGTCATTGAGATGCATAACGAAGCCGCCTGAACCACCCACATCGGTCATTCCGGTCATTATCGAGTCGGGCGCGATCGCTGCCACTCTCAACTCTTGCGGTTGGTTGTTGGCATAGATCGTGAGTGGATCGCCAACCATGGCAGCGAGTTTGTCGGCTGCAGTCTTGCTCAGAACCACGCTGTTGTCGGGTAGATTTTGGAAATCGATGGCCTTGCCAGTGATATCGTGCAGGCCACCGAATGCAGCCACGTCAGCCGCATTGATCCCAGTCAACGAGAGAGCCGGTTCGTGTAGCTTATTCCTCGCGTTGACTGTGGGCACAGTGTCGAACAGCATCGGCATCACGCCATCGATCGGCGCGTTCTTATCAAGGTTGGACTGGAGTTGAGTGGCCACATCCTGTGGGAAGTATGTGGCACCCACCTGAGTGTTATTTGAGCTCTGATTGCCTGCAGAGAGAACCACAAGCTCATCAGTATGCCCCATGAGATCGTAAACGGCGCCCGTGATTGTATTGTTGAGCGTGTCACCGGTGGTGAGCGCAGCGGACATGATTAACGTGCTGAGCATCAGTCCGATCACGATCAACGCTGTTTGCGCGGGTCGTCGAGGAACGTTGCGCATACCCATCTTGAAGATGACCCGTTGCCGCAGCAGCACCCACAGACCGGCACTCAAGCAGACCGCGAACAGAATCAGGAGTGCGATCATGATCGAGTTCATCGGAATGCCAAACATCTTTTGCACGGTGGTTGCTACCTTTCCTCAGACATTGTCGGCGTCAGGCGGGTGAAATTCCATCGTTGATTACGCGACCGTCCTGCATACGAATGATTCGATCGCACATTTCTCCGATGCGCGGATCATGTGTCACGATGACGAACGTCTGATCGTTTTTCACGTTCAGGTCTCTCATAACCCGCATTACATCGTTTGCGGTCTCGGTATCGAGATCTCCGGTCGGCTCATCGGCCCAGACGATCGACGGTTGATTTACGAGCGCGCGGGCGATGGTCACACGCTGTCGCTGACCGCCAGAAAGTTCGGCTGGCTTGTGGCCTGCCCAGTCGTCAAGACTGACCTGTCCCAGCGCTGTGATGGCACGCTCACGGGCCCGCTTGGGTTTGACGCCACTGACCAGCAACGGCAGTTCGACGTTTTCAACCGCACTCAGAACCGGCAGCAAATTGTAAAATTGAAACACGAAGCCCATTTCACGCGCCCGAAAGACGGTTCGCGTATTGTCAGACATCTTAGCCAGATCGGTGCCCGCGATCAGGATTCGACCATCGTCGATGGTATCGAGCCCCGAAAGAGAGTTCAGCAACGTCGTCTTCCCGCAGCCTGATGGTCCCATGATGGCGACCATTTCCCCACGGGAGACGGTGAAATCGACGCCTCGAAGCGCTGGGACTTCCATCTTTCCAGTGTGATAGGTCTTTGTGACTCCGGCTGCTTCGATGATCGTTGACGCATCGACGTTCATCTCGACGTCAGTCTTCTTCGTTCGCTTTCCGCCCAAAGTAAGTATCATTTCACGTCCTTCGTTCCTCTAACATTCCCCTGAGCGTCTTTCTCCAGGTTTGTGCGCTGTATCAAAACACGTGGACTTGCTCGCACGCATTCCATCCTAATCCTCAAGGCGCTTCCTTTTATCCGGCATCGGTGCATAGCCAGGATGTAACACTGGCCAGTCGGCACCTGTCCATTCGGACAGTCTTGAATTGCAGCTATCCCCAATAGGCTGTGCCTGATAACACTTGGACCTGTTCAAGGACTAAGCCCGACGGTTCGATCGGTTACAGACGAATGAAGGAAGTCGTGGATTGGTGGCGCGAACAACGGGTAAAACGTGTCTCGATCACGTGGTGACATTTGTCACGATCAGCCCGTTTCATTTGAATTCGTCCGATAGAACGCCGTTGGTTGGAGACTTGCGTTGTGACGTAGCGGGAAATGTCGATTCGGTCATTCAAAGGTTGGACGTGACATACGGGTAGAGGTTCCGGATCCCTTTTTCGTCCTCATGCACGGTGTGGATCGACAGAAGTGAAACGCACCAGTGTGACGAATTGGCTGCCTCAGAGGATGATATCCGGCGTGAACTTTGATTCAATGTACGGCCTAGCGGCGCGATTCGAAGCAAGACATGGAGCTCGTGGCTGACAATGTACGCGAACAGAAACTACTCGACGACTCTTCGGTTGCAACAACGTGGCGCCACCGCGCCGTGGGATCCATTCGAAGTCAATCCGGTGCGCCGGTCACTGGCCGCCTTCATCATCTCCACGTCTGTCTTCATACTGCCAATGGTGTTTCTTCCAGCGAGCCTGGAGGCGTTGTCAATGGTCCTGGTTGGTTGGCTGGCCGCGATCGTGATGGTGCTGACCTTTCCAATATTCCTTATCAGCTTGATCGAAATGGCCTGGGCGTACGTCGCCGGTCGTATGTATCCGTCGGTCGATCTGCTCGACGTCAGCCCGCGAGTTCGTAATCTGCTCAATCGGTACGGCTATCGGACCATCGACAGTGTTGATCGAACGAGTGACGATGCCTTTCTTATGCTGACCAATTTCGATCCTAAAGCGTTGCGAGAGGTTCGCAGAGCCAGCAGTGTCTGGCATTACCGGCGCTGGCAAGATGCTGGATTTCCTGCCGACTGGTATTGACTCCATCTCCAAACCAGATTGAATTCGAAAGTGTCGATGCCCCCGTGTGGATCACGCGGGACTGACGCGTCTGGCCGATTGTCGCGTGCCCAGTCTCAGCTTCCTCGCGTTAACTCGAACTGCACCAACCGACCATTCCTGGTCCGTCTGATCTGACGAGCCACCGCTCCCGAGTGATGGTGCAACGCGCAAAGACGGAAACTGGGGTTATGATGGATTCAAACGAGCGGATGAGTGCGGGGAAAGGAAAACGAGATGCGAAGGATCGGATTTGCGACGATCGCGGAAGCTCCGCGAGATGACGTAGTACCGTCGATTCAACGGTTGCTCCCTCCGGACGTGGCCGTCGTCGAGCGCGGTAATCTGAACGACCTGTCTGGCGATGAGATCGCGGCGCTGGCGCCGGAATCCGGAGAAGTCGGCATTGTTGCCAGGCTGAAATCGGGCGGGGAAACACTCCTCTCACATTCCAAGATCTTTCCGAGGATGCAGGAATTGGTTGACGAGCTGGTAAACGACGAAGGAGCGGATCTCGTCGTGATTCTCTGCGGCGCCGACTGGAGCGCAATCAGATCGCCAAAGCTGGTCGTCAATCCAGGGCGCGTTTTTCCTGGTGTCGTCTCATCGCTAGCCTATGGCCGCAAGCTTGGGATTATCAAACCATCGGCCGGCCAGATCGAAAAGGAGCGTGAACGGTACGCTCAACTCGGGATCGATGCCACGGTCACCTCCGCATCGCCCTACCTCGGCCCGGCTCGACTCGATGACGTCCGTGAGGCCGCTGAGCTCCTGCGCGACTCCCAGTGCGACCTGGTTTGGATGACTTGCATTGGCATGGATGAGCCGATGCGTGACGTCGTGGCGGAGGTGACTGGGAAGCCAATCATCCTTGCGCGCTCTATCCTGGGTCGCGTCATCGGCGAATTAGTCGCCAGCCCACAACCGGCGCTGGTGTAACAAATAGGGAAGGGACAGATTCATGACTCAGACGTTAGAAGCACTTGAGCAGCAGGCACGAGGGCAGGTATCCGCTGTGGAACTGCAGCAGCATCTGAATACCTTCAGCACGTTGTTCCGCGATACCGGAAGCGAGGACGAGCGCAAGGCAGCCCAGTACATCGTTGACACGTTGCGTGGATACGGCGTTGAGGCCAATGTCCTCGAGTTTGATTCGCTCATCTCCTGGCCGCTGGAGGGCAAGCTGGCCCTTCTCGACTCCGCTGGCAAGGATGCCGAGACTGTCGAGGTGCGCACGCGTGCCTTCGGCGCACAGACGGCGCCGGGCGGTATAACCGGCGAGCTGGTCTTCGTTCCGTTCGACCAGCCGAAGAAGGGCGAGATGATCTTCTCGCATCGAGCCGTGGCGGGTGATTACAGCGGTCTCGATGTCGCGGGCAAAATCGTGCTGACGCAGGATGGTGGCCCCGACGGAGTACTGCGCGCGCAGGAGCGGGGCGCAATCGGACACATTCACATCTGGCCTTCAGATGAGCATGTCACTCACGAGATGATTTCGACCAGCATCTGGGGTACCCCGACGCCTGATTCGGAAGGGCGCATGCCCAAGATCCCTTCGATGGGGGTCAAGAACGCCGTAGGCAAACAGATTCTGGAGAAGTTGGCGCGAGGGACCGTCAACGTTCGGGTCGAGTCCAACGTCAAGACCGAATGGATGCGCGTTCCGCTGGCCACCGGCTTCATTCCGGGAAACGGCACTGAAGATTTTCTGCTGGTCGGCGCCCATATTGACTCCTGGTATGAGGGAGTCACCGATAATGCCACCGGTGACGCCGCATTGATCGAGATGGCGCGGGTGTTGTCGGGTATGCGCGGCGAGCTTCGCTGCGGGGTGCGCTTCTGCTGGTGGCCAGGACACTCAACCGGCCGTTACTCCGGGAGTACGTGGTTCGCGGACAATGCCTTCGATGACCTTCGGACACATGCACTGGGCTATCTCAACATCGATTCACCGGGTGTACGTGAGACCGAACTCTGGGACTGCCGCTACAACATGGGAGAAATAGAGCACATCACGGCGTCGGCGGTGCGAGAGCTCTCCGGCCAGGATCCCAACATTCGGCGTCCATTGCGCGCCGGTGACCAGTCCTTCCTGGGAGTCGGGCTTCCATCGCTTGGAGCGTACCGTATGTTGCCGGTTGATCATCCTGACCGAAAGGCGGTCGGTGGCTCAGGCGGCGCCTGGTGGTGGCATTCTCCGGAAGACACGCTCGAGAAGGCGGACGCTGATATCCTCGCGCGAGACGTCGAGGTCTACGTAACCATCACCCTGCGCATGTGCAAGCCTGAAGTCATCCCGTACAACTTCATGGCGAGCGCGCAGGACTTCATCAGCCAACTAAAGACCTATCAGGAGGGAGCCGGAGCGCATCTCGATCTGGGCACGGCCATCGCGGCCGCCGATGCTTACATGACTGCGGCCGAGCGGCTGGCGAAAACGCCGATTGCGGATGCCAACCAACTGAATGACGGGCTGAAGTGGATCACACGCATCGTCAATCCGGTGCTCTTCACCGTCAACGGACCGTACGATATGGATCCGGCACTGCAGATGGGCATGCTTCCTGGGCTGGCAGCGGTGCGCCAGCTGGTAAGCCTTGATCCCTCAACGAGCGAATACCGCTTTCTCAAGACCAAGCTCGTGCGGCAGCGGAATCGTGTCGAGGATGCGCTGGCACAGGCGACCATGCTGGCTAAGTCTCTTACTGCTTGACCGTCGCACTCGATAAGGTATGACCTGACGACGCCGTGTCGATTCGACCGGTGTCGTCAAGGTCTTTGGTCCACAATCGCGGCGTTCGGACCGCCACAAGAAATCTCAAAGTACTGGAGAGGAATAGGCGTGAGCAACGAGATCTTCAAGACCGTTGGCCAAAGCGTGCGGCGTCCGGACGCTAGGCCGAGGATCACTGGTGCCGAACGCTATACTGACGACCTTTCGTTGCCGGGAATGCTCCATGGTCACCTCGTGCTCAGTATGCATGCACACGCGACGATTCGCAGCATCGACATAGAAGATGCAATGCAGTCTTCGGGGGTCGTGGCGGTGGTGACATCCCGTGAATTACCAGAGTTCGCTCGCGTCGAAGAGCCTATTGATCGGAGCCGATTTTTTCTGGCACATCGTCAGGTCAGCTATGTTGGACAGCCGATTGCCGTCGTCCTAGCTCGGAGCGCTGAGGAGGCCGAGATCGCGGCCGGAGCAGTGATCGTTGACTACGAGCCGCTTTCCGTCGTGGCCGATCTTGTTACTGGTCGCTCAGAGAGTGCGCCGTCAGTTCGAGCAAACGGGCGCAATCGCTCGAACGATGCGGCGTCACACGTTGCGGAACGGGTGTCTGAATCGGGCGAGCCGTCGGGTTCCAATGTCGACGGTTCGCTTCATTACCTGCGAGGAAACACCGATGAGGCATTTCGTGCCGCGGCCGTAACCGTTGAGCGCACCTTCCATTCGCACGCCGTCTATCAAAGTTATTTGGAACCACGGACAGTGGTGGCCAGCGCCGAGCCGAGCGGTCGTGTGACGATTTACACGCCCACCCAGGGCCAGTTCATGGTGCGATCCGCGTTGTCGCGAGCGCTAAATCTTCCTGAGACGGATATTCGAGTCGAACCGATTTCCGTCGGTGGTGGATTTGGTGCCAAGATGGTGTTGCTCGAGCCATTGGCCTGTCTGCTCGCGATGCAGTTTTCACGGCCGATCAAGCTAACCCTCACCCGCCAGCAAGATTTCGTCTCCACGACTCCAGCCCCCGAATCGTTTCTCACGGTTGGCCTGGCAGCGGATCCGGAAGGCCATTTGACGGGACTTCGAGCCGACCTTTGGTTCGACACGGGATATTTCTCGAACTCTCCGTATCAACTTGTCGCCCAAATGATCGGTTCTTACTATCACGTGCCGAACCTCGACATTCGCTCGGCAGAAGTCACGACCAACCGGACTGGCACTGGGGCTTATCGTGCCCCCGGCTTAACCCCGATGATGTTTGCCCTCGAAGCGCTTGTTGATGAAATGGCGGCGAAGCTTGGCATCAGCCCCGTTGACTTCCGTCTGAGGAATGTGGCATCGACCGACGATCTCATGGCAGATGGAAGTCGCTGGCCGCCATTCGACTTGAAGACTCTGTTGCACCAAGCCGCTGCATCGTCACTCTGGACAGCACCACGTGCTGAAGGAGAAGGAATTGGCATTGCTATTGGTGGTCTGCGGGGTGGAGCTGAATCTGCTTCGGCAAGCATTCGTCTCAATTCAGATGGAACGTTGAGTGTCATGGTTGGCTCCGTCGACCTGACCGGCACGACAACCGGTTTGACACAGATTGCGGCAGAGGCCTTCGGCGTGTCGTTGGATCGGGTTCGCGTCATGACCGCATCCAGCGATAGCGCTCCTCAGTTTGGTCTGACCGGCGGAAGCAAGGTGCTCTATAGCGTCGGGAATGCCGTGTTGGAAGCCGCCCGTGATGCCCGCGATCAGGCACTCGCAATCGCTTCGGACCGGCTTGAGGCGACCGTTGACGATCTGGAGTTTCGTGACGATCGCGTGCAGGTCAAGGGCGCTCCAGATCGTTTTGTGACTTTGGGTGAGGTCCATGCCGGAACGACCGAGGCTGGAAGCCGTTTTGCGCCCGTCTTTGGCCGCGGCAACGTGTCGAATCCAGAGAAATCGCCGGCAATGGCCGTCCACATCGCACGGGTTGCTGTCGATCGAGCGACGGGAGATGTGCGTGTGACGGGTTTTCAAGCGATTCACGACATCGGTCGAGCCATCAATCCGGCGGAGGTCGAGGCGCAAATTCATGGGGGTGTGGTGCAGGGGCTAGGTTGGGGTCTTCGCGAGGCGCTCGTCTACGATGAGCATGGTCAGTTGTTGACTGGGAGTTTTCTCGACTATGCAATTCCCAAGGCGAGTGATCTGCCAGATATCCAGACGCAACTGGTCGAGAACCCGTCTCCATTCGGACCATTTGGCGCCAAAGGAATCGGCGAGGCACCAGTCGTCGCGCCTGCCGCCGCGATCGCGAACGCCATCGCCGACGCCGTTGGCGTCCGGCTGGCCGAGCTCCCAATCCGATCGGAGCACGTTTGGCGTGCGATCTCCACTCTGAACCAGTGAGCGACCGCGTACTCCCCTGCCACGGCAGTGACGTGATCTCGGGCAAATGTGCCTTGTTCCTCAGTGGAAGCAATTCAATTGGGGAGATGGCGGGCGATCTCATGGCTTGAGGAATCCCCCGATACCTTTCCGGGATGACGTCGTGGAAGCCGAACGGCCCGGTGCCGAGGCTTTTGTTTCACGGGTGGTTCGTCGGGAGTCTCATCAACCTCAGTGGGATACTGCGCAGGAACTCTGAGCGGACCAACGATCAAGTATGGATAGCGCGCGATAAGGATGAGGAGGCCGAGAAAGGTGCGAAAGATCAGGCCGACGGTGCGATAGGCGAGTGCGATGAATGTTGCGCGGGCGAGCCCGATACCGATGAAGTTCAGCACTCCTGCTAGGCTGGCGTCGCTGATCCCGATCCCGCCTGGAATCGGAATGATTTGCCGCGCGACCATACTGAAGGTGTGCGCATACACCCCATCGCCGTAGCTGATATTTCGCTCGACCATCGCGTTTGCGATCACCCACAAAATGCTCGCTGAAAGCATCGTGGAGATAAAACTCAACCCGACCGCTCCCATCAGCGGCTTGCGCCGCATGAGTAGAGCGCTACGTTCCCAGAATTCTGCCTCCTGCGGTACGTATCGACGGGTGATGCGCCAACGCATGAAGATGCGGGTGAGGAATCGCGCGATGCGTTGACTGCGAAATATGACGATTCCCGCAGAACCCATCGACAGGGTCAGAATCGGCATTATCACTTGAAGTGGTCGTTGACCAGTCAAAAAGATTGATACCGCCGCGATTCCAGCGGGAGCGAAGAAGTCGGAAACGCCGATAGCGACGAAGCTTGAAACCGCCTGTCGCATCCGGATATTGCCGTGCTCTTGAGCGAGTCGAGCGCCGAGCATGGATCCGCCCGGCAGCGCCGTTGCTGCCTGCGATGCCAGGTACGTGGTGATGCCATCAATGAGACGAATTGGCAGTTCGCTTGACCTCAGCAAGAAGCCCCAGCGCCATCCCTTTACGAACTCGTTTATTGCCAACAGGACTACAAGCAGGAGGAGGGACCCTGCCGGCATCGAGAAGACCGCGCTGCTCAGTGACTCCAGATTCGCGAAATAGACGAACGCAATCGCGGATGCGATCGTGAGGAGAATGATAATGATGCGCTTCATGGATCGCGTACCGATCGGCGCGTTGGACAGACATCACGCACGGTGCTCGCACCGTGGCACTTTGAAGTGTTGCTCCACATGTTCGTGCTGATACGTGCCGGATTGTCGTAGTCATCGAATTTGGCAGGCAGACCAGCACTCAGTGCCGGCATGCTACGCAAAAGAACACCGACTGTCATACGGATATTGACGGTATCGTCCGCCGGAAGATTGATCATGTCCAGTCCGAGTTCCGTGCGACTCTACCGGAGCGAGAAACTGATAGCGTTCGTGAACTACCCCGAAGCCACGAAACCACCATCAAATCGACCGTCGTTTGGCGCAGAGCGCTAGACGCTCGAAGGTTTCTCAGACTATATGTGTCAACTGTACCGTCTAAGCCCAATGGGTGCCACAGAATTGCAAACAGACAAAATGGAGACACATATTGGTGCGATTCCTTAACACCGGAACGTCGACCGCTGGGTCCGATCTTGCTAAATTGGATTGGCACGGGGATCGCCCGGCATTCGCGTAGCGATGACGTTACCTCGGAGGCGTGATGTCGACTCCGATAGCTCTTGATCACCTGACTTACTTCTACGGCAAACAACGTGGCGTCATTGACGTGACGTTCACGGTTACCGAGGGCGAGATCTTTGGGTTCCTTGGCCCAAATGGCGCCGGCAAAACCACGACCATTCGGGTACTGATGGGCTTGATGCGCCCATCGGGAGGGTCGGCCCGTGTTTTCGGTCTCGACAGCTGGAACGACTCTACCGAAGTCAAGCGATTAGTTGGTCTTCTACCAGGAGAGATACGCCTTTACGAGCGTATGACCGGACTAGAGTTTCTGGAGTTCTTCGCCTCATTTCGCGGCAACGCCGCACGCAAGCGGGGCCTGGAACTGGCCGAACGATTGGAGTTAGAACTCGACCGGCGTATCAAACACCTTTCCAAAGGAAACCGGCAGAAGCTTGCCGTCGTTCAGGCGCTGATGCATGACACTCCGCTCCTCATTATGGATGAGCCGAGCAGCGGATTGGATCCCCTCATGCAAACGCAGTTGCTGGATATCTTCGCTGAGGAACGCGAACGTGGTAAGACACTCTTCCTTTCGTCTCATGTGCTGCCTGAGGTCGAACGAATCGCCGATCGTGTCGCGATCATCCGTGAAGGTCGGTTGGTCGCGGTTGAGAGCGTGGCGCGACTCAAAGAGGCTCGCGAGCGCACTATGGAGCTTTCACTGGCGGCATCCATACCCGACGATCAGATCGATGGCCTGGATGGGGTACGGGTCATATCGAAGTCATTAGATGGTCTTCAAATCACGTTGGGAGTTCGCGGAAAGCTCGGTCCGCTTCTCGAAAGATTGGCGAATCTTCCGGTTGACGATCTCGTTTTTGGTCCGCCCGACCTCGAAAGCGTCTTTCTACACTACTACAGCAAGGATGAGACGATCGACACAGTGGAGAGCGCCACATGAGCATGATCATGCTGCGACGCGCCATCAAGGATGTGCAATGGACCGTGCTCTGGTACGCGATCGGTGTGGCCATCTACAGCCTGGCTATTATGTCCGTCTACCCGACGATGAAAGAGAACGCAACGGCCTTCCAGGACATTATGAAGAACTATCCCGAGGCATTCCTCAAGGCATTTGGCGTGAGTTCGAATATGTTCGAGATGGCGGCCTTTGTTAGTGCTGAATTCTTAAACGTTATCTGGCCTTTGATCGTGGCAATCTTCGTGATCATGGCTGGTACGGCCACGGTAGCGCAAGAGATCGAACGTGGCACGATCGAGTTCTGGTTGTCGGTACCGGAAAGCCGGGTGCGCTTGCTTTCGGCCAAAATCGCTTCGCTCTGGTTGGGAATCATTGTTATCGCTCTCGCAACGGTTGTTTCGATCGAAATCGGGGCCCTGCTCGTCGGCGAAAGTTTTGGAATCTCCCGGCTCGCGATGCTCTTCCCCGAACTGGTTGCGTTTCCGGTGGCGGTATCGGGTTACTCGCTGCTGTTCTCTTCTGCTGCCAGCGAGCGCAGCAAGGTTGCCGGGCTCGCGGCGGTGGCTACGCTCTCGTTTTATCTCATGTGGGTCTTCGCCGCGTTGGTGAACAGTTTGAACTGGCTTCGCTATCTGACCATCTTCACCGCGTACAAGCCTCAGCAAGCGCTTGAGAGTGGCACCGTCGACTGGTTGCAGATCGTCGCGTTGCTTGCAATCGGGGTGGCCGGGGCCGCGGGTTCGCTCGTCATATTCCAGCGTCGAGATGCCAATCCATAGGAGAACATAGAATACAAAGCCGTGTCAGGCTCCTTCCCAAACCTTGCGGCGAAACGGGAAGCTGGCCACCGCACTCTTCACACACGTTGAATTCTAGGTTCCCGCAACTTCGCTATCGTTATATATTATGATGTAGACTTACTGTCGATACGGAAAAGGATAACTACCGCCGATTGGGGCACCGTTGCACGAGATGGATGATCGTGGCAACGCCGATATCGGACTGCGCATCACACTCCTCGGTGGTTTCCGCGTCTGGATGAATGGAGTCGAAATTCCGGCCAGTGCCTGGCGCCTGCAAAAGGCACGAGGCATTGTCAAGCTGCTTGCGCTCTCTCCCGAGCTCAGCCTCCATCGTGCTGAACTTATTGATCGTCTCTGGCCAGAGTTTGATCCCTCTGCTGCTGCCAACAATTTGCACCGCACCTTGTACGCCGCACGTCGAGCGCTCGGTGTCAACAAGAAGCCCGCATCACCATCACCCACGCTGCGCCTTCGGGGCCAGCTCGTGGTACTCGATCCAGCTGGTCCCATCTCGATCGACGTTAATGCTTTCATGCAGGCCGCGCGGGATGCACGATCGGGTCGAGAGGTAGATCGCTATCTGCAGGCGCTTTCACTCAATACCGGTGAATTGCTCCCGGAGGACCGCTACGAGGACTGGGTCACGGGTCCTCGTGAAATGCTCCGGCAAGAACGTTTGTCGCTCCTATCCGGTCTCGCCGAACTGTATCGAGCCCAAGGCGATCTGACCGCAGCCACCGAGATTCGAGCTGAAATCGTTCGAGATGACCCGTTTGACGAGGAAGCACAGACAATCCTAATCCGGGACCTGGCGATTACCGGGCAGCGTGGGAAAGCGCTCTCTCAATTCCACGAGCTTCGGACCGCTTTGCAAGAGCTTGATGTGACGCCCAGTCTCGAGAGCGAGCGACTATATCGCGATATTCTTGCACGCCGATTCCCACCGTCCACCGTGACGAGAGACGCTTCCGAGAAGCAGATCATTCACAGGAACAACTTGCCAGCCCCCCTCACGAGCTTTGTTGGTCGTGAAATGGAGCGATCCAAGCTCGCCGCGCTTCTCGATCCACAGCGGGAAGATCCTCGACTGGTGACCCTTACCGGTCCAGGAGGATCGGGTAAAACGCGCCTGGCACTTGTGGTGGCTGGGGATCTGGCTGGTTCGTTCCCCGATGGAGTATGGTTCGCGGACCTATCTTCACTCGCCGACCCAGATGGGCTTCCTGGCGCGATTGCATCGTCATTAGACATTGATGAGGTTCCCGGTCGGTCGATGGTCGACGTTATCGTTGACGTGCTCAGAACGAAGTCCATTCTATTGGTCTGGGATAACTGCGAGCACTTGCTGGACGCTTCCGCTCGATTGGCCCGGTTGATCCTGCTGCAAGCTGCTGGCGTTCGGATCCTGTCTACCAGTCGAGCGCCTCTCGGTGTACACGGTGAAGCGGTTTGGCGCGTTGATCCGCTCCCCGTTCCGGACCAGATCACGGATCAGGCCGATTCAGCGAAGCGTATTGGCATCCAGGAGTTCGTCAGCAACCCTTCCGTTCATCTCTTCTGTGAAAGAGCCCGGCTTGTCCGCCCAGGATTCAGCGTGACCGTCGAAAACGCCTCGTCGGTAGCACTGATTTGTCGTCGACTCGATGGTATGCCGCTTGCCCTCGAACTGGCCGCGGCTCGCATGGGATCTATGTCGGCCAAAGCACTTGCCGGACGCCTCGATCGCGCACTACACGTGCTTGCCAGTGGCGGTTTGGCGATATCAGCGCGCCAGCGAACGCTCCGGAATACGCTGGACTGGAGCTACGAACTGCTATCAGCCCCCGAGCGATCTTTATTTCGTCGACTGGCGACATTCGCTGGGGGTTGGACGCTTGAGATGGCTGAGAACGTGTGCGCTGATGAGCAGTTGCCGGCACAGGACGTTCTCGGCCTTCTCGCCGACCTGATCGACAGATCGCTCATCCAATTTAACGCCGAGGGTAATGGCGGACGATATCACCTGCTTGAAGTCGTTCGACAGTATGCAGAGGAATGCCTGATCGAGAGTGGAGAGGCCGACGCGGTCCGGTTCCGCCACGCCCACCAAATGATCGATCTGGCAGAGACTGCTGAGCCGGCGATGAGGGGCCCTGAAGAAGCAGTCTGGCTGGACCGCTTAGATCGAGAGTATGACAACATTCGATCGGCGATCCAGTGTCTCTCCTGTGGTGACGATCCGACGTTGGCGCTGCGGCTTGCAGGAGCAATCTGGTGGTTTTGCTACTTGCGTGGCCACTATGCTGAGGAGCGAGAACGACTCACCCGATTGCTGGACCAGGTTGACGCCGCAGGGATCGAAGTTCAACTCCCGGTGCGGGCCAAAGCTTTGTTGGCGGCTGGCGCGCTTGCCTGGAAGCGGGAGGAGTTGCCGCTTGCCCGACGTCTGCTCGAAGAGAGCGTCGCTATCGGACGGCAACTCGGAGATCCAGCCGAAGCCGGCTGGTCTCTGGCCTTCCTGGGTCATGTTGCTGGCTCGCAGGGCGATTTTATGCTTGGTGAACAGTGTGTGAGAGAGGCCGCTGATCTCTTTCGCGTGGCCGGCGATCGAATTGGTCTTGCCCGGGCGCTGAACGCATTAGGTGAGGAGGCAAGACGAACCGGTGATGACGAACAAGCCGAGATCTATTATCGCGAAAGTCTGGAGTTTGATCGGCTGAACGGTAATCGATCGGGAATGTGCTTACGCTTTCACAACCTCGGGTACGTGGCGTTGCATCGCGACCGAACCAGTGAAGCCGCGGAAATGTTCTTCACGGGTCTGGAACTGGCCCGTGACCTCAAGGATCTTGATGCGGTTGCAGCTTGTCTGGAAGGGATTGGCGCGGTCGAAGCTGTTGCTGGTGAGGCGCGCCGCGCGATGAGACTTTTCGGCGCCGCCGATGCGCTGCGGGTAAAGCTAAATGTCCCAATCGATATTGCGGATCAACCCGAGCACGACCGTTACTTCGCGCAGGCGACGATGCATTTGGCACGAGATTCCGCTGCAATGGAGTGGCAGTCCGGACGGAATATGAGTGTTGACGCGGCGATTAACGAAGCGACGTGCGTGGTTCATGAGCTGAACGCCAACGTGAGATACGGATCGATGCGGCAGATACCGTGAAAATGAAGGAGGAGAGTTGGTTCGGCTCTCCTCCGGTGTGTTTGGCACGTGGCGAAACTACTTCATCCATCCTTCTTGCTGCAACATCTCATCAACGAGCAATCCCTGGGTGATGTCGCCGGGTTGCCCTGCCTTGTCTGGCCACCACTCGAATCGAGCACGCTCGAAGATCTGCGCGACGTATTTCCGGCCGTCCGGCGTGACACCAGAGAATTCCTGTGAGATCGGGTAGCCAAAGGTCTCCAGCCCTCCGTACTTTTGCCAATAAGCAAGGAAGCCGTTTGCCAGCGAATGCTGAGTTTGCGGGAAATACCAGGAAGTATCCGAATTGTCGAAAGCCGAAATCGTTTTCTTTGCCGAAGGCGGTGCGTACGCATCGTAACCGATCAGGCCTGACGTCACCAGCGGCTGATCACCATTGTTGGGCAGATTCAGTTCCAAGATCTGACGTTCAAAGTACTGGACCAGCTTTGGAGTCCCATCGAACGACACCTGACGGAAGACCTCACTCACCGGCAACCCGATGTTGCGCCAGCTACCGTGTGCGTACCAGTAGTCCATGATCGGCTGAGGCACATTGTGCTGCGTTTCGGAAATGTAACTGTAGAGGGACGGGTCTTTCGCCGGAACGGGATCTAGCGGCGGGCGCTGACCATAGTAGACGGTTGGAATGTCCTGATAGCCGGTCGGAAGGGCCGGCAGGTCTGCCAGTGCTGGTCGTGACGGCTGCATCCACATAAACGTCACGGTAACCCAATCAGAATCCTTCATCCCAAGGTCAGCGAAGGTTCCGTCGGCAATGTCAATGCCAGCTGGGATCCTAACCTGGCGGCCACGATCATCCAGCCCGCCGTTATAGTTGTCATAATACGCAGCAGTGGCCTCAGGCATCCCCTGGGGTAGGTCGGAATATTTGCGTTGTTGTTGCGGATCCCAGTAGTTGTCGTGGATGTTCCACGGCCCGACATCCCATACGGGGGCAGTCACGGTCTTGTCGTTGTATTGGATTTTGACCTGAAACTCGTTGCCGTCTTTGCTGGACAACACACACACGCAGGGTAAGGCAACAAAGTGATCGTTGGGTTGCACGACGTGGCCATTGCTGGTTGAGTTTCCAACGAGCCCTTCGCGTGTCGCATAGATTCGGAATGTGGATCCGGTAGAAGCGGCCGCCGTCGGAGTCGCGGCGCTCACCGCCTGCGTTCCAATCAGGGTCGCTGACAAGCTGAAGATGAGAATGAAGGTCAGGCTGAAACGCGTTGGGACCGATCGTCCCTTCCCCATTAATACCTCCTTGGGATGCGCGTCGGTAGGTGCATCCTTATACCACGGGCCACGAGGAGACGACAAATATTGTGATTGACGGGCCCGCAGGAGTAACGTGCCTGTTACGATTTGGTTACGCACTTGCGACGATGCGCAAAGCGTCGGATGATCGTAGGGCATTGCGCTCACAGGACGCAATTGGGTTTGTTACCTGCCGAGGCAGCGGTTATGCGACGAGAACCCACGTATCGCAGCATAGCGACATTGGGAGGACACTCAACATGGGAGATCAGATACCAGCGAGTCGTGCCGAAAGCGCGAAGTTCGACGTCGATCGATTGACAGATTTGGCGCGAACACTTCGGCGAGACGTACTTAAGATGACCACCGAGGCCGGTTCGGGCCACCCCAGCAGTTCGTTTTCAGCCGTCGAAATTTTGTCGGCGCTCTACTTCGGTGGGGTCCTGCAATTCGATCCCCAAAAGCCTCACTGGCCCGACCGGGACCGATTCATCCTGTCAAAAGGACATGCCGCGCCGATCCTCTATGCTATTCTCGCCGAGGCCGGCTACTTTCCGAAGTCCGAATTGATGACGCTCCGAAAGCTTGGGAGCCCACTTGAAGGGCACCCGAATATGCTCCGTCTGGCCGGTGTGGAGGCATCAACGGGAAGCCTCGGCCAAGGACTTTCGATCGGGCTCGGCCATGCGCTTGCCGCCCGATCGGCGCAACGCCTCTTCAACGTTTACGTAATGCTTGGCGACGGCGAGATTGAAGAGGGTCAGGTTTGGGAAGCCGCGATGGCCGCAGCGAATTTGAAGGCCGGCAATCTTGTCGCCATCGTCGACAACAACAGATACCAGCAGACGGCAGCCGTATCACACCTCACCGATCCGTCCCTGTATCCGGAAAAATGGCGTTCATTTGGCTGGAAGACGGTCGAGGTGAACGGGCACGATTTGACGGAAGTTCATCAGGCCCTTGTCGAGGCTACCGCTTTTTCGGATGGCCCGTTCGCAATCATTGCGCACACGGTAAAAGGCAAGGGCCTCCATTTCATGGAGATTGACTTTACCTGGCATGGTCGAGCCGTGCCAAAGCAGCAGCTTGAGCAGGCATTGGAGGAGATCGGATGAAATTGGGAACGATTGTGGGCCTGCCTGCGGGAAAAGCCACTCGCGATGCCTTTGGTGAAGCACTTCGCTCGCAGGGCGCCGATAGGCCTGAACTTTGCGTGGTCGACGGTGACGTCAACAACTCGACTCGAACCGAGTGGTTCGCCAAAGATCACCCGGATCGATTCTTCAATGTCGGGATCGCGGAATCGAACCTTGTTAGTGTGGCGTCAGGCCTGGCAGCTAGCGGCAAGACCGTTGTCGCGGCCAGTTTCGCCGCCTTTTTGCTCTGTAATGCATACGACCAGATTCGTATGGGAATCGCCTTTCCGCACCTCAACGTGAAGCTTGTCGGAAGCCACGCCGGAATCAGTATCGGCGAGGACGGTCCGTCTCAGATGGGAATCGAGGATGTCGCGCTCGCCTGTGCCCTACCGGGTTTCACGGTTGTCGTGCCCTCTGATGAGCATCAGACACGCGCTGCGGTCCGTGCGTTACTTGATTACGATGGACCAGCATATCTGCGAGTTGGGCGACCTGCGGTCCCACAGATCTATGATGCCAATGTTCAGTTCGAACTGGGCAAAGCCGTGAAAGTCCGCGACGGAGGTGACATCACTCTGATCGCAAATGGCATTATGGTGGCTGCGGCCTTGGATGCGGCAGAGCAGCTCTCAGGCCAGGGTATTGCCGCACGCGTGCTTGATATGCCGACGGTCAAGCCAATCGATGAGAACGCCATTCTGGCGGCGGCGCGCGAGACTGCGGGAATCGTTGTGGCGGAAGAGCATCTGCACCATGGTGGACTTGGAAGCTCAGTTGCGATGGTGCTCGCTCGACATCAGCCGTGTCCGATGCGGTTTGTCGATCTAAAAGATACCTTTGCTACGTCGGGCGATGCCGACGCGCTTCTCGAACACTTTGGGCTCACGGGACATCATGTCGCCGAAGCGGCTCGAGATCTTCTTGGCCGCTGACCCGCGAGCGACAGGCGATGCCGGAGTTTCGTCAAGGAGGGCAACGCCTGTTGGGCGACGTGATCAATCGTGAAAAGAAGTCGGCGGCTGAGGCTGCCGCGCTAATGGTGGACGATGGCATGGTTGTCGGGCTCGGTACGGGCTCGACAGCCGAGTTCGCCGTTCGTTCACTTGGAACGCGAGTCGCGTCAGGGCTTCGGGTCGCCGGAATCCCGACTTCCCGGCGCACAGAAACCTTAGCCCGTTCGTGTGGAATTCCGCTGACCGATCTTCAGTCGGTTCCTCGCATCGACCTGACAATCGATGGTGCCGACGAGATCGAACCGCGGACTCTAGCGATCATCAAAGGGCGCGGTGGCGCGCTGGTTCGCGAGAAATTGGTCGCGTTGGTGTCCGAAGTCGTCGTCATCATCGCGGACTCAACCAAGATAGTCGATCGGCTTGGGATTCAGCATCCCGTACCGGTCGAAGTTCTCCCGTTTGGCTGGCATCACCCTGCGGCAAAACTCGTCGAACTTGGAGGCGTCGTGACGCTCCGCACGATTTCGGCCGGCTCGGCGCCCTTTGCTTCGGACAATGGCAACTACATTCTTGACGTGAATTTTGGCTCGATCAACGATCCGGAACGGCTCGCCGCGTCAATCAAGGCGATCACTGGAGTGGTCGATCATGGGCTGTTTATTCGTATCGCCGATCAAGCGCTCGTCGGGATGCCAAGCGGGGTTAGAACGATAACCCCCACCTACTGACGCACCTCTCAGTCCTTGTCTCCGAGTCAAACGCGTGCTAAACTCAATGTACGTACAGCATGTACGTGCAAGATCAACCCAGCCTATCAGACGGGAGGTTGCCATGTCGGACGAGCGAGCACGAGCCGAAGATGGTCTCGTCGGTCTCTATGCCGAGCGCCTTCGGTATCGAAACGAAGTACACTCGGGCAACGCGTTTTCTCCACCGATCCCCTCCGGTCTGCATCAGTTTGGGCGCCGATCTTCGTTGCGTTGGAGATTCCCGATGGGGCGCAGTGCGGCGGTGTCGGCCGTCCTCGCGAGTGCGCTGATGGTTGGATCGCAGGCAGCATCGGCGGCGGCTACTCTACATCAGGTGAAGCAGGGCGAAACCCTTAGTGAAATCGCGAACCAGTATAATGTATCGGTCGATTCGCTTGTTCAGTTGAATTCGTTGTCGAATCCGGATCTCATTATCTCCGGAGAGACCCTCACAATCACGAACGATTCGTTAGGCAACTCGCCGGCTGCAGGTGGAACGGATATCCGGCAGCATGTCGTGATCCCGGGCGAGACGCTTTATCAGATTGCCCAACAGTATGGGATGACTGTCGAATCGCTCGCGCAAATCAACAACCTGGCGAATCCGAACGTAATTTTGCCGGGTACCGCTCTCAAGGTCCCGGCCGTCTCCTCGGCAGCTACCCAGACAGCGACGCTCCCATCAACTGCGACCGACGTGACCCTACATCTGGTTGCGTCCGGCGAGACACTGATGGAGATCGCGAACAAATACCATGTGAGTCTTGCGGCGTTGACGAGCGCCAACAGCATCAGCGATCCGAATCTGATCGTGGTAGGCGATCTGTTGCGTATCCCTGCTGGCGCGCCAACGGTTCAGGACGGCGCCGCCAAGCTGCGCGCCATGCCTGTGATGCAGCAATCATTACCGCTCAGTTGTGAGGCCGCGGCGGTCAGCATTGCAACTGCCTACTGGGGCAACCAGGTATCGGAATGGGTGTTCATCGAGAACATCCCGCAGAACCCAAACCCCCATCTCGGATTTCGGGGCAACATCACGGGCGCATTCGGCGGTACCACGGACTACGGCGTGTATGCTGAACCGTTCCAGTCGGTCCTGAGTAACTATGGATTCTCCAGCGATCTGTTCTATGCCAACGGGAACGCGAACTTTCTAAAAGCTCAGATCGAACAGGGCCGTCCGGTGATAGTCTGGATGACGAACATGGCATCGGTCCAGACTCGAACCTACGAAACGGTCAATGGACAGCGGTTCGCGTTGGTTCCCCAGGAACATGCCGTGGTTGTCTATGGATATGACGCAAATGGCGTCTCAGTTGCGGATCCCGGCGATGGCAGTTACCGGCAATTCACGTGGAATGATTTCATGCGTTCGTGGGGTTATTTTGACGGAATGTCGCTCGTCGTCTATCCGCAGTCCTAGACGAGAGAACGGCGCTCGTAGAGACCCGGCGCGAGCCGGGTCTTTTCGTGTCTGCAGTGCCGCGCTTCAGTAGGTTGCCACAGTGGATGTGTGATTCCGAGGCCACAGCCAAGTAATCTCTCCGTGCTTCGTCGAGTCGAAACGAAGAGATTCTTCGCTATCGCTTAGTAGGCAACCACAGTGGATTTGCCAGGAGTCATTCTGAGGTCGCAGCCGAAGAATCTCTCACGATCACGCCAAACAAAGAGATTTCTCGCTGCGCTCGTAGTGACACTTTCACGTTGGTCGCCTACTCAGGATGATGGCAGCTTATGATGTCTGTGCGGGAGCCAGTAGATCCTTGCGCCGACCCATGTCTGCGAGAGTGGCCCACCACGCCTCAGCACCCGGATGTCACTGAACAGTCACAATCCACTGCCGTTCCCTGATCGTAAACGAATCAGGGTTGTTCTGGCAGTTGCGGTTTGTCTGGAGGTTGATGGCGTCGGGGTGAGCAAGGCATCAGAAGACCCTTGGTCCATGGCTAATCTCTCGTGTCAAGAGGTCGTGCCACTATTGTGTGCCGCCGCTATGGATGCGCTCGACGGGATTGAAGCCAGGGCCGTGTCGGAGCATTTGCTGCGATGCCGTGAGTGCCGGCACGAACTCGATCGGTACGTCGACACGGTCGATTACGTGGGGTTCGGGGCTCCGCAAATTACCCCGCGCCCAACACTTCGTCGCGCAATCCTTGCCGCGCTTGCGGCTGACGATCGAAAGCCCGGCACGGCTCGCTGGCAGTGGGCGGCAATGGTTGCCGCGGCGCTTATCGTCATGCTACTTGCCGGCAACATTGCCCTGCAGTTGCATCTCATCGGAGCCGGCAATCGTTCAACTGCACAGCCGAGCAGGATTACGTCCGCGCCGGCAGCACCACCGCTTGTCTGGTTCGATCTGGCTTCAGTCGCTCCCGACTCGAGTTCGGCCCAAGGTACCCTGTGCGCTCAGCAGGCCGGCAACCTCGCATGGCTAATCGTGCAGAATCTTCCACAGCTTTCAGTTGATAAGACGTATCAGGTCTGGCTTACGAGTGGCGATCAACGGGTTAGCGTTGGCACCTTTGGTGTCGATTCGCTCGGTCGAGGGTTTCTGACGATCCATCTGGCGCACCCGATCGGTACCTACACCTTCCTCGGCGTAACAGACGAACCGCAAGGTGGCAGCATTGCCCCGACCGGAGAGCGTCTTCTCGGTGTGTCGTTGTGAGTTGACGGCTCATCGATCAAAGCACAGGGATCAGGGCTGCCATCGCCACAAGTGATACGATATTCAACAACGTTGCCAGGACAGCAGCGCGACTCTTCGGCCGACCTCGCGACTGCCCGCCTGCACATCTGTGGGCTCAGCGGGTTGAGCGGTTGGGAGCAGTCCGGCACGCCCGATCGATCGTCGCAAACTGGCAAGGTCTATGGACACCGCTCTAAAGCTTCTCGCGGTTTTCGCACTCGTCACTATCAATGGCTTCTTCGTGGCCACGGAATTTGCCCTCGTCTCCGTTCGACGTAGCCGAATTGAGTCCCTCGTCGCGGAAGGTAATCACCGTGCGCGAAATGTGTGGAACGCTCTGCAGGATCTGGACGGATTCATCGCGGCCACGCAGCTTGGGATCACGATTGCCAGTATCGGACTTGGATGGGTTGGCGAGCCAGCAATGGCGCGGATCATTGACCCTGTCTTAGAGGCGGTACTTCCGATCTCCTTGGCGACCGCCACCGCTCATACGATCTCTTTCGTGCTTGCGTTCTCGATCATCACGTTTCTCCACGTCGTGTTCGGTGAGCTGGCCCCGAAGTCATTTGCATTGCAGTATCCAGAGTCGACAGCCTTCGTTGTGGCGTCACCCGTGCGCGCCTTCTTGGGCCTTTTTCGCCCCGTAATCTTCACTATGAACTGGGTTGGTCAGGCCTTCTTACAGTTGGTTGGCGTGAAACCCGTAGTCAGTCACAACTTGATCTACACCGAAGAAGAGCTGCGCTTGATTGTAGCGGCGAGCACCGAGAGTGGGGAACTGTTCGAGACCGAAGAGGAAATCATCCGACGGGCCTTCGTGTTTCACGACTACACCGCGGACGACATCATGGTGCCGCGAACAGAGCTCGTCGCTATCGCTTCCGACGCGTCACTGGAGCGGGTCGCGACCATATTTCGGCAGCACAAGTTTGCTCGTTATCCAGTCTTTGGACGTGATCTAGATGAGATCGTCGGGGTACTCTACGTCAAGGATCTGATCGACGTGATGATTGACGTGTCGTCGAATACCCATTCATTCAACGTGCGGAAGCTGGCCCGACCGGTCATGACCGTTCCAGCTTCGATCGCTATTGACTCACTGCTAGACGAGATGAAGCTCCACCGAACGCATGTGGTCATTGCGGTCGATGAGTATGGTGGCACCGCCGGCATGGTCACACTGGATGACATCATGGAGCGAGTGGTTGGCAATGTTCCGGATGAGTTTGAGATAGCGGGCGAGGACATTCATATTGAGGCGGATGGAAGCTGGCGGGTCGATGGACTCACACATTTGTCGGATATTCGTGATCACTTCGGCCTTGATCTCCAGGTAGATGACAGCAGCACGGTCGGAGGCTTTGTTTTCTTTGCCCTTGGTCAGCGACCCGAGATTGGCGACCGCGTTGAGGTTCCTCCCTACATCATTGAGGTCACGGAACTCGATGGTCTGCGAATCGCCGAGGTTCGCTTCCGCGCGACCGCTCCGGAGGATGGAGCCACCTCCGAATAGAGCCGGTCCACCCAGCTGGATCAAGCCACCAGCGATGCCGCCAGGAGCACGATCACGAGATTAAGCAGAAGATTGATCCCTGAAAGCACTCCCGACACGATCTGGAGTCGTTTCCGCTCTGCAGCGATCGATTGATCGTTCCCGCCAATCTCCTTTACGCGTTCGGCGATTGAGGTGATTCGTCGACCGAAGTAAAGAGCATGGACCAGCGTAAGCGCGATCACAATCGCCACGAATATGAGTTTCACCAACAGGATTCGCCCATAGCTGCTTTGCGGCAGTCGGGTCCAGTCGATTCCTCGACGTTCCCCATTGAGAATGCCGGTCACGACGAGTAATACGAGCGCGACCCAGGAAACAAGAGCGTAGCGACGTCCGACCTGCGCGAAGAGGAGTGCCCGCTCGTTACGCGGGAGCGCATTCTTCAGGATTGGGAGCAAGACGATCAAGATGAAGAGCTGGCCGCCGATCCAGGTGATGGCAGAGATGAGATGAACCCAACGAATCCAGGACCAGATCGAGAATACCGAATCCACGTGCCATATCCGTTTCACTCCGCCTCGACCGTACCAGAACCGTCCACTCTTGCAGGGTAGCAACCTGCGGATCAAGGAGCGCGTTCGGTCGAAATCCGATCTACGTTGGAGAGCGTTTCAGTCGGCGCATGAGACCGCTCTGGATGGCATGAATCTCGTCGACACCAAGCAAGCGTAACGCTACGAAGTAGATACCCATTCCGAACGCGACAGGCACCGCGACCGACATGATTTCACCAGGAAGTGCCGAGGCGAACGAAGTCAGCTGCAGTCCACGTGCCACACCATATACAACCAACGCCATAACTCCGCCGGCCAGCATGGAGCGCAAGAACGTGCGCTTGACCGTCGAGTCACCAACTTGACCGAGCGAGCGATGGAGCAGGAACCACATTGCAAGCGCGTGAAAGGTGAATTGCGCTGAGTTGGCCAGTACCAGTCCGGTCATGCCAAGTGGCCGTACGAGTGACAATGCGAAGACAAAATAGACGCCAACCGCCAGCACGCCAACGATGACCGGAGTGCGTGTATTCTGGCGCGAATAGTACGTGAAGATCAGCACCTGGTCGAAAGCGGCGAAGAAGGTACCCGGCAAATAGGCGAGTAGGGCGACGAAAATCGCGTGCGCGCCGTCGAAGCTGGTCGCACCGTGATAGAAGAGGAGCCTCACCGTTGGCCAGGCTATTGCCGCCAGCCCAAGGGTTGCGGGAACAACCATAATGGTTACCATCTTGATACCGTTCGACAGCGTACGCTGAAATGCCTCAGAGTCGCCCGAAGTGAAATGGCGGGAAAGTGTCGGCAGGGCGGCGATCGACGTCGCGGTGGCCACGAGGCCAAGGATCATCTGGTTCAGCGTCGTGGCGTAACGCATGGCTCCAAGCGCGTTCTCACCAACTCCCCACGCGAGGTTGCGGTCGATCACCAGAGCCACCGTGTTGCTCAGCAAACCAATAGAAATCGGAATATAGAGTGCCAGGATGCGGCGGATCGCGGGGTGACTGAAGTTAAAGTTGAGGCGCGGCATCGCATCACGCAGCCCGGGAGCCTGGATCAGGACCAGACAGAACGCGCCGAGCAGGATGCCGACTGGAAGACTCCGAATCCCGAAAGCTGTGCGCCCGAGCGTCAGGGCAACAGCCACGATGGCGGCATTGCGCACTGCCAGCGAGATAGCGGGTCGCGCGAAGCGATGCATCGAATAAAGTGTTGACATCAAGATAGTCGAGAACGCCAGCAAGAGGACGGCCGGTAAGATGATGCGTACCATCTCGTTGGCTAATGCAACCGTGCTTGCGCCGCGCGCTTCTGCACCTCCACCGAAGATGGTCATAACCTTGACCACGTATGGAGCAAAGATCTCAAGCACGATGACGGCAGCGCCGACAAGAACCAGCGCGAGCATCATCAACGCGCCGGTTATCCTGCGCAGTTCCTCGCGATGTTCAGGGGAGCTATAGGCGCTGAGAACCGGTACGAGGGCCGCTTCCATCATGCCGCTGATGACCAGGTTGAAGAGCATCGTGTGGATGTTGTCGGCGATAGTAAACGCGGCGACCGCGTCTCCGGTCCCGAACAGCCAGGATGTCACCTGCTCGCGACCCAAGCCGAGGATCCGGCTGAGTAGCGTTCCGGCCATGATGATGGCCGCACCCTGCGCGATCCTGGCGCGGTCGGACATCTCTGGCGTTTCCACCGATTCGACGTCAGTCGTGGCGGTCTCCATCAGTCCCTCGCCGAGCAGACGCGTTCGATGATCCTCTGTTCGAGGCTGGTAGTCGATCGATCAGGGACTAGCTGAATAGTTCGAACCTCGCCCCCATAGGCGTGGACGACTCCAGCCTCGGGTAACGGGAGCTTGCCTTCGTCGAGTTCACGCTGATTGGTTGCGTAGTCGCCGCCTTTTACATAAATGTCGGGTTTCAGCCTTTGAATTACAGACTCGGCAGTCTCCTGCGGAAAGATAACGACGTAGTCAACGCAGGCGAGCCCTGAAATCAGTTCGGCTCGATCATCTTCGGGGACGATCGGTCTGCCCACTCCTTTTCGGCGAGTCGTCATCGCGTCATCGTTGACGCCCACCACCAGGCAATCGCCATACCCGCGAGCAGCCTGTAGGTAACGGAGATGGCCAACATGGAGTAGGTCGAAGTGACCATTGGTGAAGACGATCTTCTTACCCGACCGGCGCAGCCGCTGGCCGAGAGACTCCAGACTCTCGAATGAAATACGTTGGCCCATGGTCCCCCTTTGCGCGCCGTGGAATGACCACGCGTCGTGCCGCGAATCGTAGCACGCCGAGCATCCGTGATCGGGCCAATGAGGCACGAGCCACAGAGAGAGGCAAATTTCGCTGAACCTACGATCATTTCAGATCGCGTGTTGGAGATGCTGTATCGATCTCTGGATTCGGCGTTCGTTGGCGGTGCGTCCGACTGAACCACCCGAGATCGACCAAGTCGTCGATACCGTCAATGTCAAAGGCAGTACCCGGCGACTGAAAGACGTTTATTGCGAGACCGAGCCGCACTGCCTCGTCATGATGCTTGTGGAAGCTATTTACCCCAAAAGCAGGTTCGATTGCGGACGGTGGGCGCAGAATCATCGAGTTCGTTCCGTGTCCGTGACGGTCCGGGGCGAGAGTCACGGCCGACTCTCTGGAAGATCCGACCATCCGGTCGATCTCGGAGGACGTCAGCCGTGGTAGATCTGCCAGGATAACTAAGAACGCGTCCGAGTTCAGCGCCCGAGCGTGGTCGCGACCGAGTCGAATCGCGGCGTTTAGACCGCTGCCGTGTTGTTCCACCGCGATGACGTTCGAGTTCCGAACGTATTGCAATACGTCGGGGTCCGGGCTGACAACTATGGTGCCATCGACGGTATTCGATCCCTCTACAGCAGCCAGCACGTTGTCGAGCAATCGGAGGACGAGATGCCGTCGCTCTTCCGCCGAAAGTATCGACGCGAGACGACTCTTGGCGGTTCCGAGACGTTGCACTGGGACAGCAGCGAAGATGGGCATCAGAGAATCTCGCCGGCGAACTGGAGTGTTTCTTTGGCGAGTCGTTGACGATCGGCATCGTTGCGCATGATGGTGTCTGTGATGAGCACGGCTATTCCGAGACGCTCGATGCGTGGCGCCAGCTCGCGGTCCTGCTCGTCTATGATCAGTCCTGTAAGGAAGTCGCGATAGATCTCGGCGACTCCGAATGAGGAAACTTCGTGTCCGAGTCCTTCAAGCATCTGTCCGGCCGGGCCCTTGAGCGCCTGTCCAGCAATGATGGGGCTTACAGCCACGATCGGTACCCGAGCCGAACGCAACCGGTCTCGAAACCCTGGAATCTCTAGTATCGGACCAATGCTGACGATCGGATTTGACGGACAAAGCACGATCGCGTTTGCGGCGTCCAGTGCGGCGTCAACGCCCTGTGGAATCATTGCCGCATCGATACCTGTGAACTCGACGCGGAGCACTTTTGTCTCATGTTGTCGACGGACGAAGTAGTCTTGAAAATCGAGTCTACCTTCGGGCGTGTGGAGCATCGTTGCTACGGATGAATCGCACATCGGGAGGATAGCGCTCTTCACGCCGAGCGCGCGTGAGAGCTCCCGCGTAACCTCAGTGATGGTCTTTCCTCTGCGAAGAGAGTCGGTTCGCAGAATGTGCGTTGCAAAATCCTGGTCACCGAGCCAGAACCAACTCGGACCTCCGTAACGCTTGATGGCGTCGAGCGTGGCAAAGGTATCTCCGGCGATTCCCCAGCCTGTTTCCGGATTCGCCAGCCCGGCGAGCGTATAGAGGACTGTATCGAGATCTGGTGAAATGCGGAGGCCAAGCAACTCGAAATCATCAGCGGTATTGACGATCACGCTCAGGCGGTCATCCAAGCCCGCTAACGCCAGTCCGTGAGCGAGTTTGGCTCCGCCTACTCCACCGGCCAACGCGACTATATGCTCGAGAGTCAAGATTCTTGTTCTCCTGCTGTTTCAGAACTAATCTCGAGGTGTGCTTCCTCGGTCAAAACCCGTCTGTCATAAGGAACATTCAGTATTCCGTAACGATTCTAGGCGAAGAAAGTGCCGGAATACCGGTGTGGCATCTAGCTCTCCACGATCGAGTCGGCGATTTCTTCAGCCGTTGCCTGCGCGTTGCCCCACTTGCCAATGACGATACCCGCCGCAACTTGGGACAGTTCTAGCGCTCGCAATGCGTCAGCGCCGGCCGCAAGTGCACCCGTCAACACGGCTATCACGGTATCTCCCGCGCCAGTAACGTCAAAGACCTGACGCCGGGCGAACGAAGGAACCTCATGATATTCACCCTCGATGGCCAGAGCCGCGCCTTCCGGTCCCAGTGTCACGACCAGCCGGTCGCAGTCTAGCTCCTCTCGAAGCTTCGTCAACGAGCGTTCACGTGCGTCAGATTGAGACAGGGACGTATCAAGATAGGACTCAGCCTCGGCCTGATTGCATTTCACCAGGGACAATCCGGCGAAGCTCCCAAGCGAGCCTTGAGAATCGACAGTCGAGAGTGCGGTCGATTCCTTTGCCGCCTGGATCACTTCCGGCACCATCACGCCACTGCGATAGTCAGAAAGGAGGATCGCGTCGACGTCTGGGCCAACCTTTCGGATGAAATCAACCAAGCGTGACGCAATGACCGGGCTGATCGGGTTGCGCTGCTGGCGATCGCTTCGGGCAACCTGTTGTGGGAAGACATTGTACGGGCCTTCGGCTACCAGCCTGGTCTTGGTCGTCGTCGGGCGGCTTGGATCGACGAAGATTCCCGTCGTGTCGATGTGTTGTCGCCGCAGGAGATCGAGCAGTTGTCTGCCTTCATCGTCTTCCCCCACCACACCAGCCTGCCAGACAACGGCTCCGAGTTGACCGAGCGCAAGCGAGGGTGCGGTGCCGCCACCCAAACGCTCCTCTCGACGCGTTTCTTCCAGAACCAGGATTGGCGCTTCACGCGACACTCGTGTTGGGCGACCGAAAATATAGGCGTCGAGGTACAGGTCGCCAACGACCAATACGCGGCGACCGTGAATCTGATTATGAGCGGAAGCAATTCGAGAAGTTCGTCCACGTGACTTACCTGAAGCGAACGAACGGAATGGCGGCCGCCAGAGCCGCGAAGAGCATGTCGGGGATCAAGCGAAGCTGGAAGTACTCCGAGACCAGGGGGTTGGTAGTGTCGATTGAGTAAGTCATTTAGCGTGTAGAACTGGCTGTGCTCGGCAATCATCACGCGTGAGACGATGAGGCCCAAAATGACGCAGGCGATCGCCGCAATTTGCAGATCGGTGCCGCGCTTGTAGTTCGCTCCCCACGCCATCCCCTCGGCGACGCCAAACCCGAGCACCAACGACAGGTAGAAGTTCCAGTCTGGAAAGATTCCCCAGATGACCCCAACGAATATCGCAACGACGATCCCGATGCCGACGCTCTTGATCATCGCATTTGCGGTTGTTTGGTATGTGGGAAGACCACGCACTCCCGCGCAATCGGGGCAGCGAAAGCCAACCGGGGTCTCAACCGCGCAGCGTGGGCAAATGGGCGTGCCGCATTTGCTGCACCGGAGTCTGGTCAAGACATCCGGATGATAGGTGCATCTTTTCTCTTCGATGTCGGAAATCACCATTACCGTTCCCGTGGTTTCGACCGTAGCAGTCGTAGACGTTCGCCGACGACCAGTAAAGCAAAAAACGGCAGCGCGAGCTGCCGCCGCCAACGCCATGGCTGTCGAATGAGGCGGAAAAGCCACTCAAACCCAATTCGTCGGATCCAATGCGGTGCTCTCGGCACCGCTCCGGCGAGATAGTCCAGTGTTCCACCAACCCCGATCGCTACCACTATGCCACATGATACAAGCTGATTCCGGTGGTCGTCGATCCAGATGTCTTGCTTTGGTGCACCATAGGCGACTAACAGTACGTTCGGTCTGGCGGCACAAACTCGGGTGAGGATCGCTTCAGCATCTTCCGGCCGCGGAGATCCCTCCCAGACTCCTACGATGTCTACCGTTGAGAAGCGTTCGCGCAACCGCTCGGCGGCGAGCGCCGCGATTCCCGGTGCCGCTCCGAGGAGGAACAGGTGTACTTGTCTGTCGTCGCGCCTGGCAAGTCCTTCAACCAGATCGACGCCGGTCACCCGGTTTTGAATGGGCCGTTGAAGAATGCGTGAGCCGATCAGCACGCCGACTCCGTCAGGCGTGGCCAGATCAGCCGAACACAGCACATCGCGAAACCGCTCGTTCCGGCGAGCGGCGATCAGAAATTCCGGATTGGCTGTCACAACCTGGTGCAGCCGGTCCGGTTCTGACGTGAGCCAGTCGGCGATCTGGTCTACCGCCTGATCGACGGTAACATCGTCGAAGGGCACACCGAGAACTGCCGGTCGATTGTCGGCGCGGTGATCGCCAGTGAGATCGGTATCCGGTCATTTAGATGTTCGCCGGTGAGTCGTCTGAGGCACTTCCACAATGTGCTGCACGATACGACAAAGGAGGTGGGTGGTGCAATACAATGATTGGTCCCAGTGTATGAAGAGATTTGGTGCGTGCTCTGGTCTGGAACAATCACGGCGGGCCGTCCAGAGCATTGCGCCCGCCGTGAGTTCTCGTCTGTTTTCGAGGTATTACGGGGCGCCGAGCCAGGCTACCAGTCCCGCGTCTAGAGCATCGGCTATTTCCTGTTGCCGGGCGTTCGTTCCATCGGAAAGCAGCTTCCGCTCATCCGGGTTGGAGAGGAAGACAGTCTCAGCCAGCGTGGCTGGCGCATTGGTCTTGAGCAGCACACTCGACGCAAATTGCCCGACAGCATTGTCCGTCAGATTGCCACTGCCAGTGGCAGCCGGAATCGAGTAGTGATCGGTGATGGTCTGGGCGAAGGCGAGGTCCTTGTTCTTCTTACCCCAGAAATCCTGGAAGTAGTCGATGTTCTGATTACTTGAGGCGTTCAGGTGAATCGCGATGACTGCGTCAGCATTGGCGGCGTTGCATGCCTCAGCACGTTGCGTATTTGTCATGTAGACATCTGTGGTCCGTGTGTACGCGACACCGTATCCCTGGTCGCCAAGCTCGTTACCCAGAATCCCAGCAATCTGCAGCGTCAGGTCTTTTTCCTGTAATCCACCATAGACAGCTCCTGGATCCGATCCGCCATGACCGGGATCGATGCAGACCACCTTTGGGCCGGGAGTTGGTGTGGGCGTTGGAGTACTTCCGCCGCCATGCCCGCCATTTCCGTGTCCGTTTGAGCTTGGGTTTGGCTGCCAGCGCCGCCGACCCTGTCAACAGGGCGATCAGCAATGCCAGTCCGGCGAGGAAGAGAATTCGACGTAGAGATTGCATCGATTTCATTTTGCACTCCAACGCAACTACCAAAATACCGGGACCCGGTTATCGTAATGGATTCAGGATAGGATTTCAATAGCGAGCGACCGAGGCAGATCGTGCGAATTCGAATTATCACGTGAATTAAAATCAGGCGGTGAAGACCGAAACGCCCGGTCTCGAAATCTCGGAGACCGGGCGTTTCTGATCGGGCGAGATTGTGTCAACCGGCCGAAACTGTGCTTGTCACTGGCGGGACGTCTACCTGGCGCAGTTTTTCGTTGAACTTGGCCAGATCGCCCGATTCGACTTCCTGCAGTTTGCTGAGCTGAGCGTTGACTCGCTCTGCAAGATAGTCAAAAGCTTCGTAGCATTGTTTCGTCGGCGCAAAGTCGGCGTTATCGACGAAGGCCGAAAGTACCGCCATCTTCGAATTCAACCGGCTCGGTGGCTGCAACGGGCTGCCCGCTTTTACCTGGATCAAGGTATCCTCGATCGAGGTGAGGGTTTCCTTTAGTGACTTGGCGGATTCAAGCAGGCTAGCGGCCTCATTGTTCGTCGACTTGGTCGCCTCGATTCGTTTCTCCCAGCCGGACACCTGGTCTCGCATATCACGAATCTTGAGGATCGCGCGATGTGCGTCCGAAACGCTTTCCTGAATCTTGACCAGCAGAGCGAACTGCTTCTGCAGATCCTCCTGGGTCGCCGAGATTCGCGGATCTTTCAGGATCGCAAACGATTGTGTCTGCGTCTGACCACCGACGGTCAGACGTACCTGATAGTTGCCAGGTGTAACGACTGGGCCGTGAAGGTACCCCTCAGCGCTCTTGTCTCCTGGTATCTTCACCGCGTCAGGCAGCCGCATGTTCCAGGTGAACCGGTTCATGCCAGCATCTTTCGTTAGCCGTGGCTCCTTCTGCTCGTCTTCCCCCTCGATTTTCTCCGGCTCGGCGCTAGAGAACGTCCGGATCTCGGTCCCGCTTGCATCCGACACAGTGAGCGTAATGTCATCATTTGGCACATCCTTGAGGAGGTAGCTGAGAATGACTCCTTCCGGTGGATTATGACCGGCATCGAGGAACTTCTTGCCCATTGTCCCGTCGGACAACTTGACCTTGCGGTAGGCGACCGTCAGCGGCCCAGCGTTGATGTACGATACGCCGCCTTCCATCTCCGAGCCGTAACCCTCGTACACCTTGATGCGAGTAGTGTCACGCGGCTTGAAGAGATGAGCATCCTGCTGGCGGATCTCGTCGGTTAGCTGATGCAGCGGGGTCAGATCGTCCAGGATCCAGAAGCTGCGTCCGTGCGTCGCCGCGATCAGGTCGGTCCCCTTCACCTGCAGGTCGTGCAGCGGTGTCACCGGCAGGTTCAGCTGCCAGGCTTCCCAACTCTCCCCATCATCCAGCGAGACATACAGGCCCGTCTCGGTCCCACAGTAGAGCAAGCCTTTCCGACTCGGGTCTTCCCGAATCGTCCGGGTGAAGACGTTCTCCGGAATACCGGTCGTGATCTTCGTCCAGGTCTGTCCGTAGTCACTTGTCTTGTAGAGATAGGGTCGGAAGTCGTCCGACTTGTAGCAGGTGGCCGCGACATAGGCGGTTCCCGCCGCATGGGGTGAGACCTCGATGATCGAGATCAACGCATGGGATGGCAGATCGGATGGCGTGACGTTCTGCCAGGAGGCGCCGTTGTCCTTCGAGAGGTGGATCAACCCATCATCTGACCCAGCCCAGAAGAGTCCCTGCTGATGGGGAGATTCGACGAAGGCGAAGATGGTGCCATAGACCTCGGCCCCGGTGTTGTCCTTGGTGATCGGACCACCGGAAGGTTCCTGGGTAGCCGGGTCGTTGCGGGTCAGATCGGGAGAGATGACCTCCCAGCTCATCCCCTCATCGGTCGAGCGGTGGACGTGATTGGAAGTGACGTAGAGGGTGTCAGGGTCGTGTGGCGAGTACTGGATCGGGAAGGTCCACTGGAAGCGATAACGCAGATCCTTCGCGCCATCACCCATTCCCGTCTCGACGGGCCACGCTGAAATATTCTGGTGCTGTCCGGTTCGATGGTTGTATCGAATCAGCCGTCCGTCACCTTCACCACTGCCGATGCCACCGCCGACGACGATGTTCGGGTCGGTTGGCTTGACGGAAATATGGCCGCTTTCGCCGCCACCTGGCTCGATCCATTCCGTCATATTGATAGCACCGGTGACCGACATACTCGGCACCGAGATGGCCGAGTTATCCTGCTGCGATCCATAGAGGCGATACGGTACCTGGTCGTCGGTCGTCACGTGATACAGCTGCGCGGTCGGCTGATTCAGGATGGTCGACCAGGAGAGACCGCCGTTGTACGTAACTATGGCGCCGCCGTCGTTGCCTTCGATCATCCGTTGCGTGTTGTTCGGATCGATCCAGAGATCGTGATTGTCGCCATGCGGAACCGCGATGTTCGAGAAGGATTTCCCGCCATCGATCGACTTCCAGCAGTTTCCGTTGAGGATCCAGACCACGTCGGCATCTTGGGGATCGGCGTAGATATGCTGGTAGTACCAGGCTCGCCAGCGCAGATCGTTCTGCTCCGACAGCCGCTGCCAGGTTGCTCCCCCATCGTCCGAGCGGAACAGTGCCCCATCCTCGGCTTCAACGATGGCATACACCCGACCACTCTGCGCCGCGGACGCCGCGATCCCGATCTTCCCCAGCATCCCAGCCGGCAGGCCAGGATTCCGCGTGATCTCGGTCCAGTTGTCGCCCCCATCGGTCGACTTGAAGATCCCACTCCCGGGTCCGCCACTGTTCAGCTTGTAGGGGTAGCGTTGTGCTTCCCAGATCGTCGCGTACAGGATGCGGGGATTGCGCGGGTCCAGCGAGAGATCGATCGCCCCGGCCTGCTCACTCCGGAAGAGGATCTGCTCCCAGTTCTTCCCGCCGTCGTTGGAGCGATAGACGCCCCGTGCCGCATTCGGTCCCCAGACATGTCCCAGGGCCGCCACGTAGACCAGATCGGGGTTCGTGGGATGAATGCGAACTCGCGCGATGGCATGGGTGTCGGCCAGGCCCATGTTGGTCCAGGTCTGCCCGCCATCGGTCGACTTGTAGACGCCATCGCCATGGGAGACGTTGCCACGGATGGCGGTCTCCCCCATCCCGGCATAGAGGACGTTGGGATCGGAAGGAGAGACGGCGAGTGCCCCGACAGCCGAGGTCGCGAAGAAGCCATCGGAGATGTTCTCCCAGTAGGCTCCGCCATCGGTGGTCTTCCAGACGCCACCGGCACAGGCACCGAAGTAAAAGGTAGCCAGATCGGTCGGATGACCCGCCACCGCCACGACCCGTCCCCCACGATGTGGTCCTACCAGCCGCCATTCAAGTCCCGAGTGCGGAGCTCTTGTATCAGCCATAGATTTTCCTCTCAGTTAAGGACAAAAATAGTTGCAGCACACGGAAAGCGATGATCTTCCATACCACAGATCACTTTCCCACCTTCGAGGCTCGATGTAAACCTGCAGCGTACCGGTTGTCGGCGGAGGCGTATGCTGGGAAATTGACGTGAGTCGAGGCTATTGGCTCTGCCTCTTGAGTTCATTAGAGACTGATCTTCATGTCACCCGGTCGAAGCTTTCCGGCAGTTATCAGACATCGGATTCGATCGTGACCGGGAGCTGAACCGTGAAGGTGGTTCCCTGCCCGGGCTGGCTCTTCACGAAGATCGTCCCGTGGTGGTCTTCAACAATGCGTTGCGTGATGTAAAGCCCTAATCCAGTGCCGGAGATCTTCGGTTTCAGGTGACGGCCACGTGCGAACGGTTGGAACAGTCTAGCCAGATCTTCTTGTCCTATCCCGATCCCGTTGTCATGGACTGTAACCTGCGCGAATTCACTGAACCGGCTAACGCGAACGAGGATTTGACCACCATCAGGTGAGTACTTTAGCGCGTTCGAAACGAGATTCGTCAGGACTTGGTCCAAACGGCCACGATCCCAAGTACCTTCAATCGGTTCGGTCGCGATGAGGGAGAGTTCGTGGTTGGAGGATCTTTCTGGCGCGTGGTCAAAACGGGAAAGCACGCTGGATGCCAGTTCAACCAGGTCGAACTGCTCCAGACGCAGATCGAATCGTCCCTGCTGAATTCTGGAGACATCCAGCAAGTCAGACACGAGTTCTTCAAGTCGCCGCACCTGCATGTCGAGCTCTCGCGTGAAGCGAACGAGACGCTCAGGACTGAAGTCTTCACGATGGAGCTGACGACTTATGAGCTGAAGATATCCTTTGATCGTAGTTAGAGGAGTCTTGAGTTCATGCGACGCCGTCGAAATGAATTCTTCCTGCTGCTGAACCACGCTCTGCATGCGACTATATAATCGTGAGTTGTCAACTGCGAGTGCGACACGATAACCGAGATCAGTCGCCATTGGAATGTCGTCATCGAGGAATGTCTCCACTCCATTTGATCTGCCGAGAACCATAATGCCCAGCGTTCGGTGGCGTGCGAACAGTGGCACAACAATGAGTGCGCGCGTATCCAATTGATCCAGCAGCTTCAGATGATCGGGCGTGGCCGCGCTTTCAAACCAGAAGTCTTCGGAGACAGTGTTGATCAATGTCGGTTTGCGATACCTGAGTAGGTGCCGAGGAGACACTTCCGTAATTGTGGCCGGCAAATACTCCTCACGAATTCGCATGAGTATTTCTTCGCCTTGCGGGCTGTTGTGGGCCGCAGCGACCAAAGATGAAGTACCGCTATCGTCGAATAGCTCGATGGTGCACCAGTCTGCCAAACGGGACACGACCAATCTCGCCAGATCGTTGAGCGTCGTATCCTGCTCGAGTGACATCGATAGGACGCTGCTCGCTTCAGAGAGAAAGGCCTCTCGCAGTTGAGCGGCCTCTGCCTTGGAACGTGCCTCGCGCTCAAGTAGCAGGGCGTCCTCGCGCAGACGAAGGGATTCCTCACGCTCCTCCAACGCTCGTTGTGACTCCTGAAATAGGCGTGCGTTTTCCACTGCCAGCGCCGCTCGATGAGCGAGTTCTTCGATGAAGTCGACCTCGTCATCAGAGTAACGACGATCGTCTGTGGCGTAGGCAAGTGAGAGCGCACCAATGGTCTTGCCATGACCATTGAGTGGGACGATAATCATGGAACGCATGCCAGTACGTCGGAGAAGTTCTAGATGGTCACCGTCGGTGGCCGTCTGTTCAAAATAAGCGTCGGACAGCGAGGGATGGAACACTGTCTCACCCCTGTCGAGCACTCGACGCACCGCGCTGAGTGAACCTGTACTGAGAGAATAACGAGTCTGAAGCTGCTGCACCGACCGAATGATATTTTCGTCGACTCCGTCGATTGTGACCTGATTCACCAAGCCATTGTCGTCCAGCAGCACAATCGCGCAGACATCCGCCAGGTTCGGAATAAGCATTGCGGTAATCTGACCCAACGTCGTCTCATAGTCCAGCGATGAGGAGAGCACGCCACTCGCGACGGCGAGAAAGGCAAGTCGCTCGCGAGTGGACGCGGTTGCCTCTTTGACTCTCGCCTCGACCTGCCGTAGTTCGGCGCAATTTAGCGCAAGCGCCATCGTGTGACCGACAAGACTCAGTTTCTCTGAATCTTCGATGTCCCCGAACTGCGAGCCACGCACCCCCAGGTGAAGAAATCCTCTGATCTGGTCATCTAAGACGAGCGGAACGATCGTCAAAGCCCGAATGTTTGGGGTGAGGCACAGTGGACTCAGTTGCAGATTCGTCCCCGGATTCTTAATGATGACCGGAGCTAAGTCGTCTCGCAATTGAGTCCGGATCGCGTGTTCGCGTGTTAGACGAAACTCCCGTACTAATTCGAACGGAATACCGGACGATACGACTGGGGCGAATTCCTGTCCGCCGTTAGCCGGAATGAGCACCGTCGCAAGATCGATATGGAGTGATTCCCGAATGAGTGCGAGGGTGTGATTGATCTCTTCGGATACCGATGGATCTGAATCGTGACGGTGGGAAAATCCATGGCTTTCGTCTGAGTCTTGATAGAGGGCTGACCGAATGATGTCTCCCATTAGGCGCTCCACGTGCAGCAAAGCGACGAATTGAACATGAGGGATTCGAGCCAGGACATCGCATGCCGGAATCGAATGATTCTGGCATGCCGGCACGAATCGCGAACGCCGTCATTCACCGACCGAAATCCCTCGAGTCGACGGAAATGGATTGAACGAAATCTCCAATTTAGCAGGCTTCCTCAGGTTGGTTAGACCCCAGCCTGAATCCCGATTTTAGCATCTCGTTTTGCCGATCTCTAACGAACAACGGGTGAGCACTGAAGCCGCAACCCAGTGACTGTCACATCATTTCCGGTCAGACGGACGCTCCGTCAGCTGTATCAATGCCAGAATGATTGCTGGCAGAGAAGTTTCCGAACTGTATACCAAATAACGCGGTTCCCAGTTTGGCAGGAACTTCGCCTTGTAGTTGTGAAGACCCTTGTAGGAGAAGACACGGCTCACGTGGTCGTAGAGCAGGCGAATTGCTCGCTCGATCACCGGCGCACCAGGCTGTTCGCCAACGTTGTAAAAGGGAGCCATCCCGAGCGAGTAGCCCTCGAATCCGGCGTCTCGAAAGTGTTCAATGAGTCGAACCTGCAGCAAATCCATGATCCCATTCGGTAACTCGACTCGACGTCGCATCAGATCGATGGTCGCTTCCCCTTTTGCCCAATCGGGGATGATGTTGGCGAACGCAAGCAGGTTGCCAGCGCTATCTTCGATAGCCATCACCGGATGCGACCGAACGTAATCGTCGGCGAATCGTCCTAGCGTAAAGCCCCGCTCGCGTCGCCCGGACAAACCGAGCCATTCGTCTGAGACGAGACGAAGCCGGTCTAAATCTTCATCCGTCAATGGAGGGGGTATATAGACGGCACGATATTCTTCCCGCTCCAGCCGGTTGATGCTCGATCGAAGTGCCTTCATCGGGCGTCCCTGCAACGTGAAGGCGGTCACGTCGATGACTGCCTCTTCACCGATTTTGATAGCGGATAGACCGGCCGCGGCGTACTGCTTGAGGCGGGTTGCCGGCACCTGATGGAAGGCCACTCCCCAATCGTTGGCATCGCAGTAATCGAGAAACTCGGTCAGTACTCGCTCAAACTCCTCCGGACTGGTAGCCACCGGGTCTCCTAGAACGATCGCGGATGATCGTGCCTGCCCGAAGGCGACGACCCCCCGGCGATTGGAGGAAAAGAAGAAGACTTTGTCATCCCACGTCTTGAAGAAATCAAGTGCTGAATCGCCCCACTGATCAATCAGCGCTGCGGCTTCGCGCCGGTCGCTCGGCAAGGTTCTTCGCCGCCAGACGACCGGGCGGACGAGTGAGAATGTGGCATAGGCGAGTGAGACGATTCCGACTAACGTCAGCGAGTCAACGAACCAATTGCCGTAGCCCGTTCGAGGAGTGGCACTGCGAGTGCCAAGGCTGAAAAACAGACGAAGAGTCTCGCCGATAGCCTGTCTCACCCCGAAATCCGTGCCGAAGGCGCGCTCATCGATGAGGAAGAATCCCAACGTCCCGTAGACTAATGCGAACGACAAACTCAGGCTGAAACGGATGACTCCCTGCCGCATCGTTGGCACGTCGCTCCGAACCCGAAAATGCCCACGATGGAGGAGGAGTAAGAGCACATTGGTCAGTGACAGGACAAGGAGGACATGATCGTGACCCTTGATGAGTGGCCCGACAGAGCTCACCACGAGTATTATCAGGGCCGCGACCCAGGCCATTCGTTTGCGTCGCCACAGGCTCCAGGATAGAAAAATGAGGAAGAACCCGGCCACCACCGTAAAGGTGCGCGAAAACTCGTGTGGACCGATGAGTGAGTATTGCTGGAGCCGGTCGATTCGGCGTGGGAATGGGTGGCTGATGGCCGCCAGTACCGTAAGCAGACCGGTGATTCCGGTAATGATTGCTGGAATGTGGGCCGACGCCCGACGGACCTCCTTGATGTCGCTTGCCTGAATAGAGAGCCCGAGAAGAAGCGGTCCCCAGACTTCCGCGACTCGATAGAGAAGTACCGCGGCAAGCGCGGCGCCGCTCGGAATCCCGAATCCGCGAAGAACAACCGTCATCGAAAGCTCGACCGCACCTAGCCCCTGAAAGAACGGTGTTACTAGCAGGAAGAGGGTTCCGACCGCATAGCCCGCGAGCACATCTCGAATCGATGGCTCCTGTCGGACTGCTTCGAGGCATGCGTAAAGCATCACGACGCCAAAGAGATCGATGACGAGGTGGATCAACAACGGCAGAGCGAGGTCGTTCACTCCGATTTGATGTGCGCGGGCGCTCTCGATGAAGTCGGTTATTCGTCGTGGTATGTGACGTTCGATCGCTGGGATCCTGCCAGGAGCGCGATGTGCGACGACAAGCACGCCAACCATGGCGAAGACCACCAACCCGAGAGCGACTGCACTATAGACGATAAGCGATGTCGCGCCGCCTCCGATGATCAGGTAGGCGAGAATTGGGATCAGGAAGATCAAAAACGAAATGTAACCAAGCACGCCGTTGAGCAGCGACGCGTAAAGAGCGTTATCGGTGGAGACGTCTTGCTGATTCAATGCACGCACGAGAGCGTAGGTCGAAGCCGGACTGCCAAGCGGTATGAGGGTTGAGATCACGTGTCGCTGTAGCTGAACTCGAAAGAGAAGAGCACGAGACACCGCCTTGCCGAGGCGACGTAAGATGGGGTTCATGACCACGCCCATGAGGGCCTGGATCAGGATACCAAGTGCGAGTGCGGCTACGAGCCAGAGTGGATTGGCATTTCGGAGAACGTGGAAGATCTTAACGACTTCGCTTCGCTCACGAAGCAAAAAAACGGCAAACAGCGTGGCGAGGAGCACCGCCCAGAAGAGCCCCGTCCGCTGCTTAATGAACTGCAGCATTCTCTGCAGCCGGGACCTTGCCTGTGATGTCACGGTCAACGGGTCGAACTCACTCCAAACCAAACAGCAATCGACAGTTCAGCATATCGCGTGAAGAGATTGCACGTCCACCGGAACGCCCGTTCCATGCGTTGGTCGAATTGGCGCGCGAAATTCCCTGGGCCATAGGCTCGGTGGGCGTCATCGTTCTGGTCGCCTTCCTGGCTGGATCGCTCAACCATCTCCCATCCGATCTCACGATCAATCGCTGGGGTATCGGCGTGCGCGCCATCATGCAGGGCAAGTTCTGGACCATCGTGACTTCGAATTTTCTGATCGATCATCCGGCTGCAATAATCTCGACGGTCGTTCTCGCTATCGTGGCAACGGGGGTCTGCGAGCTGCGTTTCGGAACCGGTCGCGCGGCCTTCGCATGGTTCATGGGGACCTGGGCGCCACTATTACTGGCAGCCATCCTGCTGATCCCGACGCATCTGCTCAATGCGCAAGGGGCTACCGACCGTCTAATGATTTCAGAAGTCGGCTCATCGACAGCCACCTGGTGTTGCGCCGGCGCCATTGTTGGATTCCCGTGGCTGGTGCGCGATTGGCGGCGGATCGTTGGCGTAGCGGCGATCGGCTTACTGGTGGCGATCCTATTCGTCCACCGGACGTTTACCAGCATCGAGCATTTCACGGCCATTTTCACCGGAATGGCACTCCATCACGCCTGGAAGGATCGATCGTCGCGGCTTGGCGTGATCAGGCGGGACACTGCCGCCCGTATGATGTCGATCATCTGCGGGGTCGTCTTTTTGATCGAACTCGCGTTGACGGGCCTCACTCCATCGTCGATTGCACTGCTACCGATGGGCGTGCTGCTAATCGGTGTCTCGGTTCTCATGTCGAAAAACATTGAGTTACCGCTCGCGCTGCTGGTCGCGGCCGGAGGGGTGCTGGCAAATGTGCTTGTGCCTAATGCCGCGACGATACTCGCGGTCGGTGCCGCCCTCTGGCTGCTCCTGTATCGTGGGCCTTGGACGTTGCCGGAGATGGCAACCGTCCCCGAACCAGACCGTCCGTGCTGACGTCATGACGCGAGAGGGATCAACTCTGGGGTGCTGAGGACGTGTGAGTCAATCGTCGGCTCTGACGGCGTAAGAGCGTTCTTCCTGCGGGACATCCGCGGTTGAAGCTGGCCGGATCTCAACCAAATTACTGTGAAACGTGCTCTGGCCCGCGAGATCAGCGGTCGCGTCAGATGTCGTCCAGTTGACGTTACGACCGTCCGGGGAGTTTTTGGCCCATTGGCCTTTGGGGGCAACGGCAACTCCCGGCGGCACGTCTTCGGTCACAATCGCGCGCAGGCGACACCAGCCTCGTGAGTTCGACACGATCACGTCGCCGCCGTGCTCGATCCCTCTCGCTCGCGCGTCATCTGGGTTGATCTCGATCGATGGACTGCCCTCTTTTGCTTGCAGCTTCTGGACGTTGGCCAGACTGCTCGACACGAAGTGGTGAGCGGCACCAGAGATCAGGACAACGCGGGCGTCGTCGCTTGGTCGAGCATCGCCGAACTCGGCCGGCGGAGAGTAATGTGGCAGCGGATCGAGCCCGAGCGCCGTCATAGCCTCGCATTTGAGTTCCAGCTTGCCGGAGGGCGTCGGAAACCTTCCGTCGGAAAACGGGACGTTGCCTCTGCTGTCGAAATTGAGCGGGACAGTTCCGTCAGCCCTAAGCCGCTGGAGGGTGATACCGTCGATGAACGGGTTGGTCGCGCGCGATCCCTCAAGGATCTCATTGATGACCTCGTCGACGCTCTGGTGCAGCCACGGCTCGTCAAATCCCATTGCGGTGGCAAGCAGGCGCATGACGTCCCAATTGCTCTTGGCCTCGCCCAGAGGTTCGATTGCTTGCGTATTGTATTGCAAGAAACGATGGCCATAGCCACGGTTGAGATCGGTCTGTTCGAGCTGACTGGTGGCCGGGAGCACGATGTCGGCGTAGAGGGCTGTATCGGTCATGAAGAGATCGTGCACGACGGTGAAGAGATCGTCACGCAGCAGCCCTTTGATCGTCAGCGGCGCATTTGGCGTCGAGGCGACCGGGTTGGCGTTGAACACATAGAGTGACATCACTGGCGGATTAGATGCTTCGCCCGTGAGTGCCGCGCCGAGGCGATTCATGTTGATAATGCGTGGTACGGGCGGGCACTCGCGGGCATGCCCAACCGCTTCGTCGTTCCACGTGCTGAATCCGCTCGTGCTGTACATCAGTCCGCCGCCGCGCTTGCCGACGTGGCCGGCAATGGCCGGAAGTGCGGCAATGGCGCGTACCGTCTGGCCGCCATTCCCGTGCCGCTGGATACCATCGGAGAATTTGATCAAGCCTGGTGAGGCGGCAGCGAATCTTCGCGCGAGAGATACGATAGTTGCAGGGTCGACACCAGTGATCTCAGCGACTCGTTCGATCGGATACTCGGCGGCCCGGTCGCGCAGCTCGCGCCAGCCGATGGTGTTCGCTTCGAGCCATGCTTCGTCGTGTAGTTCCTCGGAGAAGATCACGTTGATCATGCCGAGGGCTAAAGCGCCATCGGTGGCCGGATTCGGGCGGATGTGCTCATCGGCGGAGCGAGCAGTGATGGTTCGACGGGGATCGATGACGATGACCCGGGTGCCGCTCTTCTGCGCCTGGCGCAGGAAAGGCATGAAGTGGGGACCGGTGCTCGCGGGATTATGCCCCCAAATGATGACGAACTTGCTATGCACCACGTCGCGTGGGTCGGGCGCCCAGCGAGATCCGTAGGTCATCGAGACCGCTGCCTCAGCGGCCGCACCGCAGATCGAGCGTTCCAGTCCACTTGCCCCAAGCCGGTTCCAGAATCGTGAGGCGGTAATCACATTTTGCACGATGCCAAGGGTACCGCTGAATGAGTAAGGCAAAATTGAGGCGGAGCCGTATTCAGCCGTCAGGAGACGCCAACGAGACGAAATCTCGTCGATGGCTTCTTCCCAAGAGATCTGCTCCCATTGATCGCTCCCCTTTGGCCCGACGCGACGCAGTGGATGGAGTAACCGATCGGGGTGGTAGACGCGATCGAGGTACGGTCGAACCTTGGCGCAAAGCCATCCTCGCGTGTACGGGTGATCCTTGTCGCCATAGAAGGCGACTGCCTTGCCGTTCCGCACTTCAGTAATCGTTGCGCAGGTGTCCGGACAATCGTGAGGACATGCTCCACGCACGAGCGTGATTTCGTTGTTCGTCATCTAAACCGCTCCTACGTGAGTTCAAAGGATCGTGTCAGGAGTCTACAACGGAATACCGTACGTTGGAAATGAAATGTGAACTCTCACAACACATGGACGAACGTAGTGAGAAGTCGCTCAGACTGGAACTTGCACCAGAATTTGTCAAAGGTGCGCCGGTCGCCTTCGCTCCTGGGCACCTTCTCCGACTGTTAACGACGTGCCTCAAATACGAACGCCGGATAACAGCCTCAGCGTATTTTGGTATCGTCTGAACGATGCCGCGCCGTAATCGGTGTCGGCAGATAGAAATTCGTCGTTCGGGAGTATCAACTTTGGACCCGGCTTCTCTCCGCTCGACAATTCAAAGATTTCATTCCAGAGCCATTGTGCTCGGGCTCCTATTGGCGCTCGCTCTCTTGGTACTCCCGGCGTGTGGGTCGTCGTCCGGCACGTCGAAGAATTCGGCACCTAATTTCAATTTCGTGAGCTACAACCGGGCCGGAGTGCTGCCGGATGGGCAAGGATCCCTGTCCCAGATTCTCGACCTGAATAAGCCAATCGTGCTCAATTTCTGGGGAGGCGATTGCCCGCCGTGCCGTGCCGAGATGCCCGCTTTCCAAGAGGTCGCTAACCAATATCAAGGTGAGGTCATCTTTCTCGGCATCGACGTTGGACCGTTTACTTCTCTTGGCACCCACGGTTCAGCAAAACAACTCTTGAAAGATCTCAATATCACCTACCCGACCGCCTACGCGGTCGATGAAAAACCGCTGCTCGACTATAATCTCCAGGGAATCCCAACCACCGTGCTGATCACGAAAGACCATACGATCATGACGACGAAGAGTGGTCTCATGTCGAAGTCGGACCTCCTTGCCGACGTCAAGACACTCGTTTCGAAGTAGAAACATGCGGAACGACGCAAGGGCTGGAAGTCGAATATTCGCTGCTCTCGAATCACCTGATTCGGTAGGCCGCACGCTTCTCGCGGCGTCCGCGGTGCTTATCGTGCTAGCGCTCGCAGTGGTCGCCGCACTCGTTACCGGAAACGATCTCAGTCCGGTCACGGGAAGTGTCGAAAACGCGTCGTCGTCTGGAAGCTCCTACCTCCGCGATCTGTCGATCGCATTGCCATTTGGCTATGCTTTCGGTGCTGGGATGGTGGCGGCGGTGAATCCGTGCGGTTTTGCCTTGCTTCCGGCCTACCTCGGGCTTTATTTTGGCGATCTGAACGAATCTGATAGCAGGCCCCGCGTCCCTCGCATCGGACGAGCGCTCTCGATCAGCGCCTCGGTGACCGTTGGTTTCGTGGTTTTGTTCGGAGTTACGGGTCTGATTCTTGGAAGCGTCACCAGATCGCTGACCAGTGTCTTTCCGTGGATAGGGTTGATCGTAGGTGTCGTGCTCGTGCTGCTCGCCGGCCGCATGATGACGTCGGATGGCCTTTACTCTGGGCTTGGTGAGCGGATGTCCGCGCGGGTAACCGGCGTCGCTCGAGGGCAAAACGTGTTCGGCTATTTTGCGTATGGCATCGGCTATGGATTGACGTCTCTCAGTTGCACATTGCCAATATTCCTGGCGTTAGCCGGAGGATCATTGACCGCAGGGAGACTCGTCTCTTCGCTTGCCGAGTTCGTTCTCTATGGCCTCGGCATGGGGTTCGTGATCACAGTTCTGACGCTGATCGTCGCGCTCTTCAAGATGGCAGCGGTGCGACGCGTGCGTCAGGTCGGTCGGTTCGTCCAGCCGTTAAGTTCGGTCCTCCTGCTCATCGCGGGGGGGTACCTCGTGTATTACTGGCTCACCCTGGGCGGGCTACTCTCCACGATCAGATAGCGATCAGATCGCCTTCGCCACGACTCTCGATATCCAACCCAGTTTCCCGTTCTACGACAGATTGTTCGTCGGTGCGAAAGCACGCTGGGTGCTCCAGCACTCTCTGTGTTAGATCCAGGGCATTCGACTAGTCAATCCCGCCCACGAGCTTTGTTGAGCTTTCCGAGATGCTCCCCGCGAGACCAGCGGAGCTTCGCGTCACGGAATTCGCTGACTGCTCGAGGACCGTTGAACGCAAGCCCGTCAGCGAACCCCCGCTGGTTCTCCCACCGGAATCCGCGCAACTCCGCGTAGAAGGGTTCGATCGCGGTGCCCTCACGTTCTCGGGCATCGACCGCGAGCAGGTAGTCGAGGGCAAAGCGGACGGTGTCGGAGTCGGTCCAGTCAGCACGAAAAAGCACGCGGTGATCGGTGCCCAGAATATAGGTCATGTTCGGTAGTCGCCCGAACGCCTCATGGGCGGTTCCTTCGAGGTCGTCCAGAAGGATTGGCCGTTGAACGTTCCACCGTTCTTTGAAAACCCGAGCTCGCTCCATCTTCTCCTCGAAGGATGAATGGTGAAGATAGTTCTCCCCGGGGTGCGCCTCGCGAACATAGAGGAACGCTGACTGCACGCCACGATCGGCATAGTCGTCGACGATTCTATCCATGGATGGGCACGCCATCCCGCAATAGGGTCAGGTCAGAGAGCCGAACTCGATGACTGTCATGCCTTGAAGCGTCAGTGACCTCAGACGCAGTCGCTCCCCCGATTCGAGATCAATGAGCTCGGGGTCCGGCGCATGCTGCCCTACTTTGAGGTGCTCCGGGAATCTGGCGAAGGCCTCGACATCGTCTTCAGGTGGAAAGATCGGATAGTTGTACGCCGATGGATCCATATGCCTTTACGTCCTTTGCGGTCTAACCGTTGCAACAGCCGCTAGTGAGGAACTCCGCTATCGTCGACGATTTCGCCATCGCGCAACTCGATGATGCGATCAGCAAGGTCGATCAGCATCGGATCGTGTGTCGCGACAATCGCCGTCACCCCTTCCGTCTTGACCAACGCCCGGATGAGCGTCATGATCGTCCGCCCGGTTCCCGAATCGAGCTGGCCGGTCGGCTCGTCCGCAATCAGCAATCTTGGGCTGTTTGCCAGCGCTCGCGCGATAGCGACCCTCTGCTGCTCGCCGCCGGAAAGCTCATGCGGGCGATGTCGGGCTCGTTCGCCCAGGCCGACGAGTTCAAGCAGTACGCGAACTCGCTCGTCACGCTCACTCACCTCGATATTCGCCAGGCGGAGTGGTACCTCGACGTTCTCAGCAGCGCTCAGAATCGGAATCAGGCCAAACGTCTGGAAAATGAAACCGATCTTGTAGCGCCGAAGCTGGACCAACTCCGATTCAGGCAACGACGTAACTTCGACACCGTCTATCCAGACACGACCGGACGACGGTCGATCGAGGCCGCCGATCAGATTGAGCATGGTCGTTTTCCCGGAACCGGATCGTCCGTGAACCGCAATGAGCTGGCCGCGTCCAACCTGGAGACTGGTCGCTCTCAGTGCGTGGACGATGGTTTCTCCGACTGGGTAATCTCGCGTCAAGGATTCGGTCGAGACAATCGGATCAAGAATCGGTACCGATTGTCGAGTCCGGTCGACCCAGGTCGTCGCACGCTGAATTGCCGCCTCCCCCACGGTCGATGATGGATCGACCAGTTGTTCCTGCTTGGGCGCCCAATGCCGAGGCTCCTTGTTGAGGTTGAGATCGGGTGCCGGTACTTTGGCCGGAGCCGGACGCTCGATACTGGCCCGAGAGCGTCGCTCTGGTGGCTTCCAGTGCAATTCCTCAGATTCGTTGTCCTCGATTTCAGCTTCCATTTCGGCCGCCGTCTCTTCATCCAACGGCTTCGGTGCGTCGTGCCGTTTGGGCGGCCTCCAGCGCGAATCGTCGTCGCTTGCGGGCTTGAGCTCAGGGGTAAACTCGTCGTCGTTCGAGCGATCCCTTTGTTCCGGCGAGCGCCATCGAGAGCGGTCGTCGCTCATGTTTTATCCTCTCGAGGTGCAGCCTCGGATTGTGGCCGGTCCGGCCAGACACCTATGTGATCCGACTCAAGTTCAAGTCGGACTCGGCGCTCGAGCTGCAACGTATCGACATAGTTCGTTGGCAGTTGCAGTCTCCCGGCTCGATCCAGGACGGCGAACTCCTCCGCGATGATCTCGTGCAATCCCTCTTCACTCATCTCGGTGCGACGGAGCGTTTCGGTGCTGGTTCGTCCATCGCGAATCGCAATGGTCCGGTTTGCCTGCTCGGACACCAGCGGATCGTGCGTTACGACCACCACAGTGACGTCTAGATCCGTGCTGATTGATCGAAGCAGGGAAAAGATTTCTCGCGATGTGTTGGTGTCGAGCTCTCCAGTCGGTTCGTCGGCCAGCAGGACTCTCGGACCGTTCGCCAGCGCCACCGCGATGGCGACACGCTGTTGCTCGCCACCGGAAAGCCGGTCAGGTCGATGCCCGGCCCGATCACCAAGACCGACCAGTTCGAGGAGCTCCGTGGCCTGCTGGCGTCGAAGTCCGCGCGGCGCGCCGTCAAGGATCATCGGCATCTCAACGTTCTCCAGCGCCGTCAGGTACGGCAAGAGGTTGCGCGCTGTCTGCTGCCAGATGAAGCCGACCACCGATCGGCGATATTCAACTCGGTCGTTGGCGGTCATGTTGAGCAAATCGTACCCCGCCACGACTGCCTTGCCTGCCGACGGGACGTCGAGGCCGCCCAGTATGTTGAGCAACGTCGACTTGCCGGAACCCGAGGCACCGATGATCGCGATGAGCTCACCAGTGTTGACGATCAGGTCGAGTCCCTGCAACGCGACCACTTCGAGATCGGCGACCTTGTAGATCTTGACCAGGTTGTCACAAATTATCTGTGCTCCCGCGCCGTACTGAACTCGCTCTGTGCGTGCGGCCCGATCGCGAAGTGTTTGGAAATCGACTGTGTCAGTCATTCATCTCCCATCCTCAATACTCCGCTGACGTTGGCCCGTTGAGCGGATGCGCTGACGATCACGATCGCCACGGACACGGCCAGAATGATCCCGAAGATCAAGAGCGTGATCGCGAACCAGTCAATGACGAGTGGAACGGGTACGTCTGGCCCAGTGAATGCGGTCAAATCAAGCCCTGGCTTGATCAGTCGGGTGACACCGACACCAAGGCCAGTGCCGAGAATCAGTGCAAGAACGACCGGGGGTGCTTGTTCGGTGATCGTCAGCATCAACACCTGCCGGCCGGACAGACCAAGCGTTCGCAGGTAAGTGAGATCGCGAATGCGAGACTTACTCGACAAGGCGAGAGCAATGATGACCGCCAAAGCAGAATACGCTGCCGACAGCGCGATTCCAATCTCGAATCCTCTCGCGGCGCCAGAGATTAGGGGCGAATCGTGAACGCTGGCGTATTGATCGGCTCGAGACCGCAACAAAACAGGCGCGAATTGTGCGTCGATTGATTCCTTAATGGCGGCCTTGGCGCTTGCTGGAGCGCGGACAAAGAGCAACGTCGGCTCCGTGTTTCTGGCCCCAATGGCTGACTGCAGGCTCACCAACGGAACGATGACGAATGGCCGGTTCGACGACACACCGACAAAGCGATCACGGACGTCTCGCACCACGAACGTTACTGGCTGCCGGTTGAAGGAGATCGAGAAGAGATCACCTACCTTCGGAGTCGCTTGAGTTACCCAGCCTGTCGACACGATGGCCGGTATTGGCGATTTTGCGGTCCCCACGTCAGCGCCGGTTGGCTGGCCGAGTAGCGCGCCATTGAAATGTGGCTCGACCGGCGTTCCCTTGGCAACAGTCTGATACGCGACAGTGTCGATTGCGAGCAAGTTAATTGTTCCGAAAAGCGGTTGGTTCGACGCCAACAGGAGATTCTGCTGAAGGCTCGCGGGCGCCGTGGCCTCGACTGCTGGGACTTGGGCGAGAGTAAAATCACTTGGGAGCGAGCCGATGCCTGCAGTGTCGATGCGAAAGTCAGCACCAACGGTCTGCCAGGATGTGTTGATTTGGCCGACGTCGATGCTGTGCATCATGACTGAAGAGAATACGCTGATCGCGATCGACAGCAGAATCACTAACAGCGGAACTGCGGCCGCGCCGGATTGCCGAGCAACTCGCCGGAACCCGAGGAACGGGACTAAGTCCGTGCGATAGGATGCATTCCATGCGAGCAGACGAATTGGCAAGGAGTAAAGCCGCAGGACGACGAGTCCGGTGGCTAATCCGAGAAGCACTGGAACCGCGGCAAGGTAGGGATCGAACCCGCCAATCGCCGCGCCGGCGCTGTCACCAGCGAGACCACGCCGTCGAAGCAGATAGATTCCGAGCGCCGCGACAATGACGACGAATACTTCGAATGCCACTCGACGCGGCGAGGTCTTTCGAATTGGTACGTCTGTTCGCTCGAGAGCGCCGAGGTTGCGGCGGGCCAATGGCCAGACCGCGATCACCAGCAGGGTTACGGTAACCACGACGATTCCCGCCGCGGCGTAGAGAGATAGCATGCTGGTGCGTGAGTTGACGAACAGCGTCGCCAAAATTAAGCCGACGATTGCGGCCGGTATTCCAAGCAGTAGCCCTTCAACCGACTGAGTGCTGAGGATCTGCCATGCCGAAGCGCCGCGACCACGGAGCAGTCGGATCGATTCGCGTCGCTGTTCGACAATGAATGCGGACACCAGCCCGATCGTAGCCAATGCGATCGTTAGCAAGCCGATCACGCCCAACGAGAGTATCGAGATCGTCAGACGTTGTTGTAGGGCGAATTGGCTGAGGATCTTTGAGAGCTGTGAGGTTACCGAGGTAGCGTTGGCCGGACCCGAGAAGAGCGATCCGTACTGAGAATCGAGCCGTCGCATGTCGGTCGAGAGGGCGTTGAATTTCCCGGCGTTGAAACTGCTCGGGTTGACGTAATAGCGGAAACTGTAGCTCAGCAGGCCAGGATTCGTGTCCTTTAAGATGTCGCCGTACGCGTTCGGTGAGAAGATGGCAGTCACGGAGACGCGGGTCGAGTTTCCATCGTCGGCGATCGATGGCTGGTCGATCGCCGGAATGCCGTACCAGTAATCGTCATCCGGGTTCGGCACATCGAGGAATCCAACGAGGTGAAGCGCGAGATTCGGAAGGTTGGCCCCGTTTCGAATCCGGGTCAGCCGGTCGCTGGTGTCTGGTTGAAGCGGAATTGTGTCGCCAAGCTTCACGTGGAGCGCGGCAGCGCTCGACTGAGACATCGCAATCTCTACCACGGGTAGCGTCTGGGGCGAATTGCCGGTGGTGGTGAAGGTTTCGGCCGTGTGGTCAGGCATTCGTCCCTGAGTTAGCCTGATGTGTGAGTCGATCTGATCCTGATAACGCATCGTGATGAAGCGCGTAAAGGATGTTCCCGCCCCATCGATGAACTGATAACGGGAAGCGTCGACCACGAAGGTTTGATGGTCGATTACTGACTGAATCGATGGTGCCAGACTTTGTCTGAACTCGGTTCCAGCGGCGACGACGGGAGCGAAAACGTCATCAGCGGGTCCTGGTGCGATCCGATCACCTCGCGTCATGACGAGATTTCGTTCGTAGACGGCCGCGTTGCGTACGGAGTATTGCAGTCCCCGGTCGGATACCTGATTGAACATACGGGGCACGGCCGCGAAGATCAAAGAAGTCACCAGAATCATGGCCATCAACGCCCCAGCTTGTGGACGTTCAACGCGCAGCCGTCTCAGCACGGCGATCACAATGGATGGAGCGCCGCGAAACTGGCTCGATTGAAGCTTGGTGGTCGCCCGTGCCATTTCTATTCCTCACCAAGCCGAAGCGACGAGCCGAGCCCAATTCGCCGCAACATGGTTGCGAGCACCAGCACGACGATCGCCAGCGCCAGTAAGCTGGTTCCCTCCAATATGAAGACCGAGCGCCAGGGTATGACGACGATGATATCCGGCACCGTCTGTACCGCAGCCTGGGTGAGTGACACCAGGGGCAGGATGAAGAATGCCAGGAGTAGCCCGAGCGCGGTTCCACTTGTCATGCTAAAGAAGACCAGCAGGCCGTTTTCTAAGGTCAACCAGCTCGACAGCTGGCGAGTCGAGAGACCTAACGCACGCAGTAGCGCGAACTCGGTTAAGCGCTCGCGAGCCGATACTGCTGAGCTGACGGCGAACCCGATCGCGGCGAATAGCACGGCTGCCACGAAACCGAGCGAGAGCGCTCCGAGAATTCCCAACGCGACCGGATCAGTTCGGAGCGACAATGTTCGGTCGGCCCGTGTGACGATCTTGGGGCTGGAGTAGGGGGACTGCTTCAATACGGCAGCGACAGCATCGGCTCGGCCACCGCTCGCGGATATCCACCACTCCTCCGGATCGAGGATGCGTTGGTTGTACTCATACTGCTCCACCATCAGAGTTGGAAAATCAACGATAACGGCCGGGCGGTTGGGATTAAGCGTCGGGAATGACTCTACTGCGCCAGCGATCATCACTTCGCGTCGTTGGCCCGCGATGTCGAGCGAGACCGTATCACCGACCTGGGATTCCGTAGCTTTGAGGAAATCGTTGTTTACGATTGCCGTCATTGTTGTCGATGGACGGTCGCCATTTGGTCGAAGGGTAAACGTGAGCGGGAAGATGCCATTACCCCGCGTCGCGCCCGAGTTGAATTTGACGGTGAAACCGCCCGATGTCGATTGACCCGCAGGCTCGATTGACGGGGCCTGGGACAGGCCGATCTCGTTCGTGGTCCAGTTGAACTTAGACCAGTCGTACATCACTGGAGTCCAGACGTTTCCATCGAGCTGATCGCTCGACAGTACGTCTTGCACTTCGAAGGTTCCGCTTCGCGGAGTGCCTCTCAGCGGGATCACGCCGAACTCGAGATCGATAAGCTTGATCGGAAAATTCGGCAGGGCGATTTGGCCGTTGTCCATGCGATAGGCGAGAGGAGCGACCAGGCGCTGAGTCTCGCCGCTGGTGTCGATTCGCCCGACTGTCACACGATACAGCAGGCCACGCGCGTCTTGAACAACGAGATCAAGCGTCGGGAAGATATCAGTGCTGCGCAGGTTTGTCGGTGTTCCTGCGGGGAGCGGATCGAGTGCGACCTTGACGTCGAATGCAAGCTGCTGTGGGGTTCCCGGAATGTCGACGGCCGGTACGTTCGGTCGTTTTGCGCTGAGGCTCTCCATCAGAGCGGTGAGCGACTTGCTAGATAGATCTTGTCGGAACGGGACGATGGACGCAGCCTGACCGGCGTCAACGGCGAGGATCTGGCCGCTACCAGCCGATCGCGAGACATCGAACGTATCGAAGTTGGTTGCCATTGTCGCGCTGACACCGTCGACCTGTCGTTGCGCCTGAGCGAGATCGAGCTGTGGAATCGCCGATCCGATGCGAATGTCGGGGCTGAGTCGAACGTCTGCACCGATCTGATAGTTGGCCTGGTCACTCTGCGAGAGTTCCCAGGTCGATCCATAGGAGAGGGCAAAGAGACCGATTGCCATCGCAATCATGAGCAGCAGAGCGGAACGCGCGTAGCGAAGCGGACGCCGCGATACCTGCCAGGCGCTCAGTGAGCCGACCAGACCGCGCTGCCGAGCAGCGGCGATATCAATCAGACGTGCGAGCAACGGAACAATACGCAAGGCGATAATCGCTCCGGCGATGAGTCCGATGGCGGGCGCTGCGACCAGAAACGGGTCAATGCCTAGACGCCCCTGAACTGTCTCGGTAATCGGACCCCGGTAGCGACTGAGCTGCCAGTAGCCCAGGATCGCGACCGCGACCAGTAAAAGATCGATCCCAGCACGCTGAGCGATTCCCTGCGAAGCCTGTCGACCTCGACTCGCCCGAGCTTGAACGAAGGTACGTGCGGACTGAAGCATCGGCAACCCGAGCGCCAGGACACAGCCAAAGGCGGATACGACGGCAAGCGCATACGCGTCGCGTGTGACCTCTGGGTTTACCGGTAGCGCGATCGATGCAAGCGGGCCGATGTGGTTGAAAACACGAAGAGAGAGTGCTGCTAACCACGGACCCGCGATCGCCGCCGGGAGCGCGAGAATCAAGGCCTCCATTAGGGCCATGGTGACAATCTGGGTCGTACTCGCCCCCCGCGAATGGAGCAGTCCGGTCTCCACACGGCGCTGATCGACCAACAAGTTGGATGTCAGGAGCAGGGCGTAGCCTGCCAGAATCGCGAGTTGAACGGTCACAATGAGGACGCCGGATCGGGTCACCAGCAAAGATCTCTGCGCGGTGCGCAGGATCTGGTTCAGTGATGTATTGACCTGGAACTGATCGTTTGGCTCGCGGCGGAAATTGAGCCGGGTCTGGAGGCTCTCGATATTGCCGATCAACGACGACACCTCGGAGACGGTCAAGTTGTCGAAGTTCGGGTAGATTCGCCAGAATACCTGGGCCGCTAGACCACCCTGATGACTAAAGAAGTTCTCTGACGTGGTTACAAACGGACCGTATGTTACGAATGAAGCGCCAGTTGACACGCCGTTGATATCCAGCGGGTCTTCCCACCAATATGGGTCAGTCGCCTGGTTAATCTGATAGATGCCCACCACATGGACTTCGACGGTATAGGTTGCGATACGCCGGCTTACCAGCGTGAATGTACTACCGGGCTTGAGGTTGAGCATTTTCGCCGTCGGCTCAGGAATCGCGACATCGACAGACGGCCCGGTTGAGGTTTCGGGCCAGGTGCCATCGATGATCGTGGCGTGCTGTTGGATGTTCTGGAAAAAGGCAAACACGGCCAAATTCTTGACCGTGTCGGGTGGCTGATCAGGGAGAGCGAACGATTCAGATCGACCCGAGCGAATGATGGTTCCGCCGGTCGCGGCGAACGCTCCGGGGGCAGTATCACTGACGATCTTGTCGACTGATTGATACTCGCCATTGGCTGAGAAAATCGAAACTTCAACGTTTGCCTTGGTGATCGGGGAGTCGTGCAGTGTTCGTCGCAAACCGCTGAGTGTGACGGCTCCCGCGTAAATTGGACCGGACGAAAGCAGCGTCGTCGCAAGAAGGATTGTGAGCATCGCTGCGCCGAGAATCGGCCAGTTTGCCTGGGCGCGTCGTAGAACGACCCTCCAGGCCGCGGCAACGATGGCCGTCATTCAGGTTCTCCATCAGCCGGCAGCGGGTGTGCAATCACTGGCCACAGCCGGCACCTCGAACAGTTTCCCATTTGCACTCGAAGTTTCGGTCACGTACGCGCAGATAGTACCAGATGTCGAATTGGCTGAGATCCTATTGGGCCAGGGAACTCATCGCTCCTATCCGTTTACGTGCTTCGGTTGCAACGTGCAGTCCAGAACTTGAACGTGTTTGCTCCAGGGTTCGTTCTCGAGAACGGTCACTCACGATTGCTTGACGGTGATGTTGAATGTCGTGGAGCGAGTGACGTCGCCATTGTGGACTTCAACGGTAATCCGCCACTGCCCGGCTGAATCAAAGTGGACGGGCGCACTAAACGAATCGGCCGGCTTCGATTTCCCGCTCGCCAGCGTGGTCGGAACCTTTACCGGTGATCCGCCGTCCGGTCCTGTCAAATACAGGACGACGCTATCAAGCGGTGTAGCAGTGCCAATTGTGCTGGTGACCTGTGACGTGATCTGATTCGTTCCGACGATGGCAGATGATGGATTGAGCCAGAGGTTGACGAAATACGTGTCGGTGCCCCGCATGCTCGGCATCGAGATTTCGTTCTGAAACTGGGGGTCGTTTGATGCTGCCAAGCCCCACCAGACTACGCCAACCAAAAACATGAGCACGATGCCGAGAACAACACCGGTTCCCCAGACACGTCGACTGATCCGGCGACCCAACCTGCACTCCTTCGTCCGCGTTTCTGTCGTTGACTCACTTGCCCTGCAGAGAATCCTGGCGGATCTCCCACGCGCTATTACACTACTCTCTCGCGGTTGTGACTACCAATCGGGTGAATGAGCGTTGCTTCCAACGGTCAATAGCCCTGATACTAAACGTAGGAGAATTCGAAGCCGAATGCGTAAAGCAAAAGGAGGTCCGCATGACGATCGTACGCGCCGTGGTGGTGCAAGCGGCGCCGATAGCGTTTGATGTTGAGGCGACGCTCGATAAGGCCGAGCGGTTAATCGTGGGTGCGTCCGCCTCCGGCGCGCAGCTCGTCGTCTTTCCCGAGGCGTTCATTTCGTGTTATCCACGAGGGCTTGACTTCGGCACAGTAGTCGGCTCGCGTTCAGCGGAAGGGCGCGAGGACTTTCGGCGCTACTGGGAATCAGCCATCGAGGTGCCCGGGCCGGCCGTCGATCGTCTTTCCTCAATGGCGCGTAGCAACGGCGTTTTCTTGGTGATGGGTGTCATTGAGCGAGATGGCGGCACACTCTATTGCACGGTTCTCTTCTTTTCCGACACCGGCACATACCTTGGCAAACATCGCAAGCTCATGCCGACCGCGGGCGAACGCCTTATCTGGGGCTACGGCGATGGATCGACTCTACCAGTGTTCGACACGTCGATTGGCAAGCTTGGCGCGGTGATCTGCTGGGAGAACTACATGCCGCTGCTGCGCATGACCATGTACTCAAAGGGGATTCAGATTTACTGCGCGCCGACGGCAGATGGGCGGGAAAGCTGGACATCCAGCATGCGGCACATCGCCCTCGAAGGACGTTGTTTCGTCCTCTCCTGTAACCAGTTCGCGCGTCGACGGGATTATCCAGCCGATTATGACGCGATACAGGGAGACGATCCCGATCAGGTGATGTCGACCGGTGGTTCGGTAATCATCTCGCCACTGGGCGAGGTGCTTGCAGGCCCGAACTTCGAGGAAGAGGCAATACTCACTGCGGATCTCGACCTGGACGAAATTGCCCGCGGGAAATTTGACTTCGATGTGGTTGGCCACTACGCCCGGCCCGATGTCTTTCAGCTGCGGGTCAATGAGAAGGCAGCGCCGCCCGTGCTGACCTCGGAGGAGACGGCTCCACGCGCGACGAATGTCGAAAGCCGGCAGGAGGCAGTCATTGACGTCTAGCGGCAACGTGAAAAAGAAAGTATTGGTGACCGGAGCCGCCGGAACGATCGGTTCAGCGGTGCGCAAATACTTGAGCAACACCTACGAGCTTCACTTTCTCACCCATCGCCCGGCAGATTTTCCCAGCACGGTCGCCGATATCACCGACTTGAACGAAATTCAGCCGGCTTTTGAAGGTATGGACGCGGTGGTCCACCTGGCGGCGTCGGCCGCGGTCGAGACGCCGTGGGAAGACATTCTGCCAAACAACCTGGTCGGTACCTACAACGTTTATGAGGCGGCGCACCGGTCCGGCGTCGAGCGAGTCGTCTTCGCCTCCTCGAACCACACGATTGGCATTTACGAGCTGGAGAACAAGCCCGACCTCTATGCGCTCGACGACGATAGGGTGTGGGATCATGGCGTCGAGGTGCGCCCCGATTCGTTGTATGGAGTTTCCAAGGTCTACGGTGAAGCTCTCGGTCGATACTACGTTGAACGCTTCGGACTGCGCGTCTTCTGCCTGCGGATCGGCAGCGTGACCAATGATGATGATCCGCGCGCTCCGTCAGTGACTGCCCGCTCTCCCGCATTGCTCGATCTCCCGGTCGAGAAACGGTTGGAGCGAATGCGAGCTACCTGGCTCAGCCAACGTGATTGCGCCCAGCTCATCCAGCGTTGTATTGATGCCGAAGAGATCAACTGGGCGGTCGTCTACGGAATTTCGAACAATCCACGCCAGTTTTGGGATCTTTCGCACGCGCGCGAGTTGCTCGGCTATGAGCCGCAGGATAGCGCGCCTGAGTAAGACTCGAATACACGAATGGCTTGTGATCGCGCCGTACTATGCCACCATCACGACGTATCACAGTCCGGCGCGTGACGGACTGCGGGCAAATCCAGCAGGCTCTGTTTGCCTGCGCTTGATATGATTTACACCAGTAGTTCGGCTCATACGCGCGAAACGGGTATGAATAACAGACTGTCGCGATCGTGAATGATGCAATGGGAAATTGCATCGACTGGGCGGTCAGATGGCGCGTCGATCTTTTCGTTCGTTGCTGCTCCTTCTTCTGCTTTTCGCCGTGGCCTGCAGCCGCGGTTCCACGACGCCACTGCCGTCGAGCGCAATGGCTTCACCGGTGACTTCAGCGATACAGTCGTTATCGCCCTCTACGACGACAGCCTCCAACTCACCGAGTTCGGGCTCAGCCACCCCAACACTGACGACACTCTCCCGTTACGGTTCTACCGAGATCATGTTCAACGGAGTAGTTGTTGACCAGTCCGGCTCTGGGCCGAACCACATCTATCTGGCCGATTCAGACGGTTCTTCCGTTCGCCCAATCACTCGCTAGGCCAAATTACTTGGACGCGATTTGGTCGCCCGACGGAAGCATGATTGCCTATGTTGCGGCGGACAACGCCGTCGAGTCGGTGGTCGTGATGCAGGCCGACGGAACAGGTGCGAGAACCGTCTTTCGTGGAATGGCGAGCGCGATAAGTTGGTCACCGGACGGACATCAACTCGCGCTCTCCGGAACACAGTATCCTCCGCTGGTGAGTAGGTTCGACTACCAAATCTACGTTGTGCCCCTTGACGGCTCGGAGCCACGAAACATCTCACAGAGCAACACTATCGACAGTACGCCAGCATGGTCTCCGGATGGGAAGCAAATCGCGTTCATCCGCTCAGTGCCGAACACGTTGAACTCCGGGATCTATCTGATGAACGCTGACGGGTCTAACCAGCGGCAACTCACGAGCCCCAACATTCGGGTCTTTGGTGACGAGGTGAATTGGTCACCCTGGTCTCCAGATGGTCACACTCTGCTGTTTGAGGAGGTCCCGTTCATCGACGTCACGCTAGAAGCAAACATGGCGCCGGGAGTTCCAGGAATTGATGTCATAGACGTAGACGGAACGAATCTGCGCCGTTTCTCCGGCAACAGTCAGAAGGACGTCTTTCCACGCTGGTCTCCTGACGGACGGCAGATCCTCTTTACCCGGGGTTTGAATCCACCGAGAGTCGGGTCGGTTCCGACTATTTGCGTGATGCAGGCCGATGGTTCGAACGTCCGGTGCCTGACCGACGGAGCAACACCATCCGATTCGGGAGTATGGTCCCCGGACGGTTCGGGGATCGCCTATTTCGGCGCGGCCGAACCGTTTGATCCGAGTTGGGTAATTGGTGACACGTATCAAGTACCGGTCACCAACCTGGTCGTTATGGACGCGGATGGCAACAATGCACACATCGTTGTGCCAAATGTGAGAGCGAGCGGGATAATGTGGAAACCAACAACGGATTAAATCGCGCACGTCTGGCGACGTTAGTCGCGTTCAGATCGAAACAACGTGGGAAGCACGAGGTGCTCGAGAAATGATCGAGCGCCTCTTCGTTCCGCGCATGCTTCGGCGCCTGTATGTCAACGAATTGAGGCGACTGGACGAATTTGCTCGAACCCAATTGACGTTGGTCTGACGAATCCGACGCTGTTTGTGGTTAGTGGACTTGCCCGACACCAAACATGCGTTCTAAACTGCCACAGCGAGGTCCGAATCCAGAAATTTCGATTGTGGCTGTGGCGGACTGGAGTGTCGTAATGGCCGAGGTCGTATTGTTCCACCATGCTCAGGGGCTAACCCCTGGCGTCGTCGCGTTCGCTGACGCTCTCCGTCGCGCCGGACACACTGTGCACACGCCCGACCTGTTCGACGGTCAAACCTTCGAAAGCATTGAAGCGGGGATGAGCTTCGTCGAGGAGGTCGGCTTCGGCGAGATGATCGAGCGCGGTGTGCGAGCGGTTGAAAGATTGCCGCACGAGTTGGTCTACGCCGGATTCTCGTTCGGCGAGGTTGTGGCGCAGAAGCTGACGCAGACTCGAACTGGTGCACGCGGAGCACTGCTCTTCTATTCGTGCGTCCCGGTTTCGGAGTTCGGGACGTCCTGGCCGAATAGAGTGCCAGTGCAGGTGCACGGCATGGACGCTGACCCGATCTTCGTCGGTGAGGGTGATATCGACGCCGCCCGCGCGCTTGTGGCCGAAGCAGAAGACGCCGAACTCTTTCTTTACCCTGGCGATCAGCACTACTTTGCCGACAGCTCGTTGCCGTCCTACGACGCGGAAGCGTCAGCGCTCCTTACCCAGCGAGTGCTCGACTTTCTAGGTACAGTCACACGAAGGTCGCATGAGAAAGACTGAAGAAAAGCATCTGCGCGCGAGTCTTCCAGCGAGCCGCGCTCGGTCTCCGGTTGATGCTCGCGCGCGAGCGATTTGCGGTTACTCCAGCGCGGTGACGGTAATTTCCACCTGCGCCCCAGCCGGGAGCGACGTTACGCCGACAGTCGTACGTCCTGGAGGGGTAACGGTGAAATACTCGGCGTAGACCTTATTCATCTCGGCGAAGTCACCGATGTTGACCATGTAGACAGCCGTCGCGACGGCCTTCGACATCGAGGAACCGGCCGATTCCAGGATATTCTTGACGTTCTCGAGCGTCTGGCGCGTCTCGGCCGCAACTCCGCCGCTGACCATCTGATTGGTCTTCGGGTCGATCCCCTTCTCGCCGGCCACGAAAATGAAGCCGTTGGCACGAATCGCCTGCGAATACGGTCCAATTGGCGCGGCCGCTTTGTCGGTCTGAATCACTTCCACCTGGTTTTGGGTTGACGTCATTTCGTTTCCTCTCAGTGTTTGACCATGGATCACAAGTCCGCGGCGTGTTGTCAGGCATCATAGCAGGTGCGTTCAATATCGCTGCTCGAGACACGCCCCGATTACATACGAATCAGGATCTGATCGAGCGGCTTCTTTTCCAGCGCGTGCGACGGAACGGTCGCGTCTTCTGCTGGATAGCCAACCGGCAGGACCACGAACGGCCGCTCGTTACGTGGACGCTTGAGCAATGTTCTCAAGAAGTTCATTGGGCTTGGCGTGTGCGTTAGCGCACAAAGACCGGCCTCGGTGATGCTGGCCAGGAACAATCCGACGGCAATGCCGACCGACTCCTGTGCGTAATAGTGCTTGACTCGCTGCTCCGTTCCGTCGGCGTCGCGTTCGAGACCGAACGGCTGCTCGAATACCACAACGACATAGGGCGCGTCCGTGAGATGTGTTTTCACTTCATCGGTTCCGAGCGGCACGAGCGCCGCCCGCCACTCGTCTGAGATGCGGTGGTCGTAGAATTCCCGTTCCTCCGCTTCGGCCGCTTCCCGCATCTGGCTCTTCAGCTTCGGATCGGAGACGACGACGAACGTCCAGGGTTGCTGATTAGCTCCAGACGGTGCGGTTCCAGCTGCGGCAATGGCGTTCTCGATCAGTTCAATGGGAACCGCCTCCGTTGAGAACGAGCGAATGCTCCGTCGCTTGCGCATTGTGGCCAGGAACGAACGCGAGCGCTCCAGACTGTCTTCAATCGACAATCGCTCATACTCAAGTGGAATGGGCCGGAATCCACCAGACTCACCTGGTGGCGTGGAACTATCCATCGCCATCTCCCCTTTCGTGTTCGTCGGGACCAACGAAGCTACAATCCTAAAGCATGCCAGCGCGGAAACGCTGCTGACGGCTGTCGATCAGCCCAGCTCCTCCAGCGTCGTACTCACAACCTCGTTCGCCTGCTCCAGCGCGTCCATGACCCGGTTGCGCGCCCTGATCATCGCCACCCACCAGGTTTGGAACTCCTCCGACTGACGATCGTAGCCAGCTACCTGAGGATATGGAACGAGCGATGGGATCATCTGCGTCTGCCAGGCGTGGCCATAACGATCTTGCCCATACGGGCCGACGGCGGTGGACGCAATCGGGACCAGCGTGCGCGAGAGTTCGATCTTTGCGTGGTTGAGCAGGTCGGCTGCTCGTTCGGCATCGGTGGGGTTCCCGGATATTCTCCGCCGCCAGGCATCCGATTGTTCGTCGAGCTGCTCGGCTAGTCCCTGAAACTCTCGGGCGCGCTCGACTGCCGACTGCATGTCAATATCGGGCATATCATATCCGGCAAATTCGCCCAATCGCTCGACGAAGCGATTCGCGAGTGGACTGTATTCATTCGGCAGGATTGGTGACGTGAGGAGTCCCCACATCCAGTTCGCGTAAACGCGCAGATGCATTGCCAGCCGATCCTTGTCCAGTTTATCGATTGTGTTGTGGAGCGAATGGTGCCACCAGCCCAACGTCGCCAACGCCGTCCGTTGGATCTCTTCGTCCGTGTACGACATCTCGCCAGCAATGCACGCCAAGCCGACACCAAAGAAGGATGAATCACCGTTTTTCTGCTGCCGGCGCCAGCGAATCGGCATGTCGCCGAGCATCTCGCGAGCAGTACGGGTCGCATAAGCCTGGATATCGTCGGTGGAATGAAGATTCCAGACTGATGAATTGATGATCGCGGGCTGATCGATCTGCAAATACGCGACGCATGATTGACGCAGACGATCCCAATTGACGTCGGCGAAGCGTGAAGACGAGATCATTGTGCCTGTCTCGTGGCCCATCCAGAGTCCCGCGACGAGACCACGACGAAGCTCATCCTCGTGCTGTCGGAACACGCGTGAGAGTTCCATGATGCACGCGTCACCGGCCGCGTTGTCGGTCGCCTGAGGACCGAACCAGGAGTCCATGTGGCCGCCAATCATCATGAACTGACGATCGCGCTGAGCGCCAAATTCGGCAGAGGTCATGGTGAGCGGTTTCCAGCCGTTGTCCGCCTTGGCGTTTAGCCAAACACGCACCGTTCCTTGCTGGCAGAGTTGTTTGAGACGAAGTCCTTCGGTTCGCGCGATACCGATGCATGGCAGATCAGGCATCTCAGTCTCGAGCGTCTCGGGTGTCGGGTTCCCCCACGCTGACTTCATTGAGCCAAACGGGACCGCCTCATTCGCCTCATCACCCCAGTTCATCATGATCTGGGCGATAGAACCTTTCTTCCAGGCGATGAACGCCTTCTCGTGTCGGGCTGGAGAATAGGAAAGCTCGGAGAGGGTGATCTTGCCACGAACGTCCTTCCCCTCATAGTCCGATTCCGCACCCGAACCGACGTAGATCAGCTCTGCTTCGACGCCGTCGGTCGACGCCGAATGTCCAAGCGTGTTGGCAACAATCTCGTATTCGTTCGGAGACAGTACCCGGACGACAGCCGGTTCGGGAAAGGAGACGAGGCCGGGGAATTCGTGCATCTGGCTCGATAACCCAGCTTTGCCAAAGGTCTCGTAGGCGTATTCAGCCATTCGGCGGGAGTTCTCCGAACCGGCAAGCCGTGTCGGGATCTGCTCAGTGATGTGTTCGATGTGATCCCAGGCGTTGTCAACCGATACCTCACGTAGGATGTCGTCGAGCGACATGATTCGTTTCCTTTCCTGTGTAATCTCGCGCGAAGACTTTCGCGAATTGAACTGCCACTACGGTGTCGATCACGGGCGCATGTCGTTGCCCTCGTTCACCGATATCATCGTTGAACCAACCACTCTGTGAAAGCCGAACCCGTCAATTCGTCACGCTGGCTATTTGGTCGGAGCGCTCATGCCAGGTGTTCAGGAAGAGCGCCAGGACCTGCGCCCGTCGAACAAGAGATGAGACGTAAGCGAATTCGCGATCCGAGTGCGCGCCATCCCCCTCGACGCCCATACCGTCGATAAGCGGCGCGAACTGTCCGGCCGAGTTGCCGTCTGACGCTCCACCCGAGACCACACTCTTGAGATCCAGACCAAGCTTCTCTCCCGACTCCTTTACCCAGGAGAAGAGCAGCTCGTTTCGTTCACGATATTCGAGCGGCGGGAAGAGCATAGCTCCCGAGAACTCCGTCGTTGTGTCAGGAACGAACTGCATGGCGGCGATCTCTTTGAAGCGTTGCTGTACCCGGTCCGCTTCGGCGTGAGTCAGTACACGCATGTCGAACTGGCATTCGGCGTGCTCAGCGACCACATTTGGACGGATTCCGCCCTCGATGACGCCGACGTTTACCGTAGTGCCGATGCTGAAGTCGGTTAGTTGGTGCAAACGGACGATCTTCTGGGCGAGCTCCTCAACGGCGCTCCGACCCTCCTGTGGCTGGCCGCCTGAATGAGCCGCACGGCCGGTCACCGAGTACTTGAAGATTCCCGCACCCTTGCGTACGAAGGTGTATTCACCGCCCGGGCGGGCCGGTTCGAGAACGCAGACAGTGTCGACTTTCTCTGCCTCTGCTTCGATGACCGCGCGCGACGTTGGCGACAAGATTTCTTCGTCACTGTTGAAGATGGTGGTGATTGAGACGTCGTCCCAGAGCGCCGCGCCCGTTTCACGCAACGCGCTCAGCGCCGCGATCAGCGTCGCCAGTCCGCCCTTCATGTCGTAGACGCCGGGCCCGGTCGCGCGATCGCCGGAAATCGTGAATGGACGTTCCTTTGCTGCACCGCGCGGGAAGACCGTGTCGAAGTGACCGACGAACAGCAGTCGCTTGCTACCGCTTCCAGGCTTTCGTGCGACGACGTGATCTCCAAACTGTTCTTGCCGTACTCGCTCGGTGGAGAACCCCAATGACTCGACGGCACCAGCCAGGATACTCCCCGCCCGATCCGCTTCATCTTTGTTGTAGGTGCCTGAATCGCAATTCACGAGATCGCGCCACAGATCAATCCAATCCGACTCACGATTGCTGATCGCCTTCACCAGAGCTTGATCGATTTCGTTCACGTATTCCTCCCGTTCACTAGACGATGATCCTATTTGCCGAAGATCGGCTGCTTCATCCCGTGATTGCCTTGATAGTTTGCGGGTTCCGGTGGAGCCCACCCGTCGAGGAGTTCCGCTACTGGCTGATAGACCTCAATCCCAAGCGGGCGACAGGTGGGCAATGGATCACCCGCGTCCGGTCCCCAGAGTGGCACCGAAAGATCACCTCCGGGACAGGTGGAAATAGCGCACAAAAGGTCGATCTCGGCGAAGAATTCGAAAAAGTCGTTTCTTCGTGCGGGGCTCGGCTTCATGAAGTAATGACCGTCTTCATCCAGTCCGGTCACCTGGAAGATGTTGAGTACGTCATGAACGTCCTGCTCGGTGAGACGATATGGAAGAATGGCGCGGGTCAGGTTCGAATGACAGTGGAAGTCGAATTCGTCGCCAGTCAGGATCTGGTTGACGTACGGATCGCAACGAGACCCAAGCAAGTCATGGCAGCGACCACCGTCCTCGTCCACACCATAATCGATCGTGTCGTTCGTGATCGTCAACATTGGTCGGAGAAACGGCAAGCTTGACCAGAGACGATCGTATGTCGTGACGTGGGCACTCTGCAACTGCCGTGTTCGTGCCGCCCAGAATCGTTCGCGTGGGTTGTTCAGGTTCCAGGCATTGAAGTCAGCTACCTGCGGTCCTTCGATCGCGATGATGCGGCATAGTTGCCCTTTGAGCACCGGCCATGCCTTTCCCGAACGAATCGGGACCGTGAACGAGTCAAGCAGAGAACGCGAGTCCGTCTCGCGAGCCAGCCGGTCATAGAAGCCTCGATCGACGTCGAGCGAAACCCCTTCCGAGGGCAGATACGTCCATTTCGTGTTAGGCATCCAGTGTTCTCCTCGTGACGCGAGCGGCTGCGGTCAGAACTCAGCTACGCGGTTCATAACCAAGCTGCTCAATGAATGACTCCTTGAGTCTCGAGCGCACCTCCGGCCGTAGCAGCACATCAACTCCAGTCCAGGCGAGGAGCGTCGCGCCGGTCGCGGTCAAGTCATCTGCCCGTCCACTGGCGGCGGCCTCAGCAAACTCAGGCGTATGTCCCCCGACTCCTGGCTCGCAGATCTGCAGATAGGGGTGAATTGTCGGCACGAGACGGCTTACATTTCCGATATCGCTGGAACCGACGCCGCCGTTTGTTGGCGGAACGTCGGGTGTAATACCAAGGGCAGCGAGGTTTTCGCCGAATGTTTCGACCAGTGCCGCGTTGCAGACACGTGCCTGGTAGCTGAGCCCTTCCTTGATCTCGGTGCGACATCCAGTCGCCAGCGCGGCGGCCTCGACGATGTTGCGAAACCTTTGACGAAGCTGCTCGAGATGCACCTGTTCTTTCGCTCGCACGAGAAATCGAGCCGCGGTGTAGTCGGGGATAACGTTGGGAGCCTCACCGCCATGACTGATAACACCGTGAATGCGGCTGTTCGGTGGCATCTGCTGTCGAAATGCGTTGATACTAAAGAAGACTTGAAGCATGGCATCCAGCGCGTTAATGCCTCGTTCCGGCGCCGATGAGGCGTGTGCGCTCTTGCCAAAGAACTCGATGTCGTAGACGGTTCGCGCCAGCGAGCCGCGATCCAGGTAGGTTTGGTCTCGTGGGTGCATCATGATGGCGGCGCTTAGACCGTCAAAGATGTTGGCGTTGGCCATGATGACCTTGCCGCCGCCGCCTTCTTCTCCCGGTGTGCCGATGACTTTGATTGTTCCCTGGATGTTCGGCAATGCCCGTCGGAGGGCGATTGCTGCCCCTACGCTCCAGGTCGCGATGAGATTGTGCCCGCAGGCGTGTCCGATCTTCGGCAGAGCATCGTATTCGGCCAGAAAGCCGACGACCGGTTCGCCGCTTCCGTAGGTAGCCACGAAGGATGTGTCGAGACCGGCCACACCACGTTCGACACTGAATCCCTGTTCGTCCAGCTCGTTCGTCAGCAATTCCGCCGCTTGGTGTTCCTGAAACAAGATCTCGGGATTGGCATGAATCGTCTGCGACATACCTTGAAGCCTCGGATGGAGGTGCCGGATCTCCTCGGCAATTCGCTGTTTGATCTCGTCAATATGTATCTCTGCCATTCCCGTTCACCTTTCCAGAGTGCTTGAATCCCATTGCCTGTGATGTCGCGAACATCGCAGATGCGGGCGCCGAGCGCAAGACGCTGGCGCTACACCGATCGGTACCTTTCGACCTGAGCCGAGGTCTTCCAGCGTAGTACGCTCGGGTCAAAGGTATGGCAGAAATCAGACCATTTGGTGATGTCCGTGATCTGGCCATTATTCCTATACTGAGTAGTGCGTTGAGTATCTCGGTAGACCGCGACAAGCGAACTATCAATGACAACGGCCAGATTGTTGAAGGTGTCAAAGTGAACCTGACGATCCAATCGACGTGTCGGATCGGGGAGCCCGCCCTGCCGTCGCGAGTATTGTTGCGCAGCGAGATGCGCTCGACGGACACGACATGACGACGAGCGAGTTGAACACCACCCGGCTTACCGAGGCTCAATTCAAATCGGTGTACGGGAGTGGTCCGCTTATCGTTCCCTCGACCGAGCAACTGCTCCTTTATCACGGACCTGAGCTCTTTGCGAGCGTCGTAGCCTATTCGCCCGTCGCACATCTCGTCGTATCCGTCGATGGTCGAATTCTTCGAGTCAACGAAGTATTCCGTCATCTGACCGGAGCTTCAAATCAATCGCTGGCTGGTCTGCCCCTCACATCGATTGTCGCCGAGTCAAGTCGCGCAGTCACCGAGCGGATGCTGAACCGTCTAAGTAGGAGTCGCGAGACGGCGATTGAATGGATCGCAGAGTTTCTTCGGGATGACGGCGCTCCGATCTCCCTTTCACTGAATGGCGTCGTTGTCTGGACGAACGGGAAGCCGCGTTACATCACCATCCTGGCACGCAGCCTTCTGGCGGTTTCCTCGACGCAGGTCGTCGAGAACAGCAAGAGCGACACGTACCGGCTTTTGGTTGAGCGGATTCCAGCGACCACGTACATTTCCTCGTTGGATGATGCGGTAGGCACCATGTATATCAGCCCACAGGTGGAGTCGATGTTCGGCTACACCCAGGCTGAATGGCTTGCCCGGCCGGGTATCTGGCGGGAAGTGCTGCATGCGGAAGATCGTGATGCGGTCCTGTCCGAGATCGATCGCGGCCGCGAGGAGCGAGGCGGCTTTCGACTGGAGCACCGGGTGATAACCCGTGATGGCCGAACGTTGTGGGTGCGCAACGAAGCAGCACTTGTGACATCAGAAGACGGCGGGAATCCGTGCTGGCACGGCGTGATCTACGATATCTCCGACCGCAAAGTGCGAGACGAAGATCTCCGTCGCAGTGAAGCACGCTTTCGCTCGCTCGTTCAAAGTTCTTCAGGGGTCGTACTGGTGGTTAATCGAGACGGCACGATTGTCTATGCCAGTCCTTCGCTCAGTTCCTGGGCGGAAGCCGCGCAAACACATACGACTATCGGAAGCAACTGTATCGACCTGCTCCATCCCGATGATGTGTTGAGATTTCGCCAGTTCCTGACTGAGGCGGCTGGCGTGAGTGGGATCTCTCCCGATATCGAGGTTAAGCTGCGGTCCAGCGGAGGCAGCTGCCGGCACGTCGAAATGACCGCGACCAACCTGACTGACGATTTCGAGGTGCAAGGTATCGTCCTTAACGCTCGCGATGTGACGGAGCGTCGCGATTTGGAAAACCTGTTGTCCCACCAGGCGTTCCACGATCCGCTGACGGATCTTGCCAACCGGGCCCTCTTCTTCGACCGGCTCGGGCACGCACTCGATCGCGCGACTCGCCTTGAGCAGATCGTCGGGCTGCTATACCTCGACATCGATAACTTCAAGTTGATCAACGATAGCCTGGGACACGAGATCGGTGATCAGTTGCTGATCGCCGTGTCAAAGCGTTTGTCCGATTCTGTTCGAAACATAGATACGGTTGCCCGCTTGGGTGGTGACGAGTTCACTGTGTTGATCGAGGATCTCAATGATCTGGGCGCGGCCATTCTTACCGCGGATCGGATTTCCAAGTCGCTCTCCGAGCCATTTACCCTTCCGGGCAGTGATGTGCAGGTTACTGCGAGCATCGGTATCGCTCACAGCGGAATTCGTAAGGTGACTTCTGAGGATCTGATGCGGGCAGCGGATATTGCGCTTTACCGTGCCAAGAATCTCGGAAAGGCCCGCTACTCCGTTTTCGAACGGGGCATGACCGCTCCAATTCACGAACAGCTCGAGATCGAACATGATCTACGTCAGGCGGTCGGTCGTGATGAGATAGAGGTCTACTTCCAGCCATTCGTAGATCTCACCAATGGGTTCGTGCAGGGAGTCGAGGCACTTGCGCGCTGGCGTCACCCCGATCGCGGTTTGCTCTTGCCTGACGACTTCGTCGGTATTTCGGAATCGACTGGCCTCATCGTCGAGCTTGGACAGAAGGTGCTCGAGCTGAGTTGCCGTCAGGTACGCGATTGGCAGAAGCGAGATAGGGTTATTCCGCCGCTGGCATTGAGCGTGAACCTTTCCACTTATCAGTTCCGTCATCCATCGATCGTTGAAGATATTGCACGCGCTCTGCGAGAGCTAGATCTGCCGCCCGAACGTCTCATTCTTGAGATTACCGAATCCCTCTTCTTGGGGAACTCGGGTCAAATCGTCGACGTTCTCCTGGACCTGAAGCGGCTTGGCGTTCGGCTTTTCGTAGATGACTTTGGCACTGGCTATTCATCACTCTCGTTCCTCAAGCGTTTTCCGATTGACGGCGTCAAGATCGACCGGTCATTTATTGTCAATCTTGAGCGAGATGTTCAGAATCAGAGACTGATCGCGGCGATCGTCGCGGCCGGCCAGGCGCTCGATCTAGAGGTCATTGCCGAAGGCATAGAGACGATCAGCCAGCTGGGCGAGGTACGAAGTCTTGGCTGCATCAGTGGTCAAGGGCATCTGTTTGCCAGCCCTGGGACGGCGTCGGAAATCACGCCGCTGCTCAACTCTCGAGTGCTGCTTCCTCAAGTGCGAGTCATCCGCGACCAATCACGTCGCCCGAATCGCCACTCAGATTAGACTCGACTCAGTCCCATTCCTGTCTGCAGCATACTGTTTCAGCTCCGTTCCTCGATGCCGGGTGGACGGGTTTTCATTACTGCGGCAATATGACATCGGATTTGACGTTTACCTCGTGGTTCACGTTGAACCCGCAATTCAATCAATTGATCGCCCAACAGGAAACGAGATGGAGGAACGGCATGCTACCCAAAGAAGCTGATGTCGTCGTGATCGGTGGTGGAATCGTCGGAGCCTCTGTCGCGTGGGAGATCGCCAAGCGCCACGGGAATGTGGTGCTGCTCGAAAAGGGTCAAATCGGTTTCGAACAATCGAGCCGCGCCTGGGGCTTTGTGCGCCAGCAAGGACGAGATCCCTCCGAAGTTCCGATGATGATGGCCGGCAACCGGATCTGGCAAGAGCTGCAGGCAGAACTTGGCGAGGATATCGAGTGGGTGCAGGCCGGCAATCTAAAAATCGCTTATGACGAAGAGCGGCTTGAGGAACTGCGCGATTGGATGCCAGTCGCTCGAGAATTCAATCTGGAAACCAATATTCTTACACCACAACAGATTCAAGACCTGATCCCCGGTATCCAGGGCCCAATTGCCGGTGGGATGTTCACTCCGAGCGACGGGCATGCGGAGCCAACCAAAGTGGCACCGGCGATCGGCCGGGCAGCCGAGTCAGAGGGTGCGACAGTGGTAACGTATTGCGCCGCTGATCGCGTTGAGGTGAGTGGCGGCCACGTGAGCGCGGTCGTCACCGAAAAGGGAACGATCCAAACGCCGATCGTCGTCTGCGCGGCTGGGGGTTGGTCGAAGAAGCTGGCGCGAACGGCGGGCATCTCACTGCCCCAGATTCAGGTACGGAACACGGCCGCCGAGACGACCTCAGCGCCGCCGATCACAAAGCTTGGGGTTTGGGCACCCGACGTCGCCTTTCGTCAGCGACCAGGCGGGAGTTTCTATATCGCTCGCGGCGGTCGATCGGATTATGACGTAACGACGGAAAGCTTCCGCAACACTCGCCTGTTTGCAGGAAACTATCTCAAGAACCGCAGTATGTTCAACCTGAGGGTCGGTGGCGAGTTGGTCAAGGATGTGATGCGCATGCTCCCTGGCTCTTCGGCGCGAGAGCACCCCTTCGCACATACGGTTGATGTGGAGCCTGAGCCAAATCTCGAGACGGCCTGGAAGAGTCTCGAAGGGCTGAAGACGATGTTCCCGTCGTTACAGGACGTTGGTATCAAGCGGGTCTTTGCAGGCCTGATAGACTCCACTCCGGACGCGGTGCCGGTGATGGGTGAAGTCGCCGAGCCACGGGGATTCTTCTTCGCGACCGGGTTCAGCGGTCACGGTTTCGCACTCGGCCCGATCGTTGGTCGAATAATGGCCGAACTGATTCTCGATGGCTCGACGGAATTTGATCTGCACCCGATGCGTTTCAGTCGGTTCAAAGAAGGTGATCTGGCCGATCCACACAAGATGGTTTGAGGCGAATCACTGTTACCGTCCGCAGTTCAGTTTGAAAGTGGTGCTCGATGCGTTGAATTGGGCACCACGAGTTGTTTGACGGATCTTAAGGGGGAGAGCTTCGCCGCTACTTGGAAATTCGAGCTTGTCGATACGTAGGCCGTTCTATGGCTGGGCGATCGTGGCCATGGGCATGCTGATTACGTTCAGCTCTGGCCCAGGTCAGTCATATGTTTTCTCGGTCTTTCTCGACTCAATCATCCACGACACCGGGCTGTCAAGGACGACCGTTTCGGCCCTGTATGCGGTCGGTACTGGAGTCAGCGCTGCGCTGGTGATGCTGGTCAGTCGTCTGGCCGACCGATACGGCCCGCGTCTGACGGTGGGGGCTGTGGCGCTAGCATTGGGAACAGCCTGCTTTGGCATGGCCTTCGCCACCGGCTTTGTCGCTTTCTTTCTTGCCTTCGCCGCACTGCGTGCCCTGGGCCAGGGCTCGCTTCCAATCAACGCGACGTTGTTGACGGCGACCTGGTTCGTGCGACGACGTGGGCGCGCGATGGCGGTGGTAGGGCTCGGTTTTGCCCTGTCGAATGCCGTGCTTCCGGGTGCGGCCCGTTTCCTGATCGAGCAGACCGGCTGGCGACACGCGTACATGTTCCTCGGGGTCATGGTTTGGGTGCTCGTCATACCAGGAGCCCTGCTCCTGATTCGCAATTCTCCGGAAGAAGTTGGGCTTTTTCCTGATGGCGCTGACGCCCCACCGGCCAACGAACCACGACCGGGAGCAGGTGGCAAGACAGTCGATTCGCGTCCGGTGCTCACGTCACCTCTCTTTTGGCTGCTGGCAGTTCCGCTTTCCACACCGTCGTTCGTCTCAACGGCGCTCGTCTTCCACCAGGTGTCGATCTTCTCCGAACGAGGATTGGATGCAACGATCGCCGCGGCCGTCTTCGTTCCGTACGCCGTTGCCTCGGCAAGTTTTTCGGCGCTGGCCGGATTTGCCATCGACCGCTTCGGTCCGAAACGTCTGTTCTCGGTCAACATGCTTTTCTTGCTCGGGGCAGTGATCATGGTTGGGTTCATCGGGTCGCCGCTGGCAGCCGTTCTCTATGCCCTGGTGCTTGGCTCAGCTGGAGGCATCCAGCGGATCATCTCGGGTGTGACCTGGGCGCACATCTACGGACGGCATGGTCTGGGGCGCGTGCAGGGTTCGGCGATGATGGTCTCGATCACGAGCGCGGCTATTGGGCCATTGCCGATCGCCTATCTGCATGGATTGACTGGGTCGTACACGGTTGGGCTGGCGGCCATGGCCGTGCTGCCAGTGTTGGCCGTCATCATGATCTCGTTCGCCCGGCCGGAGTCCGCCCAGGACTTCAATGGAGTCGGGGAACCTGCTCACTGACGAATTGAATATGACGAGGCCGCGAACTTACCGTCGCGGCCCCGTTCCCCCTTTGCCCGCAAGCACCTCGAACGACGAGCGTTCTCAGTGTGCCGGTCGGCGTCCCTGATGCCCAGTTGGCAGCAAGTGACGCGTTGTAATCGGATGTGACGTGAACTTCGCAACCTGCTTCTCTGACTTCGGCTCATGCCCTTTGGCGATCGCCTCGTTCAGAGATTTCACGAAGTAATAAACCGACAGCCCAAGCGCTGCGAGCCACAGCACCACAACGAGTTCGATCGCCAATGCCATGACAGACTCCATTTCGCTCCGACCCAGTCCATGCGGATGACCCGTTGGGTAGGTCCTGCCGAGATGAATTGACAGTCACCTTCGGCCCATTCTGATACATCAATCCTAAAGGCATGGTTGTCAAAACTACGTGACAACTCTGTGAATCGACATGTCAAATCCGTGTCAGTTTGTGTCAATGCGAGGGACTGGTATATGTGGCCTGCAGCGCGTATCTTGGTGCTGTCGGTGGGTAAGATCTAACCGCCACAACTGTTCGCATCGACGTGATTCGACGGGTAAGACGACCAAGGAGCGGGTAATGAGCGGAACCACGAATGAGCAACAATATCGGACCGAGCGGGACAGCATGGGCGAGATGCAGGTGCCTGCCGGCGCGCTCTACGGAGCGTCAACGGCGCGTGCTGTGGAGAATTTCCCGATCAGCTCGCTACGATTGCCGCGGTCTTTCGTCCGCGCCCTCGGCCTGATCAAATATGCTGCCGCCCAGGTCAATCAGGACCTCGGGCTGTTGAACGCAGAGAAGGCCAAGCTTATCCAACGGTCCGCGCAGGAGGTCATCGACGGTAAGTGGGACGCGGACTTTCCGATCGACGTCTTCCAGACCGGCTCTGGCACATCGACCAATATGAACGCGAATGAGGTGATCGCCAGCCGTTCGGCGCAGCTGGTTGGTGGCGGCCGACCGATTCACCCTAATGACGACGTCAATATGTGCCAGAGCAGCAACGACGTTATCCCTTCGACGATCCACCTCGCCGCTTATCTGGAGATCGTCGAGAAGTATCTGCCGGCGTTGGAGATACTTCAGACAACATTCGAGCGTAAAGCGGCCGAGACTGATGACGTGGTCAAGATGGGCCGGACCCATCTGATGGATGCCATGCCGGTTCGCATGAGCCAGGAGATAGGCGGTTGGGCGGCGCAGGTAGCACTCGCTCGCCAGCGCGTTGAATCGTCGCTGCCCCGGTTGGCCAAGCTGGCTATCGGCGGCACTGCGGTTGGCACTGGCATCAACGCGCATCCAGAGTTCGGCCAACGCATGGCGGCCGAGCTTGCCAAGCTCACATCACAGCCCTTTGTTAAGGCGACCGATCACTTCGCTGCCCTGGCGTCCCAGGATACCGCCGTAGAAGTGAGCGGCCAACTCAAAGCCTATGCCGCCGGGCTGATGAAAATCGCCAACGATCTGCGCTGGATGAACAGCGGGCCTCAGGGTGGGCTCGGCGAGATCGTCCTGCCAGCGCTACAGCCGGGATCCTCGATCATGCCGGGCAAAATCAACCCGGTCATCGCCGAGGCGACCATGATGGTCTGCGCTCAGGTCACCGGAAATGACCTCGCGATCACGATCAGCGCGCAGATGGGGAACTTCGAACTCAACGTGATGCTGCCGATTATTGCCTACAACCTGCTGGAGTCGATCGATCTACTGGCGAGCACGTCGCAAGTGCTGGCGGAGAAGGCCGTGGCCGGGATCGTCGTCAATCGGGAGTGGGTGGCGGACGTAGTCGAACGAAATCCGATATTGGTCACTGCGTTGAATCCAATTATCGGCTACGACGCAGCAGCGAAGATCGCCAAGCGTGCCTATGCCGAGAATCGGCGGGTCAAGGACGTCGCGATGGAGATGACCGATCTCTCGGCCGACGAGCTTGATCGACTGCTCGACGCCGCTGACCTGACAAAGGGTGGCATCAGAGGCTGATCAACGTTTTGGGCGTCATGAATGACGCCCCTACATCGGCGGATTGTCGCCCGTACACGATGGGTTCAGTCGTAGGGGCGCAATTCATTGCGCCCGGGTTTGAGGCACCACACCATCAGTTGGGCGTCATAAATGTCGCCCCTACATCGGTGGGTTATCGCCACGTACACGATGGGTTCGGTCGTAGGGGCACAATTCATTGCGCCCGATGATGGCACCACACCCTCAGACGGGCGTCATAAATGTCGCCCGGGTTGCGACGGCGTCTTGGGCGTCATAAATGTCGCCCCTACGAGACGCGACGCCCGTCAAAATGCACGCTACCCTCGGCAGGTCGTACCAGGTCGTCATTCACGCCCATCGAAACGATATAGGTCGGTGAAATACGAATGATTTCCGGGGGGAATCCGGCGTTGATCGCCTCGCCGCCGGTTGTCAGCGCCTGAACGGTTCCACGAACCTCGACCATGCGCGGCTTTCCGGGAGCCACAGAATCGTCGACGACGATCGCCACCTGGCCATGGCGTAGCGCGTCTCGATATTTTTTGCTCTTGGTGAAACCGTGCCCTCCGACATCGATCGTCTCGTGCTCGGAGTTGTAGTGAAACGCTATCGGGACGACGTGGAGCTCGCCCTGGCTGTTGACCGTTGCGAGCCTTCCAAGCCGATGATTCTGAAGATATTCGATCTCTTCCGTGGTGAATCTACCCATGCTGTTTCCATTTCCTTCTGCTCGACGGTTGAAAGAAAATTCCGGAATATCGCCATCACTAGCCAACCGGCTGACCGCCCATGCGACCGGATTCGATCTGCGCGAGACCAGCCTCGACCTCGGCTCGCGGCAGATTGCCGTGGACCAGATCGAAGTCCGACTGGTCGAGCAGCCGGTGATAAAAGGAGATCGCCCGCTGGCTCATGTCGGCCGGTGCGAACTCATCCTCCATTGCCTCGTACATCCAGTCTTCAGCACGGGCGAAATCACCAAACTGCTCGAAATGCTTCCAGAGCTGTAGCTTCGTGCGGACAGAGAGCTCGTACTCGGTCAAATGATTAAGAAGTGTGTGGATGGCATCGGCCGCGCGTGACGAGGAGGGATCCTCGGTGGTCAAAATCGCGAGCTGGACGTCGAGCGCCTTCAAGCGACGGAGCGCACTGTCGCTCTCCTTGCCAAGCCCTTGATAGATGTCGCCCTCGGCTTGCAGCAGATTGGCCAGCACGGTCAGTCGTTCGGCGACGGCCTTCTGGCCCTGATAGCCGACACCCGACGAACGAATCAGCCCGAGCAGGGTCTCAGCCGGCAAGGTTGAAACGGTAGCGGCATCAAGCCCGAGCAGCTGCTGGTATGTGCTGTCGATGACCCGTAGCGCTTCGAGGTAGTCTCCGCCCCGTTCCAGCTTGAAAACGATCGCCAGGGCCTGGGTCATCTGCTTGATCAACCGGAGAATATAGTCGCGTTCAACCACGAGGGTGTGTGCCCTTTCAAGTAGCCCGGCAAGTCAGGAGTCTATTTCGTCGATGGGCGCGAAGCGCCACCGTGAAGTGTAACGCCGTGAGAGGGGACGCGTGGACCGTCATCCGCGCGATGTCAAATGGGCGTCATGAACGTTGCCTGCACCTGATGGGTTCGGTCGTAGGGGCGCAATTCATTGCGCCCGGGTTGGGGCGCCACACCATCGAATGGGCGTCATGAATGTCGCCCGTACACGACGGGTTCGGACGTAGGGGCGCAATTCATTGCGCCCGGGTGGGTTGCGACACCATCGAATGGGCGTCATGAATGACGCCCCTACATCGGCGGGTTATCGCCCGTACACGATGGGTTCGGTCGTAGGGGCGCAATTCATTGCGCCCGGGTTTGGGCACCACACCATCAGATGGGCGTCATTAATGACGCCCCGACATCGGCGGGTTATCGCCCGTACACGATGGGTTCGGTCGTAGGGGCGCAATTCATTGCGCCCGGGTTGGGGTGCCACACCATCAGAATGGGCGTCATGAATGACGCCCCACATCGGACGGGTTATCGCCCGTACACTGATGGGTTCGGTCGTAGGGGCGCAATTCATTGCGC
>CAVUBN010000007.1:0-289587 GCA_963739715.1 uncultured Chloroflexia bacterium | reverse complement strand
CACCGGCTTCAGGTGTTGCCGGCTTTCATGACGTGACGGGCGGTGTGTACAAGGCCCGGGAACATATTCACCGCCGTATGGCTGACCGGCGGTTACTAGCAACTCCGACTTCATGAGGGCGAGTTGCAGCCCTCAATCCGAACTGAGACCGGGTTTCTGGGATTGGCTCCGCGTTACCGCTTGGCTGCCCTCTGTCCCGGCCATTGTAGCGTGTGTGTCGCCCAGGGCGTAAGGGCCATGCTGACTTGACGTCATCCCCCCCTTCCTCCGGGTTGCGCCCGGCAGTCTGACTAGACATACCATAACTAGCCACGAGGGTTGCGCTCGTTGCGGGACTTAACCCAACATCTCACGACACGAGCTGACGACAGCCATGCAGCACCTGTCTCTCGGCTCCCGAAGGCACCCCTCCCTTTCAGAAGGGTCCCGAGGATGTCAAGCCCTGGTAAGGTTCTGCGCGTTGCGTCGAATTAAACCACACGCTCCGCTGCTTGTGCGGGCCCCCGTCAATTCCTTTGAGTTTTAGCCTTGCGGCCGTACTCCCCAGGCGGTGGACTTACTGCGTTTGCGCCGGCACGGAGGGGGTCAACTCCCCCCACACCTAGTCCACATCGTTTACTGCGTGGACTACCGGGGTATCTAATCCCGTTCGCTCCCCACGCCTTCGCGCCTCAGCGTCAGGTCAGAGCCAGCTGGCCGCCTTCGCCACCGGTGTTCCTCCCGATCTCTACGCATTTCACCACTACTCCGGGAATTCCACCAGCCTCTCTCTGCCTCCAGCTCCCCCGTTTCACACGACCCTCCCCGGTTGAGCCGGGGGCTTTCACGTGTGACGCAAGAAGCCGCCTACGCGCCCTTTACGCCCAGTAACTCCGGACAACGCTCGGACCCTACGTCTTACCGCGGCTGCTGGCACGTAGTTAGCCGGTCCTTCTTCCTGGGGTACTGTCACTTTCTTCATCCCCCAGAAAAGGAGTTTACGCTCCGAAAAGTGTCTTCCTCCACGCGGCGTCGCTCCGTCAGGCTTGCGCCCATTGCGGAAAATTCCTTGCTGCTGCCTCCCGTAGGAGTCGGGGCCGTGTCTCAGTCCCCGTGTGGCTGATCGTCCTCTCAGACCAGCTACCCGTCATCGCCATGGTGGGCCGCTACCCCGCCATCTAGCTGATAGGCCGCAGGCCCCGCCAAGCACGGATCGCTCCTTTGCTTGATCCCCTTACCGAGAACCAAGCTCATGGGGTATTACCCGCGGTTTCCCGCAGTTATCCCCCGCGCTTGGATGGGTTCCCCACGTGTTCCTCACCCGTCCGCCACGGTCGACCCCCGAAGGGGTTCCCGTTCGACTTGCATGCATTAGGCACGCCGCCAGCGTTGTTCCTGAGCCAGGATCAAACTCTCCATCAAGTTCCCCCCTAAAGGGGGGATTATTACCTGGTTATGCAACCCAGCCGAGCCTGCTCGCGTCACCGCGAACCGGATCAACAGGAATTGCGGGAGTCTATACGCTGTACGAACTACGCTTCAGTTGTCAAGGTGCTTGCGGCGAAACAAAACCCGCCCGGACGGCGGGGGCAACACTCCTTCGCGCTTTCGCGTGCCGGTCTAGTGGTGCCTGCTCCTTCCGCTCTCGCGTGGCTTCGAAAGCGAGCCAACGCCCGCTCAGGAAAGCCTTAACAGTATATTCATTTTGCCTATCCCTGTCAACTACAGGGACTCCCTGATCCCGAGGATCAGGCGACCGTCTCCGGCCGGCCGGCCGCAGCCAACGAGGAGGAATACTACCCGTCGTGAGCCGGTGTGTCAAGGGCATTTTCTGGCGCTCACTCCCCGACTTCAGGTCTGCGTGGTGATCTCGGAAGTCGGGACTGGGTCCCGATACGTCACGTTTCGTTGTCTGCTCGCCGTTTCCGACGATCTCGCCATGCTCGTCAGACAGATCACCTGGGATTTTTCCGAATACCAGATTCACGAAAATCGATTGCGGCCTCGACGAGCGCTGTGAACGGTCGGAGGTGTTCGCCATGTTTCCAGAACATCAACTCCGGGTGCCACTGGATCCCAAGGACGAACTGGCTTGCCGGACGCTCGACCGACTCGATGACGCCGTCCGATGCGTGACCGGCAGCCTTCAAATCATGGCCGACCGTCTTCGAGGCTTGATGGTGGTCAGAATTCACCTGAATCGTAGACTGACCATACACACGCGCCAGCAACGATCCGGCTTGTACCGTCACTGCATGACTCGGTTCGTTGAAATCGACGCCTAGGTGTGCCTGGCGATGCTCGACGTCCTTTCCGTGCTGATCAGGAATATCCTGATAGAGCGCTCCACCGAACGCGATGTTGAGAATCTGACTTCCCCGACAGATGCTGAGAAGCGGTAGCCCTCGCGTGATCGCCGCGCGCACAAGCGCGATCTCGAGATCGTCTCGACGATCGTGAACGTCAGAGGTAGTGTGATGGATCGTCTCATCGCCGTATCGCTGAGGTCCAATATCTCCACCGCCACCAGCCAGCAGCACCCCATCGACTACCGAAAGTAACTCCCCAACATTGGTGTAAAGCGGTGGAAGTACGATCGGAATGCCGCCAGCCGCTTCGATGGCCGCGGTGTAATCGCAGTTGAACCTACTTTCCACGAATTCGTGATCCGCAGGTGATGGAGTAATCCCGATTACCGGCTTCATCATTATGCGGAACTCACCTTCCTCACTCCTGGCGAAATCGGCCAGGCAGGCCGAGGTCTGTCATCCGAAACCTGTTAAAGCGGATCACGATAACTGTGGCGTTCGATCGCGTCAAGAGCGATTCTTGACACACCACTTGCCGGCTCTCGTCGAGCTGTGGCACGCTGCAGGACAGGGCAGTACGTACACTGGCCAAAGACTTTGTTCATCTCTCTCCTGCATCAGCGCTCTCGCGCAACGTGCCGGCCCGACGACGACCGACGAGCGGAGGAAACGTGCAGAATTGTGTCCATAGACTAGCTGCGATTTTGCTTCTCGTCAGTTTCGCGATTGCAGCTTTGCCATCCGCGACTCTCGCTGCCCCAACGGTGCAGGCCCGAGAATGGGTCATCATGGACGCTCAGACGGGCGCCGTATTGGATGGCTCGAGCGCTCACCAGCGCACTGCTATGGCTAGTCTGACCAAGGTGATGACGGCGCTCGTTGCCGTTGAGCGTGGCGACCTTTCGATGCGGATCACGATCCAACCGTCGGATCTGGTAGGAGAATCGAACGCCGGTCTTGAAGCCGGCGAGAATCTCTCTCTCAAGACCCTCCTGTATGGACTACTTCTCCCCAGTGGCAACGATGCCGCGATGGCCATCGCCCGCGCGGTCGGTGGGAGTCCACAAGTGGACGATCCAGCCGCGCGAGAGCGCTTCATCGGGTGGATGAATCAGAAGGCAGTAAGCCTCGGCCTCAAAGACACGCACTACATGAATCCGCACGGTCTCGATCAGGACGGTCACTACACAACTCCGTATGATCTGGCCGTCATTACCAGGGCCGCCATCCAGTATCCGGCATTTCTGGCCCCATTCGGAGCGACGAGCTACTCAGCAGAAGGTCACGACTACACGCATCTCAATCAACTGCCGAAGATGTACCCAGGTGTCGTCGGCGGCAAGACTGGCTGGACCGACAACGCCGGTCTCTGCCTGATCGAAGTGGTGCAGCGGGACGGTCGTGAGGTCATCATGGTGTTGATCGGCTCGACCTTTGAACGCTGGTATCAAGACGCGATCGACCTGCTCGACTACGGCTGGACGATCCCGGTCGCGGCCACTACACCGGCAAACGCGACCTCAGACTTCTACCACTGGAGCAGCCAATCTGACTTCCCGATTTCGCAGGACAAAGTGCAACGCAGCTGGGTCTGGGGTCCGGCGGATGGCTCGCCACATTACGAGGCCTACGCCGATTCGCCCGGCGGTCAGCGCATCGTGCAGTACTTCGACAAGGGGCGCATGGAAGTGAACGATCCTTCCGCACCTCTGAACAGCGGCTGGTACGTAACCGGCGGTCGCCTCGCCTGGGAGCTCATTTCGGGAATGCAGCAGGTCGGCAACGATCAGTTCGACAATCGCGGTCCGGCCAATGTGCCGGTCGCCGGCGACCCGGCCAATACCGGGAACAACGGACCTACTTACGCCATGCTGAAACCACTCCTCACGACAAAACCGGGCTCAGCTGGCGCGGCAATTAGCGCACGATTGGGCGCCTACGGTAACGTGAGCAACGATTCCGCGACCACCACATACGGAGCCACTTACGGCGCGCCGATCGACGCTACCGGGCACGGTGTGGCGTCCGTCTTCGAGACTTTCCTCAACCAGCACGGGCCGATGTACATAAGTGGCCAATTCATCGATGCGCCACTCTTCAGCCCATCCTTCGCGGTGACCGGTTACCCGATCACTGAGCCTTACTGGGTGACAGTGCCAGTGGGTGGCGTGGAGCAGGATGTTCTGATCCAATGCTTCGAACGCCGCTGCCTCACCTATACGCCCGCCAACCCCGATGGTTGGAAGGTCGAGATGGGAAACATCGGCCAGCACTACCTCCGCTGGTTGCAAGGTACCACCGTCATCACCGCCACCTTCCCCCAGCCGAGCCAGCGCGAAGCAGTCGTGGCGCGGTAGTCGATGCGCAAGATACACGCGTGCACTTCTGTAGTGGCGGGCGACTCTGCCCGCCAGCGGCCCACAGGCCGTCCGAATTGCGAAAACGTTATCGCCTCTTTGACAACGATTCCAATGCCACGCGCCGATTCCTGCCTGGCGTCCTTCCTATGCACTGAGTCATCATCTGATCAGATTCGACTTCGAGCGCCAATCTTTCAATAAGACAAACTGGCGTCTGTCGACCAGCGTTGGCCGCAGACTGAGAAGGGAATGCGAGCTCCTTCACCATCATTCATCCACACTCCCAGTCTGGTGGTACATTTCGAACAGAGATGGGGGAGGGATTTACCGAAGAGGTACGGGAGAGGTGGAGAGGTGCGCTTAGTCAGCCGGGTCAATCCGTCCGATCCTGATTTCAAGGCCAACCGCGAGGCGAATCTCAGATTGATCGAAGAACTGCAGCAGCGGCTGGCACGGGCTCGCGCCGGTGGCGGCCCAAAGCAGCATGAGCGCCAGCGATCGCGAGGAAAGCTACCAGTCCACGAGCGCATCAACCGGGTGGTCGATCCCGCCAGTCCATTCCTCGAACTCTCTCCGCTCGCAGCCGAGGATTGCTACGACGGCGAAGCGCCTGCGGCCGGCATCGTGACCGGCGTTGGTCGTATCGGCGGGAACGAAGTTGTGATCGTTGCCAACGATCCAACCGTCAAGGGTGGCACCTACTTCCCGCTTACCGTCAAGAAACACCTGCGCGCGCAGGAGATCGCCCTGGCCAACCGCCTTCCCTGCCTCTATCTGGTCGATTCCGGCGGTGCCTTCCTGCCGCTCCAGAGCGAAGTATTTCCCGATCGAGACCACTTCGGGCGCATTTTCCGCAACCAGGCACAGCTCTCGGCGGCTGGGATTCGTCAGATTTCGGCCGTGCTGGGTCCATGCACCGCTGGCGGCGCCTACGTGCCCGCCATGAGCGACGAAGCGATCATCGTGCGCGGCACCGGCACGATCTACCTCGGAGGCCCGCCACTGGTGAAGGCCGCGACCGGCGAAGAGGTGACGGCCGAAGAACTGGGCGGCGCCGATGTCCACGGCCGCATCAGCGGCGTGGTCGATTACGTTGTTGACGACGAACCCGCCGCATTGTCGCTGGCACGGGACATTCTATCGACTCCAAAACTAGCTCCCCCACCACTGCCATGGCAACGTGAGCCAATCGATGAGCCCGAGGCCGATCCCGAGGAAATTCTCGGAATCATTCCGCCCGACGTGAAGCACAGTTACGACCCGCGCGAGGTGCTCGCGCGCGTTCTCGACGGCAGTCGTTTCCGCGAGTTCAAGGCCGATTATGGGCAGTCGCTGATCTGCGGCTTCGGTCACATCTACGGCATCCCGGTCGGGATTCTGGCCAATCAAGGAGTGCTCTTTGCCGAATCAGCCCGCAAAGGGGCGCATTTCGTGATGCTCTGCAATCAGCAGCGAATCCCGCTCCTCTTCATGCAAAACATCACCGGCTTCATCGTGGGACGACGCTACGAACACGAGGGAATCGCGCGTGATGGCGCCAAGATGGTTGCCGCTGTCGCCGTGGCTCAGGTACCGAAGATCACTCTTATGACCGGCGCGTCGTTCGGCGCCGGCAACTACGCCATGAGCGGCCGCGCCTACGACCCGCGCTTCCTTTTTACCTGGCCGACCGCGCGTATCGGCGTGATGGGCGGCGAGCAAGCAGCCGGAGTCCTGGTAACGATTCGTGAGCAGGCCGCGAAGCATCGCGGCGCGACAATTGATCGCGACGAGATCGACGAATTGCGCCAAAGGGTAGAGGCACGTTACGACGCAGAGACCAGCCCCTATTTCGCGACGGCTCGTCTATGGGACGACGGCATAATTGACCCACGTCAGACACGGCAGGTGCTAGGACTGGCACTGCATTCGGCCCTCAACGCGCCGATTCCGGAGACCAACTACGGCGTACTGAGGATTTGAGAGGAGACGTCATGGACGAGCTGCGTATCGAGCAGCGTGGTCCGGCTCGCTGGCTGATTCTCAACCGCCCGGAGCGGCGCAACGCACTGAATCGCGATCTCGTCAGAGCATTGCATGGCGCGGTCATGACCGCTTCGAGCTTGGACGGAGTCCGCTGCATCGTGTTGGCCGGTGCTGGTCCCGTATTCTGCGCCGGAGCCGATCTCCACGAGTTTCGTCAAGCCGATGATCCTGCCGTGATGGCAGCCGACGGTGAACTGCTCGCCCGGCTTCTGGAGTCGATTAGTAGCTCCCCGAAGCCAGTCATCGTTCGTGCGCACGGCGCCGCGATTGGCGGTGGTGTCGGGTTGGTGGCGGCGGCCGACTTCGCTATTGCTGACCTGGATTCCCGCTTTACCTTGAGTGAGGTTCGACTCGGACTAACCCCGGCGGTGATCAGCCCGTATGTGTTGCGTGCGCTCGGACGACGCAACACCCAGTCGTTCATGCTCTCGAGCACGGCTATTGACGCCCACGAGGCCCGTCGTTTAGGACTCGTCTCCAAGGTCGTTGAACCGCAGGCGCTCGATGCAGCCATCGACGAATTGATCGAGCATTTGGCTCAGGCGGCACCTGGTGCGCTGGCGGACGTGAAGACGCTCCTCGATCGAGTCGATGGGATGCAGCTCGAAGAGGCTCGCGACGTGACCATCCAGGCATTGGCCGATCGTCGAGAGAGTGCCGAAGGTCAGGAAGGCATGGCTGCGTTCCTGGAGAAACGCAAGCCGAACTGGGCGCCGAATTCGTGAGCGTGCGGGTCGCCATCGCCAATCGAGCCGAAATTGCGATCCGGATTGCTGCGACGTGTCGTTTGCGCGGATTGGAGCCACTTCTGGTTGCGGGAGAGCCCGATCGGCACAGTTATGCCGCGCGAGTCATTGGCCGGATTGAGATTGCCGGTCCCGCAGGATCCGAGCTCGACGCTGAGGCTGTCGTCGCGGCCGCTCTGCGAGGCGGCTGCTCCTACCTGCATCCTGGATATGGCTTTCTCAGCGAACGTCCCGACCTGGCACGAGCCTGTGCCGACGTGGGCATCACCTTCATTGGCCCGAGCGCCGAGACGTTGGAGCACTGCGGCGACAAAGTCGCCACCCGCGCCATCGCCGAAGCCGCTGGAGTGCCGTTGCTGAAGGCCAGCGAGACGCTTGGGGAAGAACCCGCCGATTGGCGTTCGGAAGCCGAACGCATCGGCTTCCCGATTCTGGTCAAGGCGGTGCTCGGCGGCGGCGGTGCCAGCCTTCGTCCGGTCGCCGACCCGAACAGTTTGCTGGACGCAATCGAGTCGGCGCGGCGCGAGGCCCAGGCCGCCGGTGTCGGCCCGATGCTCTATTTGGAGCGTTTCCTCCCGGGAGCACGGCACATTGAGGTTCAAGTGGCGGGGGACGGCAAACGCGCTATCGCCATCGGCGAGCGGGAATGCTCGCTGCAGCGGCGTCATCAAAAAGTCATCGAAGAGGCACCGGCCGCTAATCTGCCTGACGCCGATCGGCTGCGGCTATATGAGTACGCGACCACAGTTGCTGAAGCTGTCAAACTGAAGAGCCTGGCCACAGTCGAGTTCCTCTACGGAAGTGACGGCACGATCGCATTTATCGAGGTGAATCCACGCCTGCAGGTCGAGCACCCGGTCACGGAAATGGTGAGCGGTATCGATCTGGTCGCGCTGCAACTCGATATCGCCAATGAATTGCCACTACCGGAGATCGATCGAGTACCACGCGGACACGCTATCGAGGCCCGCCTTTACGCCGAGGACCCGTCACGCCATTTCCTGCCTTCGCCCGGACCGATTAGCGTTCTATCGTTCCCAATGTCGTCACGCGTTCGCATTGATGCCGGGTATCAAGCAGGGGATCATGTTCCCGAGCGCTACGACCCGATGATCGCCAAGCTGATCGCCTGGGCTGAGACACGCGACGTCGCAATCGACCGGCTGCACGACGCACTCGGGCAGGTTGCAATTGCAGGCGTGGCAACGAACCGTCCATGGCTAATGGCCCTGCTCGAGGAGACGAGCGTGCGTGCCGGTGAATACGATACGCGCACCGCCCAGGCGATTCCGGCGCCATCGACCGGCGGGGCCCCTCCTCAACTGATCGCGGCAGCGTTGGTCGCAATGACGCTAGAGCGCCCTCCGAGTAACGACCCGTGGGAGCGCATAGGGCCGTTCCGGCTTAGTGGATCAAGCGAGATTGCCTATCACGACTCGAACGGAAACTGGGAGATCATCGCTGAGGTCGAGCGCATCGGAACCCAATGGCAGGTTCGTCTCAATGGTGACCGAGAGACGCTCCACTGGCAACGCGGTCCCGATGGTGTCTGGACCATCAACATCGGCGACGAGGTCGGTCGAGTTGCAATTGATCGCGACCGCAACGACATCATCGAGGTGACCAGCCGTTCCGGACGCTGGTTTGCCCGACCAGGCCGCAAGTCTTTCGAGAACAGCCACACCGCCCGTGAGGCTGACAATAATATTCGTGCACCGCTGCCGGGCAAGGTCGTCCGTGTCGACGCGTCACCAGATCAAATCGTGCCGGAAGGCGCCCCACTGGTCATCCTGAGCGCCATGAAAATCGAGGTCGTACTGCGCGCGTCGAAACGGAGCCGTGTAATAGCGGTTCATTGTCACCCGGACGAGCAGGTCGACGCCGGCGATCTACTGGTTGAGGTCATCCCGGAGGAAGTCGCATGAGCTTCGTCGAGCGCTTGCCACGCCGCGTCACTATCGTCGAGGTCGGGCCACGAGACGGCCTGCAGAACGAGCCTGATCTGGTGCCGATCGACGCCAAAGTACGCTTCATTGAGTCGCTCGCTATGGCGGGTTTGCCAGTTATCGAGAGCACGAGCTTCGTTAGCCCAAAAGCAGTGCCGCAGTTGGCTGACGCGGTCGAGGTCATGCGGCGCATCAATCGACTCCCCGGCACGCGATATCTGGCGCTCGTGCCCAACGAACGGGGACTGGAACGAGCGCTTGAGGCAGGTTGTACCGCCATCGCACTCTTCACCGCAGCATCCGAAGCATTCAGTCAGGCAAACGTCCGAGCAACGATCGACGAAACATTCGCCCGATTTGCTCCGGTGGCGGTAGAAGCTCGTGTTGCCGGGCTGTATCTAAGGGGATATGTCTCCACAGCCGTGAACTGCCCCTACTCTGGCGCGGTCGATCCCGCAGCAGTCGTCGAGGTCACCGAGCGGTTGTTTGAACTGGGGTGTGATGAGGTTTCGCTGGCCGACACTATTGGTACGGCCACGCCCGTCGCTGTCGATCGCCTTCTGAGCGTCGTCGCAAATCGGATAGGTTTAGAGCATATTGCGCTCCACTTTCACGACACCAATGGATTGGCAATCGCGAACGTGATGGTGGGACTGGACTACGGAGTGACGGTGTTCGACTCAGCCGCCGGAGGACTCGGTGGCTGCCCCTTCGCGCCTGGTGCGCCAGGGAATCTCGCCACCGAGAAGCTGCTGACGCTCCTCGACGGTCTTGGAGTCGAGACCGGCGTCAATCTCGCACAAGTGGAGCAAGCCATCGCCGATCTGCAACGGGTAGTTCCATCGATCGGCGCGAGCCACCGGATCGGATAGTCGCTCCGAACCGAGCAGATGACCACAGCGTTTGTCACGCGCTCATGTCATTCCGAGGCCGCGACCGAGGGATCTGTCCTCACGCTGCACGGGGAGATACCTCGACTCCACCGCGCCAGGCGCGGGATGACAAACCTGCGATGCCCACGTTCGGATGATGGCAGCCGGCAAATCTACTGTGGCCGACTACTGAGTCCGCCCCGACCTGTCACAACTCGCATGCCCTTCTCGTCTTAGGACCAGAGGAGCCGAGAGCGGCTCGAATGACGAGAAAGGATCGCTCAAATGCGAGTATTCTTGGCGGGCGGCACGGGTGCAATTGGCAAACAGCTCATTCCAAAGTTAGTCGCGAACGGGCACCAGGTAACGGCGACGACGCGTACGCCGGTCAGAACCGACCTGCTGCGCGCGCTAGGAGCGGAGCCGGTGGTCATGAATGGACTTGACGCCGGGGAGGTTGGTGAGGCCGTGGCCCGAGCCGAACCGGAGGTGATCATCCACCAGATGACGGCGCTGGCGGAGGGAATGAATATCAAACACTTCGACCGTTGGTTCGCCGTCACGAATGAGCTGCGCACTCGTGGCACGGAGCACTTGCTAGCAGCCGCAAACGCTGCCGGGATCAAGCGCTTCGTAGCCCAAAGCTATGTCAGCTGGGCTCGTCCGCACGGAGAGGGCGAGTTGAACACCGAGGATGATCCACTCGATCCTAATCCCCCAGCCGAGCGGAGCGAGACCATAAATGCCATCCGTTTTCTCGAAAGAGTCGTGTTAGAAGCACCGTTGGAAGGAATCGTTCTCCGTTACGGTAACCTTTATGGACCAGATGCTTCAGACTCATTGGTGGATATGGTGAAAAGACGACGCATGCCGGTGGTCGGGGATGGCGGTGCATTCTGGTCCTGGCTCCACGTCGAGGATGCCGCCTCAGCCACGGTGGCGGCGCTGGAACCTGGCCATCGCGGCGTCTACAATATTGTCGATGACGACCCTGCAACTTTAGCTGTTTGGCTCCCCTACTTAGCTGACATGGTTGGTGCGCGTCAGCCGCGTCACGTTCCTGTGTGGCTGGCGAAATTGGCCATCGGCGATGTCGGCATCGCTATGACCACCAAGATGCGTGGCTCATCCAATGCGAAGGCAAAACGCGAACTAGGCTGGCAGCCGAAATGGACGAGCTGGCGCGACGGATTTCGTGATGGCTTGACCGATGAGCTGACACCTTGCAACAACTATCGGCGAAACGCCGCATAGCTACGGCACAACGATGCGCCGCGACCGCGACGGAACTAAATGGCCGAGTGAGGGCAGAGAACAGTCCGTGAGCGTTTCAGACTTTGATAATCTGCGACCACTCCTCTTCTCGATTGCGTACCGAATGCTGTCCAGTGTGGCGGACGCCGAAGATGTGGTGCAAGATGCATTTTTGCGCTATCAGCGAGCGCGACGCGAAAATGTCAGGATCACGTCAATTAAGGCTTACCTTTCCGCGATCGTAACGCGTTTGGCTATTGATCAGCTTCGATCAGCACGTCACCGGCGCGAGATCTACTCCGGACAGTGGTTGCCGGAACCGATCCTGACTGACGACGATGAGCCCGCCGAGGCGATCGAACGGGCTGACACTCTATCGATGGCATTCCTGTTGGTACTCGAGCGGCTCAGCCCCGTCGAACGCGCCGTTTTCCTGCTCCACGATATCTTTGCCTTTGACTATGACGAGATTGCGGAGATCGTTCGACGATCTCCCACGAATTGTCGTCAGCTGGCCTCTCGCGCTCGGCGTCACGTCGAGGAAGGAAAGCCGCGATTCGAAGCGTCAAGTGCGGTGCGCAACGAACTAGCGTCGCGTTTCTTCGCCGCCGCCGCGGAGGGAGATTTCGAGGGGTTGGTGTCGATGCTGGCGACTGATGCGGTGGTGTACGGTGATGGAGGCGGCAAAGCGCCGCAGTGGAGCCGGCCGATTGTCGGGCGCGATCGCGTGGCGCGGCTCTTCACTGGAATGTCGGGACAGATGGCTCGAGCGGGGGTCACGCTCGAGCTACATCAGTTTAATGGGCAGCCTGGCGCGCTCGCGCGAGACCGCGCCGGCCGGGTTGCCAGCGTTTTTGTCCTCGAAATCGAAGGAGGAAAGATCCTCGCGATTCGGTCGATAATTAATCCGGATAAGCTGGGGCATCTGGGTCCGGTCGCCGATGCCTGGAATCTGGTTCACGAGGCCGCGCGCAATCGCGATGTCAAAGATTGACTCAGACGCGCCGCCTGCTGATCGACGACATAGTAGAGAAGGGTGTCGACCGTAGAGCTATTCCCGCAACCTTCCGTGCCGGCGCATGATTTCCCGCAGCCGGTCGTGTGGCAGCGCATAGGCGGTGTTCCCATCACGCCCGACCATCGTCTCTGCCGCTACCAGCGCATTCAACACTGCCTCGGATGTCGCCTCAACGGTCGCCTGGAACAGATCATCTATACGCTCGTCATTGACCCGCTTGCAGTCCAGAACAGCATCGCGATTGAAGCGATCGAACCGGTTCTCACGAGCGTTTGAAAAGGCGATCAAAATGTCGCCAGACGACTGACGCGCGGTCGATCCAACCCGTCCCAAGCCGAGCATCCCACGTCGGCAGAGACGCGCCAATTGCCGATCAGTAAGCGGCGCATCAGTTCCGATCACAACAATGATCGAGCCATCAGGCTGTGGTCGAGCGACGTCTTGACCACCCCGCACTGGCTGTAGGTCAGTGATCTCCCGGCCGACCGGAACACCATCGACCAGAAGGTCGCCGCGAGATCCAAAGTTACCCTGGACCAAAACACCAACGGTATAGCGGAGTTCATCGAGATCTACCAGTCGGGACGACGTGCCGATCCCACCCTTGAACCGGAACAGCATCATGCCCGTCCCGCCTCCGACATTGCCCTCTTCGACCGGCCCACTGCGAGCGTTGTCGAGGGCTTCGTAAACATGCTCAGTAGAAACATGTTGTCCAGCCACGTCATTGAGGAATCCGTCGAACGTTTCAGCGATGACCGGAATCACGAAATCACTGGACTGCAACGATTCCTCATGCTCGGTCAGCCATTCAACACAGCCGCGATGGACCGCCCCGACCGAGAGGGTGTTGGTAATCAGGATCGGCGTCTCGATCAAACCGTATTCATCGACCTGTGAGCGACCAGTCATCTCGCCGGCACCGTTCAGTACGGCAATCGCGGCTGGCACCATGGAGGTGAAGGCTGACCCTTCATGCGGGTGAATTGCCGTAACGCCGGTTCGGGCCGGGCCCTCCCCTAGACGAAGCGCTCCATCGCCATGGATAACGGTCGAGTGACCAACCCGAACTCCTGGGATATCGGTAATCGCATTGTGCTCTCCGACCTGCATCACACCGATGTCAATCCCGAGATCTCGCAAACGAGGCCGATGTCGCTCCAGACCGGCACTTTCGCTCATCGAGCGCCTCACCCTTTCATCAATAACGAACGATCGAAGAAGAACTCGACACAAATTACCGCGCAAGATACGGATGCTGCGTCAGACTGAATGCGTCAGAGTTCGACGCGGACGCGCAACTTTTACAGCGCTGGAATCGTCCAAAAACCCAGCAGGATACTGATAAATCGACCTAACTCCAACACTAGCATAATTGGCGGACCTATTGTAAGCTATGCACTTAATGGCCAAAGGTTTCCGCGCGATTGTCCGGTCCGGCAGAGAGGGCCTGTCCCCGAACTCATCTTGCCGAGAAAACCTGAGCCCAGGCAGACTTTTCGAAGACCACCAACATGGTGGCGTGGAACATAGGAGAACTCGACGAGATGAGTTTCACAGATAAGACCCTGAACTGCCGAGATTGTGGCGAGGACTTTATCTTCACCGTTGGCGAGCAGGAATTCTTTGCCGAGAAGGGCTTCACCAATGAGCCTTCTCGTTGCCCAAGTTGCAGGCGTGCGAATAAAGCCCGCCGTAACGCGTCCGGCGGCGGCGCTTCCTACGGGAACGGCGGCGGTTATGGGGGAGGTCGCCAGGAGCGGACCATGCATCCGGCGGTCTGCAGCGCTTGTGGCAAGGAGACGATGGTTCCGTTCGTTCCCCGGAACGACAAGCCCGTCTACTGCTCAGAGTGCTTTCAGTCGCATCGTGAGCAGCAAAGTTACAGCCGCTGGTAATAGCGACCAGGAAGCCATAAGGTTCCAGCGGGAGCCACGAAACTGAATTGGAGCCACCCGGAACGCCCTCCCGGGTGGTTTATTTTGTCCTCTGCAGCATGAATCGATATGCCCTTCTGGCTTTCCTTCCGGTTATGATGACCACAACTCCGATAAACGTTCTCGACCACGTTTATCGCTTGACCACGGGCAAAAACGCGGAAAGGGAGATCCATGGCGATCAATGCCGAAAGATTACATCAGGTTATTGGTGAGGCATCGGTGGATCGAACGTGGTCCCATATGGAGTGGATGTCTCGAGAAGTGCCGGAACGAATATCCGGTTGGCCGGCCGCGAAACGCCAGGCAGACTATCTGACAGATCATCTCAACACTTATGGCTTTGAAGCGCATCAGGATGAGTTTCCAGGGCTGGTCAGTTATCCTCGTCCGGGCTCGCTGACACTGATCCATCCCGAGCAGCGCCTGATCGAAGCGATGACCTTCGCTCACAGCACGAGCACGCCGGACGGCGGTCTGGACGGAGAGTTGGTCTATGTTGGAGCCGGGGGAGAGTCCGATTATGAGGGGAAGGACGTCACCGGGAAGATCGTTCTCGCTGAGCTCTCCTACGCCCCGCCTCGCCCCGAAAAGACGCGTATCGCCACGCTGAATGGCGCAATCGGTCTGATCCTGATCAACTGGGGCGACGATGATAACCCATCGATCCCGATGGGGACGGTCAAGTCGGTTTGGGGCAATCCGACAGTCGACAATGTCCATCAAATGCCCAATCTCCCGGCAGTCGGGATATCTCGAGTCGCTGGCATAGACGTACGGCAGTTGGCACAGCACGGTCTCGTGCGAGCCCGCATCATCTCGGATGCCGACAACGTCTGGCGTACGCTTCATCAACCGCTGGGCGTTCTTGGCCTAGACGCTCGCCAGTTTATCCTGATCGGTGACCACATGGACTCCTGGGGCGGTGGAGCGACCGATAATACCTCCGGAAACGCGGTGACGCTCGAGGTAGCACGCGTGCTGGCCCAGCATCGTGACGAGCTACGACGAGATGTTTGGGTCTCCTTCTGGCAGGCGCACGAAGACGGAATCATGGAAGGGTCGACCTGGTTCGTCGATCGCTACTGGGATGACATCACACGACGTCTGGCCGGCTATCTCAACGTCGACTCACCCGGCATGAAGTACGCCGAGCAATATCGTGCCACGCTCTCGCCGGAGCTATGGACCTTCCATCGTGAGGCAATGCAGGTGGCGTTGGGTTACGCGACCGATCCTCAGCGGCTAGCCAAAACCGGGGACCAATCCTTTTTCGGCACCGGCACGCCCGCTATTAGTGGGCGCAGCTCGTTCCCCACGGAACTGGTCGAGCGCTGGCACGGCGGCGTGCTCGGCCCCTGGTACCAGAGTGCGGATGACACCATGGACGTGGCCGACAAGACGGTGCTGGAGCAGGACCTTAGAATGACGCTGGCGTACGCTTGGGAGCTGGCCAGCCGGCCGATACTGCCCTATGACTTCCGCGAATCCGTGCGACTCATCTCCTCGGCTCTTGAGGAATATTCCCGGGAAACCGACGAATCGCTCGGCCTGGATCATCCAAAATCGCTGGCAGGCGAGCTCGAAATGCTAACCGATCGTCTGTGGATGCAAGCCAACACACTCGCTGATCGGTTCACCAACGGCGAGCAATCGAACGACCTTGAAGCGCAAGCGGAAATCTTGAACGCGCACCTCATGACCCTCTCGTCAACGTTAAACCCGCTGCTGACCAGCGTGATCGGACGCTATGGCCAGGACACGTATGGTCTGACCGCGCTACGCCGTTGGATTCCGTCTCTGGCACACGCCGGCGAACTCAAGTCTCGAGAAGCTGGCTCCGGCGAGCATATGCTGTGGTGGAGCAAGCTGGTACGAGAGCGCAACCGAGTGACCGACAATCTCCAGACGGCCGTTGATGTTGCGCGAGAAGCGCTCGTGAGAGCCTGACCGAGACGCGCATCCATCAAGTGAGGACATGAAATTGACCGAACCTGCGAAACACGGACCCGAATCCATCGAAGATTACGGGGCTTTTCGAGTGATTCGTCCCGGTCATCGTGGCGAAAACTGGGGAAGCTACGAGCACGTTCTGGGATTGTCCGCTGAGACGGTGGGCGCAAAAGGATTATCGATGGACGTTCAGACTATCCCGCCCAGGGCCGAATCTCCAATTCATCTTCACGCAGGGTTTGAAGCCGGCCTCTACATCCTCTCCGGCCACATCATCCATCGTTTCGGCCCGGGAATGAGCAAATCAATCGAATCCGGCCCAGGCGAGTTCATTTATGTGCAGCCGGATATGCCACACCAGTCGCTAAATCCGAGCGACTCCGAACCGGTCGTGCTGATCGTAGCGCGTACGACAGCCGACGGCCATTCGGGCAACGTGGTCGTCGAGCCGGACTAGACGCAGGCAACCCCGAACACTGAATGTTGTTGCAAAGGGATTGGGGAGAACACGAGATGACGCGCAAGATCGACGTTCATAATCACTTCTACCCGACCGAGTTTATCACCGAGATCGCCCGAAACTCGACCGCCGCGAACATTTCCGTCGGACCTGCCGGAGAGACACGCATCGAATATGCGGGCGACTACAGCGTTATCGTTGACGCCCATCAGGATCCGATGCTCCGGATCGCCGACATGGATCGTGCCGGTATCGACTTACAGATATTGTCTCTGACGGTTCCCGGCGTTCACTTCGAAGAACCGGCCCGGGGCACTGACCTCGCCCGAATCACGAACGACGCCTTCGGCCAGATCGTCAGCGACCATCCAGACCGTCTCGGTGCCTTCGCCACGCTTCCAACCCAGCATCCAGTTGTGGCTGCACGAGAACTCGAACGCTCGGTGAATGACCTGGGCCTCGCCGGTGCGATGATCTTCTCGAACCTCGCAGGCATGCCACTCGACGACCAGAGCTTCTGGCACATTTACGAAGCAGCGGAGGCTCTTCGGGCCCCACTCATCATTCACCCGATCGGCCCGGCATCGTTGGCGAACATGGAGGACATGCGACTCGTCGCTCTGCTCGGCTTCCCGTTCGACATGACGCTCGCCGCAGCAAGACTGGCTCTCAGTGGCGTGCTCGACCGGTTTCCGGACCTCATCTTGATTTTGAGCCAGCTCGGTGGAGCTATTCCGATGCTCGCTGAACGGATCGAGCGTGGATACAACATCTATCCCGAGCTGGCCGGAAAGCTCCAGCGTTCTCCTACCGAGTACTTCCGGTCGATGTACTACGACACTGTTCCCTATGGCTCCTTCGGTATCCCAGCGACATACGAATTAGCGGGACCAGAACGGATTCTGGTGGGCAGCGACTATCCGCACCAGATAGGCGATCTGATGGCCTGCACCGACGTTATCGAAGCGATGAACGTTATTGACGGCGAAAAGGACCAGATGCTCGGCGGGAACATGGAACGGTTGCTGGCTCGCCAGCCAGTCGCCAGTGATTCAGCACGCGTCTAGGTCCCTGCCAGATCTTCGACGACCGGCTTCAATGAGTCGACCAATCGCTCAGGAATGATGAGATAGGAGATTCCAAAACGTTCTCGATTCTGGCGTAGCTGAGTCGAGATCTGCTCTTCAGTGCCGAGCAGAAAGTATGGACTCTCCATGGCGATCTCTTCAGACACCCCGAATCGCTCTGCAACCTGACGTGCCGCTGCGCTTCGGTCGTCTGTCACCGTCACCGCAAACACGTTCTGAGCAAGCTCGATCGACGACATACGATCTCCGGCCGCATTCTTGATCCAGGTAATCCTCTTTTCGACGTCTTGTACGGTTGAAGCGGAGAAGTCCTGACCAGTTCCGTCCTTCTTCGCCGGAAGATGCACGCCGATGATGTCGGCCCAACGGCCTGCCACCGTCAAAATGCGTCTACCACCACCGCCGATAAGAAAAGGTGGTCGTGGCTTCTGTACCGCCCTGGGTACCGTCGGCATGTCGGTGATGGTGTAGTAGTTACCTGAGAAGGTAACGGACTCCTCAGTAAAGTACGAATTGAGAATCTCGAGCGATTCTTCGAGACGGTCGATTCGCACTTTCGCCGGATCGAGCTGAATGCCCGAGCGATCGTAATCTTCCTTCTCCCAGCCAGCACCAATTCCGAGCTCAAACCGGCCGTCGGTCATGATGTCAGCCGTTGCGATCTCGCCGGCAAGTACCGCCGGATGTCGCAAGTCATTATTGAGCACGATCGTCCCGACACGAAGTGAGGTCGTCGCATCAGCTGCGCTCACCAGCGCCGGAATTGCCGTCAAGCGCTCTTCGCCCAGGTGATCCGTCAACAAGAGAGTGGAGAACCGGGCATCTTCGAGCCGCCGAGCCGTTTCCTTCAACTGCTGCCGCGTCTCCACCTGTGCCACGAGCGCGCCAAATCGAAATGGACGGGAACCTGCCATAACCAATCCTTACCAGCGCCCATCGACGGGCGCACATCATCACAAATCATCGTGGTCGCTCTTCTCAGAGAGTTACAACCCGTCGTCACGCCATTGATCCCTACCGCATTCTGCGACCTTGAAACGATGCCAGCAAGATCAGCGCCGAGGGTCATCCGAAGACAACGAGGAAATTATCTTGCAAACGACGCCGGGCGTCCCGCGCAGTCCCCGCCTCCTCTTTTCGCCCCGGACATGTGTATCATCACATTACATCGAGGGGAGAAGATCAGATGCCGCGAGCGATCGCACTCGGCGGAGCGTCAGCCGCACCAAACCCAGGCCAGGGTTGTTCAGGCTACCTGATCGAAGATGGTGATCTGCGACTTGTGCTCGATCTTGGCCCGGGAACGCTCACAGAATTGCTTCGCCATTGCGAGATCGGTTCCGTCAGTGGGATCGTCATCACTCACTTTCACGTCGATCACATTCTGGACCTGGTTGCCCTCTGGTGGGGATGGCTCCACCACCCAGTCCCTCTACCAGCGTCTATACCGCTCTGGCTGCCCCCGGGCGGAACAAGCACTATGAGACGCATTCTTTCAACATTCGGACGGATCGACGAAGTCGATCGATTCTTTCATGAGATCTGCTCGGTCACGGAGTATTCAGTGAAGAAGCCAATACATGTTGGCAGTACGACGATCTCGTTCGCTCCGACGGCGCACTATGTTCCGTGTTGGGCGGTGCGAATCGATCTGCCGACCAGCGTGGTGGCCTACACCGCGGATACGGGACCGGCGGCCGATCTCACGACGTTAGCTCGCGATGCCGACATCCTGATTGCCGAATCGATGGTGGTTGGCCCGTTCAACGAGTCACTGAATCGCGGTTCGTCGACTCCTATCGAAGCCGCAACGCTTGCCCATGATGCCCACGTCAAACGTCTTGTGCTCACACATTTCTGGTCGAAGCGAGACTCCGAAGAAGCGCTTCGGCAGGCAAATTCGATATTCAGTGGTCCGACGTACGTCGCCTATCCCGGGCTCACCATCAGTTGGTGACCTAAGTCGGCCGGGCGCGTAGTCCCCAGCGCTACTTGCTGCTAACGCTAAAGAGATAATAGACCGGCTTCCCGTCAAGCTGCTTGAAAACTTGCTCCAGCTTCAAGGTCTTCCCGCTCTCAGCCACGATGCGTTTGAACGCATCTAAACGTGGATAAGCACTCCCCTCTTCAGTGTGGGCGATGAAGACGGGAGACGGCGTGTCCAGGGCCGCGCGTAGAGCCTTCTCGAAGTCAGGTCCTGGATTATACGTACTTCCGTAAATCTCGAGAGGCTGCACGTTCCCCTGAGTAAGAATCATCAGGTTGTTCCTGAACCCCCAATCGAGTGCGTAGGGCTTATCTAGCTGATGCTGCTGCAGGTAGTCAGCCAGCGTATAGATGGCGCTTGAAAAGCCACTGTATCCACCGGTGCGCTCGAGCGCCTGATGATAACGGGCGTCTACCCACAGGTCCTTGATTGCTAGTGGCGCCACAAGAATAGCGACGACAGCGATTGCCGAGACTGTAGTAGCGAGACTTCTCTGGTTGCTTGCCTGTAACCGTAACCAGCGAGCCACGAAGACCGCAAATGCAGCTACGATGAATTGTGGTATCGGCAGCAAGATCAGCAGATGCGTTGCACCCAGGATCGACACCGTGAAACAGCTCAAAACAAAGATGGCGAGCGCAAAGGCAAGGAAGAATACAGTTGCACGGCGATAGTTGCGCAACCAGGCGACCCGGTGAACCATGAAGATTAGCCCGATTGCGCTTAGCCCGACCACCCAGGGATAAATCGGGTTGGTGTAGATGCCACCGTAGAACCAGAAATAGCCGCCGTCGAGCAAAACGCGAACAGCGTCCGCTTCAATCTTGACGTTCGACCAGATAGCGAAGTTGTTGACGCCATTTTCAGTGTGAAAGAGGTTTGAGCGCAGCACTAGGTAACTGCCTCGGCTCACAGCGTTGTAGTAAATGACCGGAAATGCCCCGAGCAGAAAGCCTGCGGCGGCGGCGAGCACATCCAGCATTCCAGCGAACGGGATGTCGACGCGGAACCGTTTCCAGGCAGATGCAAATAGATCGGAGATTGAGTCCGCACCCCGACGATCCTCGACCAGCCAATCAGCCAGCAGCAAGAGCACGTAAGCGGCTGGAACCGCGATGATGAACCACAAATAGAGTAATTTGGTCCAGAGGCCGATGCCGACCAACAACGTCGCCAGAAACAGCCAGCGCCGGTGAGTGGTTTCGCGCCAACGCAGGAAGGAGAGAACGACTCCGAGTGTCACGGCCACGATGTGAGAGATGACGTAGATACCGACCCGTGTCCAGAAGATGAAGGATGGGAAGATCGCCAGTAGAGCCGATGCCCCAACGCCGACCCATCCTCCGTAGAGCCGCTTCCCAACCAAGTACGTCAGAACGATCGCGGCCATCCCGGCGAGTATCGGCCAGAGTCGCACCGGCAGCACGCCGATACCCAGAATCCAGAAGAGGGGTAACACCGCGTAGGTACTGACCGACCCCCAGTAGTCCCCAGTCATGACCGGAAACGAATGTCCAAATAGGTGGATTCCGACCCCGCGTGCGAGTTGAACCGGTTCTCCTTTGAGCAACTGCATGCTCGGGACAACGTCAAAGGCCTCATCATAATAAAGGCCTGGAAGCCGATAGTGGTACAGACACAGCGCACCAAACGCCATCGTCGCAACAAGCACGATGAGCGGTGCCACCCAACGCAGCCGATCCACCGCCTCCAGCTTCTCATTCACTCTATTGACCGGTGCGTCCACGACATCCCGATCGGCCTCTTCGGCGACGGAGCCCGCCAAACCAAATCCCTTCTAGGTCAACAGCACGTTGCGCTATTTGAACGTATTAGGCTCACGTCGGCGGCATACCCCATCGCGGCAAAACAGACTGGGCCAAGGTGCAACGATCGGCATGATCAGTCTTTCGTCGCCGCGGACCTGATCAGTAGCAATGGGTTCGAAGCCGCGGTAAGCAGTCGGTCCGACACGCTGCCGTAGAACCAACGCGCTATCCCGCCGCGACCGTGCGTCGTCATGACGATGAGGTCTGGATTGTCCCGCTCGGCATACCGCAGCAGCTGTCGCCAGGGATCTCCGCTGAGCGCTTCCCAAGTCACAGTGATCGACTCACGTCCCAATCGAGTCGCCAAACCTTGCAGATATTCCTGGGACTCATGTTCGAGCACTTCGAACTGATCGAGCATCGCCTGGTACGACGGAGAGGTGAAGATATGCGGCGAGGTCTCGGGAATCTCGTCCCGGTAGGTCTCCGCAACTCGCACCAGGTGCAGTCTGGCCCCGAGTGACTCGGCCAATCCAACGGCATATGGCAACGCCTTCTCCGACAACTCGGAGCCGTCCAGTGGTACGGTGATTCGTTTCAACGACACCTGTTCGGGCTGCTCGTCAGTTTCTCGGGCCCTCACGAGCATCACGGGGCACATCGCCATCTGCATGATCCGAGTCGCGACACTGCCCATCACCACTCGTGATAGTCCGCCACGCCCGTGACTCGCCAGAAGGATAAGGGGACGGTCCAGCGTGGCCGCCTCGGCCAAGATCTCCTCGCGCGGATCACCGATACGCACGACAGTCTTGGCCTGAATACCACTTGCCGCCAGCCGGTTGGCAGCCGCACCAAGGATCTCCGGGGACGCGAGTTCCGCGCGCGGATTGGCTGGGTCGATCCAAAGCAGTTCTCGTCCACCGCTATCGAAGATCGGTTTCAGTTCCTCAAGCACTCGAAGTAGCTCCAGCGTGGCCCCGGTGGCACGTGTCAACGCCGAAGCATATGGGAGCGCGGTATCCGCGAGGATCGAGCCATCGTGTGGCACAAGAATGGTTCCGAACGGGCTCATGTTGGCCTCCTCACGTCAGGGATTCGCCGTGGAATTTCCCGCGGCCTCGTCTCAATTCTAAAGTGAATCGCCACAGGTTCCCACGGTCGCCGCAGTAATCTGATGATTCTTGAAGAGACTGCCGGAGGTAGTATCCTTGACTTGAGCGCAGCATCGCCTATTACACTCGCCACGTTGATCGATACACGACGTGAGTAACGCCACGCCGATTTGACACATTCATTCAATGAGAATCGAGCGCACATGTCGCAGGACAGGCGGTTCCCCGGTACGGGCCGGTTACCGAACGAGCATGAATTCGACGGCCTCGCTTTTCGAAGAACGCTCGGGCATTTGGCCACCGGTGTGACGATCATCACGACTCGCACTGAAGACGGCATTCACGGCATGACGGCCAATGCCGTGGTTTCGGTGTCGTTGAACCCACCGCTCATCCTCATGTGCCTCGATCGGCGAGCGCGAATGTTGCGTTATGTCGAAGTATCCGGTCGATTTGGTATCAACCTTCTTCGAGAGAACCAGGCGCCGATTTCACGCTATTTCGCCCGTTCCTGGCGTTCGCCACAGCCGCCGGAACACCGCTTCGAGGAATGGGCGGAAGTGCCTTACCTGGCTGGGTCACTCGGTGCGCTGAGCTGCCGCGTCACGCAGCACGTCGACGGTGGTGATCACGTAGTGATCATTGCGCGGGTGGCCGGTATCCGGCTTGACGATCCGACCGGTGAGCCGCTCCTCTTCTATCGCGGCAAGTATGCGGCCCTGACCGAGCGAGTAGCCGGGCCGGCAGAACTACCCGAGTTGCAGGCAGCAGCCCACTTTCAGCTCTTCTACCGAGATTGGGAGCCGGAGGACGAGGCCAGTCAGGGACCATCATCTTCCGGCTCATCATGGTAGTTCAGGGTGTTTTAGCTCAACCGGACGACAACCCGTTTCACTACACAGGGGACGATACGACCTCCCCATCAGTCCATACTTGGTCGGCCTAGAGGTTGGATCTCACCTGACGATACCAACTGTCTTGTACGGGACCGACGGCGTTCGCCATTTCGGCGTCGCGATCGTTGAGAATTGCAGCAAGCGTGTATTCGTCCGGATTCTTCGGCGAATTTGAATACTTAAGAAAGGCTCACGCCATCAAATTCAGTGATCCGGAATTCGACGCTTCGTGTTACCGTTTGGAAAGTTGGACGCTCAGGATGAATGGGCGTCGAAATTCGGTACGAGGAAGGATGATTTGTGCTCGACGAGAAGATCCGCGATTTCCTGAACGAGAAACGTTTCGCAAGCCTGGCGACGATTAATTCCGACGGAGCGCCGCAGCAGACCGTCATGTGGTACGAACTGCAGGGCGATCGGATCATGATGAACACTGCCGAAGGGCGTGTGAAAGCCAGCAACTTGCGGCGCGATCCGCGCATTTCGATCTGCGTTGAAGATGGGTATCGCTACGTGTCAATCGCCGGTCGCGTGGAGTTGGATGAGGATCGCGAACGTGCTCTCAACGACATCCATAGCCTGGCGGTGAGATATCATGGCCAGCCAAAAGCCGATGAGATGTTGGAAGACTTCCGCAAAGACACGCGAGTGACACTAAATATGTCGATCGATCGGGTCATCACCAGCGGATTCTAGGATCAATACCGTACGTCACGTGCGATTATGATTCGGATTTGACAGGTTCGGAGATCGGCAGGCACATACTGCTGATCGCTTGAACCGGCAAGGAGCTTAGCGCGACATGGCGGGTGAAGTCCGCATTCTCGGAGTCGATGGAATTCCCGAGGTTAAGACCGGGGATGATCCGATCGAGTTGATCGTCGCCGGACTCGAGCAAAGCAATCTCACGCTCGAACAGGGCGACATCGTCGTAGTCACCCACAAGCTCGTCTCTAAGGCAGAAGGCCAGGTTGTCGAGCTGGACAGCATCTCGGCGTCGGACCTGGCCACGCGCTGGGCCGAGGAGTATGGCAAGGATCCACGACACGTCGAGGTCGTCTTTCAAGAGGCGGCGCGGATCGTCCGCATGGATCACGGGCTCATCATTGCCGAGACCCAGCATGGCTTCGTGTGTGCGAACGCCGGTGTCGATGCCTCGAATGTCGCCGGACACAAAGCGGTATCACTGCTTCCGGTCGACCCTGACGAATCGGCACGAGGAATCCGTTCCGGCCTTCAGGCACGCTTCGGGATTGCTCCGGCGGTGATCATCACCGACTCGTTTGGGCGGCCCTGGCGGCGCGGCATCATCAACATCGCGATCGGCTCGGCGGGCATTAATCCAATGCTCGATTATCGCGGCCAGTTCGACGACCAGGGGTACGAGATGCATGCCACCGTGATGGCAATCGCCGACGAGATCGCCTCGGCGGCAGAGCTCGTCATGAACAAGCTCGACCGCCGTCCGGTGGCAATCGTTCGTGGCTACGACTACGAGCCCAGTGACGTAGGAGCGGTCGAGAGTCTCGTGATGCCTCCCGACCGCGACATGTTCCGGTAGCACGACTGAACACGAGTTCGCCTACCAAGGCGAACTACATCAAAATATCGAGCGGGAGCAGCGCCGAAACGATGAAATTCGGCACATCGACAACCTCGCTGATGCGGAGGTCAACCGCGACGCTGCAAAGTGCATATCCTTGCTGGCGCGAAAACCCCCGAGTTTCGAGATAGTCGATCATGCTCAACAGAGCATTGCGAGCCGCAAGGGTTACATCCTCTGATTCTTGGCGGCCGTCGGAATGAATCGACATCCCCGTCGTCGCATAGAAGCGACGCGGCGAGGCCATTTCCGGCAAGGTGAAATATTCGCCACGCATGAACTGCGCGCTACGAATGTTGCGTCGCTCCGCTTCGCCTTTGTGTACCTTGAATTCGATGTCGAGCGCCGATCTGATCTCGATCGCGGTGCCACAAGCTTCGCAGTCTCCCTGGGCAAAGTGGACATCGCCCGCGGAGAAGAGCGCGCCGTCGACGTAGACCGGCAGGAATAGACTGACTCCCGGCGTCAGCTGCTTGATATCCATGTTTCCACCGGTTTCACGTGGCGGAATTGTTCGCAGCCCCTGCTCGGCAATCGGACCGTGCGGCGGAACAGCGTCCTCCGCCGCCGGCGGAAGTGCAAACCCACCACGAGCAGCAACCTCTGCCTCGCGCTTTGTCGTCGCCTCGCGAAGCGCAGTAGAGGGTGCCAGTCCAACGATACCCGGAAAGGGCGCTGCCGGGATCCGCACACCAGGCAACTGCGGTGACTCGGCATAATCGCCGGCCAGGTGCCAGTGGACCATGTACGGCTCCGGGAATACATCTCGCAAGAAGCCGAAGCCCGGTACTTCACACGTGTATCCCCACGACTCCCATGGATCGCAGTCGATCTCGTGAAGCTTGATTTCGAGAAGGTCGCCCGGTTTAGCTCCCTTGACGTAGACCGGCCCGGTCAGCGGATGAACCGTTCCGAGGTTCAGCTTGCCAACGTCAGCATCCGTCGACGACGGGTTAAGCTGAGCGTCGAAGGCGTCACGGGTTTCGATAATGATCCGCTCGCGTTCTTCAACCTCATAGATGGGAACGATATCTTCATGCCAGCGGTTATGTCCGGTTTCCGCTTCATGAATCAAGGTCTTGCTCGGATCGATCTGAATCCTGTGAATCGCGCTCATCGTATGACGCTCCTCTCCTGGCGCCGACGCCACGGTGTGAAAGAACAGGACAATCAGCGTGTCGGGTGCACACCTCTATCGTGCACTTCAGTCGTCATACGTCAAGTACCGGTTGGTGCATGGCACGGCTGTTGCAGAGTCAGAAGACGGGTTCATCGTGGCGCCGCTGGTTGCGAAATGTGCTAAAGAAATGGCCATGTGGTCGTCCGGAGCGACACTCCAATGCCGACGATATAACGCGGGATCGTTCGTGTAGTGTTCCAAACCGGACTTTGCAACAGCCCTGGGTGTATGGTGGCCACGATGTCCATCTTCAATCAAGCTTGGGCAAATGTATGATCTACACCAGACGATTAGTTCGGTGAGTGCAACCGGGGCTCAGCGCGATGGCAATATCGTTTGACACGTTCGGGCCTTGAAGAATGACGGTTGTAGCATGAAACAGAGCAGGCTCTGGATTGGCGCGGGCGCGCTCGGAGCCGCGGCGATCATCCTCGTCCGGCGGCTTCTGTCGAAGACAGACATCCGCTTCAACTCGCTTGATCCGGAACGAGCGCCCGACGACGACAGCCAGTTCATTGAACTTCAAGGGCTGCGGGTGCGAGTCCGCATGGCTGGCAAGGGTAGTCCGGCTGTCGTGCTCCTTCACGGATTCGCCGCCAGCGTCTTCACCTGGCACAAGGTCTTCGAGGCGCTCGCGACGTACGGAACGCTGATCGCCTTCGACCGGCCAGCGTACGGTTTCACCTCTCGCCCAATTCGAGAGAAGTGGAACGGACGAAGCCCCTACAGCCTTGAGGCTCAGGTCGATCTCACGATTTCACTGCTCGACCAATTCAAAATTGATCGCGCGATCCTTGTCGGACATTCGGCAGGCGGCACCGTCGCCACACAAACCGCGCTCAGTCATCCCGAGCGAGTTCAATCCTTGGTCCTGATCTCCCCAGCGATCTACACTGACGTTCCACCGCCGCCCGGGCTTCACCGACTGTTTGATTCTTCAATCATGCGATTTGGCGGGCCTTTGATCGCTCGCATTGCCGCACGTTTTGCCAATCCGATCCTGAATCGGGCATGGCACGACCCGACTCGAATCACCGCTGAAATCCGTGAGGGATATCTCGAGCCGTTCCGCAGCGAGGACTGGGACAAAGGAATGTGGGAAGTCGCTCGAGCCAATCGCTCTGCAGGACTCCCGCATCAGATCCGTATGATCCAGGTGCCAACTTTGGTCGTTACCGGCGATGACGATCACGTGGTGGCCGTCGACGGGACCAAACGGCTCGCGCGGGAACTCCCCAATGCCAGGCTCGTCGTAATTGCTGATTGCGGTCACATCCCGCAGGAAGAACGGCCGCATGAGTTTCTCGACGCGGTTATTCCATTCATCAAATCTGAACCGGACGATGAGCGCCGGTGAGAAGCCGGCGTTCGACCGATATGGATTGATCCTTCCCATCTGAAGGACGGCATCTACACACTAAAATAGAGACGCACCTACTCGATTCCGTTACAATGCGAGGCGCTCGAAGGAAACGGGGAGACAGCAGTAGGTAGGTCACTGACACCCATAGAAAGGGGACAAACTTGGCCGAGGGCAAAGTTGGAATCGTTGTCGGCGCCGCCAACGCGCGGGTCGGCATGCAGGCGGCTATCGACGTATTGCGCGGCGGCGGAAGCGCCATCGACGCGGCAATTGCGGCGGCACGGCAGGTTGAAGACAACCTGCAAGACCATGGCGTCGGAACCGGCGGGACCCCAAACATGCTCGGGCAGGTCGAACTCGACGCGAGCATCATGGACGGAAAGACACTGGCCACTGGAGCCGTTGGCGCCATCAAGAACTATCACAACCCAATCGATATCGCGCGCAAGGTGATGGAGCTCACCCCGCATGTCTTCATCGTTGGGGAAGGTGCCGAGCTCTTCGCGAAGCATCATGGATTCAAGACGTCTAATCTGTTGACACCCGAATCCGAGCAGGCCTGGAAGGATCGAATCAAGGAGCCATCCAAAGCTGGCGGCGACGTGTATGAGGATCAATACCAGCTCTATTCTCAGGCTGTTCGGGACTGGACCAAGCTGCTGCATGAGGAAATCTTCGGCACCACGAACGTGATAGCACGCGATCTGGATGGCAACATCGCCTGTGCCGTGACCACCAGCGGCTGGGGCTTCAAGTGGCCGGGACGAATCGGTGATTCGCCCATCATCGGCGCAGGCAACTACGCCGATAATCGATTCGGCGCCGCAGGGTGCACCGGGCGAGGCGAGATGGCTATTCGGGCGAATTCGGCCCACAGCGTTGTCTCATTCATGCGCCACGGCATGTCATTGGAAGATGCGCTACGCCAGGCGATGAACGATCTGAGCTACTTCCCTGACAAGTTCGCCGAACGCGAGAACGTGATGAACATCGTCGGGATGGATGCGCTGGGAAACATCAACGCCGCTTCGACCTCAGACAAGGCTGAGTACGTCTTCCAGACTGTCGAGATGGATGAGTACGAGTTGCGGCCCCGCCTGCACGTACCGCTTGCCAGCGACTAATTCGCGCCGAGATCACCGCGAACCATCGAACGATGCCCCGGACTACGTGATCCGGGGCATCGTCAATGCAAGCAAGAAGTTAGCCTGCTAAACCGACCCCGATGAGCCGGCCAATGCCAAACGTAATGGCTGCCGCGACGACGCCGAAGACAACCTGACGTAGCCCGGAAACCCAGGCATTTTTCCCCGTGATGATCGTTATTCCAGCACCGATCAAAAAGAGCGCAGCCGCACTCAAACCAACGCTCACCGCCACCGCGGTAAAGCCGCCTCCGAAGAAGTAAGGGAAAACAGGGATGATGGCCCCCAACGTGAACAGCAGAAAAGAGGTTATTGCCGCGACCCACGCCGAGCCCCCGAGTTCTCCCGGTTCGATCCCGAGTTCCTCACGCGCGAGCGTATCAAGTGCGCTGGACGTATCACCGACGATCCGAGTCGCGAGCGCTCTCGCTTCAGTCTCTGCCACTCCCTTCGCCCGGTAAATCAGAGCCAGTTCCTCGAGTTCTTCCTCGGGGAATGCCGCCAGTTCTTCTTTCTCTATCGCAATTTGATGCGAATAGAGTTCGCGTGCGCTTTGCACCGAGAGCCATTCACCCAGCGCCATCGACAGCGAACCGGCGAGCAAACCCGCCAGACCGGTTACCAAAATGCTGCGGGCGGCAAGCTCGGCGCCGGCCACGCCCATCACCAGGCTGACGTTCGATACCAATCCATCATTGGCGCCCAGTACCGCCGCTCGTAAGGCGTTACCGCCTGCCGAAGGGTGGCGACCTTCCAGTTGCACCAGTGCCGCGCCAACGAGCCCGGTCGAGGACTGCTCCCCGATAGAGCGAAACAGCCTCGCATGCGAGCGCTCGTCTCCCGGCATCCCAGCTTCAACCGCTTCGGGCTGCTCAGCATACCGCGCGCTATCCGCCTGCTCGTGTGCGATGACTGTTGGAACGATAATGCCAGGCCCGAATCTGCGCGCCAGAGCGATCATGACCCTCGTGCGCCAACTGGCGTGCAGGTCGTTCTCCGAGACTGTGACTCCGGTCGCGCGCAGCCGATCTTGCCAAACACGGGCGTGGCGCTCTTCAGATTCAGCAAATTGTGCGTATACGGCGGAGAGTTCCGGAGATGTCTCAAGTTTCTGGAGCGCGCGATAGAGAGTTGCACCATCGATCTCGGCTTGTAGATTAATGCGATATCGTTCGATATCCGTCGCCGGCACAAGTGAACCCTCCACTGATCGCCACCATCCCTGATTCGACCGTAGGTTCTGGCACAGGTCGAGCACGTCTGCTGTAGGTATCGTAGAGGAAAAGGGGAATCTGACCCGTTACAACCGCGAGACGATTTCGCCAGTGGATCCAACAGTTTTGTGAAACTGTCGGGTCAGGAGGCACGCGCGCCAGCAGAATTGCTCACTCTAATTCTCCTCCGGCGGTCAACTCCTAATCGACCGGAAGACCACGGGTGATGAGATACGCACGCATGCGTTCGGGTGAGCGAACGTCATGGTTGAGAACGGCGTCGTAGATTTCCCAACCGCCGACTTCGTATGGATAGTTCGGTGAACGGCGCCAGATGTCCTTCAACCAGAGAATAGCCAGGCGCGTCTCCTCGGTTAGCTGCTCGCGCAATTGATGTGGATGCATGATCTCGCCACGGCCCTCGTTGGTGAACCAAAAGGAGAAATCCAGCTTCCAGACGTGCCCCGCGGCCGTTTCGTACTTGAGTACGAAATAGAGTCGCTCGTCTTCAGCCAGGCCTGAGGGACTTCGCATTCCGGTCTCATTGACGTAGTCAACCTCGACAATGTGTTCGTCGCTCATGATCGGGACCATGGCGGTGAAGACGTCAGCCGCTTCGCGCGTGCGACACACAATCGTGAAGTCGACATCACGCCAAACCATCAAGCCGGAGACAAGGCTGCCGATCTGATACACCTCACCCACGGCACCAAGACGCGACACAATATCCATCTCGTGGATGATTTCCTGGGCTTCCACCTGAAAGTCTTGCTGGCGCTGATACAGCTCGGCTACATATTCGTAGTCAAGTTCACGATATTCCACCAGGTGTTCTCCTACTGGCAAGCAGCGACTCGAATCTCCCGAACCAGGAACGGCGCAGACTGTCCCAACACGACCGTGACCCGCATAGCGTCACGTAGAAATTATGGCTTGGGTGCCTCGCGGAGCTCCGTTCGCACAACGTTGCTTTCTCTCACCCAGGCAGGCGGTCCGACGTCTTCAGAGTCGACGATCAAATACAGAGTTCCCGCAGGTTCGCCGGTGTGCCCCGGATCGACCCACCAACCGAGCGCGATACCCCATCCGGCAATCTGGCCGCTTTCGTTCCGTCTCGGCACGGTCGTCTCGAACCACAGCCGCTGCGTGATCGGCACCGCGAAATCGGCATGATGTTCAATCATTTGGCCTCTGCCGGAGCTGTCTTGGGCTTGCCCCAACCTCCTCCACCTGGCGAGCGAATCGAGAGGTGGTCGCCAGGCTGAGCTGTGAAACGCGTCTTACCCGGGAGTTGTTGCTCTTCTCCATCTCGGATCAACACATTCTCACCGCGTTTGCCATGCTCACCACCCTGAAGCCCGTATGGCGCCAACCGGCGGCGTTCGCTCAAGAGTGTCACTTCGGTCGGCACTTCAAAACCGATCTCTCGCACGAGGCCGTCCCCTCCACGAGCCTCGCCAGCGCCGCCGGAGCCATCCCGCAATCGATACGCCACGATCCGCATTGGGTAGGCAAACTCAAACGCTTCGACTGGAGTGTTCAATGTGTTGCTCATGTGCACGTGAACGCCAGAAAGACCATCCAGATGCGGCCGGGCACCCATACCGCCACCCATCGTCTCGTAGTAGGCGAACGGCTGGCCGGTTCGTGGATCGTGGCCACCGGCCGTCACGTTGTTCATCGTCCCTTGACTGGCGGCCGGAATCACATCCGGCAACGCCTTGGCGAGCGCACCGAAAACCACGTCAGTGACGCGTTGAGACGTCTCGACGTTGCCTCCCGCTACCGGCCGCGGCGGTCGAGCGTTAACCACGGTCCCTTCCGGAGCAATGACCTTGACCGGCACAAAGGTTCCATGATTCGCCGGTGCGTCTTCGGGCATCAGGCAGCGCACCACGTAGTAGACCGCCGATTTGACCACCGAAGCCACCGCGTTGATGCTACCGTGAGCTTCTGGAGCACTGCCGGTAAAGTCGACCGTCAAATTGCTGCCGCGCACTGACACCGTGGCAGTGATTGGAATGGGTTCGTCGCTGAAGCCATCGTCATCAAGCCAGTCGGTAAAATCGTATGTCCCATGCGGGATGGCGGCGATCGTCGCCCTGGTGATCCGCTCCGCATAGGCGATCAGCGCATCTATATGCGCCTCGACCATCTCAAGTCCCGAGCGTTCAACGACCTCCTGAAGCCGTCGCGCGGCGGTCCGGTTGGCCGCCACCTGAGCCGCCAAATCTCCACGTCGCTCATCGGGTGTACGCACGTTTCGCAGTAGCAAACGGAGTGCTGCTTGATTTGGCTCACCCCGCTCCCAGAGCTTGATGGGAGGGATGATCAAACCTTCCTGATAGATCTCGGTCGCGACCGGCATCGATCCCGCTGACATTCCACCGACGTCCGCATGATGCGCTCGGTTGGCGGAGAACCCAGCGAGACGTTGTTCCCCGTGATCGGTGACGTAAATTGGCGAGATCAAAGTGATATCGGGCAGGTGAGTTCCACCCATGAATGGATCGTTGAGCGCGATCACATCGCCAGGAGCGAACCGGTCGAATTCGCGCAGCGCGGTCGCTACGGAGTCAGGCATCGCACCAAGATGAACCGGGATATGCGCAGCCTGAGCAACCATCCGGCCATGCCGATCGAACAGCGCGCAGGAAAAGTCACGCCGTTCTTTGATGTTGGGGGAATAAGCGCTTCGCGTCAGGACGGCACCCATCTCCTCAGCGATCGCAGTCAAAGCGCTGCGAAAGATCTCCAGACTGACCGGGTCGACTGAGATATGTGGTCGATCATCCATGGCGGACATCCTCTACTTGCTCGATGACAAGGCTACGCGTTGCATCGACCATCAAGCGCCAACCTGGGGGAAGCACCGTTGTCGTGTCGTACTGCGTGATGATTGCCGGTCCACTAAGCGAAATTCCAGGCAAAAGCTTGATTCGGTCAAAGATTGGAGTGTCGTATTCGATCGCGCCTGCTGCTCCGTTGAAAACGACTGGTCTCCGCTCAACTGGCACCGCTGTTGCATTCGGGTCGAGCGGATACCGTTCGATTTCCGGACGGTCGGCCAAACCGCGTGCTTTCAAACGAACATTGACCACTTGCACCCGCTCACCCGGATCGCTGTAACCGAAACGGCGGTCGTGGGCTTGATGGAACCGGGTAATTACCTCTTCGAGATCTCCGTCATACGGCACGAGCAGTTCATACGACTGCCCAACGTAGCGGAGATCGAGGTAGCGTTCGATCATCACTCGCTCGGGCTCGATGCCTTCACGGCGGAGATCGTCTCGGCCCCGTTGTTCAAGCTCGGCAAAGACCGGTTCGACTTTGCCGGAGGCTTCGCCAGACGAGACCATCACCGTCTGCACATAGTCCTTAAGCACGTCAGCCGTAAGCATCCCGAGCGCCGATAGGACGCCCGGAGTCGATGGCACGAGTACACGTGGGATACGGAGTGCTCCGGCGAGCTCGCAAGCATGGAGGGGACCCGCGCCGCCAAACGCGACCAGGGTGAACAGGCGAGGGTCATGACCTCGCTCGACCGAAATGACGCGAATTGCCGCTTCCATGTTGGCGTTGGCTACGCGCACGATACCGAGTGCCGCCTCCTCCACCGTCGAACCCAGTCGTTCGGCGATTTCAGCGACTGCGGTAAGGGCCGCATCACGGTCGAGGACCATACCGCCGCCCAGGAACACTTCCGGGATCAACCGGCCAAGCACGACGTTGGCATCGGTGACGGTCGGCTCGGTTCCTCCTCGCCCATACGCAGCCGGACCCGGATCCGCTCCAGCCGACAGTGGGCCGACTCGCAACGCACCACCACTGTCGAACCAGGCAATACTCCCGCCGCCCGCTCCAACGGTGTGAATGTCGATCATCGGCAGCTTTGTCGGGTGCCCGCCGATGTTTCCGTCGGTCGTTTCAGTGACGCCACCATCGATCAACGCAACGTCGGTCGAGGTACCACCCATATCAAAGGAGATCGAATGTTCGAATCCCGCGGCACTCGCGACGTAGGCTGCGCCAACGACACCAGCCGCCGGCCCGGAGAGAAGTGTGCGTGCGGCTTCCTGTCTCGCCGTTGCTGCCGAGATCGATCCGCCATTTGACTGCATGATGCGTAGCGGCGCGTCGGCAGGAAGCGATTGCTCGAGTCGGCCCAGATATCGATCCATGATCGGAGCGACGTATGCGTTGAGCACGACGGTGCTGGTCCGCTCGTACTCCCGGAATTCTGGTAGCACCTCCGATGACGCTGAAACGTGAACTCCGGCGGCTCGTGCGGCGAGCGCCACGCGACGCTCGTGATCTGGATTGGCGAAGCTAAACAGGAGGCAGATGGCGACCGACTGCACCTCAGCCCGCTTCAAAACCGCAATCGCCTCGTCAACCGAATCGTCATCGAGCGGGATCAGCACATCGCCAAGCTCGTTGAGTCGCTCCATCACCTCGACCCGGAGATCGCGGCTCACCAGTGCAGGTTCACGCTCAACCCGAATCGAATAGAGCTTCGGCCGCGTTTGACGTCCGATCTCAAGGACATCCCGGAATCCTTCGGTCGTTATGAGTCCGGTCCGCACTCCCTTGCGTTCCAGCACCGCATTGGTTGCGACCGTCGACCCGTGAACCAACGCTTCCAAATTACGATGCACCCCGAGTTCCTCGAGCCCCTGCAAAATTGCGCTGGCCGGATCCACAGGCGTCGACAAGACTTTATGCACCTGCAGTTCGCCATCGCGAAGCAGCACAAAATCAGTAAACGTTCCTCCGGTATCGACCCCGACTACGTTCTTCGCCATCACATCCCTATCGGGTCTACTGCTTCAGCGACACAGTCCGCCTCGCACATCGACCACAGAAGATCTCGTTGCCACCTAAATTCAACTCATGTCGCGTGAAATGCGCAACACGGATTCCAAGAGTTGAAAAGCGTACGCCGGTGCTCCAAGCAGAAACCGGCCATTCTCGGACTAATACCTGTGTATCCTAGGATCTATCTGAGCCCGTGCCCCCGGCTCCTCTGCAACTCGTCACGTTCCCTCCGGGCCATGTTGACACCCCTCAAGGGCCCACCTACATTGGATCTAAGACTCGTCGTGTTCGGTTGTTGATGTCTAATTATCGGCGTCACGCGAGGATCGTTACGAAACTGTAACGCGCCGGAACCGTGGAGTTCCGCTAAACACCCCGAGCCGAGATTACGCGGTGGCCCAGAATATGTCATTCTTTTAGTTACGATAGTCGGAGCCACGTGCGTGGCTCTCGGCACCGGAGTTAGAAGCGCCGGAATTCCGTTTCGGTAGACGGTGTTGACAACTTAAGCTGTTCGATGGAGTTCCGCATCGGCACCGAAGCGCCCATCAACGCGAGGAGAGAGGTGATCGACACCACAGTGGTCGCTTAGGCACGAAAGCGCTTGGTAACCGAAGTAAACGGGAATCGAGAGTAGATCGCTCTTTTTGGAGGAATTGATGACGCCAAATCGCGAAAATCGCCAGTCACCCGGCGAAGCCGGACAAGACTCGCCCGCATCGCCAAACTTCTTTGTCGTGGGGCGACAGGTGTCCCGTCGTGACTTTCTGCGGCTGACCGGTGGAGTTGCCGGGATCGCGGCAGTTCAGGCATTACTGGCAGCATGCGGTGGAAGCTCTAACACGTCGTCGCCGGCCAGTACCGCTGCATCCGGTGGCACGGGTGCTACGTCGACCTCGGCTGCCACTTCAACCGCAGCCGCAAGCACACCGGGATCAGCGAACACGGCCGGACCCGCGAAGCTTGTCAACGGTGGTGGCACAGCCCCGTCGGCCGCGGCAGGAGAATTGAAGATCGCGCTGGCATTTGACCCGACAAGCCTCGATCCCATCGGGACGTACTCGCTGAATAACGGCCGTTGGCAGGAAAACGTGTTTAGTCCGCTCGTTTGGCGTGACACAAACCTCGTACTGTACGACGGGAAGAACGGAAATCCTGCTCCGTCAGAGGGCTTCGGGCTGGCCGAATCCTGGAACTATACTGACGACAAGACACTGGAGATGAAGCTCCGCACCGGCGTGACGTTCCACGACGGTGAAAAATTCAGCGCAGCCAGTGTGAAATCGACGTTCACCCGTTTGCTTGACAAAGCGAATAAATCGCCGCAGACCTTCAACTACACGGCCATCGACTCAGTTGAAGTCGTCGACGACCAAACGGTGAAGTTCCATTTCAACTCGGTCGATCCGGTGATGATCACCAAGCTTGCGGGATACGGCGCGTTCATCACGCCTGTGGACGCCGTCAAAGACGCGACCAAGTTCAGCACGGCAGACTCACCCGGAACCGGACCCTACAAGACCACCGAATATGTCAAAGACGATCATCTCACTCTCGAGGCTTGGGATGGCTACTGGGGCAAGCAGAAGCCACTGATACAGAAACTTACCTACCGCGTAATTCCGGATGACAACACTCGCTTGTCAGAGTTCCTTGCCGGTTCGATCGATGTGCTCACGCTCAACGTGAGTCAGGCGGACGCGGCCAAAGGAAATCCAAATGTGAATGTCGTGGACATCGGTGTGCCGACTGTCTCAGGACTGCGTCTCGATGCGTCGAAAGCGCCGACCGACAACAAGAACGTCCGTATGGCCATCGCACATGCGATTGACCTCAACACGATCATCAAGACAATCCTTGGTGGCTACGCCAAAGCTGTCGGAGTCTGGCAGAGTCCGTTCTCGTTCGGGTACGAAGACATCGCCCCATACGAGTTCAACGTGGACAAGGCCAAGCAAGCCCTCCAGGCGTCAGGTCTCGCGACGCCGGTGAAGGTCACCTATGACGTCATTGGATCCGACACACAGGCAAAAGAGATGGCAAACGCCATCAAAGATATGCTCGGCGCGGTGGGCTTCGACGTAAATATCCAGCTCCACGACTCTGCAACATATTACAACGACTATGTTGCGGGCAAACTCAACAACATCGTTCCATTCGGCTGGGGCGGCTGGACACTCGACTACGACAACACCTACTACTCGATGTACTACACCAAGCAGTCCTATAACCCCAGCTACTCCAACCCAGAACTTGACAAACTGCTCGACGAGGAGCGCGCCACACTGGATGAGGCGAAGCGACTCGAGATCGCGAAGCAGTGCAACAAGTTGATCTACGATGACTATCCGGACGTTGCTCTCTACCAAAACACTTATGTGTGGGGTGTTAGCAACAAGGTTCAGAACTTCTCAATTCCTCCGGATGAGCGCTTGTGGTGGGTTGGTTCCTGGGTCAAGAGCTAGCGAAGGGGCAGCAGGCCTTAAACGTACGGATTTCCAGGAGAGGGCGAGTCGCGGTCGCCCTCTCCAACATGGAGGGTAGTCAGTCAGGATGACGCGGTACATCATCCGCCGTTTGCTCTACTCGATCCTGGTTCTCTGGGGTGTCACCCTGATCGTTTTCGTCGCGCTTCGCCTCTCGGGTGATCCCGTTCAACTCCTGCTGAGCCAGGGCAATCCAACCAAAGAGGATATAGCGGCGCTTCGTCACGCCATGCACCTCGATCTGCCCCTGTATCAGCAGTACTTCAGCTTTATCTCACATGCAGTCACGGGTGATTTCGGGAACTCACTGGTCTACAAGACACCAGCGTTCAGCGAGGTCATGTCCAGAATGCCTGCGACGCTTGAGCTAGCCATTGTCGCCTATCTTTTCGCGCTCCTAATCGCTATTCCAACCGGGATCCTATCGGCGGCGAATCGAGGAGGCGTTACAGATTTCCTGAGCCGTTTCGTTAGCCTCATCGGCGTTTCCTTCCCGAACTTTTGGCTCGGGCTGATGCTGATCCTGCTGTTTGGTGTCCGGCTCAAATGGCTTCCGGTGTCTGGGCGCGGCGAGGGTTTGCGACAAAGCGTCGAGTCATTGATCATGCCGGCGGTGACGCTTGGCGTCGTTTATGCCGGGACGCTCACACGCTTGCTCCGGTCGAGCATGCTCGACGTCCTGCAGTCGGATTACGTGCGAACAGCGCGCGCAAAGGGGCTGACCGAATCGAAAATTCTTATGCGTCACGCCTTTCGGAATGCACTGATTCCGGTGACTACGCTGGCGGGACTCCAGATAGGCTTCCTGCTTGGCGGCGCCGTCATCGTTGAGGTCGTCTTCTCCTGGCCAGGCGTGGGCCGGCTGGTCGTAAACTCAATCAACCAGCGCGACTATCCGATCGTCCAGGCCGCTGTCACCTTGCTCGCGGCGATCTTGATTCTCGCGAATCTTGCGGTGGACCTGCTGTACGCGTTCCTTGATCCACGCATCCAGTACTCATGATTCGGTCGCGACTTGGAAGGATCACGCGGTGACAGTCTCGCAGGTCGATAACTCCCTGCTCGAAGTCAGACAAGGGAATCAGTCGTGGCGCTACAGTTTGTGGGGACGATTCTTCACCGATCCAGCGGCGGTCTTTGGGGGGTTCATTATTCTCATGATGTTCGTGGCTGCGATTGGCGCACCACTCCTCGCACCCTACAACCCAAACAAGACGGACCTGCTCCTGCGCAACACGCCGCCGGTTTGGGAAGCAAAAGGCTCAAGTGCTCACATACTCGGGACCGATCCAGTTGGCCGCGATATCTTGAGCCGCATCATTTATGGTGCTCGTATTTCCCTCCTTATCGGTTTGTCCGTGACACTGCTCGCGTCGGTCACCGGAATTTTCTTGGGGCTAATCGCCGGTTACTACGAGGGGTGGATCGAGGAGTCGATCATGCGGGTCGCCGATCTTTTCCTGGCCTTTCCGTTTATCCTCCTCGCGATCACCATTATCTCCGTACTCGGCGCCGGGCTAACCAATTTGATCTTGGTGTTGGTGGTCACCGGGTGGGTCCAGTACGCTCGCCTTGTTCGCGGCCAGGTGATGTCGGTCAAACAGAACCAATACGTGGACGCGGCACGCGTTGCGGGTTCGTCGAGCCCGCGCATCTTACTGCGTCACATACTCCCGAACGTCGCGGCATCAGTAATCGTCCTGGCCACTCTTCAGGTCGCCTTCGTGCTGCTAACTGAAGCGGCACTCAGCTTCCTGGGACTCGGAGTGAACCCCTCGATACCAACCTGGGGATCAATGGTCAATGACGGCCGCTTGTACATCTACAATGCGTGGTGGGTCATCACCTTCCCCGGTCTGGCGATCATGATCGCGGTGCTCGGCATCAACATGGTCGGAGATTGGCTGCGGGATATCCTGGATCCGACGCTGAGGACGATCTAACCGGGTTGCAGCTACGCCCTGTCACGCCTTGCCGTGCCTCTGGGCCTAGCTGTTTCCACAACAGACTAAATCAGGCTGCATGTCCGCAGGGCATCCTCTTGACCCACTGATCGAACGGTGTGGGGTCTCTCGTTGCTCGACTATGCACAGCGCGAAAGCAAGATTCGCGGCGCCAGATGCGGGCAGGAGCCAAATTCTGAGGAGCCCTTCCGCACATCCTCAAACAGACACCCCAATGGTCCCGTTAGCGACCTAGCTAGCTGGGCTACGTTGACTGAAAGCCACATAGTACCCGACTAGATCTGATGTCGCGTCGCTCTTCATTTCCGGCCATTTCAAGTCCAGACAGCAATAACACGCTTCAACTTGAGTTCCAACTGACGGGCCTCAACGATTCCATCTCCCACCGCAACCAGATCTGTGCCATTGTGTCACTATGACTCATAGACAATGTTTGACCACTGTCATGCCGGTATGTACACTCCGAACGTACTCGTCGTACGGACGAACTCGTCCGAGCGGGTTGGCAGCAACTGTGGGAGACTTGAAATGATCCTCAAGGTTCAAGGTTGGCGGCGTCTTTCGACTATTCTTGCGACCTCCGCACTGATTTGGACCGCTACTGTTCTTCCAGCGGCGGCCGATTCTTCGCATATCATCCAGCCGGGAGAAACTCTCAGTGAAATTTCCGCAGCCTACGGCGTTCCTGTCGATGTATTGGCGGCTCAAAATCATATCGTCAACGTAAATCTTATCTATGCTGGAGAGGCGATTGTCGTACCCGGACAGGCGCCTCCGGCTGGTCCTCCACCAAGGGATTCCGGCACGCATACAGTCGTCACTGGCGAGACGCTAACGTCGATCGCCGCCATGCAGCAAACAACGATCCAGCAGCTGGTCGCCGCAAATCCAGATATCGTCGACCCGAACCAGATTTACGTTGGACAATCGCTCGTGGTCCCGAGTGCTTCGACGACTTCCACCGGAGGAACCCCGGCCTCCGCACCACCTCCAGCGTCTGGTACAACCGTTCAGAATCTGCTGGTCTATTATGCGCAACAGTACGGGCTCGACCCGACGTTGGTCGAAGCGTTGGCGTGGCAGGAGAGTGGCTGGCGTCAGGGAGTAGTCAGTTCGGCTGGCGCGGTTGGCGTCATGCAAATCATGCCCGCCACGGCAACCTGGCTCGCAACTGACGTGGTCGGCCGGCCGTTGGATGTGAACGGCAATGTTGCAGACAACATTGAGGCTGGCGTTGCCTACTTACGATTCTTGATCGTCCGAACCGGGACGGTTGAGCTTGGCGTTGCCGCCTACTACCAGGGCCCTGGTAGCCTCCAGCGGGATGGCATGCTGGCCCAGACCCAGCAGTACGTCTCCAATGTTATGGCGATTCGATCTTATCTGATGGTGTACGGCGTTCCGCCGATGTAATAGGCAGCGCCGCCTGAACGAGAGTCCCCAAAGTCTCGTCGCTCCACGTCAGAGTCCCCAGAGGCGGAGCGAGGAACGAGCAGGATCGCCGTCAAGGCGGTCCTGTTTCGCTCTCGGACCATATGCACGCTTTCGCATCAACGTCCGTGGTATTCTGCCGACTATGGACACGTTACGAGCCCGCTTTGGTCGGCTATCCAAAGGGCTAACGACGCTACGCGAGAACGAAGCGTTGCTAACCCTTTGCATCATGATGATCTTCGTCATGATCGGGTTCGGTATGATCTCGCCGGTACTGCCGCTGTATGGCGCATCATTTGGTGTTTCCTCCGCAATGGTCGGCATGCTGGTAACTTCGTTCGGACTGGCCCGGCTGTTCGCAAATCTTCCGGCTGGTCGGCTCGCCGACCGAATAGGGCGTCGACCGCTGATCATCGTCGCACCGCTGATCACTTCGGCAGGTGCCATCTTCGCCGGCATGGCCCCAAGCTTCTGGCTGCTGGTGGGGGCACGATTCGTTCAGGGAGCCGGTTCGGCAATATTCGCGACCGCCGCGATGACCTCTCTCGCTGACATTTCAACTACTGAGACACGAGGCCGCTTGATGACGGTGTTTCAGGGGTCTCTGCTGCTCGGCGCGAGCATCGGACCATCGATCGGCGGTCTCACTGCTGGGTTTGTCGGTCTCCAAGGCGTCTTCTACATCTACGCAGTTATCTCACTCGCGGCATCGGTCTGGGCTTATTTCAGAGTGAAAGAGACCCTCGCTCCTGACAAGGCGAGCGCGTCCAAGTCGACGGCCGCAAAGGCCCGATCGTCGCCTGAACCCACAAAGACATGGGCCATGCTGCTCAATCCCGGGTTTCTGGCAGTTTCACTGGTCTCTTTGTCGATCTTTTTCATGCGCACCGGCAGTCGCTCGACGATCATTCCCCTGCTTGGAGCCGAGCGACTAAACATGACCGAATCAGGGATCGGGCTTGTTCTCACCGTCGCCGCGGTCTTCAACGTGATCACGCTGCCGGTTGCTGGTTGGGGTATTGACCGATTCGGTCGGAAAACCGTGATCGTCCCGAGCCTCGTGGTCAGCGCCTTCTCACTGCTTCTGTTCGCGATCGCCCCCGGCTCGGCCATGTTCTTTCTGGCAGCCGCCATCATGGGGACCGGGACCGGAATCGCCGGACCCGCACCGGCCGCCTATGTGGCGGATCTGGCTCGAGGAGAAAACTACGGGGCGACACTCGGACTATTTCGCACCATCAGCGATCTCGGGTTCGTCATCGGGCCAGTCTTGCTCGGATGGTTGGCCGACCGGTCGGGTTTCGCGTTTTCTCTTTACGTCAACTTAGTGCTGTTACTGGTTTCTGCCGCGATTTTCGCTGTCGTCGCTAAAGAGACGCGAGTCCCGAGCGAGAAATCAGGCGCTCCGTCACCACAACGGGCTGCCAAGCCCGCGTCTCCTGATTGACGTACACGGGCCACACGTCACTACTTATCCAATGAGCGCGAGCAGGTCGTCGAGCCGATGTATAACGGTGACGTCGCACTCAGAAGAAAGTTGGGACTCACCGGACCGGTCAAGCAGAATCGCGCGCATTCCGACGCCGAGGGCCCCTACAACGTCGGTGTTACGGTCGTCACCGATGTGGACGGCTCGCTGCGGCTTAGTCGCTCCGATATCGAGCGCTCGTTCGAAGATCTCGGGTGCAGGTTTTTCCACCCCAACGAACTCCGACATCACCCAGTAGCCCAAATATTGATCAAATCCAAGGCTTTTCAGAATCTTGGGCATTGATGGCCAGGTGTTTGAGACGGCCGCAAGCTTTAGCCCACGCAGCCAGAGCTCACGCAGGGTCGGCAACGCATCATCATAGGCAACATACATGCGCGGTGAATCGAACGCCGCCTTTACCGCATCAGTCGCACGTTCCAACTGCGCACCCGGGACCCCTGAATCACTCAGCACGTTTCGAAGGAAACGTCGTCGCCGCTCTTCACCGGCTTCCGGGCTGACCCGATGATCGGCCGGAACTTCAGATTTGCGGCGCTCCCGGGCGCGAGGTCGCTCACGCACGATTGCGTCGCCGATGCGACTTTCCTCGACACGCAGACCGATTTCATCGAGCACCTTGACCCACTCGTGGACCTGATCAGGTCTGAACGTGAGTAAGGTACCGCCAATATCGAAGGTCGCAAGCTCAACGGCGAAACAAGTACCTGACACCGAGTCCCAATCACCCTCTCATAGAAATCGACCGTCGGGTTTCCGCGGCCACGACAGAGTGCACTGCCGTCTGTAATGATAGTCCCGAACCATCGCGAACGTGTGTCGACAACAATCAGAAAGGAAGATCGCCTGTGAGCCTCGTCCGTATTATCGTCGGTCCGCTGACCTTCACCGCTCGCTGGGAGGAGGAAGCCGCCCCGAAGACTTGCGCCGCCTTTCGCGCTCAACTGCCGTTCCGCAACAAAATCATTCAAGCACGCTGGAGTGGCGAGGCTGCCTGGATTCCGCTCGGCGATTTCGACATCGGCGTCGGATTCGAGAACCAGACGAGCTATCCATCACGAGGCGACATTCTGCTCTACCCCGGAGGGTATAGCGAAACGGAGATCCTCTTCCCCTACGGCTCGACCTGCTTCGCCAGCAAAATGGGCCAACTTGCCGGAAACCACGTCCTCACGATCGTCGACGGGCACGAGCATCTCAAAGAATTGGGCCGGCTTGTTGTGTGGGAGGGCGCCCAGAACATTCTGTTTGAATCACTCGACTGATCCGTGCATTCAAGGAAAGACCGGACGCCCACGCCGGTAGTTGACTAGATGCCGATAGCCGTCGCCGGCGTGAACGGGAAGACGCCAGCGTGCAGATTTCCCGTCTCGGAATCGATCTTGATCCCATTTGGACGAGCGAAGAAACTCGACGAGATCGATTCCTCACGCCGCACGATCTCGTGACCCATTTGCTCCAATTCGTTGATCACGCTCTCCGGAAAGCGGGTGGAAATTTCGGTCGCTCGACCTTCCGAATGAACACGCGGGGCCGACACCGCCTCCTGCATTCCTAATCCGAAATCGATCAGGTTGACGATGATCTGGTAGACCGCCGACATCACGCGTCGGCCTCCTGGCGACCCGATCGCGGCGAATGGCTTGCCGTCGCGCATGACGATCACCGGCGTCGCTGCTGACATCACCCGCTTACCAGGGCCGATCGACGTAACCGCGCCCGGACGCGGATCGAACCAGGTGACGGCGTTGTTGAGCGTAATCCCGGTTCCCTTGATCACCACGCCGGACCCAAAGGCGGCCCCGAGCGTCGACGTGAGCGAAACAACGTTCCGATCTCGGTCAACGATTGAGATATGTGTCGTCTGACCCTGACCGGTGACGCCGCTACGCTCAGGATAGACTGCATCGCGACTCGGATCGAATGGCCACGGATCACCCGGGCCCTCGTCGGGCGTTGCGCGCTGCGTATCGATGGTCCCACGTCTCACGTCGGCATAGCCGCGTGAGATAGCGCCTTTGAGCGGCACCGGCATCAAATCTGGATCGCCGAGAAAGGACAGGCGGTCAACTAGCGAGCGTCGCAACGCCTCGACGATCAGGTGCGTCGCTTCGGTCGACTGAAAACCCATTCGGCCGAGATCGTAGCCTTCCAGAATCTGCAATGCCTCGGCGATAGTCGGATAACCGCTACAGACAAGCTGGCCGGTCACCTGATAGCCACGATAGTCGATCGAGTCCGGCTCGAAGATTCGAGTCTGATGAGCCGCTAGATCCTCGGCACTGATCAGTCCACCATTGTGTCGCATATCTTCGGCAATGAGCCGCGCGATCTCACCATGATAGACGGTGTCGGGCCCCTCGTCGGCGATAAGCGTGAGCGTACGTGCCAGGTCTTTCTGGACCAGACGATCTCCAGAGCCACTGACCGACGGAGCGTACGGCGCGCCACTTGGCCGGAAAAAGGTCCGTTTCGATTCTGGGAACCGGTGCAGATTCTCGTAGGCTGACGTGATCGACATTGAGACGTAGTGGTTGACCTCGAATCCCTCCGAGGCAAGCTTGATGGCCGGCTGCAGCACTTCCTTCCAGGGAAGACGACCATACCGTCGATGCGCTTCGCCCAGCAGGTGCGGTGTCCCCGGCACGCCCGGCGCGAGCCAGCCAGTGTTGTTGGCATCACCCTTGGTTGCCGGCCAACCGTACATACCGGACGGAGAAGCATCTGGCAACAGATCGAACATGTCGGGTCGAATTGATCTGGGGAGAACCGTACTCCCATCGAAACAGATGCTCTTGCCGGTGGCTGCATCGCTATAGACCATGAAGGCGATGCCGCCAACCCCGCTCATGAACGGCTCAACGACTCCGACCGCGAAGGCCGTGGCGACCGCGGCATCGATGGCGTTGCCGCCCCGGCGCAGCATCTCCGCCCCGGCCTCTGCCGCGAGCGGCTGCATCGCCGCCACCATGCCGTCACGCGAGACCGCCTCGCTCTTATCAATAATCCATTGGCTGCGCGTGCCCAAGTTCTCACCCTCCAGTTCATTGCCAGATTTCGTGGTGAGCCCATAGTAACCCCCTGCGGCATACGTGCAAATGGGCGTCGAACCGCTTCGGACTCGAACGCAGCGCGCGCGCCTGCCGTGTTGAACGCGCCTGGTAACAGGGGAGTAACCCCCGGGTATGCGACAATCACATCATCACGACTCGCCGCTTTCATGCGGACGCGACCAAGGAGGACGAGAGATGGACGGTTCCAACAATCGCCACGGTTTCTCGACGCGGGCCATTCACGCTGGTGAGCACACCGATCCAGCCACCCGCGCGCACAACACCCCGATTTATCAGACCTCGACCTACGCCTTCGATTCGCTCGAAGACAAAGCGAATGTCATGAGCGGAGAGGTCGAAGGCTGGGTCTACACACGTGGTGGTAATCCGACCACCTCAGCGCTGGAGAAGAAGATCGCCGATCTGGAAGGGGCCGAGGCAGCCGTGGCAGGTGCGTCCGGCATGGCGGTCATCGCGGCAGCCCTTCATTCGCTCGCCCGCTCGGGAGATCACATCGTCGCGTCTGACGATATCTATTTCTGGGCCGACATATTCATGAATGAAGAGGCACCGGCCGACAACGTCGAGGTCACTCGAGTCGATATCAGCGACCTCGACGCCGTGCGCGCAGCAATCAAACCGAACACTCGCGTGATCTACACGGAGTTCCTGGCCAACCCGACCATCAAAGTCGCTGATATTCCGGCGCTGGCTGAGATCGCACGATCGAACGACGTCGTTCTGATCGTCGACAACACGTTCTGCAGCCCGTACCTCTTTCGGCCAATCGAGCACGGCGCACATCTATCGCTCCACTCCGCCACCAAGTACATCAGCGGACACGGAGATGCACTGGCAGGGGTCATCGCTGGCGACAAGGCGCTGATCGATCCAATCCTGCGTCAGATCGAAGTGCTCGGTTCCTGCATTAGCCCGTTCAATTCCTGGCTGCTCTTGAGAGGCATCAAGACGCTTGAGCTACGCATGGAGCGTCACTGCCAGAATTCGATGGAATTGGCTCGGTTCCTCGAACACCAGCCGGAGGTGAAGAACGTCAACTTCGCCGGACTCGAGAGTCACCCCGGGCATCAGGTCGCCAAGCGACTCCTTAACGGTCGTTACGGTGGAATGCTTTCGTTTGAGCTCGACGGCGGCTCTGCGGCTGGTAGCCAGTTCGCCAATGCACTCAAGCTTTGCGCTCACGCGGTAAGTCTCGGCGACGTCTCCACGCTGGTCTGGCCGCACCGAGATGAGTTGGTGCGAGTGTCGGTTGGCTGTGAGAACTCGGTGGACATTATCGGCGATTTCGAGCAAGCCTTGGAGTCGATCAAGGCGATGGCTGTCTGATACTCACAAGTCTCCCAGTGGCTGTAGAATCGAGACGGCCACGAACGAAATGCTGGGGCGGAGCTTGCCTCCGCCTTTGTTGCCCGAGCTACATTGCTTGGTTCACAGCCGCCGCTTCATCGAGGAATAGCTCGAAGGTCGCACTCTCGCCCTGAGTAAGTGGTTCATCGCCAGTCGACTGCTGCACGTTTGCCTGGTACTTACGGGACGCCATCGACGAGACATTACGGGCCAGTCCTGGATCGGTGATGTGCTGTCCGGTGACTGGGACGTCGCGTCCCTTCAGGTGCAGCACCGCTCGGCCGCGCGCCAAGAAGTTCTGCGGCCAATCCCGCGATAAGCCTCCGCCGGAACGAATGAATACGCGTTCGCCCTCACTGAAGATCCAGAGAATTACCCGCGATGGCTTCCCACTCTTTCGACCCCAGGTTGTGAGTTCGACTTCACGTTCGCTCGCGACAGCCGCGAGCACATCCTGATCAAATCCAGCCACCCGGATCTCCCTTCCCCAAACACTCGCCGCCGTTGGCCTGATCATTGTCTTGCTATGTTAGACGCTCAGTACGATCACATTATTTCGTATCACAGTACAACATTGTCGCGTCACGCGAGAAACCCGCTGTATTATGCAGCCATAGCAAATCGCTCTTGAAATCGAAAGGAACTGGATCATGCCGGACGTCATTCGCGACGGTCAACGCACGATTCCAACGGAGATCATCGACGGGTTCCGCTCGATCGGTGTTGGAGATATCGGCCATCTCCAACAATGGGGATTCATGAGCACATCGATTCGGCCCGTCTGGAGAGACATCCGGCTTGTGGGTACAGCGGTCACCCTACGCATGCCTCCAACCGGAGGAATATCAAATCGCAAGATCATCGACGCGGCTCAACGCGGAGACGTCATCGTCATGGATCGCGGTGGAGATACCGAAATCGCCTGCTGGGGAGGGTTCACCACATTGTTGGCCAAGGCCAAAGGTATCGCCGGAATGATTGTCGACGGCGCGGTCACCGACACGATGGAAATCGCAGAACTGCAGTGGCCAGTCTTCTCACGCTCAGTTTCGGGCCTGCTGGCGCGGGGCAGCGGCGTCGAAAGCGAGATCAATACGACGGTCAGCTGTGGTGGGGTGCCGGTTTCACCAGGCGATCTGATCGTCGCTGATGATGACGGAATCGTCGTTATTCGGCCTGAGGACGCGGCGGATCTCCTTGACGCTTGCCGGGCGCGCTTCGGGAAGACGCCCGACATCCGACAATGGCTGCGCGATGGCAAACCCATCATCGACTATCCGCGCGTTGCCGACTTTCTGAACAAAGCGTGACGAGCGCCGAAGTGGTGGCGCAGATATCGAGTATCGAGAACAGGAGGCACCGATGACTACCGTAGGTCTGATCAGTCCTGGCGAGATGGGACACGCAATTGGCGCCGTGTTGAACCACAACGGGGCACGCGTTGTCACCAACCTCAACGGCCGTAGCAGGCGAACAGCGGAACGGGCCGCGCTCGCCGGAATTAACGATCTACAGGACGACCGCGCGCTGGTCGAGGAAGCAGACATCCTCCTGTGCGTTGTCGCGCCGGCCCTTGCTCGCGGTATCGGCGAGCGGATGGTGGGCGCGCTCACGGCGAGCGGGACGTCACTCCTCTACGTTGACTGCAACGCTATCGCGCCACACACGGTTCGGCCGATTGAGACACTATTGACCGATGCAGGTGCGCGATTCGCGGACGTGGGCATCGTCGGCGGCCCACCGATCATCAACGGCGCAGGCCCGCGACTCTACGCCTCCGGGCCGGCCGCGAATGAGTTGGCGGCGTTGGGCGAGTTCGGACTGGACATTCGCGTCCTCGGACCAGCGACTGGACAAGCGTCCGGTCTCAAGATGTGCTACGGGGCGCTCACCAAGGGGTTGAATGCATTGGCAACCGAAATCTTGGTGGCAAGCCAGGCACTTGACCTGGAAGACTCGCTGGTGTCCGAGCTGCAGTCCAGTCAACCTGCGTTACTCGCGTGGATGGAGAGACAGATTCCGTCGATGCCACCTAAGTCGGCTCGTTGGGTCGGCGAGATGCAGGAGGTCGCGTCGACCTTCGAAGTTCTCGGACTGCCGCCTCAAATACACCAGGGCGCTGCTTCTCTCTTCCAGTGGATCGCCAATGTCAATCCAGACGGAAGCCTCGGCCCGAACTCATCAACCTGGCGAGCCGCCAGCGAAATCACTCGTGATCTGGCAACCCGACTGCCGGTGAAGGGCGACGTCTGAAAGTCACAAATTCTACCGTTCAGTTACTGCGGCCTCGACAACCGGTAACACGGTCGCGATCGCCGCAATTGCCCTCGCTGAATTCGCGGTCGTAGAATCAATTGGATAGGCCGCAAAGATAGGATCATTTTCAAATGCATGGAGAGTACAAGACGCCGGGCGGCAAACTCGTGGTTTCCGATCTCGACGTTCACGATGGCAAGTTTATCGATGTCGTGATCAGCGGGGACTTCTTTCTCGAGCCGCCAGAAGCGTTGGCGCAGATCACCAGTTCGATCGAGAATCTCTCTTCGAATGCCACCGAGGAAGAGATCGCGGAGCAAATTCGGATTTCCGTTCCGGATGGAGTCGAAATGATAGGTTTCTCTGCCGACGCTGTCGCAAAAGCAGTAAGACGGGCGGTTGTATGAGTGCTGCATCCCGCTGGCGACAGTATTCTTGGCAGCTCATTCGCGGAGAACCGGTCGCCGCGCCGGTAAACCATGCCATCGACGAGGTCCTGACGCGGCGCGTAGGTGCCAGTGAGCGCCATCCAACTCTTCGCTTCTGGGAACGCCTCGAGCCCGAAATCGTCCTCGGCCGCTTTCAGTCAGTTCGCAACGAGGTCGATGAGTCGGGTGCGAAGGAACTCAAGGTTCCCATCACTCGGCGCATGACCGGCGGCGGCGCAATGTACGTCGAGGTGCCGAATGTGATCACCTACTCGGTGTATGCCCCCCCAGATCTAGTTTCCGGGATGTCGTTTGTGGAGTCATACGCCTTTCTTGATGAGTGGGTCATTCGTGCGCTGCGGTCGCTCGGAATCGACGCATGGTATGAACCAATCAACGACATTACGTCAAGTGGAGGAAAGATCGGCGGCGCGGCACAAGCCCGACGTTTCGGCGCCGTGCTCCACCACACCACCATGTCCTACGACATGAACTCCGATCGTATGCTCAAAGTACTACGCATCGGCAAGGAAAAGCTGAGCGACAAGGGGATTTCCAGCGCTGCCAAGCGCGTGGGACCGCTTCGACTGCAGACCCAACTGCCGCGCGAGACCATCATTGACCACATGATCGCGGAATTTGCCGCCTCCTACGGACTGGAGGAGGACACCATTACCGAAGAGGAACTATCCGCGGCCGAAGATCTCACACGCAACAAATACAGTACACACGAATGGACCTACGCTATTCCATAGCTCATCGTGGCCGCCGAAGGCACGTACCGTAGGCGAGATCGCTGAACGACCGTAACGACCGACTACTTCTCGAATCACCGTGAGATGTCTTGACATTGTGGGACCTGAGAATCGACGCCTGGGCGTTGTGGTCGTTTTGACATCTGAATCGCCGAAATCATTGACAAATAACCATAGAGTTGTTAGTATTCGCTCATTCTGACATGTCCCGCGGTCACCATACGGAGCGGAGTAGTATGTGTCCGGCGAATTCGAGTTGGACGAGCTAGATCTCAAGATTATCGCCCAGCTCCAAGATGATGGACGAAAAGCAACGTCCGAAATTGCGCGGGCACTCAATGTTCCTCGTACAACCGTCTCCCGAAGAATCGATCGGATGGTCAATGATCGGGTCATCACGATTGCGGCGTTTGCCCATGGTGATCGTATTGGGCTACCGGTTCAAGTCATGATCGAGATCTGGACGGATCCGCAGCGCCACGAAGATGTGGTCGCCGCACTCGTGGCGCTGGATGAGATCCGCTGGTTGGGAGTGGCCTCGGGAACGTTCGACATCCTGGCTGAGGCGATGGTTCGATCGCACCACCATCTACGCCACCTGCTTCTGGGAAAGATTGGCAAAATCGACGGCATTACGCAGATCAGGACCGCGCACATTCTGGAAGTTCCTAAGTTCGCCTTCGACTGGGAGCGCATGCTTCTGGCCGGTGAAGAAGCCGAGCAGATGGAGGGCGACGGGGATTTCGCTCGACTACAGTCGATCCCGCGCTAACCAATCGGGCAGGGCCGCAAGGCTGATTGGCGGGATTGGCCGAGATGATCATGGGCTCCAGGTGAGTTGTTTGCACCGAGCCTCGATATGGAGCGGCGCAGCGAGAGAAAGGAGCATCTCCTCCATAGCACACAATGACCTGTGACGCTGTGGAATCGACAACGACGTCAAAACCAGGCGAAGAGACGCCAAACATTTGAACTGGACGTTCAGGAGGAGATATCCATATGACCGGTGAACGACACGACCACATCACGCCGACAGAGATCGAACCGTCCTCGTCGTCATTGTCGCGGCGCCGCTTTCTGAAGCGTGCAAGCGCTGTTGGTGGCTTGGCTGTGTTCGGAGGCACAATCTCCACACTGCTCGCCGCATGCGGCGGCAGCAGCAGTACTCCAACCACCGCGTCGGGTGGATCAACGGCAACTACCGCATCTTCGGCAACTCAGGCCTCCGGTTCGTCCGGAACCGCTGCCGCGACATCAGTCGCAACGTCGGCCGCCACATCGGCAACGTCGAGCACTTCGACCGCGGCTGCGGCCGGTGACGTCGTTCGTGGCGGAACACTGACGTGGGCCTATACCAGTTCACCGCAGAAACTCGATCCCATCTGGTCACAGGCACTTGTCGACGAGACGGTCATGGTTCCAATGATCGAGGCCATGGCCCGAGCCAATCGCGAAGGATCGGGCGTCGAGCCGGCGGTCGCACAGAAGTGGGATGTCAGCACCGACGGTCTGACGTATACCTTCAATCTCCGCAAGGGCGTCAAATTTCACGACGGAAGCACAGTTACGGCAAATGATGTCGTGGCCTGTCTCAAGCGAAACCAATCGATGGGCAGCTACATGTGGCAGCTCGCGGACGCTACGAGCATCGATGCGATCGACGACTCGACTGTGAAGGTCGTCCTCTCTGTCAAGATCGCGAGTTTCCTGGCTCGAATGGCTGTTCCCGCGAATGGCGTGTTCCCGGCCGCTGAAATCAAGAAGATTGGTAAAGACGAATTCACCAACCCGATCGGAACGGGGCCGTTCAAACTTAAGGAATGGGTTCGCAACGATCATTTCACCATGGAGAAGAATCCCGACTACTGGGATATGGCACCTGATGGCAAGCCCTACCCATACGTCGACCAGATTGTCATCAAGCAGGTGGCGGAGATCACCACCCAGGTGCTGCAGGTTCAGGCTGGTCAGATCGATGGCGGATCTGCTCCCTATAGCCAGGTGGCAACCCTTCAGAATGATAAAAAGGGCAAGCTCGTCATGGCGCCGCAGCAGCAGGTCTACTTCATGGTCATCCAGCTCACGAAGCCGCCATTTGATGACATCAATGTTCGGCAAGCCATGAGCCTGGCGCTGGATCGCAAAGCAATGATCGACCGCGCCACAGCAGGCACCGCCGTCCTCGCCAATTCCTTCTTCCCCAAGGGTACGCTCGATTGGGACCCGGACCTGACACTGCCGTATGACGTGGCTAAGGCCAAGGATCTGATCGCCAAGTCGAAGTACCCCAATGGACATAAGGGTGCGAAACTGCAGTATCCCAGTGGCGCACAGATCGGGCACGACAACGCGGTTCTTGCCCAGCAAATGTGGCAAGCAATCGGCATCGATTTGACGATCGAAGAGGTTGAATCGTCCACTCTCGGCGGGAACTGGTACAAGAGCGATTACGAGGCCATCTCAGGGTATCAGTGGACGAATGGGATGGCCGATCCGGATCAACTGGTCCAGTTCTTCTTCATTACGCCGCGCATGAACAGCGGCTACGAGCCGAGCCAGGAAGCTCAAGATATGGTGACCCAGGCGTCGCAGGAGCTTGACCCAGAGAAGCGAAAGCAGATCTATTACAAACTCCAGGAGATCTACAACAACGACGTCGGCGGCACCATCGACCTTTACTACACATCGAATGTCGCCTACATCGGCAACAAGATTCAGGGCTACTATCGCTCTCCACTTGGCTTCCCGTACTGGTGGGAGTTCTGGCGCTCGAAGTAACCACCACACGCAGGATGGGAGAGACTGGTCGGTTGAATCAGATTCAACCGACCAGTCCAATCGGCAGATCTAAGCCAGTCGTTCAACGCAGCCCCGATGACCAGGGAGTGAGCTATGGGAAGAACAGCGTACGTTTTGAATCGTCTAATCCAGATGATCCCGACTCTCGTAGTCCTTGCGGTGCTCATTTTCCTGATGATTCGGGCGATTCCAGGCGACCCGGCCGTGACGTTGCTTGGCGTCCAGGCGACGCCTGACAAGGTCGCAGAAATGCGCGATCATCTCGGGCTCAACGATCCACTTCCGGTGCAGTTCGGGATCTTTGTGAAACAAATACTTCGCGGCGATCTCGGACGCTCGGCCGTGGTTCGGGAACCAGTCGCGAAACTCGTCCGACAAAGACTTCCTCTTACGCTCGGTCTGGTCCTCTACTCGATGACGATCGCCATCTTGCTCACCGTCCCGCTGGCTGTCATTAGCGCGCTCAACAAGGGTACCTGGATCGATCAGGCCATCCGCAGCTTCACTGTTCTCGGGATTTCGACACCCTCCTTTTGGGTCGGCATTTTGTTGCTCATTTTGCTTGGGGTGAAAGTTCAGATCTTCCCAGTAGGTGGGATCGGCAACGGGGCCATCGAGAATCTGAAGTACCTCTTCTTGCCCGCTTTGACGATGGCGCTCGGAGTCTCAGCTGTTTTGATTCGTAACCTACGCGACTCTATCCTGGCAGCGCTCGCCTCAGATCATGTCACCGTGGCACGGGCAAAAGGGCTGCGCTCGCAAGCCATCATGATGCGACATGTTCTCCGGAACGCACTCATCTCGACCGTAACGTTGCTCGGGCTTTATCTCGGTTGGCTTGTCGGGGGCTCGGTGATTATCGAGTCCGTCTTCGCATTGCCGGGTATGGGGACCATGATGATTTCGGCGATCATGGGACGTGACTACCAGGTCGTCCAGGGATTCACGCTGGTGTATGCCGTACTGGTGTTGGTCATCTATCTGCTGACAGACCTCGCGTATTCGTTCGTCGATCCTCGCATCACGCTGTAAGGGAATCAGGATGACCTCGATCGCTACAAGTCTCGCCGAACGCGAACTCGACAGACCGACTCGCTGGATGCAGATAAAACGAGAGGCGCGACGTAACCCAACGCTCATCGTGGGTCTTTCTCTCGTCTTCGTCGTGCTCCTGATCGGAGTCGTGGGACCTTTTCTCGCGCCCTATGATCCAATTAAGCAAAATTACGAAGCCGCAGTACAAGCGCCAAGTGCGGCGCACTGGCTGGGAACTGACAAGTTCGGGCGCGACCAGCTCTCGCGGATTCTCTACGGCTCGCGGATCGATCTCGGCGTGGGAATCATCACCGCGCTCGTACCCCTGATCGTGGGAATCGCCATCGGAAGCGTGTCAGGCTACTACGGTGGCAAGATCGACACGCTCTTTATGCGTATCATTGAGATCCAGGTCGCTTTCCCATTCTACGTCCTACTTATCGCCATCATCGCGGTCATGGGACCCGGACTGCTCAACATGTATTACGCGCTGATTCTGGTCAGTTGGGTCGCCTTTGCACGTCTCATTCGTGGAGAGGTGCTGGCCGCCAAGAATCTCGAATACACAATCGCGGCGCGAACGTTAGGCTGCACCGATATGCGGATCATGACTCGGCACTTACTGCCGAACGTGATCGGGCCAGCGCTTATCTTCTCGATGTCGGTGGTGGTGTTCAACATTCTGGCTGGTGCGGCGCTGGGCTTTCTTGGCCTGGGCGTTCAGGCACCGAACCCTGAGTGGGGATCGATGATCGCCGATTCCCGCGAGTACGTTACCCTGGCATGGTGGCTTCCAACGTTTCCAGGGCTCGCCATCGCCATCGTCGGCATCTCGTTCAGCGTGCTTGGTGACGGTTTTTCGAACTTGCTGCGGGGTGGCAGCCGCTAGGCGAAGTCCAATCTGATTAGCGATCGACCCGGCGGCGGCGCGATGTATGTCGAAGTGCCGAACGTGATCACCTACTCCATTCGTGCACCGGCAGACCTGGGTTCCGGGATGTCGTTGATGGAGCCATACGCATTTCTTGACGACTGCGTTGTTCGAGCGCTCCAGGCGCTCGGTCTTGACACCTCATATGAACCAATAAATGTCCTACTGGAGCCTCTTCAGCGCGAAGGCTGTCTGTCGCGGAGATGTAATCTGTAGCGGGATTCTGTTACTCGCGCGTCGCGAGTGACGAATATGCTGAAGGTGTGAGCATCCGGCTCGTCGCGAAAGCCACCCGCCATGAACTGGCAACGTCTGACCAATGGTCCTGTAGTGGCGCTGCTCAGATCTCCGCTGAATGGTCTCATCAGTGATTCGGTCCTCCTAATCGCCGTTACCGGCACGAAGAGCGGTCATCAGTACTCGACTCCGGTTAACTATGTTCGCCTTCCAGAAACGAACGAATACCTCATCGTAAGCAATCGCGACCGGACCTGGTGGCGCAATCTCAGAGGCGGGGCCCAGGTTCAAATTCTCGTCAAACGACAACTGATCGATGCCTACGGCGCAGTTCTCGAGGATCCAGATCAGGTCGTCTCAGGAGTTCTCGCGGTGCTGCGACAATCGCCGAGCTATCGCGAACACGCGGGAATCTCATTGAAATCGGATGGTAACCCGTCTGATCCGGGAGCGCTTGAACGCCTCGCTCAATTGCGCGTCATCGTCAGCATCTCGGCCGTCAATGGCGACAGCGTCAGACAAGGCAAAGCTCTAATCGACCCTGTACAAGAGCAGGAAACGGGCACCGAGGCAATGTTCCGCTGACCAGATCGGACTGATGCGATGAAGGCCATGCGGCGAAAGAACGTGGTAGACCAGCATCCACTCTACTTCTATTTCATCCTCGCCTATGCATTCACCTGGTCGATAGCTGGACCACTGGCGATTGCCGCCCAGGACATTGCTGACCTGCATCTGCCCCAGGCGCTGCATTACCTGGCACAGATCGGACCGGCCGCCGCAGCAATCATCGTGACCGCCTTAACCGGGGGATCGACGGGGCTGCGCGATCTCGCCGGTCGGGTCGTAAAATGGCGAGTTGGAGCGAAGTGGCTACTAATTTCAGCCGGCTCACCAATCGCACTTTTCTTGGTCGCCGCAGTAATCGCTCGGTTCGCCGATGGGGAATGGATTAACCTTTGGGACCTGGGTAAAGTGAACTTCCTCCCGGCGATCGGCCCCGCCGCGCTACTGATGTGGTTCGTTACTAACGGTCTCGGAGAAGAGATCGGGTGGCGTGGCTTCGCGCTACCGAGGCTCCAGGAGCGTCACCAAGCACTCACTGCCACGCTCATGCTGGCCGTGTTTTGGGCGCTCTGGCATCTTCCGGCATTCTTCTATGTGCCAACCTACCGAGAGATGGGAGCACGCGGTGCACCTGGTTTCTTCTTTGGGATTCTGTCCGGCGCTATCCTTTTTACCTGGCTGTACAACAGCACCGGCGGCAGCATCCTGGTAGTCGTGATCTGGCACAGCTTGTTCAACTTTTTCACCGCATCGAGTGCCACTCACGGAACAATAGCGGCGATCATCAGCATCGAGGTGATGGTCTGGGCGCTAGCCCTAGTCATTCTCGAGCGGCCGACGAATCTCGCGAACCGACCACGACAGGTATTCACGGCGCCGCAAATCGAGACTGACTGAGACAGCAACATCGTCTCCGCAAAATGCCGGAAAACGAGAACCGGGCGTCGAGAGACCCCCGGTGCCATGCTGACGCAAGTTGTTGGAGCGTGTGGTACCTGGACAATCCCAAGTTCAAGCGATCAATGGAACATGGACGTGCCGTGTCCGCGCTGCTTTCTCGAAGCGTCGTCAATCCGCTTCAGATCATCGTCGGTGAAGACGTGCTCGACCATCTCCTTGGCAGTGAACAATTGCTCGACCGACTCGACCCGGCTTCGATTGGACGACGGTTGCAGACCTCGCAGCAAAATGCCTGAGTCCAGTTGCAGCAGCACCACGTCCTGGACCCTATGCTCATCAATATAGCGGCCGATGGCTCGCAGAATGTCCTCATGACGAAACAGATATTCCGGTGTCTCGCTCGCGCGTTGAGCGTTTCCTGACATCGTCCCTATCTCTCCGATTCGAGTTGGCTCGGATTGTCCTAGCCACTACCCACTACTGATAGACGTGCCGGCGCTTGTTCGCCACGTAGTCGACGAGAAGGTACTCGCCCAGATGGTCCGGCTCGGCGAAGAACGCTCGACCCTTGTTGATCTTTGCCATCTCGCTGACGAATCCCGCCATGTACGGGCTTCGCTCCAGCATAAACGTATTGATTGTAATCCGCTCGCGAGTGCAGCGCACCACTTCTTTGAGGGTCTCCTGTAACGTCTGATACGTCGGGGGATAGGAGAAACGTACCTGGGATCCATCGAAGTGCGCGGTCGGCTCGCCGTCGGTAATGACAATAACCTGTTTGTTGCCACCCTTATGACGTGCCAGCAACTGCCGCGACAGCATGAAGCCGTGTTGCATGTTGGTCCCGTAGTTGTACTCATCCCAGCTGATGTTCGGCAGCATCGAAGGCTTGAGCTCGGTGGCGATGTATGAGAACCCGATGATATACAGATTGTCACGCGGGAATTGCGACCGGATCAGGCTGTCGAGTGCCAGCGCGACCTTCTTGGCCGCGGTGAAGCATCCGTTGTAGAGCATCGAGCGCGACATGTCCACCATCAAAACCGTGGACGATTGCGACATCATCTCGGTGCGATAGACCTCGAAGTCCGAGGGCTCCAAACGCACTGGACTGCCAATGCCGTCACGATGAACCGCATTCATTACGGTCTTGGGCAGATCAAGCAAGAACGGATCGCCAAACTCATACGCTTTCGTGTCGTCAGTACGTTCGCCGCCAGCCCCGGATCGATCGAGCTTGTGCTCACCGAAGCGATCGCGCTTCAAATGCTGGAAGATATCTTTCAGCGCCTTCTGGCCAATCTTGCGAACCCCGAGCGGTGTCAACTCATAGCCGCGACGGGTACGCTGGATGAATCCAGCATCTTCGAGCAACTTGGTCAACTGCCGAAGCTGGTCAAGATCCTGGCCGACATCGTCCCCGAGCAGCTCGCGAATCTTCTCGTCGTCGACGTGCTCGAGGTCGCGCCAATCACGCACCCCCTTGAGCTGATCCTCCACCTCTTCCATCTCGCGCAGCCGCTCCATCAGCCTCATCGCTTCGCCAAGGGTCAGATCTTCGCTGCCACCGACGTCGAACTGGCCACGATACGGATTGTTCGGCATGAGCTGGGCAAGGTTTTGAGACAGCTGGCTCATCTGTTCCTGCATTTGCGGATCGCTCATCACCGCGTCCAGAGATTCCTGAAGCTGCTGGCGCATCTCAGGCGTCATCGAGTCAAGCAGGTTCTGCATGGCGGCCATCTGGCGAGCCATATGCTCGAGAAGTTCGTCGAGGCTATTGATGTCGGAGCCGAAATAGTGGCCGTGCTTGTGCATGAACCGTTCGAAATCGGGCTCGCCCCCGCGCATTCGCTCTTCGAGCATCTCGTTGAGATCGCGCAGCATGTTGCGCATTCCCTGCATGTCTTCCGGCGACATGTTCTGGAGGGACTGCTGCATTCCTTGGAAAGTCTGCTGAAGCATCTGCTGCTGCAGCGACGCGAGAAGATCTTGAAATTTCTGTCTCGCGCCCGGGTCCATGAAATCGTAGTCGTTGAGCTCTTTAATTCTTCCCGCTGGATCGGCCGGCAGAGCATCGAGCTTCTCTTGATTCTTTGCAGCCATCCGCTCGAGTAACTTGTGAATATTCTCGTCGTATTCCGCGGATTCGCCGTCACCGGACTGGCTCTCGCCTGATTCTCCCGGGCCCCCAGCTTCCGAATCTTGTCCTGATTCGCCACTCGGCTGTTGCGCACTAGACTGTGCTTGTTGAGGATTCAGCATCTGCTCAAGACGCTCCCGGCCTGCTTGTAGTCGATCTTCGATGCCGGATCGCTCAGTCTCGATGACATCGTCCAGTTGTTGGTTGAGGTCGTCGAGAATAGAACCAAGGTCGTAGCGGTTCATCTCCTGTTCACGCATACGACGAATGCGCTCCATCAGATCGCGCATACCGGGCATCTGGCTTCCATCCTGCTGGCTGGCACCCCAGCGGAAGAGCCGTTGCAATGCGCGGTTGAGGTCACCGTCCGAGAGCACATCGTCGGAAATGGCATCCATGATCGCCTCTGCGTCAAATGCGTTGATCTCCTGGGTGCCGTCCCAGCGTGAATAGCGAGAGTCGAATGCGGACCAACGTGACATGGCTTTACCCCCGATAGAGCGTTCCGCCGGGTCCCGACGAACGGTCTTTGTTTAGGCGTCGACTCAGATGAAGACCTTCGAGCACAAATTCGACCGTCGCAGCGATAGCGGCGGGATCGCCACTCGCTTCGAGAGTCGCAGCGGCTTCGTGCATGCCCTCCATGTGCGAAACCTGATGCACGTATTCCATCGAGGGCATCATGTCGGACGTCTCGACCGTCAGCCCGTTCTCAAACCCAAGCACCAGATCATCAAAATCTCGCGGCGAGAAATGACGATTGAATGTCGTTAGGATCGCTCCCTGGATCAACTTATCCACGACCCGATCCTCCTGGGTATCGCCCATGGCCTCGAGTTCGATCTTCCCGGTCGTCGAAGCGATCGCTGCGTGTAGATCGCTCATGCGTGGAACAGCGTGCTTCTCGTTCAGGCGAATCGCCCGCTTGATCGCGTTGCTGACCACGTTCTCGTAGTTTGCGATGGACATACGGACGCTGACACCGGAGCGCTGGCTGACGTCGTGACTGCGGCGGGCGAGATGCGTGATCTCTGCGATGACCTCTCGAAGATAGTCCGGTACAACGACCTCAATACCATCAGTTGCAAAGTGGGTTCGTTCCTGCTCCATGATGTCGACTTCGAGAGCGATCGAGGTCGGGTAGTGTGTCCGAATCTGCGAACCGTAGCGGTCCTTCAGCGGTGTGATAATCCGTCCACGATTCGTGTAATCCTCAGGATTGGCGCTGGCTACGACGTATACATCTAGCGGGAGCTGGATCCGATAACCCCGCACCTGAACGTCCCGCTCTTCCATGATGTTGAGCAAACCAACCTGAATTCGCTCAGCCAGATCAGGAAGCTCGTTAATCGCAAATATCCCGCGGTTGGTGCGGGGAATCAGGCCATAATGAATGGTCAATTCGTCCGATAGATAGCGACCTTCGGCCACTTTGATCGGATCGACCTCGCCGATGAGATCGGCAATGGTCGTATCGGGCGTCGCCAGCTTTTCCGCATAGCGCCTGGATCGCGGCAGCCATTCGATCGGCGTCTTATCGCCGTCCGCGGCGATGCGCTCACGAGCGGCGCGGCTGACCGGATCAAACGGGTTGTCATTGATCTCGCTGTCGGCGACGATCGGCACCTCCTCGTCGAGGAGATTGACAAGGCCACGCGCCATGCGCGTCTTTGCCTGCCCACGCTCTCCAAGAAAGATGACATCCTGCCCCGAGAGAACTGCGTTCTCCAGCTGCGGAATGACCGTCTCCTCATAACCGAGAACATTCGCGAAGATTGGTTCGCCAGATTTCAGCTTTTCGATCAGATTCTTTCGCATCTCCTCGCGAACTGGTGCAACTTGGTAACCGCTCTCGCGGAGTTCGCCGAGCGTACGCGGCTTACTCATGTGGGACCTGCTCCTTCATTCACCGATGGGGGTCCAGTGGGGTCGGGATTCCAGTGGGAAAGAACATCGCAAATTCTCGACCGTCGATGTTCCTAATCGTACTACCGGGTGCCCATATGTCAATTGACGCCGCACCGACACGGCATTCGGCAGCAATGGTTGACCAGAGGTTCACCCCAGGTGCGTCTTTTCGACGTTTGGCGCTACCGCGCCAAGAACTCTTGGAGAGCCTGTCGCACGCTGCCCGACTGGCCAAGACCGTCACGCTGAAGACGCTCGAGGAACTGCTCGCGTCGCACCAGTTCGTTGGTCGCGTATTCACGTTCGATACCGAATCGCTCCGTCAACACACCGATCAAGCGACCGGGTCGTGAGACCAACGGACTCAAGAGCACGTCACGTTCGGCGATTGTCTCGACCTTCACGTCGTCGCTGTCGAACGGATGAATCATCTCGATTTTCATCAGTCGACGGAGGTATTTTGACGAGCGGCTGCCTCCACTCAGAGTCAACGCCAGGTCGACGTGACTCAGGTGCCGTCTCGGTACATCCAGTGGGAACGATGTCATCAGATCGACCATCTCTGACGCGTTGTTTACGTGAAGCGTCGTTGCAAACGAAAACCCGCGGTCGGCCGCTTCAAACAAACGTCGAACGCCCGTCCCCCAGAGATAAGTCGGCAGGTTGTTACTGATCTCGTTGCAGAGGAGATACGTCGATTCCGGATAATGCGTATCGAGGAAATCGAAACGTTCGTACCAGCCGCGGAGATAGAGGGTCTCGACTTCAGGGGGAAGGAAGTCGAGCAGTGCTGTGAGTAAGGTCGTCTTGCCCGCGTCCTCCACGGTTGCCGACACAACCAGCGACGCCCGAGATTCAATCGCCATCCACAAGAAGGCAGCGATACGGGTGTTTAGATTACTTTCTTGCAGAATGTCTAGCACCGTGATTTGGCGGTCCGGACTGGCTCGGTGTCCCCACCAGCCAAACGGAAGGGTGCGGTCTTGTTCGGTGCGATTCACAGGGTACTTCACGTACCGGTCTCTCCTGCGTTCTACTCCGGTTCTCCTGGAGACTTGTCGAAATGATGCATGGTCACAGGCTCCGACTCACGCCATCTGATATCGCGCAAACCGCATACGACACCGAAATCGAGTACAGGCGAGCGCTGTACGTTTAGCGTCGGAGTTTAGACGAACCGTTCGCCGTCGGGTTGCACGTCCACATACCCATTTGTCGCATTTGCGGCAGCCGTTTAGAACGCTGTTGACACAATCCGGGACGAGTGGTGCATCAGCGTGATTGTGGCTCGCCGCCGCGCACCATCGTGCGTCATTGTTGATTCGGAACGCTCGAAAACCCTCCCGTTCGGCTTTCTCCGACATGCGGAGCCAGGTTCCAATCTGGACCGCCTGCTCAGAAAAAACAACCTGGGGAGCGAATCCATTCCAGTTTCCAGACTCGGCTTCTCATGCTGATCGTTCCAAATTCGTGATTCCTCGACACTGAATTTGAACGCTGCCATCGGCATTGCAGCCCGCTGAGAAGTTCGCCGATATCATTTCAAGATCGCTGTCAATTCAAGAACCTACGCCCATATGTCAGTAGATTATTGGACATTCTAGACGGACACGGGCGTAGCGAACGCGGGTCGAATCTGGGCAATTTTATGACAATTCGACAACATTGACGAATCCTGAGCGATCCGGCGTCTTCCAACGCCGCCGGCATGGTCGTTCGAACCGACGCAGGACAATGACAGATTGCGCTTGGGGAAGTTCAGCTAGACGCGCGGGATTCGGCCGCGCATGACGCGGGCGGCCCGTCGCTGGTTCCCCAGCAGTGCCGGACGTTTCCGGCACCTCACTCTTCAATTCACTCCGCATTTCTTCAACGAAGATCATGCAAATCACGCTTCGTCAACTCCGTCGACTTGTGATCGCCGCAGAGACAACGAAACTGCCCCGTTGACACGCGAGTTCCTCTCTGAAAAATGCGCAAGGTCATCGAGAAATTAGGACGTGTGGGGAAGCACTCACTGCTATACTAGCTTCATAGACGCCTGTGATTCGGCGCCTGGATCTTGGCACAAAAGGTGCAGCCGTCACTGGCGGGACACTCGCTCGCAAGTCATACGACCGGTCGTCGCGATTACTCAATCCGGCGAACACGATGTGAATAAAGCGGGCTGGCCTCGCCCCACGACCGCAGGTGTGCGGAACTACGATGATGTAGAGGGGAGAAGGCATGCCAGAAGATGCCTACGATGTCGTCCTGCTAGGTGGCGGGACAGGTGGTTATGTTGCCGCGATTCGCGGAGCGCAACTCGGTCTCCGAGTTGCCGTTGTCGAGAAAGACAAAATCGGGGGCACGTGCCTCCATCGAGGTTGTATCCCGACCAAAGCCCTACTCAAAAGTGGATCAGTCGTTCATCTCGTTCAGCACGCCGCTGAATATGGTGTCAACGTCTCGGGAATTGAGACCAACTTCCCACAGGCGATCAAGCGATCCGGCGAAATTGTCGAAAAGAATTTCAATGGGGTGAAGTTTCTCTTTCGCAAGCATGGGATCACTGTCTACGACGGTGTCGGATACCTCAAAAACAACAAGACCGTCACCGTTACCGCACCAGACGGCTCAACCAAAGATGTCACCGGAAATGCCGTCATCATTGATACCGGCTCGCGACCACGTCCAATCTCGGGGATTGCGTTCGACGGAAAGCGCGTGCTCAACAGCGATCACACCACCCGGATGGACTGGGTTCCGAAGCGTGTCATCGTCCGTGGAGCTGGAGCGACTGGTGTCGAGTTCTCGACTGTCTGGAACGACTTCGGTTGCGACGTCACGTTGGTTGGCAATGTGATCCCGAATGAGGACGAGGAAGTCTCCAAGCAACTGACGCGGTCGTTCACCAAAGCGGGGATCAAGATCATCCCAGGTTATCGTCCTACCAGCGAAGATTTCGACATCACCGAAAGCGGAGTGCGGCTGCGGGTCAAGCAGAACGGCAAAGAAGAAGTCGTTGAAGCGGATGCGCTTATGGTCGCAACCGGTCGCCAGGGAAACATCGAGGACATGGGCTTCGAGGAACTCGGCATCAAGACCGAACGAAGCTACATTATTATCGATGATGAGTTCCGTACCGGCGTTGACGGCGTGTACGCCATTGGAGACGTCGTCGGCAAACAGATGCTTGCCCACACTGCGATGCACCAGGGCATGTTCGTTATGGCACTGCTGGCCGGCGAGAAGCCGCTGCCCATCGATTACAACCGAATCCCCAACGTGACCTTCTGCCATCCGGAGATTGGGAGCATCGGCCTTACTGAGAAGCAGGCACGCGAGCAAGGCCATGAAATCAAAGTGGGCAAGTTCCCGCTTCGCGCAAACGGCAAGGCGCTTATCGAAGGTTCGGACGATGGATTTGCCAAAGTTATCGCTGACAAAGACACCGACGACGTACTTGGCGTCCACATGATCGGCGGGAACGCCACTGAACTCATCGCCGAGGCCGCGATGGCCAAGCTTTTTGAAGCGACGGCGTGGGAGATCGGCGAAACCGTCCATCCACATCCGACGATATCCGAAGTAATTGGCGAGGCTGCGCTAGCGGTCGACAATCGCCAGATTCACATCTAGGACATGGGGCCTTCGGGCCCCATCAACGTTCAGGAGGCTCCATCATGACGAGCTCTACGTCCGGGCCAGTAGGAGTGAAGCAGCGACCAGATGATGCCGCGCAGCTCCCGCCGGAGCAGCTCCGTGAAATGTACGAACTCATGGCCACAGCGAGAGCACTCGATGAGCGCATGTGGCTTCTCAACCGGGCTGGACAGGCCGCGTTCGTCATATCGTGTCAAGGACATGAGGCTGCGCAAGCCGGAGCTGGATATGCCCTGGAGCGAGGCAAGGATTTCCTCCTCCCTTATTATCGCGACCTGGCCCTCGCACTTCACTTCGGCCATACGCCCCGCGAAATGATGCTGAGTCTCCTTGGTAAACATGGCGATCCCACCAGCGAGGGGCGGCAGATGCCTGCGCACTACAGCTCGCGCAGGCTAAAGATCATCACCGGGTCAAGTCCGGTGGCCAGCCACCTACCACACGCAGTTGGAGTGGCCCTTGCTTCGAAGCTGCGCGGCGAAGATGCGGTCGCAATGGCCTGCACCGGAGAAGGCGGCAGCAGCCAAGGTGATTTCCACGAGTCGCTCAACTTCGCGGCGGTTCACAAGCTGCCGGTGATCTTCCTGATCGAGAATAACGGATGGGCAATCTCGGTGCCTCAGAAAAATCAGATGGCGATCGAGCACGTTTCTGAGCGAGCTGCGGGGTATGGCATGCCGGGTGTCACGGTCGATGGCACCGATCCACAAGCTGTATACGCTGTCGTTCGGGAGGCAGTTCACCGTGCCAGACGGGGCGATGGGCCGACGCTAGTCGAGGCAATTGTCTACCGCTACACATCTCATTCCAGCGACGACGACGACCGAACATACCGCCAGGTCGAGGAAATGAAAGAAGAACGCGCACACGATCCGAACGCGACATTCCGCGCTCGGCTCATCAACGAAGGCGTCATGTCGGAAGACGAAGCCATGGAGATCGACGTCCGCGTCAAGTCCACCGTGAACGACGCGACCGATTTCGCTGAAAAGGCTCCCTATCCCGACATTGCTGGACTGACAACGAACGTCTACGCCAGCTAAGAGGAGGCGGACATGGCGACCAAGACGCTTATAGAAGCGATTCACGACACGATGGCCGACGAGATGCGGCGGGATGAACGGATCATTCTCCTTGGAGAAGACGTCGGCAAGCGTGGTGGCGTATTCCGCGTCAGCGCCGGACTATTCGACGAGTTTGGCGAGAACAGAGTTATCGATACACCGCTGGCCGAATCGTCGATCGTCGGCGCGGCCATCGGCGCATCCATGAACGGTATGCTTCCAATCGCTGAAATCCAGTTTCTGGATTTCATCCACACGGCGATGAATCAAATCCTGAACGAGGCGGCCAAGATTCGCTATCGTTCCAACGGCGATTTCCACTGCCCCATCGTCATTCGCACTCCCTACGGCGGCGGAGTCCACGGAGCGCTCTACCACTCGCAGAGTATCGAATCGATCTTCACGCGGGAGCCCGGCCTCAAAGTTGTCGCACCAATCAATCCGGCAGACGCCGCCGGACTGCTACGTAGCGCGATACACGACGAGGACCCGGTCCTGTTTCTCGAGCATAAAAAGGGCTACCGGATGATCCGCGATGAGGTCCCAGAGAATGGCCACATCGTCCCTATTGGTAAGGCTCGAGTGGTCAAGGAAGGGTCCGACGTCACGATCATCAGCTACGGCATGATGCTGCACGAATCAATCGCGGCGGCGAAGACGATGGAAGAATCCGGCGGCACGAGCGTCGAGATTATCGATCTGCGGTCCTTACGGCCGCTCGACACAGACACAATCCTGGAATCAGTGATGAAAACGGGCAAGGTTCTAATCGTTCACGAGGCGAATCGCTTTGGCGGTGTCGGAGCGGAGGTTGCCGCGTTTATCGCCGAGGAAGCGTTTGCCTGGCTCGACGCACCAGTCACGCGGATTGGTGGACCAGAATCGCCAGCCATGCCGTTTAGTAAGCCTCTTGAGGCGGCGTTCCTACCCAATAAGGAGACGATCGGCGCCGCGCTGGAACGTCTTTCGGCATTCTAGACACTCCAGCGATGGCACCTGCTCCATTGAATGCAATTTGCCTCGACCGGAAGGAGGCTCGGCCCAATGTCAACCGCGAAGACTGGCACGCATGTGCAATTGCCGAAGCTCGGCGAAAGCGTTACCGAAGGGACTATCGGCGCCTGGCTCAAGCAGGTAGGTGATCATGTCGAGCGCTACGATCCACTCGTGGAGATCACCACGGACAAAGTCAATGCCGAAGTGCCGTCGCCGGTGGCCGGCGTGATCATCGAGATCCTGGCACACGAAGGGGAGACGCTATCGGTCGGAGCCGAGATCTGTTTGATAGATACTTCGAACGGTGCAACCGAACCGATCGCCGTTGAGCCCCAAGGCAGAGCACCGGGAAAGACGAACGGCGCCGCTCCCGTCACCAATTCATCACCTGCGGAAGTACGTGTCGAGCGCCCTACCGGGCCAAGTGGTGCAATCGAACTTCTGCGCAAACGATCGTCCCCGGCTGTGCGCCGTATCGCCGCAGAGCACGGAATCGACATCAGCGTTATTCAAGGTACTGGGATCAGCGGAAGAGTTACGAAAAGCGACATCATGCAGGTCGTGAACAGTCGTGATATCGAGATGCCTGTAGCGGCTCCGGTGCGTCCTGAAGCGCCGACCTCGCCTGCTCCATATCGAGAGCCTTCGCCGCAGCCCCAGCCTTCGCAACCGATGCGCGCCGAGGAGCCGGCCGCGTTGGCTTCGCAGGCCGAAATATTCCCAGGTGACAAGGTCGTGCCGCTTACGCCAATGCGCCGGCAGATCGCCGAGAACATGGTACGCAGCGAACGGACCGCGCCCCATGTCACGACCTGGATGGAAGTCGACATGACGCGCGTCGTCAAGGCACGACAGACGGCCAAAGAGCGCTTCGCGGTGGACGAGGGATTCGACCTTACCTATCTGCCATTTGTCATCAAGGCGGTTGTTCACGCCTTGCGAGAGCATCCGAACGTCAATTCCGTTTGGGATGAAACTCGCATTATCCAGCGCAAGGCGATAAACATCGGTATCGCAGTGGGCCTGGAGGACGGGCTGATCGTTCCGGTGATTCGAAATGCCGATGACAAGAGTATTGCTGGCATTGCACGCGCAGCGCGCGACCTGACGACCAAGGCGAAAGAGAATCGATTGTCAGTGGATGAGGTGCGAGGTGGCACATTTACCGTCAACAATCCGGGTACGTTCGGAACGATTCTCTCCACCCCACTCATCGTGCAACCTCAGTCGGCGATCTTGAGCACGGAAGCCATCGTCAAGCGTCCCGTCGTCATCGACGATAGCATCGCGATTCGTTCGATGATGAACCTGTCCATGTCAATCGATCATCGGGTTCTCGACGGCCTCGCGGCCGCGCGCTTCTTGAACGAGGTGAAGCGCTGGCTCGAACGCTTTGATCCAGAGACATCCCTCTACTGATCAGTTCCGCCCATCGATCATCAAGAATTGAGCAAGACGAACGGCCCAGGAAGAAATTCCCGGGCCGTTCGTTCTGTGTCGGCTAGCGCTGCGCGCCCGTTCGTGTTTTCCGTTACAGTACGAACCATTGGACGCTGGTGGAATTACGATCGGTCGATGGTCGGCAAGTGGAGGTACTGGCGTGCTGGGATTTTTCTGGGTCCTTTACCGATTCATCCGAACGATCATTCGATCGCTTGGAGATCCCGAGTTTCGCGCCCTGTTTGTCCTCGTCATCCTCATGCTCTCTTTCGGCAGTATTTTCTATTGGAGAGTCGAGGGGTGGACGCTCTTCAACTCGCTTTACTTCAGCGTCATTACGCTCACGACTGTTGGATACGGCGATTTCTCGCCGCACACCGTCATTGGCAAAGTCTTCACGATGGTCTACATCATCGTCGGAATCGGCATACTTCTCGGGTTCATCGAGACCGTCGCGTCCCGTTCACGGGAGGAAGCACCAGGACTCCGGTCACGCATTGCGAACCGGAGAGGCGCTGATGGTGAAAGCAACGTAGACGACCAGAATGGTAACAGCACGGACATCGATGGCTGATCGGAGGGCGATCAGTGCACACGACCAGGCTGCCGTTGAATTTGCATCATGGTAGCGGCACGAAACTCGGATTGCGTCCCTCGAATGTGGTGAGATGGGTGAATCCCGCGGAGCGAGCCCACTCCAACGCGAGATCGAATTTGTAGGCCATGTGGGCTGGCCGGTGACCATCTGATCCTATCGTCAAGATCTCTCCACCGAGTTTCCGATACCAGCCCAGCACCTCGGGCGACGGTGACGGGTCGGTGCCGGTTCGCCGCATCGTACCGGTGTTGATCTCGATGCCAACGCCGCGATCGACGCACGCCCGAAGGACTGCTCGAATCGGATCGGCGAACGGTACTGGATCGAACTGTCCAAGCAAGCCGACTTCATAACGCTTCGGCACGTCAAGATGTCCAACGACGTCGAACTTACCGGCGTTTACCAGGGTCAGGAGCTCCTCGAAATAAGATTCGTAAGCCTCCACACGCGGTTTGATCTCGAAGTATTCTGGCATCATGACCAGATCAGGACCAACCCAATGAAGCGATCCGATAACAAAATCGAACGGATGCGAGCTCGCCAGTTGCGCGGCTTCCCGCGCGTACCGATGCGCCTCACCGATCTCCGCTCCGGCCCGAATCACCAGTTGTCCATCGAACTCCTCGCGGCAGCGCTGAAGCTCCGAGAAGTAGGCAACAGGGTCAAAGAAGCCTGCTCCTTCGTCCTCCGGAATGTAGTCGACGTGCTCGGTGAAACAAACTTCTCGCAAGCCAAGATGAATAGCCTGACGGCAGGCTTCCTCCATCGTCATTTTGCTGTCTATTGAGAAGCTCGTATGCACGTGATAGTCCTGAGGCAAGTTATATTCGGACATCAATTTCCCCCGCCGTTGGGTCCTCGGTCACGTTGGTCTAGTCGCCAGGCAATCGAAAGAGGTACAAAATCAGACGACTGCATTATGCCGCAGCAAGCTTTAGCCACACATGAGAAACGAGGGCGATCTCTCGCCCCCGTTTGGCCTGCCAATACTCCAGTCCGCGGCTAGACGATCCCACGCGGAACAATGTACCAATACGTCTTGTTGAACATCATCTTCTCGTAATGGTAGATCCTGTTCGGTCGCGGCGGTTCTGGCGGATGATCGTAGTCAAAGTTGAGCGTCGACGCTTGCTCATTACCGGTTTCGAGGAAGCACATCACACGGCCATCGTAGTGACCATTTTCAAGCGCCCGGCCAGTCAATGCCGCCTCGATTCGGTCGGCCACGACCTTCGCCTCAAAGTGCGCGGCTGAACCACTCTTCGAGACCGGAAGGTCGGTCGCGTCACCAATCACGTAGACGTGCTCCTGACCCTTCATCTCGAGCGTATTGCGATCGGTTGGAATCCATGCTTGCTCATCGCCGATACCTGAGTCATCGACGATCTGAGCCCCGCGATGCGGCGGGATCATTACCAGTAGATCGTAGTCAAGCGTGGTCCCTTCCATCGACGTCACCTGCTTCTTTTCAACGTCGACGGTCTCCGGATTAAAGAAGACTTCATCCCGAATTCCGCGCTCCGCCAGAATAGGCGTCACGAAGGTCGCCACACTTTCAATCGTGAAACAGCGGCCGATGGGATACGTATACGTGATGTCAAATCGATCGCGCTTGTGCTGATGGCGAAGCTCAGCATCGAGCAACAGCACGAACTCGAGTGGCGCCGGTGGACAACGATGTGGAATACCGCCGACTCCTACGATGATCTTGCCAGAATCCATCGCCTGCAGCGCCACTGCCAGTTTCTCGGCAGCTTCCGCCGAATAGAAATGATGACTACCCTCAAGCAGACCCGGAACTTCCTCGGCATGATTACGAGATCCAGTCGCAATGACAAGGAAATCGTACGACAGCGCCGTACCACTATCGGCCACGATTCGCTTGTTCTCGAGGTCGATTCGGCTGAAGTTGTCGATTACGAGGTTGACCCGTCTGTCGAGTAGACTGCGTTCGGGTTTGACGAGATTCCGCGCTTTTTCCTTGCCGAACGGGATGTAGAGCCAGCCCGGCTGATAGACGTGCTTCCCATCAAGATCCGCCACCGTCAGCTCGACATCTTCCTTGCTGAGCTTGCGGGCCAGGAGGTTGGCGACGAGGGTACCCCCGACGCCACCGCCGAGAATCAAGACACGCTTCGGCATATGATCCTCCTGTCAGTGAGCTTTACGAATCACGAATCGGGTGAAGCCTTCTTCTTCGAAGGCACCGACATACTCGTGACGAGCCTTGGCGATCCAGACTGGGATATCCTTGTTCGAACCGGGATCGGAGGAAAGAACAGCAATCGTACTGCCAACCGGTGCCGTCTTCACCGCACGCATCAACTCCATCAATGGTCCTGGACAGAAACTTCCCCGTGCGTCAACTTCCTTGTCGATCGTGACCTCAGCCATTACTTGACTCCGTTCTGCACCGTGCCCGGTGCTCGTCTGTTCGATCTTGCGGACGACAGCATCCTAAATGAAGAGTTGGATCTTCGAGTCCTGTGCCCGACCGATGAATCCGGCGGCTCCCATAACGTCTTCGACGATGTCTTCCAGGTCGTCAACCTTAATCCCAAGCAGTTCCATGGTCTGGCTGCAAGCGAAGACGTGGATGTCACCGAACTCCATCGCTTGTCTGAGCGTGTCGAGCCAGGAGGGCATTTTTTTGGCTTGCATGGCCTCCGCCATGGCCGGGCCAAACTCCTCGAAGTCCTTGCTGATACGCATGTTGGTCGCGACGGCGCCCTTGCGAAATGCCTGGAGTCCCCATGTTGTTACGAAGATATCGACCTCCATGCCCATGGCTACCGCTCCTGTGGCAAGGGTCGAGACCGCGATCATCTTGTCGACCGTACCAGAGAAGGCGATAATTGCCATTCTTTCAGCTTTTTCCTGCATCATTTGTCTCCGTTCGTTCGTTAAGCACTTTAACGATTTGTCGCCGTCGGTTCGGACCGTTCACGAACCTCATGAATCAGCGTACAGGCAGCGACGTCACAGGAACGTGAGAGAACTCACAAGTGGGCTACAGGAACATTACAATCTGCAATTCTGGGTGTCCCAAGAGAGGACATTGGTCACAGAGCGCGTTCAGGATCCTTGACGCATGATTCACACAGGTTCCAGTCTTTCGGGCCGAGGCGTTATGGTGCATAGTTGGAACCTGATAGACAGAACGGAACCTGTCCGGTCGTACAGTCTTAATCTGGCTGTTCGGAGAAGTAACAAAAACGCGCTTTGTGCGCTTATTAATAGTGGAACAGGGAACGCTCATGGGCGCCTGGTCCACCGGTGGAGATACGAGTACGTCAAAGGGAGAAATTGTTGATGCGAGCCGCTGCCTTCGCGTCGCTGCTTGTGGCAGTCACAATGATGGTCTTCGCGATCGGAGCCTCAAGTGGACTGATCTTCGATCAGCCGGCCGCAGCTGATAATGCCCAGCCCACGGCGACCCCTGTTCAAACGCCCGCAACCACGCCGGTTGTAGTCGTCACTGAGCCGCCGGTCACCGCGACTCCGGTCACGCCAACGCCAACCCCGGTGACGCCTACTTCGACACCGGTGACGCCAACGCCAACCCCGGTCACACCAACGCCAACACCAGCCACGCCTTCGCCTACACCGGTGACGCCAACGCCAACACCGGATACCGCCGCGGCCCAGATGCCGGACGGCTGGGGTCAGGCGATGAAATTACAGGATGGTTCGATAGTCGGTACGGTTACAAGTGGCTCGCTCAACATTCGCTCGGCTCCCTCACTCAACGCGTCGGTCGTAGGCGTGACCTACTACAAGCACCCGGTCACTATCTTTGAGCCGGTCAACGGTGATGCTGTCGATGGGAGCACAACCTGGTTTCGCATTGGTGATGGTCAATTCGTTACTTCGACGCTCGTCCAGCCATTCGTTTACGACACTCCCAAAACCACCTATACCGGACATTGGCTCGACATCAACCTGACGCAGTTTTATGCAATTGCGTACGACGGCACGACCCCGGTACACATTGCGATCATCATCACGGGAACCGAAGGTCACGGCACGCCGGCTGGTCAGTACCAGATCATTCGCCGGGTCGCCAACGAGACGATGGATTCCGCAACGGTCGGCGTGCCGAAGGGAAGCCCGGGTTACTACCTGCTGCCGAACGTGAAATGGACCCAGTACTTTGCGGACGGTGGCTTTGCGATCCACACGAACTATTGGAGCTCTCCTGCCGCGTACGGGACCTACGGTAGTCACGGCTGTGTCAATATGATGGAAGCAGACGCCTATTTCATGTGGAATTTCCTGAATATCGGCTCCCCAGTAAGTAGCCACTTCTAGTCGACGCCAACACAACCTGACCGAGCAACATGGGCGAGATTCGCTCTCGCTCGTTTGCATTCCGGGCCGTGTCAAATCGGATCAAAATGTTACCGAGCGAGGTGTGATCAACGTTCCGGCTGAGCACGGAGCCGGTCGTTGGGATGCCTCGCCGTCGTCATGACGGTATGAGCGGGATGACTTCTCAACCAATTTAGTAAAACACGCTCTAATGTGGGTAGGCCTTCCTGAACATAGTTGACGTCCAAAAGACTTCGGGTATGATGGGATAGAAGTAGACCGGTGATGGTTTCCAGTATTTGCAGGAACTTGGCAGTTCTCTACGAAAGGAGAGTGCATGTATCGGAGACTCTTGGTATTGTCGACGGTCATCGCGGTGCTGATGGTTCTTCCAGCGACCGCGCTGGCCGAGGGGACCGCGAGTATCGGCCAGCAGTCGGTTCACACCGCGGTCAACGGGCAACTTGAGGTCGAAAGCGAACGTGGCTGGTGCGTTACCGCATCGCCCTGCTATTACGACACTGGCCCCACAGACACCTACTGGGCTGGGGCCCACGCGTATATCAATAACGACAGTAGTGGTGGTCGACCGGACGAAATCTATGGAGAGTGCGACCACTATTGGACCGACTCCGCCGGAGTCCGGCACGACGACTATATGTATGTCGATGCCTACGATAGCGGGGTCAACGACTCCAGCTTGGTGTACGTCATGAACAGCGGCGCTGAGTCAAATACCCACGCCATGGCGATGATTATGGCGTCTGGCACAGGTCAAAACGGCAGCACGCTGACGATCTCGGGCTTCGGCGTGTTCGACAATTCCAATGACCTTACGGCGCACGACACAGGCTTCCTGGTCACCATTCAGGGAACCGTCTACCATGAAACCTATAACGGTGAAGGGTGGTATCTGGATTCTACGAGCCCCGGTCAGATGACGTGTTCGACGATGGCCACGACATGGTCCTTGGACGGCAGATACGCAACGTACACGTTTTACCACTATGGTGAGGCGGAAACGTCTGACTGACCTATCAAAATCATGGGCCAGGAGATAGCAAGGCTGGTCCTACTCACTGGTTTCCTGGACGACGCCACTCAGCAAGTGCGTGCCGCGATTGCTGAGTGGCGTCTTTCGGTTGAGGACGCGATAGGGTCGCCGCTCCGATCGCCGTCAGAACCCTCGACCTAGGTGGCCGCCACTTGCGCTCGGGACTGTTATCGCGTTGGATGTAGCGCTCGGAACGATGTCCCAGGCGATGCCGCAGATCATGTGGCCTCAGCGGGCAGATCTGCCGCGCCTGATCGCAGAACTCGTTATCATGCCGCCCTCGGAGTGAATTCCTTTTAGTCTCACCCTGGTGGGGTCGGATTCTACAGTCAGGGATGGCACTGGCGGAATACTTTCACGAGGGGCGACGAGTACTCGCCCCAATTTCTCACCCCCATCAAACGCTTGGGAGAGCCCGTATCTCGTAGCGAGGTTTGGCCAGGACGACTTATTTCCCCTCGTCAGGTCACGGGTATTCATAATTGCCAATCCGCGCTATAATCGAACCAGATTCTAATTAATTCAATGAAACAGCAGGATGGGTGATCCATTAATCACTCATCACGGTCTTCACGGTGGAAGCACGTGCGACCTGAGCAGATGTCTCACGAGTATTGTCGAGGGAGGAGACAATTGTTGCTGAGGTCCTGACGAGACGGGGGATTGCCTCGGTATTGGTCTCGGTTGATTCGAAAATCTAGATTCTCGACAAAGGGGGAAACATGTCGAACGGTGGAACTGGTGTTCTCATCATTCTGTACCTGGCGGTGGTCATTCTCGAAATCGCGGCGTTCTGGAAAGTCTTCACGAAAGCCGGCCAGCCCGGCTGGGCAGCGATCATTCCCATCTACAATACCATCACTATGTTGCGCATCGCGGGACGACCCGCGTGGTGGTTCCTACTCTTCTTCGTGCCAGTCGTCAACTTCGTGATCGCGATTATCGTATTGATCGACATGGCGAAGGCCTTCGGCAAGGGAACCGGGTTCGCCATGGGTATGCTCTTCCTGAGCTTCATCTTCTTTCCGATCCTTGGGTTTGGTGGCGCCCGCTATATTGGCGTCGGAGCGACCATTAGCTCCGACGGACCGAGCATCCAGCCAGCCGTCTAGAAGTCATCAACGACGGCAGAATTGTTGACGTCAGCCCAACGCTGACGATCGTAAGACCTCGAATCCAACACAATGGGGAGCAGTTGGCTCCCCATTGTGTTGCCCTCCGGGGGCTCGACCTGATCGAGCCGCCGAGTGCTCACAGTTGCTCACGCACTGGACAGCCGAAAACTCCTGACTTTCACCCCTGCCCTTCACTGGTATATAATTTGGAAACAACATATCAGATTAGTGTGATGTGTTTACAACAATGAGGAGGGCGTGATGGATTCAAGTCAGCGAGCAGCTCAACTCGCCCAAGCCCTGGCTGACCCGCTCCGGCTCACGCTGCTTCGCCATCTGATGACAGGCGAGGCAACAGTCGCCGAGTTGATGTCGATATCCGGAGCCAGCCAGTCAAAGGTGTCGAATCATCTGGGTTTACTGCGGGCCCAGAACCTGGTCGATAGCCAGCGACAGGGCAGACTGATGATCTACCGAATCGCGGATCCCACGGTTGCCCGCTTGATTGAGGCGCTGACGGTGCTGGCCGGTGAGCCGCCAAAGTTATCACGCCCGGCGGCGACGCTGGCATCCGCGCGTACCTGCTACGATCACCTCGCTGGATCACTCGGTGTGGCGATATTCGACGCTCTGGTCGTCACCGACGCCATCATGCCTCCGCCGTCAATTGGTGATCCTGCGAAGCTCGGCCCGTCAGGTGACGTGCTACTCGGGCCAAGTGCCAATGACGTCTTTGGCCGGTTGGGGATTGACGTGGAGGCAGCGCGCAAATCCAGACGTCAATTCGCCTACGCCTGCCGCGACTGGACTGAGCGCCGGTTTCATCTCGGTGGCGCGCTCGGAGCGGCCGTCTACCAGCGCTTCACCGAGGCGGGCTGGGTCGTTCGCGGCCAGGAACGGCGTCAGCTATGCGTCACCACAACTGGTCGGTCAGCGTTACAGCAACTCTTGGGACTATCGCTCAATGGGTTACAGCCACGTGGCGATGCTCACCCACATCTAGACCCTTCTTGACGATCATGTGAAGATTGCGCGGACAATCGGTGATGCTGGAAAGGGTATTGCAGTGACTGGGACGAAACGAGAGCGACACATAGTGGCGGTCGGTGGAGCCGGGTTCTCATTGGAACCGGACAACTTGGCACTTGAACGTTATGTCATCGGGCTGACTGGCAAAGCAAATCCACGAGTCTGTTTTGTACCGACCGCCAGTGGTGATTCTCAGGAATACATCGATCGTTACAACGCCGCCAGCGAATACCTGTCCTGGCAGCCGAGCCTCCTGTCCCTTTTTCGGGGAGAGACACCGGACATCGAATCGGTCCTTCTCAGTCAAGACATCATCTACGTCGGCGGTGGCAACACCCGCAATTTGCTCGTTCTATGGAAAGACTGGGGCGTTGATAGGTTGATGCGCCGTGCCTGGGAACAAGGGATCGTCCTGACCGGAGTCAGCGCCGGATCGATCTGTTGGTTCGAGCAAGGAACCACCGATTCGATCCCCGGAGAATTGACTGCACTCCCGTGCCTCGGATTCCTGCCTGGCAGCAATTGCCCACACTACGACAGTGAAGAGAAGCGTCAGCCGACCTACACGCGGATGATCGCCAGCGGCGAGATGCTCCCAGGCTATGCCACCGACGACGGCGTGGCGCTTCATTATGTTGGAACTGAGCTGAAGCGTGTCATCTCCTCGCGACCGAACGGCCGATCCTTCAGGGTCGAGCGCGATGGAGAACGGGCGGTAGAAACCCTCATCGCGCCCGACTACCTCGCCGATCTCGTTGAGGGCTGAACGAGCCGTCAAGCCAGATTTGCGGAGTGATTTGTGCTGCAATCGAGCGGGTTTGTCTCGTTTCCCCAACTGGGCGATGATAGCAGCGGCGGCACTTGTCGTATCACTTGGTGCTGAAGTCGTTGCATCAGGTGAACAGGGCGAGGTGAACGGTCAGTCCGCACACGCGAAGGGATGAAACGAGATGCAGACCGAGCAACGCTACAAGAACTACATCGGTGGAGAGTGGGTCGACGCGTCCGGGGACGAGCGCAACGAGAACAGCAATCCGGCAAACCCTGGAGAGATGCTCGGGCGTTTCCCGCGCTCGGCTCGTGAGGATGTACAGCGAGCAGTCGATGCCGCCACCCAAGCTTTTCAGGGCTGGCGCCGAATCTCCGCAGCCGAACGATCGACGATCCTCGACCGAGCCGGCCAGATCATGGAGCGCCGTGCCGAGGAGATCGGGCGTGCACTCACGCTTGAAGAGGGAAAGACGATCGGCGAAGGGATCGGTGAGGCAAAACGTGGTGCCGCCATCCTCAAATTCTTCTCAGGCGAGCCATGGCGTCCAACCGGTGAGACCTACAACTCGGCAAACCCCAGCCACCTTCCTCTATTCCGAGCGCGTACCGCTCGGCGTCGTAGGCATCATCACGCCGTGGAATTTTCCGGTGGCGATTCCAATCTGGAAGCTGGCGCCCTGCCTTGCTTACGGCAACGTGGCCATCTTCAAACCAGCCGAACTTACGCCGCTCACCGCCCATCTCATCACCGAGGTCTTCGCCGAGGCAGGGCTGCCCGCGGGCGTGCTCAACCTGGTTCATGGTCCGGGCAGCGTTGTAGGCGACGAAATGGCACGCAATCCAGGCATTAACGGTGTCAGCTTCACTGGGTCCGGAGAAGTCGGTCACAACATCTATGCAGTTGCGACGGCCCACGGCGCTCGTGTGCAACTCGAGCTCGGCGGGAAGAATCCGGTCGTGGTCGCTGCCGACGCCAAACTCGATCAGGCGGTCGACATCGTGCTCTCCGGAGCGATGAAGTCGACCGGACAGAAGTGCACCGCGACCAGCCGTGTGATCGTTGAACAGCCGATAGAGGGAGCCTTTACCGAGGCGTTGGTCGAACGCGTTAAATCGGTGAAGGTCGGCCCAGGCATCGATGGTTCCAGTTATATGGGACCGCTCGTCTCGGCCACAGCAGAGAAGTCGGTGCTCGACTACATCCAAATCGGCAGACAAGAGGGAGCGCGACTTGTTGCCGGAGGTGAGAAGCTTGAAGCAGGCGATCTCTCCGGGGGCTTCTTCGTGGCACCCACTGTCTTTGACAACGTCAAGCCGACAATGCGCATTGCTCAGGAGGAGATCTTCGGGCCAGTAGTCAGTGTGATTCGGGCCGGAGACTTGGACGAGGCGATCCGCATTGCCAACGGCGTGAAATATGGCTTGAGTGCCGCGATCATAACCAGCAACATCGCGACGGCCTTCCAGTTCGTGCGATCGATCGAAGCTGGTGTCGTTCACGTTAACTCCGAGACGGCAGGGGCCGAGCCACACGTGCCATTTGGCGGCATGAAGGAATCGAGTTCCTTCTCCCGTGAGCAGGGCCGGGCCGCGATGGACTTTTACACGCAAACACGCACAGTCTATCTGGACATGCCCTCCTAAGAGCTATCCAACAGCGCCGGACAGATCCAGACGAGGCAGTCTGTCCGGCGCCAAACTGAGCTTCAGGCTTCGGGGTTGGAATGGCTCTACTTGCCGTCAATAGCGTGCCGCCCCAGTCTTGACGCACTTAGCTCCGGGCCGCATGATCATCAGGGAAGGCGTTCGCATCTATGCCTGAAATCAACGGGCAGGAGGATGAATGAGTCTGGCAGATAGCATTGCGAGTTGGATACGTGATCAGATCGACGAAGCCGGAGCAAAGGGCGCCGTCGTCGGGTTATCTGGTGGCATCGACTCCGCCACCGTCGCTGGACTCGCGGTGCGTGGTCTCGGCAACGATCGGGTCTTGGGTGTCATCATGCCTGCCCACAGTGATCAACTCGACATTGAGCACGCCGAACTCGTGGCCGAGAAGTTTAACATTGAGACACTTACCATTAATCTCTCTGATCTCTTTGATCAGCTCATAAAGCTCCTGCCGTCCGGAAATGAGATGGCGACTGCGAATCTCAAGCCGCGCCTACGTATGATGACGCTCTATCACGTCGCCAATACGCGCGGCCTCCTCGTGGTCGGGACCGGCAACCGCAGCGAACTCATGGCTGGCTACTTCACCAAGTACGGCGACGGCGGAGTCGATCTCCTGCCGCTCGGTTCTCTCCACAAGCGAGATGTGCGCGCTGTGGCCAAAGAAATCGGCGTACCGGAGGTGATTATCGCGAGACCTCCCAGCGCCGGTCTGTGGGCCGGACAAACTGACGAAGAAGAAATGGGAATCACCTATGAAGAACTCGATGGGATTCTCAGCGCGCTCGATCGGGGAGACATCAGTGATTACCCTGACGATCGTGTTGCCAAAGTCCAGCGCATGATTGCCGGGTCCGCCCACAAGCGTCGACCGGCACCAATTTTCGAACCCGGTCAACCGACTTAGTCAGCGGAGAAGCAGCAAATGCAAGACATGATCGACACGACCGATGAGGGACAGCGGGGAGCACTGGCTGGCGCGATCGGAGCGGTCGCCTTCATGCTGGCCATGGGGCTGGATCTGCTGGTGACGCGTCAGCGAACGAACGATTTGCGCCTTCTCGCGGGCATGGTACCTGGTGGACGACGTCTCTGGCCTGTTATTGGAAGCGTTTCCCACGTCACCAATGGCATCGCGCTCGGGGCACTCTTCTCACGGGTACATCACGGGCTACCGGGGCCGACCTGGATGCGCGGGTTGATCTTCGCTCAAGTCGAGAATCTGTTCCTCTGGCCGATCATCATCGTGCTTGATCACATCCATCCTGGGATCAAGCGTGGAGATCTTGAGCCGTACAACCGGCCGGGGCCGTTCGCGGTCGAGGTGCTACGCCACGCCGTTTTTGGAGCCGTCATGGGCGCAGCCTACGAGCGCCTGACGCCGAACATCAAGAAGGGATAGCTGGCCAGCCACGTCCCCTTCCCCGAAATCGGCAGCGGAGATACGTAGTTCGCTCCGCCACGTATCAGAGATTGTTCTCCGACTCCTGATCGTCGAAAGAAAGGGTCAGGGGATGAGGAACCTACGAGCGCCTCTGCCCAAACAGGCGCCCGAGCCAGCCTCCCGGCCGCGGAAGCATTGCAAGGAACTTGCGAGCTTCCGAATCGAACTCCCGGACCTCAAGCTCAATCCGGCTTCCTGACGGAGCGCGGTGCGCCGTAGCTATCACGTAACCACCGCCTCCCGCGAAGACGATCCGATATGGCCCTTGCTCAGTGATCGTCAGACCGCAGCGGCCCGACGGCCCGTAGAAGCCAATCGCTCGATCCATCAACTCTTTGACCGTGAGTCTCGTTTCCGCTCCGTACCGCATGCTATTGCCCGATCCCACGAGGAGCATATGGTCCTGCGGGTTGATTTCGTCTCCTGATCATCACGCATCGTGGCCAGGGAAGTGGTCCAGATCGCCTGTATCTCCGGCCAGCCGACGAATCTGTTCAATTGGGTATCCAATCGAAACCAGAGGTCGCACGACATCCTGCTCCAGATCGGGAACATAGCTGCAGAGCAACGTTCCATCCCCCTCGACGACGATTCTTCCAAGGTCCGCTGGCAGGAGGACCGTCTGTCCAAGCGAGATCTCTACCGTCTCGGATAGATTACCGTCGATTCGAACGCCACCGGCAATGCAGGATAGAAGCCGGAAGGAAGCTCCTCTAGTTCCAGCGACTGGCTGTGCGCCGATGAATCTTCCAACGCTCAAGGACGAAATAGCGACAGGCGACCAGAATCTCACGCCAATCGTCTCGCCGTAGCGACTGCACAGAAACGGCATGTCGGTCGGAACTGAGGGTGGGAAGGGCCAGTTCGAGATGGAGTTCTCGTGGGTATCCGTTGCTATCGACTCGGCCCCAATCGTAGAGACGGAACGTAACATCGCAGTTCTGCTGCACCTCGTACAGCAAGATGCCCCGACCGATTGCGTGCATAGTTCCGGCGGGAACCATCAGGCCCTCGCCGCCTAGCGGGTGACAGCGTTCGAGCAACTCCTCGAAAGAACCGTCGTCGATGCTGGAGCGCACATCTTCCATACTGGCTCGACGTGACATACCAGTGATCAACGAGGAACCAGGATCTGCCTCGACGATGTACCAGGCCTCGGTCTTGCCCCGCTTGCCTAAGTCGTTGGCTCCCTCGTCATCGGGGTGGACCTGCAATGAAAGAACATCGGACGCATCAATGAACTTGACCAGTAACGGGAAGTCGCCGAATGGCTGACTGGCTTCAAGACCCAGGGTCCCGAGCAGGCTGGCGCCGTGCTGCCTAACAAGATCCCGTAACGTCCGGCCGGCCAACGGTCCGTTGATGACGACGGCATCATCACCGCTCTCGAGCGACTCGCCGATCGGCACTGACTCCGGCAGCGTCTTACCAAGCACCGTCTCTAGGCGGCGCCCACCCCAGATTTTGCTGTCATAGTGTGGCTCAAGTAGCAATGGGTAAGAGATCAAGTCCGTTCACCTCATGAGGCAGCACGTTACCGCAACCGTTTATCGACCCGGATGCGTCATCAAATCCTACCGCGCACGACCTGGTGCAATCGATGCCGTTTCTACCAAGCTAGTCGTCTAGCCCGGCGAGCTCTCCCACAGGCATGAGACGGGCCGGGGGACGCGCCGTCATTGGTTCGATCTCCTCAAGTGGCACACCTGAATGCTCATGAATCATTTCGGCAATGGCGCGAGTACAGAAGATACCCTGGCAGATACCCATCCCTGCCCTGGTGCGGCGCTTAACGTCGTTGATCGTGCCACTTCCTTCAGCAATCGCCTGTAGGATCGCATTTGAGTCAACTTCTTCGCACCGGCAGACGCAGACCGCGGTTCGCGTTTCCTGAGCCATTTACCGTACCTTCCAAACCTCGTTCAGGCTATCGAACAACGGCCGCGAGCCGCAGGCTGTCGACCACCTCCGCGCGATCCGCCCGGCGTAGCATCCTGAGTTCGTCACGCGCGGCTGTAACTAGATCGTCGCCCGCTTCAGCGGCGGCCAATCCGGCCAGCCGGCCTTCCGCCATCGCCTCCGCCACGCCCACTATCCCAGCTGCGTCACCAGCGACATACAGATTCGCCGTCGACGTCTCACATGAAATGCCACGTCGCGGCACAATGCCACCAGCATCAACCGAATAGACATTCTGGGCCAGTGACTGCAGTGCGAGTTCTGCGTCAGGTTGGCGGCCAAGCGCAATGACGACGGAATCGACCTCAAACGAACGGTCAGAAAGAACGACGCCTTCGACTTTGCTATCCCCAGTTAACCGCACTCCTTCGACGTTCTTCTCCGTGCCGAGGACTTCAACGCCGGCCATTCCGAGCGCGGCGACGACCTCGTCGGCATCTGCTCCTTCACCGAGCACCGCGAATCGTCGGCCCGGGAGCACCCGGTGAAGATGGAGAAAGATCATGATCGCGCGGCTCGTCATCACCCCCGGTAGTGTCGAGCCGGGAAACGGCTGCACGATATCGGTCGAGCCGGTGGCAACCACAATCGATTTCGCCTGAAGTTCGTACGAATCGCCGTTGGCGACCACACCGAGAACGTTCTTCTCAAACCATCCCCAAGCCACGCCGTTCGTTACAACGTCAACCTTCGACTGCCGCAATCGTTCCGAGAGAGCGCCAGCTAGTTGGAACGCGGGACGGCCATTCAAATCGGCGAACTCGTTCTCAAGACCATTCACAGGTGCAATGCGCCAGCGGAGATTACCACCGACGTGTGGTTGCTCGTCAATCAAGACGGTTGCGGCACCCGCGTTCGAAGCTGCGAGCGCTGCGGCGATCCCGGCAGGTCCCGCACCGACGACTGCGACGTCTGTCGTCTTCACGCCGTGCCGCCCTTCCAGGCACCCAGTCCTTGTTGCGTCTCGATCTGCATACCTTCTCGAACGGGCACGAGACAGGTACGAACATCGAGAACGCCATCGACGATCATCATGCAGTCAGGACAACGCCCCACCGCGCAAAACGGTCCACGTGGCTCTCCAGAATGGGGCGTCGTTCGGAAGGAACGTATGCCGTTTGCCAGCAGCGCCGCGGCGATAACCTCGCCCGCACGCGCTTCGATCTCGCGGCCGTCAATCTTGATGTGGACTACCGCCGCATCCGCCAATTCACCCAGCAACGGATGGCTCTTCAGTCGCAGGTCAGCCGGGGGACTGGCCGTCTCGGACCGTGACATATTCTCCCCTTGCTCATGAATCGGGTCATCAACCTTGGTGGATCATCGCAGGGAGGCTGAGGACAGTCAACGACCGCCTCTACTCGGAAAGTCTCTCAGAAGACTTGAGTCGGTCGATGGTGTTCGCAAGCCATTCACGATTTGCCCGCAGAAGATGCAAACCGTGGTCGAGGGCAAGATCGACCCCAAGCCCGTGACCGTGCGGTGGGGCCTGACGGTAGATGGCGATCTGTCGATCCACCTTGTCGAGCCGCTGGCTCAGACATTCGAGTGCATCAACACGCGGAAGTTCATCCAGAAACATGAGGCCGATGTCTCCGGCAAACACCGGAGAATCGAAGCTGCACAGGTTCTCCCGCAGAAGCTTGAGGAAGAGCTCTTCACCGGAGGACGTGATCGTGTAGACCTTTCGCGGCGGCCGGTTACCTGCCTGCTCGCTCTTGACACTAACGTATTCGTTGCGGCTCAGGCGATCCAGAACAGCGTAGGCAGTCGCCTTCTTCATATCAGTCACGCGACTCAGATTTTGCTCGATAAACTCGTTAATCTGATACCCATGCTGACTCTGCGCCTTGAGAATTCCCAGAAGTAGCAGTGCCCGCTCGTCCATCCAAAGCTCCGTCACATCCACCGCATTATTCACACTCGATTAGTCATGATTGATTATACATCTCCACGCGACTATACTTCATTCGGCGCGCCAACTCCTTCTGGTTCAGATCGAGAGACGTCGCCACGTTTGTTTTCGAGAAAGGCCGTAGTGTGTTCCTCGCCCTGCGTGAGTTTCGTCATTCCCGTCTACGCTACCTGCTCATTGGAGCGATCATCACCCTGATCGCCTGGTTGGTCTTCTTGCTCTCCGGCTTAGCAAATGGTCTGTCTACCGACAACGGAGCCGCGCTAATCCACATGAAGGCGGACCATCTCGTCTTTGAGTCGAACGTAAAGCTCTACCTGCATCGCTCGATCTTGCCCATGGCCGACGTGGCCAAAATTCAGCAGATCCAGGGCGTCAAGGCTGCCGCTCCGCTCGGACACCTAACCGTGACCGTACGGCGGAACGACAACAACACGCAGATCGACGCCACTATCTTAGCTATTGATCCCAGCAGCTTTTTGGCTCCTCGAATTACCGGCGGTCAACCGCTGGCCGTAGGAACATCGAATGGTGTGGTGGTCGACGATAGCTTGAAACGATTCAACGTGAAGCTCGGCGACCAGTTGCTCATCACGCCGTCAGACCAACCACTCGTGGTGACTGGCTTCACTACAGGTCAAAAATACAACCATCTGCCAGTAATCTTCACCAACATCCCGCTGTGGCAGTCCCTCAAATTTGGAGCTCCCGGCTCTGCCGGCAACGTCGACAACCCAATTAGCGCGGTTGCCATCCAGGCGGATAGTGCTGCCGCGATTCGCGTGTCGCAGCAGATCCCCAATGTTGAGGTTGCGACCAGGCAACTCGCGCTGCAGAGTCTACCTGGCTACAAGGAAGAGAACGGCACAATCACGATGATGCTGGTCTTCTTGTTCGTCATCGCCGCCTTTGTGCTCGCGGTCTTTTTCTACGTCATCACATTGCAAAAGTCGAACCAATTCGGCGTGCTCAAGGCGCTAGGAGCCGGCACACGTTTCCTGGCACAGGATCTGATCGGGCAGGTAATGGTTCTCACGGTCATCGGGGTGGTGGCCGGCGCCGCGCTGACCTTTGCGGTCGCGGCCATTATTCCACCGGAACTTCCCTTCGCTTTGAGTTATCGGCTGATCGTGACCTACGGCATAGTACTCCTCTTCGTTGGGCTGATCGGAACCTTGCTGTCCCTGCGACGTATTGCGAACATTGATCCGCTGGTGGCCATTGGGAGAGTCGACTGAACATGGCGAAACTTCTACTCGAAAACGTGACGAAGATCTATGGCGAAGGCGAGATAGCGGTTCGCGCACTCGACGACGTCTCATTGACTGTCGATTCCGGTGAGCTCGTGGCGGTCGTTGGGCCATCCGGTTCGGGCAAAACCACGCTGCTGGCCGTCGCCGGAGCCCTGCTGCACCCGACCAACGGCCGAGTCGTACTCAACGGCAATGATCTTGACGGGGTGAGTCCAGCGGCGCTGGGCCGCCTGCGGCTCGAGCATGTCGGTTTTGTGCTGCAGTCCGCCAATCTGATTCCGTACCTGAAGGCACGCGACCAACTTTTATTAGTCGCCAAGCTGAGCGGACGACTCGACCGGGCAACCAAGTCGCGTGCGGATGAGCTCTTGAAGGAACTGGGCATCGCAAACCGAGCCGGTCATTATCCGGAGGAGCTTTCCGGCGGCGAGCGCCAGCGAGTTGCCATCGCCAGGGCTCTCATGAACGATCCCGATATTCTCCTGGCGGATGAGCCTACCGCCAACCTTGACTCTGCTCGGGGACGAGAAGTGGTCGAGATGCTCGCCCGTGAAGCCCACGGACGGGACAAAGCGACGGTGATGGTGACACATGATGAGCGTATGCTGGATCTGTGCGATCGGGTAGTCCGCATCTCGGACGGTCGCATTCTCGCCGCTTCGTCGGCTGCGGCCGCCACGGTGTAGCACACTCCGGCTAGCGGTCCCGGTTGGACATTCAGCGCACTCATCACCCTACGTTGCACCGGCGAAATACGACAGAACAGGTCGCAACGTTGCCAGTCACCTGCGAGAGGCTTGAGATAGTGGAGGCCGATGTAAACGAGGCAGTGATGCAGCTAGCCCGAGCTCTCTCGAATCCGGCGCGTTTGCGCATCGCTGCGCTGCTGGTGGAATCGGAGTGCTCGCTCGATCAAATCGCGTCGGCGCTCAAGTTGCGCCCGCAGGATGTCTCGCGCCACCTCAAGCTGCTTCGTGAAGGTGGCCTCGCGGTTGAGCGGATCGAGAACGGCATGTCACGATACACTCTCGACCTGAACGAGCTACGACGAATCAGTCGCGCTGCATTTGCGAACCCGCAGGAAACAAATCCAGAGCTCGATGGAGACTCCTCGGACGCGAAGGTTCTCCGGAATTTCACCAGAGACGGCCGCCTAACCACGATTCCCGCCAGCCACAAGAAGAAACTGGTCGTCCTTCGCTGGCTGGCTGCGCGGATACCCAGCGAGGTCCGACTACCGGAGCGCGAGATCAGCACGCTCCTCGCGCAGTACCATCCAGATTTTGCGACGCTGCGACGCGAACTGGTCGACAACGGATTTCTGATGCGCGACCGAGGCGTCTACTGGCGCCCGGTGACAGATGATTCGTCTGGTCATTGACCACACGTCCTATCGTTTCTAAGCTGTGCGAGGGCTGAACACTATGGTTGATGGCTGGGAGGCGTGGGTGAGCAACGAGTCAGCGGGTGCGGTTTTGAGCCGAGAGCAGATCAATGAGCTACTTGATGTCGTACCGCCATTAATTGATGGCATGATCGATCGCGCGTCGCAACTGCAACCAAACGGTATCGACCTGACGATAGCGACGATCTCCCAATTCGATGGCCCTGGCACATTGGCCCGCGACAATCGGGACCGCCGTCTTCCGGATATTGACTTGCTCCCATTTGATCAAGATAACGAGATTCATCTCCAACCAGGACCGTATCTCGTGCGATTCAACGAGACGGTTAATTTGCCGGCCAACTGCATGGCATACGCGCGTCCTCGGTCCAGTCTCCTCCGGTCAGGAGTCGCACTCCACACTGCCGTGTGGGATGCGGGATATTCTGGACAGGGGGTTGCGCTGCTGGTTGTCTACAACGAGGCCGGATTTCGAGTCCAACAAGATGCGCGCATCGTCCAACTCGTTTTTCACCGTCTCGAGCACGCGACTTCGTCCGGCTACGAGGGGGACTTTCAGGGCGAACGCGCCCAGTCATAGCGCTGTTTCATGCTAAACGACGTGTCATCAGTACCCCCTGTCCTGTGCAGGACCCGCCCTTATATCCCATAGGCCACCGGCATTGGCACACCTACAATGGTCATGAGCCCGGACTGATCGTGCTCGATTGACCAACGTCTCACGTGACCGCCAATTTCAGATCACCGGTTCGAAAGTGAACATGCCTGATGAAAACCGTCACATCCACCACAAAATCGTCGGGCAATGATCGTGGCGAGACAGCGACGAGGACACTCCACCAGATTCTGATCAGCAACGATTCAATCGGTGCGCTCGAGCCTATGTTGGCCGAATTTTCGAACGCGCTGCAGCCGGCGATCCTTGCGGTGTACCGTGTTGCACCGTTACGTTTGCCGGGTGAAAGCCTCTCTCTCAAATTTGATTGTGATCTCACACCGAAACCTTCGACAAACTCGCACTCCGATCTTCTCGATCCCGATGCTCTTGACGAATGGTCTGAGGAACTGTGCGAAGGTAAGAGGGTCCTTACCTCGGTTGAAAACCTCCCCAGGGCAACGAGGAGCCGGTTCGAGGAGGTCGGCTATCGATCCTTGTGGGCGTCATTCATAATAGTCGACCATGGGCTCACGTCCGTTCTGGTTTGTGCGAGTGACGCCGAGGTAGGCAACTGGGCGACGGAGAAACGAATTCTCTGCGAGGAGGCATTGAATGTCATAGGGCTTGCCCTTCTTTGTGAGCGATCCCGCAATTACAGCCGGCTCAATGCCGTCCTGGCTTATTCGTTTGACTTCCTGTCGGTCTTTGGACCCGACGGAACGGTCATTCTCAATGCGCCCACATTTTCGCGTGTCTTGGGCGACGTCACCGAGGAGCCTGTAGGAGAGAGTATTTTCGACACGGTCCATCCTGACGACCAGCAGCGAGTAGCCGCGGCGCTCCAACAACTTCTGGAGGAGCCCGGAGGTCAGCGACGAATCGAGATGCGACTCAAGCATGGCGATGGAACATGGCGCTTCTTCGAGGCGCTCGGAACGAATCAGATCGACAATCCTCTCATTGGCGGAATCGTTGCGACAGCCTACGACGTGACCGACCGCAAGGAACTTGAGGAGCGTCTTAGCTGGCAGGCGCTACACGATCCGTTGACGAATCTGGCTAACCGGGCGCTCCTGCTGAACGATTTGAATCGTTCGCTTGCACGAGCTCAGCGCTCGGGCGGTATGGTCGCACTCTTCTATCTCGATCTCGACATGTTCAAAGTGGTCAACGACACGTTCGGCCACCGTGCAGGCGATCAACTGCTCGTTGCCATCGCAGAGCGGATTCAGGCATGCGTAAGAGCCGGAGAGACCGTCGCCCGCCAGGGTGGAGATGAATTCATCGTAGTCCTGGAGGGGCTAGAGACGAAAGAGGGTGTCGAACGCGCGGCCAGCAGAATTCTCGACGCCGTTCATCTCCCAGTCCAGCTAAGTCACGGCACCGTCTCAACTACAGCCAGTATGGGTATTTCGATCACGTCCGGGGAGACGATAGACGCGGACGATCTGCTGATTCAGGCCGACACCGCCCTCTATGCCGCCAAACGTGCTGGCCGAGCGCGGTATCGCTTCTACGACGCTGACCACCAGAATGATCTCCCGATGATTGATGCAGAAACCTCCCCGTGTCTCAGCTAGCGGGCGATAACGCTTTCTTCATACACGATGCTATACTCGCCAAAGCTTGTGGTTGCGCCTAGGGTTCCGCCTGCTTTCCGACAGCGAGTCCAACAATTAGGTTAGCAAAGGGACTGGTCCGAGCGGCGCCACGATCGGTCTTTCCGATCGCACAACTGACGGCAGAAAAGGCTTGAGGTAGCCGGATCACCGTACCCTGACGAACGATATCCAGTCAGGATAAGTGAAACAGGAGCCTCGCTGGTGTCTTTTCTCGCGCTGATCCTGGTCCTCACAGCAGCCTTTATCCACGCCTCTTGGAATCTACTCGTCAAACGCGTCGGCGGTGGCCCGACGTTCATCTGGTTATTCGGCACTCTCTCGATCGTTTTCTATTCGCCTCTCGTCGTGCTGATCTTCCTGATTCAGAAGCCGCATATCGGCTTGATCGAACTGCTCTTCATTGCCGGCAGCGGCATCATCCACATCGGGTATTTCCTCGTCCTGCAGAGGGGCTACCGTGTCGGAGACCTTTCTCTCGTCTACCCGCTGGCCCGCGGCACCGGACCAACCCTTGCCACCATTGGCGCCATCATCATTCTCGGGGAGCGGCCAACTCCGCTCGGGATCGTCGGAGCCATTCTGATCATCGTCAGCCTCTTCGTCTTTACCGGCGGCCCGAGCGCGCTCCATCGGAGCGGGAATCACGCGGCAATCTTGTATGGTCTGCTGACCGGAGTCTTTATCGCCAGCTACACGCTCTGGGACAAACACGCGGTAAGCGCACTGATGATTCCTCCGTTGATTCAGGATCTCGGCTCGGCTGCTATCCGGAGTACCTTTCTAGCGCCGATCGCCGCTCGTCGGCCGGCCGAAGTACGGAAGCTTTGGACCGATTACCGCTGGGAAGTCCTGGGGGTCGCGATCTTGAGCCCCCTGGCGTACGTTCTCGTTTTGACAGCAATGAGCTTCACGCCGGTCAGCTATGTGGCGCCGGCCAGAGAGATCAGCATTCTCATCGGTACGCTGATGGGAGCGAAACTCCTCTCGGAAGGGCACACGTCTCGACGGCTCATCGCGGCAGCGACCATGGTAATTGGCATCGTGGCACTGGCAATCGCCTGACGGGAGGTCATACGTTTTAAGGGAAGCAGATCGTCATGAAGCGACAACCGCTCTTCCTGATCGGCGGAACCCACACCACGATCATGTAATTGTTGGAAGGCTGACTTGACACACAAAACGAGGAGCCGGCTTCGACCTCCGGCTCCTCCCGATCCAAGATGCGGACCGGTTACCGAGTACCCAGCACAACCCCCGTAAAGCGGCTACTCGATGGTAGCATCATGCGACACCTGGCGCTGTGTCACACAACGCGTACACTTCCAGTGTACGCACCTTTCGTCCTACAGACAAGGTACGGTGCTTGCGCATGTGGCCAGGCACAGTTCACAGAGAATCATATGGACTCCGCAATTGGCGGCGACCGCCTTATGTTTCGAGGAGGGATGATATGAATCAATCGGTTCACAAGTTTTCGGTCGGCGACTTCGATTGCATTGCCGTCACCGACGGTACGTCTGCATTCCCGGCCATGGCCGTTTTCGGCAACGCACCGGAAGAAGACCGCGATCGGGTGCTGCGTGCACATGACATGCCAACCGACATGGTGTCGTCGTCGCTGACGTCAGTGGTGGTGGACACCGGCAGCCATCGCGTGCTTATTGATGCTGGCATTGGACCTTTCGCGCCGACTACCGGACACCTCTTGGAAAATCTCCGCGCGGCCGGTATCGAACCGGCGAGCATTGACGTGTTGGTGCTCACCCACGCCCATCCCGATCATATTGGCACGACCATCGACACCGAAGGTAACCCGTCGTTCCCAAACGCGCGCATCGTTATGCGCCAGGGAGAGTGGGATTTCTGGACCGACGAGACCACGCTCGAAAAAGCGGCGGCGGGCACGCTGCACAACCTCGGAGAACTCGACCAGTTCATGGGCACCTGGGCTCGCACCTACCTCCCACCAATCAAGCCTCAGCTCGACCTGATTGAAGGCAACGATGGTGAGGAAATCGTGCCCGGCATCTACGCGTTGCCAGCGCCCGGACATACCACGCACCACATGGGACTCATCATCGCCTCCGGCAAAGAGCAGTTACTGAACCTGGTCGACGTTGCCATCAATCCGGTGCATTTGGCCGAGCCGAGCTGGCACCCTGCATTCGATTTTCAACCGAACGTCGCCGTAGACACACGACGCAAGATCTATGATCGCGCCTCAGCCGAGAATGCGCGCATCCTCATCTACCACTTCCCGTTCCCGGGAATTGGCCACGTGACGCGATCCGGCAAGGGCTGGCACTGGGAGCCAGAAGCGGCGGAATAGGCGACCGCTGCTACCAAAGAGAACGGATCATGCCACCATCGATCTGGACCGTCGCGCCCGTAATATACGATGCACGGGCGGACGCTAGGAAGACGACCATGTCCGCAAACTCTTCCGCTTCGCCATAACGGCTCATCGGGATTTGCGCCAACGATCGGTTTCGCATCGTCTCCTCGTCAACTCCTTGACGCTCGGCATTTGCTCGATCGAGCTGTGCGATGCGCTGGGTGGCGATGCGCCCGGGAACGACCGTGTTCACGCGAATGCTATCTCCCGCAACCTCGTCGGCGAGTGTTTTGACCATTGCCGCCACGCCTGAACGCATCACGTTGGAAAGCAACAGGTTCGGAATCGGCTGTTTGATCGACGACGAGGTCATCGCCACGATTGAACCACCACCGCGTGATTTCATTGAAGGCAGAACGCCGCGAACCATTCGCACCGCACTCATGAGCGTCAAGTCAAACGCTGACTGCCAATCGGCGTCGTTGAAGCGATCAAAGGTCCCGGCCGGCGGACCCCCAGCGTTGGTGACCAGAACGTCAACTCCACCAAAACGGTCGACCGCCGTACTGATGAGCGCATCGATCTGCTCCGGTTTGGTAACGTCGGCCGTCACGGCAAGCACATCCACACCCGTGCCTCGCACCTCTGACGCCGCGTCTTCGATTGCCGCTTGGTCGCGGCTGCACATCACCACGGTGGCGCCCTCACGGCCAAATGCAAGCGCGACTGCACGGCCCAGTCCGTGGCTCGACGCCGGCACAATCGCGACTTTTCCGGCAAGCTCCAAATTCATACTTGACTCCCCACATCTATACGCTCAGTGACTACACGACCCTCCGCGACGTCACACCATTCCAACCGTGTCTCGATTATCGGCCAGAATGCCACCACCTGGAAAGGAGATCTCCCAAATCTGAAGACGGCTGCGGTAGAGTAACCGGCAGACCAAACAAGAAAATCAAGGCTCGATTTGAGAGGAGAGGAAGAATGTCAGGACGACTTGACGGACGGGTCGCGATCATCACGGGAGCGGCATCCGGAATCGGATTGGCAACGGCCAAACTCTTTGTCCACGAGGGCGCGGCCGTTGGTATGGGAGATATCAACGGTGAACGGCTGAAGCAGGCCGCTCGTTCTGTTGATACCTCAGGCGAAAAGATCGTTACCGCGCAAATCGACGTCAGCAAAAGTGAAGATATTCTAAGACTCGTCGATGCCACGGTGGAGCGCTTTGGACGATTAGACGTGATGTTCTCGAACGCTGGTATCAGCGCGCGGTTCAACGTGATCGACTTGCCAGAGGAAAGCTTTGATCGCGTTATCGGAGTCAATCTACGTGGAGGCTTTCTCTGCGCCAAGCACGCCATTCCGCAGATGCTGCGCTCGGGCGGGGGCTCGCTCATCTTCACAGCGTCTGAACTTGCGCTGGTCGGTACCGAGAACTCTCCGGCCTACTGCGCCTCCAAGACCGGTCTGGTTGGTTTAACCCGTGCGATCGCGGTCGACCACGCCGCGCAGGGTATTCGAGTCAACTGCTTGTGTCCCGGTCCCGTGGATACCCCAATGTTGCATGGAAATCGTACCGATCCGGAAGAACACGCCCGCAGCATTATCGAGCGGATGCCAGTCAAGCGAATCGGCAGTGCCGATGAACTGGCTCGCGCAGCGCTTTTCCTCGCCAGCGACGATTCATCCTTCATGACCGGAACCACGCTTGTCGTTGATGGAGGGGTTACCGCCCAGTGGTAGAAGTGGCTCACGGTTTCTCATGTGTGGGTCCGATTCCGCCGATCCCGGACGACCGCACGTGGAGCGGCGCAATCTCCACGAGTCGCCACACAATGAAGAAACCGAGAACACGTGTCAATATTCATAAACGAACGTCACTAGGTCACTCATTCGTTACACTCGTGAAGTCGGAATTGGCTCGCGCCGTTTGCAGCATAGGCATGAATTGTGCGGCACGTTGACACGGCCGCTGGGACCGGCTGATTATTGGATCGAGCCAAATAGCTCAAGCACACGCTCATTTTTGTCCAAGAAACTCTGACAAGGCTTTGGGTTCGGAAAGCCTAAAGCTAAAGAGATGTCGAACGAGAGGATTCCTCCTGTCGAGGAAACCATGAGGAGCACCATGAAACGATTGGGAACCGGACGAAATCGCGATCCGCGTCGTCACCGCGCGGTCCCGCTCCCCTTCCTTCTGACACTGATCCTCACGACAGGATGTGGCTCGACGATCACCACGCTTCACCCGGTCAGTTCCCAAGGTTCAACGATTTTCCACCAGTTCGTCGCGGTCTCAATCTTGTCGGGAATCGTTCTCTTGATCGTGTTCGGGCTGCTCGGATGGATCCTTCTCAAGTACCGTGGTCATTCGGGTGATGAAGAACCCGCGCAGACAGCCGGCAATAAAACACTGGAAATTGCCTGGATTAGTATTCCGATCATCTTGTTGGTTGGACTATTCGTTTACTCAACGTTCACCATGAGATCGGTCGACGCAAATTCGGCAAACGCCCTCCAAGTCAACGTTATCGGCCACCAGTGGTGGTGGGAATATCAGTACCCAAGCCTGGGGATCGATACCGCGAGCGAGCTCCATCTTCCGGTCGGCCAGCCAGTTCGACTTAAGATCACTGGGGCTGATGTCATTCACAGCTTCTGGGTCCCGGAACTCGGTTGGAAACAGGACGCTATACCCGGCCACATGAACACGATGAATTTGAATCTCACCCAGACAGGTACGTTTGACGGGAGTTGCGCGGAGTTCTGCGGAAGCGAGCACTCCTGGATGCGAATCCGTGTTATTGCGCAAACGCAGTCTCAGTTCAATGACTGGACAAAGCGGCAGCAAGCTCCACCTCCCGCACCGTCAACCGCCCTGGAGAAACGAGGCGAGCAGATATTCAATAGCAACACCTGCGTCAGTTGCCACGTGACCAATCGCGTCGGTCCGAGTCTTACCCACTTTGGAAGCCGCGAATGGATTGGATCTGGAGTCGTCAACAATACGCCCGATAATCTAGCGAAGTGGATTAATAACGTCCAATCAGTCAAACCTGGCGCGCTGATGCCGAACTTCAGCTTCTCTCAGAGTGATCTTCAAGCCCTGGTGGCGTACCTGGAAGGGCAGAAATAGGAATGGCGACTGCCGAACAGGCACGGGAGCTACCTGATACAGCACGCTACAGCAAACTCTTGGACTGGATCACGACAACCGATCATAAGAAGATCGGGCTTCTCTACCTTGGAGCTGCGCTCGTATTCTTCGTGATCGGTGGAGTCGAAGCGCTTATCATCCGCATCCAGCTCGCGGTACCCGGAGCGCAGGTCCTCACTCCGGCGCAATATAACGGCATGTTCACGTTGCACGGCACGACGATGATTTTCCTCGTCGTCATGCCGATGTTGATCGGGTTCATGAACTACTTCGTGCCACTGATGATCGGTGCGCGCGATATGGCCTTTCCACGCCTGAATGCGCTCACCATCTGGCTCCTCGTCTTTGGCGGAATCCTGCTCTACTACAGTATCGCCAACGACGCGCCGCCCGACGCTGGGTGGTTCGCCTATGCTCCACTCACTGAGGTTCCGTTTACACTACGGCACAACGTCGATTGGTGGATCCTCGGGTTGCTTGTTGTCGGCTTTGGCACCATCGCGACCGGGATCAACCTGGTGGTCACGGTCATCACCGAACGAGCCCCAGGAATGTCGATGAGACGCATGCCGGTCTTCGTGTGGATGTCATTCGTCACCGGCTTTCTGATCCTCTATGCGATTCCCAGCCTTACCGCCGCTCAGATCATGCTCCTCTTCGACCGCAACGTGGGCACCAAGTTCTTCACGCCGGCGACTGGCGGCGACCCGATTCTCTGGCAACATCTATTCTGGTGGTTTGGCCATCCTGAGGTCTACATCATGGTGCTGCCGGCCTTCGGGATTATCTCCGAGGTCATCCCCGTTTTCTCGCGAAAGCCGTTGTTTGGTCGCGTCATCGTGATCGCGTCCGGTTGTATGATCGGGTTCCTCTCGTTCGGCGTTTGGGCTCACCACATGTTCACAGTCGGATTGGGCTTCCCAGCCGAAGTGGCATTTGGCGCCGCCAGCATGGCCATCGCAGTACCGACCGGCGTCAAGATCTTCAACTGGATCGCGACGATGTGGGGCGGGCGGCTGAGAATGACGACGGCCATGCTCTTCTGCGTGGCATTCATTGCTCAGTTCACCATCGGTGGTATCACCGGTGTGCAGTTCGCCAACGTCCCGCTCGACTGGCAACTGACTGACTCATATTATGTCGTCGGCCACTTCCATTACGTCCTCTTCGGTGGGACCGCGTTCGCCATGTTCGCCGGCACCTACTACTGGTTCCCGAAGATGTTCGGTCGAATGCTGAGTGAACGATTGGGGCGGTGGCATTTCTGGCTGATGGTCATCGGATTCAATGTCACGTTCTTCCCGATGCATATTCTCGGTTTGATGGGAATGCCACGCCGAGTTCATACCTATCCAAATCTTCCATGGTGGGGAACGCTCAACTTCGTTGAGACAATCGGCGCATTCCTGATGGCGTTCGCGACGCTTCTCTTCGTGATAAATATTTTCGAAAGCGCGCGCTCAGGTGAACGGTCCGGAGATAATCCATGGGATGCCTGGACGCTCGAATGGGCCACATCATCGCCACCACCTGACTATAATTTCGCCTCCATCCCGCCCGTCGCCATTACGGACTCCCGGCCGCTCTACCGCCCGCAGCCAGTGGAGACGATTACGCACGACAACACCGATGAGCGTAGCTCGGCTGAACGGCCTGGCGCGAGAGCGAAAACGAGCTTTTTCTCTGGAGCGGGGACACCGGCGATTGGCATGCTGGTGCTGATCTCATCTGAAATCATCTTCTTTGCGTCGCTACTTGCCGCGTATCTCGAGTTTCATAACCGGACATCTGGCGGTCCGAGCCCGAAAGACCTCGATGTGCAGCGAACCGCCTTGTTCAGCATTGCCCTCTGGGCGAGCAGCATCACACTCATCATCGGCGAGCGATTCATGGAACGGGATAAGCCCCGCGTCTTCAAGGCGTTCCTAGGCGGAACAATTGTGCTCGGTGCCATCTTTATGCTCGGTCAGATCACTGAATTCACGACGATGTACTCTGAGCATATTAAGATCAGCTCAAACGTTTTCACATCGGCCTTCTACACCTTGACCGGCTTTCACGGGGCGCACGTCACGGTCGGACTGATCATGCTGACGGTTCTTCTCGGAATGACGCTGACGGGCAAAGTTGGTAAGGGAAAACATGAGTCAGCCGTGAAGTCGATTGCGTATTACTGGCACTTTGTCGATGTGGTCTGGGTGGTGATCTTCTCAGTCGTCTATCTCATGAGTCTCCTGTAGGCAGGGAATGAATAGGTGCTGAGGAAAGATTGGAAGCGATGAGAAAGAAACAAGACGACGGTGCGCAGGGCGCCACCCCCGTTGGAAAAGGTCCGGATGCAACAGCGTCCAGGGCTCCAATGGCCGGAAGCAATGAGATGATCTCCGGTGGTCACCCGGATCCACTGGGCGTACATCAGCCGGCTTCGTCCATCTGGCCGATGGTGATCGCTGGCGCCGTCGCATTTACCGCCTTTGGAATTGTCACCAATTACGCGTTCTCAGCATTCGGTGTTGTTGTCATGGTCGTTGGAATCATCGGCTGGGTTGGGGAGTTGCTCCATGAATGAACGCATGGGACGCCGGGCGGCCATGCGCAAGTTTCTTAATCTGTTCAGCCTCGGGCTGGCAGGACTTGCAGGCGCCGTCGTCAGCGTGCCGATCATCGCGTATTTGCTGAGCCCGCTCATCAAGCCGGCCAAGAACGTCTGGCGCACGGTCGGTTCACTCGACAGCTTCGTGGTCGGCAAGACCGTTCAGGTCGCAATCGAGGATCCATCGCCACTCGCCTGGGCGGGCCAAACCGCACAGACGGCGGCGTGGGTGCGACGTGACAACCAGAACCAGTTCACCGTATTCGCAATCAACTGTTCGCACCTCGGCTGCCCGGTGAACTGGGAACAGAACGCACAGCTCTTTTTCTGTCCATGTCACGGTGGCGTCTATTACGCGGACGGAACGGTTGCCGGTGGGCCACCACCGCGATCTCTCTTCCGGTATGAGACGCGCATACTCAACCAGAATTTGCAGGTCAAGACTCGTAAGCTGCCAATCGGCTAGCGTTGTGGATGACGAATGGAATTCATGAAGAGTTCCTGGGGATGGATTGACCGTCGCCTGGGGTGGTCGAAATATATAAGCAAGGTCGTCGAGCACCCGGTGCCCGCCAAGGTCAATTGGTGGTACGTCCTCGGTAGCGCGACGCTGGTTGCGTTTATCGTTCAGGTCGTCACCGGCGTGGCGCTTGCATTTAGCTATGTTCCGGCTCCAAATAGCGCCTACGAGTCTCTCCAGTTCATCACGGACAATGCGACGCTTGGCAGCGTCGTTCGAGGCATCCATTTCTGGGGCGCCTCGGCGATGGTGGTATTGATCACGCTTCACATGATTCGCGTCTTCCTGATGGGAAGCTATAAATACCCGCGGGAGATGAACTGGCTGGTCGGCGTCGGTCTCTTTTTCCTGACACTCGGAATGGCCTTTACCGGGCAACTCCTCCGCTGGGACCAGGATGCCTATTGGGCTGTCGTCGTCGGAGCCGAGCAAGCCGGTCGCGTACCGATCGTCGGCGATTTTATGGCGCACGTGCTTGTTGCAGGAAACACGGTCGGAGGCGCGACGCTCACACGCTTCTATGCAACCCACGTTTTTCTCATACCGGCGCTGATCTTCATGCTCGTTGGATTGCACCTCTATTTAGTGGTCGTTCACGGTATCTCGGAACCGCCCGTACCTGGCCATGTTGTTGACCCAGAAACGTATGACGAGGAGTACGAAGAGCTCCTCGAGAAAGAGGGCATCCCGTTCTGGCCCGATGCCGCCTGGCGAGATGTCGTGTTCGCGCTCGCGGTGGGCATGATCGTTCTCATACTCGCGGTGGTCGTCGGGCCAAAAGCACTCGGGGCCCATGCAGATCCAACCTTGATCAAGGTCTATCCACGCCCGGACTGGGAGTTCCTCTGGTACTTCGCGATACTCGCGTTGATGCCGGCATGGGCTGAGAACTGGGTAATCGTTGGTGCTCCGCTCGTCGGAATCGTCGCGCTGATCGCGGTGCCCTTCATCTCGAACCGTGGTGAGCGCAGTCCTCAGCGGCGTCCATGGACGATCGCGATCGTGGCTGTTTCGCTGATCCTGGTGGTTGTGCTGATACAGGAAGGAGAACGCGCGCCCTGGTCGCCAAATTTGTCACCCCAGCCTTTGCCAGTGGCAGTTACCCAACCGCTCGCTGGGGAGGAGCTCGCGGGATCATTCGTCTTTCAAAACTCGGGATGCACCAAGTGCCACCTGATGGCGGGAGTGGGCGGTCGCCGCGGACCCGACCTCACTCATATCGGATCGAGGCTCTCTACCGACGAGATGACCTGGCGAATTCTCACCGGCGGGCACAATATGCCTGCCTACAACACCATCTTGAACCCGGACGAGGTGAACCAGCTAGTCGCGTTTCTCGCGACACAAAAGTGAGGCCTTCGAGCATCGCTTGAGTGGACCGGCATCTATTGGCCGACTCTCTAGAGCCGTGTGCAAAACCCTTGGCAAAGAAATGGAGAGCCGCCTCCCGCTCGTGCTGAGGCGGCGACCAACGTGAATGTGTCATTCTGAGCGACAGCGAAGAATCTCCTCGTTTCGATTCGACGAAGCACGGAGAGATCCCTCGGCTGTGGCCTCGGGATGACCACGCGGACCCCGACCAGTGTTGGTCAATCCTTATGCAATTCGCTGTAGCTGATGGCGGGCTAGGCGCCGGTCATCATCGCACGAATCGCGAGACCCATGATGAACAAAGCGCCGAGCCCGTAGATAAGCGGTCTCTGGTGCTCCGGTCGGACGCGAGCATATTGCATTAGGATCGGAAGAACGAAGACGGACAACCCCCCGTACAGAAAATGAAGGGGCTGCGCTGGCCGGTATCCCGATAACACCAGGGTAATACCGAACACGCCCTGCAAGACAAGCATCATCTCGCCGACGACGAGGGTCCCCCGATAGCTACCACTAACGCCGGTTTTCCGGAAGTAGCTGATAAGTCCCCAGAGTCCGACTACCAGCATGAAAAGAATGACCGACGTGGCGAAGCGATCGTGAATCTGTATCACCGGCTTAGCGGGTCCCTTCGCTTTGATTCAATGGACCTTGCTCCAACCAATGTTTTCGGCAAGCCAGGTCCGATACCTGTCCGAGCCCAATGATACGACGGGACGTGTCCCCCTGACCTTTCGTCGCGCTCGGCACGGTGGAATAGTCGAACTCGCTCCACGTTGATGTTACCAGTGCTCGCGGATCGCTCTATCCTCCGTGGCGGAAGCTCGAATAGAGGGTCATGCCGCCGTCTGCAAAAACGGTCGTGCCGGTGACATATGAGGAATCGTCCGACGCCAGCATTGCCGCTAGCCGTCCAATCTCCTCCGGCGTTCCCATTCGGCCCATCGGGATCTTGTCGAGAAGGTCCTTCAGACCCTCTGGGTCACCCCACACATTCCGGTTAATGGGCGTCTGGATCGCGCCAGGTGCGACCGCCAGCACTCTGACGCCGAATTCGGCGGCTTCCTGCGCCAGTGTTTTGGTAAGCATGCTCAGACCGGCTTTGCTCGCCGTGTAGGCGCTGAAACCAGCCCACGGGATGATCTCGTGAACCGAGCTGATATTGATAATGACTCCCGAACGCTGTTCGACCATCTGTGCCAACGCTTTTCGGGCGCACAGATAAGGACCGAACAAATTGAGCTTGATGACACCCATCCAGTGCTCTGGGTCGCCTTCCCAGCCGCGAGCTGGATGGCCGTCGATCCCTGCGCTGCAGACGAGAATGTCGAGCGGCGCCCAGTCGGCCGCAAGCGATGAAAACATCTTCTCGACATCAGCCGGCTCTGAGACGTCCGCTTGCAGACTGCGCCCTTTGACGCCCATTGCCTCGATCTGCTTGACGATCTCGCCAGCAGCGGCCGCATTACTATGAAAGTTGACCGCCACGTCTGCACCCGCGCCAGCCAACGCCAGTGAGATTCCCGCTCCGATACCAGAATCGCCCCCGGTTACCAGCGCCCGTTTGCCACTCAGTTCCCCTGTCATACGCTTTCCTCCGCATTTTCTAATCCTGATCGACCTGAATCGTGAAGTCTTTGCCTTCCCAGCGTTCACTCTCGAGCCAGAAGAAGGTAAACGCCACCATCGTTCCGTCACGAAGCTCCGCAGTCGGAAGATCGACCAGATGAATGCCGAGGCCCGTGTAGCTCGTTTCGGCATCGATCCAGCCAGACTGGCCATCGTGAGACCAGTGGACCCGGGCGGCCGCCCGTAGCTCGATTCTCAGCAGCTTGTCTTTGGGAATCGAGTGAATTTGCTGGTTGAAACGCCACGATACCCACGGCACATCAGGCCGTTCTCCATGATAGCGCTCCCAGACCGGCTTCGGACGATCGATCGGCTCTCCGTCTACCATCCCGGCCAGCAGCTTCAGGTACTCGGCATGCGCCCAAACCAACGGCATGGCCGATCCGCTCGGACGGCCTCGATAGAGATGCATTTCTGGAATGTCGTCAGTGTCCCACACTTGCTCTGGGATCATTCCACCCGCACTCGACATGCGACACATTGTTTCGAGATAGGGTTCGACCGGTTCGCCTGCCACCAACGCGTAGTGACCGCGCTCGCCCACCAGAAGCGGCCAACCACGACCGATTCCGGTTCCATCGAATGGCGATCCATCGGCATGCTCGCCATAGCCGTCGTCGTTGTACCGATGCCAGACCGAGCCATTGGGCGTATCGACCTTCAGCAACGCGTCGGCGATCGTCACGGTATCTCGAATCCCCGGATCATCTGCGCGGCGCAGGCCGAACCGAACCAGCCCGAGAAAATCAAGACCGACGATATTCGCCGCTGGCTGATCTGTCTCCATCGGCGGACGATTCTTGATCGGCACAAAGCCAGTCATTGGGTCGGCAGTCTCAGCCATCTCAGGCGGAGCGATGCGCACGTAATATCCAGGAATGTTAAAGCGGCGCGACAGATCGGTCTCGCGAACGAACATCCAATCTTCGATGCGACTATTCCAAGTGTCAGCAAGCTGAAGCGCATACTCCTTGGCCGCACCTTCGAGAAAGTTTGCCGCGCAGACCAGCGACGCGATTTCGACCGCGAGCGTAAACGGACTCAGGCCGGCATCCTCTTCCCACCGATCCTGGCCAGTTACCGGACCGTTGAGCGCCAGGTACGTCGCCGCGCGTTCAATCATCGCCGCCACTTCCAGACCGTCGAGCGCATTCCGGTCCTTCAGCTCCTGCGCCAGAATGATCGGCAATCCGGTCTCATCGAGCTGAATGCCAGTCCAGAACGCTCGACCATCAAGCCACTGATTCTGGCTCCAGTGGCCGTCTGCCTTCTGCGTACTGACGAGATACGCGAGTACCCGCCGGGCGTCTTCAACCGCCCCGAATGCCAGCAGCCCGCCAGCCGCTTCGACCAGATCCCGCGACCAGACGAGGTGATATCCTCCCGCGTCTTGGCGACTCTGTCCCCACGGAACGCTCAAGCTGGCTACCAGCGCTCCTGGCGCTGTCTCGTCCTCATGAATCTTCAGGACCGCGGCCGAAATACGAGCTTCTCGCAGCAGGTCAGCCGACGCCACGTCAGGCAGGCGACAGCTGCTCTGCCACCTGCCCCAATCCGAAGTTTGACGATGCCAGACGTCGGTGAACTTGAACTGCAGGCTTGACAACGCCAGGGTTTGAGCCAGTTCAGGCTGTTCGCCGAAACCGAGCGCGAGTGTCACATCGTGTTCGGTGATCTCTCCCATCAACGCGATGTTGCCAGACTCGGCACGCTCGTACGTCCAAAGCATGCGACCGTTTGTGTTGAAGTCCTGCCACCCGTCAGATACACCGACGTAGCCGGTGCTGCCCCGTTTGAATGCATCGAGACGTCCCGCGCCGACCGCACACAACGCCAGACTGGCACGCTCATTCACAGCGCTGAGCGCTGTCATCCCCGCGACTGCGTCAATCCAGGCCGTGTTGTTGTATCCGGTATTGGCGAGGTGCGGGGCCAGCAATGGATAGAGTCTGAGCTCGGCTGGGCCGTCGAGCCGGGCACGGATAAGTACGACATCACGATCCGGATCGGGGCAGAAATCGAGCCGTAGCGTGTAGCGGTCGTGCTTGTGAATCGCGCTATAGGCCGGGACACCTGGCTGCGGTGTGACAAGCTCGTATTCAGCATCCCGTTTCACCTCGCTCCAGAATCCCGCGTCATCGGCAACGATGAACCCCAGGTCTCGAATCTGCGGACTGTCGACTCTCGGCCAATAGACCTCGTTCAAGATCCCGCGGCCGATCGTCAACCAGATTCGCGACCCGCCAAGCGTCGTGCTCACGCCGTCCTTGGCGCTACTAGTCCAGGTAGGATCAATTCCGGGCTTCCCAGGTGCGCTCACGGTCATACCTCCATCGTAGAAATCAAGATCAGACGTGCGAATTTCGAGTAGTAGAACGCTCTCAGTCAGCGTTGCGAACGAAGTAGATCTAATCGAGTGTCGAGGTTCACGTCGTTGAATCTGAGATCATCAAGACGTGACCGTGCGATGATAACGAACAGCAGAACGAGAAAGATGCGGTTGTTACGATGTCAATTCGATCGTTAGATCTACGTTACCACCAACGCGGGTTGGCGAATATGGAGGAAGGGTAAATGTCATCTGATACACAGCTCTATTCAGAATCGGATGCCAGGCTGACGAGAGAGATCGGCATCGTGGACACGCACAATGACTTTGCCATCGGTGTTCTCAAGGAGCGCTTCAACGGGAACCACGATTCGCTGGGCGAGTTCTGGATTCCCCGCTTCCGGGCCGGAGGCGTCACCCTCACCACATGCCCGATCTTCATCCCGGATGCCTATCTCCCAGACGGAGCGCTGCGTTTCACCATCCAGGTCATCGACGCCCTTTATCAGGAGATCGAAGAGAACAGTGACGAAATCGAGCTGGCACGCAGCTACGAAGACATCGTCAGAATCAGGAACGCCGGGAAGATCGCGGCGCTACTTTCATTCGAGGGAGCCGAAGCGCTCGGCCAGGATCTGTCGACGCTGCGTCTCTTTTATCAGGTTGGGCTTCGCATGCTCTCGTTCACCTGGATGCGTCGCACGCTCTTCGGAGATGGCACCTGGGAGAACGACTCGCGTGGTGGTCTGACGCGGCTTGGCAGAGCCGCAGTACGAGAGATGAACCGTCTGGGGATTATTGTTGACGTCTCACACGCCTCCGATCAAACGACCTGGGACATCCTTGAAGAAGCATCCTCTCCGGTGATCGCCAGCCACTCGAACGCCCGCGCGGTCCATAACCACCAGCGCAATGTCACTGACGACATGATCCGGGCAATTGCCGTTTCCGGTGGCGTGGTTGGGGTGGTGGCCGTTTCACGCTTCATTACGCATGGAAAGCCGAGCATTGCCAAATGGGTTGACCACATCGAGCACATTATCAATGTTGCTGGAATCGATCATGTCGGCATCGGCGCCGACTTCTACGACCACCTGGGCAAGATCAACGCGGCTCAGATGATCGCCGACTGGGGCATCGAACCGGTCGGAGAAGAGGCGCATCCATTTACCGGCATGCTCGGTCCCGAAGACCTGCCAGGCCTAACCGCGGAGCTTCTCCGGCGCGGGTTCAGCGAAGCGGATATGCGGAAGATTTATCACGAGAACTATTTCCGGGTGATGGCCGAAGTGCTGCGCTAATGGATGCCACAGTCTGCCGATCAAGGTCCGATCACGTGCGACGAGGTACTAACTTGGACCATGACGGCATGGGACGTCGCTGACAAGAGACGGTCAGCAGTCGAAGTTTACGGCGACAATACGCCGAGAATTGACGCGCGATGTAGCGACGTGCGCTGAGGGAGGGCATAATGCAACGACTATCAAAGCTGTTGGCGAGGATTATCGACGACGGCCTTCTCGACCCATCCACGAGCAACCCTCACGAGGTCGCCAGTTTCTACGGTCGCTCCCCGGCCGGCAAACTGCTCACGATCCAAACGAACCGAACAGGCGAGCAGCTCATCGACCAACTCTCCGCGATGCTTCACGCTGAGTTGATCACATCGCACAATCTGAGTGTGGCCGAAGTGCGCGATGAGGTTGTCACTACACTGGTCGATGCGGCCGTGGCCAAGGATGAAGGAAAGCTCGATGTACCTTCTCTCGTAGCCCAATTGATTGAACGACTGAGTAGTGACGAGGGGCCGTGGAGCGTTTTGTGGCCGATTCCAAGTTTCAACATTCCGGAAGAAGCTTCACTGACCATTGGCAGGTTCACCTTTGGTGCCCTGAGTGAGGATCAGCTTGCTTCCATTCGGACCCAACACGAAGAGGTGTCACGATCATCTTGGATTCTAAAAGACGGCAAGCTACGCAGCGCGCTCCCAGCCATGCAGGAGACGTTCGAAGAAACCGTTCGATCGTGCAATTGCTGGGCATTAGGGCAGGTGGCAGCCCGAGCAACGACTATTGATCGAATCGCTGGCGAGGAAATTCGTATTGCCCTCGCAGTGATACGGACGTTCGCCCTCTATCTTGGTATCAATCCGGATAGTGCTTTACTCGAAACACCGGCGAACCCCAACGTACGAGACGCGATCTTCTTTCGAATTGGCGACCAATTTTCGTTCCTGGGTGCTCGCTATGAACGTCGAATTCCGTGTCAACTAAATTACCAACAGATAGAACGCTTGCAGCGATTCGATCTCTTTCAACGGGCACAGGCAATTACGGCATCCGAACACCCAACCCAGCTCGAACAAAAGATCCTGCTCGCCATGCTGCAATTTGATACAGCGGCAACACTTGATCCTCCCGAATCCAAGCTCCCTCATTACCTCACGGTTATTGAAACCCTATTAGCCCGCGAAGAGGGAGAACACCGAGATCGCGGGAAGAAGGCGTCCCGCCGTCTGACGGCGTTCGCAACGAGTGATGCTGAACGCTCGCGGCTTAGGGCAGATTCAAGAGATCTCTATGATCTGCGGACCGGACCGGTCCACCGTGGTAGCCGCGGGCTACGCGGCCGTGAGGAGATTACGCGGCGTGACATCGAACGTGCTCGCTTACTTGCCTACTTTGCGATCCTGCTCAGCTTGCAGCGTAGTAGCAGACACCAGACAGTAGAGGAGTTCATCGCGGCACTCGATGCGGAGACGAACTAAGCAGCAATACTTGCGGTCAGGAGTGATTGTTGATGGAGCAGTTACGAGGGAGATACAACGCACGCTTTTCCACTAGATGGCTCAACAGCAGCATCTAGTTCCTGCGGTTCACTCAGACTGCCCACGTTCGGAAGAGATCGGGTTCGACGAAACCGGGATGCGAGGCCACATCCACCATGCCAGTCAGATCCAACGATTTCCAGCGGCTCATCACCTTCTTAGAAGCCCACCTCGCACCTTCCGGTGCCAAGGTCACTGCTTCGGCACTTCTGCACGACCGCCACGCCGGCATCGACCGTGAAGTCGACATCCTTGTCGAGTATGACATGGGTATCCGGTCATTCCGAACAGGCATCGAATGTCGAGATCGTTCCCGACCCGCAGACGTTACTTGGGTTGAGCAAGCATTCCAAGAGCATCGAGATCTGGGGATTGATCGCACAGTGCTGGTAGCTCGTTCCGGATTCACGAAATCGGCCGTGCGCAAGGCGAGGCAGCTCGGCATCGAGGCGCTCACGATTGACGAAGCGACTGAGATTGGATTCCCGTCATTTAACCTGCAGGTACTGCAGCCACCCAGAATCGTTAGTCTCAGTATCAGGATGGGTCAGAACGCCCCACTGACCGAACCGAAGAGAATGCCGCTGGAAGGCACTAAGTTACAGAACGCGGTTGGTCAGTCATTGGGTAGCGTGAGCGATTTTGCGAAGCAGCGGCTGAACGACAATGTATTAAGGGAATACATACGTGATCAAATCTGGAGTCGGAAGGACCTCACCGTGGATGTCGCCATTCTCCCTCGGGAACCGACATATGTTGTTGATTCCTCGGATTCCCGGTATGAGGAGTCAGAGATCGACATAGTGGTGATCCAGCCTACGAAGTGTGTGACGGTTAAGATGATCCCTGCAACGTACTCAGGCAAAGACATCGCATACGGCTTCGGTGAACTGGACACTGTTCCCTTCCAGATACACGCAATTCGCGATGACGGATCAGATCAGTTCCACGTGTACATGGCATATCCACCTGAGTTCAAAGAGCTTGTCGATATCCCTTCGGTTCGATCATCCGTGTATTCACTTCTGAAAGAGAGATCCGAGCATGGCATGACACCGACGCGCCGGGAAGGAAATCAAGCCGAATAACTGACCCCAATCGATTGAAATCTCAGAAACGCTTCTCTTCTGGCGTGGTCTCTTCCGAACAAGATGGGAATAGACGTGAATCATTTTCGCTGATCTTTCCCGACGACGGCCGAGGAACTGCACATCATTCGCAACGATCTTGACGTCGCCACGCTCGAACCCGTCGCCGTCCTCAAACGTTCGATATTCGAGTCGGCCTTCACCGTAAATTGGCTCTCCCTTTTTGACGTACTGGCTGGTGATCTCGGCGAGCTTGTCCCAGCAGACGACGCTGTGAAACTGCGTGGTTTCCTGGCCATTGACGACCCGATTGGTGGCCAGTCGAATGTTCGAAACGGGCTTCCCCGTGCCGGTGTGCCACAGTTCGGCGTTGAAGGTGGCGTTGCCGATCAATATAATGTAATCTCTCGCATATATTTATATAGTGCATTATGGTATCCATATGCGTGTGATATTACATGTATTCATGCACGCATGGTGAGGTACAGGCGATAATCTCGATACTCACTGTGATCACGATACCGACGAATAGGACAGAACCATGGATCTAGAGCAACGGCTGGCAAACCTTCTGGTTGAGATTGTCGACCACGGTCTTCTCGACCCATCCACGAGCAGTCCTCACGAAGTTACCAGTTTCTACGGTCGCTCGCCGTCGGACAAGATGCTCACTGTCGAGACTACCCAGGTTGGAGAGCAGATGATCGATCGGCTGTCTGCGACGCTTCATGCCGAGTTGATCACACTGCACAATCTAAGTGTGGCTGAGGTACGTGAGGAGGTTGTGACTACAGTAGTCGATGCAGCGGCGGAACATCAACGACTACAATGCACTCGATGGAATCCCAATCGCAACCGCCTTGGACTTTCAGGCCTCAACGCTTAGCAGGCTGCTATGGGTCGCCTTGATCCGAGCACTGTTGGCGAGCAGACCTCGAATCACCGGTTCCAGAGTTGGTCAGATCTAAGTCTGGCTCGTGACGGGACTATCAGTGCGCGGTTTTGCCGCTTGATCAGCAACCCAGGTGAGCACACTGTACGGGTAGCCTGGCCAGCTGGCGTCCTGGTCCACATCCACACCGATAACGAGTGATCGATCCTGGGATGAATGATCCAGGGCGCTCACTCCTGCATTTCGCAACATGCCATTTCGTTCATCAATGGAGATGTCATTACCTTTGAATGCGACAAGGGCGAGGGCAACCTTCTGAGCAGTGAACACGATTGAGTTTGCATGACCAGGGATTTGCCAACTGCTTTGAACTTTGCGTCTGATGCGTTTGAAATCGCGCTGGAGGCTAGCCTGATCACCAACCCCGATGCTGAGCAACATAAGGGCCGCCTCGCCCCAACCAGCTACGCGCCGTTGCTCAAGAGTAGAGACGATATCCCGCCACCATTTGGTGAGCTTCCGAGAAGGTTTCTCTGACGCCACATCACCATGCCGAAGGCGCCGGTGATGTCCATCAACGACTTCCGAAAGCCCGTAAAGCCACATCGGTGTTCCGGAGTACACGTCCTGGGACAACACAAATCCCGTATCAATGTAAAGACCGAGAAGGTCGATCTCATCCGCGGCATAGTTGACGTGACGCTCAATGTCTTCACGACGAGCCAGGTAGTGTAGGCGCTGTGACACAGGGTCGAGGTCTTCGAAGATGGTCTCAAGGTCTGTCAGTAAGTAGGTTGGACATCCCAACGTGTCGTCATCGATCAACCCCGCCTCACGCAATCCATTCCAGCGAGTGTGCAAGTCTCCCGGGGGTTCAAGAATAACGCTCAGCCGGATGACTACGCGCGTATTTGACGTGTCGATCACATTCAAGTTGCCTCTTCGCGTCTTAAACTCATGGCGACGTTGATTGGCAGTGAGGAACTCGGCAAAACGCTGCGACTGACGGGCCGGTGCAACCACCAGGTCGTCAATAACGCGCTTGAGGGTTTTATCCGCACCTCGGCGTGCGGTATCGGCAACGCCTCCGGCTTTAACTTCCACCACAAACAGAAGCGTGTCGAGTTGGACGAGCAAATCATTCTCGAAAATATCGCTCGCATCCGCCGGCGACCACATGCTGCCTCGTAAGATCAAGGCACCTGGAAACGCCGAGGCAAATACCCGTCCGACCTCTTCCTCGAGGAAATCACCGCGTCGCTGGTTGTATCGTTTCTCCAGATCTGGGTAAGGTTTCATTATTCGTTCCATGATTCGGAAGCAGAAGCTGATGAATGCGCCAGGGACTGGCCAAAAGTACGCGCCATTCCCAAGTCGCATAAGAGGCCGATCCCAGATCGGATTATTGAGGAAGAAGAATTCAATAGGTTCGTCCGCCAGATCTCCAAATCCGATCGACCACCTTTCAAGATGCGTGCGGAGTTGGTCGGCATCGACAGTGTTTGGACAAGCCTGCACGAAGTCGGCGAGATCAAGACGAAAGATGTCCGCGAGGCGAAGACTACTGTGAGACAGCAGCAAGGAACGAATTTTGTCACGCGTTATTCGATGGTCTCGGGCAAACTGCTGCAAATCGCTCGCGTCGCCCTCCAAATCAGGGAACGCATCATAGTAAGCCTCGATCATGTCCATGACCTGCTTCGGTCCCATCGCCGCAGCAAGCCGATGAGTATGATCGTTCAGTCGGTCTTCAACAACTTTCAGCACGTTGAGCCACATCTGAATAAGGTCAGTCGCCTTCACTCCAAGCAAATCCTCGAATTGACCATCGAGGACTCGAAAAATGGCAGCGAGAATTCGGGTAATTTGATCAGCCTCGCCCCAGTTTCTGACCGCCTGCGTGTCAAGACGAATTCTTTCTATAAGCTCTATCTGGCGCCGTTCAATTTCGCCCGAATTTGCGGTCAACTCTTTGTAGCGGCGAGCGGCAAATCCCATCGTTAAGTCCCGCAGGGTATCTCGAATAGATTGAAAGTCTCCGGGAGAGACGAATTCAGATCCGAATTCCTGAATTGGCGATCGGAGACACAATGCCTGCACGATCTCTACCTGATGCTGCCCGATGAGGTCCAGTCGTTCCCATTCGCTCTGTTGTGCCGTCAACGATGTCAAATCGTAGAACGAGAACATCGCAAGCACAGCGAATGGATCGAGCCGAAGAAGACTAGCTTGCAATCGAAGGAGAGATTCAGCGAAGATTGTCTCTGCGCGATCACCGATGTTCTTCAGTACATCAGCAATCTCATCGGTAGACAGGCCAGCGAATGGTGACTCACTGACTAATAGTGCTCTCTTTGAGGGTTTTCGAGGTCGTTTCACTGGTCGCTTTGCATTCGGCGAATTCTGACGTCTTTTCTTCTTTCGTTTTCGTGCCACTACTGGCTCCGCTCCACGATATGAAACTCAATAGAGGATCCTTCGAACCCGACTCATTGTTTGGATTCGAGTAGTTGGTCTTGTCCCTTTCTAATCTCGATGGATCGATACAAGCGTCGCCCGCGACACTCCCAACGTCTGGCAGATGTCGTTAATCGAGTGCGTGCCTTGATCGTAAAGCTCTTGCGCCATGGCGATCTTCTTGGGGGTGTCCAGCTTCTTCGGCCGACCACCTTGCCGCCCACGTGCTCGCGCCGCAGCAAGCCACGGCTCGGGTCCGCTCCCGGATCAACTCCCGTTCAAACTCCGCCAGTGCCCCGAAGATATGGAAGACGAGCTTGCCACCGGATGTCGTCGTATCGATCTGCTCGGAGAGACTCTGAAGCCGATCTCTTCCTTATTAAGGGCGGTCATCAACTCGATGAGATTGGCCAGCGAGCGCCCCAGGCGATCGAGCCGCCAGACGACCAGCGTATCCCCCACCCGGCAGTGATCGAGGGCGTCACGCAGTCCGGGTCGCTCGGCTTTCGCTCCACACACGGTGTCTCTGAAGATGCGATCGCAGCCGGTGGCGTTCAGCGCATCTCGCTGCAGCGACAGGTCCTGATCACCAGTCGAAATGCTCGCATAGCCAAAGTATATACAGATATCGTCTCAAAAGTTAGCGTCGATTGCAAGAAGCAAAACGGAGATTTCGAGACGAGACTTTGCGAATTCAGGTTCGTTCGAAACGACGGTCGAAAAGGGCGTTGTGACGAGCTTTCTCTTCATTGTCGTTCGCGAGCGCAGATTGTCGGCTCGAAGACGGTTCCGGAGCGTTCACAAAGAGGGACTAATTTCCTGACGCGGTCTGAGATAACATGCCCGCGATCGAGATCGACTGATGAGCGGATATCCCTGGATGTCTCGCCCCGGCTCCGAAACGACGTCCCCGCTGTTACTCTTGTTGCCGGTCGTTCCGAGTTAGTCGAGTTTCGGAAGTCGCTACATCCTCTCATCGGCACGTTGCCGCCGCAAACATCACGCTCAAACGTTGTTCGTACCGCTTGACGTCTGCTCTCGCCCGGTGACACACTGCGGTGCGTTTCACGGTGGCTTGACTGGTTCTCATGGAAGATGAGCGATGACGTCGATCAAGGCAACGATACGCAGAGATCTGACGCGCGAGGTTGCTGAACTGTGTGTCGTCATCCTCATCGCCGATGTCGTCTCAGGGATCCTCTCGCCGACGTTTTCCCTCTTTGCCGAGAAGCTGGGCGTGTCACTCGCTCTGCTCGGCATCATCACGACGGTCGGCGGCATGACTCAACTTGCCGTGGCCCTCCCTTTCGGTGTGCTATCAGATCGCATCGGCCGCCCACGGATGCTGCTGGGTGGCATTCTGGCATTCACTTTTTGCCTATTCAGCCTCACCGTGGCCACCGGTCCGTTCATGTTGTTCGCATCACGCATTCTCTACGGAGTCGCTGGGGTGGCCACCTTTTCGATCGGTGCTGCGCATCTCGGCGATATCACGACGAAAGAGCAACGGCCGTTCGCTTTCGGCCTTTACACCACGTGCATGGGCTTGGGATTCACCATCGGTCCGCTTCTCGGTGCGCAACTCGCGGATCGCTACAGCGCCAAGACGGCCTATGCCGTCGGTGCTTTGATCTCGATTGGCGGGCTCGCACTGGCAGTGCGGATTCTACGGACCTCCCGTCCACGCAGTGATCGAAATAGTTCGGCAAGGTCGGCCGGTCTGCGTAACATCCGTGGAGTTCTGCACAATCGTGACCTGATGCTGGTGACGTTTGGCAACATGTTGATGAGCCTCACTTTCGCCGCCGGTATCGCGACCTTCTTCCCTATTTTCGCGAACGAGCTGCTCATCTCGCAGGCGACGATTGGCACCATGTTCGCGATTCGTGCACTCGTCTCGACGCTCGGCCGGCTACCGAACGGGATCGTCTCACGGGCTCTCGGTAGTCGTTCGGTTATGTTGAGTGCTTTGTTTCTCGAAACAATTGTGATGCTGTCGATCGCGCATACCGACAGCCCGACTATGTTGACTGTTCTGCTCGCGCTGGAGGGTCTCGCCTTCGGTGCCTATCTCGTGTCCGGCCAAACCTACCTGGCCGACAACACCGAGGTCGAGAACCGAGGTGCAGCGGTCGGCGTCTATTCGACAGCCTCGAGTCTGGGAGCCAGCGTCGCCCCGCTTATTCTCGGGTTGGTCGCCAACGCCTACGGAGTGCGTGTCGTCTTCACCGTCACCGGATTCGTCCTCGCTGCTGGATTGATCCTCTCGGTTGCGGCCGCGATCCTCCTCTCACGATCCGGATCTTCATCGCTTCCGACCGAGACCGTATAGTCCTGAACGTCATTCCACAGTAAATAATGCAGACTCGTACATGCTCGAATGACCTGCAGGGCATCCGATATTCATTGGTTATGTCACTACTACCCATTACTCCTACTGCTCGGGACGGACTTCCTAGTCCTGGAAGTACGCATTTCCCTATTCTTCAATACGGGCTTGCTCTAGAGTGAAAATTGACGTTGTGCCAATGACTTTGGCTGCGATTCACGGCGTTGCCTGACACGGCATGAGCCTAGGGCTTGAAATAAATCTCAATGGTATGGGGAGACTGGATGAAACGCAGCGTGTCTATCAAGGCTGGATCGATTGGCAGAACGATCAACAACGCCTTCCGCCCGATGCTGCTGATTGTTATCCCGCTATTCTTAATCGCTGCTATCGCGGTGGTCAACCAAACCGGAGCCACAAGCCGCACGACGGGCGCAAACGCTGTCCAACAGGAAAATCAGCGCTCCGGCACCTCCAGTTGGGTTCCGTCTCAGCCTAGCAATTCCTTGAATTCACTCACGGAACAGGCACCACAGCAGAGCACAAAATCCGCAAATGGGCCCCAGACTTCAATTCAATCCTATGCGGCGCCGGCGATCAGCGGATACGCCGATCAAGCCAGCCTCAATCGGGGCGGAGCGATCACCCTCTTTGTCAGCACGAGCCTGCCAACCTACACGATTGATCTTTACCGCATGGGTTGGTATGGCGGCACTGGCGCGCATCTAATTCAGACGTTCCCGGATCTAACCGGCCAGAATCAGCCCATCCCGGCTCCGGACCCGCAGACCGGCATGGTCGACTGCAACTGGCAGCCATCTCTTCAGATTCAGACGGCAGCTGACTGGGTCAGTGGCGTCTATCTGGCCAAGCTCACCGCCAGCGATGGATCGGTCGGTTACGTCGTCTTTGTCGTTCGTGACGACAGCTCCACGGCCGATATTCTCTATCAGGTTCCGGTCACAACCTGGCAAGCGTACAACGGCTTCGGCGGCAAGAGTCTGTACGACTACAACTCACCTGGAGGACGTGCCTCCAAGGTCTCGTTCAACCGACCAATTGACGGCAACGGGGCCGATCTCTTTTTCAACGGCGATCTCAACATGATTGAGTTCCTGGAATCACAGGGCTACAACGTGACCTACGCAACCAGCGTCGATGTCCAGGCCAATCCGAGCCTGATGTCGAATCACAAGGTCTTCCTCTCGAATTTCCACGACGAATACTGGTCGATGCAGATGCGAAATAACATCACGACGTGGCGTGACCAGGGCAAGAGCCTCGCCTTTTTCGACTCGAACAACGTTTACTGGCAGATTCGATTTGAGCCCTCCGCCGCGGGAGTGGCAAATCGCACCATCGTCTGCTACAAGGACGCCACCACTGACCCTCTCGCCGCGAGCAACCCGTCTCAAACGACCGTGCGCTGGCGCGACGCTCCAGTTAATCAACCCGAGAACGCGCTACTTGGCGTGATGTACGAGAACGACTGGAGCGACTGGGGAGCCACATTCCCGTGGATCGTTCAAAATTCCTCATATTGGGTCTATCAAGGAACCGGGGTGGCGGATGGCGACTCGATTCCAGGCGTGGTTGGCTACGAATATGACAAGGTGTGGAATAACGGTCAGACGCCCGCGAACCTGACGGTCCTCTCACAGTCACCAGTTACTGTGAATGGCCAGCAATCGATCGCGAACGGTTCAATCTATCAGGCCGCGAGTGGCGCCTGGGTGTTTGACGCGGGTACAAACTTCTGGGCACGGAAGCTGGTCGATACCAACTTCACCAATGCTGGACCCGACGCACGTATCCAGCGCATGACCATCAACATTCTCGACACGATGATCGGCGGAGTCTCACCCCCACCAACGCCGACCCCGACACCAGGCGGGTCGTCCTACACGATCTATGACGACGCGTTGAATTTCGCCTGGTACGACGGCTCGTGGGACGCCAGCGTGAATATGAACAATACGAACCCGGTGTACGCTGGCACCTATTCGGTCAGCTACACCGCAACGAAAGGCTGGGCCGGCTACGAGGTACGCACCGACTCCGGTCCGAATACATCGACCTACACTGCGTTGCAGTTCGTGGCGCGATCTACCAACGACGGACAGAAATTCGCCGTCTACGTGACCGATTCGACCGGAAAGAAGTCACCGATACTCCCGCTCTCGAGCTATGGTGGCTACCCGATCTCCACGGCCTGGAAGGTCTACACGATCCCGCTCGCGGATCTGAACGCGACAAATATCTCGCTCGGAGCCGTTGTCTTCCATAACTGGACTGGCAGCGCGCAGCCGCCACTCTATCTTGATAATATCCAGCTGATCGGCTCGGGTAGCGGCACTCCAACCCCGACGCCAAGTCCGACCGCCACGGTAACACCGTCGCCTACACCAACTGGGACGCCAACAGCGACGCCATCGCCAACTCCAACCGGCACGCCAACAGCGACACCGTCGCCGACGCCAAGCCCAACGCCGTCACCAAGTCCCACACCGACGACAATGCTCCCAATCTACGGCGATGCGTTGGCGTCCGGATGGGGCACAAGTCTCTCCTGGAGTGCGACGATCAACGTCAGCAATACTTCTCCTGTCCATTCCGGTGCCGACTCGATCAGCTATACCGCGACGGCTGGCTGGGCCGGGCTCCAATTGCGCAACAATAACAACGTCAGCACAACGGGGTACTCCGCGTTGCAGTTCGCCGTACGGTCAACCAACGATGGCGAGCCGTTCGCCATCTACCTGCGTGACTCGAATTACAACAACCTGAGCAACCCGGTTCCGCTTTCCAATTACGGAGGCTATCCAGTAGCGGGCACCTGGACGGTCTACACCATTCCGCTGGCCGACTTGAGCGCGTCGAATGTCTCACTAGGAAGCATCGTGTTCCACAACTGGACCGGCTCGGCGCAACCAGCCGTCTACATCGACGACATCCAGCTGATCGGCTTTGGCGGTACTCCTACGCCGACGCCGACACCGAGTCCGACACCAACGGCGACGCCGAGTCCGACGCCTACGCCGACACCAAGCCCGACTCCGTCACCAACAGCGACGCCAAGCCCGACGCCGACACCAACAGCGACGCCTACGCCGACCCCATCGCCAACACCTACGGCGACGCCGAGTCCGACCCCTACGCCGACACCAAGTCCGACTCCGTCGCCAACACCGAGTCCGACACCAACGGCGACGCCAAGTCCGACTCCGTCGCCAACACCGAGTCCGACACCAACGGCGACACCAAGCCCGACTCCGTCGCCAACACCGACGCCCGCGCTAACGATCTATGACGACGCTCTTGCCACCGGCTGGTACACCAGTCTTTCCTGGAGTGCGACCGTCAACGTGAGCAACACGTCACCAGTCTATTCGGGCACGGACTCGATCAGTTACACCGCGACCGGCGGATGGGCCGGGTTACAGCTCCGTAACGACGGCAATATCAGCACGACTGGGTACACCGCGTTGCAGTTCGCCGTACGGTCAACTAACGATGGCGAGCCGTTCGCCATCTACCTACGTGACTCTAACTACAACAACCTCGCTAATCCGGTTCCGCTCTCCAATTACGGAGGCTATCCGATTTCATCAGGTTGGACGGTCTACACGATTCCGCTGGCTGATCTGAATGCGACCAACGTCTCGTTGGGGAGTATCGTCTTCCACAACTGGACTGGCTCGGCGCAAGCGGCAATCTATATTGACAACATCCAACTGATCAGCGCTCCATGAGACCAGTGATCTCCGCGTAGTCCCCCTTTGGAATCATCTCCATCGCGCCGGGTGGCCTGAGAACAGGCCACCCGATTCTCTGTTGGGATGGGCACCGCTCGAAACGTCCGTCAACGCGACGATCGAGAGCGCGCCGATTTATACTGGCTGAAACCGAGATTGATTCGCACAGCGATGGATGTGATCACTCAACGTCAAGAGAGGCTCCGACTTGGAAAACTGGAACTACGTCTGTGAATCATGCGGGCATGCCGAGCAAACCGGAACCGAGCACTGGAGATGTCCGGTCTGCGGCAGCGCTTTCGGCATCCAAGGACCAAACCGTCTAACTCCCGAAGACATCGATCCTGCCGCCCCCGGACTCTGGCGCTACCACCATGTGCTGCCGGTCGACCTCGCCGATGCCGTCTCACTCGGCGAGGGAATGACGCCATTGATCCGTGGAACGCTAGCTGGACGTGACGTGCGCTTCAAGCTCGATGCACTCCTCCCGACCGGGTCCTTCAAGGATCGTGGGGCGGCATTGCTGGCATCGCACCTCAACCGCATCGGACGAAAGCGCGTGATCGTTGACTCGTCCGGAAATGCCGCGGCGGCGCTCTCCGGCTATTGCGCGGTGGCAGGACTCGAGTGTGCAGTCTTCGCACCTGCCACGACGTCGCCAGGCAAGTTGGTCCAGTCTCGGGCCTTCGGCGCGTCCGTCACACTCGTTGGGGGCAATCGCGAGGATGTAGCCCGTGCGGCTCAGGACGCTGCTTCGACCGACGAATCGGCGTTCTACGCGAGCCACAACTGGCATCCGATCTTTGTCGAGGGCGTCAAGACCTGGATGCTCGAAGTGTGGGAGCAACTTGGCGGGCAGCAGCCGTCGGTCTGTTTCGTGCCGACCGGAGGTGGGAGCGCACTCGTCGGCGCCTGGCGCGGAATCCAGGCATTGCCTGGCCGGGCCGCAAGGCTCATCGCCGCGCAGCCGTCCGCGTGTTCGCCGGTCGTGGACGCGGTAGAACGTGGCGATACAATCCAGCCGGTAACGCCAGGAACGTCGATCGCCGAGGGAACGCGGATCGGAGCACCGGCACGCGGCGGACAGATCCTCTCCGCGATCCGGGAGACGCAGGGAACCGCGCGTGCCGTCTCTGAACAGGAGATCGTGGATGCGTTGCGCGAATTATGGAGCCAGGGAATCTACGTCGAGCCGACGGCAGCAATCGGCGCCGCGGCCTGCCGGCAAATGATTTTCGCTGGGGAGTCTCTTCCAGACGGAGAGATCGTCGTACTGCTAACCGGCTCCGGACTCAAGGCGACCGAAACGATCGGCAAACTACTGGAGACAGGCAACTAACACGACGACGTCATCGATAAGCCGTTCGACGTGCTCTTGCGTCGTGAGTGGCGGGCAGCTCTGCCCGCCTCCACAGCCTGCCGGCAAATGATTTTCGCTGGGGAATCTCTTCCAGACGGAGTGATCGTCGTACTGCTAACCGGCTCCGGACTCGATAGATTGCCACAGTGGATATGTCATCCCGAGGCCACAGCCGAGGGATCTCTCCATGCTTTGTCGAATCGAAAATGAGGAGATTCTTCGCTGTCGCTCAGAATGACAAATGCACATTGGTTGCCTACTCAAGGCGACCGGAACGATCGGCAGACTGATCGACGCGGGCCAACAGCTTTGACCGATGTGCACCCCCTTGGTGGTGACGTTGATGGCGCCCTGGGCGCGATGAATCGCGCCCCTACGAACGAAACTGACGGAAACGGCCACCGTTCAGGGCTACTCTCGCACCCCGACGGTGTTCCGCAGAATACCGATCCCTTCAAGCTCGACTTCAATAACGTCGCCCGGCTTCATCGAGCCGACTCCTTCCGGCGTACCGGTCATGACAACATCACCCGGCAGCAACGTCATGATGTTGGAGATAAAGCTGATCAGGAAGGCAGGCTTGAAGATCATCGTGTCGACCGTCGTGTTCTGCCGCGTTTCGCCATTCAGTCGCGACTGGATGTGGAGATGGTTCGGATCGAGATCGGTCTCGATCACCGGCCCCATCGGGCAGAATGTGTCGTAGCCTTTGCCACGAGTCCATTGACCACTCTGACCGGTGAAGCCGCGATTGCTGACGTCATTGCCGCAGGTGTAGCCCAGTACATAGTCGAGCGCGTTTGTCTCGGAAACGCGCCTCGCCTCTTTACCGATGACCATACAAAGTTCGGCTTCGAAATCGGTCCGCGTGCCGGGAATCATCTTGATCTCGCCACCGTTGGCGAGGAGCCCGGTCGGGGGTTTCAGAAAGAGGACCGGTTCCTCCGGAATCGACGTATCGCCGGATTGAGCCATCTCGGCTATGTGGTCGCTGTAGTTCTTCCCAACCGCCACAATCTTCCGAGGCGTCACTGGAACGAGAATCTCGATCGCATCGATCGATCCGATCTCACTCCCTTTTGTCAGCGTTCCCGCGTACGGATTGCCCCCGGCACGATAAACCGTCTCGTTCTCGAGAACCCCGTAGCTGGGAGAACCACCGTCCATGAACCGCAGTATCTTCATCACTCTCCCTTACCCAGTTTCATCCAGGCTGGGCACACGCCGCGCCACAGTCCAAATCACTCGCATGCAATCTAGCTAAACAGGTGAATCATCAGTCCGACCAGACATGCCGAAGCAATTGAGTCGATGGTCAGGCGCCCAGCTCTCTTCAACGACTCGGACCTGACACCTGCTAGATCGACCGATCCTACTGAGACTCGCCAACCTTGTGTGCCGCAAGATCCTCAAGATGGGTCAGCAGCGAGGAATGATCGAGATTTCCTCGTCCGTCGTTCACCATGGCCGTGAACATCTGGTTCACCAGTGCGGTCACCGGCAACGAGACGTTGTAGCTCTTACCGGCGTCGAGCGCGATACCCAGGTCCTTGCGGTGCAGGTTGATGCGAAATCCCGGCTGGAAATTGTGCTCCAGCATCGACTCACCGCGAAGCTCGAGCACCTTGTTGCCGGCCAGCCCACCGATTAGCACCTGAACGATCTTGTGCGGGTCGACTCCGGCCTTGCTTCCGAGCACGAGTGCTTCGCTGACGGCTTCGAACGTCAATGCGACCACGATCTGATTGCAGGCTTTTACGGTCTGCCCAGCGCTTGCATCACCCACGTGAACGATCGTCTTGCCCATCACCTCGAACAGTGGCTTGGCCCGCTCGAAATCCTCAGACCGGCCACCGACCATGATGCTAAGCGTTCCGGCGATGGCGCCCTTATCGCCACCACTGACCGGGGCGTCGAGAGCATGTGCTCCGTTGGCGCTGAGCGCTTCTTCGACCTCTAGTGCCGTTACCGGCGAGATCGTACTCATGTCGATAAGCAGACTACCATCGCCCATCTCGCCGAGGAGACCGTTCTCGCCAAACACGACGTCGCGCACATCGGGCGAATCAGGCAGCATCGTGATCACCGTCTTGACCTGTGCCGCAACCTCGCGCGGACTCCCGGCTGGAATCGCCCCTTCCGCGACGAGCTCGTCAACTGCTTCACGACTTCGATTGTGAACGACCAGCTCGTAACCCGCCTTCATCAGGTTGCGCGCCATTGGCTTGCCCATAATTCCAAGCCCGATAAACCCGATTCGATCCGCCATTGTCATCTCCTTCTGTACTTCTTTACCTACCCAGATCATTTCTTATGTCCAGTAGCCCCACTCGCGTAGCCATCCCAAAGACTCTTCAGTGTTCGGCACCGGCTTGTACTCGCAGCCAATCGAACCCGCATACCCGACCTCATCGAGTGTCTCAAAAATGAATGGATAGTTGATCTCGCCCGTACCTGGTTGGTTGCGCGCGGGTGAATCCGCCACCTGCACATGACCAATCCGATCAAGGTGCTGGCGCAGCGTCGCCGTCAGATTTCCTTCCATCCGCTGCATGTGGTAGACGTCGTACTGAATGCGCAGATTATCGCTGCCGACCTCCTCGAGCAGTCGCAGCGCGTCCGCCGTCGTCACCAACATGAACCCGGGTGTGTCGATGCTGTTGAGCGGCTCAACCACCTGCCGCACACCGGCGACTTTGGTCTGCTCCGCAACGAAGCGGAGATTCTCAACCATGGTCTTCCACTGGGTGTCGAGCGGAACACCATCTAGTTCCAGGCCAACCAGACAGTTCAGCTGGCGACAATCGAGACGATCAGCAATCTCGAGCGCGCGACTGACGCCGTCACGAAACTCTCCCACCCTGGAGGGGTCGTTGGCGATTCCCCGTTCACCAGCAGCGAAATCGCCGGCCGGAAGATTAAAGAGCACCTGAGTTAGCCCGTTCCTCTTGAGCGCGTCGCTGATTGCGGCAACATCTTCGTCGTACGGAAACAGAAACTCAACGGCGTTGAATCCCGATTGAGCAGCACGATCGAATCGCTCGAGAAACGGGTGTTCGGTATAGAGCATGGTTAGATTCGCGGCAAAGCGAGGCATTGATCTCCCCATTCTGAGTGCCGGCAAGCTGGGCACCGGCGTAGTCCACTGTACCGGCAGTATCGCAACGAATCGCACCTGGCCGCAACTTCCGAAAGATGTCAGGAGAGCCGAACATGGTTTATCATCCGTCTTACGAGAGAAAGATGTGTGAATCAACTCGCTGGAGGTTTCACAATGGCGAAGGCGCCGCTACGCGCCGGTTTCATCGGTCTTGGCACGATCGGCCAGGGCGTCGTCAAACTCCTACAGCAACGGGCGACGAGCGACGTTCAGATCATCGCCGCCCTCGTGAGTGATCCATCACGATCACGTAGCGTCGACACGCCAATTGTTGAGACACTGGACGAACTTCTGGCCATGCGTCCCGACGTTGTGGTCGAGTTGGCCGGGCACGACGGCCTGCGCCAGCATGGTGCGGCGGTTCTCCGAGCCGGATTCAACCTCATCGCCGTCAGCGTCGGAGTGCTCGCACACCCGGAGGTATATGACGAGCTCGTCGCAGCGGCCGAGCAAGGTGGCACACAGATGAAGGTTGCCTCTGGCGCTGTGGGCGCGCTTGACGCGATCGCGGCAGCAAAACAGGGTGGTCTGGCACGAGTCACTCACACGGTGCGCAAGCCCCCAAGCACGTTGTTCGGGCCGGACGCCGAACCACTATCCAAACCCGAGACGGTATTTGCCGGGTATGCCCGTGAAGCAGCAATTCAGTATCCGGAGAGCGTCAATGTCACCGCTGCGGTGAGCCTTGCCGGACTCGGGCTTGACCGGACCGAAGTCCGGATCATCGCTGATCCAGGCGTCGACAGAAATCAGCATGAGATCTCAGCCGAGGGTGCGTTTGGACGTTTGCGGTTTGAGGTCCAGGGGATACCAACCGACGAAAATCCGCGCACCGGACGTCTGGTCGCCATGAGCATCGTTAATACACTGCTGGCACATCGGTCAGCAATCGTCATTGGGTGAACCGCACGATGGGAACACGAGTGTGAAAACGGGCAACATTAAGGGCGTATTGATCGACGTTGACGGCGTACTGCGGATCGACAACGACCCGATTCCGGGTGCGATCGACGCGCTTCGACAGCTACGACGGCGAGACGTGCCGTTCAGGCTGTTGACGAACACAACAGTGCGCACGCGGCACTCGCTTGGTGCACTGTTACGACGCATAGGTTTCAACGTCTCCGACGAAGAGATCATCACAGCCGGAGCCGCGACCGCCGCCTACCTGCGACGACGCTTTCCCGACCAGCCCTGCTTCTTGATCGCCACCGGAGATGTTACCGGAGACTTCGTCGGTGTTCCACTGACAGACGGCACTGATGCGAAGGTTGTGGTCATCGGCGGTGCCGAGCACAACTTCACCTACTCCGCGATGAATCACGCTTTCCGTCTGCTCCTCAACGGCGCAAGTCTGGTGGCGATGCATCGCGAAAAATATTGGATCACGGCCGCTGGACCAACGCTCGACGCGGGGGCTTTCATCCGCGGACTTGAGTACGTTACCGGGAAACGAGCTCGCGTCGTCGGTAAGCCGGCCGCACCGTTCTTCCGTTCCGGTTTTCAATCACTGGGGTTGCCGCCCACCCAGATCGCCATAGTCGGTGACGATCTGCTGCAGGATATTCTGCCTGCGATGAAGCTCGGCGCCACCGGCGTTCTAGTCCGTACCGGCAAGTTCACTCCTGAACAATTGGAGAACGGCGAGCCCGATTACCTTATTGAGTCCATCGCCGCAATCTCGGAAATCGTCTGACTTGGGCACCGTTCGCCCCATCAATTCCCAGCTAGACGTTCGACGATGGGGGCGAACGCGTCTGCGATTCTGTCCGAGACGATGTAGTAGGAGAAGCCGAACTCATCACGACGCTGTCGGATCGTCTCGACGATCTCGTCCAATGTCCCGATCAGGAATGATGGCATGGCTAGCACGTCATCAACCGTAATCCCGTCCCAGTTGCGGTCATCAATAAGCTGCGCCGCGCGGCCGGGAGCGTCGTCGGTTACAAGTAATGTCGGTATGAGGCTCAGTTCGATTTGATTGAAGCGATCACCCGCTCCTGCTCGTATCCAATCGAGTTTTTCGCGGACGGTCGGTGCGACCCGTTCAGCCGGATCGTCGACCACCGTTCCGGTGGCCACTGAGGTCGTCAAGATTCCAACAATGTCAGCCTCTCGCCCAGCCAGCGTTAGCGCCCGTCGCTTCCCACCGCCTATCAGAATCGGGGGATGAGGCCGCTGAATCGGCTTTGGAAAAACATCGAGCCGATCAATCCGATAGTGACTTCCCTCAAAACAAAAGGGGCCGTCTCCAAACAGGCCTTTGAGGACCTGAATCGCCTCACTCAGCCGGTCGATCCGCACCCCGGCCCGATCGTACGTCATGCCAGCCGCTTGATACTCCCGTTCCAACCAGCCCGCGCCCAAGCCCAACTCCAGCCGGCCTCCCGAAAGCAGATCGAGCGTTGCCGCTTCTTTGGCCAGCATCACCGGATGGCGGTAGTCATTATCAATCACGATCGTGCCGATCCTGAGCCGGCTCGTCACTCCAGCCGCCGCGGTTAGCGCAATCAGCGGGGCGAACTGTTCGCCGAAGAAATCAGGAACGAAGTGATCGCGAATAAGAAATGTTGCATAGCCCAGATCCTCGACGTGCTTAACGTGTGACAGCCACTCAGCAGATGGGAGCGGAATCTCGTTGATGACACCGAAGCGGAATGGTCGTCCGTGAATCATGCTCATTGATCTCCTCGTCCAGCGCGTTCGATTCCAAAGACGATGGTAAAGACTGAGGAAGTGACGATCTATCCGGATCTTGCGCTCAAACTGATGAAGCCCACCAAGGACGATTGTGCGGAGGGCATACGATACAAGGCCGGTCAGTGACAGACTCATCAACTGATTTGATGCAGGCATCTTCCAATTGGTCAGATTCAGGAATAAGATTGAGTCATCTCGGTGGTACCAACAGACCCGCTGGAATCTGCGACTTTTGGTTTATTCTGATCGAATCCTTGAAATCCCATGCTATTGCGTGGGTCTCCAAGCCACCCACCGAGACAGGCACTGCCGTTTCCGGTTCACGCGAGAAAGGCAGGTGATCGAGTTCCGGTGACGCTCTCGCACGGTGAGATTACTAATCAGTGAGAGATCGCGTCTTCACGTAGTGAGATGCCGGGCAACCGGCGGAAGGATGGGTTCAACATATGGCTGGTTTTCGCAACGTCATTTCGACCTTGCTGCCGGATGGGCAGGAGGTCATGGGTCCGAATATCGTTCTCTGGCACTATCCTAATAATGACATCATGAATGGTTCTCTCTTGACGGTCGAAAGCAACCACTTCTGCGTGCTGAAATCGCGCGGCGCGATCCTTAACATATATGAAACCGGGCAGTACCCGGTTGAAACCCCGCAACGGGTACTGTTCGGCTCGTTGCAGCAGGCCTTCTACGGCGGTCAGAGCCCGTGGCAATACGAGGCTCTTTACGTCAACCGCGCCAAGCTTGTGCTCAAAGCGTCCGGAACGGCACTCTCAAGAGAACTCGCCTTGATGACGTACGACGTCGACTACTACATTCGCGTCGCGACCACAGATGATGCATCCAAGCTTGTGCAACACATGCCCTACCGCGGACATGCGCTGACAACCGAAGATGTCAACATCTATGCCGGACCAGTCGTTGAGCAGGCAATCAATCAGATCGTGCAGGTCACCCCTCTGGAGCAGGTCAACGAGCGTATTCACGACCTGACCCAGATCGTGCACGAGCATCTGCAAGACTTTCTCACCGGCTATGGCATTACCCTCGACATGGTCAAGGTGCTTGTATTCCCCGGTGACGAACGCATGCGGCAACTGATCTCCCTCAAGGCGTTCGGAATGACCGAACTAGAGGCCGTCCGCTACTACACCGCGATCATCATGGCCGAGCATGGCGTTCTCTCGGCCCCCAACATGGCAGTCGGAGAACCATTCCACCTTGGCGGCGTGCTGCCAAACGTGCCGATCAGCGTCGAGCCCACGAATCCGACACGACCACATACTGTTCAGTCACCGGCACAACGACCCGCCCAGGCAATGCCACAGATCCCGATCCCGAGACCGGAGGGAGATAGTTAGTCGTGACTGACGCTATCCGCCGGCAACTCGATCTTCTCATGAATGCCTACGGCTATAACCTTTATGAGAAGAAGAATCGAGCACGTGCCGACGATCTGATCGTTCGCGAGACGGCGGCCGGAGCCCTCGGCGCAGCGGCAAACTCATTGCGAACACTGCGCACCGAATATCGGCGTCGCTATCTGCCGCCACCGACGCGAGACAATCCGACGCCGTCTCGTGCGCGGCTCGACGATCTGGCGGAGATGGCCCGCATACACGAACAGGTCGCCGACCTCGAGGTGCGCATTCGCAGCATGGCGGTGCCGGTACAAGATCGAGCCTGGGAGAAGTTCCGGAAGGAGCATCAACTCCTGAACGAACTCCTGATGCAAGACTACAACCTGATCGCGCCGAGCCAGAGTCTGCGAGAGCTGGTGCGCACGATCAGCGTCGAATCCTGGGACGCCGCGACTGTCGATAGGGTGAAATCGGCGATCAGTCAGATCGATGACGCGATACGCGCCAGGCAGGAATTCCTTCAGTTGACGGGTTAGAGCCACAGGAACGTTCAAAATCGCTTCGAGCAACGGCGCGCCGGTCAGTTCTTCGGCGCGCCTTCGGCTATCCAGCCCCGGATCGCGGCAATCTGGCTTTGAGTAAGCGGGGCGGCTTCGAACGGCATCTGAGGCTGCGTCAACAACGCAACAATATCGTCCAGCGAAAGCGAGCAACCGGCCTCATACGCCTCATTGAAGTCGGTCTCGACGAGCGCGGTGCGCGCAGCAACCTGCGTATTCTCGAACCCGGGTGGATCGGCTGGCGGCAGGCCCCGACCGACGATCTCGAGCGTCGTCTCGCGCGCGCCAAGGAGGAATGCGGCATCGCGAACTCGTTGCGCAGCCATTGCGATCCCGGCAAAGCCCTCGAGACACCAGGGCAGATAAAGGAGATTGCCAATCGCCGCAAAATGCGTGGCCGCTTCGACGAAACGTCTCCGCGCACTGGGGAGATCGCCCGACACTAGTTCGAGATGCCCTACTAAAGCCAGCATCATCGCCTCTCCCCAGCGATCACCTGACCACCGACCGGTCTCGAGTGCCTCGGTCAACTTCGCTCGCGCCAAAGGCAAATCGCGCTGGTGCAGGGATAACTGGGCCAGCGTTGACAGTACTTGCGCGGCGCCTCGCTCGTCTCCTCTCGAACGGCGCAATGCCAGGCTCTCTTCATAGAGAGCAGTAGCCCGCATCGGATTACCGCGGTACTGGGCCGAGATACCCAGCGCCCAGAGAGTCTCCGCGACCTGCCCCGTGTCCCCCAGCGCGCGAAAGAGTGCCAGCGCCTCTTCTCGCAATTCCTCCCCACGCACCGCGTCACCCGCATGCCAGATCATCCAGCCAAGATCCCGGAGACCGGCTGCCAATCCGCGCACATCTCCAAGATCCCGGTGCAGCGATATGCTCCGCTCGAGCAACACCTGAGCACGAGAGGCGTCACCAGTAAGGAAGATCACCATCGCAAGCTCGTAGAGCGAGGTCGCTTCGCCCGCGCGGTATCCGGTCGCGGTCGCGAGCTGATATGCCTCTTCCAAAGCCTGGGTCGCGGCGTCATACTCTCCTCTGGTGCGAGCGATCAACCCGGCCGCGTCGAGCGCGTCCACGACGCTGCTCTCGCTATCATGCGACCGGGCAATCGTCAGACAGTCGGCGATCATCGCCGCGGCGTCCTCGAACGCACTGCGCTCAAGTGCGAGCGTTGCCGCCCCTATCAGAGCCATCACCTTGACCTTTGCGTCCGGTTCAGGCCCGTTGCCGGTGACGGACAGCGTCAGAACTCTCTCCAACCAGCGCTGCGCTTCAAGACCATGGCCGCTCATCGACCAGAATCGCCACAGCGCCGCAGCGAACCGCAGTCCGGTTCCGGCGTCATCTTGATCACAGGCCCACGCAAGGGCAGCCCTCAGGTTATCGTGTTCTTGCTCCAGAAGATTGGTCCAGGCACGCTGATCTGGGCCATTGAGCGCGGGCGCGGCTGCCTCCGCCAGATCGAGGAAGAACCTCGCGTGCCTGGCGCGCATCCGTTCGGCTTCTCCACTCTCCTGCAGACGCTCCAAACCGTACTCGCGGATCGTCTCGAGCATGACGACATGTGGTGGGCCGAAGTCAGCATCCGCCTCATCGCGCCGCAGCAGATTCTTGTCCATGAGCGCCACCAGTTCCCAGTAGCACCGCGTGTTCGTCATCTCCTTCCGCACAAACGGCCGTCGCGGCATCAAGACCACACTCTCCCGCGAAGATCGCCAAGCGCCGGAACAAACGTTGTTCCGCTGGATCAAGCAGGTCGTAGCTCCAGGCAATCGCATCGCGAATGGTGCGCTGGCGGGCTGGCAGGTCAGATGGTCCAACGGCGGGAAGCGAAAGACGGCGCTCCAGCCGTTCGAGCAGCGCCACGGGCGGGAGAAGCGGCACCCAGGCCGCCGCGAGCTCCAATGCCAGGGGCAATCCGTCCAGCCGACGACAGATCTCCGCCACCGCAGGCGAGGTGACGTCATTCAAGGGCAGATCGATCCCGGCCGCCCGCGCGCGGTCGAGGAACAAAGCCACCGACGCGCTCTGCTCGAGACCGTCAAGACAAGCGTTCTCCGGCGGTAGTTCGAGCGGCGCGACGCGATACTCCCGCTCACCGCGCATGCGGAGCGGAATCCGGCTGGTGGCAAGCACGGCCAGATTCGGAGAATGCGTCATAAGATCGAGCAGGTCCTCAGCGGCCGCAGTCAGATGCTCGAGATTATCGAGCACGAGTAGGAATCGTTTGCCGTGCAAGGACGACGCGATGCGGTCGACAAGGGGCTCTTCTCCCCGCTCGTCGACGCCGAGATGTTGTGCGACCGTCGTCAATACCAGGGAGGTATCCCTCAGCGGTGACAGGTCCACAAAGGAGACCCCGTCAACGAAGGTGTCGGCAACGCGATCGGCGACCTCAATTGCCAGCCGTGTCTTGCCGACCCCGCCGGGTCCGGTCAGCGTGACGAACCGGTTCTCTCGACGCCGCACCAGTGACGCCACCGCCTCGATCACTCCGGACCGACCAATCAATGGCGTGAATACACGCGGCAGGTCATGACGCATATTGGACGTCGCAGGCGAGTTAGTCGTATCCACCTGCAGAGGGCGTGCAGCGGCGAGCAGCCGCGCACGGTCTGGGTCATGAAGCCCAAGAGCGTTGGATACCAGGGCTACGGTGTCAAGGCGTGGGATGCGATCAGGGTTCCGTTCCAGTTCACCGATCGCCTTCGCGCTCAGTCCGGAACGCTCGGCCAGAGCCTCCTGCGTCAAGCCTGCCGTCAATCTCAGTTGTCTGAGTAGCGAACCGAAGGAGGACATAGTCCGGTCACTCCTGCCGCGCATGTCGCCGTTAGACTGTGATTTTTTCAGACACATCATACCCTGCCGCACCGACTTTCACACGGTCCGAAGGTACGACCAACGTTTGGTGAATGTCCGCTGCACGTCCTGTTCGACGCTACCGAAACAGCGCACAGTAGAAGCGCACGATAGCTGCAAGAGCAGACCAAGAGGAGGTAGCCCATGACCGCTCCGGTGGTCGTGACCCAGGCCAAGGGTCGGACCAGATTACTAACATTGCAGAATACCGTGATCGCCGGACTGATCGGCAATGTGCTGGTCAATATCGTTCTGCAAGCATTTGTTGTCCGGGGGCTGATCCCGCCGCTCACGATCATCATGGTGCTGACGGTCGGCGTTGCCGCCGTATGCGTGGTGCGCTGGCGTTGGGCGCCGTTGCTCGCCGCGCTCTGGTGCGTGGTGGCCTTTATCCCCGGCTGGAAACCCTACATTTTCAACCTGACCCATCCCGCTGACACCGGAAAGTTCGTTGCAACGGTCTTCGGGCTCTGCCTGTATTTTGTGGCATTCGTCGGAGGTATGGCCGCGACAATTACCCGTGATCAACTTGCATCGGTGGACCGAGCGCCGAGCTGGCTGCGTGGTTTCATGATCGGCCTCGCCACGTTCGCCCTTGGCGCAAGCCTTGTCTCCGCGATTGAGCCGTCCAGCGCAACCGCCGGAGTCAGTAGTCAGGAACTCGCGCAGCTTCCCGCAGTCGTGGCGGCGAACGCCCGATTTCAGCCAGCGGAACTGCACGCCAGGGCAGGCGAGACGGTGGCCCTACGGCTCGACAACCACGACCCCGAGGAACACTACTTCGACATCGACGAGCTGAATGTCCATGTGGCGATGCCCTCGGGAACCTCGGCTCTCGCAGTCTTCCGTCCGACTACGCCCGGGACCTACACCTTCTACTGCCAGGTGCCCGGCCACCGGGAAGCCGGAATGGTCGGCACGCTGATCGTGGAACCGTAGCAGGCAGTCAACTGCCGACAGGAGGGACGAAGGCATGACAAGGACCACGCACAGGTTGGAGGACGCTGCAGCGGTGAGCGCCGAAAAGAATGGTAAAGCCGCCACGACAAACTGGAAGACGAGCGGATTTGCTCGGGTCCTCTTCCGCGGAGGTGGCGCGCTTCATCGCGGGCTCTACCGTATGACCGGTGGGAAAGATCGGTGGGGCTGTACAGGGAGTGCCGGTCGCGCTCCTGACGACACGAGGTCGAAAGAGCGGAAAGCTCTACACCTGGCCCGTCGGGTATGTCGCCGAAGGTGACGGACTCCTGCTGGCGGGCACGGCTGGCGCCTCCCCGCGCAACCCCGGCTGGTACTACAACCTGTGCGCGAATCGGGAGGTGACCATCCAGATCGGGAAGCAGACCAGGACGATGATCGCAGCCCCACAAACCGGAGCGGCGCGCGATGAGTGCTGGGCGCGCATTCTCAAACAATACCCGGTCTTTGCGAACTACGAACGCAAAGTCACGCGCCGGATTCCGGTCGTCCTGCTTCGGCCAACGTCCTGAGTCGACGGCCCATTTGCAACCAATTCAGCAACGCACGGTTTGTCAAATCACACGAGAATTTAGGGATGGCTCGATGAAGCAACGAACAGAGCGAATCACATCAACCGAACTATGGAGCGGGCGCTGCCAATCATGCCGTCGACTGATTCAGATCGACCAGAAACCGTCACTCATGAAGCAAACTGAGTCGCGCCATGACGCCTGAGAGATTGAAAGCTCGAGCCCGCCGTCTTGCGGACGAAGTGCTGACCCAGGGCGACCTGGCCGTTGCCGACGAACTCGTCACGCCCGACTGCCGGTTTCACGCGTCTGCTTCGATTGCACTCCATAGCGACAACGTCAGGCGGTGGGTCGCCGCACTCCGTCACGCGTTTCCGGACCTGTACGCAATCGTGGAGGAAGAGATCGCGGAGGGCAACATCGTGGTGCAACGTCTGACACTCAGTGGAAGGCAGGAGCGTGAATTTCTTGGGATTCCGCCTGCCAGCGCTCCTGCCGCCTGGCAGATGGTGTCGTTTCAGCGCGCCGGCCCGGACGGGAAGTTCGCGGAAATTCGGATGATTGTTGACCGCCTGGAGTTTCTGTCTCAACTCCGGCCAATCCCAGCGGCGAAGGGAGTACAGCACTGCACTAGAACAGCCCGAGGAATCTCAATGATCGCCAAAGTAATCGGGCCGCGCGGAGGTCTGCTGTCATTAGTTGCTGCTGAAGCGTGACTACAGAACAGCCACACCGGTTCGCAGTGGATCAGTCAAGCCAGGCCAATTGCCGAATACAAGAATTGAGGTACGCCGATATGGCTCGTGTCCTGATCGCCAGCCTGCCGCTCACCGGCCACATTTACCCACCGTTACCGATTGCCAGCAAACTGGTCGAACGTGGGCACGAAGTGCGCTGGTATACCGGCAAGAAGTTTCGTGAGCGCATTGAATCTACCGGAGCACGCTTCGAACCCTACAGAACTGCGTATGACTACGACGACAGCGACATGGATGCCGCTTTCCCCAATCGGATCCCTGCCAAGGGATTTCGCCGGGCGAACATCGATTTCATAAACGTCTTCATGAAGCCGATCGTGCCGCATTACAACGATCTTCGCGCCATCCTCGACGAGTTCCCGGCCGACGTGCTGCTCGCCGATGGGGCCATGTGGGTGGCACGCTGCGTCCATGAAAAGGGTGGGCCACCGTACGCCGTATATTGCGAGACTTGCCTGGGGATCGACAGCCGCGACACAGCCCCGTTCGGCATGGGAATGCTGCCGAGCAGCACAGCCTTGGGGCATCTGCGCAACCGGTTGCTCCGCGTTCTAGCGTCGAATCTTCTCTTCCGCCCGACTTCCGTCGAACTTGGCCGGGCTCGAAAAAGCCTCGGCCTGAAGCCGGCGAAGTTCAGCGGGGTGGAACTCTCACCTTATCTCTTACTCGAGGCAACTGTTCCCGGCTTCGAATACCCACTCAGCGATATCCCCCCACAGGTTCACTTTGTTGGTGCGTTGCTCGCCTATCCACCGACCGACATGGTGCTTCCCGAGTGGTGGGATGATGTCACGGCAGACCCGCGTCCGGTCGTATTTGTGACGCAGGGCACCCTCTCGACCAATCCTCAAGATTTGATCGCGCCAGCGGTGACTGGACTCGCAGGCCAGGAGGTTCTGGTCGTTGTAGCTGGTGCATCACCTGACGCGCTCGGACTGAAAGTCATTCCCGAGAACGTGCGGATCGCTCCGTTCATCCCATTCGGTATCGCCATGCCCCATGCAGACGTGTTTGTGACAAACGGCGGCTTCGGCGGGGTGCAATATGCTCTGTCCCACGGCGTGCCGCTGGTGATCGCTGCGGGAACGGAAGAAAAGCCCGAGATCGCCAATCGGTTGATGAGGAACGGTGCTGGATTGAATCTCAAGACGGGCCATCCGACCCCGGAGCAGGTCCGTGAGGCGGTGAACGAGGTCCTGCGCACTCCAAGCTACAGCCAGCACGCGCGACGACTCCAGGCCGAACTCGCGCAGCATGACGGTCCAACCGAATCTGTACTGCTCCTGGAACAGCTGGCCGCGACCAAGCGCCCGGTGATCGCACCGGCGTCACAAGATCGTCGGGCTTTCGCCGCTGTGTCGTGACTCGATCGTGCCGGCCGCGAGAGAGCCATGCCTCAGCACGGCTCCGAGTTCGCCATACGCGGAACAGAACGAAGGCGTGACGTGTCTGCGCTAATGTCTGGGAGGATGGAGATGCCTGCAACATCTGGAGGGACTACCGTATACCACGAAAGCGAGAACTCGATATGAACGTGCAATGGTTCGAGTCGGAACGCCACGTCGCCGCGCTGCTGCTGATCGCCTGCGCCGTCATCTTCTCCGTTGGCGGCATTCTCTACACCGGTAGGGCAATCTGGAAATGGCCCTCGGCGCAGTCCATTGGATATCTTCGCTTGGAGCGGGGTTTTGTCATACTGGCCGTCGTGGTGACCGCGCTCGGTCTTGTGCTCCTCGAGGATCTCCTGCGCAGCGCCGGAGATCCTGGCATCGCGCGGTTGGCACTGGTGACATACCTCATCGGCGCGGCCGTCGTCCTGGTCGCCGAAACATCCTTTCTCAACAGCCGAGATTGGAACTACTCTCAGGTCGTGCTCTATATCGTGCTGGCATTTGTATCGCAGGCGGCGTTTGGCGCGGCCCTGCTCCGGACTGGGTTGGTGCCAGCCTGGGCCGGCTGGGCCACGATCATCTGGAACCTTGCCTGGCTGGTCATCTTGCCGATTGCTTCCCCGCACGATATCTACTACCCCGTGCTTCACCACACGGCGCCCCTCATCATCGGGATTGCGCTGTTGACGTCGTGATCGTCACGCTCGCGACTGCCGTGCGGTAATCCGCGCTGGGCAAAGGCGCGCCGGTCAGTTCTTCGGCGCGCCTTCGGCTATCCAGCCCCGGATCGCGGCAATCTGGCTTTGAGTCAGCGGTGCGGCATCGAGCGGCATCTGGGGCTGCTTTTCACCGGTGATGCGCTGGTAGAGCAGGCTCTGATCCGGCTTGCCCGGGACGACGACCGCTCCCGACTGACCGCCAACCATCACCTGCTCGTAGGTGGTGAGCCAGAGCCCACCCTGTCCGCCGTGGCAGCTGCCACACTGGCTCGTCAGAATCGGCAGGATGTCCTTGCCGAAGCTGATCGACGCCGCACCACCTGGCGTTGCCGTGGGGGCGATGGTGACGGTCGGTGGCGGTACACCCTGGCCGCGACCCATCATACGCGGGGCGCCTCCCTGACCCATCATGCCTGGTCCCATTCCGGCGCTTCTGGTCGAAGACTGCCCGGCAGATCCCGCCGTTCGATGAACCCCAACGACCGATGTCGCCCCATTGCAGGAGACGAGCAGGACCATAACCGCAAGAGAGACAACCAGTGCCACGGTCGTCTCTCCTACGCGTTGACGAAGAGCAGTTCGCATGAGTTGAATTCCAGCCATCTGGACGCCTCGAGGTCACCATCCTGGAATGAGTCATTCCACGCCGGTAGCTTCGAGATGACAGCTAGCTCCCAAGCTCACGCAGGCGCGGCAGAACTTCTTCCCCGTACAGACGAAGGAAACGTGCCTGATCGGTGCCCGGGCCGTGAAAGACGAGGTGAGTGAAGCCAAGATCAAGGTACGGCTTGATTCGCTCGATGTGTTCTTCCGGATCGGTCGACACGATCCAGCGACTCGCAGCTTGCTCAACCGGCAAGGCGTCGGCCAGACGTTCCATCTCGATCGGATCCTCGACATCCGACTTCTGCTCGGCTGGCAGCGCGAGAGCCGCCCAATTCTTCGTATCGGCCATCGCCTTGTCGTGATCATGATCGTAGGAGACCTTCATCTCGATCATCAGTTCGATGTCGCTCATATTGCGGTTGGCCTTGCTGGCACCTTCCTGGACTGCCGGGATGAGTTTCTCGCTGTACAGCTCCGGCGCCTTGCCGCTCGTGCAAATGAAACCGCTGGCCGTTCGACCAGCCAGTCGCGCCGCCGAGGGCCCGGACCCGGCAATATAGAGTGGGATTGGCTGTGCGGGCTTGTCATAGATAGTGGCGTTGATCGTGTGGAAGTACTGGCCGTCATAGTTGACGCGATCCTCGCGCCAGAGACGCTCCATCAGTTCCACCGATTCCTTGAGCCGGCCAAATCGCTCCTTGAATCCGGGCCACTCTATGCCGATTGCCGGCACTTCGTTCATCGACTCGCCCGTGCCGACACCCAAGAAGACCCGGTCCGGATACATCGCTCCGAGCGTCCCCATCGCCTGCGCGACAATGCTCGGATGGTAGCGGAAGGTCGGCGTGACAACACTCGTGCCGAGCATGACTCGCTTCGTTCGCTCACCGACCGCGGCCAGCCAGGCAAAGGAGAAGGGTGAGTGTCCACCATGATGTCGCCAGGGCTGGAAGTGATCGCTGACAACGACGGAGTCGAATCCGACCTCTTCGGCGAGGACAGAGAAATCGAGAAGCTCGCGCGGCCCGAATTGCTCGGACGATGCCTTATAACCAAGAGTCAGCAACAGGTTCTCCCTTCAAATGATCTACGTTCTGTCGTTTCGCAGCGGAGGAACTTGTATCCTTCCGCATCACGGTCAATCCCGAACACCAAAACGAGCAATGAGTCCATCTATCTTCGATCCCCGATCGAACAGGGTTCCTAAGAATCTAACGGATATTCTCCTGTTCGTCTTCCAACTGCCGGAGAAGCCAGCCATCGGCGTCAACCGGAGCAGGCAACTAAGGTGCGAGTTCCCGGCTCTCTGCTGACCGCAGCACCGAGTCGATCCTGTTCGCAATGTGAGCGATCAGCCTGAGATTGAGCCGTTACCCCCTTCATCGGAGTGTTTCGGCTATCTCAAAAAACGAACTTCTCCTGAGTCGTCGGTCCGGAGGCGAAGCGATCGATGGCAAATGCAGAGACGTCGATATCGGACGGCGGCCCATCGCGTAGCATCCATTCGGCCATGATTCGTCCAGCCGCCGGTGCATGCATAAACCCATGGCCGGAGAATCCTCCCGCACACCAGATACCCCGCACGCCACCGACCGGCCCGAGGATCGCGTGGTCGTCCGGCGTCATCTCCCGCAGTCCGCACCAGCCAGACAGGCTGCGCGCTTCCTCGAGCGCCGGGACACGTCGCGTCGCACTCTCGATCACGTACTCAAAGCGAGACCAGTCGAGCGTGGCCTCAAAACTGTAGGGTCGGGCGCGATCTCCTCCGCCAAGCACGATGCTGGATGAATCTTGGTGGATGTAGACGCCGCTGGCGAGATCAATGGTAAAGGGGAAGAGATCACCGAGCGCTTCAACCGACGTTACCGAAAAGGCCTGGCGCGGATGTGGGAACACCGGTATCTCAAGCCCGGCCAGCTTGCCGATTTCACCGGTCCAGGGACCGGCCGCGACGACGACCGCCTCAGTGGCAATCGGCCCGGCTGTTGTCCGCAGCCCAGTTACCCGGCCACCTTCGACGTCAATGTCGGTGACCTCAACTCCCTCGAACGACCTTCGCCCCCATGTCGCGCGCTCGTCGTGCGAAGGCATAGGCCACGTCGGATGGCGCGCCGGAGCCATCAGTCGCGCAATAGGTCGCCCCGACCACACCCTCCACCACGATTAGCGGCCAGCGAGACGCTACCTGCTCGGGGGTCAGAATCTCAGCCGGGACTCCTAACCGCTGCTGCATGGCGGCCGATTCCTTCATAGCCGCGAACTGTGAATCATCGCCACTGAGGAACAGGTAGCCCATCTGGCGGAAGAGAAACGGCAGGCCGACCCGCTCCTCGAATCGCTCGTAGAACCGAACAGACTCCAGCGACAGCCTCACGTCCGGCTCGCTTGCAAACTGCTGTCGGATGCCGCCGGTGGCGTAGCGGGTCGCGCCGGAGCCGATCTCGTCCCGCTCGAGCACGACGATGTCGGTCATGCCCCGTTCGGCGAGATGAAAGGCGACACTCAGCCCAATGACGCCGCCACCGATGATGACGATCTCGGCCGAGCGCGGAAGCTCGGGAATTGCGCTCATTACTTCACCAGACCGAGCGCCTGCTGCCAGGCATGGACCGGCGGTGTCTCCTCCAGCTCCGATTCGGTCGGCACATCGATGAATACTGGACCATCGGCACGCAATCCCTCACCAATCGCGTCCTCAAGCTGATCAGAATGCTCGACCCGAATCGACGGAACACCGAGTGCCGTCGCCACACCGGCGTAGTCGACGCTCTGGAAATCGACGTTGTGGAAACGATCGTCGTAGTAAAGCTTCTGCAGCATCTTGATCCAGCCATAGGCTCCGTTATTGAAATGAATCACCGTGATAGGCAGCTTCAAACGCGATATCGTCTCAAGCTCGGTGCCCGACATCCCGAACGAGCCGTCGCCCGTCATGCAGACGATCCGCTCGCCGGGGCGCGCGAACGATGCCCCCACGGAGGCGGGAATAGCGTAGCCGAGCCCGCCATGCGCTCGCGGAATCACGGTCGTCCGGCCGGCGCGATGCAGCCGGTACTGCGCCGCGGTGAATGGCGTCATCGTGCCGGGATCGGCCACGATCGGCGAGCTTTCGGGCAGCCGCTCCTCCAGCGCCGCAATAATCCGCTGCGGCTTAACTGGATAGGAACGATCATTCACTTTACCTTGCACGCCCGACCAGTATTCGCTCGACCAGGCGCGAATTTGACCGACGCCGACTTCACGCTCGAAGGTACGCTCGCTGTCGGCCTCGGCCAGCGCGACCAAATCACGCAGCGCCTCGCGGGCATCGCCGAGCGCGGCATGATCGGTCTTGATGTTATTACCGAGGTTCATCGGGTCGGCATCGATATGGCAGACCGTCACCGGCCGCGTGCGATTGGGAACGGTGTCGCCAAGCGTCACCAAATAGTTCACCTTGGTGCCAATGAAGAGGATGGCATCCGCTTGACGCAGGTACTCGTTGGCGTAGGGACGCCCGCCGTTCCCACCGATGCCGCCGAGACTCATCGGGTGGTACTCAGGCATGCTCCCTTTCCCATTGATTGTCGTGCCGACCGGAACCTGAAGCAGATCGGCAAGCCGTGCCAACTCGTCGCCAGCCCTGCGAGATGGTGACACCGCCCCCAGCCACGATCGCCGGTCGTTTCGCTCGCTTCAGCGCCTGGTAGATCGCCGCCACGGTGTCGGCATCGGGACGGGCTCGGTATGACGGGTAGACGCTACAACGCTCCTCGCCATAGATGTTGGCGCCGCTGACCTCATCCTCGAGAATGTCCTCCGGCAGCGAGATGTGGACCGCACCGGGCCGCCCGCTGGTCGCTACCCTGAAAGCGCGCCGGATAATATCGGGCAGCAGTTCGGCTCGCTTGACCGTCGTATTCCACTTCGTTGCCGGACGCAGCAGCGCCTCCTGATCGATCTCGGTCAGGGCGCCGGTGTCTTCCCAGCGGAGCGGATTGTCGGAAGTGAAAACGATAACTGGGATCGACGAGCCGTTGGCTTCGGCCACACCCGGCACGATGTACGTCGCGCCGCCGCCGCTGGGCCCTTCACACAGCCCCGGCTTGTTCGACAGACGAGCGTAGGCATCGGCCATAAAGGAAGCGGACCGCTCGTCGCGCGCCAGCACGTGCGTGATCTGGTCACTCGCGTTGTGAAAGGCGTCGTAGAGCGGCATGGTCGTGTCGCCCGGCACACCAAAGACCACCTCGACGTGATAGGCCTTCAGCATCTCGACGATGACCTCGGCACCTCGCATCATTCCCGCTCCCCTCGCAGTTCAGTTCATAGCGCACAGTCAGCTTCAACCACATGACGCGTTGCCCCGGCACGTGTTGCAGTTCCAGATACGGCAACGCTGAGCGCATTCCTGGCTCGATCCTAGTGTCTGCTGCAGCGAGCATGTTGGCAAGGGAGGGGACCGAATAGGTCCAGATTGTCCCAGGCAGAAGATCCGGGCGCCATGAATGTCGCCCCTACGAACAACGTCCGTTCCATCATGTAGGGGCGTGATGAATCACGCCCTCGTGATCGCGACTCACGACTCCGCATTCGGCCAAGCACAAGCCTGGGCGCCATGAATGTCGCCCCTACGAACGATGTCTGTTCCATCATGTAGGGGCGTGATTTATCGCGCCCTCGTGATCGCGACTCACGGCCTCTCATACGGCCAAGCACAAGCCTGGGAGCCATGAATGTCGCCCCTACGAACGATGTCCAATCCATCATGTAGGGGCGTGATTTATCGCGCCCTCGTGATCGCAGCTCATGTTACCGCGCGTAACGGACCAGCCACTGCGGCGCTACTGCTCCAGTGCCTTGCTCCTGGCCACGACCTGCGCGCGATTGCCGGCCGGGTCGGTAAAGTAGCCGATGCGATCGTCGAACTCGTTCACATACGGCTCGTCGAGCGTTGCCCCGCCCTCCTCGATCTTTTTGAGGATAGCGTCGAACTCCTCGACCGGAACGCTGAAGGCCAGGTGGGTCGGGTTTGAACGAACTGTCGAGCTACTCGGGAAGATCTCGAGGCGTCCACCCTGTCCGTCGCCAAGGAAGGTCAGCTCGCCCGCCAGCTCTCGAATCCGATGCCAGCCGAATACCGTCTCGTAGAACTTCACGGTCTGCTCGTACGTCTCCTGGCTTGTGCCCAGTCCGACGTGCTCCAGAATGTAGGCCATGCGTGTCCCCTTCACAATCAATTCCCGGCAAAGCGGTTGTCTGCGAACTCGTTGCTATCGGCGCCGATTACGGGCCTTGCGGACCGCTGGCCGCCACAGGTGCGGCCACTACGTTGTCGAGCGGAGATTCGTCTCCACGGCAGACTATGGCCACTGTCCTTCGTGTGTCACAATTCGCTCAATACCCTCATATCATCGGTCGGAGACGGAAACGTGGCAAGGGTAAAAGCCCGTCACACCACTCCTCGCGGTACAATCAGAGACGCTCGGTCATCCAGTCGGATGCTTCGCGACGGTCGGCGTTTGCCGGCTCGGACGGTCTTACGCACGCTTCAGGTGTTGTCGAGGTTTGGAACATACATGCTCTTTGGTCACGACGAAAACGGACAGATGTCGATCGATCTCCCGCCGTTGGTCGACCTACACTGCCATCTCATTCCCGGGGTCGACGACGGCGCCCATGACGACGCTGAGTCGATCCGCATGATGCGCGTCGCGGAAGAGGATGGCGTTCGCACCATCGCTGCGACACCGCACGCCCACCGCTGTCCGGCCGATCGCGTCGCGTCAAAGGTGGCGCATCTGAATCAGCTTGCCCAGGAGAATGGCATCGGAGTCGAGATCGTGACCGGCATCGAGGTGCGCTACGACCCGAACCTGTTCAAACGATTCGAAGCGGGAGAGTTCCTGACCCTCAATGGCACGCGATACCTGCTGCTGGAGCTATATCTTTCCGGCAGTTGGCCATCCTCGTTCATGCGCACGGTGGAGGAACTCCACGAGGCGGGCATCTGGCCGATACTGGCTCACGCCGAGCGCTACGACGACGTACAGCACGACCCGACGATTTTGCTCGACGTCATCGCCGCCGGAGTCCCGATCCAGATAAACGCCGATTCGCTGGCCGGACGAGCCGAGCATGGGGCGCGACCAGCCGCCGAATTCATCGTCTCGAACCGGATGGCACACGTCATCGCCAGCGACGGGCATAACTCACGCTGGCGGCCCCCTCGTCTGCAGCCCGCGCTCCAGCGAGTAGCCGAGCTGGCCGGTGAGGATTACGCCCGCTACATAGCTGGCAACTCGGCCGCGATCGTGGCCGGCGAAGAGCTAACGCTGTCAGAGCCGCAGGTCGTTTACCGCCTCTGAAGGCAATTCGAGGGATTGGCCAACCGGAATCGGCTCTTCCACTGTTCGCAGTATCAGTCGCCGGCGGATGTTCACTTCTCGACGACGGCTTGCATGCTCGCCATATGCCCGCGAATGTGCCCGAATAAGACGTTCTCAATCCACTGGCCGACACTCATCGCCGGTACCCAGTCGACGTAGGCTCCGACGCGTTGCAACTGTTCATCGCTGAGCCCACGCACAAAGTCTGCTGCCGTTGCACCGTCGCGCCGCAGCATTTCGAGCGTCTCTTCTCGATCCGCCGCCGCGTTCTTTAGGCCACCGTCGGCATTGCTCTGATCGATCTGCTCCTTGGAGATGATCGGGAGTGGGGCCCCTTCAGCGATCGACCGAAAGGCCCGTAACTCGAACAGATAGGCTCCCGCAACGTGGCGTGCCAGCGCTGCGATCGTGCACTTCTCGTTCGGGCACATTCGTCTCCACTCTTCATCCGAAAGTCGAGTAACGAACGTGATGAATTCATTGTTCGCACGCTCAAAGTATTGTGCCAATTCCTGTGCTCGTAGCGACACTACTGCACCTCTATCCCATTTGCGTGGACGCGAAAGATTTCTTTCTAGCTGGGTGTCAAGTCTTGGTCAAGACGTCATACGTAGCGATTATGTATACTTGAATGTCGGCGACTAACTTCCTGTCACGTTGTCGAATCGTTGGTCACCGTTCTGCGAGACTACACGTTGGAATTTGCGACGCATGAGCACAACAATGAGAGAACTTACACAATGACAATTGCGGATCTTGACGACCACGTGTTTCGTCTGAGGGACGGCCGATCCCTCGGCTATCGCGAATTCGGCGATCCGACGGGCGATCCGGTCTTCCTGTTCCATGGCATCCCCGGTTCGCGGTGTGGCGCGGGCGTTATCGCTGGCCAAGCTTCGCGTCACGGCGTGCGCGTCATCGGCATCGATCGGCCTGGCATCGGCCTTTCAACGTTTCAGCAAAACCGCACCTTTCTCGACTGGCCAGCCGATGTGAAGGAGTTGGCCGATGGTCTGGGATTCCACCGCTTCGGCGTCGTCGGCAACTCAGGCGGGTCCGCCTACGTCGCGGCCTGCGCCGCCCTGATCCCCGAGCGTCTCAACTTCGCGGGCATCATCAGCGGCATGGGGCCGGTTGACGTTCCGGCTTGGCAGGAAGAACTCAAGCTACCGCGATCACATCGCATACTGATCGCGATGGCACGGAGAGCACCAGGGCTCGCCTGCCGTATTGCCGCGCCACTGTTGGTTCGCGAGTTCGATCCCGAGCGCCAAGGGGCGCTTGAGCGGATGAAGAGCATCATGGCGCCGGCCGATCAATTGCTACTCGACCAGCCGAAGGTCGCCAGGGCCGTGCTGCACGATGCCGCAGAAGCGATCAAACAGGGTTCGATTGGCGTCACCTGGGACATCATGCTCTACACCCGACCGTGGGGATTTCGCCTTCAGGACATTAAGACGTTCGTGCACGTCTGGCATGGAGAAGCCGACATCACGGTGCCGCCACTCTTCGGACGTGCCATTGCCGCGGCACTGCCTCGTTGCGCCGCCACCTTCTGGGCCGGAGAGGGCCATTTGATGGCTGTTTCGCGCGCTGGGCAAATAATGGACGCAATAAGACTAAGCGTCGACACCACGCCCACTTACTCATTCCAATCCTAGTGTCGTTCGATCGATCGGCTTGATTGTCGATGGAACGCACCCTATCCTGTGAGTCATGTTGAAATCCGACTCAGAGTGAAAGGCGCGTCCATGCAGTCGGCCGAACTTCGCGCGCTTCAGGCCCCAATCAAAGCCCGCTACCGCGAGGAGCCCGAGGCGGCTCTGGTCACGATGACCGCCCGCGGCACGCTTGATATTGAGCACATCGCCTGTCGCGTCGAAACACGAGACGACCGGATCGATTCCGGTTTGCACCCGGCCACCGGAGGTGATGGCAGCCTCCTCTGCTCCGGCGACATGCTGCTCGAATCATTGGTGGCCTGTGCCGGTGTGACCATGGCATCCGTCGCTACAGCGATGAGCCTGCCGCTCGCTCATGGCACGGTCATCGCCGAAGGTGATCTCGATTTTCGCGGGACGCTCGGTGTCGACCGATCGGTGCCAGTCGGCTTCCGAGACATTCGTCTGCACTTCGATCTTGACATCGACGCAACTGACGAGCAGATCGCCAAGCTGGTGGAACTGACGGAGCGCTATTGCGTCGTCTTCCAGACGATTAATGCCAAGCCAAACCTGAGTGTGAGCTACCAGACTGCCACCTTGTAACGATCTGTCGAGGCAAACAACCGTGTTGGCCGAATCTGGCCACTGGTTTCAGTGCAGATCCCATATCTGCCGGATGTGCCAGGGAATGGCTGAACATTCAAGCTCTGGTCCATAGCATTGGGGAATCGTTCGCTCGGCGAAATCTCGCGATTTTCTCCAGAGCGTCCTTGGCTGAGATTTGATAGGAAGGAAGCACCACATGTCTATCCACAATGGCCAGCCTATCATTGACTGCGATATCCACCAGCGAACGAGGAAACCTGAGGATCTGTTTCCGTACCTGCCGCGCGTATATCAGGAGCGTATCAAGCTATATACAACTGGGCTGAGTCAGCGCGCCGGTTACCCGAACGGGGGAGATCGGGGCTATCGTTCCGATTCCTGGCCAGAAGGGGGCGGACCTGCCGGGTCTGACCTCGATTTGATGAGGATCCAGCACCTCGATCCGAGCAATGTCGAATACGGCATCCTACTCGGTCAAGAGTATCGTCCGATTCCCGCCCTCCCCGATGTGGACTATGCTGCTGCGCTGTCGAGCGCCTATAACGACTGGATGATCGAGCACTGGCTGGAAAAAGAGCCGCGGCTTCGTGGCGCCGCAATCGTGCCGAGCCAGGAGCCGAAGCTCGCCGCGAAGGAAGTGGATCGCATCGGAGATCGGTCCGATATCGTCGGCGTGCTGGTTCCAAACGGGACACGCGTACTCTACGGCAAGCGATTCTACGATCCATTGTTTGAGGCGTGCGTCGCGCACAATCTGCCACTCGTGATTCACACTGGCAACGAAGGTGCCGGAATGAATGGCGCCGCGTCGTATTACATCGAAAAGCGACAGGGCCGCCCGTTGGGCTACATGGAACACCTCGCAAGCATGATTTTCGAAGGGCTCTTCGAACGCTATCCAAGTCTAAAGGTCGTCTTCGTCGAGGGAGGCTACGTCTGGTTACCGACTTTCCTGTGGCATATGGACGCCGACTGGAAGGCGCTGGGGAATGAGACTCCCTGGGTCAAGCGAGCCCCAAGCGAATACGTCTTTGAACATTGTCGCTTCACAACTCAGCCTATGGAGTCGCCGGAGCCGCAACGGCGCCTGCTAACGGTATTCGAGTGGGCCAGGGCCGAGCAGACGTTGATGTTTGCGTCGGATTACCCACATTTCGACTTCGACTCTCCAGAGCAATCGCTGCCGCCGCTTCCGGAGAAATTGCACCGAAGAGTCTACTCAGAGAATGCGCGTGAGGTATTCCAGCTTCCGGAACGGCAACACTCCGAACCGTCGATGGCGCAATTATCGTAGCCAGTTGCCGGCTGATCGACGAGGTGGCAGATCGCGCCAAGTCGGGGCAGCACAAAGACCGTGCCGCGCTGCTTCTATGCTCGAAATGGGGTCGGATCGGACGTCTCGGTGCTGGGAGACACTGACAGGATGGTCACAAGCTAATAGGTGTATGAGACCATAAGCGACACTACACGGGAGGACAGGAGACGGCGTGGAGGTCAAACACATTGTCGTTGGAAGAGTTCGCGATTTTCCACCCGGAACGTCACGGCTGGTCGATGTGGACGGTGCCGAAATCGGTGTGTTTAACGTCAAAGGAACGTATTACGCACTTCGCAGCAGTTGTCCGCATCAAGGTGCACCTCTCTGCCGAGGGCGAGTCATTGGCACGAATATCTCCAAGAAGACGTATGAGCGGGAATATGCTCGTGAAGGTGAGATCATAAAATGTCCATGGCACGGATGGGAATTCGAAATCTCATCCGGGCGGTCTATCTTCAACCCACATAAGGTGCGAGCCCGCGCGTACGAGGTCACGGTCGAGACTGCGGACGACGAGGATCCCTCGATCCCCACCTATCCGGTGACGGTTGAGCGCGGGGTGGTCGTGGTTCATGTTCCGCTGCCGATAACGTGACCAGCCACGTCACGCTCCGCGCCACCACGATTTCATTCCACTCGCGGCACTGATTTGCCGGCATGGAGATCGGAAAGTCGGTCGAGCACGTCAGAACTGTGATGAATGTGTCCGTGCGCTGCCCAGGCGTGTCCGGCAGCCCGGGGGATGTGACGTTCCCTCTAAGTTGGCTCAATGCCGAGTGCTAGGCATAGTCGACGATTGCCGCATGAGTCTGTCCGTCCCGAACCACCGCGTACGGGATGAGTCGCCGTTCGGCGGTCTCGTGGGCGTCGAGCGCATCGACGAAATCGAACTCGCCATGGCGTAGCTCGAAGAGACTCACATCGGCCGGCGCGCCGTCCTGCAACGTCCCAATTGCCTCCGGCATTCCCATGGCTTGCGCCGGATCGACGCTGGTCATGCGAACGACATCATCCAGAGAGAATCCGAGATGGAGGAACTTGGACATGGTCGTCGCCATATCGTAGACCGGTCCATGAATGTTGTGAGTGTGAATGTCGCTGCTGATGGTGCTCGGGTTGAGTCCCTGACCGATCGCTTTGCGGCAGACCTCGAAAGAAAATCCGCCCCGTCCATGTCCTATGTCGAGCATGACGCCTCGCTCGGCCGCCGCTCGAACTTCAGGCACGACGACCCCGTCACCGTCCAGAACGCCGTAGGTCTTGGCATGGAAGCAGTGGGTCATCACGTCGCCTGACCGGAGCAGGGGCAGGAAATCAGTTAGCGGATTCACTGTACCGCCAATGTGCACCATGATCGGGACCTTGGCGGCATCTGCCACCTCTCGCGCCATCTTCAGCGCCGCGATCGCGTTCTGGCCTGCCATGCGCTTCTCGAGACGCACCTTGACACCAAGAACCACGTCTCGATGCCGCTCGAGCATCTTCAAGGTTTCGGCGGGATCAGCCCAGCGCAGATCCTCCAGTTCACCAACGACGTCACTGATCATGCCGGAGGCGGAGATATTCATCAGGGCAAAGACACGGGTTCGCACCCGATCGATGACGTACTCGCGAAAACCAGGAAAGGTCTGCGCGCCGGATGATCCGGCATCGAGAACTGTCGTGACCCCCTTGTGGATGCAGTTCTCATCCGCGTCAACACCATAATGCGACACACCCTCGTACACGTGGACGTGCATATCGACGATTCCCGGCGTCACGACCAGTCCCCGAGCGTCGAGGACCGCCGCCGCCATTGATGGCTCGAACGCGCCGATCCCAACGATGCGACCATCCTTGATGGCGATGTCATGCAGACCATGCAGGTTCTGACTGGGGTCGACCACCGTGCCACCGCTGACGATCAAATCGAAGTCTGCCGCCATGTCTGAATCCTTCCGGCTAAAGGCTGAAGATCGCGAGACTCCTATCCCGTTTCCCTAATTGGCACCTTCGGAATGTGCAATGAAGTGCAATAAGATCGATTTACAGAACGTCGGGTGCCGGTTCTCGATTGTCGCACGAGCGAGCGGACACGGCTAGCAGTCAGCGTGATCCCTTAACTGTCCGGAGGCGGCGCTATACTTGCCCACGACTTCAGCGGCTGTGTAGCAAAAGAGAGTGTGAGGAAGAGCGAACATGGGCCAACGTGTCGTCATCGTCGGGCAATTCATGGAAGGCATCGAGATCGAGCGACAGACCCTCGAGCCGATCGGCGTCGAGATCGTCGATACACGCGACTTCAGCGACGCGGAGACGGACGAAGCCTTGCGCACGGCCGACGCCGTCCTGTTTCGCAAGCTGGGCGTGACACGCGAGCTGATCAACTCACTCGAAAACTGCAAGATCATCTGCACCTACGCGGCCGGCTACGACATGATCGATGTCGAGGCGGCGACCGAACGAAAGATCATGGTCGCCAATACACCCGGCTACGGCAACGACGAGGTTGCTGACCACACACTCATGCTCCTCTTCGCTCTGACCCGACGATTGATACCGCAGGTCGATGCAATGCGAGCCGCAGCAGCCGACGGTGATGTCCGCAGCGCCTGGACGCATCGCCCATATGTGCCGATTCGCCGCATTCGCGGTCAGACACTCGGCATCATCGGGCTGGGCCGAATCGGCAAGACCGTGGCCTGGAAGGCACAAGGTCTCGGTCTCAACGTGATCGCCACCGATCCCTACGTCTCGAAGGAGACCGCCGCCGGACTCGATGTGCCGCTGGTTCCGCTGGATGATCTGCTGCGAGACTCTGATTATGTCACGCTCCACACGCCGCTTACCCATGAAACGTTCAAGATGATCAAGACTCCCGAGCTCTCCCTCATGAAGCCAAGTGCCTATCTCATCAACTGTGCTCGTGGAAAGTGCGTAGATCTCGCGTCCGTTGTTGCAGCGATAACCGAGAACCGCATTGCCGGAGCGGCACTGGACGTTGTTGAAGTCGAACCGCCCCCGGCCGACATACTGAGCGAGCTCGTTAGCTACCCGAACGTCATCATCACCCCACACAACGCCTGGTACTCCGAGGACTCGACTGACGATCGCCAGCGCATCGCCGCCGAAACAGTCCGCGAAGCGTTACAAGGCGGTGTTCCGGAATCGGTCGTTAACCGCGAAGCATTTACCTAAGAATGTCGTTGCTCGCCGGTCATCGTAGTCCCGATGGCGCGGCTCGGGGCTGGCTGGCGCGGCCGGTCGCTCGGTGCTATCGTGCCGCTAGATGATGAGCATACCGGCACACATGAACGAGGGAGACAGTAGATGACAGAACGGGAAGAGCTGCGGCAGCGCATTATCGACACGATCGACGCCAATCGCGACAGGATCATCGAGATCTCGGAGACGATTCGCGTGAATCCGGAGCTCGGTTATGAAGAAGTGATGGCGTCACAGCTCCTGGCATCCAACATTCGCGATCACGGGTACGAGGTCGAAAAGCCCGTCGGAGGGATTGAGACCGCCTTTCGCGCGTCAAAACACGGGCGCAAAGAGGGTCCTATCGTGGCGGTGCTGGCCGAATACGACGCGTTGGCAGGCATTGGACACGGCTGCGGGCACAATCTCATCGGTGCTGCGGGATTGGCGGCGGCGATCGGCATGTCGTCGGTCATGGACGAACTACCAGGCATGTTCGAGGTGATTGGAACGCCGGCTGAAGAAGGCGGAGGCGGCAAGATCCTCCTTGAGCGGGCCGGGATCTTTGATGATGTCGATGCCGCCCTCATGATCCACCACGCCGGAGACCAAAGCGGCGCCGCCACCGACTACCCGGGTGGCACCTGTCTCGCGGTTCAAGGATTCGCGCTGGAGTATTTCGGCAAGCCGGCCCACGCTGGCGCCGACCCCTACAACGGTGTCAACGCGCTGAACGCGGTAATTGAGTTCTTCAAGGGAGTTGACGCATTACGCCAGCACGTCATCATGGAGACTCGCCTCCACGGCATCATCACCCACGGCGGCGAGGCCGCGAACGTCGTACCGAAGTACACGCGAGCTCAAATGCTGGTACGCGCCCCAACGGTGGCGTACGTCCAAGAGGTCATGGGGAAAGTTCGTAACATCGCCGAGGGCGCGGCGCTCATGACCGGTTGCGATTATAAAATCACCGAGGCCGAGCTGCATTACGATATGCGACCCAGCTACCAGATCGGCCAACGCTACACCGACAACATGCGCGAGATGGGGATCGAGATCAACGCCGAGCCAAAGCGTGGCATGCACTCGACCGACTTCGGCAACATCAGCTACAAACTGCCATCGATCACAGGTAGCTTCGCAATCAGCCACGAGCCGATTCCGGGGCATTCCCAGCAGGTGGTCGATGCGTCCGGCAGTGATTTTGGCTACGACCAGATGATCAAAGTCTCGAAGGCAATGGCGCTGACGGCCCTCGACCTGCTGACCGAGCCTGATCTCCTGGCCAAAGCCAAGGATGAGCACGAACACTGGGCCGACCTCCACCACGACTGAGGAGAGTGTCCAGCGTTAGGTGTACGGGAGGGCGACGCATGCGTCGCCTTTACAGTTCGCCGTCCTGCTTCTCTCGCCAGCGTAGTGGATTGTCCATGATGTACTCACGAAATCGGCTCAGCTCACTTTCGTTGCGAATGACGCGCTCATAGTAATTGCGTTGCCAGAGCTTCGGTTCGTTTGCGTCTCGCAACAGGTTGATACGTCGTGCGCTCGCTGACTTGAACTGTCCTACGATCGACCCAATGGATCTCGGCTTGTGGCCCTCGCACGCCCCCTCCGCCCGTACGGGCGACGCATGCGTCGCCCACTGCGTGCTCGCTCCCTCGCCATTGATGACGATGATCCCGTGCATGTGGTTAGGCATGACGACGAATGCATCCAACTCGACCGATACGTAATGGGCCGGGATCTCCTCCCAGCATTCCGCGACGATCATCCCGAATTCGTTCAGTGTCACGCCATCGGGACCAACTTCACCGAATATGTGCTGATGATCGTACGTGTTGATCGTCACGAAATAGGCACCTGCCTGGGAATAATCGTAATCCTTGAGCCTGATGGAGCGGCGATGATGAATGGACGGATCGAAGGGTGGCGTCGACGACATCTTTCACCTGTCACGCATCTGATTCAAGAGCCGATGGACGTCGGTTCGGCACGAAACCGTGGTGGGCGACGCATGCGTCGCCCGTACAAACGCCCGGTATCGCGGCGCCTCAGTGCTGGTCCGAGAACCAGTAGGACCATTCGTCGATGTCGGGCACCTCCTGACCGGTCGCCCCAAGGATCGTGCAAATGTGTGTGCGATGGTCGTTGCCATGGTGAATCGTCTGTGTGATTAGCAAGTTGCGTACATGCGGAACGACCTCGCCCTGGTCCGCGCGCTGCAGCGTTGGATCGTAGTCATCGACGTGATCGAGGATCTCTTCCCAGCGCTTCGTCTGCGCCGAGAACTGTTCGCGCAACTCGTCCAGAGTGAAAGTTCGATCCTCATGCACGGGGCGAGGCTGATCGTTCATCAGCGCCAGGTAGAGCCGTTCCGCGCGGACCAAATGTGTCAACGTGTCGTGGATCGACCCGGCCGTGCCCGGCACAGTGTCGTTGAGCCGCTCCGCTGGCAAGTTCGCTAGATGATCGATAAGCGTGAAGGTCGCCCAATAGTGATAGTTGAACATCTCACGTAACGGATCGGTCATGGAATTCCTTTCTGAGCTAGACGTGATGTCGGCTGATTGGCTGACCGCGGTCTCGGCCGACACTCGGCCGCGAGCCACATCCATAGAACGTATGATCTATTCTAGCGCGTATTGAGTGTTTGTCTAGAGCGGTGATCGGCCTGTTCGTTCGGCCCTATTGTCAGGCCGGTATGAGCCATGGACCGCAAATATGACGCAATGATCGTGACGATGGGACCTATCCGGCGAACAGGCGGGGCAGTTCGGCCACACTGCCGAGCAAATGTGTATGTGGCGATGCTCCTAGCGTCTTGACCTCATGCGCTCCACTCAGAACGCCAATGACCCAACCGGCCTGAGCATTCATCCCCGACTGTAGGTCAAGCGGCGTATCGCCGACGACCGCGACCTGCCGCGCGTCAGCAACTCCGAGCTCGATCATGGCGCGGTAGATGAGAAATGGAGCAGGACGACCCGCTGGCACATCGCTGCTCGCCACCGTTATGTCAAAAAGGTCCGTCCAACCGAGCCGTCCAACGAGCATGTCCAACAGGTCACGATTAAACCCTGTCGTCAACGCAAGCTTGACACCCGACTGCTTCAACTCGCTGAGCGCATCGCCTGCCCCCTCGATCTCCCGGATATCGCCCGACTCGTACTCCTGGCGTAACGCGTCTCCGAAGCGCGCCAATGCCTGCTGGGCAATCTCTTCCACCTGATCGGCAGGGTGAATCCGGGACGCGAGCTCGCGAAAAACGGCTATTTTGCTGGCTCCGCGTCTCGCCGCCAGATCCGCTTCACTGAACGGGATATCATGCGCTCGCAACGCCACACGGTAAGCGGCCAGCACGGTGCCATCATCGCGCATGGCCGTACCCGCGAAATCAGTAACCAATAGGTCAGGCAGCATACGACCCCCTTAGATCTGTTTCAGCATGTGGAACCGCATCTCAGGTGTCCAGATGCTGGTCAATGCGCAGCAACGCCGCCAGTAACGCTCTGGCGCCCGCCGCACAGTGCTCCGGCGACGTGTACTCGTCGGGCGAGTGCGACACGCCACCGCGGCTCGGCACAAAGAGCATCGCCTCCCTGGTAATCGCCTCCATGCACATCGCGTCATGTCCTGCGCCGCTGCTCATACGAAGGAACGGCAATCCAGATTCGCGGCAGGCAGCTTCGATCTCGTCGACCAGCCAGATATCCGAGGCGACCGCCGCTTTACCGGATATTTGCTGAAAGTCGGCTCCACTACTCTGCGCCAGATTCCGTAGTTCTCCCTCGGCGGCATCGAGCACACCCTCGTCCATCCCACGGATTTCCACCGATAGATCAACTCGACCAGGAATCACATTCGATGCTCCTGGCTCAACACGCACGGTGCCGACAGTTCCGACGATCCGGTAAACGATAGCGGTTGAGCGAACGGCCAGCACGAATGGCGCGGCCGCGACTAGCGCGTCGCGACGTTGATCCATCGGTGTCGTACCGGCGTGATTGGCGTATCCATGAAAAGTGGCCATATAACGCCGGATACCAACGATTCCGTCGACAACCCCGATCGGGATATCCGCGTCCATGAGACGGCCCCCCTGCTCCGGGTGCAACTCCAGGTAGGCCGCCAAATCCCCTTTCGGACGGCGCGCCTCAACCACCCGTTCCGGATCGATCCCAGCTGCCTGCACGATATCGGCAATTAGCCGACCATCGGGCGTCGTCTGCTCGAATATCGACGGATCGAACATACCGGCCATGGCGCGACTGCCGAACGTTCCTCCCGCAACAGCCGCCTCTTCGGAGTTGAAATTGATCACCTCGACCGGGTGCCGCAACCGAACAGCCGCTTCCGAGAGAGCGCGCACACAGGCGACTGCCGCAAGCACACCAAGCGCACCGTCATACTTTCCACCGTCCGGGACGGTGTCTGTGTGAGATCCGAGTGCGATCGGTTTCAGCTCCGGTTCGATTCCCGGATAGCGCCCGATCGTGTTGCCGGCCTGATCGACGTGCACGTCCATCAGGTCACGCATGGTCATCGCGACCCACTCTCGTCCCACTCGATCGGCTTCGCTGAAGGCTACTCGCATCAATCCGCCGCGAGGGCTCAGGCCGATCCGACCCAACTCCTCGAGATCGTTCATCAACCGCGTTTCGTCAATTTCTACCGTCATTACATCTCGTCTCTGTTCATCTCTGGACGAGCAAACCATCGCAGGGAGTCCGTGCCGCCAGTCTAGGTGGCTGTCAGCCCGTGTCAAGTGCGAAAAACTAGATTCGATTAAGATGAGGTAGTCAGTCGGCGTTTAGGCGATACCCTGGCGGTAGGCGTAGGCGGCGGCCTGCGTGCGGGATTGACAATCGATCTTGGTGAAGATGTTGGTCAGATGCCGTGCTACGGTTTTCTCGCTTATGAACAACCCGTCGGCGATATCGCGGTTCGTCTGGCCTGCAGCCACGAGACGCAGCACCTCCATCTCGCGACGGGTCAGTGGATTCAGCAGTCCATCCTCTGGTGTGGACGCGGTAGAGACCGGCCAGACGTGGTGTCGCTGTGCTGCTTCGTGAAGCGCCCGGTGTAGATCGACATCCTCCAGGTAGCCGCGCCTGAGTTTCTTGTCGTCGATCCAGCTTGCAACCCGGCCAAGCTCATTTGCCGCGCTCGCCAGTTCGTCGATCGCCTCGTCGGTGTGACCCGCGGCGGCAAGTGTCTGATAACGAACGAACGGCACCGCAATCTTCAGACGCCGTACCGAGATTTCTCGCTGCTGCACTCGACTCGACGCTGCCGTCGCAGTGGCCACCGCGGACGGAATATCGCCGTGCCGCAGGTAGACACGCGACTGCACCAGCAGACCCTGAACACCCCACGGGATGCTTCCGGGTAACGCATCTGAAACGTCGACCGCTCGGCTCGCCAGATCCATAGCCTCGCTGTCACTGCGCTGTGTCTCGCGACGAGAAAGAAACTCGGCAAGCACTGCCACCGCTTCCGCGATCTCGGTCACGAGTCCACGCGTTTCAGCAGAGGCAAGCAGCGACCTAAGGTGGCGCTCAGCCCTTTCCACATCGCCCACTGCCTCGCACGCCAATCCCAGCCACTGCTGCGCCCGCTGGGCCGGTACCTGAACCAGGCCGCCGGACGCTATGGCAGCCGCTCGCTCGGCGTAGTCCAGCGCTCGGGTCGGCCGGCCAAGCTCGCGTTCGGTTTCGCTCAATCCGCCAAGACAGTAGAACTCGATTCGAGCGTCACGGGCGCGGCCAGCCCAAGCCAATGATTCCAGACCGCGTTCCAGCGCGACCTGATAGATTCCGAACTCACGGCAATGGACGTGGACTGAGAGAAGCGCCAGCGCCTGCGTTCGCGGCTTGAGGCTCTCTCGGATCAAGTGACGCTCCTCGGTTCGCAATCGCCGGATCTCTTCGAGGAAACCGACAAATCCACGCTCTACTTGTGGTACTCCCGCCGCCTCGCTTTCGAATTTGCGGCGATAGGCAAGCGCGATAAGAACGGTAATCTCGCCGCGTGCGTCATCGAGAAGCCGCCAGCGATCGAGGGCGTCGAGCAGCCAAACACGCGCCGCCGCTTTCCCTTCAAGGTCATCCCCCGCCGTCAGCGCCCAGTCGACCACACCGATCTCCTGAGCCAGCCGTGCCTGCCACAACGCATCGCCAACTTCTTCAGCCAGTCTGAACGCCTTCCGGTAGGTTCGGGCCGCGTCAGGCAATGCTTCGTGCTCGCCTTCGAGGCGAGAGGGCTCCCCCATCGGGCGCCCAACCAATGCTTCACCGTATCGCGCCAGGGCCGCGATACGGTTTGAATCCCCATCCACATCCTCAGCCCATTGAATTGCGGCAGTTGCGTGCTGGAGCGCCTCGGCATGATTGCCGGCTAGCAGGTTGAAACGGGCGAGGCGCATAGCGACCAGAAAACGCGACGGCCCGTCAGCCAATCTCTCAGCAATCTCGCTCATGCGTCGTAGATCGAGCTCTTGTCGCTCCCGATCGCCCAGCTCGTCAAACGCCGTTTCTCGCAGACTCAAGATCTCGAAATACGCGTGCAGCGCCGTGGACCCGGTGTCTGGCAGGCCAACGCGGGTCTCAAGAATATCGACCGCTTCGCCGAAATGTCGGGCAGCCTCCTCGAACCCGTGGAGCTCAAGCGCCCGCTTTCCGGCAAGTCGCGAGTAGTGCGCCGCGCGCGAAAGATCTTCGCCTGCCCCAAAATGTTGAGCCAGCAACGCGAGCTGACCTGGGTCGCGCTCCGCTCCGGCGGCCTCCAACGCTTCGGCCACCAATTGATGCAGCAGTCGCCGCCGGATTTGGCTTAGATTCCAATACAGAACATCCCGAATCTGATCGTGTGCGAATGCATACGGGGCATCACGTTCCCCGGCATAGCGAACGCCACGTTCGAGAATCAGACGCCGGTCAAGCGCAGCTTCGACATCCCGCTGCACTCTCTCGACGTCAACTCCTGATCTGCGCCTCGTCACGCTGCAAAGGAGATCGAATGAGAATTCGGTCCCGATAACCGCCGCGATGCTGAGGGTGTCGAGCGCGTTCGGGTCGAGTCTCGAGAGACGGTGGCCGACGACGCTCCGCACGCTCTGTGGAATCATCTCTCCTACGTTTTCGTCGAGTGTCCAGCCGGCCGGTCCACGTCGCAGCATTTCTTCTTCGCGCAAATGCAGGACAAGCTCTTCAGCGAAAAATGGAACGCCCTGAGCCTCAGCCTGGATAATCTGGGATAACTGCAGATCGACCTCGCTGACCCCGACGTCCAGCACACCGGCAATGAGTTCAGTCATGTCAGCCAGTCCAAGACGACGCATTGAAAGTCTCGTCGCCAACCGTTCCCGGTACAGATCGACGATAACCGACTCCAACGCATGCCGTGGATCCAGATCAGTATCACGATATGCCCCGATGACGAGCAGTGGAGCCGACCGTATCGAGCGGATAAGATGGCGCAGCAACTGAAGCGTTGGCTCGTCAGCCAGGTGAAGGTCGTCGATTGCGAGAAGGAGTGACCCAGTCTCGGCCAGACGTAGCAACAGGAGCGCGACGGCATCGAAGAAACGCGCCCGCTCTTCGGCACCGGTAAGGGATACGCGTGGTGTCAGCAACGAGTCGGTGCCATTCCCAGAGGGTGCCACCAACCGGCGAAGCTCTGGATTCGGCGAATGTTCCAGCGCCGATCCCAGCAGGTCGGGAGTGGTTCGGGCCAGACTGCGTATGGCTAGCACGATGGGTGCATAGGGCGGATCGGCCTCATCACATCGCGCGCTCAACACAATCGCGCCGCGGCCGCCTAGCTCACTCGCAAAATGCTCGATCAATCGCGATTTGCCAATGCCCGGTTCACCACTGACCAGCACGAGCGAGGGATGACCATCTCGAGCCACTTGAAAGGAGGACTGGAGCAATTCCAGTTCGCGGTCACGTCCCACCAAACGTGGCGAGCGCGGATCAGGATAGAAGGCCAACGGTATTTCCTGCAGTCGACGGGACGTAGATCATGGGAAAACCTGATGCCCATCTTCATCTTCGAGCACGATCGCCTCGGTCGGGCAGATCTCGGCGACCAGGCGCAGCGCTTCGCCGTCGACCGATGCCGGATCGAGCAGCACGGCCTTACTCTCTCCATCAAGACGAAAGACCGACGGAGCGCTCGCCACACAATTCTCGGAACCGATACATCGCTCGCGATCGATCCGGATTCGTAACGTTGTCGCCCCGGGGCGACTGCTAAACGTCATTCCGCTCCTCATTCACGATCATCGGACGCCGAAGGTGGCCAGGATCGCCGACCGACCAGCGACAAGATCGAACCTCATTATAGAAACCCCGCGCATCTTCAAGTTACCGAGCAGAACAGCGGATGGTCCGAATCAGCGGCGTTCGACGTTCTCAACGCTCGCCGGTCGCCTCTTTCGAGCGAGCATCACCGACGGCCGCAAGCGCAGGATCGCTGGAGATGTCACCTCGGTTCGACCGACTCAAACCTGATCTCCCGCCCATCCTGACCTCTCGCAGCTTGATATTGTGCTCTGTTTCGCGGATGAAGTAGGTCGCGATAACCGCGAGCGCAGCGACAACCACACCTCCTGTAATGAACGGAACAAGCGGGTCGATTGCGTATAGCACTGATCCAAGGAGGGCGCTAATCGCGGCACCTGCCATACCGATCGTGACGAAGGCGCCCTGCACTCTTCCTTGCACTCGAGGATCGGCAACTGATGCCAGATAGGCGTCGGTTGCTGGCTGAATGAAGGAGACAACCGCACCTTCGACCAAACCGAGCAGCAGAATGAACGGCACGACCTCGATAAGCCCGTAGAGCGCAATTAACCCGCCGAAGAAGAGGTTCGCGAACAGAAGGCGTCTCCAGCGCTCGGGGTGATCAGCCAAACGACCGCTAAGCGGTGACAGGAGCATGAACGTAACTGAGAAGGTGCTGAACGATAAACCAATTTGAAAGTTGCTGGCCCCCAGATCCTTCAGAAAGATGCTCCAGATGCCAGAGAATAGACCGAACTGGAACTGGGCGGCAAAGCCAAGAATGAACGCTCCCGCCAGAGGCCGGGATATCAGCTCGCGGAATGGAATCTTGGCCCCTTCGTGTACCGCTCGGCGTTGGGGCACTAGCGGCATCATATAAAGGAACGTGCCGATTGCGACCACAACCTCCAGCACCCCAGCGGTCATGTAGAGCCAGTCGATACCGACCAGTGTCGCCACGACGCCACCGATTGGTGGACCGAACAACATCCCACCACTGAACGCGGCACCAACCACTGCATAGGCCTGCCCACGTTTGTCGATAGGAGTGATGTCGGCGATAAGAGCGCGAAACGACGGGTAGAGAATGGCAACGCCGACCCCCTGACCGACTCGCAGAAGAATGAAGGATGGGGTGCTGTCCGCGTAGGTAAACCCGATCGTCGCAAGAGCCTCGACGAAGAGACCGATCGCAAGCGGGCCGACACGGCCGACCCGATCCGACAGAGTCCCCATCGGAAGCTGCAACACCATCTGTGCGACCAGGTAGCTCGACGCCATCACACCGATCGCCGCCAGCGACACACCGCGATCTTGAGCGGTCAGCGTGAGGAAGGGGATGACAAGCCCGACCGAGATCCCGGCAAATGCAGCGACCACGAGAACCGCGCGAAGCACTTGGTTATGCAGGTACCACGGGAGCCTCAACGGACCACGACCTTCCGATCCGGCCCGTGCAGACGGGCGATCGCGATCCTGACAGAATCGCGGAGGGCAATGACGATAGACATCGAAGAATAGCACGGCGAGCGACCAGATGTGGGCGCAGACGTTCGGCGGCTCGAGGCAGGACTAACGTGCGGTGGGTTACCTCTCAACGAGACGTTACGCTGTACGTGAAAGTCTATGCTCGCGGCAGTCGCGAGCAGCTTCGATTCCGTCTCCAACTGGGAGTCCCCACTCCCAGCGTTGAGAGAAAACGCCCGTGGACCAGTTCTTTCGACGACTCGGCCTTGATGTAATCCCCGGCAACTCCCTCACGGTCGTCCTCTGGACCCTGGCGCTGTTGTCGTCCGCTGTCTTTTTCGTGGCGTTTATCACCAGTGGAATCATCTCGATCACCGGTGACGACAGCGTTCAGAACACGACAACGGGCACTCCTGCCACCCCAACAGAAGTCAGTATTAGCGCGGGAATCGACCTCCGACCGCGGTTGACCCCCACGACGATACCGACACCGGCAGCAACGTCAACTGCACGTCCTGTGGCGACACCGGCGCTGGAACCCACACCCGCGCCCCTCTCGCCAACCCTGATCCCAGTACCGGGTACGCCGTCGCTAGCACCCACAATAGCGGCGCCAATTATCTCCACAACAACCGTGGTCGTGACGGCGTCCGTGTCGAATGCCTCTCCGTCGCAGCAGTCAGAGGTGACGATCACGGCGACGATAACCAATAACGGCCAGCCAATCTATGGCCTGCCGATGCTCGCGACATGGCACTACAGAACCACGACATCGATCTGTACCGCCCTGACGGGAGCGAACGGAATCGCATCGTGCACGCGGAACATCGCAAGCGCCACTCTTGGCTACGCCGTCACGATCGACGTCGGGATTACTTGGGAAGCACGAGTCTACACGGCTAGCGCCCGTTTCACGCCGAAATAGACGACGACCTGCTTTTACGCCGACATAGATCCTGCGCGAATTCTGGGGAACACGTTCACAATTTTGTTGCAAGTTTCCCGGCGTCGACGATGATTTTGTCATCTGTGTGACGATACCCTGACCTTCGGGATCATGGGTCTTTGCGCGCACTTGCGATTGGCAGTGTGTCAGGTATGAGCCGCCTCGCGGGTCGACCACAACCATCCGATAGATGACCGACGCACCGAATCCGATTCCATTTTTGTGCCTGTGGCCCTCAGCGCGTCAGATAACGCAAATCGGTTGTGCAATTGGCAGTCTACGTCAGAAAGGAGTAACGCGTGGGCACTTTTCGCAAGCTCGCGACCTTCATGTGCGTTTCCGTGGGTGTTTATGCTCTCGCCGTGCGCCCGAGGATCCTCCGCTGGGGAGCGACCGATGAAGAGATCCGACGACCCTATCCAGGCGACGACTTGATCGCAGGGGCCACCCGTAGCGCCACGTTCGCGGTAACCATCGACGCCCCACCCGAGGCTGTCTGGCCGTGGTTGGTGCAGATGGGCACCGATCGAGGCGGATGGTATAGCTGGGACCGACTGGATAACTTCGGACGTCGCAGCACCGAACGGATTCATTCGGAATGGCAGACAATCAAGCTTGGAGACCACTTCACCGCAAGGCCAGACGGAGGCGAATGGTGGGAGGTGGCTGCCCTTGAACCTGAACGCTTCCTGGCATTGCGTATGTCCGTCGACCTGCGGGGACGTCCGTTCGACCCGAATGGGCCTCGACCCCGGTTTTTCACCGACTCAACCTGGAGCTACCTGCTTGAGCCGCTCCCGGGTGGCCGCACGCGGGTCGTTGAAAGCGGCTACTGGGCGTTTGAGCCGCGTTGGCTCCAACCTATCGTAGGTATTCTCTTCATCGAGCCTGAACATTGGGTCATGCAGACGCGCCAATTCGCGAACCTCAAGCGCCTTGCTGAGAGCAACACGACGGTTCCGAAGGAGTCAGAGCCAGAGCCGGAGCTCGCCGTAGCGGGCGCTGCATTACGCTGAAGGACCTGATTCTCGTCACGTCGGAATCACGTGGAATCGATCAGATGGTCCACTCAGGACGCCAATGCTGACACGAAAGTCTTGCTCGGCTGCGGTGTCGTTGCGTCGGCGTGGTGGGTCGCCATGGACGTGGTTGGGAGCCTGCGCTATCCGGGCTACAGCTACGTCGATTACACGATCAGCGAGTTGTCGGCTGAGGGGCTCCGACGCGGCTCTTCATGACGATCGCGAGCGGCATCCCATATGCCGTGCTCATGACGGTCTTCGGGGCGGGCGTCTGGGCAGCGGAGGGCCAGACACGCGCTGGGGGCGCCACGGGAGTTTTGATCGTTGGGTATGCCATCACCGGCCCGGGGGAATGGCTGTTCTCTATGGCCATGCGTGGGAACGAGGGAATACTACGTAACGCCATGCACGTCCTAGCAGGGTTGGTGAACATCCTGTTCTTTCTGCTGATCATGGGTTTCGGGGCGAAGTTATTCGAAAAACCATTCTGCTACTACACATACTTGACTATTGCCACGCTCGTCGTATTTGGCGTTTTGGCGCACAGAGCTGCAAGATGGTTGATGACCAGCCGACACCGTGGATTGACACTGACGAGCGAATGAGTGTCTACGCCACCATGCTTTGGTTCGCAGTGCTGGACATTGGCCTGCTGCGTGCCGAAGGTATCCCCGTTCCAAGACAGCTGGGCAAGCCGGCGGCACCCCTGAAGCGAATGCAAAAGGTTTCGCACTGAGTCATCGGGCCGGATCAGGTGCTGCTGTCCCGGCCCAGCTTACTTTTCCCGCTTATGTCCGCTGAGAGGGCGACCACAGCGCATTGCAGAAACGTTGACGCCGAAGACGCGGCGTTGAAAAGCGTCTCGCCCCTGCAACGGGCTTGGGCTGCTGAGCCCGACGGCTTTCAGCTCCGGGCGTACGGGCCAAGCGGTGCGTCAGTCTTACTGCCCTGTGCATTAGATCGTGTGGAGATGCACCGGCATATCGCGCTTTTTCGCATGCTCGATCAGGTTGCGGTCGAGGGAATCCGGCTCGTCAGTGACGACGATCACGGCGTCGGCATACTTGGCCATGCGCTTATTGATCTGCTGCTGAGCTTTGTCGCTGTCGTCCTTCGGCGGGAACTGACTCACTTCACAATTGTGCATCTTGCCCCAGTACGCGCCGAGCGCGGATGCTCCTGGCCGACCAGCCGTCACGACCTCGGAAATGTCAAAACCACTCTCTTCAACGGCCTCTTCGATCGCCTTCTGGTTCCGTACGTTCTCGCTCCCGTCGATAATCGTGCGCATCTGTTTCCTTTCCTTGGGTCCGTCCGCGAACCGAACGGTAAGTCGTATCGCTCCTTTAACCATAACAAGACATGATTATCCTGGCAGGGCAAGATGCTCAAACGCGCTGCACGTCAGCACTCGTGCGCACGTCATTCGTCCCAACCCCACGCAGCGACGGGAAACGCATGGCCGGCATCAGGAACATGGTGGGAACCACCGCCAGGGTAAAGACACCGGTCAGTAAGCGATTGCTCCGAATCACGGGTAATCCATCTCCGATGCCCCCTAACATGGTGCGGCGCGGTGTCAATTGGGTTGCGACAAATGGTCCAAGGGCACATAGTGATCGGGAGTGAAAAGGAGTGTGGGTGTGCGTATTGAAAAGGACCGTGATATCGGGGAGCGGCCTGAAGGCTTCAGTTTCGAGTGGGACGGACGGGAGATCCGCGCTTATCCCGGCGAGTCAATTCTCGGTGCACTCCTCGCCGATGGCGTCCGAACGTTACGTGAGGCAACACCAGGAGGCGAACCCCGCGGCTTTTTCTGCGGCATCGGCGTGTGCTATGAATGCCGGGTGACCGTAAACGGGAACACGTGGCAGCGCGCCTGCGTCACCCCTGCCACACCGGGAATCGCCGTCCGATCGAACATACGTGTAGACGAGCACTCGAGAGGGGAACCTGGCGATGAGTGACGGGGTCATCATTGTGGGGGGCGGACCAGCCGGAATGGAGGCCGCTCAAGAGATACGGCGGCACGGATTGCCCGCCACCGTCGTCGATGAGGGGCCGGATCTTGGTGGGCGCTACTATAAGCCGTCCATTGCGTCTCCCGACACCTCACGGGGGCCCGAGATCGACCGCCTCGCAGAGGCGGGTCGGGCAAAATCCGCAGCCATAGCGGAGAATGGCGTTGCGCTCCGCACAAACACGTTGGTTTGGGGGCTCTTTCCTGAGCGGCAGCTCGCTCTCTATTCGGATGGTCAGGCGGATGTCCTCAACCCTGACGCGATCGTGCTGGCAACCGGTGCCATCGAGCAAGTCGCTGCCTTTCCCGGGTGGACGATACCCGGAGTTGTCACCGCCGGTGGAGTCCAGACAATCCTCAGCAGAGAAGGGATCCTCCCCGGTCGGCGGTTCCTGATTGCGGGCACAGGGCCACTTTTACTGGCCGTTGCCGTGGAAATTGCCGATGCTGGCGGGGAGATCGTCGGCGTAGTCGAGGGAAGTTCGGCGGCCGCGCCCCTGCGCCATATTCACCACTTTCTTGGACAGGGACGGCGATTGCGTCAGGCGCTCGACTACGAGCAGGCGTTGCGCCACCGGGGCATACCAATCCATCGCGGGCATGTGGTAGTCGCAGCAGATGGCGAGAGCGAGCTCCAGGACGTGACCGTATGTCGGATCGACCGGGATTGGCACGTGATTGCCGGAACTGAGACCCACTTCTCCGTTGACACCCTCTGTTTGCACTACGGCTTTGCTGCGTCGACAGAGCTCGCCCGCATGGTTGATTGTGACGTGGCTTACGCGCCCGAGCGCGGCGGCTGGTACGTTGTCCACGACGAAGGCATGCGCGCGACACGACCGGGCATCTATGTAGCTGGTCAGATCAGCGGGATCGGAGGCGCGGATATCGCTGAGGCAACGGGAAAGTTGGCAGGACTCAGCGTGTCCCGTGACCTGGGAGCAGTCGACGACAAAACGTACCGTGACATGAGCGCTCAAGCGCAGCGTGAGATCAACCGTGGTCGTGACTTCGCCCGTGTGCTCAATACTGTGTACACCCCTGGTGTCGGTGTGGCCGACCTCATTACAGCTGAAACGACTGTCTGCCGTTGCGAAGGGGTCGTAGCAGCGGCGATTGACAGTGCGCTTGCGCAAGGAGCCCGAACTCTAAACGACGTCAAACGGATCACGCGATGTGGGATGGGACTTTGCCAGGGACGGATATGTACGCCGGTCGTCTCGGCCTATCTCGCTGGAGCGGGTATTCAGCCCGACGAAACAGGGCTCATCACCGCCCGCCCGCCCGTGCAGCCGATTCCAATTCAGGCTCTCGCGGAGCTGTCTAGTGTCGGCGGATTGGAAGAGTGAGAAGAGGCAAGGTAGATGCGTCAGTCAACTTAGCGTAGCTGCGCGACGGGTGGATAGTCGTGATCGGAAACGTTAAAGTCACTCTCTTCGATCGCCTTCGGGTTCCGTACGATCCGGCTCGTCGGCTCTCGGGTGCATTAGATTCCTGTCCGTGAATACATCCGCTTTACGTACGACGCGTATTGGCCCATCAATAGCCCTTGCCAAGGGATCGGCCCTCTGTCGGAGACGGACAACGTGGGAAGCCCGCTCGTGTCTTCTCAGCGGTGGTCAGCCGGAAGGATCAGACGCGCTGCACGTCAGCGCTCGTGCGCACGACATTCGTCCCAACCCCACGCAGCGACGGGAAACGCATGGCCGTCATCAGTATCAGCGCCAGCCCGATCGACGTCATGGTGAAGATCGCGGCTGGCGCACCGTATGCGCCGGCAATGATCCCGGCCGGTAGCACCCCCAGGGGAAGCAGCCCCCAGGTGAACAAATAGACACTCAATACGCGTCCACGAACGCTGTCGTCGACGCTGAGCTGAATCTGCGTATTGTTCACCGCCATGTAGACCGCGCTGACCAGGCCCGCTAAGAAGATCAGCACGATCGCGGGTTCAGCCGATGGGGTAACCGAGAACGCGAGGATCAATAGGCCAAATCCGACAGCCGTCCAGACGAGCACTCCCGGACGGCTGTTGAGCCAGCGCGACCCCGCTACCAACAGCGATCCCAGCACGCCACCCAGTCCGTTGGCCGCCAGCATGAATCCGAGCCCGGCTGACCCGATACCCCAGACGTCTCGAGCAAAGACCGGCATCAAATTGGTGTACGGCATCAGAAACATGGTGGGAACCACCGCCAGGATAAAGACACCGGTCAGAAAGCGATTGCTCCGAATCACGAGCAACCCATCTCCGATGCTCCCCAACATGGTGCGGCGCGCGCTTGAGACCATCGGTAACGCCGAAGGAAGTCCGGTTGTTACGAGAATAGCCACGATCTGGATCAGTAAGCACACCAGAAAGGTAAAGGGCAATCCCAGAGCGGCGATGAGCGGACCAGCCAGTGCCGGACCGACGACACGGGGGGCGTTCTGGCCTGCCGAATTAAGCGCGACGGCGTTGGCCAGATCTTTGGCCGGCACCAGATTCGCGACCAGCGCGTTACGTGAAGGAAAGACGAACGACATGGCGGTGCCGGTGCCGAATGAGGCGATGAGCAAGTGCCAAGGCATCATTCGATCGAGGAACAGGAGCGCAACGACTCCGACCATGATGATCGCCACCGCCGCCTGCGCCAGGACCAGTACGCGACGACGATCGTAGCGATCGATAACCACGCCCGCAGGAAGCGCGAAGAGCAACATGGGCAAGCCGCCGAGAAAGCCGGTCAATCCGACGAAGAACGCGGAATCGGTGAGATCGAGTGCTAACCAGCCGCTGGCCATCATCCACATCCAGAAGGCGCCGTTGGTCGCAAGCGTGCTGTTGAAGAGCGTGCGAAACCCAGGGTAGGCACGCAGGGAATGAAGCAGCGATACCGAGGAGGAATCGGGATCAAGTAACGGCGCTTCGAGCGTGTCGCCCATCGCCCTGGACCTTTCAATGCGGAAGTGTCATGTCGCGCAACTTCTTGACTTGTCGAATCCTAGCACGATTCCATGCGATAGAAGAGAGACCAGAAGCCAGCTCATGGTGCCATGCGTTACGCGCTGGCTTCGCTCGACGTTATTTCCGACCTCAGACACAAGCATGACTTCGTGTCGACTCTGTTCACGCATTGCTCGCTTCAAGCGTTCGCGGTATCGTGCCGGTAATCAGACAGGCTGGAAGGGAGCGCTTTTACCATGGATACGATCGAGAAATATCAACGCTACGTGACCACGAGCTTCGTGGCCGCCGTCGAACCAATCGTCTTCGATCACGCCACCGGGGCCACGGTCGTCGACGCCAATGGCAAAGAGTACATCGACTGCTTTGCCGGAATCGCGGTTTCCAACGCAGGACATCGACACCCGAAGGTGATCGAAGCGGCCAAGGCACAAATGGATAAGTTGGTCCACGCTGGGACGTATATCTATCACGTGCCAGTGGTCGCCGATCTGGCCGAGAAACTGGCCGAGATTACGCCAGGTTCATTGCAGAAAACCTTCTTCGGCAACAGCGGTGCTGAAGCCATCGAGACCGCCATGCGGCTGGCAAAGGCGTACACCGGCAAGTCGGAGTTCATCTCTCTAACTCATTCGTTCCACGGCCGGACGATCGGCACCCTCTCAATTACCGGCAATGTGCAGCGGAAAACGCGCGGCGGCCCGTATTTGCCGGGCATCTCCTTCGCTCCAGCGCCCTACGTGTACCGCAATCCGTTTGGCAGCGACGACCCGGAAGACGTCGCCGATCGCTGCGCCGAGATGGTCGAGTGGGCGGTGAAATACCAGTCTGCCGGATCGGTAGCTGCCTTCATCGCCGAGCCGGTGATGGGCGAGGGCGGCATCATCGTTCCGCCGCTCTCCTACTTCCGCAAGGTCAAGGAAGTGCTCGATCGCTACGGCATCCTCTTCATTGCCGATGAAGTTCAAAGCGGGTTTGGACGCACCGGCAAACTCTTCGCGGTCGAGCATTTCGGTGTCGAGCCGGACATTCTGGTCATGGCTAAGGGCATCGCCGACGGCTTTCCCCTCTCGGCCACCACGGCTCGGGCCGAGATCGCCGACTCTTTTCAGCCGGGCGAGCACCTCTCGACCTTCGGCGGAAATCCGGTCTCCTGTGCCGCGGCGCTGGCCAACATCGACGTTATGCTGGGAGAAGATTTGCCGGCACAGGCGGCAGCCAAGGGAAATCAAGTAATGGCTCAGCTCCAGGAGATGGCGAGCGAGCACGAGCTGATCGGAGACATTCGCGGACTCGGGTTGATGATCGGCGTCGAACTGGTGACCGACCGCGAAAAGCGCACGCCGGCCAAGCAGCAAGCTGGTGCGATCCGAGCCTTCAGCCGTGATGCTGGCGTCCTGATCGGGGTAGGCGGCCAGGAAGGGAATGTACTGCGCATTCAGCCGCCGCTGACCATCTCAGAAGCGGAGCTCGAGCGAACGCTCGATGTTATCGGCCAGGGGTTGTCCCGCTTCAGTTGACATTTGAAGGCGGCATCGTCGGACTCGCGGTGCCGCCTTCACTTCCGTGGCCAGGTAGCAGGAGGTTCCGTGCTCCCTTATGCCGATGATCCACAGGTTCGCTCGCGACGTTTCCCGTTCATTACTATTCTGATTATCCTGGCCAACATCGCGGTCTTCATCCATGAGCTCCAGCTGTCCGACCCACAACTCAATCGGTTTGTCGACAAATGGGGATTCACGCCCGCTCAATTTTGGAGCGGGCATCACCTCATCACCTTGGTCACGGCAATCTTCTTGCATGGTGGCCTGCTCCATATCGCGGGTAACATGCTATTTCTTTGGATCTTCGGGGATAACGTCGAGGATCAGCTTGGACACCTGACCTACCTCGTCTTCTATTTCGCCGGCGGAATCTTCGCCAGCCTGCTCTTTGCCATCGTCTTCTCGGGCACGAACCAGCCATTGGTCGGCGCGAGCGGGGCGATCGCAGCCGTGCTCGGTGCCTACATACTGCTTTATCCGCGCTCGATCGTCCGATCACTCCTTATTTTCGGGCCATTCCTGGCGGCAGGCGGAGTAGCCGCGGTCATAATGATCGGCGTCTGGTTCTTGATGCAGGTCTTCTACTCCCTTGTCTCGATCAACATTCTGAACACGACCGCGCAATCCGACGTGGCCTTCGCGGCACACGTCGGCGGTTTTGCTTTCGGATTGGTCGTCACGTGGTTCATCCGAAGAAGACGTGGGCAGGCCATCGTCCACTGGGAGCGACGCCAATGGTGGAATCGAGCGTTTCGCAACTGGGTACTATTGATCGTCAGCCTCAGCATTTTAGGTGGCGCCGGACAACTGGCCGTAACCCGTGGCACGGTTTCCGCAGCAACGTTCCATTTCGCGTTGGGCGCACTGGTGGTGGCGATCGCGGCCATCGACGGATTTGAACGTCTCAAGGGTAGAAGCGGGCTTCTTGGTAGCGGTCCGGGCTCGAGCCGGATCCTCGCGATCATTCAGATCATCGCCGCGATTTCCGTCGCCGGGACTCTGGTCGCTTTCTGAACAGAAAGGACACTCTATTTGAGCAGTGCGATATGACGCCGCACGTCACGATCACCCATCGCGCGACCTGACGAATTGGGTATCATGCCAATATGGGCCGAATCGTGGCTGCCACATCGCGGTGGCGGCATAACGAGCCGCGAACGCGCTCTTTAGAATGACGGAGTGAGATGACGAACAACTATCCGTGGTGGCAACGCGGCATCATTTATCAGGTCTATCCGCGCTCGTTTATGGACAGTAATGGGGACGGCATCGGTGACCTGAACGGGATTACGAGAAGGCTCGACTACCTCACCTGGCTCGGCATCGACGCAATCTGGTTATCACCGATCAGCCCATCTCCGATGGTCGATTTCGGCTATGACGTCACCGATCACAGGGGCATCGATCCAATCTTTGGCACGCTCGACGACTTCGACGATCTGCTGGCGGCGGCGCACAAACGCGATATCAAGGTTATCTTCGATTTCGTTCCGAATCACTCGTCCGATCAGCATCCCTGGTTTCTCGAGTCGCGGGCCTCTCGCGACAATCCCAAACGGGATTGGTACATCTGGCGCGATCCTGCTCCCGATGGCGGAACACCGAACAACTGGCTCAGCCGGTTCGGGGGGAGTGGTTGGGAGTGGGACGAGAAGACCAGCCAGTATTACTTCCACGAATATTTCAAGGAGCAACCGGATCTGAACTGGGCCAACCCCGATGTCCGTCGTGAAATGCTCGGCGCGATGCGCTTCTGGCTCGAGCGCGGCGTCGACGGGTTCCGCCTGGATGCCGTCTGGCATCTTGTCAAGGATGCCCGGATGCGAGACAACCCACCGAATCCGGACTACACTCCGGACATTCCTCCCTATCTGTCGCTTATCCCCGTCTTCAACGCCGACCAACCGGAGATGGTCGACCTCCTTCGTGAGATGCGAGTTCTGGCAGATGAGTTCGATGACCGGCTGTTGATCGGAGAGTTCTATCTCCCGATTGAGCGATTGATCGCATACTACGGACAGAGCGGCGAGCTCGTTCAGATGCCGCACAATTTCCACCTGCTGTTGCAGCCGTGGGAAGCTGCCCACATCGCCGCGCTGATCGACTTCTACGAAGGTCGATTGCCGGCATTTGCCTGGCCCGACTGGGTGCTTAGCAACCACGATAATCACCGCATCGCCACTCGTATCGGACCGGACCAAGCACGTGTCGCGGCCATGCTCTTGCTCACTCTTCGCGGCACTCCGACTCTCTATTATGGAGACGAGTTAGGTATGCCGGACGTCCCGATCCCATCGGAGTTGATTCAAGACCCCGAAGAGCACAGAGTTCCGGGGCTTAACTTGGGGCGTGATCCGGAGCGAACTCCGATGCAATGGGACGCAAGCCACAATGCCGGATTTACTGATGGAACACCGTGGCTGCCGTTGAGCGACGACTTCGAGACGCGCAACGTCGAAGCCCAACGCGTCGATCCCACGTCGATGCTCACGCTGCAACACCGACTGATCGGCATGCGGCGTGCAGAGCGTGCATTGTGTGTTGGCTCCTACGCACCGGTCCGGACCAAGGGAACGGTGCTCGCTTACATACGCGAGTATGAGGGGACGCGCATGCTGATTGCGCTCAATCTCGGCGCGGAGCCTCAGGAGCTCAAACTGCGTAAGCCGTACGATACTGGCACCATCTTGATCACCACCAAGCTGGATCGGGAGATGGAATCGGTCACCGATCGAATCACGCTGCGCGGTGATGAGGGAGTGGTCGTCAGGTTACGGGATTAAGAATACGGCAGTCGATCACAATTTCTCGCGCCTGAGGAGGTGGAGTGTCGGCCCAGGCGAAAGTGCTTGTGGTAGATGACGAGCGACCGCTGGTAGAGCTCGTCTCGAGCTATCTCGAGCGAGAGGGATTCTCGGTTCTGCGCGCGTTCGACGGCAAAGAGGCGCTCGAACTCGTCCGAAGCGAGTCGCCTGATCTAGTCGTGCTCGATATCATGCTGCCCGAGATCGACGGGCTCGAGGTTTGCCGTCAACTGCGACTCTTCTCCGACGCCTACGTGCTGATGCTCACTGCTCGCACCGAGGAGATCGACCGGGTTGTCGGCCTCAGCGTTGGGGCCGACGATTACCTGACGAAACCCTTCTCACCGCGAGAACTTGTCGCCCGGGTCCGTGCGATGCTACGCCGTCCTCGAACGTTGGCCGGCGCCACCCCATCCCCCGAAACTGAATCAGCCGAATTTGGTGACCTCAAGATCGACTATGGAGCGCATGAGGTAACCCGCGCCGGCATGCCTATATCACTGACCCCCATCGAATTCTCGCTCCTCGAGACGTTGGCTGCTCACCCTGGGATCGTATACACGCGTGACCAGCTCATCGCACGGGTTTGGGGCCACGATTTTTACGGGGATGAGCACACCGTCGATGTGCACGTCAGCAACCTGCGCCGCAAGATCGAGAGAGACCCGTCTCAACCAGACTGGATCGAGACAGTCCGCGGCGTCGGTTATCGCTTCAAACGAGTCCGTGGATGAAACCTGGTTCGCGATTGTTCAGCCTGCGACTCAAGCTGCTCATCTCCTATCTCCTGATCGTCATTGTCGGGACGCTCGGGCTGATGATCTCAATGCGATTGATAGCCCCACCCCTCTTCGACCGGTTGGTGAGCCACATGAATGGCGGCAACGGCATGGGGCCAGGCGCTGGGCAAGGCGCCAACCAGAGTGTTCGCAACGCTTTTGGAGAAGCCCTCGTTCAAGCACTGATCATCTCTGGAATCGTGTCGCTCATGGTGGCCGTCCTGGTTAGCCTCTTCGTTTCTGGACGGATTACGGCGCCTCTCCTGCACATGGTACGGAGCAGCCGTCGCATTGCGGCAGGCGATTTCCGCACTCGCGTAACAGTTACGGACCGGGATGAGATCGGAGAGCTGGCAGAGAGCTTCAACGAGATGGCCGCGCGGCTCGAAGATTCAGAGCAGCGCCGTGTCAAGCTCATCGGCGACGTGGCACATGAACTGCGCACCCCGCTCGCGACTTTGGGCGGTTATCTTGAAGGCTTGCTCGACGATGTTATCACGCCTTCCCCGGAGCTCTGGGCTCAGCTTCATGGTGAGGTCTCGAGGCTGACACGTCTGACCGACGATCTCCAGGAATTGTCGCGCGTGGAGTCTGGCCAGGTGTCGCTCGAGCGCCGAACGGTTTCTCCGGCGCGACTTGTCGAGACAGCTACCGCCAGAATGGGACCCGCGTTTTCCGAGAAGAGCGTGCTTCTTGAGATCGGCACAATGACTGATCTGCCGGACGTGACGGCGGATAGTGACCGTATCGGACAGGTGTTAACCAATCTCCTGATTAACGCTCTGCGCCACACGCCGACAGGTGGAAGGGTCACCATCGAGGTGAAGTCCAGCAGTGATGCGGTCGAGTTTCGGATCCGCGATACTGGTTCGGGGATCCCACCGGAACATCTGGACCGTGTTTTCGAGCGCTTCTATCGCGTCGACCCGGCGCGTTCGCGTGCGTCGGGCGGGAGCGGCATCGGTCTCACGATAGCCCGGGCACTGATCGAAGCGCACGGTGGTCGAATCTGGGCCGAGAGTAGCGGAGCGAATCAAGGTAGCACGTTCAGCTTTACGCTGCCGCGCGCGTGAATCCCACCGAATTAACTGAATCTTGACCACTGGTTCAGCGACTCTTTAGCCAGTAAGCGTAAGCTAGAGAGTGGATGACCGAGACAGACCTATCCAAACTCGGCAATTAAGGAGAGTGCGATGAATTACTATGGTCATGATATGGGGTTCTTTGGCATCGTCGGCTGGATCGGCCTTCTGGTGATGATCCTCTTTGCGGTGATCCTGGTCATTCTGGTGATCTGGGCGATCACGTCGTTGCTGTCACCTTCCCGACGCACGCCACCGCAGTCGCACACGCCCCACGAGGATAGTGCCATGCGTATTCTGCGCGAACGTTATGCCCGGGGCGAGATCGACACTGATCAATACGAGCAGGCGCGCCGGACACTGGAGGGCGGAGCCGCGCCACCGGCGTAGACCGGGGAACCGTCGCCAAACATGCGCGTCGATTCGTCGAAGACGGCATGCTCGGGCTCGTCGATCACCGGACCAACGCGGACGAGGACCATCACCCGTATCCCGTCGTCGTCGCCGGGTACATCCTGTACCTCAAGCAGCTCTACCCACCGATCCATGATCGGGAGATCGTGCGGATTATCGACCGGAAGTACGGCTACCGCACCAACCACCACACCGTCAAACGCTTCCTGGCGCGTCATCCCTTGCCGGTCCAGCTGCCGTTACCGGTGACCACCTTCCATCAATTCGCGGATGCCTATCGTGCTCGTTGGACCGTGGTTCGGCTCTGGTATGAAGGGTGGCATCAACAGAGTATCGCGGGTCTGCTGCAGCTCTCGCGGCAGCATGTCTGGCAGATTCTGCAGGATTTCAAACGGGACGGCTTTGCGAGCCTCGAAGATCAGCGCACGCGCCCACCAACGCATCCCGCGAACCAGCTCTCGTTGCCGTTCCTCAAGCAGGTGCTCGACGTGCAGCGGGAGTATCCCCGGGCCGGCCGCTTTCGGGTGCGCGGTCTGCTCGGACGGCAGAGCGGACAGGAACCACCCAGCGCCGCGACGGTCGGCCGCGCCATGGCGCTCAATCGGGACCTGCACGGCGCACCTCCACCCTGGGTGACCGATCGGCCTGATGCGGCGGAACCAGACGGGATCGTGAAAGTCATGCCGTTTCCGCCAACCCATCGGCACCGCTATTGGTTCATCGATCTGCGCTATCTCGTGAAGCTGGGGGACGATCAGCACTGGGTGTATAGCCTCATCATTCTGGAAGGCTATGCCCGAAAGATCCTGGCCGGCATGGCGACGGACCGCCAGGATGTCGTGACCGTCCTCCAGTTGCTGACCGCCGCGCTCCGGGAGAATGGCCGGCCGGAAGGCATGGTCTCGGACAACGGTTCGGTCTTCACGGCTGGTGTCTACGAAGGACTGCTCGACGAGCTGGGCGTCGCCAGCGAGCACATCGAGCGGGGCAAACCGTGGCAGAACCTGATCGAAGCCCAATTCAAGGTCGAGTTGCGGCTGGCCGACGCGCACTTTGAGCGCGCCACGACGCTGGAGGAGATCCAGGAGCAGCACGCCGCCTTTATCGAGACATTCAATGAAACACCCCACTGGGCGCACCAACAACGGGCTGACGGCCTGCGTACCCCCGTGGCGGTTCTCGGCTGGGTCCGTGGCCGTGAGCTGGATCCTGACCAACTTGCGCGGGCGGTCCGTCACCTGCAGCTCGAACGGGTCGTCAATCTGCGTGGCTATGTCAGCGTACGGCGCTTTTATCTCTATGCGGAACGGGGACTGGCGCGCCGCCGGGTCTCCGTGTGGCTCTCTGACGGCCAGCTGCAACTGGCCTATCAGCACACGGTGATCGCGCAGTACCGCTACCATGCCGAGCGACGAGCTCGTCATCTGCAAGCGGTCGAGGCACCGCAGCACTATCAGACCCCATATGCGTCGCCACAGTTGGAATTATGGGAGCTCGACGACGAACAATGGCGCAAGATCCTGCCGCGACCGTATGACCATCACCCGCAGCGGATCGCCACCGGAGCGTGGCAGCTCCCCTTGCCCACGCAGCCGCAATCGCACCGCAGTCGCCGCTCAGCCGGGTGAGCGCGCGCTCCTCAACTGGGGATGAAGCGCGTCCCAAAAATGTCAACCGTCATGTGAGCAGGTCCACCACCGGAACCATCCCACAGGTTGGTCGTCGGCAGCGCCGGGTGCGTCGCGGGAGACGACTGTGCATCCTGGGCTGACCCCGTATAGGCTCCGTTGCCGGACGATGATCCGTACTGATCCATCACGTACGGGTAAAAGCCGGCGAGCGTGCAACCGGCATCGATGAGCCAAAGTGCCTGTGATGACGTCTACCCCGTCTGGCTGCCAAACGCATCAGGCCGATACGCATGAAGGTTGTAACGAGGGGTTCCTTCTAGACGCGCGAAGTCCTCAGCAATGTCCGTCACGACTGGTGCTGACCGCAGGCTTTCGCTCATCTCGGCCCATACCGCTTCCCAGCGCCGATCTAATTCCTTGTAGGCTTCGGCACCACTCTCCCAGGTCTTCTCGACAATGGAGGAGTAATTGCCGGTTTGAATGCGGAGCCTTCGGACGGAATTCGGTTCATCCTCGTTCCAAATGGGATCGAGCGGTACAGATATGCCCACAAATGTCTCGACCCAAGTGTGTAATTGCTTGGTAGGTACCTGCGCGAAACGCGCCGGCATGCCAAAACTGTAATTGAACCCGCGCTGCTTCAGCCTCTGCCGCTCGCCCGCATGATCCCAGTACACCGCGCGGAGGACGGCACAGTCCTGGCTATCATCAGTGACATTGGCATAAAGTGAACGTGACTCGAGCTCTGGATTGTAGTCACGGTCGATCCGCATGTCCAGCGCCAACGTCTGCCAGCCCCAGAAATTGGTGTCAGCATCGATGACCGCCTTGATGTTTCGCGGGCCTCGCCAAAACGAGAAGATCTGTTGGCGGATGAGCATGTTTATCGGCCGTTGTGGTTCGAGTCTCCATGGGCTCTGCCACGTGCTCGGATTGCTGTCGGTGTCCATCTCCTAAGACCTCCAGTGCTGTCACTCGTCAGGAATTATCGAGGTTAGAGTCGTCAAGAAGCTGCAGTGGGCCGGTCCCTCTGCCAACCCATAGTCTTCGCTTCGTGGTGCCCTCTCGCGGTCTGGCCTCTTCGTAAATGTCATCAGTCGAGCCGCCTGATATGCCTTGCTTTGCTGTTTCCAGGTCACGACGCTTGACCTCTTTGTTAGTCAGTTTGCGCACTCGTACTCGTTCACCCGTGTCTGTTTCGCGCCATTCAGCTTTGTACACGAAGTCGCCGACACCAACAACCGATGCAGGATCGTTGGTCGTCGGCAGCGCCGGGTGCGTCGCGGGAGACGACTGTGCATCCTGAGCTGACCCCGTATAGGCTCCGTTGCCGGACGATGATCCGTACTGATCCATCACGTACTGGTAAAAGCCGGCGAGCCCAAAGCACCCATGAAACAACGATTGGCCGTACTTCACTTCGAGCCCAAAGTCCAGCGCACACACAATCAGCGCGAAGACGATGATCGGAAACCCCCTCTCCCTAGTGCTGCAACGGCAGTTCATCGGTGATGCGTCCGGCGTCCAGATCGCCGAGGTGCTTGATCACATAGGTCTTAAGATCATCCGCACGGCGTCCCCAACGGCTCCAAGGCTGCCAGACTGCCCTCGAAGTACTAGTGAACTCCGGGGCGCCCAGGGAGATAGATCGACTCTACCGGCTCGCTGTATGTCCCTCGCCCGCTCTTCTGTGGTACGAGCACCATCTTATTATGGCCAGTCGCGATCCGCCCGCTCAACGCGTCACGTACCCAGTCACCAAGAAATAGGTGAAGTTCCAGGCCAGCGATGCCCTCCCTGGCCTGGACTCGATGGAACTCATCCTCGAAGATCCACAGCTCTTTCGGGGCTTGAATTTCGTCGAACAGGTCGAGCGTCGCTTCCAGATGCGCAAGCGGGTCGTATTCGCCGGTCACCATGAGAGTCGGACAGGCTATTTTTGCGCCATAGCCCGATGTGGTCATACGTTCCGCCATCGCGTCGAACGCATCCTCGTCGTGGACTCCAGCCATATACATGAAGACCTGCTTGAACCGCGGCGACGCCTCTTCGAAGATTGCGGTCTTCGAGCCATAGACGGCGTGAGTGGTTGCGAGCGCCTTGATACGGTGGTCCATAGCAGCCAGCCGGATGCCCCAATGCGAGCCGAACGAAGTGCCAACGACCGCGATCTGGTTCGGATCGACCTCGGGACGGGTCAACAGATAATCAATGGCAGCACTGGCCGCCCGCTCGTAGTTGTCGTCACTCACCCGAATCTTGCGGATGTTGCTCATCCCCTGTCCGGGACCATCGATCGAAAGGACGTTCATGCCTCGCCGGATATAGGGGTTCGTCAGAGGATTGGGGAACATCTCCTTGGTCATATCCATTCCCGGAAGAAAGAGAACGGTCGGCGCCTTACGTCGATCCTTGAAGAGATGTAGACGGCCCTGAATCTGCACCCCTTCCCAGGGGATCTCGACGAGTTCGACCACGTTCTCTGCCATCGAGACAACCTTGTCGAAGCACTCCAGGTGTTTGGCATGCAGGTGAATCTTCTCCTGGTTGTTATCTTCGAAGATGGCGTGCTGGGCGTGAGCGTATATGTCGGAAGCTTTGGCGTAAGCCAGTCGTGCCGTGTCGGTGTGACCGGCATCTTCCGCCGCTTTCGCGATCGCTTCAGCGTGACGAGCCTGTTTCGCCAGCACGCGCGGAATCATACGATACGACTTGACCTCGGCTGGCACGTCCCGTTCGTCGTTGCCGAAGTTCTGCACTCTTCCGGTTTGTTTCACCATCAAGTCGAGAATCCATTGCTGGTTGTCACGTCGTCGTTCCTGCTTCATTCCACCTCCCGTCAACGTTGGCTGCCCCAAGGCTTCCCTTGATGGTAACTCTCACGACCGGAATGGGCATCATGTGAATGTACAGGTGTTCACATCCGTCACCCAAGTCGCGTACACAAACATTTAACATCTGCGACACAAAAGCTATTGCGACTGTTGCATTCATGGGCCGATAGTACGCATACACCGACGCCTCAAGGTAGAAACGTGAAAGGAGGTGATTGCCGAGGGCCGGGCCCCGGACCCCATCCAAACAGAATCGGCCGTTACCGCCTCAACCTACGTACATCGACGAAGACTGGAGGCGCCATAATGCGTCGCCGAACGGCCATCAGCACGATTCTCTCTGCCGCGCTTATCGTGTTTGCCCTGTTCGCACCGGGCGCCACGCTTGCCAAAAGCACGCCCAATATGACCAAGCAGGTCAAATCGCTCATCGAGACCTACGGGCCACTCATCATGCTTCACCCCGACGAACAATACGCGATGGATAAACCGGAAGCGGTGCTAGATGGTCCATCGACACTCGTTTGGGGACTCGTCTACAACGAAAACAACCCTCTGACCTTTCACGTGGATGTGCTTGGCTCACGGGTAACCTCTGCCGAGACGATTCTGAGCGACGAATGATCGCCCTGCAGGACCCGCACGCGGGCGATCCGAATTTCCGATATTGGCTCGAAAGCGACCCAAGTCTGTGGAGCGGTCACATGCCGCGAGCCAAGTCCTACGTGCGCGTCCTCTCACAAGGAGAGAACGCGATGGACCTACAGTTCTGGTTCTTTTACGCCTACAACGGACCCGTCAAGGTCAGGGCTGAAATTCCTCTATTTCAACTGTCGGACGATTTCGCGTTGACGCAGGTTGGACGTCATCAGGGCGACTGGGAGCAGGTAACACTACGATTTCATCGAGACAGCAGCACCGCAAACTGGATGCTTGACCAGATATTCCTGTCCCAGCACTCCGGCGGCGAGTGGCTCGCGTTCGATCAGTTCGAGTACAGCGGATCGCATCCGATGATCTACTCCGCTCTTGACTCCCACGCGAACTACGCGACAGCCGGGACGCAAGTTGGCCAGTCGATCTCAGCCCCAGCTCCGCTGCAAATCCACCAGATCGACTACACCGACGCCGGCCAGGCGTTTGCGGCCTACCACCCGGGGAATTTCGACATCGTGTCGTCCGACGTTTCGGGGGTAAAGACCTCGAACCCACCCAATTGGTATGGCTACGATGGACTCTGGGGGCCGTATGAGCTTCACATTGATAGTGGCGCACTCGGCCCGGTCGAGTTGACCTTTCCGCAGGTGGACAAGGGTCCAGTTGGACCGGCACAACACTGAACAGACACGCATCGTAGACGGGGATGAAGCGAGAAGCGCCTGATCTACGAGTATTGAACTGAAAGCAGGGACGTCCCACGTGGGTATCTTGTGTGGCACCCGCGTGGGACGACGGGACCCTCAGCAGAGAGTTGTGGGCCTTGCTAAAAGGAATCACGTCATGAGCACATCACGGGTAAATTCCAGATCGTCGCCGATCTTGGTGATTCTCATCGGATCGTTGTTGGCCAGCGCGGTACTCGCGGCCTGCGGAACAGCGCAGTTTGGCGCATCTTCCGTAAAATTGGAGGCCACCGCGACCGATTCCTACTTCGGCGCTTTTTCGTTCGGATACCCTTCCGGGTGGGAAGCCGGTATGCTGGACGCTCCACCTGGGGCTCAGACGTTCGGCTGGCTGGAGTTCGTCCCGCCGGGTGAGAGTCACGAAGACATTTACATCCTCTATAGCCGTGGCTATGAAGGACTCCCCACCTTCTGGTGCAGCATCGACGAAGCACTGAGTAAAGGGCATTCATTCAGCTCATGGGCTGACTGCATTGCCAATGCCATGAGGGCTGATGGCAGTTACTCCAACATCTCACATCGTCAAGCCAACGGGGGGAAGATACAGATCGTCAAGGCACAACAGGGAGACCGACAGAAGATGTGGGCGTTCGTGTACACGAAGTCATTTCTCGGTACCATCACGATTGGCGCACTGACGTTTAGCGCGACGCCAGCTAAATTCGACCAGTATCACACCTATGTCGACTCAATGATGTCGTCTTTCCGCGCCAAGTGAAGCCGGTTGCTCAATCCGCCCGACGTACGCTGCCGGTCATCTGAGGAGCGCCGGACTCAGACGGTACCGGCACGTCGGCGGGAAAGAACCGTCCGCGCAGCCAGAGAGCTACGTAGACCAGACCGATCAGCACCGGCACCTCGACCAGTGGCCCGACGACCGCGGCCAGGGCTTGCCCCGATCCAATACCAAAGACACCGATCGCTACCGCAATGGCCAGCTCGAAATTATTGCTCGCGGCTGTAAATGACAACGTCGCGGTCTCGGCGTAGCGGAACCCGAGCAGATATGAGCCACCGAAGGCGATCGCAAACATGAGGGCGAAGTAGGCCAGCAATGGGAGCGCGATACGGAGAACATCGAACGGCAAGGAGACGATGACGTCCCCCTTGAGCGAGAACATCATGACGATGGTGAAGAGGAGCCCGATGATCGCGGTCGGTCCGAGACGTGGGATGAACGTATTGTCATACCATTCGTTTCCCTTTTTTCGTCCCAGGATCAAGCGCGTAAGAAACCCAGCCGCCAACGGGATACCGAGGAAGATCAGCACGCTCTTGGCGATCTGCCACATCGAAATGTCGACGACCGCGCTCTCGGCACCGAACCAGCCGGGTACCATGGTGAGGTAAAAATATCCGAGCACCGTATACATCAGAATCTGGAAGATCGAATTCAAAGCGACGAGCACCGCCGCGTATTCATTGTTGCCGCAGGCGAGCAAGTTCCAGATCAATACCATGGCGATGCAGCGTGCCAGCCCGACGAGAATGAGCCCGGTACGATACTCGGGCTTGTCGGGCAACAACATCCAGGCGAGGCCGAACATCAACGCGGGACCGAGCACCCAGTTGAGAAAGAGCGAGGTACCCAACAGTTTCACGTTGCTCATTGCTGCCGGGACGCGCTCGTACTTCACCCTGGCCAGTACCGGATACATCATCCAGAGGAGACCGATTGCGATCGGCAGTGAGACCGTGTCGATCTGCAAAGCGTCGAGCGCGTCGGGAAGCCCCGGAATCAGTTTGCCAAGCGATACGCCGATCGCCATGGCGGCAAAGATCCAGATCGGCAAGAAGCGGTCGAGGTTCGACAGTCGCCCAGCCACGCCGGTTGTCGACGTTGTGGATAACGTTGCCTCGGAATTCACCATCGCGTTGTTTCTCCCCTAGGCTCAGCACAGAAGTCACAACTGGTTACGGCTTGATCAAGAATCCTCGATACCCATCGGTTGTTCGGCAATGATTTCGCCATCCACCTCACAGCTCGCTGCCAGCGTGTTGTAGATCGTGCCGAACTTCCGGATATTCCGATGAAGCAGATCCACCCGCTGCGGCGATTCGTCCGTTCGGATCCGCAGGGCATAGCGAATCAGCGTTATGCGCGGAGGTGCCGCCTGCCGCTCCGACGTCACCTCGATCGATGCCGACTCATAGCGAAACGGGAGCAATCGCGAAAACCGTTCAACGTTTTTGAGGACACAGGCGGCGAAGGCAAGCGTCAGCAAATCGGCCGGACCGGGCAGGCTTGTACTCTGTCCATCGGACGAATCAATCGGGATTTCGGTCTCCTTGATCATCGACTTGGAGACCCCACTGCCGACGGTGCGGGCTTCGACGTGGTAGGTAAGTCGCTGCTGGCTCATTGACGTCATCTCCGTTCGGACTCCCGGCACGTCCTCTGTTGACAATATCCTCAATCCCGCATCATCAGCATTTCAGCGACCACCGATTTACGACAAACACGTGTCAGTCAATGATCGCGGGGCAACATCCGCTAGACGTGCGCCGCGTCCCTGACATCGATCAAGCGAAGGCTAGATCCACCATTGCTGACACCCGATCGCCACGGAATCACCCAGGTCCGTCGCGACAGCTCGTTGGTGACACGCGCGATGTGGGATTCTTCGCGTTGCGCGCGACCAGCGAGAACTGGGTGTGTGGTTCCACTCATGCCAAGGGATTGGTTGACGACCCAGCCAAAGGGTTCGATTCCGGCTCGTCGCAGATCGGCCTGGAGTCTCTCTGCTTCGAGGACCGGGGTACTCTCCGGCAACGTCACGATGATCATGCGCGCAAATGATTGATCCTGAAGCCGCATCAACGGGGTCGTCAGTCGCCCGGAAGAACCGGCGGAGTTGCGCATGATCTCTCGGTGATAGGCTCCGGTGGTATCGAGTAAGAGTAAAGTGTGGCCAGTTGGAGCAGTGTCAAGCACCACGAACCCCCGGCGGGCTAGCGACAGGGTATGTGAGAAAGCCCGAAACACTGCGATCTCTTCCGTGCAAGGAGAACGAAGGTCCTCCTCCAACAACGCCCGCTCTTCGGAGCTCAGTTCGCCCGCTGCTTTGATCACGTCTTGCGTGTAACTCTCAACCTCAACGACAGGATCGATCCGGCTAACCGTGAGCGTTTCGAGCGATAGCTCGCCAAGGGCATCAATGAGATGTGCCGCCGGATCGGTCGTCGAGAGATGCACTCGATGTCCACGCTCTGCGAGTGCGACTGCCACGGCCGCGGCAACAGTCGTCTTCCCGACGCCACCCTTCCCCATGGTCATGATGACCCCGGGTCCCTCTGCTTCCAATGAGTCGATCAGATCGTTCAGGCCGTCCGGTTGACTTGGTCGTGTCGACGAAAGAGTCGTGTCGACACCAGCGGGCATCGGCTCGTATATCTGCGAGCCCGCAAGCTCGCGAAGCGCGTCTATCCCGGTCAGGTCGCTGGCGACGAGCGAAACGGACGCCAACGGCAGCTCACGCAAAGATTCCGGCAGGTTCCGTAACGCGTCCGATTGCAGACGCGCGATCCCCGCGGCCACCGGATCGTTGCCGGTAAACGTGCTGAGAACTCCGTTCAGTATCAGGCGCTGATTTCGGATCCCGAGCGCGGCGAGCTCAGCGCCAGCCCTTGCCGCTTCTCGGAGTGACCGATCGTCGGCGCGGCTCACGAGCACAAGTGTGGTGCGGGAATTATCCGCCAGTGCGTTCACGGTCGCCACGTAGCGATCTCGCTGCGCCTCGAGCCCTGCGAGCGGACCCAGGCAGCTCGCGCTGCTGACGTTTTCCTCCAGATAACCACTCCAAGCACTTGGCAGGCTGAGCAATCGCAGAGTATGGCCGGTGGGGGCGGTGTCAAAGATCACATGGTCGAAGTCAGCAGTGATCGTCGCATCAGTAAGGAGCCGCGTGAACTCATCAAACGACGCGATCTCCACGGTGCAGGCTCCAGATAGCTGCTCCTCCATGGCCCGGAATTCCGTCTCCGGCACGGTTCCCCGAAACGGTCCAAGCACGCGCAGGCGATAGTTTTCCGCAGCTTGATGGGGATCGACATTGACGAGTCTCAGGCCAGGTAACCCCGGAACTTTCGTGAGGGTATCTTTGACCTCCACATTGAACACATCACCGAGATTTGACGCGGGATCGGTGCTCACCAGAAGCACCCGACGGCCCGCATCGGCGAGACTGACCGCGACCGTGCTTGCAATCGTGGTCTTCCCAACGCCGCCTTTCCCGGTGAAAAAGAGAAATGGGCGATCCCAACTTGCCCAATCCAACCGGGGGAGCGTATCTAAGTTCGAAGTGTCCACCTGTCCTCCAATATCGAGCAACTGCTTCGCTATTTCAGCGCTCGTTGAATTATTTTGGTCACGATTCGTGATTCGATGCACGTTCATAGGAGCTCGCTTCAGTCCTGTCCGGCGGATGGGCCACATTGCGGCGCGCGCGAGCCGAGTCGTGCCGGATCAAAGAAGAGTGTCAGATGAGACGCCAGATCTGTCAGCGCATCAGCATTCACAGAATAGTAGATCCAACGGCTATCCAGGGGATCGCGACGAGTCTCGACCAGGCCAGCCCGACGCAGGACGCTCAGATGATGCGAGATCAGGTTCGGCGCCATGTCCAGCGCGTCCCCCAGCTCACAGTTGCAGAAGGTCCCATCCATCAATAGGCCGAAAACGCGCAGTCGGGAAGGATCAGACAGCACCTTGAGCTTCAGAGCGACCTGCTCTACGTCTGGGATTTGGACAACCACTGTTCATTGCCAATCGTCACTAGATAATTCAATACTAATTGAACTATAAGAATATCGCGGGGGCTTGTCAATGAAGACGGGAGAATTTAGGACTGGCTCGTCTAGGGTCGGCAGGCCGCTAGCAGAGCATCTACACGCACCGCGGTTGGCAGCGCCTGAACGGCCTCATAGATTCGCTCGGCGGCCCCGCTTCCCAGCTTCCAATCCGCGAATGCTCGCATCTTGTCGATTAGCTGGGTATGCACGAGTGGATTATCTGGATGCCCTTGCTGCTGGCGAATCGATTCCTCGAATCGCTGCCCGTCGAGCATTTCGACCACCAACCGGCAGCCGAACAGCCCCTCCTGGGTGAAACCGCGCTCGTACTCTGGATCGATAACCAGATCGACACGGCGCATCAGATCGAGCAGATCTTCTTCGAGCCACGGCTCTCCGGCGTAGCTTGCGGGCGTAAGATCCCCATCGCGCAGTCCCACTGCCACCACGAACGGGGTGCTGTGGTCGGCTGCTCCCCGTGTTGCGGGAGTATAGGCCGCTGCCGAGCCCTGAACGCCCGCCGCGACGTTGCGGTGACCGTAGACTGTCGCGACCGCGATCTGATCGACGTTCTCGATGAGAGGCTGGATCGCCACCGCCGCCTGCACCGCGGCCTGAGTGTAAATCTGCGCCGGGTAGCGCTTGAGCATGTTGCGTGTGGTCGTGAAACGATACGGTCTCGCAAGACTCTGGAGAGCGGACGGATCAGCCTCAGACGGCAAGCGCTCGAAGAGCGTCTCGAGGGCGTCAACCGGTGCGGTGAATCCTTGCCCAGCAAGCTCGGTCGACTCCAGGGCCTGTTTGGCCGCAAAACCTGGAGCGCCTCCTTTGATCAGCGGCAGCGTCGCCGAAGGACGCAGCCAAGATTGGAGGATCAACCCCCCAGTGGTGCCCGACAGGCCGATTGCCGACACGATTTGATCTTTGCTGAGGCCAATGAGACGTCCGGCCGCGGCAGGAATAGCCCAGCTGACCTGGCTGACCGAGTGCAACCCCCGTTTCATCCAGAGATAGGACTCGGCCAGAGCCCCCTGCACTTCGTAGGCGATCGCCACAGCCGTGATGAGCTCGCGACCGCTGTTCCCATTGGCTTCAGCAACGGCCAGTAATGCCGGGATGGCATCGGAGAAATGGCCCGTATCGCGCCCAGGGGTTCCGGCGTACAGGTCGTTCGCGTCCAGATCACGGACCATGCTGCAGTTGACGAGGGCGGTCAGCGTAGCGTCGACACGTTCAGATCCGCCGAGTAACGTTGCCTCTGTCCGCGCCACGTGCAGCCGCGCGTAGTCCCGCAAGATGCCTGGACCCGGCTCGTCGACCGCGCCAATCCCGCAGGCGAGCGTGTCAGCGATGGCAGTCAGGGCCATCGTGACGACCGGCTCAGGCAACTCCTCAAACGTGATGCCGAGCGCGAAATCGGCGATCATCTCGGCAAAGTACATTCGGTTCCTCTCTGAATCAGCCAGATAGACGTGTGATCATAGCGCCGCTTTCGCTATTGTAGCGGCACGCCGTCAGACGGCGCAGGTATCGTCATCAGCGAGGATCGCCGGCCTTCAAAACATGAAAGCCACCGAGCGCCAGTTCGGTGATTGATGTTTCGGTTTATCGGGGACCAATGCGGTTTGCAAAACCGTTGACCAAGAAGCGGAGAGCCGTTTCCCGTCATGCTGAGTAGATTGACACAGTGGATGTGTCATCCCGAGGCCACAGCCGAGGGATCTCTCCGTGCTTCGTCGCATCGAAACAAGGAGATTCTTCGCTATCGCTCAGAATGACAACTCTACGTTGGTCGCCTGCTGTGGCTGTGGATGACCAGGCGCACCCCGACGAGTGTTGGTCAATTTGTAGGCAATCCGCTATAGGGCTAAGTGGCAACGAGCTGATTCGAATTGATCTCCAAAGGATCTTCGGTTTCAAGCATGGCCAGGAACGCCTCAACCACGACCGGATCGAAATGCTGTCCCGCACCGCGAATCATCTCAGCATGCGCCCATTCCCTAGAACGCCCGGCGCGATATGGACGATCGCTCGTAATCGCACCGTACGCGTCGACGACCGAGATGATTCGCGCTCCCAAGGGAATTGACTCGCCGGCCAATCCGTCGGGATACCCAGAGCCATCCCAATGCTCGTGATGCGCTCGAATGATCGGCGCGATCGGGCTAAGCCCCGGTATACGAGCCACCACGTCCGCGCCCACCGTGGTGTGCTTGCGCAGCGTGACCCATTCGCCAGCAGTGAGGCGGGCCGGTTTCTGCAAAATCGCGTCCGGCACACCGACTTTTCCGATGTCATGCAACAAGCCCGCCATGCCGAGCATTTCGGCCTCATACGCATCTAATCCGAGCTTCAACGCCAGTCGAGTTGCTCGATGTCCAACCTCGGCGGTGTGTCGTCCCGTATAGTGATCTCGAGCGTCGACCATTGCGGCCAACGCTTCGACGACGCCGATGAGCAAGGATCTATCGCGTCCGTTTGTCCCTGTGCTTGAGAGTTCCAGTGCTATAACCGCGGCGTCACTTGAACGACGCACCTGGTTCCGGCCGAGTCGCTTGGCCGCATACATGGCCTTGTCAGCAAGCTCGATGAGCGCGTCGCGATCAACGGCGTCCTCTGGATAGCTAGCGACCCCGATCGAACTAGTGACATGCACACCGTCGCCAATCTCAAAGAGATGTCCGGCAACGCTTTCGCGAACGCGTTCAGCGCACTCCATCACACCGAATCCATCGAGTTCAGGGAGCAATACCAAGAATTCCTCACCACCCCAGCGGCCAAGAGAGTCGACTCGGCGCAAGCGGCTTTGCGCGACAGTCGCAAATTCTTTAAGCACGTTGTCGCCCGACCCATGACCGTAGGTATCATTGATCATCTTGAAATGATCAAGGTCTATGAAAAGGAGAGAGAACGGTCGCTGATATCGGTGAGCACGCTCGATCTCTTGATCGATTGTCAAGTTTAGCGCACGATGGTTGAGCAGATTGGTCAGCGGGTCGGTCGTCGAAAGGGATTCCAGACGAGCGTTCGCCGTCTCCAGGTTTTGGTTACTCACGGTCAGCCGCCGAGCATCCTCGCGGATCGCCCCATGCAAGCGCTGATTCTCGCGAATCGCCAGTAACTGTCGAGTGATGATCAAGCCGGTGAATATGACACAGCCGAGCAAAACGCCAGGCTCGAGGTAATTATCGCCGTCTCCGGGCGTATTCGAAAGATGCATGAAGAATCCGAGCATCAACGGCAAGGCCAGGTAGGGCAGATACTCGAACCAGTACGGCATGCGACCGCTGAGGTCCGTGCGATTTGGTTCCGCGCCTTCCAGGCTCTTTCCACCATCTCGCCAGAGGTCGCTGGCGATCGCCAACACGGAGAGACCCAGCAACATGTCGGACGCGATCCACATGACGTCGATCAGCGTTCCGGATTGGAATCCGCTCCCCAACCCCTTGATCTGGAAGATGGTATCCGCAACGCCGACGATCATGAAGGTCGCCGTCAGCAACCCCAGTACCCGACGCAAGCGCGGCTCGTTCGAGCGAATCCAGAGGACCCCCAGACAGGCCAGAAGTATGAGATCGCAGATGGGATAGAGCGTGGAGACAAAGATGGACAGGCCCGAACTCCCCGTGTCGTTCACCACCGGCCCGATCAGGAAATACCAGCTGAGGGTGGTCGCGGCGGTCGTCAGCGCCAATCCATCAATCGAGAGCTGCAGACGCGACAATGCCGAGAATCGACGCGCCGGAAGCAGGTAGATCCCTATGAAGACCAGAGGGTAATAGGCGAGATAGGCGAAATCTGTCCAGGCCGGGAACGGCGCGATGTGTAGCAACCGATCGTTGATGCTCCAACCGATCTGAGCCAGAATCTCGGAAGCTAGGCCGAGTCCGATAAACATCTGCGCCCAGAAAACCTTGCCCCGTCGCCAACCGGAGACGCGCATCACGCGATAGAGCTGAGTCAACCAGATGAGCAGGATGACGAGCGGACCGCCAACCTTGGCGCCATCCGAAACCCAGTGCAGGGCTCCGGGCGACATCGGCTTCAGCAGTAAAACGAGCGACACCGCCAGTACCAGGATACCGGACAGCATCGCCCCGATTGAGAAGGGAGTCAGGCGAGACATTGTCGGCGCATTCAACTCTCGCACGGTCATGTGTTGGCCTTTTTGCTTTCCGGGTCGCGGCACTACGCTTGCCTGAAAGCTGACGAACGGGCAGAAACATCGACAGAGCTATTTGTTCCCGAATGGAACGTCACTTCGATATTCTACCGCTTGCCACTTCAGTTCCTAGACACCAAATAGTCCTTCTGATTGACAAATCATGGTCCTACGCCGTTGCATCAAGATGCGCCACCAACAACACTTTCCTTTACTAAATCTTTTTCTAATCGCGAAGAGGCGCCGGCAGCTCTTCCTTCTGCACTTCTATTGACCGCCCAACCTCCTGATCGAACGATACGTTCATACCGATGCGCGACAGACAGCGATTCCTGAACTATGGGGATTTCGCGGTTGGCCGTATCATGGGGGACGTTCGCTGGCTGACGTCTCGCGCCACTCGTGGCTCGCATTACGCCGTGCCGGAATCAGCGATGACCTGACGCGATCCGATCTCTAAACAGTCGATGACAACGTCATGACCTTGACAGCCAGCCGCTTCGCGATGCGCAGCCCGACGGTCAGAGCCGTTGCGAAGGAAGGATTTCACGACGAACGCCATCATTGAGGCAAAGAACGTCACTCGCCGATTCGGCGCAATCGTGGCGGTTAACAATATGACTCTGTCGATCCCGAAAGGCATGATCTTCGGTCTCTTGGGACCAAGTGGATCAGGCAAGACAACGCTGATTCGCATCGCGGCGGGGGCGCTCAAACCGGACAGCGGCTCCCTTCACGTTCTTGGCCACGCCATGCCGGATCGATCGATAAGCTCGCGCATCGGGTATATGACACAGGCAGCCGCCCTGTATCCCGATCTGACGCTACGAGAGAATCTCGCTTTCTTCGGTGCGCTCTATGACGTGCAGGAAAGCCGGCTGGGCGACCGCATCGAGGAAATTGCCCGCGAGGTCGAGCTAGAGACCAGGCTAGACAGCCAACTGGTGACCTTCAGCGGGGGCATGCTGCAGCGAGCATCCCTCGCTTGTGCTCTTCTGCATGAACCTGAGCTGCTGATTCTCGATGAACCAACCGTCGGTCTCGACCCGGTACTACGCCGCACTTTCTGGGCCCGCTTTCGCGCCCTCGCGGACAACGGGCGGACGTTGCTGGTGACCAGTCACATCATGGACGAAGCTGAACGATGCGATCAGCTCGCGTTCTTACGTGAGGGTCGTCTGCTCGCCACCGGAAGCCCTGGCGAGCTGCGTCGACAGACTGACTGTGATGATCTCAACGACGCGTTTCTTGTCCTGGCTGGTGCGATTCCTGACAGGGAAGTCGGAGGTCATCATTGAGTCGACGACGGGTTTTTGCGCTGGCACGCCGGATCGTGCGACAGTTCCGCCATGATCCCCGTACCCTCTTTCTGATGCTCGTCGTCCCGATCCTCATGCTGTCGCTGGTGACCTACATTTATCGCGGAGCGACCCACAACGTCACGATCGCGGTGGTCAACGAGGGAACAAACACCCTGACGACGCAGATCACCCAGGCTCTCAACGACGATGGCTCGCTGAAGGTTACGCAGATGAGCGCATCCGAAGCTCGGAACGCCATCGACACCGGCAAAGTCGACGCCGTTCTGACGCTACCGGCCAACCTGACCATCAAACCCGGCACTCAGCAGGCTATCCAGGTGACGCTCGAAGGATCTCAGCCGAACACAACTGGTGCCGTGCTGAGCGCGCTCAACCGTGCCTTGCCGAACGCCGTCATTCATGCATTGAAACCAGCCGGCCTGCCGATCAAGATCGATCCGACCTTCCTGCACGGAGGTCCGCAATTCGGGCAGCTCGACTACTTCGCTCCGACCTTCATCGGTTTCTTCGCGTTCTTTTTCGTCTTCCTGCTAACGTCCGTCTCGTTCCTGCGTGAGCGCCTTCAAGGGAGCATGGAACGACTGATGGTCTCACCATTGAGCCGCGCCGAGATCGTGCTAGGCTACATGCTCGGGTTCGTCGTTTTCGCGGCGCTGCAGTCGATTGTAATGGTCCTGTTCAGCCTCTACGTCATTCGCATCCATTACGCCGGCAACGTGATGCTGGTGTTCTTGTTCACCCTTTTGTTGACGCTCGGATCGGTGAACCTGGGAATCTTCCTGTCGACTTTTGCTCGTACCGAGCTCCAGGTTGTCCAATTCATCCCGATCGTGATCGTCCCGCAGGGACTGTTATCGGGCATCATATGGCCGGTTTCGTCATTGCCCGCGATCCTTCGTCTGCTCGCCAACCTCATGCCGTTGACGTATGCCAACGAAGCACTACGAGGCGTCATGATCCGTGGTGACCACATCGGTGATCTTTGGTTGGAGACCGCTGTCCTCGCCGGATTTGCATTGGTGATGGTCCTGCTGGCCGCCTCGACACTGCGCCGGGAGATCGCATGATTATCAAGCCGGTCAGAATCGGGGCGGGCACGACCAACCCTGCGAAGCTGGAGGCAATCAAGGTTGCGGCGACCGATCTATTTGGAGAAGTAACGATTGAGTCACTCGATGTTGACCCAATCGTGCCGCTGCAGCCCTGGGGCGACGATCAGACCGCGCTGGGTGCACTCAACCGAGCCAGAGCATCCCTCCATGGTCTTGATGCCGACTACGGCATCGGCATCGAGTCCGGACTGGTGGATGGTCCAGGTGACCACGTCTTTGTCGTTTCATGGGCAGTAGCTGTCGATCGGTCTGACAACGCAGGCTACGGTGCCAGCGAGCGTTTTTCGGTGCCGGTCAGTCTTGAACCCGCGCTGCGTCAGGGAGCCGAGCTCGGTCCGCTGCTCGATGATCTCCTTGAACAGCCAGGGCTGGCCAGGCACGATGGCGCGGTCAGCATCTTCACGCTGGGACGGCGCAATCGCGCTGAGATCCTCTCAATCGCCGTGCTGCATGCGCTGGTCGCGCTGTTGGAGCCCTGGAAGCCAGCCTGACGATCATTCCTATCTCGCTCAACGCGATACACTCAGTTTCTGTCTGTTTCTGCACATCAAAGGGAGCGACGATCTCGTGAGTGAGAAGGGTAACGCCGGTCAATCAACCTGGAATGCTAGCCTCTATGACGATAGCTTCTCTTTTATCTGGGAGTACGGCTCGGGACTGATCGATCTGCTCAATCCCCAGCCTGGGGAGCGGATCCTCGATCTCGGATGCGGCACCGGCCACCTTACTCACGCCATCGGGCAGCACGGCGCAGACGTGATCGGGATCGACCACTCGGCAGCGATGATCGAGCAAGCGCGAAGCAACTACCCGGATATCCGTTTCGAGGTTGCCGATGCCTCCAACTTCTCCTTCGATGAATCGTTCGACGCGGTCTTCTCTAACGCCGTGCTCCACTGGGTGCGCGACTCCGAAGGTGCCGTGAAGTCGATCGGTAACGCGCTCAAATCCGGTGGGCGCCTGGTCGCTGAGTTCGGCGGCAAAGGGAACGTCACGAAGATTGTCGAGGCGACGCTCGACACCTTGCGCGAAGCAGGCTACTCGTCCCGAGAAGATCGCAATCCCTGGTATTTCCCCGGTATCGCGGAGTACGCGGGATTGCTTGAACGGCACGGGCTCGAAACGACGTCCGCCGTTCTCTTCGACCGGCCGACCCTGCTCGACGGGGGCAACCGTGGGCTGGAACTCTGGCTCGACATGTTCGGCGATAGCTTCTTCGCCGGAATTCCCGAGCCAGATTGCCGGCGGGTCGTCGCCAACATTGAAGAACGACTCCGAACCGTCATGTTTCGCGATGGCAACTGGTACGCCGATTATCGGCGATTACGCGTGGTCGCGTTCAAGCCGTTGCGGAGGAGTCAGTAGCCGTGACTCCACTTTTCGGGATTCACCCGAATCCAGCCCAAATCCCTCCGGCAGATGAGCGCGAAGCTCGCTCACAGCCGATTCGACGTTGGCGCCCGGCGGAACGATTAGCATCAACGGAACTCGCATAACCCCCGGTGTGACCGAAGGCGTTTCACGCAATTCTAGATCGTGCCGCAGTACGATGAGGTGGTAGGCGAAGAGAATCCCCACCACGATTACGATACCCAGGGCCGTGCTGACGGCGGATACCAGACCGGTGCCTGACGTGACTCCAAGCACTGCCGAGATCGCCCGATAGATGACGATCGCCAGGCTGACCAGCATCGCCACCAACGTTGAGGCCAACGTCAGATAGAGGTAGATACGTCGCGTCGTCGCGCCGCGTTCTTCTTCATCGCTCGCCGCAACCCGGCGCTCAACCGCGTTCCAGTGCCATAACCAGGCACCGGCACCAACGATCGCGAACGCACCGTACCGCGCGACATCCTCACGCCAGAAGAGACTCGAGACACTGATGGTCCTCGACCCACCCAGGATCAGGTCGATCAAGGTGCCGAGTACCCAGGCCGCGCCGGTCGCAGTGAACGCAAGCCCAATGAAGGCAACGAGGTAGGTGTAAAGCCGGCGAAGCGACGGTGCGAACGGAGTGTACTCGTCTGACGGCGCGGCATTCAGTACCACCAGACGGTGATATGCCCAGAAGCCCGCGAACGGGATAGCCACGAGCAGCGGTTCAGTGATCGCTCGTGCCGTGCCGACACCCGGCGCGTTACGCGGAGCATTCAGGATCAGACGAAGGAGTGCTTCCAAGCTTGAGACGACACCATTCAAGGTGAAGAGAACGCCGACGAAAACGATTGCATACACGTAGAACCAGCGTAGCGTTGAGCGCCGCTCACTGGCACCGAGCCAGCCATCGCTCCGCAAGGAACGAAGGGACCAATCCCAGTGGACCATCCAGATGACTACGCCGACGAGCGTTCGCGCAATGGCGCTGCTCAGTGGATCTGCCCACCAGCGGCTGGCGTAGTAGATGTCTCGCGTGCCGAAGAGTGCATCATCGACGACACGAATCAGATCTCCGATGCCAAACAGGAGCAGCATTGCGCCGACGAAGGCCGCGACGTAGACGTACAGGCGAGGTAGCCAAACAGCTGCATCCTCGAGCTCTCCACGTTGCGTGTCGCGCCGCCGGACCCAACCATGGTAGGCCATGATCGAACCGGAGACGAGAGCCATCGCAAGTGATGTCCAATTCTGACCCCGGTCGCCGTTCAGCGATGAGCTATCGAATGCCCTCCCGAGCAACCGGCTGATCACATCCACCGAGCTGATCGTCAGGAAAATCAGCAGTACTCCAAGAACGATGGCAAGATACAGTGCTCGAATCGATGACGCCCGCTCTTGTTCTCCCTCCGGCAACGGACGATGGACCGCCCGCTCAGCGAGCCACCAGTGGAGCAACCACACAGGAAAGGCCACGATGACGAACGCCGCCCAAAGGCTCAGTTCTTGCCTGACCGACTCGGGCGACTCCTGTATGACAGACCCGCCCAACGCCTCCGCAATCCGCGTCAGGGCCAGGCTCAGCAGGTTCGCCAGACCGAAGGCCCACATCGCCAGGCTTACGGCTGAAATGAAATAGACATAGAGTCGTCTCGCGATCAGCATCGGATTTACCTTTCGGACAGCTCGATCTTCGAATCGAGCTCGGCCTCCCTACCTATTTTGTAGGTGCCGGAATAGGCGCAGGGGACGTTCCCAGAAGCAGCGTGTCGATCTTCCACGCCCCTGATTCCTGGACCATCGGGACCACCACGTCATATGACCAGCGATTGAGATCCAAGCCGCTGCCCGATACATTCTCGATCGACAGGTACAGCGTCTTCCTGATGTCGTTGCCTTCGACCCGATTCACGACGATGCGACTATTGCGATCGAGCCTATCACCATATTGTGAACTGGCGTACGACGTGAACTCGTCTAGCGAAAGTTGTTGTTGCGCTCGCGTCGAGAAGAAACCATACGCTGACGGGAAGTCACGATTCTGGTAAGCGGTAATGTAGCGCTGAAAGACGTCTTCAGGAGATCCGGCGGTGAAATTGCTCTTCGACGGAGCGAACGCCAGTACGGCGACGATCGCAACGACCACCAGCACGATCACCAGACCAGCGATCAGAGCTATCGCTCGCGTCGGTTTCGTCATGGCCGACGAACCTCCCGCTTATATGCCGCAACACATAATCTACACTTTCCATTTTCGGCCCCCGCGATGGGAAGTCAACAGAAGATCATCTCAGGAGCGCGACAGTTCCTTGAGCCAATGCAACAACATCGTGCAGGCAGCGGAAATCGCAACAGGACTTTAACTCAACTTTGTTCTCAACGTCCTTTGAGACTCCACCAGAAGAGCCGGCTTCGTCACAGGTTACCGATCCGGTGCACCGGTAATCAGGGCCAATCAGTGACGCCCGATACGTTCGGCCAGCGTTCGGCCCGAAGGTGCAATCCCGGTCCGCTCGGCCTGTTCGTCGATCCTATCGTAGCCCCGAAGCACGTACGTGACGCCAAGCCAGCGAAGCGGCTCAGGTTCCCAGTTGGGGGATCGATGCCCAGCCATCGGAAGCTCGGTCAGCGACGATTCGACGCCGGTGATGAGATCGGCCAAAATCCGGCCCGCGAGATTTGTCGTTGAGACGCCTTGCCCGGCGTAACCACGGGCAGTCGCGATCCCTGTTTCGGGCTCGTAGCTGACGCTGGTCATCCAGTCTCGCGGCACCGCGAAAACGCCGCCCCAATCGTGAGTGAATCCGACACCTCTGAGCATCGGAAACCACTCTTCGACGTATCGTCGAATCGCGTCGTATGTCGGTTGATGATGATCGTAGCGGTCCGCGATCGGGCCACCATAGATATACGGTGCGCCACGACTGCCGAAGAGGATCCGACCATCTTCAGTTCGCTGCAGGTAGTCGACATGATACCGGTTGGACGCGACACACTCGCGGTTTCGCCAGCCGATCTCGTCCCACAAATCCTCATCTAACGGCTCGGTCAGGGAAATCATCGAGTACATCGGCAGGAGCTGACGATTCAACCGTTTGAAGCGCGTCAGATAGGCTTCCCCGGCCAATACAACTGTCTTTGCCCGCACGAGGCCGCGGTCAGTTACCAGCACTGGAGACGGTCCACTCTCAAAGTCGATCACCGGAGTCTGCTCGTAAATTGTGCCGCCCAACTTCTCGACCGCCCGGGCCAGGCCTCGGACCAACCTTCCAGGATGGATCACCGCGCATTCTTTGATCAGCAACGACCCGATGGAGCCGTCCACACGAATGCGTTCGACCGTCTGACCAGCGTCGAGCAACTCGTAGTGATCGGCCAAACCCAGCTCGTCGTAGAGCGCGAGCGCATCGTCATTCGCCTTGGCTTGGTGCGTTCCGCGCGCAATGTGCAGTCCGCCAGACTTGACGTAGTGCGCGTCGATCCCCTCGTCAGCGCAGACACGGCCAACCTCATCGACCGCGTCATACATTGCGAGCATCACCTCTCGGGCCGCTTCCCGACCAAATCGCTCGCGGAGAAGACCGGGTGACATCGAGAACTGTGATGAGCACCAGCCGCCGTTTCGCCCCGAGGCCCCGAATCCAGCGATCTCGGCTTCGAGCACGGCAACGTTGAGTGATGGCTCTCGCTTGAGCAGGTAGTAGGCGGTCCAGAGTCCGGAGAACCCGGCTCCGAGAATGGCGACGTCGACGTCGATCGAACCGTCGAGCGGCGCTCGCGGATCCAAGCTATCTCCTGACGTCTCCAACCAGAAACTGTAGCGTGCGTAATCCTTCATGTCTGAACGCCTCCTCACGAGATCCGCGGCGACGACCACTCTGAAGCGCTAAAGATCGCCCTCATTTGTCTGTCCCCGAGTCAACGCTCTGACTCAGCGCAACTGCCTGGCTGGTGTCTGTCTTCCTCCAGAGTCCCCATTTTGAGTGGCGACCTCTCAAACCCAATTTCACAATCTTGACAGTGAAGAACGGCTCGCCTAGCGTGAACCCGACTGACCGGTTTGTTGACGTCAGTCGTCTATTCATCACCGTGAAAGGGGGTAGACGACTTCCCCATCGTGACGTGTCAATGATGAACCCAAAGCATCAGGGAGGTGGCAGTCTCCATGGCAGAACAATACGAGGAAAAACGGTTCGCCCACAAGTGGGTAGATGAGAATAATGCGCGAATCTCTGAATTCAACAAAAGGATCTGGGATTACGCCGAGCCAGCCTGGCGTGAATATCGCTCGGCCCGGGATTACGTCGATTTGCTGCGCGCTGAAGGGTTCACGGTAGAAGAAGGTAACGGCGACATGCCGACCGCCTTCATGGCGACCTGGGGCGAAGGCAAGCCAGTCCTCGGAACCTACGCCGAGTATGACGCCGTGCCGGGAAATTCACAGCAGGTGACCCCTTACCAGGCGCCACGCGATGGACTTCATCCGTGGACAGCCGGACATACCGATCCACACTCCATGCTCGGCACGGCCGCACTAACCGGGGTCCTGGCAACGAAAGCGGCTATGGAACGGTACGGGCTGAAGGGGACGCTCAAGATATTCGGCGAACCGGCTGAGAAGGTTTGTGGCTCGAAGCCGGTTCACGCCGCCAAAGGCTATTTCGACAATTGCGACGCTTTCATCGCCTATCATCCGCATGCGACCAACACAACGGTCTGGGACACTCAATGCGGTTCCTACTGGAGTGCCGTTTTCACGTTTGAGACACTCCATCCGGAAGACTGGATAGACAAGAGCCTGCTACCGACACGCGGTAGCTCACACGCCGCGGCGCGCTGCCCGGGAGCGATCGACGCGCTCTGCCTGATGTACACCATGACGAAGTACACCAAGGAGGCGATGTTCCCGCACACCGGTACCTGGACGTTGAACGAGTTCGTGATGGTGGCGGGCGACGCGACCTCCGACAACCTGCCACCACGTTTTAGCCAGATCCAGTATTCATGGCGCGGGCCAACCCTCGGTATCCAGCAGCAGATCTATAACGTCCTCGAGAACAACGCGCGTCAAGCCGCCGCCACAACCGGTTGCCAGGCGTCGGTGCGTTGGGTGACCAAGACGCGAGTCGGCCTCACGAATCACGTAATGGCCGATCTAACCTATCAGAACCTCGAACTTGCCGGACCTCCCAAAATCAACGAGGAAGCACGAGAGTTCGGTCGGAAGATCCAGGAAAACCTGGGCATCACTCCAATGGAAAATCCGTTCAACGAGGACTGCGAGAGCCTCATCACCCCGCAGGAGTACGAAGCTCACACGCGGCTGTCACTCCCCGCCTGGCAGGTCAATTTTACGTCGGATGATTATGTCGACTATACCTGGCACGCGCCGACGGTCCGGCTCTTCACCGGTCGGCCGAAGCTGCGTCCACCGAGTGACGGCTATGAGTACCCGGCCTGGGCATACAACGCCATCGGCGGGCTTCCGGCCGCGGTCGATCCGGGTCTTTTTACGGCGGGCAAGACGATCGCTGGCACGTTCCTCGATTTACTGATGCAACCCGAGACGCTCAAACAGGCTCAGGACGAGTTCAACGAGCGCACCGGTGGTGGCGTTGGTGGATCGAAGTGGGTCGCCCCGCTACTGCCAGACGATTTTGCTCCGCCGGTCGATCTCCGTTGGCCGGAGTACGTCCAAACGGTTCGTGGCGAGGAGTGGTGGATTCCCACGCCGGCTACAGGATCCGGTGCGGGCGAGAAGCTGTAGACGTCGCGGACCAAACCAAACTCGACGGCCGCAACCGGGATGGCGCCACATCCCCCGTGGCGAGCAAATTAGATACGCCCTCGACAGCGGGCTCCTGATGGCAGGAGTCCGCCTCCCGGTCATGCTGACGCCGCAGCCGAAGCATCTCTTCCGTCGCTCCCGAGCGGTACGGCGAAAGCGGAGACGGGCAGATCCTTCACCGCTGCTCAGGATGACCAGGCGCATCCCGAACGTGGTTGGTCAGTCTCTGTGCGAACAGCTGTAATCTTGCGCGACCTCGATCAGGCTTGCTGCCCTGTTGCCTCGAGTTGATCGATATCCAGCGGTACTCGTTCGAGTTCATCAGAACGCACTGGGAGATCGACCTCCGCGAATGCCTGAGCGAGCGTCATTTCGCGCCCCGCTGCCCTGCTCGTGGATGATGTACCGAACAACGGAACCACGATCAACCCATTCTAGGTCGACCCATGTTGATCGGGCCCAGGCAGGAGTCTCCGCCTGGGCCCCCACCCTCTCCTCACTCAGAGTTGAGTCGTTAGCAAACGAGCGTGACACGGCGGGAGTGCATCATTCGAGTTCGTCAGCTAGGTCCCACGCCCCTCCAGATTGCTCTTCCTTCGGGCGTTCGTCGTACACGATGACCTGACTGACACGGTTGCCCTTCATCAGCTTGACTTCCAGCCGTAGCGGACCGGCTGCAACGACGTCTCCTGCCGCTGGAATCCGCCCCAAGAAATAGCTGATCAGACCTCCGACCGACTCGGCTTCGAACTCGAGCTCGAGGACGTCACGCTCAATATCAAGACGGTCGAGCAGGTCGGAAATCGGCACGCGGCCATCGACCTCGATTACTCCGGGCTCGATGACGTGAAATGGCTCGTAACCAGCATCGAACTCGTCCGCGATCTCGCCAACGAGTTCCTCGATTACGTCCTCGAGCGTGACCAGACCTGCCACTCCTCCGAACTCGTCGATGACAATCGCAAGCTGCGAACGGCGCGCCTGGAGTTCCGCCATCAGTTCATCGATCGGTTTCGACTCCGGCACGAAAAAGGCCGGACGCATCACGTCGGACACGACCAACTCCGGTCCTCCGTCTTCGGAGATCAACATGCGAAATACGTCCTTAACATGGAGAACGCCGATAACATCATCGAGCGAATTACGATATACCGGCAGTCGGGAGTAGCCACTCTCGAAGAAACGTTCGACGACATCTCGAAGCGGGGTGACCCCGTCGACTGCTACCACATCAACCCGCGGTACCATCACACTACGTGCGGCCGTGTCGCCAAATCCGAACGCCTCCTCAATGAGGTCGGCATCAGTTGACTCAACGATCCCCTCGTCTTCGGCAGCTTCGAGCATGGCCAGCAATTCGTCTCGTGTGACGCTCGGGAGGGTCGCACGCGCTCCGGTCCCGACCATGCGCAGGAGAAGATTCGTGGTTCCAGTAAGAAAGAACGCAATCGGGCGAGTGACCGCTCCGACAATCTCGAGTGGGCGAGAGATGCGCATCGCAACGGCCTCGGCCCGGTGCACCGCAATGGTCTTAGGAACCAACTCCCCGAATACGATAGTAATGACTGATAGTCCTGCGGTCTCTCCAATAAGAGAGATGGCACCGGCATTGTCGGACACGATGTTCACAGGAATCGACTCCACCAATTTAGTGAATATGCCGACGAGACTGACGGCGCCGATGGCCGAAGCAAAGAAGGCAGCCAGGGTGATACCGACCTGAATGGTCGCCAGAAACCGGCTTGGCGTTTCGGCGAAGGCGAGCGCGCGACGCGCCCCCTGGTTACCATCCTCTGCCAGCAGCCGTAGCCACGTCTTTCGCGCGGTGAGAATCGAAGCCTCAGAAGCCGACAGAAATGAATTAAAGAAAACCAGAACGACGATAATAATGATCTGGACCGTCAGCACGTCATCCTCATTTCACCGGCCGGACGCGATACTAGTCTGTGACATTGGAATCTGCCTGCACGCGAATTTCGGTTCCAGCAATCCGCTCCAATGGTTTGACGAGCGCCGCAATATCTTCATCTCCAAAGCCGAGCGCAACTGCCTCTCGATAGACTTCGCGAGCTTCCGACGCCAGCAACAATCGCATGTTCAAATCGCGCCCCAAATCAGCGATCAACTCGAGATCCTTGAGCATGATTCTGACCGGCGCGCCTTCATCGAAACGCCGCTCGAGCAACAGCGGCACGATTCGGTTGAACATCGTGCTGCTACCAAAGCTCGTTTTGATGACGTCGTACAGGACACGCGGATCGGCTCCGGCCTTCGCGCCCAGCACCATCGCTTCGGCTACCGTTGCGGTGTTGATCGCGGTAAGGTGCTGGTTAATCAATTTGACGACGCTACCGGCGCCTGAAGCTCCTACATGGTGCACATTCGTTCCCAGTGCTTCAAACACTGGCAGCGCGCGCTCGAAGATATCACGATCTCCTCCAACCATAATAGTTAGTGTCGCGGCCGTTGCACCAGTTGGGCCGCCACTGATTGGGGCATCGAGAAATCCGGCTCCTAAACTCGCGGTAGCCGCATAGAGCGTTCGACTCAGTTCCGGTGATACGGTAGAGCAATCAATCAGAATCTGATTTTCTCGCGTGCCCGAGAGGATCCCGTGCTCGCCAAGATACACCAGATCAACTGAGGCCGGTGTCGGCAGGCAGCTAATGATCACGTCCGCCTGGGCGGCGACCTCGTCCGGAGCCTCCGCGGGATGGGCACCTTCGAGTGCCAGCAGGCGGACCGCTTCTCTACTGCGATTATGCACGGTGACTTCGAACCCCGCTCGAAGAAGATTGAGCGTCATCGGGAATCCCATGTTCCCGAGTCCGATAAATCCGATGGTCGTGCTGCTGCTCATGTGACGCTCCTCCCGAGTCGCGACGAGATAGCTCGCATCAACCAGCGAGCTTGGTCACCGAATCCCCGTCGGCCGAGGATTGCCGTCGTGCTCATCCGGTCCGGTTCGACTGGCTCTCAGCATCATACTGGTAAAGAGGTGATCTGCGAAAATTGCGGAGGATACTTGAGATCTCGCGCGTCACGGCGCATAACGTGTCTTAGCTCACAACCCCTTTTGCGCGAATGACCGTCTTAAGCACGCGAAAGGACAAAGAGAATCGAGGCGATCGTTCTCTTACGAAAACGCCGCTCCCTCGAGCGCCGGATTCCCGTTCGAATGTTGGCCCTGCTACGGGAGGTATTTCAGAGGGTTGTCCCACACGCCGTTACGCAGCACACCAAAATGGAGGTGCGCGCCAGATGATGCACCAGTACTACCCATCGGTCCCAGGTATTGTCCCTGACTCACTTGCTCACCGACCCAGACCGCAGGCTGCTCGGCCATGTGACCATACCAGGTGACCAACCCGTTCCCATGGTTGATCGAGACAGCGTAACCGTATCCGGAGGTATTCCAACCGGCAAAGACCACCGTGCCAGAGTCGGCAGCAACGATCGGCGTATACGCCGAGTTGGCGATATCAAGGCCCTGGTGGAAGTGCGCGTATCCGGCGTAGGCCGGCTCCATCCAGAAACTCGTCGGGCCGAAGTACTGGGTGATCGTCCCATTGGTCGGCCATATGAAACTCCCGGTCGCAGCCTGGGGCGCCGCCGGCGCTGGTTGTGACTGCGTGGGTGCAGCCGAAGTCGTTTGCGTTTGGGGAGCCGGCGCGGGGGGCGCCGGTGGAGGCGGTGGCGGTGCGGGCGGTGCGCCGCCCGGAATCATCACCTGCTGACCGGTCCGTAGAGTGCCACCACTACCTAGCCCATTCAACGGGTAATCAAGGATATCCTTGGCGTCGACTCCGTATTTGTCAGCCAGACCTGCCACTGTATCCCCGTCACCAACTGTCACCATTACCCCATCGGTTGGGAGAATCGCCAGGTGCTGCCCGGGAAAGATAAGATCGCCATTCGGCAAGCTGTTCGCCCAGACGATGGTGTTTGGATGCAGACCAAAATACTGTGCAATGGTCGCGAGTGAATCGCCCTCGCGAACCACGTACGTCACGACCTGATCGCGTGTTGGCATTTTCCCACCGGGGACCATGATCAGACGATAGGGAACAAGGTCGGAAGTAGATTGGACGTTGTTTGGCGCGTAGTCGGTGATCGCCGAGACATCCACCTGATAGCGAGCAGCGATGCTGTCGAGGGTGTCCCCATCGTGGATAACGTGAAGCATCCCGTCGACCGGCGGAATCCGAAGTTCTGTTCCAGGTGCAAGCGGTTTCGCGGGATCTGTCAGGCTATTGGCCCAAAGAAGGGTATCGATTGAACGACCTGTCTGCTTGGCAATGTCTGAGATCGATTGACCATTCGTGGACCGAATATTCTGTATATTGAGGCGTTCAGGAATAATCGCGGTTGCGAACTGCGAAATATATCCGCTCTGCGTCGAACCGCCAGCCGAAGCGAGCGTGTAGTTGACGGCCGTCACCCCGGTCAGGCCGGTGGTCGGCAATTCGCCCAGACGCAATCCACGCGTTGAATCGGTTGGGGGCGGCGCGGATTGCGGAATCTCGTGCCAATAGCCATGACCGGCGACCACAGCTGTAATCGTGAGAACAACCAGCGCATGCAGGATGATCTTCGGCAGGACAGTCCTTGACTGTTTCCTCTCGGACCGACTGGGCTGCGTTAGTCCCTCGGAGCGATGAAATGGCTGCAGTTCCTGGATCGTCGGCGCCTGCCCGGGACGAACTTCCGTCAGCGTGTCAGATGATCGCCCGGTTAGCTCATTCGCACTGTGCTGAGAGCCATTGCTGTTCGACTGTCCCCGTGATCGCCGTTTGAACCGACCATTGGGCCGCTCGCTTGAACGCGGTGGAGAATCGGAATTAACCGGAGTAGGTCGCGTGGCTGGAGGTAGCACGACGCGCGCGCCATCTTCGCTCGAGACGCTCGGTGCGTCCGGACGCCAACCGAATCGTACTGAAGATGGGTCGTTCGCCGGCTCCCCGTTGCCGTTACGCGATTCACTTCCCATAGACGCCACTATACCACAGCCGCACGTGGCATATCCTGATGCATGTTGAACCGTCACACACTGTACGTATATGCGTTCGCACGCGGTTTTATGGCTCTAGCGTAGAGCCGCTTGGCGTAGTCACTCCCGTTCGTTCGATGCAGGTGGCCACCGCGTCCGCATGGCGTTGCCGGCTGGTCAACATGGCTGAGGAGTACCGTGTGAAATCTCTACTCCTCATTACCGGTAGTTGGCGAACTCTAGGGGGTCGGGGTCGGCTCGGTCGGAGCGGATTTGATTCCAAGCAACTGGCGAGCATCGGCATAGCGATCCTGGCTGTCAAGAATCACTACGATTACGTTCTTTTCCTGGGTGCGATAGGCCACAATCAGGCACTCACCCGCATTCTGTGTCGTGCCGGTCTTCACCCCGTAGACCCCGTTCGTCAGAAGAAGCTCGTTGGTGTTGGTCAGATGAATGACTCTGGCATTTGGTCCGCCAACCCGAACATCTGCGGAAGGTATCGCCACGATCGGACGCAACGCCGGATCGGCGAGCAACGCGCGAGTTGCCAGCGAAAGATCATGCGCGGTCACGACCTGCCCATCTGCGTCGTCTCCTGAAGGATTCACGAAGTGGCTACCGGTCATACCAAGATTGGCGGCAGTCTGATTCATTGCGGCGACGAAACGCTGCACCGGAGGCTCGGCTGAGTCCGGCAGGCGTTCGCCCGCGAATCGCGCCAACGCGTTAGCGGCGTCGTTGCCAGAGGGAAGAAAGAGACCAACGAAGAGGTCATGGACGGTGACGGTATCTCCGACCTGCAGACCCATGTTCGATTCCAACGCCGGATTGACGACATCGGCCTGTTGAATCGTGACGACTTCCTCCGGGCGAACATAATTGAGCGCCGTCAAAGCCGTGACGAGCTTGGCCGTACTGGCGGGGGCATGGGCCGCATCCGCTTCACGTGCGAAGAGCACCTTGCCGCTTGTCGCGTCAATCATATAGATCGACTTTGCTGACAGATCAAGCGCTCCGAAATCTGGAGTTGCTGGCACGCTTGTCGGAGCAGCTGCCTGATCGAGCGCGGCGCGGCTCGTCGATGCTCGCGATGTTGATCCGCCGTCAAAGACTCTCGGCAGGACGTGACTGCTAGACCCATGGGTGACGGTATAGACTGTCCAGGCTGCGGCCACGAGGCTGATCATGAGAAGCGCTATGCCGAGCATTGTCGACCGAGTCCTACGTTGTGGTCGCACTATCCGGCACTACCCCTCACTCCTCTCCTCTAAAAACCGACCCATTGTACCGCGTGGCGTTTGGAGGGATACGAGATGGTCACGTGCGAGCGGATGCTAATCGTCGTGATCGATCTCACTATTCGCCGCTGGATCAATTGGAATGCTGAGATTGACCGACGTACCGCGCCCAGGTCGACTCTGAATATCAAGAGTTCCGCCAATCTGAGTGATGCGCTCGAACATGGAGGAGAGACCAAACCGATCCGGAACTCGTCTTGCCTCGTCAAGGTCAAACCCGCGTCCGTTGTCGGTCACAGTTAGCGACAGCACGTCATTGTCCAGATCGATGTCGAGCGCGATGGCGGAGCATTGAGCGTGCTTTCGGCAGTTCGAGATCGCTTCCTGAACCACGCGGAAAAGAGCGGTTTCGACACGTGCCGCAAAGAGTGGCAGCGACATCGGGGCACGCAGATCGACAGCAAATAGTCCTTCATCGCGCAGATCCTCGGTCATGCGATGAAAAGCTTCAAGCAGTGTCCGCCCTTCAAGCGGTGCAGCACGGAGATCGTGAACCGAGCGTCGAGCTTCCTCCAGGTTACTGCGAGCAAGCGCCAGAGCACGTTCCAGCAGATCACGGGTCGATGCATCATCGCCCATCAGCTTTAGATCCAGCCGTTCAAGATGAAGGATGATGCCAATCAACCCCTGTGCCAGCGTGTCGTGGATTTCGCGGGCGAGACGGTTGCGCTCTTCGGCGATCGCGAGGCTCTGCGCCTGCCGGTAGAGTCGCGCGTGGTCGACCGCGACCACGGCATGGTTACCAATTGTCATCAGGAGCTGCGCATCACCCTCGCGATAGTTGTTCAGCTCGTAGCTCTGTGCACTCAGTAAGCCGATTACTTCAGTGCCCTTGAGCAGGGGAGCCGTAACAATACTCCGCACTCGTGTTTGCGGGTGGCCAACGGTGTGCATCGGTGGCGTACCCGCTCCACGCACATCAGAAATCACGACAGGCTGCCGCTCCGTCTTGGCACGATTCATCGACGGGCTCAGCTCAAACGCATGTCGTGGCGCATAGCGTTGACCGCCATCGATGATGAAATCCAGATCGACCAGGCCATCCGGACGAACCAGACCAATCAGGAAAGCATCGGCCGTCATAACCTGCCGAATCTCCTGATAGATCGCCCAGAAGACCTCTTCAATTTCGAGGCTCGAAGAGATGACGGTGGAGATGCGATGAAGTGCCGCCAACTCGGCTATCTGATGCTGTGCTTGCTTGTGCAGCTGGGCATGTTCAATCGCCGCTGCCGCCTGGTCAGCGAAGAGGCCCAATAGTCGCTGATCCTCGTTGGTGAACGGACCTCCAGTCCGATCGCTGACGAGTAGCACACCGATCGATGACTCTCGCACAACGAGCGGCACGATCAAAAGCGAACGCAGAACGCTAGCCGTACGCAAGTCCTCCGCCAGACGTGGATCGTTCTCCACGTCGTTACTGATTACTGGCTCGCGCGAGCGGAATGCGTAACCTGTCAGCGATCCGTGGATCGGCATTGCATCTTGATGGAGCAGAGATTCACTTCGACCGGCGCTGGCAATAACCTTGAGCGATTTCGACTCTTCGTCAACGAGCCGAATCGCGGCCGCTTGCGCTCCGATGAGCTGCATTGCCTCCTCAACGACGGTTTGCAGCATGCTATCAAGATCAACCTCGCTGAGGACGGTCGCACTCACCCGCTGCAGGCTGACGAGCCGCTCCTCAATCGCTCGATGTCGGTCTATCTCATCAGCAAGTCGACGATTGATTGCCGAGACAGAGCGCTCCGTCACCAGTCTGGTCGCTTCACGAGCCCAGAAGTCGATTTTCGACGCGTCGTCGTCGGGGCAGATTGCGACCTCGCGCGACGCATCGTTGATGAGATCAAGACCTCGCATGACGTGCGACACGCCAAGGCCACTCGGAGCCCAATACTGATCGATGCGTTCGAGGAACTCATGGAAAGGTTCAGTCGAATCGAGTTCCATCGATTGTGTCAGTGACGTGAGGTAATCCATGACTATGTCGCCAAGGACCTCCTCCGGTAACGCACGAAATGGTTGAGCTAAATCTCGCAACGGCTGTACGACGCGTTCGACGACCATCGGCGCACGCTCATGCAGTCTGGCCGGGTAATCCACCAGTGAATGACCATTTCGTGAGTCCGACTTCGACGGTTGAGACATGACGTCGCCTTTCGCCGCTCACACAGAACACACCAAACCGGCGGCCCAGAATCTATCCTAATTCACCGAGATATGGGGCTGAAGCGCTCGCAATACCCCTGGGAAGAGCGTATCAATCCTGCTTCTGCCAAATGAGAATAATAGCACGTGGGCCACTTTTCGCGGGTAGCACGGCACAAGAGTGGACACTCGACAGATCCCAGGGAACTGATAACCTTGCCCAGTAGTCCGGCGAGTGCGATTCAGGCGACTCGGCATGGTGATCGACAACGACATGATCGTTTCAGCGACGCCGTCGCCTGAATATCGTGCCATAGGCGGGACCTATGCGCGGATTCGGAGACAGCAGAATAGACATGCCGGGCCGACATCGGGAGAATGAATCGCCGTTATCGGCTTCACACTCCAGGTAAGGGTTTGTCGTGGGCAGTGAGTCGAGCGATCAGGATCTGATCAAGCTCATCCGAGAAGATCGAGATCAGCAGGCTATGGCATCGCTGTATGATCGCTACTCCCGACCCGTCTATTCGCTGGCGTTCCGCGTGCTGCGCGAACAGCGTGCCGCGGAGGATGTCGTACAGGATGTCTTTCTCGGATTCTGGCAACGACCGTTCGGTTACATCGACGCGAGAGGCGCCTTCGGACCGTGGATACTCCGTGTCACCCGCAACAGAGCCATCGATGTGCTTCGTAAACGCTCGAGAGAACGCTCTCCAGGCGGCGAGGAACAGGCAGCGTTGTTCGAGGAACGGATCATCGATCCTGAGCCTGAGCCTGACGAGCAGGTCTGGAAACACACGGTGGCCCGGCACGTACGCGCCGCTATGCAGCAGCTCAGTGACGCACAGAATCAGGTGATCGAGCTGGCATACTTCCGAGGAATGACCCAAAGCGAGATGTCTGAGCATCTCGACATCCCGCTGGGCACCATTAAGACTCGTGTACGTACAGCACTACGGCATCTGAGTGAGATTATGTCTGAGGCAGAGACATGGACCGACGCAGACTGACACACGAAGAGGTGGAACTTGATCTACCCGCATTCGTCATCGGCGCGCTTGACGCCGATGAAGCGCTTGCCGTGTCGGCACACATCGATCATTGCGCCTTGTGCCAGGAAGAACGGATTCGTCTTGAGCAGACGATTGGGTTCATCGGCGCATCAGTACCCGCTTTCGACCTGCCCGCAGGCTTGCGCGCTCACGTGCTCGGTAAACTTGACGAAGCCGACCACGGACTTGAACAAGTTGACGAGAACATCCGGGAACGTCCATCACGCATCATCCGAAGGCTGTCTTCGTTTGGGTTACCGGCCGCGGCAGTACTTCTGATTGGCCTGCTGGCCTGGACGATGCTACTGCGTAGTGATCTGAACCATACGCAGGGAAACCTCAACCAGAAAACGCAGCAGCAGAGTGTCGAGATGGAACTGCTTGCCAGTTCCTCCCGCATGATTCCTCTTGTCGCGGACACCACGCCCAATGCATATGGCACGCTCTATATCGGTTCGCAGAACAACCAGGCGCTACTCGTAGTAGAGGAACTGCCGCCGACCCCGCCCAATCAGATGTATCAGGTCTGGCTGATCAACGGTTCGACACGAATCACCGCCGGGCTGTTCACGGTCGATCAATCCGGCAGCGCGACCGTGATGATCAAGGCGCCGAGCACGCTCACGTCCTACCAGTCTCTGGGAATCACGTCCGAGCCAGGTCCGAATGGAAGTGCTTCACCGACCGGCCCTCGCATCATCGGCTGCCCACTCCACTAGCGACATCTGCTACACGCTGCCGGCGATATCGCAACTCTGAATCTCTATCGATTTGAGAGGCCCCAGTTCGATCGCGGTGGCGAAGTCCGCGTTCAGGCATCATCGCGCGCTGTCACTGAGAAGGAAAAATCGGGCAAATGGTGGCGGCAGAACCGCCAATCATTCGCCCGACAACGAGGAGGAAAGTTCCGGGCAGGCCGCACCCTGCACTGCCCGGCAGACATTTTTCTGATTGATATCGACCTGCACATTCTGGATGCGGGCCCGCGCAACATCGCTTGTCACGCGGGCCGAGAACCGTGGATCGACCGGCAGATTAGTGCTGGGCGATCTTGAGCTTGTCTTGCATGCGGAGGAACACATTCCAGTCCGGGACGTAGTTCCCGTCCTTGTCCTTTGGAAGATCAAGCACATACGGCTTCTTCAGACCATAGTTCCACGGATTGTAGATGAAGATGCCGGCACCGTTCTCAACCATGATCTTGTCCGCGTCCCAGTACATCTGCATACGCTTCTTCGGATCCGCCTCACCTGCGGCGTCCTTCAGGAGCGTGTCCATCTGGTCGTTCGAGAAAGTGTTGCGCTCGCCAGTTGGGAACTTCGAATACCAGACCAGATACATGGTGTTGTTCGGGTCCGGATAGTCGATGTACCAGCGCCACCACATGAGCTGAATACGACCCTGGTACGCTCTGTTATAAGTATCCTTCGGGTCGCCCAGGTTGTGCTGAATATTCATGCCCAGATTCTGCTTGAGCATGGCGATGATGGCGTCACCAGCAGCCACTGGCGCATCACCCTCGTTGTTACGCTGAGTCATCGTCATTGCCGGCCAGTTCTTGCCACCCGCGTAGGGAGTCCCATCGAGCAGCGACATGGCCTTCTTCGGATCATACGAAGTGAATTCCTCGTATTTTCCCGGGTCGTAGCCCGGCATGCCTGGCGGCGTCATCGTGTACGCGACCGTGCCCAGGTCGTGCAGCACGTTCTTCACGATGACTTCGCGGTCGATGGCATGGCCCATTGCCAGACGCACATTCTTGTTGTCGAACGGAGGCATCTTGACATTCGGTTCCAGATACCATGTGCCGAAGAGGTTGTACTTGAAGTACTCTTCCTTCATGGTCGCGTCATTCTGAACCTTGTTGAGGTTACCGAGCGCACCGTGAAGTGCAAGGTCGATTTCGCTGTTCTGGTAAGCGGTGAACTCAGCCGTCGCGTCGATGATTGGGTTATGCGACTCAGTCAAGGTAATGTTCTTGGCGTCCCAATAGTTGTCGTTCTTCTTCATCGTGTAGCTCTCGTTGTGTTTCCACTCGGTCAGCATGAACGGACCATTGCAGACGATATTCGCAGCCTCGGTCCATTTGTCACCGAACTTCTCCACGGCCGGCTTAAACGACGGTGCCGCCGCAATGTACGCCGCCAAAACCGGGAAGTAAGCGCGTGGGCCTTCGAGCGTCACCACAAGCGTTGAGTCATCGGTCGCCTTGACACCAACATCAGCCGCGGTCAGCCCGCCCTTGCCGAGGTTGAAGTCCTGCCCGTTCTTGATGTCATAGAGGAAACCTGCATACGGAGCCGCCGTGGCCGGGTCGAGCTGTCGCTTGTAGGAGTACTCGTAATCACCGGCTGTCACCGGAGTGCCATTGCTCCACTTAGAGGGACGGAGATGGAAAGTCCATTCGGACGCATCCGCATTCGCTTCCCACTTCTCGGCGATGTCCGGCTGCACCGCGAGGTTCTCATCGAACTTCCCCAGCATCGCAAAGCAGCTGGCGTCGCCGTTGCAATACAGGTCCTTGTTGAAGTCGAAGCTGTTCGGCTCGTAGGTATGGTTGATGGTGAAGACCTGATCTTTCGCGAGCGCGGCCCCCGACTGAGTTGCCGTCGCTGCTGTGGTCGCGGCCGTTGTCGCGGCGGTGGTCGCAGCGCTCGTTGCGGCACTCGTGGCAGCGGTCGTCGCAGCCGTGGTTGCGGCGCCACCGCTGGTGGTCGCAGCAGTAGTTGCTGCCGGGGTCGTCTTCGAGCTACTCCCGCAGGCCGCTACTGCCAGTGCGACCGCGGCACTTCCGCCCGCCGCGCCGACGTATTTCAGAAAATCGCGTCGATCAACGTTGATGGCATCGAAGCGCTCGCTCAGCAGCCGCAGCTGCTCTTTGTCTTCCCACCATTTGAGATTAGTCATTCGATCTCCTCCTCGTGCCGCGTATTTAGGACGGCACGCATGTTACGCATGACGAAGTTATCCCCGTATGGAACCTAGCCACCTCCCCTCACGGAGCCCTGCTCATTGGCACAAGCACCAGCAACTTATCGTTTCTGCATGCGGGGATCGAGTGCATCACGAAGTCCATCACCGAAGAAGGTGAAGGTGAGCATCACGACCGCGATAGCGATCGCCGGTAGGGCGGCCATGAACCAGTAGGACTGAATGTTGGCGAAGTACTGACCTACCATTTGCCCCCAGCTTGGTCGCGGCGGCCGAATGCCCACCCCGATAAAGCTGAGACTCGCCTCAGTGAAGATCGCCTGCGGAACGCCGAACGTCAGCGCCACGATAATTGGCGTCAGCGCGTTCGGGAGCATATGGCGCGTGATCAAACGCCATGGGCCAGCACCGGCGGCGCGAGCAGACAGAATATAATCTCGCTCCCGCATCGATAGGAATTCAGCCCGTGTCAAACGGGCCAGCGTGACCCAGCCGGTAATCCCGATGGCAATGAAGATGTTGGTCAATCCCGGACCACGCCAGGCCATGATCAGAATGACGAAAAGAAGCTGCGGGAAGGCATACATGACGTCGACGAATCGCATCATGACGGTGTCGACCGTACCGGCCGCGTAGCCGGAAATGGCTCCAATCGGAACACCGATGATAAAGACAATAAATTGCGCGCCAAGACCGACCAGCATTGAGACTTGAGCCCCAAAGATCAGCCGGCTCAAGAAGTCACGACCGATCTCATCGGTTCCCAGCAGGTGCCCTGGAGCGCCTGGGAAGGCATTGATTGCCGTGAAGTCTGGGGTGTCATAAGCATAAGGCGCGATGATCGGGGCAAAGATCGCCATAAGCCCGATCAACAGGACAACAATCCCGCCGGCCAATGCCAACCGGTTTTGAATGAGACGCGCGAACGCATCATGCCACAACGTCCGGTGTTGTCGGGCAGCCGCTCCACCGAGGATCGATGCCGATGCTCGGTCAGATCTTGCAGCACTTGAGTCGAGCGCTGTATCCGAAGACGGGGTTTTGTCAATCGCATCCATCTCAGACTCCTAGCTCAACCGAATGCGCGGATCGACCACGCCGTACATCACGTCAACAGCCAAATTCATGAATGACAGGAAGACGCCGTAGAGGAGAATGACCGCCATGATCATCGGATAGTCCCGGGCGGTCATGCTGTCGACGAAGTAGCGCCCCATCCCCGGTATGCGAAAAATCGTCTCGACAAAGAATGAGCCGGTTCCGATAGCCGCGAACATCGGGCCAATGATGGTGAGTGGCGGAATTAGACCATTCTTCAATGCGTGACCGATGACCACACGAGAATGGGATAGTCCCTTCGCCCGCGCCGTGCGCACGTAGTCTTGGTGCAGTACCTCGACCATACTTGAGCGCGTATAGCGAGCGATGATTCCGAGCGGACCAAGACCTAACGCTACGGCGGGCATTACCCAGTCTTTGGGGCCATTCCAGCCCCCGGTACTGGGTAAGATGTGTACGACAATCACGAACATCACGATAAAGAAAATCGAGAGGACGAAGTTTGGTACCGCGACGCCCAGCGTCGCCAGGAAGCTAGCAATGTAATCGATTGGTCCGTTCTGGTTCACCCCAGCCAACACGCCGAGTGGAATACCAACAATGATCGCCAAACCCATGGCCATCGCTCCGAGCTCCATTGAGACTGGGAATGCGGCCCGGAGAATCTCAGTCACGTGGCGGGTGCGATAGATGAATGAATAGCCAAAGTCGAGGTGAGCACTCTTCCAGAGGAAGGTGAGATACTGCTGCCAGAGAGGCTTATCGAGGCCCCAGGCGTGTGCGAGGTTCTTTTGTGTTTCGGGGGGAAGCGGATTGGCGTTCGCTGCCAATGGTTGCAACGGACTGCCTGGAGTGAGATGCATGAGCGTGAACGTCAGCAGAGACATCACAAGGATCGTCGGAACTAGCCAGATGAGCCGTCTGGCGATGAACTGGCCCATTACTTAAACCCTCCTCCTCGTTACTGGATGGATCACTCGAATGGGTACCTCGAGTATTGAATTTGAGTCGCATATACCCCATCAAGAGCGTTGTGCCCGTTTCCCTTAATGAGGATGCGCGTCAGCAAAGTGGGTGCTGGCGTAGCCTAACACAGCGACCAAATGTATGTCAATATTCCCTTTCCGGTCTATACCGCTTTCGCAGGTCTACTTCTAATTATTACGATATCAGCATATGGTTTTGATGGGAGCGCGAATCGAGACATGGGAATCCCGTTACCGGCGGACTACCGGTGCGCTCAAGGCGTGGCCAGAATGGGGCTAAGAATTTGAGCGGCGCGCCTTCTTCTCCATGATATTTGTGGAGTGACCTGGATCGAGGCGTGCGGAGGGATCCAGGTAGGTGACCGCATGATTGACCGCAACGACCGCCTCGGCGGCGCCTGTCACGATCAGTTTGAACTTTGCGGGATGAGTTACGATGTCGCCGGCCGCGAAAACGCCGAGCATACCAGTCTCCATCGTCAACGGATCGACCACAATCATGTTGCGCTCGATGGTAAACCCCCACTCCTTGAGCGCACCGAGGCGGCCCGAAAAGCCGATCGCGACGATCAACTCCTGGGCCGGGACAACATGTGACTCCCCAGTTCGCGAGTGATGGAAATGGACCTCTTCAAGATGCGAGTTGCCGCGTACTTCCTTCACTTCGTAGAACGGATAAAAAAGGTTCGCACGGGAGTTCTCGAGATCCTGCACCGAGCGCTCGTGTGCCCGAAACTTGCTGCGATGAACGACCGTTACCTGCTTGGCAATCGGCTCCAATGTGAGCGCCCAGTCGACGGCCGAATCACCACCACCAACGATGACAACGTCACGATCGCGAAACTGCTCAAGATTCCGCACGAAATAATGGACGCCGTGCCCGAGCAGATCTTCAACGCCCGGGGCTTCGAGCCGTTTCGGTTCAAACGCACCGACTCCGGCGCAAATCAGCACCGTACTGGTCCAGTGTTCGGCACGATTGGTGACTAGCCGGAAAACATTCTCATCCTTAAAGTGCTCGAGCCCGCGTACCTCTTCGCTCAGACAAGCGACCGCGCCGGTCGAAAGACCTTGCTCGGCAGCCTCCCGCACGTAATCCTTCGCCAATATCTTCGGGAATCCCGCGACATCGTAGATGTATTTCTCCGGGTAGACGGCGATCAGTTGTCCACCGAGCTCTTCCAGACTATCGACGATCTTCGTTCGCAATCCACGCATCCCCGCGTAGAAAGCAGCAAAGAGTCCGACCGGGCCGCCTCCGATGATGGTCATGTCGAAAACGTCGTGCGACTGTTCCAATCTCTATCTCTTTCCTCAAATGATGGAGCCGCGGCGGCGGAAGAAGAACGCTGCGTTAACGGCAGTCAAGATTGACCTCTTTCTTGCCAGTCACCCACGTCTCGATTATACAGACTACCTTAGCACGACACTTATTCAAATATCCGAATGCGCGTCCGGGATCAGATCCCAAATTCCAGCAACAGACGGTACAATATGGCGCCACGCATCGCATCGTGTCCACGAAGCCTCAATGATCGAAGGGAGTTCTCTTGTCCGAGACACTCAGCCAATCCATCGAAGATCTATTCAGTGCCCGTGTCAAGCGCGTTGGGGCGCCTCGCATGGGCGATCCTCGCCGATCTGCCTCACTTATTTCCTTCCTCGCCGGTTTTCCAGATCCCGCCAGCCTGCCGAAAGGTGACGTCGTGGAGGCGACTCGCCTCGCGCTCGAGCGCGATGGAGAATGGGCTCTGCAGTACGGTGCGTCACGCGGCTACGGGCGTCTGGTCGATGAACTTCTGATCAAGCTCCGGCGGGACCAGCGAATCGAGGCGACCGAAGAGAATCTCTTGATCACCAATGGCGCGTCTCAGGGGCTCGACTTGCTAACCCAAGCGCTGTGCGATCCCGGAGACGTGATCATCAGTGAGGAACCGACCTGGTCCGGCGCCGTACAAACCTTTCGTGCCGCCGGTGCCGAGGTCGTGACGATCCCACTCGATGCTCAGGGGACCGACGTCGATGCACTTGAACGCGAGCTTGTAAGGCTGACCGGTGAAGGCCGCCATCCCAAACTCTTCTACACGATCCCGAATTTCCAGAATCCGACCGGAGTCACAACTTCATTGGAGCGGCGCCAGCGGATCGTCCAGCTTGCGCATCAGTATGGCTTCGTGGTGGTCGAGGACGACGCCTACTCTGATCTTCGCTATCGCGGAGAACGGGTGCCAACCATTTACAGCCTTGACGACCAGGGATTGGTCGCATACCTGAGCACGTTCTCGAAAATCATGGCCGCGGGCGTCCGGCTTGGCTGGGTCGTCGCTTCACCACAGATAATCGGCACGCTCGCCTCGCTCAAGGCCGAAGGGGGCACGAGCCCGTTTGCCGGAGCAGTTGCCGCCGAATTCTGCGCCAGCGGCACGCTCGTCGAGCACGTTACCGAGCTAACCGCGATCTACTCCAGTCGTCACGATGCGATGATCAAGACGCTCAAGGCCACCATGCCGGATCAGGTGAACTGGACTGACCCTGATGGCGGATTCTTCGTCTGGGTCGATCTTCCCGAAGGGATCAGTGCGACAGACCTGGGAGCGGCGGCGCGTGAGAAGGGTGTCGAATTCCTCCCTGGAACGTCCTGTCACTTCCACGGCGGCGGGGATCACACGCTACGGCTCTCATATTCTTTCGCGAATGAGGCACAGATCGAACAAGGTATCGCAATCCTCGCCGATCTCATCCGCGAAAAGATGTAGCGCCAAGAACTCACTGTGCCTCTGACCGCGAGTCTATGTCGTCCGGTCAGAGGCACCATCGTGTCTCAGACACCCAGACGTCGGCGCAACACGTATCTTCCGGCCGACAAAGATCACGACTGCGAGAAAAAGCGTCACGCCTCCACACAAGGAGTAGAGCGCGCTCCAACCTGCTCGCTCGGCGAACCAGCCGGTGGCCGGGAAGGCGAAGATCATCGTCAACGAGAAGAGCCAGGACTCGACTGAGAGGACCGTCGCACGACGAGCAGAGTCAATGCGCTCATTGAACCAGTTCGAGATCAGCGGCTCGACCAGTCCCATCGCCAGATTGGCAATGAGATAGGCACTGATCGCCAGACCCAGTCCCGTGACTCCGGTGCCAATCAGCCCCAACCCACTCACCGTGACCAGCAGCGCCAACTGCAGACCAAACGACCCGCGACCCGCCACGCGCCCGGCCAGTGACGCGCCCAGTGCCGTGACGATGCCCGTCGCCCCGATTACCAGCCCAATACGGCTATTCGATAGCCCACGATCGGCAAACGCCGCCTGCAAATACAGGTGGCTTATCGTTGATGCCACCCAGAAGACCGCCGAAAATGCGAGCATCAGCGAAAGGATTCTGCTGCCCCGCAACGTGTCACGCGTCTCGGCGATATGCTCTCGAATCGAGCCATGACGGTCGGACAACTCTTCCGAACGAGGCACCCACTTTGTCTCGGCCAGTCCGGCCGCCAGCCACGTGCCGCCCAACCCAACCCCGATCGCGAGTCCAAAGGTGATCCCATAGTTGATGTCCGATACGACCGCCCCGATCCAGGCAGCCGCGGCTCCAACCAGATACATCGCTCCGAGCAGCCGTCCGAGGAGGCTTGGATAGCTCCGCTGGCCGTCAACCTCCTGACTGAGAGTGTCGAAGAGATAAGCCTGATCGGCTCCTGAGCGGAAGCTGAACGAGGCACCGGACAGGAAAAGGGCGATCATCGCGAGCGGCAGCGAGTGCGCCGACCAAAGGAGAGCGGACGAGATCGCTACCAGCAGCGAACCAGTTGCGAGAGACCAGCGCCGCCCGACTATGTCGGCGAATGAGCCGGAAGGGAGCTCAATGAGCAGCGGGGCCATGTGAAAGGCAGCTTCGGCCAAACCGATCTGCGCGAGGCTGAGTCCCCGGCTCTGTAGGTAGATGATCCAGATCGCGCTTTCGAAGCGCGCTTCCGTCGAAAGCTGAAAGAAGACGAAGCGCCGTATGCTGCGGCGAATGCTCGCGCTCGCGATACCGTCTCGGGAATGCACCTAATGACCTCCACCAGTAAGGTGTGGAGGGGCTCCGCCGCACGGCGCCCGCTTCCACCGTCCATCCGCGCCAATCTTCGTCAGGACAGTGGTGCGGTGTGCGTCTCCGCATGAATGGTGGCTCGCCACCGAGCATCTCGGTCGATCAACATCCCGAGCATTCCGTCAACTCTCTCATCTCAGCGCAACGGTTGTTGCGATTGTTCACAGAGAATAGCGAACGTGGCGCCGATATGCCATACCCACCTCACACGAATTAGGCGGCAACCATCCTCCAACTCGAACCACCCACCATCAGCCGGTGGGTCCTTTCCAACAGATTGAAGTGCAGGAGAACGCAACACGTGGCCCCTCGTATCCGAGCAAGGTTTCATACTTTCATTTTTCGATATGCTCGGCTACGCTGGTGGCGGGGAAGTCATCATCCATCATTGGCCTGATAGTGAGCAGCAGCCAAATGGGGCGGAGACGTCACTCTCGGCAGCCCCATCAGACTCAGCAAGCTCAAGCAGAGACTCACCGGCACTATCTGAGACGGGACGCGAACGGTGTTTCTCCCGGTCAATGCTGAGCAAGACGTACGAAATGCCACGGTCGGGGGCATCTATCACGAACGAGGGAGCACATCATATTGAAGGTTCTGTGTGCAGGCGATCTTCATATTGGAAGAAGATCGAGTAAGGTCCCGTCGGAATTCGATGATCCCCGCCACTCATGTGCCGCGGCCTGGGCCTCAATCGTTGATCTCGCTATTTCAGAACGCGTCGATCTTGTTGCCCTCAGCGGCGACATAGTCGACCGGGCTAATCGATTTTTTGAAGCAATTGGCCCGTTGGAGCGAGGGCTTCGCCGCCTCGATGAGGCTGGCATTGAGACGGTCGCCGTGGCCGGCAATCACGACTTCGATGTTCTGCCAAAACTGGTCGACACCCTGGGTTCGAGCCGCCTCCATCTCTTAGGGCGTGGTGGCGGTTGGGAACGACTAACCATTCGGCGGGAAGGGCGTCCGGTCTTGCACGTCGACGGACGTTCCTTTACTCAGGAGACCGTCTTTGAAAATCCCCTCGAGGGATATTCATGTTCCAACGATGGAATCCCGATCCTCGGGCTTCTCCACGCGGATCTCGATCAGGCGCAAAGTCGGTACAGTCCAGTGTCGTTAATCGACCTTCGCCGCCAACCGGTCTCATTCTGGCTCCTGGGACACATTCATCGCCCCTACCTCTATTCGGACGATGTCGGACCTCCAGTCCTCTACCCGGGGTCTCCTCAGGCGATGGACCCGGGAGAGCCTGGCGCCCACGGCGCCTGGATTGTCGAATTCAAGAAAGATGGGACAGTCAACCAACGATTACTACCGCTTTCCACGGTCCGCTACGAGACAATCCCCGTAGACGTGACCGGTCTTGACACAGAGGATTCGTTTCCGCAAGCGATCGCTGCCGCGCTGCTCGATTCACTCAGCGAAGCAGCTGAAAACCGGGGATCGCTGCTATGCCTCTGTTGTCGCCTGCGCATTACAGGACGCACAGCGCTGCACAGGAAGCTCCCTAGTTTGATTCGAACTGCCAAGGACGATCTATCGCGAACGGTCGCGGGCGTAACCGGAATCGTTGAACGAGAGATTTTCGAGACTCAGCCCGCTCTGGACCTCGCGTCGATTGCCGTTCGGAATGATCCTCCCGGAGAAGTCGCGCGATTGATCCGGGCCTTCGAACAAGATGAACAACCTGTGGAATATCGGGATCTGCTCTACGAAACGACTGCTCGACTGCGCGGCGTTCAAGTGTTTCGCCCATTTGCCGATGTCGCAACCGATAGTGCACCCGAGGTAGCACAGGCACGTGAATATCTATTGAGGGAAGCCTGGTCCTTGCTCGATACGCTCATAGCGCAGAAGGAGGGAGTATGAGCGGCCAGCCGGGACTTGCGTTCACCCGAATTGAGGTTCGCCGTTCGCCGGGCATCCAGGACCGATACGCACTCGACGGTCTCTGCCCAGGCATCAATATCATTCATGGACCAAACGCATCCGGCAAATCCACCACCGCCAAGGCTATTCACGCACTCCTCTGGCCCGACCCTCCTTGTTGGCCACGCGGTGCCCTCTCGGGACAGCTTCATCTCGATGGCTCGGAGTGGTTTATTGACTTCGACGCTGGCGCGTATCAGTGCCAACGTGATGGTCAAGATGACTCACGACTCAACATTGGCGGCCCCGAGACGCGTGACCGGTACATTCTGACCTTGCACGATTTGTTGACGGCCGACAATGAATCATTCGCCGAGGCTATCCTGCGGGAGTCAGTTGGCGGATACGATGTCGACGATGCTGTCCGTGAACTTGGTTATCGCGAGACACCGACTCGATCGATGACGTCGGCAAACTTGCTGAAAGATGCGCGCAAATCACTGCGAGAAACAGAACGGTTGCAGAGTGAACTCGTGTCACAGCAGGATGACCTAGCCGAACTCGAGGCGCGCCGCGACGCGGCACGGGAAGCAAACAACCGCGCGAACCTACTGGGAAGAGCGATTCGGGTCAAGGAAGCTGAACTGACCCTCGAAGACGCGCGTCGAGTAGTCGCAAGTTTCCCTCCATCCATGGAACTCCTCCGCGAGGACGAAACCAGCGTTTTGGCGAACCTTCGGGAACGGCTGTCTGAATTGGAAGGCCGTCGTGAGCGCGATCTGTCGGCGATTGTGTCTGCGAAAGAGGCAGTCGCAATGACCCGACTTGAAGGAGTACCTATCCAACCCGGGCTCATCACCACGCTCCGAGCCCAGTGTCAGAGTCTTCAAGATCTTGCTGGCAATGCTGACCGTGAAACACGAAGTTGGCGGGATTCGGTCGCACAACGTGACTTGGCTCGTTCTCGCATTGCCGATCGGATTCAAGAATTTCAGATCAACGAGATCGAAGTGGCCGGACTTCGGAGACTGAGGGATCTGGTCAGTGAGTTTGAATTAGCCCGAGCCCAAGAGGATGCACAAACGGCACTGCAGGATTGGGTCGGGGAGGTCGTCCCGCCCTCGAATCTCGACCAACTTCGCGAAGGCATCTCGTGCCTGAACCGATGGATGAAGGCACCCGAAGCTGGTTCCGCACAAGCCGACGCCCGGCTTGTCGCCATCACTCGGATTGCTGCCATCCTGGTGATTATTCTTGCCCTGATGCTTGCCATCCTTGCGTATTGGTTCCTCAGCGTGCTCGTGGTTCTTGGAGTGGTACTGCTATTCCTTGCGCGTCCGACATCTACTCATACTCAGGTGGATCGATTGCAGATCATCCAGGAGGATTATGAGCGGCTCGGTCTTGATCGAGTCGACACCTGGACATCGAAGAATGTCGAGAAGTTGCTTGATCGGCTTAACGACGAACTCCGCAAGGGAATCGTCGACGAGGAGAAGGCACACCGCTGGGACAACCTTGCCGTGAAACGCGAGGAAGCTTCCATGGCTCGACGCAAGCTTGAGAGCCAGCGCGATCAGCTTGCGGAGAAATATGGCCTCGGTCCAACAACGTCATCTGAACTCTATCTGCTGGCCGAGAATCTTGACCGCTGGCAAATTGCAGAGGTCGCGGCTCGGCAAGCCCGCGTTAATCTTGATAAGGCCGTCTCGGCTCGTGGCGACCTCCTGGACAAGATTAATCAGGAATTGAGCCGCTTTGACTACAAGCCTGCCCTCGAGCATGCCGAGGTTCTCGGGAACATCGAAGATCTCAGCAACCGGGTTCAGTCCTTTTCGGATGCCACCAGGGCAGTAAAAGAGAAGCAGCGATCACTTGCGGAGGACGTGGTACCCGAGATCGAGCAAACCGAACAGCGATGCCGGGCAATCTTCGAGCGGCTCGAATTGGAAGATGGCGACGATCAGGTTCTCGCTGAGCTGATGCGCCAGCTTGACGGATACCGGGAAGCGATCGAAACCCGAAAGACGGCCGAATACGAACTGAAGTCGGCTGTAGCGAATCTGGGCGCTCACGATGAATTCAAGGTGCGTGACGTCGACGGTCTAACCCGTGAGCTTGCCGAGGTCAACGAGCGAGCGGCTGAGTACGAGCAATTGACCAGGGACGTTGTAGCGATTGAGACCCGTGTCGCCGACGCAAAACAGAATCATGATCTTGAGAAGGCGATCGCAGCCGAGATTGAGGCGTCCGACGCCCTCGTGGCAGAGCGCGACGACGCCTACCGGCTTGCTGCCGGTTGGAGCTTGGCCGAGTTCATTCGGCAGCAGACACGAGATCGGGATCGACCGCGTGTCTTCCACCGAGCACGCGAGCTCTTCTCCCGAATCACCTACGGGCGTTATCGCCTGGAATTCGCGAGTGAACCGTCACCACGGTTTCGTGCGACAGATACTCAGAGCGGCCAAGCGCACTCTCTGAACGAACTCTCCAGCGCCACGCGGGTTCAACTTCTGATGGCGGTGCGCATTGCCTTCGTCGAGGAGATGGAGCAGGGACCGAAGTTGCCACTCATTCTCGATGAGGTGCTGGGTAATAGCGACGAGCACCGGGCGCGAGCGATCATTGACGCCACGATCGAGATCGGCCGTAGTGGTCGGCAAGTGTTCTACTTCACGGCTCAACATGACGAAGTCGGGAAATGGCTCACTATTCTCAAGGACGTCGACGATGTCTCGTACAAAGTCATCGACTTGGCTGTGGCTCGTGGACTTGCCGATATCGAGCGACTCCCAACGATTGAAATCTCCGCCTCTCCAATGACCGAGGTACCCGCCCCTCACGGCATGAATCGGCGAGACTACCGAGAAATCCTTGGAGTACCTGCGATTGATCCCTGGGCCGAGACTGGCAGCATTCATCTGTGGCATTTGGTCCATGACACGGACGCGCTCTACCATCTGCTTTCGAACCACATCAACACGTGGGGACAGCTATCTACGCTGATCGAGTTTGGTGGACAAAATCTATTCGAGAACTTCCCTGGTACGTACGAGCACGCCCACGCTCGGGCGAAGGCGCTGACTGCCACGTTCGAAGCTTGGCGCATGGGCCGGGGAAGGTCCGTCGACCGCGCCGTCATTCTTGATTCAGGCGCCATCACGGAAACGTTCCGTGACAGGGTTGCCCAGCTCCTCCTGCAGTTGAATGGCGATGCGGAAGCGCTCGTCTCAGCCCTCGACAACGGGAGCGTGACGGGGTTTCGAAAGGCAGCCGTGGAAAAGTTGCGCGGCTACTTCCTTGAGAACGGCTATCTCAGTGCATCCACACCGTTGCGCATAGACGACCTACGAGTGCGTGTCGTCGCGGCGATGGCCGATGACCTAACTGCCCACTTGATTGATCACGACGATATTGATGAACTGATTACGAGTATTTGCGGAGCCACCTCGGCGCAGTTTTGACTCCACTGCCCGATCGCACAGCCGCGCTCTGGCATTCCAGTTCGCCCTTGCTCGATCCCAAATCGCTGATGTCTGCTACGATACTTTGAGCCGGTCAGCACCTGACCGCGATCGGATTACCGCACGGATCGAAACGGATGGGGAGACAATATGAAGATCGTTCGCTATCTCGACAACGGCTCACCACGGTACGGCGTCGCCGAGAACGGTACCGTGTATCAGGCGGAGGGGGATCTGTTCGAGGGACTCACCAAAGGCGCATCGGCCGGATCAATGGATTCCCTGACTATCCTCCCACCCGTTGAACCCAGCAAGATCGTGGCAATCGGCCTGAACTATGCCCTGCACGTCACCGAGAACGATCCGACGCGCCAGGTCCCAACTGAGCCGGTGCTGTTCATGAAGCCGCAGACCGCGTTACTCGGTCATGGTGGCGTCATCGAGCTGCCGGAGGGCGATCGGATCGACCACGAAGCTGAACTCTGCATCATTATTGGCAAGAAGGCATCGCGAGTGTCCGAGGATAAGGCGCTGGACTACGTGCTCGGCTATACCTGCGGCAACGATGTCAGCCACCGTGTCTTCCAGCGCAAGGACGGACAGTGGGTGCGTGCCAAGGGATTCGATACCTTCTGCCCGCTCGGTCCCGTCATCGATACCGACGTCGATCCGAGCAACCTCTCGATTCAGGCACGACTCAACGGCGAAGTGAAGCAGAGCAGTAACACCAGCGATCTCATCTTCAAACCGGCATTCCTGGTGAGCTTCGTCTCCGAGGTCATGACCTTGCTACCGGGAGACGTCATCATGACCGGCACGCCGAACGGGGTCAGCCCGATGAAGCCCGGTGACACGATCGAGGTGGAGATCGAAGGGATTGGAACGCTACGCAACACGACCAAAGCGCGCGATTAGGTAAACGCATCTTATCCGGTTGCGGCAACAGCCAGCAGGCGCGCATTGACCACGCCTGACGAGGCGATCGTCCAGCTTCTGGTCTACGCGGGAGCACTTAAGAAGCTGCCGCGACAGGGTTGGCTGTATCTTGACGTTCCCGACCCGGAGTCGGTCGCCGATCATACGTTTCGTGTCGCGTTGATGACCTTGCTGCTCGCTCACGACGATCCGGCGGTCGATTCGGGACGAGCATTGGTTCTGGCACTCTGCCACGACCTGCCCGAATCGATCGCCGGAGACGCGACTCCGTTCGATGAGACGCTCGAAGATGCGACCGTAGATCGGAGCCTGCTCTTCCGCAGCCGGCCGGAATATTCGGAGGCCGCAGACCGGGCCAAGCGTCAAGCCGAGGAAGACGCGCTGCGGGTGATGACCGATGGGTTGCCGGAGTCGCTGAGCCGGCTGATTGGTGACGCCTGGGAGGAATACGAGGCGGGCCACACAGCCGAAGCCCGTCTCGTTCGTCAGATTGATAAGCTGGAGGCTCTCCTCCAGGCCTATGAATACCGGCAGTCCTCGCAGGATCTGCGTATCGAATCGTTCAAGCTCGGCGCCCAGGACCGCGTGCAGGACGCACGGCTGCGCGAACTGCTACAGGTCATCATCTCGCGCTCGTTCTAAATCCGGCAGCGACTGTCCGCGTTAACACACCAATGAAATTGCTTCAGTTTATCGAGGATCACGAACAAGGGACTTCATGACAACGGAGCCAGATCAGCTTCCAACGCCCGCCAGGCGACGACCGGTGGCAAATCGTGCCGTCGGACTCTGGCGAACGTTGAATCGCGCTTCCGCCGTGATCTCACTCCCAAGAGGCGTCAACCTGCGACCAGGTGGTGGGGCACTGGCGGTCGATGATTTCCGCCGCTTCTGGTACGGGAGCATCATCTCCAACATCGGGAGCTGGATGCAGATGGTGGCGCAGGGCTGGCTCATCCTCCAGCTCACCGACTCCGCCTTCTATCTCGGGCTAGTTGGACTCGTGCGGGCCGTTCCCGCTCTGAGCATCACGTTGTTTGGCGGCGTGCTGGCCGACCGACTGGATCGCCGCAAGCTCCTGTTTTTCACGCAATCAACAGCCGCTGTCCTTGCAATTGTCCTTGGTTTTCTCGATCTGGCCGGCATCGTCACTGTTTGGCAGATTCTATTGATCGCTTTCCTCAGCTCCGTGGTCATGGCGCTCGATAATCCGGCACGGCAGGCACTGGTTCCGGATCTGGTCGGGAAAGAGAACATCGCCAGCGCAGTCGGGCTCAACTCGGCGGCCTGGAACTCCGCGGCGATCATCGGTCCATCGTTGGCCGGTGTCCTCGTGGCGGCAATCTCGACAGCAGGAGCATTCTTCATCAACGGCTTGAGCTACTTCGCGGTGGTCTATGCCCTGTGGCGCATCGCTCCGCGCCCGCAGGTGGCACGCGCTCAACAGTCGATCCTACAAAACCTGACCGCGGGGCTCAGTTTCATGCTCGGAGATAGACGGATCTGGGGATTGATGGTGATCCTGAGCGTGCCGACCTTCCTGGGCCGTCCTTACATGCAACTGATGCCCATCTTCGCGAGAGACGTACTACACAAAGGGGCGGGCGGGTACGGTCTCTTGATGGCAATCACCGGCGTCGGGGCCTTGTCGGGCGCGCTAACGGTAGGTCGCTTCGGCAGATCGAAACGCAAGGGATTCTCGCTCCTCGTCATCACCGTGGTTTTCGCGGCGACCCTTATTGGATTCGCCTTGTCCCGCTGGTTCATCCCTTCTCTCGCGCTGCTGCTGGTGCTCGGAGCAACCCAGACGCTATTCATGGCCATCACGAACACCTTGTTGCAACTCAATGTGCCGGAAGAGATGCGTGGTCGCGTGATGAGCGTCTACACGCTGATTCCCATGGGGCTAATGCCGCTCGGGGCCATGGTGATGGGCAGCATCGGCTCGGCAATCGGAGTACCCATCACGGTCGCCGCCGGAGCAATCATCGTGCTGTCCTTCTCAATTTTCGCCTTCAGACTCTTCCCGAAGGTGCGCGCCATGCCATGAGGCCGCTTCGGACATCCGATCACGATGCCGTTGGCTGCTCGGTTCCCGTACCATTCGGCCGGTCGACCAAACTCTGCAGCATCTCGATCTGCTGATGAAGTAGCTGGATCTGGCGTTCTTGAATCTGGAGCAGACTCTGCCACTGCTTTTCGCGTAGCTCGTCCACCTTCTGGTGTAACTGCTCGATTTCCAACTCTGCCTTCAAGTTAACCTCATAGTCGTTCTCGGCTTGCAAGCGGTCGCGCGCCTCCTGCCGGTTCTGACTCATCATGATGACCGGCGCTTGAATTCCGGCGAGCAACGAGAGAAAGAGATTGAGCAGAATGAACGGGTACGGATCGAACGCATTGAAGATAAGCTGTGTTGCGTTAAGGATGACCCAAATCACAATAAGGCCGAGAAATATCAAGATGAAATTCCAGCTCCCAGCGAGCTCGGCCAGTCGGTCGGCCATCCGCTCACCGAAGGTCATCCGCTCGTCAAACGATTCTTGAACGTTGCGGGACACTTTCGCCCGCCGCCGGATCATCTCGAGGATTCGCTGCTCCTCATCGCGAAGTCCCCTCAACGCTCGTGACCGGGAGCGCTCCGGATGACCTTCTGAATCAAGATTTCCCATCGGCACATCTCCCTGTAGCGTTGCGCAAATTGCGACAGACAATACTCGACAAAATTGTGCTGCAAACCGTGATCGGTTTCACCCTTTCCGCTCGTTCCGATGGGCCATGTGTCTCGGAACTTCGACGTCTGCATGAAGAATCACGTTAGTCATGTTCGTGACGCCGACGTGGTACGGGATGCGTTCAGCTTCAATGATCGTTACAGTTGAAGCAAGTGGGCGGAGGCCCCCCACTCGCCATGCCCATTGACGAGTGCATCATCCAGATTGATAGCCTCTTCGTCGATTTTCTGAATAACGCCAAGCTGACGGAAGGAGCAACCAGCGAACGGCCCACGACCTACGGCATCGTTTCTCGAACCACGGATTAGAGAAGTCCATCATCCGTCCCTGCCACCGGATGTAACTTCCGCACCTGCTCATGCGTCGGTGTATGTGGAGAGGGTGGACGCGCATGGAATGGGCACAGTTGGGGGCTGTGGGAATGGATGAGCGCGGCGTGCTTGACCGCGCCCAAGCCGGCAATTCGGCAGCATTTGCCGCGCTGTTCGATCAATATCAGCGACCGATCGTGAACTACTTGTACCGGATGGTGAACGATCGTGAGATCGCGGAAGACCTGGCTCAGGATACGTTTCTAAAAGCGTACCGGGCGATTGGTGGAATCGACGGCGAACTCAATTTTCGCGCCTGGATATACCGGATCGCGACGAATACCGCGATGAGCTATTTTCGGAGAAAGCGCTTGCTGCAGTGGATTCCGTTCGGCCCCAGCACGCCGGATCGTGGGAAAGATCTTCGTCTTGCTGAACGTATCGGCGAATCTGAACTCATTGATCAGGCTCTGACGAAAATCGGGCCGTCACACAGCAGTATCCTCTTATTGCGGCATCATCAGGGACTCTCGATCGACGAGATCGCGGAATCGCTTCAAATCAAGTCAAACGCCGCGAAAGTACGGCTGTTTAGAGCACGAAAGGCGTTCGCCAAGGCCTATGAGACTCTCACCGCCGAACAGGAACATGCGTGATGGATTGCGAACGAGTTCGCCATCTCATCTCGGACGGCTACGACCGGCCCCTCTCCTCAACGGAGCGCGGACAGATCGTCCAGCACATCGACTCGTGCGCTGGCTGCGCCCGCTTCGAGCGAGCGCTTCGATCCGGCGCGGAAGGGATCGGACATCTCGCTGACATCACGCCGTCAGCGCAGCTCTGGGAACAAGTCCATACCCAAGCAGCCGTGATGTCTAGCGTCACTCCTTCGCGCCTCATGCGGCAGGCGGGCGGGATGCTTGGCGCGGCAGTCGCCGTCGTATTAGTCGCGGCTCTCACTATCTTCCTACTCAACAACAACGCGCCGTCGACAAAAGACGGACCATCCAGCTGGATTCGCGGCTGGGACGAGCGCTTCGCCATCGGCCAGCTCCCCGGCAACCAGCGCGTTCGCCCAACAACTCGCTCCCAATTCACCGCCCTCTCCGTTCGCCGGAACGCCGGTGAGTTCGCCACCCGTTTCGAGCGCATCGAGTGTAACCGTGCCAGCAACTGGTGTCGCTACACCGTTCGCATCGACCGCAGTCCCAACAGTCATCGCCGTTGATGAGAAAACTGCTGAATCCATGGTGGTCGGGTACTTTCACGCAATCAATCTGCAGGACTATTCGACCGCGTACGACTATCTCGGTTCGGCTCTACAACAGCAACAACCCTTGTCTGATTTCACCAGTGGTTATGTCCATACGAAACATGACACGCTCACCATCACCGGAACAAAGCCAGTTTCAACTGGCGTCGGTCGTCGTGGTGATCTATCTGGATGCCGAACAAACAGATGGTTCGATCCGTTACTATCACGGCGAATACGTCGTCGGCTATGAGAATGGAAAGCCGAAGATCGTCGACGCCACAGTAACCGAAGATCTCCCTGCCACTCCGACACCAACCCCTGACTACACGGCGATGCGATGTAAGGCCGACTCCCTTTCTGCCACGGCCGGTTATCAGGGAGCGACTGGTTCGATGGCGGGATCGATCATCCTAACCAACACCGGCACCGAGCCTTGTTCCCTCCAGGGGACGGCTCAGGTGAAGCTCGTCGATTCGTATGGACAGGAACTCGTCACAGAACAGAAGGCCATGAGTCTCGATGGAATCGATCAGCTGATCACACTCAAACCGGGGCAGCAAGCCTCTCTCTTCATCGTTTGGGCTAACTGGTGCCCACCTGGAACGCCCGAGACGGCGGCGGCGAGCCCCATGGCCGGCGGCGTTTCATTTCAGGTAACTCTGCCAGATGGGCACGGAGTGTTGACAGCGAAAGCAATGCTCGGCCACAAGTCGGACACGTTGGTACCTCGCTGTGACGTGCCAGGCCAATCATCGACTCTATCGGTCGGCACCTTCAAAGACTTTCCTGCCCCCTGAAAAGGCCTGTCCGCTTTCAAGAAACCTAGGGTTTACCCTGTTGTGCCCCACGATGTCGTTCCTCTACTCTAAGAGGGACGCACCTTTTGCTTCCCATCGAGGAGGAAAGAGGTCGTCAATTCCATCATTCTTCGACCAACTTCTTTGCTACCACCCTCCTCCCAGTGCCGCCTGAGCTGTCCCCGCACTCAGGCGGCCCCATTTTGTTCGGAGTAGTTGCTACTATCCCAATTTGGCGACTATCTCGCAATGAAATCAATCGGATCCGGTCTTGCTAATGCTTCACCGGATCTGCTCCCATCATTTGCCGTGTCGCGCTACACTGGGAAGTGCCGTTCAGAACGGAAACCGACGCCGTCAGCATGACTGGAGGGTTCATGCGCGCTTTCGCGGATGTCCTTCGATTTTTGTCCGGATAATCGTGAGATGACCAGCGTTATCGCTTCGACCGTCGCACGTTCGAGAGCAGCGATCCCTCGATGGGTCATCGCTATTGTGTTGCTCTGGCTGATTGCTGCCTTTGGCCAATGGAACGCGAGCCAAACGACGGCTGAGCGACAGGTGCTCGGATTCCGCGCCCGGTCTGACGGAAATAGTCTCGTCGTCAGTTGGGTTCAACCAGCGGGTATCGGCTGGGGTGACCAACTGCGACCAGGAGATATTCTTCTCACCGCAGACGGCATCCCAGTCACTTCGAACGACGACCCGGCACAGATTGCGAAGGCCCTCACGGTTACCTTTCAATCAGGCAGTACGGTGCGAACCGCGACGGCTCTCCACCACACGACGCCCACACCGTTCGAGGAAATAAGCCTTTTCATCATTGCTGCCTGCTTTGCACTGGTCGGTGTGACCGTCTTCGTTCTGTCCGACGATCTCGTCACCGCCGGTGTCATGCTTGCGAACGGTACGTTTGGAGCCCTCCTCTTCGAGCAACTCGCTCCCGAGGCGTCCGGCGATCCATTCAACGTGACCACTCTCTATCTGGCGACTGTAGCCTTTGGAGCGAGCCTGCTCCTGCTTTCCTGGGTTTTTCCCATCAACTGGCTCAGCCATCGGCGGTTTCGTGCAATCGCGATCCTCTCCGTGACTCCTTCTCTGCTCCTCATGTGCATGTTCATGCTCGCGTCGATTCAGGATCCGCTGATTTACGTGTGGTTGAAGAACCTGAGCTATTTGGTTCACACGGCGAATCTGTTGGGGGCGACCACGCTCGTCTTGGTAGCCCTCTTCCGTTCCTCACCCGAACAACGGGCCGCGCGCCGGTCCATGGGGATCGTGGGGCTTGGGATGGTCGCCTCGTTCGTTCCGTTTGTGGCGCTGCTGGTCATCCCGCATTTCATCGGAGTCCGGAACCTGGCACCTTACTCTGTGGTCAGTCTGTCCACCGTGTTCCTGCCCATCAGCCTCGGCATCGCAATCACCAGCCGCCAATTTTTCGGAGTGACCCGTCTGCTTCGCCGTGGACTTGTAGCGCTCATCATCTGGCTCACCTTGATCCTGATGCTCAGCGTGACCGTGCGCGGTTTCGAGATCTGGCGGCAGGGCCGGACGAACCTTGGAGCCGAGAACCCATTCTTGACTGCGCTGCTCTTCGCCGGCGCTGCTGTCGTGCTGTGGCCGAGTCAGTCATGGCTACGACGACGAGCTGAAGCCTTCCTCTTTCGCGACGTCTATGATTATCAGGAGACACTGCGGGAGCTGAGCATCGAAATCGTCGAAATTCGTGGTCTCGAAGCGATCGCCAAGCACGTGCTTTCTCGGCTCGTCGATGTACTCGACCTGAGCTGGGCGAGGATCACCCTCTTCACCGAAGTCGGTACCAACACGTTCTGGCACCGCTCGCCAGATCTGACGAAAAGAACGGCCGACACATTAGGTGCCGTCGATCAAGCAGCTCGAACCCAACCGTTGACCATTGAACAGGAGACCATAGGCGTCCTCTCCCTGGGGCCAAAGCGTCACGACATCACACACAATCCTGAAGATATCGCACTGGTTACGACGCTTACGCCGATGATCGCCACCGCACTTCAGAGCGCGCTACTGCTGCGCCGGTTGGAGAAGCAAGTAGATGAGCTCGGAGAACGCGAAAAGGAACTCGCGGCCCTGAGTGGACAGCTGATGCAAGTCCAGGAGGAAGAACGAAGCCGGCTGGCCCTTGACTTGCACGACGACCCACTTCAGCGTGCGATCCTGCTCGCACGCGAAATATCCGAGACATCGCCGCCACTCGATCGGTCTCGCCTCAGAGCCGAAGCAGATGAAATCATCAGCTCTTTACGGGCCATTTGCGCGGGTCTCCGGCCACCGGTTCTCGACGACTTTGGTCTTGCCGCCGGTCTGGAAATCCTGGTCGGTGAAGCACGGGCTCGTTCCGAGCTCAACGTCTCACTGGACATCGAAGCCCTGGATCATGATGGATTCGGACGTCTGGAGCCGGAGCTCGAGACCGCCCTCTATCGCGTGGCACAGGAAGCGCTGAACAACTGCATCAAGCACGCGAACGCGACATCGGTCGAGGTAACCCTGACGCGGTCCGCAACTCGGATCACGTTACGCGTTACCGATAACGGTCACGGCGTGATTGTCGGCCAGACTCCACCAGACAATGCGACGCATCTTGGGTTGCTGGGTATGCGTGAGCGACTTCAGCCGTGGGATGGTGTCGTCAAAATCGACTTGGCTGGGCTGAGCGGAACAACGGTATTTGTCACCGTGCCACTGGGAGAGTGTCATGAATAGCACGTCCAATTCTCGAGAGGTACGCGTATTCATCGTCGACGACCACCCGATGCTGCGCGAGGGTACGCAATCAAGCTTCGAACGTGCGACGGGCATTGAAGTGGTCGGATCAGCAGCAGACGGTGGCAGCGCAATTGAACAGATCACGATTCTACAACCGGACGTGCTTGTGCTCGACATTCGACTACCCGATATGAGCGGCGTCGATGTCGCGCGCCATGTTCGAACTCGATTTCCCTCCGTTGGAATCGTGATCTTGACCGGCTATGACGATCCTCACTACGCGCGCGCGCTGACAAAGCTCGACATTCAGGGATATTTGCGCAAGACGGCGTCGACCGACGAGATCATTGCTGCGGTTCGTCAGGTGGCAGCCGGAGGCACGGTATTCGACCCTGAGATCGTTCGCGTTCTCGAGGATTCCAGCGATTCAGCTGAATCCCTCACCGCTCGCGAGAGGGAGGTCCTGCAACTGATCGCCGACGGCAGGCGTAACGCTGAGATCGCCGATGAACTCGTTCTGTCGATCAAGACCGTCGAGTTTCATATCAGCAACTTGTTCGCGAAGATGGGCGCGCGTTCCCGCTCGGAGGCAGTCCGCGCCGCCTACCAGGACGGTCTGCTCCGCGACGAGTGAAAGATCTGCCTCAGCTTGGATACGACACGGGCTTCCCCTCGACGCCGTCCGGTATGAATTCGCCGCCACGCAATGCCACTTTGACCTCGCCAAGAGTGACGCCTCACGTTCGGCCTAGCCGACTTCGGAGACGATTCAGTTCCTCGGGCATAACCTGCTGGAACGTGGTTGGTCCCCAATAGTCGGGATGAGGCAGAAACGCAACGTGCCTCGTACGACTACCAATGTTGGTCTGCTCGACGAAGGCATCGCTGGTCTTAGTGCCGAGAAGATCGCGTATGGCGGTTGCGGCAAAGGCTCCAATACTGACCATTACCCTAGCCCCGGAAGCTTCGAGCGTTCGGTGGAGATAGCGACTCGAGCATTCACTTGCAGCCGAACGAACTCCGATTTCACTTCGGGATTTGCATCGCACGACTTCCGGCAGAGCGTAATCTGTGCCCGGCACCGCCGACTCCGCAGGACGATCCAGTAACTCAGCGGCACGTCGTCGTATCGCGGCTAGGAACCGGACAGCGCCACTGTAGCGTCCATCGTTAAGCAGAGTGTAGCGTCCCTCCTTGATCCAGACCTTCCGCCCGCCGCCGAACCAGTTAGGGAAATACTCCGCAATCTCATCATCCGATGAGGACATTACCGGATGTTCCTCGATCTCGCTGATCGATGGATTGGAGCTGATGAACAGGATCGGCGCGGTGTCGATTCGGCCGTTCCAAGGTTCCGGACACTGAAACTCAGAACCACTTGCCACGCGCTGGCTCCGAACGATCTCAAAGCAAGGATGTGACGCAGCATCCGAGTTGAGACACTGCAAAGCGTTGGGGCAACGGGCGATCTCTAATAACAAACTGGTTGTCAATGGAAGTACTCCTCCGCAGTCCTCGCACGGCCAGTCTTCGCCAGAAGATCAACCTCTCACCGACAACTGATTATTCGGCATTCTGTATGGGTGCTATGAGACGGCGCCAGAGTGATTCTCTGGCGCCACGATCTAGATGAGCCTTGTGACCATCATCCCGCGTTACCGAACTGCTCAAAGAAGCGCCCGGCCCACTTGATTCCCTTGATGTAGTCATCAACGCGGATACTCTCGTTCGGCGCGTGCGCCCGGGCGTCATACCACCAGAGTCCGCCGCCGGTTACCACGGGCACACCAAGCCCGGCCGAGAAGTACGACATTGGGCCGCTGGCCGCCATCACTGGATAGACGATCGGATCATCTCCGTAGTTATCGCGTGCCGCGGCGATCGCCGCCTGTACGACCGAAGCATCGGCCGGTGCCTTGGCCGGACTCAACTTGGCATGGGTGACGATTTCGACATCCTGAAAACCACGTTGGTCCAGATGCTTGCGCAGTAAATCGAGCACCAGATCGGGTTCAAGATCCGGCACCAGCCGGAACTCGATTTTGCCCATCGCCTCGTTCGGAAGCACCGCCTTGAGCCCTTGCCCCGTGTACCCGCTCAGCAGTCCCTGGATGGTACACGTCGGTTCGTAAAGATGCTTCTTGAGCAATTCGATCCCTTGCAGGTTCCGAATGAAAGCCGGGATCTCGAGATCGGCTTTCATCGCCGCCTCGTCGAACGGAATGCGCTCCATCATTACCAGCTCGTCGTCGGGCGGCTGGCGCACATGATCCATAAGCCCGTCGATCGTAATCCGATCGTCGGGGTCCTTGAGCGATGCCAACGCCCAGGTCAGACGCCATGGAGCGCTCGGCACGACTGTTGCCCAGCTCGAGTGCATATCGGTGCGAGAGGATCGTATCCGCAACTCACCGTGCAGCACTCCCTTGAGGCCCAGAGAGATGATGAACCGGTCATGCTCATCGAGACCGCCGCCTTCCCAAAGACAGCCGTCTGCCTGCAACAAATCTCGATGAGCGTCGATGAAGGCCGGTAGGCTCGGACTACCGATCTCTTCCTCACCTTCGATCACGAATTTGATAGTCAGCGGCAACTCTCCGTGAACGCGCCGGTAGCTGGCGATCGCCTGCACGCGTGCCATGACGTCGCCGCGATTATCCGAGATACCACGCGCGTAGATCTTGCCGTCTCGTTCGACAGAACCGAACGGGTCCGAATCCCAGGCGTCGATCGGCTCGGGCGGTTGGACATCGTAGTGGTTGTAGACCAACAAAGTTGGACTGCCGCTACCGATTCGGCCGTAGACGACCGGTGCACCATCGGTCTCAAGGACCTGGACATCTTCGCAGCCGATCTCACGTAGGATCTGTGCGGTCGCGGCGGCACTCTCGTTGATTCCTATTCCCTGGCCAGTGATGCAGGGAAGCTTGCAATACTCCCCCAACGCGTGGAGATATTCATCGCGATGTTGATCGACGTCCTGATCGAATGCTTCTTGTGCCATGCTCACCACCCTAGCTGTAATACTCAGGCGCCTTCTTCAATGTCTTCCATTGAAATGGATCGTGACCGTAGAGAAGCATGGCACCTTCACGTTCGGCGATCTCCTGCAACTTCTTGGCGCTAGCCCGGGCCGCTTCCGGGTCGGAGTAGGCACCCCAGTTGTCTTTATCGAGATTGTCTTGAACGTAGATCGTGTCGATACCGATGACGATCTTGCCGGTATCCGGCAGATCGACCAGCACCGCCATGTGGCCCGGCGTGTGTCCTGGCGCTTTCAGCAAGGTCACGCCGGGAACGATCTCGACGTCGCCGTCGATGATGTTCCATTTGAGGCCCGGAACGTCGTATGTTGCCTTTGGATAGGCCGGGTTTCCCTTCATAACATCGTCGTAGCAGTCTTTCTGGACCACGACTTCGCTCTTGACGAAATCACGTGTGTTTCCAGCGTGATCGAAATGGAAGTGAGTGGCGACCAGAGTATCGATGTCTTCCGGCTTCAACCCCAGCTTGGCCAGCTGATTGACCACGTAGTCATCGTCGGTCATCTGCACCTTTAGCACCTCACCAAACGGAGTACCGCCGAATAGCGCATCCGGATCCGCGATGAGGTCCTTATCCATACCGGTGTCGACCAGAATATTCTTACCATCGTCAGTCTGTATCAGGTAGCCGACAATCGGGATGGTCCACCAGGTTCCTTTGTCCAATCCCGGAGTCAAAACCCCGCCCTTATCGACGTAGCAGTTGCCCAGATGAAGAATGTATAGACGCATAGACTGTCCCTCCCTGTAGTATTAAACCGATCAACGACTGCGCAGCTTCGGGTCAAGCACTGAAGTTAGCGTATCTCCCACAAGATTGATCGCGAGGATCGTTACCATGATCGCCAGCCCCGGAAAGGTCGTGATCCACCATGAGGTCACGAGATAATTGCGTCCGTCAGAGAGATCCTTCCCCCACTCAGGCGTTGGAGGATGTACCCCCAAACCGAGGAAGTTGAGCGCCGCTCCGGCCAGAATGCCCCACCCGATCGCGGTCGTCGAGAGGACAATCAGCGGGCCGAGTAGATTCGGAAGAATGTGACGCGAGAGAATGCGGATGCGACTACTCCCGAGCACTCGAGCTGCCTCGATATAGGCCTCGTGACGAATGCTGAGTGTCGAGCCACGTGCCATACGCACGTAAACCGGAACCAAAGATATACCGATGGCGTACATGATATTGATCAAACCGGTCCCGAGCATCGCCACAATCATTAGCGCGAGAAGAATGCCTGGAAAGGCCAACAATATGTCGACGAGACGCATGATCAGCGAGTCGACCCAGCCACCGGCATATCCTGCGACCAATCCGGGCATCACGCCGATTGCCACCGCGAAAGCAATCGCAAGCAGTGGCAAACCCAACGTATTTCGCGATCCGACCATGACCCGACTCAAGATGTCCCGGCCAAACTGATCTGTCCCCATCAGATGTTTGGCGCTCGGGCCGCTTTTCGCCTCAGTCAGAATCTGCTGGGTTGGGTCGTAGGGAGCAACACGAGGGCCAATTGCAACCAGCACGATGAGCAACCCTAAGATTACGACTGCGACAAAAGATCCTTTGTTGCGTAGAAACCCACGTACGAGGTCAGAGGTGAGAGATCGACGTGCTCGTATCCTCGTAAACGGCCGGTCGGTCGTGGCGGTATCGAAACTCATGACTAACTCGTATCACCTTCCACCAGCTACGAGAAGCGTATTCGCGGATCGAGAAACGCGTACGAGACGTCGACGACGAGGTTTGCAAGCACGTACCCCGCGGCAGCGAATAGAACCACCCCCTGCACCATCGGAAAGTCTTTCGACAGGATGCCGGTCACGATTAGCCGACCAATTCCTCGCCGAGCGAACAGACTCTCGATGATCACCGCGTTTGCCAGCATATGACCGAACTGGAGTCCGACAATGGTCACGACCGGGATCAGCGCATTTTTCAACGCGTGACGACGGATGACAGTGCGTTCAACCAATCCTTTGGCCCGAGCAGTCTTAATGTAGTCGTTCTGCATGACTTCGATCAGTGAGTGTCGCACCAGTCTTGCGATGATCGCGGCGTAGCCCCAACCAAGCGCAATGGCCGGCAGCACCAAATGTTTGACCCCACCAGTGCCGATCGCTGGAAAGACCCTAAAACGCAAGGAGAAAGCGAGAATCAGCAACATTCCGAGCCAGAAATTCGGAATCGACACCCCAAACAGTGAGATGTTCATGCTGAGGGTGTCGATCCACGTATCGCGCCGAATCGCAGCAATAGTGCCGAAGAGGAGGCCGATCACAACCGCCACGAACAATGCGGCGAACGTGAGCTCGAGAGTCGCCGGAAATTGGTCGAGAATCGCCTTCAGCACCGATTCATGTGTTTGATACGAGCGGCCGAGGTTTCCATGGATCGCATCTCCGACATAGTGGAGATACCGAACATAGACCGGCTGATCCAGTCCAAGCTGGTGACGCAAGGTTTCCACCTGCTGCGGCGTAGCATTCGACCCCTGCAGCATGATGGTCACCGGATCTCCAGGTGTCAAATAGAGCATCAGGAAGACAACGATCGAGACGCCGATCAACGTCAAGGCCGACTGGATGAGTCGGCGGAGCAAGAAAGCCTGCATAAAAGAAAGCTCGTTCCTTCTTCCTTAGTTCGCGGCCGCCCCCGGAGATTGTTCCTCTGGGAGCGGCGCAATTCGATCAGACGAGCGAGCAGGTAATGGTCTACTTCACCGTGACATTGTAAAAGAACGGGAAGCCATTGACCGTGTATCTGAAACCCTGAACGCTCTTCTTCGCGGCTAGAACGACGGCTTTGTAGTAGATCGGGATCATCACCGCGTCATCCATGATCTTCTTATTCAGTTCAATGTAGATCGGCGCGCGCTTGGTCGGGTCGACCTCCTGCTGTCCCTGCTGGATCAGTTTGTCGACTTCGGCGTTGCTGTAGTGCATCCAGTTGAAGGTGCTGATCGCCTCGGTCGAGTAGATTGAGTTGGCGAAGGAGGGATCGACAGCGTAGAAAAAGAAGGGCGCCATGTTGTGGTCACCACGATGTAGCGCATCCTGCACGGCCGGGAAGGACTGCTGTGTGATGTTCATCTTCATACCGACGTCTTTGAATTGCGCCTGCATGAGCTGAGCAATGCCGTCGAAGCCAAAGCCAGCCAGGTTGATGAAAAGAATCTCGAGCGCCTTACCGTCTTTGCTACGCATGCCGTCGGAGCCTGCTTTCCAGCCTGCGCCTTCCAGCAACGACTTCGCCTTGTCAGCATCGAACGTGTAGATCGATTCAAGGCTCTTGTCAAATCCGAGCGTCGTCGGGTCGACCGGGGCATAGGCCGGTTCATAGATCCCCGAAAAGAGAGTATCGACGATAGCCTTTTTGTTGGTGGCGTATTCCATTGCCTGACGTACCGGCAACTCATCTGTCGGTGCCTTGGTGACATTGATCATCATGTCATAGGGCATACCGGTCGTTTTGATCCGCAGTCCTTGGAACGATCCACCGCTCCCGGTCAACCGATTGAAATCGTCCGGAGTGAGTTCCTCGGTCATGTCGACTTCGCCATTCTCCAGCGTCACACCGCGGGTCGAGGCCTCTGGGATGATCTGGAAAACGATCTCGTCGAGATAGGGCGCTCCGTTGCGCTGGAACGGGGCCGGAGCCCAGTTATAGTCTGGGTTCTTGACGATCGTGACGTGATCCTGTTTGACCCATTCTTTGAACTTGAACGGTCCGGTGCCGACTGGGTTGCTACCGAAATCGGCTCCATATTTGTCCAATGCCGCCGGCGAAACTGGTGCCAGGCTGACACCGGTGACAGCGTTCAGGAATCCGCCGTTCGCCGCCTTGAAGGTCACCTTCACGGTCGAGTCATCCACGACGTCGGTTGACACGTAGCTGCCTCCTGGGTTCAGGCTCCCAAGAGCAGACAGCGACTTGCTATTCGGATCAATGATGTGCTCGAAGGTTTTCTTGACAGCATCGGCATTAAACGGTGTGCCATCATGAAACTTGACGTCGGTGCGTAGTGTGAACGTGAAGGTCATCGCGTCGGGGCTGACGTCCCATTTGGTCGCGAGACCTGGGTAGTACGGCTGATCGGTATCCTGAAGAGCGTAGACCAGCGGATCGAAGACGTTGATGTCAACCTTGCTGGTCGCGATCAACCCGCTGACACCTGGATCGAGGGTATCCGGGTTCTGCCAGATTCCGTAGGTCAGCTTGCCTCCCGTCTTGGAGGACGCGACTTGCGTTGAGGTACCCCCGCTCGCCGCCGGAGTCGAACTGCCGACCGCCGCAGTCGCTGTCGTCCCTCCGCTGCTGGAGCTCGTCGTCGCGGCAGTGGTTGCTTTGTTCGAACTTCCTCCACAAGCCGCGAGAATGCCGGCAAGCGCAGATGCGCCTCCGGTCGCGGCAGCAAGCCGCAAGAGATTGCGTCGACTGATCTGACCGCCTAGAAACCGTGTGATTGTGGGCAAACCATCACGCTCTGTACCCATTGGACAGAAACTCTCCTCCCGCATTACAGTATTGCTCAATGTTCCCCGCTTGAATGTCCCTATCGGCATATACTAATACTCCGGCATAGTCTGGGTCAATGGTTTTGTCAGACAATATATTCAGTACTTCGGGAGTTGATTCCAGTCAGTCGAGCCGCTCGAACGGGTCAGGTGCCGACGCGTTGGCGAAGATTCGTAGCGAACGTGCGGGCTCGGAGTTACTCGCTCGACTGCTGATCGAAGAGTCTGATGGGGCCAAACAGATGATTGCTCTGGCAGTCGGAGCGTGCGGTTATCGGCCCGCGATCCCAGGTCTCATGACGCTACTTGAAGCCGATAGCGGGATCCTGCGCGGTTGCGCCGCTTGGTCGTTAGGCGAGGTTGGTGGCAGTCGAGGCAGAAGATGCATTGGTCAATCGGCTGCTGAGCGAGAGTCGCGAGTATCCGATCGAGCGAATAATCAATGCGTTGAAAAAGATTCGGGAATCCGCGTTCCCAACTCGACGCCGATCTCGGTGCATATGTGATGGTCGTCATGAAGGGCGAGCGTCAGCTCGTTTCCTGGCCCCTGGCTACGGCAACCCTCGTTTGGCCCCGTCGTGACTGTTTCGGCAGGCCGTCGCGGTCGACAGATTTCTGTGTCCGTATGCATGGGGGAAGCAAGCATATTCGTGCCGTCGGCTGCCTGTGAGGAATCAAAGAGGGCGAACCGTATATTCGCCCTCACGAATTCTTTGGATTGGCTGGCAGACTTAGTGCTGCAGCCCCTCGTAGAGGATCTCGCGGGTGCGGTCGGCAACCTCATCCGGGTCGACCTTTACCCGAGCGACGCCTGTCTCGACGGCAGCACGAGCGACCGCGGCAGCGACCGCCGGTGGAACTCGGAGATCGAGCGCTTCCGGCATCACCCAGTCGACATTCAATTCTTTCGGATCAACCAGATCGGCGATGGCCTGCGCCGCTGCCAGCTTCATCTCCTCGTTGATATCAATTGCCTTGGCGTCCAGTGCGCCGCGGAAGATCCCCGGGAAGGCCAGCGAGTTGTTCACCTGGTTCGGGAAATCGGAGCGACCAGTCGCGACAACAAACGCACCCGCCTCGCGCGCTTCATCCGGCATGATCTCCGGCTCCGGATTGGCAAGCGCGAAAATGATGGGGTTCGGCGCCATCGAGCGCACCATCTCCTTGGTGCAGGCGCCGGCAGCCGAAAGACCGATGAAGACGTCCGCTCCTTGCAGCGCCTCGGAAAGCGCGCCGTGCATGTCGTTCTTGTTGGTTATGCGCGCGATCTCCTCCTTGGTCTGGTTCTGACCTTCTTTACGGCCGCGGTAGATAATGCCATGCCGATCGCACATTATGATGTCGTCCACACCGACCAGAAGGAGCATCTTGGCAACGGCGATTCCGGCCGATCCCGCTCCATTGATGACAATCTTGACCTCGTTCATCGGTGTGCCACGAAGCTTGAGCGTGTTGATCAGCGCCGCCAGCACCACGACTCCTGTCCCGTGCTGATCATCATGAAAGACTGGCAATTGCAGCCGCTCCTTCAACGCAGTCTCGATCTCAAAGCAGCGGGGCGCTGAGATATCCTCCAGGTTGATGCCACCGAATGATGGCGCGATAGCTGCCACAATCTCAACGATTCTGGCAGGATCACGCTCCGCAAGACAGATCGGGAACGCTTCAACACCGGCCAGCGATTGAAACAGAACGGCCTTGCCCTCCATAACCGGTAAGGCTGCTTGCGGGCCAATATCGCCGAGTCCGAGGACCGCGCTGCCATCGGTGACGATCGCAACGAGATTTCCCTTGACCGTCAGATCGTAAACGCTGAGCGGGTTCTCCTGGATCTCGGCTACGGGTGCGAGCGCAGCCGGTGGCAGATAGAGCAGGTTCAGAATGTGATGGTCTTTGATCGGAATCTTGCTGCGGATTTCGAGGACACCCTGATGCCTCCTGCGCAGATCGAGTGCTTCCTCGCGCTTCGTGGTCGGTCGTTTATGTGGTACCGCCCACGTGTGCAAGTTGCCCTCGTAGACAAATCGCCTGAGGTCTTCAGCAACGGTATCGGGATCGACCTCACGTCCAGCCTCACCGGTTTCAACCGCCGCCCGTACCACGGCTGCGGCAATTGCAGGTGCCACCTGATAGTCGAAGATACGGGGCACGATGTTATCAGCGTGCAACTCATCGGCTGGAACCATGCCGGCCATCGCCTCAGCGGCGTAGACCAATGTGCGAAGGCGAATATTGCGCGCGCGCGAATCAAGTAGACCGCGGAAGACACCCGGAAAGACGAGCGCGACATCCATCATATTCGGAAAATCGGAGCGACCAGTCGCGACGACCGCTGCCCCAGCAGCACGTGCCTCGGCCGGCGAAACCTCTGGTGTCGGCACCGCGAGCGAGAAGACAATCGGGTCTTTTGCCATGGTCGATATCATGTCACCGGTGACGATATCGCCGGTTGAGACACCAATGAAGACGTCAGCGCCTCGGAGCATGTCGGCCAGGCTTCCCTGACGTCGCTCGGGGTTCGTCTCCTTTGCCAGATAGACCTTGGCCCAGTTCATTCGCTCTGGTCGATAGGGATAGATCGCTCCGGCACGATCGCAGACGACGATGTCTCGCACACCGACGCGGTGAAGAAGTCGCGCCACGCCGATGCCCGATACTCCGGCGCCGGAAATCACGACTCGGATTTCATCCATCCGCTTGTCGACGACTTTGAGTGCATTGATCAGCGCGCCAAGGACAAGAATGGCTGAGCCGTGGTGCTGGTTGTTGAAGACAGGGATGCTTGCGCCTTTTTCAAGATGATCGGCGATGGTGAAGCTGTTGGGGGCCGATATATTGTCGAGACAAATTGCACCAAAGGTCGGCGTGAGCGCGAGAGCCGCCTCAACAATCTTAAAGGGATCCCGCTCCGCCATGCAGATAGGAAATGCGTCAACCCCAGCAAAGGTCTTGAACAGGACGCTCCGTGCTTCGAGAATTGGAAGCGCTGCCTCGGGCGGGCCATCGCCGAAACCGAACAGATCCGAGCCGTCGGTGATGACCGCAACCGTATTTCCACGAGACGTCAGATCGAAGGACAGCAGTGGATCTCGATTGATCTCCAGGCACGCTTCAGCGACACCTGGAGTGTAGACCAAGGCAAGCATGGACCGGTCACGGATCGGAACTTTACTCGCAACCCCGATAAGTCCCCGAAAACGACGCCTATAGTCGAGCGCTTCATTCTGCTGGTCAATGAGGTACACTGATTCGCCCATCATTACTAAATGAAAGTGTCAGTCTCACGACTTGCGCGGCGCTGCCGCCGCACGATTATAAACGGGTTGTCGAGGCTGCACAATCAGTTGCTGCTGCCGTTCAGAGCGTTTCGACCCATTGATCGCGCAAGGTACGACGCAACAGTTTGCCCGCGGCATTGCGTGGGAGCGCCGTCGAAAACCTTACGGTTCGAGGCACTTTGTAGCTGGCCAGCCGCTCTCCGCAAAATGCAAGTAAATCAGCCTCATCCACGGCAGTTCCATCGGCCAGATGGACGGTCGCGACAACTGTTTGTCCCCATTCTTCGTCCGGGATGCCGGTCACTCCCGCTTCAACGACCGCCGGATGTGCCAGCAGCACCGCCTCGACTTCAGCGGGGTAGACATTCTCTCCTCCGGTGACGATCAGATCGGTGCGTCTATCGAGCACGAAGAGATAGCCATCGGCATCCAAATATCCCAGATCTCCGGTATGCAGCCACCCATCCTGCAAGGTTCGTTGGGTTTCCTCTGCTCGACCGGCATATCCAGCCGTCACCACCGGCCCGCGCACCTGGATCTCGCCCGGTTCACCGGCCGGGATGTCACCATCGCCGATTCGCAACTCGTTGGGATAGAGCGCTTTCCCTGCCGATCCCAACCGTACCAACGCGTCTTCCGGCGCCAGTGTAGCGACCTGCGAGCCAGTCTCGGTCAGGCCATACGTCTGCACGACCGGTATCCCGAGTAATGCGCACTCCTCCAGCAGTGGCCGCGGTGCAGGACCGCCACCCAGCAAGGCACAGCGAAACGTCGATGTATAAGGACGTTCGCCATGCGCCGCCAACATGCGCTGCAACATCGTTGCCACGACCGACACGATCGTGACGCCCTCTTCGTCGATGGCGCGGTTGACGGCTACTGGGTCGAAGGCGGGATGAATCACGGCCGTGATGCCGTAAATGACCGAGCGCAGCAGGATCGCCATACCCCCTACATGAAAGAGGGGCATACAGACGAGCCAGCGATCGTCAGGTTGCGTACCGAGGTTCAACGCCGAGCCGATGGCGCTCCACCAATGATTGGCGTAGGTCAGCATGGCCCCTTTGGGCCGACCAGTGGTGCCGGACGTGTAGACGATGCTGTGGATAGCCTCCGGCTCAATCCATTCGCGCAGCTCGACGCTAGATTCTTCAATCTCTTTGAGCCAGGTGATGCCATCTCTGCCGGAATCGACGCTCACCAGCCGGACTTCATTGTCGTCTTGACGGAAGCCGTCAATCGCGAGCGGAGCAGTCTGATCATCGACGATCAGTAGCCGCGTGCCGCAGTCAGCCAGCTGCCAGGCAATCTCATCCTTCCGAAGCCGAATGTTTAGAGGAACCAGCGTTGCTCCTAAACGGCTTATTGAATGAACGATGAACGGGACATGCTCGCTGTTTCGCAGCAGGGTTGCTACGAGACTTCCTTCGCCGATGCCAAGCGTCGCCAGCCTTCGCGCAGTCCGGTCGACCTCCGCGTTGAGCTCCGCATAGCTCCAGCGACGATCGCCGTAGGTCAACGCCAGTCGGTTGGGCGAGACCATCGCTCTCCTCAACAGCCAATCAGGCATCGTCGCAAGTCCTATGAGATCCCCCACATCACCCCAATCGATCCTTCAGTCATCTTGTGGTCAGGTCGCACACAGCTTAGAACAGGTCACCCACCCGCAGCGCGACTCTCAGCGACCTCCGCTGCCCCAACCTTCATTGTAAGAGATCAAGCTCGAACGAAGGGTTCGCTCGGCGGTCACGACGACGTGATCTCCGACGCCCAGGTCGCACAACGTTGCATGGTGGCGAGATCAGCCGGAAAGAAATAGATCAGACGAAATCGCGCGTCACGAACCAGATACTCTGCCGAGAGCCGGAATTGCATGGAACCGACACCTGGCACATTCAAGCGAACCGGTACGAGCGCTCGCGCCGAGCTGACCGGCGCGATTTCCTGCTCGATCTGATCCCAATGATGGCGAAAGCGGGGGAATGCCAGGAGGCGCTCGTGGACCAGCGAATACCAGGGCTCAACATGGTACGGCTGCATTTCAGAGCGAAAGGCACGAATAAGAGCTGGTAGAAAAATGTCTGGCTCCGCGACTAGTCGCGATAGGGGCGAATTTGGATCAAACCAGCCCTCAAGGAGTGATCTCCCCGCGAGACGGCCGAGCTGTGGATCACCGGTGAGCAAACCGAACAGGCGCGGCACCTGTAGATTCCAGGCGATCAGCCGGTGGACACAGTCTAGCGCGTAGGCCGGAAACGGCGCTTCGTCCAGTTCCGGCTGACAGAAGGCGCGCGCCCAGTCGACCTCGTTCGAGTCGGGCAGTGGAGTCGAAATAGCGTAACCGAACTGCTGCAGCACCGCACGCCGTTCGCTATAGCGGGCACCAATCGCCGACAGGATATGCTCGAGCATGGCCCGTCCAGGTTGGGCGACCTTGCCCGATTCGATCCGTTGCAAATAGCCGGTCCCCAAGTCAGCCTCAGCTTCAACCCAAAGCTGGGTCTTGCCGGCCGCTTCGCGTAATGATCGCAACCGGGCGCCGCCTGACGAATCCGACCGCTTTTTCTCTGCTGATCCCATTCGCCGCCAGATTTCGACTTCGATGACGATGACTTCATACGAATTGCCTTCTAGCATAACAACATGGAGGCGAATTTCTTCATGTGAATCTGTCGACCTCGCTCTTGGAGTCAGTGCGGTGATTGCGAAAAAGAGATCAACGCCCAATTCGGCTCAATGTCAGGTCAACGAGCCATCGACGCTCGCTCAGTTTGGGAATGGGTTCGTGGCATTGATGCCTCTCTGGACCGGCGCGATTCCGGTCGGAATCGCGTATGCCGTAGCAGCGCGAGGTGCTGGGATGAACCCGATCGAGACGCAGCTGATGAGTCTGACGGTCTTTTCGGCGGCAGCGCAGTTGAGTGCCGTCGCGCTAGTTGCACGTGGCACGCCCGTAATCGTAATGGTGGTGACCGCGCTGACGCTCAACCTGCAGCTCTTTCTCTATGGGCTTACGGCTGCGCGAGACTCCCGTCCATCGTTGCAACGTCGCATGCTCACGGCCTACTTCCTGACCGATGGCGCCTTTGCGATCGCGGTCGCTGGAGGCCGCATTCGCATTCCGCTGCTCCTTGGAGCCGGGGTAAGCATGTACACCGCCTGGAACGCGGGCACGCTAATCGGCGTTGCTTCCGGCGCCTTCCAGCCAGACCTCAGTCGATTCGGAGTCGACTTCGTTGCACCGCTCACCTTCCTGGCGGTATTGGTACCGCTAATTCGCTCGCGTTCCGCCATCCTAACGGTGCTGATTGCCGCGGTGACGACGTTACTAATGATTCGATTAATGCCGGTGGGCGCTGCGGTGCTTGCCGCAGGACTGACCGGGAGCGTCGCCGGTTCCTTGTGGTCCAGTCATTTAGATCGACATCGAGTTCGCCAACTTGCTGACGCTCAGAGCACTGGGCGCGAGCGATGACAGCGGTGTGGATCATACTAGCGATGGCAGGTGCACTCTACCTGCTACGGGTAAGCGGCTTCGTCCTGGCTGACGCCGTCGTTCCCGAGGTCTTGAGCCGATCTCTCAACTTCGTTCCGATCGCGACGCTGACCGCATTGATCGTATCGAGCTTCGCGGCGACGCCGGATGTGGCTCTTGTCCGTTTGCTGGCAGCATTTGGTGCTTCCGCGATCGTGTGGCGCACGCAGAGAATGTGGCTCTGCATCGTGGCTGGCATGGGTTTCTATTGGCTACTGCGTTGGGTGTAAGCAGGACTGCGCTGCAAGAGGGGGCGACGAGATGAGCACGGATCCCATTGATTCGACGGTTGTTCGCACCAGTCTCAACCCAGGGGATCTCGGTTGGGTGGTTCACCGTCATGGCGTTCTCTACGCGCGTGAGTATGCATGGAATGTGCAATTCGAGGCGCTGGTGGCGACCATCGTAGCTGGGTTCGGCGAGTACCATGATCCGGAACGAGAGCGCTGCTGGATTGCCGAGATCGACGGACACATCGTCGGCACAGTCTTCCTGGTGCGCAACTCGAATAGCGTGGGACAACTGCGTCTAATGCTGGTCGAGCCAGAGGCACGTGGCAAAGGGATCGGAACGCGACTGATACAGGACTGCCTCGATTTCGCCCGAGCTGCAGGATATTCAACAGTCAAGCTCTGGACGAACAGCATTCTGATCGATGCACGTCGCCTTTATGAGAAGGCTGGGTTTCATCTCGTGCATGCCGAACCGTATCAGGCTTTCGGCCACGATCTCGTATCTGAATTCTGGGAACTCGAGCTCTAGACGGCGTGCTGCCAGTCTGCGCCGGAGAAGACGTCGAGACGCTCTTCATCCAGAATAACGCCGAGCCCTGGTCCACCTGGCACACGCATTTCGCCAGCGATGATTTCGAGCGGGGTGAGGATCAGATCGTCCGCCAACAAGTCAGCTGTCGCCAATCCGCAAGCCGGCGAGCCCTCTGGGAGCGTTGACGCCAGGTGCAGGGCCGCGGCCACGCCAACGCCACTTTCGAGAGACGACGTCACGATCGCCCTCAGTCCGGCGTCCCGTGCCAGCTCGATGATCTGACGCGACACGCGCAGACCACCACAGACCATGGGCTTGATGACCAAGACGTCAGCGGCGTCAGTCTCGATTACTCGTTTCGCCGACTTGACGCTCGTGACCGACTCATCGGCCGCGATTGGAATCGCGACCGAACGCCTCACGGCGGCGAGGCCAGTCGAGGTCGTTGGCCGCGACCGGCTGCTCGACCAGCTCGATGTCGAACTCAGCCAAGGCTATGAGGATTTGAATAGCCTCTGCTGGATCCCAGGCGCCATTGGCATCCAGCCGCAGTTGAGCGTCGCGGCCAATCGTCGCCCTCACGGCCGCAACCCGCCCCACCTCTTCAGCGATCGAACCACCAATCCCAACCTTCAGCTTGAAGGTCCGATATCCGCTGGAAATGGCGACTGCCGCTTGTCGCACAGCGAGCAAAGTATCTGGGTGACCTATCGTCACGTTGACGCAAACTGCGTCAGCGAAGTCCGGAGCGAGCAAGCGGGCGAGTCGCACTCCGCGCCGCTTGGACAGAAGGTCCAGTACGGCCGTTTCGAGTGCGAAGCGCAACGCGGTCGTATCAGACTGATTCGAGAGTCGAGAATCGAGAATTGCCTCGACCTCGTTAACATCGCGCCCGATTAGATACCGTGCCAGTCGTCGCATCTGCACTTCCGTACGGTCGACGTCACCGCCGCCGAACTCAGGCAGCGGCGCAGCCTCTCCGAGGCCAGTTTGGCCGTCATCCGTCGTCAGCTTGATGATCAAACCCTGGCGATTCCGTGTCTCTCCGTGCGCCGTGCTGAACGGAGAGCTAAACGGCAGCGTGTAACGACGCCATGAGACGTCGTGAATCGTCACAGAAGCAGACCAAGTGCCAGTAAGACTCCGAATAGCAGGTGGAGTTGACCGGTCATCTTCAAGACCCGGTTGAGCGGTCGACCTGCCAGCCCTGCATGGACGACCCCAACCAGCCGCGCCGACAACGGAAGCGTCAGCCAAGCCAGCAGGACAAACTTGCTGGCACCGCCGAAATACCAGAGGAAGGGCGTAATGACATAGGCAGCCATAGAAAAAATGACATATTGCTGTCGGGCCCAACCAGCACCGAGAATCACAGCCAGCGTGTGCTTACCGGCGGCTTGATCGGTTTCAACGTCCCGCAGATTGTTTATCACCAGAATGTTTGTCACGAGGAGACCGACCGGAATCGAGGCCAGCAACGCCAACGTAGTCACGTGACCCGTCTGCAGATAGGCGCTACCGGTGACCGCGATCAGTCCAAAGAAAATGAAGACGAACAGATCGCCCAGGCCATGATATCCGAGCGGCCAGGGCCCGCCCGTATAGGCCATCCCGAATAGGATCGAGAGCAGGCCGATCACCAGAATTGGCCAGCCACCAACGTAGACCAAATAGAGTCCGGCCAGCATCGCCAGGCCGAAAGCGACGGCGATACCCCGTTTGAGCTCGCCCGATGTGATCAGCCCGCTTTGAGTCACGCGCGTCGGCCCGAGTCGCTCAGCGGTGTCCGCTCCTTTGTGGAAGTCGGACAGATCGTTAGCGAAATTCGTGCCGATCTGAATCAGCAGCGAGGCCAACAACGCCACCACGAAGACGGCCGGTCGAAAGGACGCCTCGGATACACCGACCGCGGTCCCGACCAGCACCGGCACCACTGCGGCCGGAAGTGTCGGTGGACGGCTCGCCAGGAACCAGATTCGCCAGCGACCCGGCGTGGCCATCACGCCGCTTTGCTCCATTGTTCCCCCTCCAGGCACACGGCCAAATCACCCGACCGAATGAGTCGATGTCCGTCAACTCTACGGGAATTTCGGGAACTTGGAAAAGTCCGGCTTTCGTTTTTCCAGGAAGGCGTTACGGCCCTCTTTGGCTTCTTCGGTCAGATAGTAGAGCAGGGTCGAGTCACCAGCTAGTTGCTGGATTCCGGCCAGTCCGTCCGTGTCGGCGTTGAAGGATGCTTTCAGGAAACGAAGCGCCGTCGGACTTTTCTCGAGAATCTCGCGTGACCACTGCACGGCCTCGTCCTCAAGCCGTTCCAGCGGCACGACTGTGTTGACCAATCCCATCTGCAGGGCATCTTCGGCCGAATACTGACGACAGAGATACCAAATTTCACGCGCCTTCTTGTGCCCGACAACGCGCGCCAGGTAGCTCGCGCCGTAACCCGCGTCGAAGCTGCCGACTTTTGGACCGGTCTGACCGAATACTGCATTGTCCGCCGCGATCGTCAGATCGCAAACCAGATGCAGCACGTGTCCACCGCCGATCGCGTACCCCGCCACGACAGCGATCACCGGCTTCGGCAACGTGCGAATCTGTCGTTGCAGGTCGAGTACGTTGAGACGCGGCACCTGATCCTCACCTGCATATCCGCCATCCGTGCGGACACGCTGATCGCCACCGGAGCAGAATGCTTTATCCCCTTCGCCGGTCAACAAGACAACGCCGATCTCGTTACGCTCGCGGGCGTCGGCGAAAGCGTCCATCATCTCGAAGACCGTCTGCGGTCGAAAGGCGTTGCGCACTTCAGGACGGTTGATAGTGATCTTGGCGATCCCTTCGCCATCCGACTGTTCGTATCGAATGTCGGTATAGTCGCGTAACTTCACCCATTTGACGCTCATGTCACCTCCACTAAGTTAGGCGCCGTCATTTCTCGCTCTGGCGGCAGCCCGATCGACTCATCATTGATCAATAGGTTCCTGTTCAATCCAGCAAGATCCGACGAAAGATATCCGGATAGTCGAGCACGATTCCGGATTCGTCTACGTCGATCTCGGCGCGGAAGCCGGTAGCCAGACCCTCATAGCGGTATCGTGCACCAGTCGCTCCCTGCTCCAAGCAGGTGTAGCGCTGCATCACTGCCCCGGTAATGAGTTCAGGTACCCGGATGTAGACCACCTTAATCTCTGCGGTGTCGCCTGGTCCCAGACCTAGACGCCGGATTGGCAAGGTGTTGGTAAAAGGCGTCGCAGTCAGGTCGATATCGATACATCCGTCAAGTTCAGGCAGTGGATTGCCGTCGCCATCGCTCCAGCCACCTTTTCCGTCCGATCGCAGAGCCAGGCGCCGGTGATCGGGACCCCAGATATCGATGTCCACCTCGCGCACGATCCAACGAGTATCGACACGAATCTGGTAGCGCGTTCGCACAGGTCCTGAATCGAAGACGTGGAACATGAAGCCATCGGCGAGCGCACCGGTAGTGCTCTCGGTTAGACGTTAGGTGCTCGATCCCTTCACCGTCCCACGGTCGCCAAACAACATTACGCTCCATCAGCGGGTATCTCCTCCAATGATGTGGATTCGGCCCGTTCATCGGAAGGGACCAATGAGAAGACGAGCGTATCCCTTGGCTCCCCTGAAGAATCGAGTTCGTAGTTCCGTAGCCGCCCTTCAAATTGGAAGCCGCACCGACGTGCGACCGACGCGCTGCGTTCATTCAGAGCGTCGCACCGAATCTCGAGCCGGCGTGCTCCCAGATGCCCCAGAGCGAACTGACTGATCCCACGCACAGCCTCCGAAATGTACCCCTGGCCTTCGTAGCGCGCGCGACACCAGTACCCAATCTCCACGCGTGGCACGAGCCAATCCACCGGATGCATTCCGCTCGCGCCCACCAGGGTCTCCCCATCTTTCAGCCAGAGGAGGAGTGGAAGGTCGGTACGGTCAATGTATTTGGCGGCGCTGCGTCGTGCAAATTCCTCGTAGTAGGCGATGCTCGGCTCCGGCAAAGCCCAGGGCATCCAGCGACGCAACGAGTCGAGCGTTTCAACGACAGCTTCGTAAACCGCGACTCCGTCACCCGCGCGCGGCGGGCGAATGAGCAAGCGTTCGGTTTCGAGGTAGTCCGGGAAATCGAGCAGGATGGGGTTCGTCATCCTTGCGCCATCACCTCTGACAACCAGGTTGTCACGAACCGGTCGTACACCTCAGGCGCTTCTAGATGGATGGCATGACCGGCGTCCGGGACCGCGAACTCCCGCGCGTTCGGCATCATCCTGCTCATTTCCTTCGCCACGCCAACGTACTTCACGTCCAGTTCACCGACTATGAGCGCGGTTGGAATCGTGATCGTGCCGAGATAATCCCAAACAGGCTTCATGGCACCGGCTCCCATGCCACGCAGGCTATTGGCCAGCCCGAGCGGATTATTTCTCAGCCGTTGCGATCGATGGCGTTCCTGTACGTCGACTGGCAGTCGACGCTGACTGGCGAAGAGAGGGAGATTCTCCCAACGATTTACGAAGGCTTCCAGACCATCCCGCTCGATCGAGTCCGCCAGCGCCTCATCGGCTCGCGTGCGAGCCGTCCGTTCGTCGGGATCGGCAATCCCGGGAGAGGCGCTCTCGAGAATCAATGCTCGAATCCGCTCCGGCGCGGCGACGCTCAGATGCAACGCGACCCGCCCACCCATCGAGTAACCCAGCAGAGCCGTCGAATCGATCTCAAGGCGATCAAAGAGCGCAATCAGGTCTTCGACGCAATGCTCCATACCATAGCGGTTAGGGTCCGAAGGTGATTCAGTGCGGCCGTGTCCGATCAGATCGACTGAATAGGTTGTAAAGGATTCGGCGAAGACGCGGGCGTGCTCAGTCCAGTTTGACGCGCTGCCCGTGAAGCCATGCAACAACACCAAGTTCGGCCCTGAGCCCACTCGTTCGACATTGAACCGAATTGTGTTTATGTCATATTCTGGCACGTGATTCCTCACCCGCCAGAGCCGCTGAAACCCTCTTCCAGACCTCTCGATGCAACGCGACATTGCGCTCACGATTGGTTCTGACTTCGATGATTGTCAATCCGGACGCAACAAGGGCACTGGTAACTGATTGGCGAAAGTCATCCCAGTCGTCGCTCAGATGATAGCTGGCACCGTAGAGTTCTGCGGCCGGCCGGAAATCGAGTCCGTGCGGTGTACCGAACAGGCCCTCGAAATGTTCTGGATAAGCGGCCTGCGGCAGGAACGAAAAGATGCCGCCCCCGTCGTTGTTGATCAGGATGATGGTTGCATTCAGCCCATGTAATTTGGCAGCGAGCAGACCATTCATGTCGTGGTAGAAGGCGATGTCGCCGATCGTCAAGACCAGTGGTCCCGCGCTCACGGTGCTGGCTCCGAGAGCGCTTGAGATGACACCGTCGATGCCATTGGCGCCACGGTTGGACAAAAAACACAGCTTCCGCTCGTTGCCGGGGAGGAAGGTGTCTAGATCGCGCACCGGCATACTGCTGCTGGCCCAGAGCGTGGCTCCGTCGGGAAGTATCTCCGCCAGTTCCGCGAAGACCCGACCTTCGAATGGCTCATCGACATCATCAACGAATTGCGCAATCGCTGCGCGAGTCAACCGATCGACTTCAAGCCAGCTATTGATCCAGTCTCGGTCGCGTAATGACTCCTTCTCAAGACGCTGCAACAGGGCCTGGCAAGTACGACGCGGATCGGCGTTGACCATGCGCGCCGCCATCAACATTGGGTCTTCCCATCCCTCACCGATCACAACATGGCGGGTTTCGGGAAAACGCTGCAGGAAGAGGAGAACCGGCTTGGAAGTTGGCATCGCGCCGAAGCGCAGCACGAGGTCCGGTCGGAGCCGGTCACTCACCTGCGAATCACGAAGGAAGGCATCGTAGCTGTCAATGACCGCGTCACGCGGATGCGGTCCGCAACGGACGTGCGAGAGAGGATCGGCCAGAACCGGAAAGCCGAGGGCGTTGCCGAGCCGCGCCACGGGCTCGGCCAGAGCGGGGTCGAACTGTGGACCGCAGATGATCAGACCACGTTCGAAGCGGCTTAACTCGGCCGCCAGATCATCGAGTTCGGCCGTGTCGAGTACTCCAGGCGCACTATCGACCCGGACGTACGGCACGCCGTCAGCCCGGCCATTCCAGGCAGGATCGGTACGGTCGATAAGGTCAATCGGCTCATCCAATGGCATCGGCACCAATGGTTCTCGGAACGGAAAGTTCAGATGCACCGGACCAGCCGGTTCGGCTCGTGCCGTCGCTGCGGCTCTGCCAGCCAGGGTTCTGGCGTAACGCAACAGATCGGGCGATGCGTCCGGTAGCGCCACCTCGACCGACCACTTGGGATGTGCGCCGTAGAGGCGAATCTGGTCCATGGTCTGGGGTGCCCCAACGTCACGCAGTTCGGGTGGTCGATCCGCCGTCAGCACGATCAGCGGAACGCGGCCCAGGCGCGCCTCGGCGACGGCCGGAAAGAAGTTGGCCGTCGCAGTGCCAGACGAGCAGAGGATCGCGACAGGTTCACGGCTAGCCTTGGCCATGCCGAGCGCGAAAAAAGAGTTCGAGCGCTCGTCAAGATTGAGCCAGACTTTGATTTCCGGGTGGCTGGCGATCATCATCGCCAGCGGCGTAGAACGTGAGCCGGGCGCGATACAGACGTTGCGAACCCCAGCGCGTGCTAATTCGTCGACGAAGGCGCCGATGAAGGCAAAGGTCACCTGCTCGTGCTTCAACGCGTCTCTCCTCCCAAAGCGCTGAGCATCGGCCGGAACTTGAGCCACGACTCGGCATATTCACGCTCGGGATCGGAATCCCCCATGATGCCGCATCCGGCGAAAAGGGAGGCAGTTGAGCCCTCGACCAGTGCTGAGCGGAGAGCGACCGCAAACTCGCCACCGCCATCCTGTCCGACCCAGCCGATCGGTGCGGCGTACCAGCCACGGTCCATACCTTCATGCTCGCGAATAAACTGCAGGGCTGTCTCACGCGGAAAGCCACCGACAGCCGGAGTCGGATGCAGGCGCTCGACAGCATCGAGAATACAGACGCCGGCCCGCAATCGACCGGCAATCGGGGTGTAAAGATGATGCACATTCGAGACACTGAGCAGCTCCGGCTCATCCGGCGCGATCAGTTGATCGCAGAGATCTGCCAACCCATCGTGCAACGCACGCACGACGATAGCGTGCTCCTCGCGATCCTTGCGACTAGCGAGCAACGCCTCCCCCAGCGCGCGATCCTCGTCAGCCGTGGCACCACGCCGCTCCGACCCCGCCAGGCAGGCGGCCTTGAGCTCGCCCTGCTCCAGCTGAACCAATCGCTCGGGTGTAGCTCCAATAAAGGTCCGATCATCCTGCGCGAAGGCGAAGACATAGCACGTGGGGTAGGTTGCCGTCAGCCGGTCGAGCACCGATGGAATCTCAAATGGCGCGGGCGACTCGAGACGAACTTCACGTGCGAGCACGATCTTCTCGGCTTCGCCGCGTCGGATCGAAGCGGATGCATCAGCCACCACCTGTTGCCATTCGGCAGCCGGGCGCGCCTCGACTACGGCGATGTCGCACTCGTGAGCCTGCCCAGGAGCCACCGAATGAGTCCGGGCCAAAAGAGCGTCAAGTTCTCTGGTCATGACACGAGCCTCGGCGGCGGGATCGCTGTCCGGCCAAACAGTCGCATTCAATGTCAGATAATGTTCTTCGCCCGACACTGATAACAGAAATCTAGGCAAGATTAGCCGGGCTGCTGGGAATCCGCACCACTCGCCACTCCCTTTTCGTTGCGGATCGAACGAAAATCCACCGAGGAGGAGCGGACCGGTTCCTCGTCGCGCCCCGTCTGGACCGTCGACGATCGCGCCGTTCAATAGTTCGACACGCTCCTGACGTGCTAATTCAAACCGCTCGGCGGAATCAGCTTCGATGACACGCGATGCACCTGCACCAACCAACGCGAACTGCCGCGATGGCTGTAGCCATAGCGCGCGATCCTTGTACGTCGCTGAAGCAATGAAGAATGCCAGCGGATCGATCGTGGGACACGACCAGCTCAGACTGGCGATCACCGCGCGACCTTCCCGCCATGCTCGCTCTTGTGCTAGCTCCAACGTACGTGTCAGGCGGCCTAACCCGACCGCCTCATCTACGTGCATGATCATTGCTCCACTCCAGTTCAATCAGGTGCACCGACACTCCGACGCAACAGCGCGCGCAGAGCCGGCAGGCTCTCTTCTAATGGCGGGGCGTCCTCTTCCAGCACCCAGTTCAGCACCACCTCGTTCATGGCACCGAACCACGCCTTGGCAGCGAGATGCACGTCGAGTGGTGGAATCGCGCCAGCAGCAACACCGTCCTCGAGATGCCGGGCGATCATTTCAGCAAATTCGCGCCGGATCTCGAGCATTTTCTCGTTCAGATCGCGTCCCGCCCCGACCGCATCGACCAGAAAGAGTCGTGTCAGTCGCCTGTGCGAGCCGAAGGTGCTCATGACCACGTCCAGCGCCACGTCGATCCGTCTGATGGGGTCGGTTTCCGCCTGTATGGCGGACTCGGCGCGCGTCATAAGGAGTGCGGCCATGCGATCGAGCAGGGCGACAAATATGGTCTGCTTATTTGGAAAGTGAAAGTAGAGGCCACCCTTGGAGGTCTCGGAATCGGTCGCGATCTCATCCATGGCAGAGTCCCGATAGCCGCGGCGCGAGAAGACGTCGAGCGCCGATTCCAGAATGCGCTCCCGTCGAACTTCGCTCCGAGTTTGCTCTCGAGTCATAGCGCCAACCTCGCTCACAAGAAACCGACTGACGCGTCGGTCGGTTCCATTTTATCACTGGTCAGTCATTCTGAGAACCAACCGGCCGGCAGATCTGCCCGCGCCACATGAACTGGAAAGACGCGACAGAGTGGCAGATAATCAGAATTGGTCGAGCACAGTTGAATGTGTTGCGAACGCGGGGAAGAAGGAGATGAAATGGGCACAACCGTCGTCGTTGGAGGAGGAGTCGTCGGGCTGTTGTCGGCCTACGAACTTCATCAACGCGGAGTCAAGGTTACCGTAATCGACAAGGGCGATTTTGGCGCCGCCTGCTCGGCCGGCAATGCCGGCTGGGTGACCCCTTCCCTCTCAGATCCGGTACCCGCGCCGGGGCTGGTCGCCACCTCATTGAAATGGATGCTCCATCGCGATAGTCCGCTCTATATCCGGCCAAGCTCCGTACCGTCAATGGCACCCTGGCTCTTTCGCTTCTGGCGCAACTGTAATGAAGAGTCCTTTCATCGCGGCATGATTGCCACCGCTCGCCTTGCGATGCCGACCATGCGGCTCTACGACGCGCTGGCCGAAAATGGCGTCGAGTTTGAGATGCACCAAACTGGACTCTTCCTGGCCGCGATGAATCCGGGCTACCTCGACCACCTGGCCGAAGAGCTCGAAATAATGCGACAGTTCGGCTATGGAGAGCCAGTTCAACTGAGCGGCGCAGAGCTCCGAGATTTCGAACCGGCATTGACCAGTGAAATTTTGGCCGGGCTCTGGATCCGCGAAGAACGTCACGTGCGACCGGAAACAGTGTCAGCCGGTGTGGCGAAGTGGCTCGCGGAACGGGGCGTAGAGCTCCTCTCGGGCGTCGAGGTGACCGGAATACGCCATTCCAGCTCGGGTGTCAGCCATGTCGAGACGAGCAAGGGACCACTCGAAGCCGACGCGATATTGATTGCCGCCGGAGCATGGTCTGGACAGGTAGCGCGCATGGCAGGCGTGAACCTGCCGATGCAGGCGGGCAAAGGCTACAACGTGACCGTGAACGATCCGGAATTGAAGCTGCAGCACGCCACATATTTTTCCGAAGTCAAGGTCGCCTGCAGCCCGTTCAACGGAGCGCTACGCGTGTCGGGAACGATGGAGCTATCAGGCGTTAACACGGCATTCGATCCTCGACGCATCGAAGCCATCCGCAGCGGCGCGGATCGCTGTCTCGGTAACTGGAGTCGAGGTTCAGGAGAGACGACCTGGGTAGGAATGCGCCCGATGCTGCCCGACGGCCTGCCGGCTATTGGGCGAGCGCCCGGCTTCGACAATCTCTTTCTGGCCACCGGACACGCCATGCTCGGAATCACACTTGGGCCGGCGACAGCCGTCGCCATCGCCAGCCTGATGACCTCGCAAGGTGACGTGCCCGACCTCACAGCATTCGACCCGGGCCGCTTCGGTCGGGGAGCCTAGCGCCTAGGCGACCTTCTTCCGAACTGGCCAGACCACCTCGGTTAGGTATTCGGACGGATCGTTGACCTCGTCCGGACCGTTGAGGTATGCCTCGCGCGGCGCACCGTTCGTCTCGTAGCCGTGGCTCTGCACCCAGTCCATCACCTCGTCATAGGTTGGTCCGATCTCGTCGTAAGGCCCTTTGTAGACCGTGGTGACCACGGATCCGCCCTCGAGAGGATGCGTCGAAAGATCGTCCATCGGCGGAGCCTCGCGCGTGACCGGCACGCCCACTTCCATTTCCATCGGTTCGTCGCCCTGGGGCATGTCGTAGTAGATCGCGAGCGGCGGTCCGGCAAAGTCGATGTGCTGTGCCATCAGATACGGGAAGATCTTCCCGTAGACTTCACCCATCTTCCCCGCGATCTCGGACATGCGTACGCGGCCGCGCCAGCCGAAGATTAGCTGCGCCGGTAGCTCTTTGACCTGAATCTCGCTCAGCATGACCCGCTCCTTTCGCTCAACGTAGCGCGACGCCGGAGGTCGCTTCGCAGGGCACTGCCGTAACGTCAGATAACGCACGGCGAAAATCCCGGCGCGCGCATACGTCTACGAGCACGGTACGAAACCACGCGTGTCGAACACATCACAACGACGCGCTGAAGCTGAAAAGTTCGCGACAGTTCTGATCTATGCAGGCTCAGGCCCAGACGATCCGGTCGAGCTCACCATCGGGACGGTAGTGGGCGGCGCCGATGCTGGCGTCCTCTACTCCGCCTCCCACTCCAGCGTGAAACCCAGCTGATCGAACGCTTCGGCGATGCTCTTCTCCAGCACCTCTTCACCGATCCCGGCATCGCTTTTCACGTCGATGCTGATGCTAATCGTCGCCAGCGGGTCTTGCCCCTGGAGCGGCTTGAACAGGTAGTTCTGCAGATTGAAGGTCTTGGACACGGGGAGATTCGACACGCGCAGCCGCACCCGCCCATGCCGCTTCGGCGGCGTGATGACGGGAGGCTTTGGGTCCGGCGGCGGAGGCGTTGGTCCAGGGCCATCGTCCGGCTTCGGCTCAATGATCGGGGTCGGCTCAACGTCGGCAGGCCGGAGCTGCTCGCGAATGAGCTCCCAGTAGGCTCCCTTGACGAGCGATGCCGAGCCATCGAACAGCTCGGAGATATCATCCAGATCTTCGGGCCGCTCGATCAACGTGCGATAGGTGGACGTCTCGTTATCCCCAATCGCGACCGCCCACAGCTTCTGGCCGATACCTTCTCGGATGCATTGCCGGAGCGTCTCTCCCCGGTCAGGCAGGATCGGCAGGTAGGTCCACTGGGGCAGGCGCACCCACAACTCATCCCGCAGATCGAGGGCGTTCTCTTCGTCCTTCCAGAGTTGCGGTGCGAGCTTGGCATTGAAGTAGCTCGGGCTCATGCGGCGCAGGATCTTCGGGTTGGCGTAGTTTTGATCGGATAGCCGCTGTACGGCACGTTCAGCGATCTTCTCGCCCCTGGTCGCGGGGATTGCGAGCCCCTCGACGGCCAACCCATCCTGCTCCGGGTAAAAGACCCAGCGGTAGGCCGTCGTCACGCTGGTGCGCAGGCTTTCGCCTTTGTCCCGAAGCTCACTCTTCAGCCGCTTCAATTCCTGGTCGCTGACGTCGAGCGCGTCAGTCGACTTTCGTTCGGCGGATGAGATGGCCCACTCGAAGGCCATCACGCTTCGCATGGCGTCGTCGGTCCTCGCCCAGTGCTCCCGATCTGGTGCAACCAGGACTATGGCATTACGCCATTGCCGCAGGCCACCGCCCGACCGCTCCCAGAGCTGGTCGATGCGCTCGCGCCCGATCAAGTTTCCTTCGTTGTCCCGCTGAACTGCGTACGATAGGCGCCAACACCGCAATGGTAGGGTCGGGTCGATCCGCGAGCGCGCCGTCGGCCGCGGCCCATTCAAGGACGCGGAATCCATCGGCCTTCCCGACGGCGTTGCCGAACGCCTCACGGATACGCTCCTCAACGGTCGGCCCAGATTGCGATTCAGCGTTCTGGGCGATGGCACGGTAGATGTTGACCCGCGTCTGGAAGCGCCGCAGCTCGCCGTCCCGGTGTACATACCAGAGTGATTGTTCGAGGGAATCGAGCACCTCGCGGACGTATTCATGTCCGACATTCGGAGCTACCGAGCCGACGTACAACTCAACCGGCAGCGCGCCGAGACGACTGCGACCACCGAAGGAGTGCATCAGCAGCGTCGTCGCGACTCCCCTGGCAATCTGGTAATGCTCGTACTCGCCGCCATGACGTTGATCCCACATGTCGGCGTGCGCGTCGTCGCCGATGATGTCGGCCGCTACGACGGCGTCGTATCCGCCGCCTGAACCAGCCGCGCTAACGATCTTCGTCCGGATGCGCTCCCGTTCCAGATTGACGTCCGACGACTGAATGGCGTACTCATCCTGCCGGGTAATCCAGCGGTCGGCCACCACGCTGGCAAGGAGCTGCAGCACGGTTCGGGTGCGTGGAAAGTCGCTGGCGGTCGACCACTTCTTGTACAGGACGTCGATGATCTCCGGATGCAGCGGATAGGCCTCGATCTGCTGCTGGAGGTAGTCGCCGCTAAAGACCGACGGATCGTACAGGTCGCGGTTACGCTCATAGACCTCGCGATAGGCGCGGGCCGCCTGCTCGGCCGCCTGCGCGGTCAACCCGCTTGAAGAGGCGGCGGCTCATCAACGTGTAGATCTCGTTGTCGTTCACTGGAGTCCGCTTGGAGACCACCCGGTCGGCGCGAGCCTGAAGATCGTCAATGATCCCCATTTGAGCGTGGAGCTCGTCGGCGTCAATTCCGCCGAACTCTTTCTGGCTCTTCGGCAACGAAATCAGGATCGAGACACCCTGGACGTTGCCAGCCAGTTGCAGCAGCTCCTGCATGAATTGGATCGTCTGCCGGTAGAGGTTTGTGAGCCGCCTGACATTGGTGAACCTGAGCTTCACCAGGTAGCTGACCAGTTCGTCGATCAGAATCAGACAGGGTGCGGCATCCTCCAGGATTTGCCGGAAGACCGCGTTGCCCGGCGCGACGCCGCGCGCGTCACTCTCGTGCAGCAGCTTGAAGAAAAGCTGCGGGTTGGCCTGATAGGCGAGCTCTCCCCAGAGTGAGTTGACGGTCGAGCCGTCCTCCTTCTCGATGGGGTCGATGCCGTAGCGCTGTCCGTCAAAGACGAGGACCTTCGAGTTTGACGGGATGCTCACGTCTCCGAGCGCTTCGCGAACGCCTGGAACCGCCAGCGACTCTTCCGGATGCTCGATCAGGTGGTAGAGGGTCAGCAGTGCATGCGTTTTGCCGCCGCCGAACGGGGTCTGCATCTCGGTCACCGATGGTCCCGGACCGAAGTTCAGTCGACTGGCGACGTCTCGAATCGTCTGCTTCAGGTTCTCGGTGAAATAGGTGTGCGAGAAGAAGATGGTCGGATCGAGATACTCCTCGCGCGCGGCTCCGGCGGCGACGTCGCCCAGCGTGGCGGCGAAAAGTGATTCGTCGATTGTGGCCGGATTCTGAAAGGCGTCATGCGGCTCACAAACCTGCCACCAGTACGGCAGATCACCACTTGAAGGCGGCCGGACCGGCTTCTCGGGCTCATTGGACGTCGCGTCGCTTGAAGACTCCGATAGGTCGCTGATATGGAGCACCCGTTTGCGGATGCGCTCAACGTCCGCAGCTTCGGGCAAGCCCGCCTGTTCGAGGATGCGCACCATGGCCAGCAGGTAGTTTCCGACGTCGTCCGGCTGGAGATCACCGGTCACCGAATGGGTCGTGCCGAAGTTGCGCGCGACACTGGCACTGGCGAGCCAGGCCTGCGTCTGCTGATAGTCGGCGAAGATTCCCTGAAACGCATCGTGGAATTGTTTCTGAATGACCCGTTCGAAATGAACCGGCTCCAGGAAATCGGCCTTGCTCTTGCCGGGCGCGTGCTGGGCGTTCTGCTCGAGATTGTTTCGTTGCCCCTGGCTCACGTTAGCCGAGCACGCCACGCTCCCACCAGTCGTTGTGGAATTTCGCGATGAGCTGGCTCTGCACGAAGCCGCGCATGGCGTCGGTGTAGTATTTGAGCCCCTCGGTCAGGGCCGTGAAGTTTGGGTATGCCATCACGCTTCTCCTCCCAGAGACGCGGCAGTTCAGCCGCCCTCACCCCGTCTCGCTCCGCTCGCCACCCCTCTCCCAATATTGGGAGAGGGGACGGGGGTGAGGGCCACCGGCCGTCGCGTTCTACCCGTTTTGCCCCTTGGATCGCTCCATGCCCGGCAATGGCTCCATGCCAGGCTTCGGCTCCTGCCGGGCAGCTGCCGGCGCCGCTGAAACCATGATATTGCTGCCGAGCAGGCCCTGAATCATCTGGCGATCCTCGTCGCCGGTGGGCAGGCACTCGGCTACTGCTTGACCCAGCGTGCGCAATGCCGCCCAGCGAGTTTCGCCAGCCTGAGATCGGAATCCCGGCAGCTTGTCCGGCTGCTCCCGCCAGAGATAAGCCGCCATTTGGAGCTGGTCGATGAGGGCTGCCGGTCGCGCCGCGTCACCCTGCCCAAGATTCTCATCCTGGATTACGCGCTCGCGAATGGTCCGGAGTTTGACCATCTTCTTACTCTTCACTCGATCCTCGACGGCGATCGAGTTCGGGCGGACGACCAGGTCGTAGTCGGTCCCGGTGGCCAACCCAAGGGCATGGACCTCACCCGCTTCCAGTGGTGCGCGAGAGTAGCTCCAGACCCAGGTGACGTAGTGGCGGGTGACCTGGTCGATGACGCCGAGGTCCGCACCTTCGAGCACCTGCTCGAGTGCGACGGTCGTCGATTCCTGGCGCACCAGGTCCAGGAAATCCCGCACCGTCACGACGCTACCGTCCGGGCGCAGTACGCGGCTATGCCGCCCGAAGACCGAGAGAGCCGGCCCGATGGCGCTGATGAAGAAGTCGGCGCCGCGAATGCCTTTACTCCAGAAATAGAGTAAGCGTTCGCGGATGACCGGCCGCATTTCCTGCAGCACGTCGCCGAGGAACGCCTCGCCGCGTCCTCGTCACGCGGTCGACACGCCATCCAGACCGAGGTCTTCAGGCGAGCCTGGCCGATCGCTGAGACTTTGTTTGCCAGTTCAGTGTCGATCGGCCAAGAAGCATCGGGAACCAGACCGAGCGTGAAGTAGACCCTTCAATGAGCGTGCCCCACGCGTCGGGATCGGTATGCGCGAAGACGACTCCGACCATGCCATCTGGTCCAGAGAGATTGTCCCATCGCTTCGAACGCCTGTGCCATCCCATCGACATAGTGCTGTCGAGCTCTGTTCACGGCGATTGTCCGTTGTCATTGCTCCGCTGACGTAGACGTTCATCACGATCTGTTCGCGTTTGCGGCGTAAGCGGCAAGCGCAAGTACGTCTGGATAGAGGAAACCAATCGAGCGCTTGAGCCACACGTAAAAGAAGTCTGACAGATCTGCATAGTTGATCGCGTCGTAGTATGGCGGGTCGGTCAACGATGATATGTCGGCGACTGCAGTTGACGGCGACGGCGTCGCGCTGCTCGACTTCAGCAGCGTTGGCGCTGCAAATGACTCGGTCTGAGCGATTACCGTCAATCCATTCAGAGCGCCTTCTGAACGCCGCCGGACATTCCTGCAAGCGGATTCGCCTCGGCATAGTCCCACACCATCGGCAAGCGCTTGACGAGCGAAAGTGTTCCTCGATGCTTCTCGCCATGCGTCATCCCAACGGCACAGCGTCCGGTCCTCGTATCCGCCAGCCGATCCACCGCCAGACCCAAGATACGTCGCGACCGCCTTGGCGTACTCCTCGTCCAGTCCACGGCGTCAGCATCTCCGCATGTGCGCTTCGCGGACCAGCCGCGCGAACGTCGTGAGCGCGACCAGCTGGCGAGCGTTGAAGAGCTTGCCCCACGTGATCGTAGTCCGTAATGTCGCGGACACTAGCATGTATTGCGGATCGTATGGAATTGGTTCGATCGGGAATTGCTGGCAAGTCACCGATCGTTTCGATGTCCAAGCTCGCTGACGATGTTCAGCGTGCGTGCTCGAAAGTCGCTACGATCATCGCGTCGTCGCCTGTCCGATATCGTTTGCCGCCTTGCCATCGGCTTCCAGCACAACGGCAGTCAGTCGACCGCCTATCTCACCACTTTCGCCGCAGTCTCGTACGTATGTCGAGCCTTCACAACCTGACCACAGACCAGGCATTTCGTGTCGCCGCGCGACGTTGTCGCTTCGCCGGATCACCAGTCACATCCGGCCCTTCGACTACCTCGAAATCGACGCTCTTGTGTCTCCTGATCGATCACCGGCTTGAGCGCCACCTTCTTGTTCGGCTTTGCGCGCCAGCCAGTATTGACGAATCAGCGGCATCTCGGCGCCGCAATTGGGGCAGGGCACCGTGCGGCTCCAGAGGTAGGCGACCGGCACGCTGCCATCCGGATCGGGCGGATAGAGGTCGGCCAGTTCCTCACGGGCACTGTCAAGCATCCAGTTGCCCCAGTAGCGAACATCGGTCGCCAACGGGTTACGGCGATAGTCAGCGACGAGATCGCCGTCGGAAAACGACTTCTGCCCGCCATCGCGTGCCTCAGCCGCCTGTCGGATGTATTCAGGCACGGGGCGGCTATCCGGTTGGCCATACTTCTGTGGGTACTCGACCGTCCCTTTGAGAATGAGGACCGCCACCGGGTTGAGGTCGCTCGCCTCGACCTCACAGCCAAGCCGCAGCCCTTCCAGCGGAATCGCGCCGCCACCGGCAAATGGGTCGAGCAGCTTCGGCGGAACACCGCCATTGCTGGCCAGGATGCGCTCGCGCGCTCGACGCAACAGCTCCTCGCCGGTCAGGCCGCTGCCGCCCTCCGCCTTCGGCTTCGGACCACCTGTTCCGGGTGGCGCACCGCGTCCCAGTTCGCGAGATCGGCCACCTCCTGGAGCAGTGCTTCGCGTTCGGCGTCAGTCTCGGGATCGTCGACCAGCGACGCATAGATGAACGCGCGGCAGGCCGCCAAAGGGCGCCTGGCCCACCAGATATGCAGCGTCGAGATGTGGCCGTGGCGGATATTCTTCTCGCGGCGCGAGTGCTCGGAAACCTCCTCCAACGGGAAGGCCACCTCGATCAACCGTTTACGACGTTCGGCCACCTATGTTGCTCCTGTCATTCTTCGCGGACCATTGAAATGGACGTTATTTTGCTCGCTCGGCAACTACCTGCAGTTGCTCTGAGAGGATCCGGTATTCGACGACCCGCTCTTCCGGCTCGATCCCCTTGCCGACCGGGTCGCGCGTGATCCAGAGCTCGGGCGTGCTGAGGGCATTGTTGACCTCGTAGATGTAGAACTCCTGGCGCATGCGATTCGCCATGTTCCACTCGGTGTAATAAAGCGTGATGTCGCCCGCGTGCCGCGTGCCCCTTCACCTCGATGTAACGCACCTCGCCATCTTCGCCGGTGCTCTTGATATCGTAGCCAACGCCGGTCTTCGAGACATCGACCGGCTCTCGGCCGTGTTCCCGCTCATAGTCCATAACGACGCGCATGGCCGCGAGCTCAATCTCGGTCTTGTCGCCACCTTCGCCGGCCTCGACGGCATGCGGTACCGGCTGCGCAACCGGCGGAATGACCGCCGCCACACCCACCACGCGCGGTGTCTCGATTGACGTCACCTTCATCCGATTGAGATCCTCCAGACGCGACCTGAGGTCTCTGGTTAGCGCGTCGATGTGTTCGTTCGTCGTTCGGATGCGCGATGCCCATGTCCTTGCCCCGCTCGGCCTGCTCCTGTCTGACGTTCGGCGCGTTCCTGCAGGCGTTCGAGGTTGTCGCTCACCGATTGCCTGAGCGCCGTCTCGACAATCTGGGCGCGGCGTTCCTGCTCGGCCGTCACCTCGGCCAGATATTCCCCCGCGTAGGCGCCGGTGGCGAACATGACGGCGGCCTCGGCGTTGGCTGTCGACCGCAAGTGATCAGGAACTGGAGGAGCCTCCTGCGCCGGCGGCAGATCGAGGATCACCCCTGGCTCAACCGGCTCAAATGCGCCGTCTCGCTGTCGCAGCGAGATCAGTCGTTTATGGATAGTTTGGTTCAGACCGTTGACCACACCGGCTTCGAGCAGCCAGACGAGATACGGGTGGCGCGTCTCCTTATCGACGAAGACGCTGCCTTTCGCCAGAGCCGGGCGGCCCTGGTCAGCACTCGCTCCAGCACGACGTCGAACAGAGGATGATCCGGAGCGATGAATTCGGCCGGCGGATCTTTCCGCAGACGATCCTTATGGAAGGTGATGAGCCGGTTTTCGGCGCCGAACTCTCCGGTATTGGAGGCACGCGCCGCCCGGCGAATTTCAGCCGGAATATGTTCCAGCCGCCAGTCTCGATCGTGACCCTTGCGCCACTCGACCTCCCTGGTGTCGGAGCGCGTCGAGGAAGAACCGCTCGACGTACTCCGGGGTCAGGCGGCGCTCTTTGGAATCGCGTTGTTCCCCATTGATGAAGGCCATGTCGATGAAGCGCGTCGCGAGGGATTCGCCGAGCGCATCCCGAGCGGCGGCACGACCGGCGTCGCCATCGACGGCGTCCAGTCCCACGCAAGATGTCGTCGCGCGACTTGCGGTTGAGGATGGCCGCGCGCATCAGCGCGTCGAGCCGAACCTGGGCACCATCGAGCACACCCGAAATCACGTCGTAGACCTGGTCGTGGCCCATAGCTGCCTTCATCGCCTCAAGCTTGTTCATCAGACGCACGAGCACGGCGCCTTCGCGCGTGTTGCCCGCCACCAGATTGACGATCTGAACCTCGAATTCTTGGCCATAGCGATGGATACGCCCCATGCGTTGTTCCAGCCGGTTGGGGTTCCACGGGAGATCCCAGTTGATCATCACCCGACAGAACTGAAGGTTGATGCCTTCCCCGGCGGCGTCGGTCGCGACCAGGAACTGGACCGGCCCACGGAAGTCCTTCTCGGCAGCGATGCGATCCTGCAGCTTCATGCCGCCATGAATATTGGTAACGCTGCAGCCGCGAGCGCGCAGCTGCTCCGTGATGTAGGTGAGCGTGTCGCGGTGTTCGGTGAAAACCAGGATCTTCTCGTGCTGTCTGGAGACGGTTTCGTTCTCGACGACGCCCAGAAACTCGCGAAGCTTCTTCTCCGGGCCGTGTTCGCGAGCGTCACGCGCCTGCTCGACGAGGTGATTGAGGAGATCGATCTCGGCCTTGAGCTCGTCGGGCGTACGGGCATTGGATGCGGCCGAGAGCGCCTCCTCTTCCTCGTCGGTCAATTCCTCAAGATCCTCGTCAGAGTCGATGTCGAATTCGAATGTGCGCGGGCGATCCCCGATCCGGCCCGACGCGCGCGACTGGTCGAGCTCGGCCGAGAGTCGATCGCGCCGGCGTTCCAGGCTGCGCGTAATCGCGTAGAGGGAGGAGGCGAGACGACGTTGCAGCACGGTCAGTGCCAGCCCGACGTTACGGTTGCGGGTCGACTCGGCTTGCTCGAGCCCATTGGCAACGTAGTCGGTCACTGCCTCGTACAGCGCCTTCTCATATGGCTCGAGTTCGTAGTCGACCGTGTTGACGTGTCGTGGCAGGAAGAGGGGCATTGCCATTGAAGTCCTTCATCGACTCCTTCATGCGACGTAAGAAGTACGGGGAGTTGTCACGATCGAGCGCCCGTTGCAGGCCAGCCTGTGTGGCGAAAACGGTGTCGTCGAGCAACGAAAGGAGCAGCCGGAAATTCTCTTGATCGCCTTTATGCGGCGTGGCCGTCATGAGAAGCAGGTGCTTGGTCCGCTTCGCCAGTCGCTCGGCCAGTTGGTAGCGCTTCGTCTTGTCGATCTTGCCGCTCGCGCCGTAGCGATAGGCTGACAGCTTGTGCGCCTCGTCGAAGATGATGAGATCCCACTCGGACTGCTCGAGGCCCGGGAGAATGTGATCCTGCACCGCGAGATCGACCGATGCGATGACCAGGTCGTTCTCGATCCAGGCGTTCTGTCCGAATGCGCCGGAGATGACGTCTCCGGTCAGGAGCGTGAATCGCTCGCGAAAGCGCTCCCACATCTCGCGGCGCCACTGGTCGGTCAGGGCTTTCGGGCACAGGACCAAGCACGCGGCGCACATCCTGTCGCTGCATCAACTCGCGCATCAGCAGGCCGGCCATGATCGTCTTGCCGGCGCCTGGGTCATCGGCCAGCAGGAAGCGAATACGAGGCAGCGGCAACAGATGCTTGTAGACCGCGTCAAGCTGATGAGGCAGCGGGTCCACCTGCGAGACCGACACCGCGAACTCGGGGTCAAACGTGTGCGCGAGGTGCGTGCGCAAAGCCTCGGTGGCCAGGCGGAACAGCCTGGGGTCTGCATCGAAGCTGAAGGTTCCGCCAAGTTCCGTCCTGAACACCTGCTCACGGAACTGCTGCAAGCGTCAGCGTCTGGTCGAAGTACTGGCGTGTCGTGACCCCGACAGCTTCGATCCGAACCGAGCCGTTGTTCTCCGCGGCATTGAGCACGCGAACCTTCTCCGGCCAGAACGGCCCGATCAGGATCGTGCCATTCTGGGCAGTCCACCATCAGCCACTTGAGCTACGCCTCTCTATACGATCAGGGAAGGGGACGGCCGACCAGGAACACTATCTAAATCTAACTCATTTTCACCGTACGTCATGATGTTGACAAATTTGAACCCGAGCATGCCTGACGTTGAAGGTTGGATCGATCAAGCAGAGAAGGTCGGGAACTCGACAGGTCTCCTGATACCTCTAGTTCACGAAACGCGGCTCTCCGAGCCAAATAACGCGTGTCAAGTTGAGTGGCGTTGGGCGAAAAGGGGTCAATCCTCGTCAGTGGGCCGATCAAGGCCTCGACCTCGGCCTCCTCGAGGTGGCGCCAGGTTGGCTGACCGATGCGGATCCGGATGATCCTCGCCGAGCCGCTCCATCCGTGGGGTGAAGGAGCTGAACTCCGCCTGAGAGAAGGCCGGCATGCCCCGGCTGCGTTGCTCCGGCGTTCTCGGGTATTCCTCCACCCAAATCAGGGGGATCTCTGCCTCAAAGCGTTCAGGAAAGTGTCGGGCGATGACCTCAGCCGCGATGTATTCACAAAAATTCGTGATACTCGGACCGGTGTTGTCTTCTAATTCAGTGGCGACCACCACGGGGACTTCATCAGGAGCCGCGAAGATGCGAATACGACAGACGCCATCTCGACCCCAGTTGCCGGTATAGGTACGCAAGGCCTCGACCTCGGCCTCCTCGAGGTGGCGCCAGGTCGGCTGGCCGATCCGGATCCGCTTGATCGTCCCCGAGATACTCCACCCGTGGGGTGTAGGAGCTGAACTCCGCCTGCGAGAAGGCCGGGATGCCGCGGCTCCGCTGTTCGCGGCGTTCGCGGGTAATTCTCGACCCAGATCACGGGGATCCTCGGCCTCGAAGCGTTCGGGAAAGTGCCGGGCGATGACCTCAGCGGCGATATATTCACGCAGATTCGTGATGCTACGTGCCGCGTATTCTCTTCTAACTCTGTGGCCACCACCACCGGCACCTGGTCAGGAGCGGTGAAGATGCGGATGCGACAGACGCCGTCCTGGCTCCAATAGCCGGCGTAGGTGAAGAGCTCGTCGTGGACCAGCTGACGCCGGGATGTCTCCCGCTCCGGTGCCGGTCGCTCGGTCATGGCTGGTCGTCCTCCATGGCGTCTCCCCCTTCGATGCCGGCGATCAGGGCGTGGGCCGTCCGCTGGATCGCGTCGAGATTGCGTTTGACCACCGCTCGATCTTGCGCCCAACCGGCGACATAGGCAAACGAATAGCCGCTGGCGTCGATCCCGTAGTGGTTGAGGACCACGAAGGCCACGCTCTCGGCCACCGTCTCGGCGTCCTCGCGACTGGTCCAGCCCCGGTGATCGGCCACGTAATGCGCCGCTTCATGGGCCAGGGTCTTCGTCCGTTGATCCCCCACCAGGTGGCTCCCCAAGGCGATCCGTCGCTCTCCCGGGGCGTAATAGCCATGCCCGTGGGTCAGCTCCTCACGCTCGACGGTGACCCCTTCCCCTTCCACGAACCGCATGAGATGACCAAAGAGTGCCACGCCGGCGTCGGATGATTCCCGGATCTCTCGTGCCACCGGGGGTTCAGGCAGCGGTTTGCCTTCCGTCTGGGCGACATCGAAGACCGTGCCGAGGCCGAAGCTGCGCACGATGACCGCTTCCTCGCCGGTCTCCTCGTCGGTCCGCTTCCTGACATGTGGCACCAGAATCTTGATGCCTTTCTCGCCGAACTTCACCTGACGTCCCAGCTGTTTCCAGCGTTGATAGCCGGCAACCCGGGTGGCCTCGCGGTTCTGCGTCCTGATAAGCATGACGTTCCCAAACGAATAGTGGTGAAACCTGGCCATAGTAGTGAGGTACTCGGCAAAGGACTGGCTGTCGAGAATGCCGTCGATCCCCTGCTCGAGCGTTGACAAAGCGGCGTTGACCCGCTCGCGCGGATCCTCGCCTCGATTTCGGTTGCGTTCCATACGGTGTGATTTGTTTATAAGAAATTTGCCCATCGGTTGTCAATATGTTGCGGGACGCGTGCTGTGCTGCGTCCGCTACGAGGAATGCTGGTGGGGGAGCGGGGGTCAAGGGCGGCCGGCGCCGTCGAGACGGCCGTTCATCTCGACCCTTGACGCCCGCGGCTGGGGCTCAGCCCCAGGGTGTTCGCGCCGCGGTCAGGCTGATCCCTGCGCTGAGCGCGGCGCCGCCGTGGTTTCCGGTCGACCGCCGCGGCGGGGTGCCGTGTCGTGAGACACGGCACCCCGTTGCTACGACTTAGCCTCGCTGCGTGATCGCCGACAGGCGACAGGGCTCAAACCAGAGATCGCGCTCGACCGGGAGGCCGAGCACGCCACGGATCTGCTCGAGCTCCGACAGCTGGAAGTAGCCCAGCTCCGGGAAGATCCCGACCACATAGCCGAAGAAGAGATCCTCACCATCAAACTCGATGACGTACCAGGTCCACTGCGCGTCGGGCGTGAAGAACTTCGCGACGATCATCGGATCCAGCTCGTTATCCTGGCTATGGAGCGGAGGCAGTGTTCGTTTGAGTGCGTGCGTTAGTAATTTCATCGTCATTCACCTCCTTTCGTGGCTTCCGCATCCTGGTTGGAAATGGCGGGAAGCAGCGTCTGCTTTCCCGTCTAAGAGGGAAACCCGAAGAGCGGGGGTGAAGGGGTCAAGGGTGTGTTCCCGGAGGGCGGGCGACGATCGGCACCCGTGCCGGGCAAACAACCCCTTGACGCCGAGGACCGAAGGGGTCCTGCCGCGTGGTCGATGGCGGGCGGGTGGGACAGAAAGCAAAACCCCCGCGGAGGATCGCGGGGGTGTCTGACTCAGCTACATCGAGCACTCGATCGGCTCATTGCGTTGCAACGCCAGGCGCAGAAACGTCCGCAGTTCACGATAGCGTCTGGACGGTAGGAGGCCCAGTCCGGGATCCCTGGCGGTGTTCGCGTGGAAGACCGGCTCGCGCTCCTTCAGGGTCTGCAAGAGCCACGCGGCCTGGTCGAGTTCAAGCACATCCCGTGGGCGGTCAGTCGCGGGCCGACGTCCTCCCACCAGGAGAGCCCGAAACTTCACAAGAGATTGCTGTCGTTGTAGCTGTCGCGGAAATAGCCTTTGGCGTACATCAGGTCGAAGTAGCGATTGCCCGGACTTGCTCTTGGGCTTGCGCGCGTTCGTTCTGGCTGACTGGTGCTTCGCGTATCGGCACCCAGTGCTCGTACTTCGGCGCATATCTGTTCCGCTGCTCGTTCGACATATCGGTCGTATATATAAATCGGCTCCCATCATTCATTCACCTCCTTTCGTGCCGGCTGGCATGGCTGCCTGCCTGCCAGCTGATACCGGGCGCCTGAGCCTCAAGCGGGGTGAGCCGGTCAAGGCCGGAGAACGGAGTGTGCCTTGACGGGCGAGGGGCAAGACCCCTGGATAGATCGGTGTTTGTGGTGAGGGATGCGTGCGTCCCTGGTGGTGTGTGGCCGCTCGATCGACGGCTGGTGGCTGGCCGCTGCGTGTTTGACACGGCACATCCGACTTTGCTACAATAGTCCTACCTATGAACATACGTAGTACTTATCAGACGGTGAGCGCCATGGCGGAGCATCTCAGCACCATTACCCGCAAAGGCCAGGTCACCATCCCGGCCGAGATTCGTCGCGCCCTGCATCTCAAGGAAGGGGATACCGTCACCTGGCGCCAGGACGGGGACGAAGTTCGCCTCCTGCCGGCGCGCTTCAGCCTGGAATCGGCCTTCGGCTCGGTCGAGCCGCGCCAGCGACCGGAAGACTTCGACGGCGCTTGAGCAGGCGGCCAAGGCGGCCAAGGCGCAGGCGACGATGGACGAACTGCGCCAGGATCACGACGCAGCCACACCTCTATGAAATGGCTCGACACCAATATCATCCTGCGCTATCTGACCGGTGACGATCCGGTCAAAGCCGAAGCCTGCCTGGCCCTCTTCCAACGGGTGCAGCAGGGAGACGAGGAGCTGGCCAGCACCGAGACGATCATCGCCGAAGTCACCTACGTGCTGACCTCCCAGTACGGGCTCGACCACGGCGAGATCGCGGCCCGCTTGCGGCCGCTGCTTGGCCTTGCCTGGGTTGAAACTGACGCATAAGCGCGTGGTGCAACACGCCATGGAGCGCTACGCCGAATCTCCACGTCTCGATTTCGAGGATGCCTTGAGCGTCGAACACATGGCGCGGCTCGGGATTCAGGAGATCGTCAGCTACGATCGCGACTTCGATCGCGTCCCGAACATCACCCGTCACGAGCCGTGAGGCGGCCACGTCGGATTTCCCCACCGCTCAGCAACGACCCGATCGCGATGGCCATCGCGCGGTGCGCGAGCACGATGCGAGCATTCGAAGATTCGACCGGTCAGTACCCACGCGTGTTTGATCAGGTCACCGGTTCCCGTCGCAGCGGTGTCGGTGGCTCGCTCGAATCGGTCGACAGCGGCGCCGGATGAAAGTAGCGTCGTAGGTATTCGTCGGTGACCGACGCCAGCTCCGCCGCGACCACCGTCGGATCGGGAAACGGCAGCGTCTTGATCCGGGTCACCCGGCCGGTCGGCTGGCGCACGTAGGCCTGCTGGGCCTTGAGCCCGGCGAAGGCCTGCACCCATTGTTCCCACTGCTCCGGCAACGAAAAGAAGACGGGGTGACTCCGCTCGGCGGCGTTGGGATCCTCCACCTGATGCTTGACCGTCAAGAGATCGACCTGGCCGAAGACGCGGGCGGCGTGTTCGGCGTCGAAACGCCCGAGGCGAAAGGCCACCTCGAGCCCCACGTTCTGCAGTGCCCCTTTGAGCCGGCCCGAGGCCTGGCTCCAGGTCTGATGCGCCATCACCAGAAAGAGCCCGTACTTGCGCGTCAGCGAGAGCATGCGGGCCAGCGCCTCCTCGCTCTGGGCCGAGAATTCCGAGAACTCGTCGATGAAGAGATGATGGGTGGTCCGTCGCTCGGCCGGCGGCAGTGACGCCCGCGAGAGGGCGCCCTGCTCGGCCGCCACGGTCAGCAGACAGCCCAGTAGCCGCCGGGCTTCGCCGTCCTCCAGCGCCAGATTGACGATCATCGAGCGGTTGTGATCGATCAGCCGGCGGAAATCGAGCTGGTTCTCGGTATGACCGAGCGAGTGCTTGAGCACCGGCGAGAAGGTCAAGAGATGGGCCCGGCGCAGGGCGGCGCCAGCCTGATCCGCCTGATCGCGCAACGACAGCCGGTCGAACTGATCGTGAAAGAAGGCCACCACGTCGGGATCCGCCTCACGGAACAGCAGCTGGTCGCGATAGGGCTTGTCGGTGATCAGGCGGTAGAGCGCGGTCAGCGGCAACGCGTTGGAGTGCAGCACCTTCACGCCGTCCTGTACCAGCGTGTCGAACATCGGTGCCGCGCCGTTGGCCAGGGCCGGCCAGGCGCGGTGGAAGGCCTCGGTGATGTTGCTGGCGATGCTGTGGGGGGCCAGCGGCTGTTGCAGCACGTTGAAGGGAACATAGCGGTTCTGGCGGGCGGCCGCCGGCAGATCCAGGTAGATCAGCCGTTCGAAGGCGCGGGCCCGCCGGAAGAAGCCGTTGGCCACCAGCCGCGCCAGAATCAGGCTGGCCAGGTCACCGTGGGGATCGATCAGGGTGGCGGAGCGCTGCTGCTCCAGCAGTGAGACGAAGAGCCCGGCCAGGAAGCGGCTCTTGCCGCTCCCGGAGACGCCGATCACATGCACGTGACTGCCGATCTGCTCAGCCGGCAGCGCCAGCGTGCGGGGGAAGAGCGCATGACCGAAGGTGCCGAGCGGCAGATCCGGTCGTCGGGGACGATGGCGGAAAATCATCCAGCCGCTCACCTCCAACAGTGGCCGCGGCGTGCGTTCGAAGGGGCACCGCCAGCCGGGCGCGAAGAAGAAGGTCTCGGGATCGGTCTGGCTCGGATCCTGGATGGTGAAGAAGAAGCGCTGACCCTCACGCGTCTGCCCGAGGGACGTCAATTCTTGCTCGGTCCAGTGCAGCAGCTCGGCCAGCCGTTTGTCCGGCGCGATGCCCGCCTGCGGCGCGATCACGACCATGATGGTGAGGGCCGACATGCCAAACAGCTCGGGGTAGACCTGCTTGTGCCAGGTGAGCAGCGCCGCCACCTTCTTGCGCCAGCGACGCTGCTGTTCGGTTCCCCGGTCGAGTTCGAGTCCGGTCGGCCAGGGGCTATCGTCGTACTGCAGCGTGAACCAGCTGTCGAGATGGACCCAGACCTGCTCGCCGCTGCTGAGCGGCACGCGAGATCCCAGCCGTTTGAGCTCCCGTTCCGCCTTCAGCGCCAGCAAATCGACGTCGTCGCGTTGTCGCACCAGCCGGTCGACGGCGATCAGGACGTCGTTGACGGCGATGGTGTGGTCGAAGAAGAGCGCCTTATAGGCTCGTTGTTCCGACGGCGTCGGGCGATAGGCGACCTCGACGCCCAGCTTCTCCAGTACCCGGCGTCCTTTGAGCGTCAGGCTGTAGAGGTAGGGAGACGAGCCGGAGCGCCCCTCGCGATAGCGGAAGTTGGTGCGCAGGTAGCCGGCGTCGGTCAGGCGTTTTAGCTTCTCCTGCACGTGAGTCAGGGAGCTGGCGGCGTAATGCAGCCGAGTCACCTGCCGCGCCGTCAGGTCGTGGTAGCGGCCGAACGAGCGCAGGATGGTGGCATCCGCGGGACTCAATGTCTGGGCAGTGGATCGTTTCATCGTATCTTGGAAGTTTTCACATTATATCATACGGCGAACCGGTGTCGGTTCACGGCGTAACGCCGGAGCCGGCGTGGTGCGATCGGCGTGGCGCGCGGCGATCTCGGCGGCGACGTCGGCGATGGGACGGCCGTCGCGTTCCATCAACAGCGTTCGGCCCCGGGCGACGAGCTCCGGCTGGACGTACTGACCGGGATCGACGCCTTCGATCGAGACCGGCTCCAGCAGGGTCGGCAGCGTTCCTTCCTGCTGGGCGGCGGCGACCAGGAAATGAAACCGGGGCAATTTGAGAAACGGCTGGCTGGCCATATACCGTTGCTCCTCCAGGGTGAACTCGATCGACCGTTCGTCGATGACGGAGACCTCGCCCATGGACGTCGAGTAGACGTTCTCCGTCTTCTTGATCAGATACGGGTTGTAGCGGGCGAAGCGGTCGGCCAGTGTCTGGGCCGCCACGGGATCGCTGGTGCCGCCCAGGATCTGGGTGCCGCAGGTCATCAGCACGGCCTGCAAGCGTGGGCCGAACTGATTCAGCTCCTGGTGCGACAGGGTCAGCCAGACGGCGTGATTGCGTGACAGCCGGCTGATCAACTCCTCGAGGTCGTCGGCCAACAGATCGCTCTGGGCCGTCTTGACCGCGGTGAGAAAGGTCAGCTCGTCGACGATCAGCGAGATCGGCGTATGTCGTCCGGGGCCGCGGGCCTTGATGAAGTCGGTGAGCGAGCGGAAGACCCACAGCAGCTTGAAGCGCAGGCTCTCCAGATCGAGCTCGTGGCGGAAGTCGAGCGCCACCAGCAGTCCCTGGTCGACCACCTCCTGCCAGTCGATACCGGGCGTGCCGCTACCGAACTGGGCGTGCAGCCGGGGATCGAGGGTGAAGGGCGCGACCTTGGTCAGGAACGCCTGGGTGCGCTGGAGCCGCTCTCGCGTCGGCAACGGCAAGAGCTCGTCGGTGAAGAACGCGGCCGCTGGCGCCGCCTGGGGCTCGCGGGCGACCGCCTCGGCCAGCCGGGTGCTCCACTGCTCGGGATGTCGCACCAGATCCTCGGCCTCGCCGATCTGCAGCTCGAGGGCGGTCACAACCATGCCGGCGGCCGTGCCGACCCGTGCCAGGCTGTTCCAGCCCTGGATGCTGGCGCTCTGTAGGTACGGATCGAGCCGGCGCCAGACCTCCAGCGGCCGCTGGGCCACGGCATAGAGGCTCTCGCCGTCCCGGCGGTGGTAGAGGGGCCAGCCAACGATGAGATCCTGGCTGGCCGCCATGTCGACGTAGCGCATGCGCGGCCATAAGGTCTCCTGCGTGCGACGTGGCAGGCGCGTCGTCTTATCGAGCACGTGATCGATGACCACGCCGAGCGGATCGATGATCACGGTCGGGACGCCCCGCAGGAAATCGAGCCAGGCGATCACCCGGCCCATCAGGGTGCTCTTGCCGGTGCCACGACCGGCGCAGATGCGGATGCTCATCGCCCGGCCGGCATCGGGCAACAGCAGCAGGCGGCTGGCCAGCTCCGGCGGGATATCGAGTTGGCGGATGGATTGTCGCGTCATCTTAGGTGCGCTCCCGTTCGCCGAGGTAGATGGCCGGTTTCGACGCCGGTCGCGGCTTCGCCGATTTTCGCTGGCACGGCCAACGGCGGCGGTGCCGTCGACAGTTCCAGCGCCCTGAGCTGCGCGTAGGCGTCGACGAAGACCGGAAACAGACAGCGATGTCCGCGACGCCCGAGATGGTTCTGATGGCCGCGCGGCGCGGCACTGCGCAGGGCCATGTAGCGATCGGTCAAGAGGAGCCGCGCCTGGTTGAAGGCGACCGGGTCCGGCTTCGCCCGCAGCTGTTGGTAGAGCTGCTCGGCGAATTCGACGAGTCGTTGCGCGTGAACGCACAACGCCGGCGGCGCCGGTGCCGCCAGTTCGGGCAGCACCAGCGCCGGGATCGTCGTCCAGATCGGATCATCGCGGGAAATCGGAGCCATCGGGTATTCCTCGATCGAATTCGTATTCCGATCATGTCAATGCCTAGTAGCGATACAGATCGCGGTCCACCTCACGGGCGATGGCGTAGACACCCGCCTGGGTGAGCGCCAGCAGATGATTGTTGAAGTTCGAGATCAGATTGCGGGCAAAGAGCGTGTCGTACTGACGGTGCTCATCGGTCTTGCCCTCCGCATCCTTGATCGCCAGGATCCGTCCAACGCCGTCGTCGAAGATCGACATCGCACCGACGTTGAGGGCCTCGGTGTACTGCATGCCGAGCGCGGACTTTTCGGCCTGCGCGCGCATCACGGTCTGCTCGTACTGTTGCTCTTTGATGACCTTCTTCTCGCGTCGTGACAGTGACCGCTGCAATTGCGCCGGCATGAGCTCACCGGCCTGTTGCAGGGGAGTGGCCGGCGCCAGACTTGACCGTCGGGCGAGTGATTTACTCATAGGGGGATCTCCTCTCCAGGACGTCAATCGCGGCACGTTCGTAATCGCGCGCCAGGCGACGCATTTGACAGCGGCTATCTCGTTCGATGTGGCGCAGACGCGTGCGGTAATCTGACCTGCGCGGTCTGCGGTCGGTGGAGCTCAGCACGAGCGCGAGTCCGATCAGGAATCCGACGAACACGACGCCGCCGATGATCACCACCAGCATCACCAGGAGTGAGGCGATCACGGCTACCACCCCCGTTGTTGGGCGCGATAGAACGCGACGGCGTCGACCAGGCGATCGATCCGACTCGATGGTGGGGTCAGGTCGCGAATCGCCTGCGCCCGCATGTCCTCCAACTCGTCGAACGTGTCGTCGAGGATCATGCCGGTGCGCCACAAGAAGTTGTCGGCCTGGCGCCGCAGCTCCTCACGTTGAGCCTCGCTGATCTGCTCGATCGAGGCGGCGGCCTGGGCGACCTGGTTGATCACGCCGACCGGCTTGGTACGCGGCGTAGATCTGCATGCGGGCCATGGCTGTCGATGGTGGTCTGCGTGATCTCCTCGACCGCGAACGCGGCGTCGCCATAGTGATCGAGTGACCCCTGAATCCGTGGAGAGAGCTGACTCGATTGGGGCGACAATCCAGACTGAGACGATCGGAACGGAACAACACTGCGTTGCGTCATGACGTGCTCCTTTCTGCACGAGACGGGAAAATGGCCGACAAGGGTAAACCCTGGCAGAAGGCTGCCAGCTTTGCGCATAATTGACAAAAAGGGATACCTGGTGTGTTACCTGGTAGGTGAGCATGACGTATGGATCGACCATCCACGGCCTTCGTCGGATACGTGGACTCACGCAGCAGCAACTCGCAGAACGCGCTGGTCTCTCGCTGAGCCTGGTACGCAAAATCGAGTACGGTGTCCGCCAGCCGAGCCTGGCGACGCTGCAGGCATTGGCCACGAGCCTCGACGTTCGGTTCGGCGATCTCCTACACGACGGTGCCGACGACGTGGCGGCTGGTCGTGGCGCGCGTCGCGTTGACGGTAATCAGCTCGGGATGACAATCCGGCGAGCACGCGACGCGCGACGCCTCAAGCGCCGGCAACTGGCGGAGAGCGCCAGAATTTCGGTCGTGTTTCTCAAGAAGATCGAGGCAGGCGAGCGTCAACCAGGCGTGACCACGCTCTCCTCATTGGCGCGTGGACTTGATTTGCAGCCGCACGAGCTACTCGATGGAATCGACCACGTCGATCTTGATAATCAACCATCCCAGTATCGACTCGTGAGTCGCAGCGATCATGCATCGCAAGCCGACATGCAACGTGAGACATCTGAGTCAACACAGGATGAGCCACTGACATGGACATCGCTGATGGCTGACTCCTATCGCCTCAACCTCGGTGGCTATTGGATCGACGCGGCCGACAAGGCGATTCAGGCGAGTGAACTCAGCCGGTATGGCTCGGATGAGTGGTCTGAGGCGAAGCTGCGGGCGGCGTTGCTGTTCGAGCAGGCAAGCCGGGATCGGGATGCCCTCAAGCAGATTCAGGCCGTGGAAGAGTCCCTGAAAGAGATTGAGCACCCATCTCCACAGGTGCAGGCCCGGATTCTCAATCATCGTGGCTGGGTTCTTGATGAACAGTACGGTCGGTTCGTCGAGACGCTCGACTTGGTCGATCGTTCCTTGCCACACGCCCAAGAAGCTGGTGACCCGGACCTGATGCGTACTGACTACCATTTCCGTGTTCGTGCCCTCAGTGAGCAGGCGATGACCGAAGGGGATGCATGGCTCGAAGCGTCTCCACAACAGCGAATTCGACCTGACATTACCAACCGACTCGAGGCATCCCTCGTCCGCGACTGGCCGGCATCACTGCAGCCTGGTCAGCCCAATCCCCATGATTACCTACGGCGTTTCATGGCCGAGGCATGCTTGCGCCGCCGCGATGCGTTGGTGCGTCTTCATGATCACCAGGAACTCTTCAAATCCACGGGTGTCCTGTATCTCATGGATCTGGCTGAGGCACAGGTAGCGGCGACTGAGCGTCAATGGAAGCGAGCCATGACGGGAGCACGCAGCGGTTTCGAAGGCTACTGCCAGGTTCACTTCCCGCACGGGATGGCCCTTGCGGCGGCTACTGAAGCGAACGCGATCCTCAAGAGCGGCTCGGTCCTCACGGCGAAATCACGGGTCTTCGAGTGCCTTGATCTTTGGATCTTGGCGATGATACTTCATCCATACTCGACACATCCGCAGATGCAGGCGGCCTATCGAGGGTTTCAGAATACGCTGAAAAAGGTCCGTTACGGCGAACCGGCGTGGGCAGACGACTACGTGAGCCCTGACCTCGAGCGCCGGGTCCGTGAACGCGAGGATCTGTTTCAGTCACTCGCGTACGTCTATAGCGAGCTACCAGACATCATTCCGCACCTCATTCGCGCCAGTCAAACGCCGCATTGAGACCGTGCTCACCCTCGCTCGAACGCAATTCTTCTCCCTTGCGCTCGATCATCTCGGCGATCTCCCGTTGTTCGGCGATGAATGGGTACGTGGGATCATCTGGCGCAACCATTCCATCCTCGGGGAGTTGCCGGAAGACCAGCAGATTTTCGAATGGTGTCGCCGGGATTGAACGAGTGGCGCGTGCATACCAGTCTGGGTATGTACCTGGCTCCGATTCCAACGTCTGGAGCGCAATCCAGAGCTGGTCAACGCTGAACCGTACCCGCAGGCGTTGCAAATACGGGAGTTGCGCCCACGCGTCGATGAGCTCGCCGCTCTTGATGTCCGTCATAAGGCGCTCCAGTACCGGTGGAAATTCTGGCTGCGCTGAGCGTTCTTCCATTCCGGGAGTGGTTTCCGGACGATCGTGCTCTGGTGGCGACCAAGGTCGTTCACGTTCGTGCATGCCTCAATCATAGACAATAAAGTCTGTATTTCGTGTAAGAATATGATATACTCTCTGTAAGAACTTCCATCATCCTATGAAAGAGCGTGACGTTCGTCCACCAGCAGAAGTCGAGACCGAAGCCGTCGAACGGCTCTCCTGGAACGCGGCCGAAATCGGCGTCGTGCTTGGCCGCGACGCCGTCGACGTTCGCGACGTCGCCCATGGCGACGGCCTGCACTTCGATCTTGATCCAACGACCGAGACCACCCTCGCGCTCTTCCCAGACGCGGCCGTCGCCCGGCTCGAATGGCCCGCCGGACGTCTTGAGCTCTACCGGCAAGATCCACCCACCCTGCAGTCGCACGGCCTGCGTTTCGATCAACAGCTCGGCGAACACCAGCTGTCTCTGGCCATCGCCGCCAACGGCGCCGTGACCCTCTGGCTGGCGCCGTCCCAGCCCGCCGCGGAAGCCCCCAGAACGGGCGAAACGGCGTCGACCGGTACTGATCTTCCGCATGACCAGGAAACGCCCCTTCTCGGGCATCCTGGCGCGGCTGAGGGATCGGATGAAGCGCCGGTCCAGCCCGTCGACTCGGACCCCTCCGGCGATCGCGACGATCCGGAACAGCGCGAACAGCCCCGCGTCGATCTGCGCGGTCGCGTCGGCCGCGATCCCTTCGTCCGGCGCACGCCCCGCGGCACACTCCTGGCTCGCTTTCCGCTGGCGGTGCAGGAGGAGGGACAGGAGCAACCGACCTGGCACCAGATCCTGAGCTTCGGTGCGCGTGCCACCCGGGTCCAGGAGAGCGTCACGAAGGGACAAAAAGTCACCGTCGTCGGCTACCCACACCAACGCGAGATCCGGCAGAAGGACGGCTCGGTCCGCATCGTCGAAGAGATCTACGCCGTCGTGGTGAAACCGTCCAAACCCAACCAGACGCCGGCCGGCTCATAGCGCCCTGGCTTGGCCAGGGCCGGACACCGGCGCGGCGTCGGAAGGCGCCAGGCGACCATAAAAAATCGCCCGGCGGAGTTTCCCCTCACCGGGCGATCGCCCGCCCTACGGCTTCAGCTGCTGCTTCACCGCGTGCTTCCAGCCGCTCGTGCGCGGTTGGTCTTCCGTGGCCGCTTCGTAGGCCAGGTACTCCGAGGCCTGCTCGCCGTTGACGAGCGCGAGCGCCGCGGCCTTGGTCTCGGCCGAGATGCGGTAGACGCGCGTGATCTTGTAGCGCTTCATGGTGCGTGCACCTCCTTTCTGCTGTCTGGTCGACAGCCCTGCCGGCCCGGCACCGGGACCGCCGCGGGTCAAGGCCGAAGAGCGCAGCGTGCCTTGAGGCGCGCCCCATCCCGCGGCCCGGTGCCACACTGAGAAGGCTGGAGCAGGAGCAGAGTGGCACTCACTTCAGTCCTCCGGCCGTAGGCCGTTCCTTTGGCGCAAGGGGAATGGAGGTTCAAGGAGGAAATGCCCCGCAGCGCCCCACCCCCCCTGGGGGTCGGACTCGAACCACGCCACCCCTTACCGGCAGGACCAACGTTGGGCACAGAATCTGTTCGAGTCGAAAAGGTGTGCAACGGGTGCCAAGTGGCGTGGTGAGAGGACGGGGGGAGTCCGGGGCAAAACGGCCACGTAAAGCCGTTTGGTGAGGGCCCACCCGAACGCAGCCCCGGACTCCCCCCGTCCGCAGGACGACCCCCAGCCCCGAAGGGGTTTTTCCTCCTTGTACCGATCGTACGAAGTACCTTTGGAGCGGGACGCGACATACCCCAGAAGTGTAGAGTCTCCAGTAGCGTCTCATAACCTACTTCAGCCTCTATCGAGCTCCGACCCCATACTGACCAACGACGTCCACGCGCGAGACCGGAACGGGCCGCGAATGAACACGATTCATGTTCGTTCACCAGGTGTCCTCAGCCGGTGGGTGAGCTCTTGGGATATGTCGTGTGGTCCTCGGGGGGCTTGAGGCCCAGCAGGTCTTCCAAGACGCTGAAGAAGTAGGCCATCTTCGATTTGCGTGCGAGCCCACCTTGGGCGGTCGATGCCTGGCCACGAATCGACGCGCTTCGCTCTTGCGTGATTGCGCGCGCCTGATAGAGCGCTTCACAGAAGATCTCAATCGGCTTCCCAGAGCGCTGGTAGAGCCCGTAGGCCCGAGAGACCGAGCTCTTGAGCGGGGCCTGGTCGTTCAGCAGGCGACTGATGTCTTGCAGGTACGCCAAGATGCGGTCGCGGTCCTCGTCGTAGATTGGCTGGCGTGGCGTACGGCGATTCAGGATCGCGCCGGCAGACTCCATCGCGGTTGATGCTGGCGGCGTTGGGTTGCGTCGTGTGGCTGGCTCGCGTGATGCTGGGACAGCGCTACCCGTCTCTGATTTCTTCTCCTTTGGTGACGATGTCTTTCGAACTTTCGAAAGATTAATATCTGTTTCTTGTTCTACTGTTTCTTGTGGGGCTACTTCGTTCCCTACCCCTGGTGCACTTGGTTCCCTACCGTAGGGAACGACGTTCCCTACCTCCGCCGCCTCACGAAAGTGAAGGCTGTAGATGTTGATTTCGTTGTCGCCGAGCTCAGACATACGCTTTTCAACCGTGATGATCGCCTTGTCGATCAGCCCGGCACACCCCTTCATCACGCCGCGGCGAGACATACCGGTGCCCTTGTCGAGCACGCGACCATCGCGAGCGCGGATCCCCTCGACCATTTGCGTGAGAGAGATTGCGTCCCGGTCTTTCTTGAATCCAAATGTGCGCCGAACAATGTAGAGGAGCACGCGAAGCTCAGCTTCGGTTAGCTCTGGAGCGATGACGTCGAACACGTCATCAGGCACCTGCGTGTAGTTCGGGTTGGTAAACCCGGCGTATCGAAATGTGTTGTCGGTGTTCTTCGGCATAACAAAATCCCCACGACCACGCGGCTTGACGCGGCCTCGGGGAGTCTGCTACGCTCAGTCTTGCATCTAGACGAAGAGCGGTTAGCAGGTTGATCTTCCCGAGGCGGCCAGCTAGCCGTTTTTCTTTGTCCCCGTCCCCAGCATAGGGACCATGGACGGTCTGTCAACCTGTTGACAGCTGGTCACTTTCCGGTCAGTCGATTTGTCATATGGCGGACGACCGGATCCACCAAATGGTCCAACGATTCCTCGGTCCAATAGACGTCGTTATCAAGCAATGCGGTCACCACGATCGAACGATCGACCTTCCTGATTCCGTGCGTCTCCTTGAGGTAACGGACGGCATGGTCGATGCGTTTGTCGATCGCAGCGGTGATGTAGAAGGCCTTCGGTTTCTCGAGTACTCGGTCAGGCGTGGAGTGAGTCGCTTGGTCGATCGACTGGTCGATCGATTGATTAGTCGACTGACTGGGTGGAGGATTTTCGGGTGGATCGATTCGTTGACCATCTTCGACGAAGCGAGAGAGTGGTTCGTTGTCAGCAGAGACCGGACGGGATGCAGACTGGATCTCCGGCATGCCATCGAGTGGCGATGCCAGAGTGATCGTCGCATTCGGATCGAAATCGTTAACGCGTGGTTTTTTCATAGTCAATTAACCAATCTGCGAGTACACCGTAGGCAATGGCACCTTGGTGTTTCGGGTCAAGCAACGTGATTGGCAGCTTCTCATCATACGAGCGGGCGAAGACCGTGGTATGCGGGATCTTGACCGGCAGCACATTGTCGCGCCAGATCTTTTTCGCGTTGGCCACCACGGCGGGCGAGTGCGAGGTCGTCGCGCGATACATGGTGAAGAGAATGCGGAGCTCCTGGTGGGTCAGCGAAAATTTAGCCCACATGATCTTCTGGACATGATTGATCAGATCGGCGACTCCATCGACTGCCATGCGTTCAGCCGAGGCCGGAATGATGATCAAATCAGCGGCGGCCAGTGCGTTGAAGGTAAGCATAGCTTTCCCTGGCGGTGTATCGATCAGGATGAAGTCATAGCTCGGTCTGAGCGATGTAAGCAGGCTTGCGAGCTTGAGTTCGTCTCCGGGTTCTAAAGCCTCCTCGATCGCCGCCATCAGCAGATGTGACGTCAATGCATCGACACCAAACCGCGTTGTCCGGATCGCCAGAGCCGGCGGCTTTACCCCCATAAAGACCTCATAGAGATTCGGTGACTGTTCCGGATCGAGGTCGAGGTAGCGTGTTGCTGATGCTTGTTGATCGAGGTCAATGAGCAGGACGCGCTGTCCTTTCTGCGCTAAAGCCGCGGCGGTGCTAACCACACTGGTGGTCTTGCCGGTCCCGCCTTTGAAGATGCTAAACGTTACGGTTTTCATATGACTGCTTTATCAATTCCTCGTAGCTGGTAATCGGAATCTGCCAGCGCAGGCTCCCTTGAGCTCGTCGTGCCCCCTTGATTCGCCCCTTGGCGATCCAGCGAGCGATCGTCGACCGGTCGACACCAACCAGACGTCCAAACTCTGCTGCGTTCACAAACATGCGCATATACTTATCATAAACGCAATAATTGTCTATTGTCAATAGACATGTTGCATCCGTTGCATCGTCAGGTATTGGCCCGTCAAGAGCGGACAATCGCAACCGTCCATCGGATGAACATGTCGGTCGATCAATCGATTCGTTGGTCGACTGGTTAATCGATCGATTGGTCGATTGACTGACTCGACGACGGATCGATCGATGGATGAACGTACGTCGTTGACAGAATAGCACAGTTGTCGTGATTCAGGGAGGGAGCGAGTGAGATTCGTGAGGCGAAGGTATGCGTGTTGGTCAGGTATACAGCTGCAGGGTGGGGATGCGTTGGAAGTGTCGGAGATTGCGGGTCACCAGCATGAGCTCGTGGGCGAGGGCGGTTGCCGCAATCAGCAGATCGAAGTCCGGAATCAACAGACCCTGTTGGCGTAAGGCGGCGCGTTCGCGGCCGAACCGATCCATCGTCGGTTCATCCAGACCGACGATCCGATAGCCGTCAAGGAACTGGCGCATATCGGCGCGATGTGCGGCTGGATCACCGGCGCGATAGACGCCTTCGTAGAGCTCGCCCAGGGTGAGAATGCTGATCGCGAGCCCAGACGGCGCGAGACCATCAAGGAGGGTCAACGCCGAGGAGTTCGCATGGAGCGCGTCGATGATCAGATCGGTGTCGATGAGATAGCTCATGGGCGATCGAGCGGGCGTGATCCTTCGTCGCGGGCCCGATAGAGGTCGGCTTTGAGCGCTTCGGTGTCGATATCACGCCAGGAGCCCGCCGCGGCGCGCATCCCCGCCCGGGCCTTCTCGGGATCATAGCCCGCCCAGATATCGTGCTCGTCGGCCAGCTGGAGCGATGGGCCACCACCGGTGTCACGCACTCGGGTGATGCGGTAGCGCATGCCGCGTTGCTCGAGCTCCACGGTGGTCTCGGCCGCCTCTTGGAGCAGGCGATCCAGCTCGCTGCCGGGTTCCACGTGGATCGTCTTAGGAGTAGTGGTCAGCGGATCTTCACTGTTCATGTCGACAATGATGCCAAATCGTGTCCAGCCGCACCGGGTACGATGGTCGACAGAGGTCGAGACACCCGCATCGGTGGTGTGATCGTGCTGGTCGGGGGCTGGATGGGCCGACTATCGCGAGCCAACCCATCCATGGTGGCGATCAGTTCGGAGCGTGGTTCACGGAGTCCAGCTCACCCAGCCGAACAATCTCGGCGTTTTCCGCCAGGCTGTTGAGCAGGCCGTCGGCGATGCGGATCGGCAGGTGCGGATCCGCGGTCAGTGCGGGATGCTGCACCTGGAGCTGGTGTTCGGCCGAGCGCAGCAAGGCTGGGATGTCGTCTCCCGCGATCGCGAGTGTCTGCGACAACCCCTGCAGGGTGTAGGTCAACTGCATCACGTCCTCCTATGGTTTGATGTCGACATGACGATCATCCAATTCAGGTTGGTTCGGGCCCAGCGCCGCGAATGCGTGGAGCTCGGTCACCGGCTTACCCCCAGTACTCCAGTTCGACGCCGATACCGGCCGTGTCGATGACGTCACCGAGCTGGGTGCGAGGGAGATGTCCACGATCCCGGAACGACGTCGGTTCCCAACCGGGAAGGCTCGGCGCAGCGTCGGTCAACTGCACCGCCACCCGGTAGCGGGTGCCGGCGGCGACCGACTCGTTGCCGAGGGCCGTCCTGACCTGGTCGACGGCCGTCTCGAAGCGCTCTGGAGTGTTCAGTGGCGTACGGTAGACGAGTTTGAGGTCGATGCATTGGACGAGTTCATCGGTGTCGGGATCGTAGAGCTCCAACACGGCGTTCGTCAGCCAGTGCCCGGCGATCCAGGTGCGGAGGCCGGTTGTGATCGTATCGAGCTGCTCGGTCAGCGCATCCAGGGGCAGCTCGCGCTGGCTGACGATGTCGAGAAACAGCCGGGTGATCTCGTTGGCCACGTAGACCATCGAGCGGGCGGCGACGTTGACGCCGACGCGGACGTTACTGCTCGTCATGACCATCAGAGTTCTCCTTTGCGGTATCGGGTGCGGTATCAGGATCGAAGCGAACGGTGAGCCCGTGCTCAGCCGCGGCCGCGATCACCGCGGCGACGGTGGGTTCTTGGACCCGCGAGACGTCGGGCACGTGCAGCGTCAGGAGTGTGTCCGCTGGCAGATCGTCGAGGAGCTCGACCGGGAGCGGCGAGAGATCCTCGTCCGGTTCGGCCTGGTAGGTGACCCGGATCTCCAGGTGGAGGTCGCCGGTGTCGAAGACCAATCCGGTCGTTTCGAGCGCATGTTGGATGACCCATTGGTGCCCGAGGGGTGTGAGGGCCTGCAGGGCGGCCGCCGTCTCGTCGATGCGGGGGAAGGCACGGTGCGTCAACACGTCCAGCCAGAACGTGCTGAGGTCGCGCCAGGTGCGCTCGGCCGAGCGCCAGGGAGGGCCGGCAATCTGCCGGCTAACGGTCAGGACCGTCTGCTCCTCGGTCATGCCAGCGTTGATATCGGTAGCCATAGATGCCTCCGGTTTCCTCATGATGGCGCTGCTGCTGGATCAGCTGCCGCGCCTGGGTGATCAGATCGGTCAGGGTGAGCGTGCCGGGGTCGTCGCTGGCCAGCAGCGCGATGGCCACCAACTTCCGGAGCAGGCGGGCCGAGAAGCCGTCGGTGAGCTGGATGAGCTCGTCGATCGCCGGCTCGTGCAGCGGTTCCCATGTGTTCGTCGGATCGCCATCCCGCGATCCCCGCGTTCCGTCGAGAGTGTCGCGCGCGGTCGCGATAAGCCGCCGCAAGCCGGTCCGGGTCCCGACGTCGTATGGTGTTTGAGGTGCGCCGCCGATGCGTTCGTGCGGGAGGAATTGCCGCAGGTGGGGGAGCGAGAACTGTGCGCTGGCCGCCTGCAGCGTGTCGGCCAGGATCAGCCGGCGGCGTTCCGCGTCCGGCAGGGGAATGATGACCTCGAGGTCGACCCGATCGCCGATGGCGCGATCGATGAAGCGGGGCAGGTTCGAGGTCAGGACGAAGAGGGCGTTGGCATGGCGACGCACGAACTGATCGAGCTGTTCGATCAGGGCATTGACGGCGTACAGGCTGTCGAGGGGATTGGTGCCGGGATTCACGCTGGTCCGGTCGGTGGCCAGCGACTCGATCTCATCGCAGAGGATGAAGAGGTGGTGGCCGACCGCGGCGACCTCGTCGAGTTGCTGGAAGAGGGACACGACGTTGCGCTGGCTGCCACCGCGTTCACCGCTCGGTAACGTATGGGCGTTGAGGACGATCAAGGCGGCCGGTTCCGGGTGCTGGCTGGCCCACATATTCGCCAGGCCGCGGCCCAGGCTCGATTTGCCGGTGCCCGGTGGACCGGAGAGGAGCAGCATGCCCCGGAGTCCGAGCTGGGTGGTCGACGATCCATGCCGATCGCGCCTGAAAGAGCCGGTCGGCGTAGCGCAGCAGGCGCTGCTTCGTCTCGTCGGGCACGAAGATGTGGGCCCAGTCGTCGTCGAACTGCGGATCTGGTAGCCGTATGATGGTGAAGCCGCGCGACGTCGTGTTGGCATCGTCGCGGCGAGAGTCATCCATCCGGTGAGCCTCCTTTCATGGTGGATCGCTGATCAGCGGTCCGGTTCAGCGCTCGCCTGTCGTTGCTGTCAACGATTAGCATCATAATGCACCAAATATCAACCGAGTTGTCAACATATAGCAACACAAGGCATCAGGTGATTCGGGGGCGTGATGCGATCGGGAAGAACCGATGGCGTGCGTACGAATGGTGATTCTGGCCGGTGACCGGATCGTGCTATAGTCGCGCGGAGGGGTGGCTGACAGAGTAGGGACGTATGGAGACCTTCGGGGAGTTGCTCGGAACATACCGCGATCGGCTGGGGATGAGCCAACGCACGCTGGCCCGACGCATTGACCTGAGCCCGAGCCAGCTGAGCCGGATCGAGAGTGGGCAACGCCGACCACCGCCGGCCGAGACGGTGTTGCGCATGATTGAGGTGCTCCGCCTCGGTGAGGACGGGGCCGCCAAACTGTTGGAGGCGGCGGGGTATTCTCCAGAGCTGCTTCAGTCGGTCACGGCCGGTGGAACGCTCTCGTCTGAGGCGCTCCAGGACCTCGTGCAATCCCTCGAGCACGCGGCCGCGGATCTCGAATCGGCGAGTCAGCAGTTGCGGAGCGTGATCGCGGTGCTGACCAGTATCCGACCTCCGCGTGTCTCGGATAGTCAGGAGTCCGAGTAGACTACCACCGCCACAGGTTGGTGTCCGTCTACGCCACGACTATGGCGACTGCTTCTTTGTCGTGTGCAAGCTGGTGGCTGCGGCGTATTCCTGGGACAGGTCGAACCCAACGTCCGTCTCCGGAGCGATCTGCTTGAAGGCCGTATACATCAGGCTCACCAGGTGGAGGCCGCTAAACTCTCCCGGGAGACTGCGGAGTGTGTACCGGCTGTCCGGGTTATTGACGTCCAGCCCACGACGGCCGAGCATCGCGATCTCAAACCCGATCGCCTGGATCTCGTCCCGCGACATCCCCTCGAATCGCTCAAGTGCGCCGAGGCAATACATGACCGCGTCCATGCGGAGGCCAGGGCTGGCGGCGCGCAGGGAGGTTTGCGCGATGCGGCTCCGTGCTTGCCGAGCACGTTCGGCCAGCTCAGAACGTGGATTCAGGGCGATGGTCGCTGTATACAGCCGATCGGCTTCCGCCCGGTCATCGTCATTGCCCAGGTCTTCAAGCGCCTTGGCGAGGCCGTAGGCGCTGGCCTGGTCATCCGGCAACAACCGGTACGCCTCACGCATGTGTTCAATTGCAGGCCCTCGCTCGTTACTGCGGGCAAGAACGGCGGCCAGATTGCGATGCGCATACCCGTTCTCTGGGTCAAGCGCCAACGCCTGTTCCAAGCGCCGCCTTGCCGCGGATGGATCACCGGCGCGGTACAGCGCCACCCCGAGCGCGACGAGCGCGTTCACGTTGCTCTGGGTCGAGGTGGATCACCTTGAGCAGGTGGAGCTGCGCCGTATCAACGTCACCAAGGTCGCTGAGCGCCATCCCGAGATTGTAGTGGGCATCGGCGTTGGTTGGTTCGACGGCCACGAGGGCCCTCAGGAGCGGGACCGCATCGCGCAGCTTGCCCTGTTGCAGCAGCGCAAGCGCGTCGTCAAACAAATCCCGTGCGGGCCCATTCGGTTCCCAGGTGACGATCAACCGGTCGGTGCCGAAATCCACCGTGACCTGCCCGCCGAGGTCGGCGAACTCACGCTTCGAAGTACGACGTCACGGCACGCCGGAATGCATCGGTGGACACGTCCCGCGCGTGAGCTGGGAGCACGTCGAGGTCGAAATCGTCAAAAGCCAACTCAAACGTCATCTTCTGGTGCGTCGGCACGGAGCTGCGATCCTTCCGTTCTGGATCCAGTCATCAATAGTACCGTGCGTGGTGTTGCGGCAGGAGCTGCCTACGGCTGCATCGGAGCCCACTGGTACCAGTCGGCGAGACCGAGTTCTTCGCCCCACGCATCAACGAGTGCGCGATCAGATGCGGGATCGTCCGGAATGGATTCCATGATGTCCAGTAATGCGCGGCCGCGTTTCTCGTAGCCGGCGGAACGGTAGGGGATCGCATAGCCGGCCTTTCCGAAGACCCGATCGCAGAAGATCGCGTAGGCGGCATTCATCGCGGCATTGGCGTCGCGGACCGGTTTGGGCGCGAGCTTGCGGGTTTCGGGTTGGAGCACGGACAGGTTGTCGCGTTGCTGCCGGGCAACCGCGTCTCGCTGAAGCCCATCGAGCGCCGGAAACTCGTCATGGATCCATTGGTCGATTCGCATACCGATGGGATACGAACGGAGTTGGGTGAGGAGACCGTCGACCAGCTGCTGCGCGAGGTCTGCCCTGACGGTTTCCGGCAACTTGGTCGTTTGTCCGGCGCGTCTGAGCCAACGCTCGACGTCGGCACGCCCACGTCCGGAGCCCGTGAACTCAGAGCGTTCTTCTGGCGGCACGTGATACAGACGGAGGATGAAGCCACACTCGTAGACGATCAGATAGTCCGGCTCCCCCAGTGACGCATTGATGCGCAGGAGATGGAACGGCACCCCGCTGTGAGCACGAGCAATCGTCGCAAGCTGGGGTATGGTCGGATCCTCGACGATCTCCACGGGCGTCCCGGTCAGTTCCTCCACCTTGTTGAGGATATCCCGTGTTTCGGATCGCAAGGTCATTGACCGTGGACTCCCAGTCCATGCACCCCGAACGGAGCAGCGAGGTTTGCTCGAACCGATCGAGCGTTCGAACCATTGTAGGGCACAGCCTTATCCCGGCGCGCTTCAACAGTCGAGTGCGTCTCAGTCCCCTTGGTTTTCTAAACGCCTGAATGAGTGTCTCAGAACTCGTTAGATTCGAGACGAACGCTATGCCGCACAAGCCCTCGTGTGCGCCATGGCATGTGAAACGGAATGAAACGCAGCTATCGCTTGCCCTTGATGGCGACCACGTGTTTACCCGAAGCAATAATGTGCGAATCGTGTAACAGATCGCAGGTCATCGTATGCGTTCCCCGGTACTTTGTCTGTTCCCAGTGAGTGTCACCGCCGTAAGCGACGTGCCCCAAGTCGTTTGCGTCACGGGCTTCTTGTCCATGATTCGTCACCGTCCAGCGGATGGTGATAGATGGGTCGATCAATGGGCTCTCGATCTTGAAGCGCAGCCAGATACCCTTCGTTAGGGCTCGTCCATTGGTGGCGTAGTGGTCCTTCAGAATCGCATCTCGGGTCATGGCCATTCGTGCGGATAGGTGAACGACTCCAATCGTACCTGGCTGTGGGAGATCAATGTCCGTGACGTCGTCTGTTGGCTCACCGGCCTCATCATCAGTGAATCCAACACCTTCGACCAGTTTGGTTGGCGCAGAACGGGGTTTCGGGAACTTCGGCCCGAAGATTTCGCGCCACGAGCAAACACTGGTGTTGAAATCAGAGGATTCCAATGCGACGCGAGCATCCTGTAGTGTGGTGGTTACGAGTTGACCGAATCTGCGCGCCTCGTCCTCGGCAATCGTGAGCGCAATCATCTGTCCTGGCATTGCCGGATCCGGTACCGACGGGAAGATGCCAGCACTGAGGAGCGAAGCGCAATCGCGGGAGAGATTATCGAGGAAGTTGACGAATTGCTCGGCGAAACCCGGAGCGTCACGGTCTTGGTAGGCAGCGACTAACGCCTCCAAGGTGAATCCCTTGGGCTTTGGTCGCTCGTCCGTTGACCGTTGGTAACGGTGCCAAGCCTTAACCATCTTGACCAGCGGCACGTAGCGCTTCGCGCTGTCCTTGTTCAACTGTGTAGCCGCGGCAAGGTGTCCCTTAGGATGTGTTGAAACCCAGGTAGTCAGCTTGCGATCGGGGATCACAAGGGGTGGATCGACACCGCCCGTAGCAACGACCGGAACAACGTCCAGCGTCGTGCCTGACATATCGATGCGAACTGATCGGCGTTGTAACGCTGTCTTTGCCTCATACCCAATCTCTTCAAGCACGCGGCGTAACCGCGCGACGACGGCCTGTGGCTGATGATCGGACGGCCCTATATCGAGCAAAACGCAGATATCGACGTCCTTAATTGGCTGCACTGCAGTGTTTCGCCGGTACGATCCATACAGGAACGAATCGGAGTACCAATCCTCAAATGATTCGGCCGCAGCCAGTCGCCCGCGCAACGTTGAATGTAGTTGAATTGCCCGCCCCCGGTTCGCCGGAGTCGGTTGGATGGCATGTAGGAAGTCGCGAAAATAGGACGGCACGTCCATGCTATAGCACCTCAGCATTCAGCGTTAAAGAGTGTCGATATCCGATGTCCTCGTCACTGTGATAAAGATGGATACGCTGACGAACGCTGAGTTGCTGGCCAAGAAGCACCGCAAAGTCAACTGGCGACGCCACGAAGAGATGTGTTTCGGTTATAAGTTCACGATCCCAGAGTCGCCGCAACTCGTCCCCAATCGTCATCGCCCACTGGTCGGCCTGTGCATCGCTCGAGATCGCATCGCGGCGTGAACCGGGTCACGGCCCAGACCGACGCCTTGAACAAGACCATCACCATCGCCTACGACACGCCGGGGGTAGGCGCGACCGCGGTGACCGATCCAGACGGCGGGACGGCGACGTATTACTTCGACCAGTATGGGCGGACCACCGACCAGGTCGATCCCGAGCAGAATGTCATCTCCTATCTCTATGACGGGAATGGCAACCTCGAGAAGATCATCGATCCGGCCCTCAATCAGTGGCAGTTCGCCTACGACAGCGACGCGAATCTGACGAGCCAGACCAATCCGTTGAGTAACCCGGTCTCCATCAGCTACAATCCGCAGCACCTTCCGACCACCATCCAGGATGCGCGGGGCAACGTCACCACGCTGACATACGACGCCAACGGCAACGCCATCAGCAAGACTGACCCGTTCGCCAAGGTGACCACCTATACCTATGACGTGCACGGCTTCCTGGCGTCGATGACCAATCCGCTCAATCAGACTGAGACCTACACCAACGACGCCCAGGGGCACCGGCTGAGCAAGACCGACGCGCTGGGCCACACCTGGCACTGGACCTATGATGCTGCCGGGCGCATGACGTCAGAGACCGATCCGGACGGCCATTCCACCAGCTATGGCTACGATCTGAATGGGCGCCCGCTGCTGATCACCGACGCACTCAACCATGAGTCACACTTCCTGTTTGACCCGGCTGGACATCTGATCATGGCCGAGGACGAGCTGGGCCACCAGACCTTCTGGGGGTATGACGATCGCGGCCTGGTCATCTCGAAGACCGACCCGGCCGGCAAGATCACCACCTACAGCTACGACGACAATCGCAACATGACGTCGATGACCGATCCCCTGGGCACACCACCAGCTATGGCTACGACGCCAACAACCGACTGATATCGGTGACCGATCCAAACAACCACACCACGGGCTACAGCTACGACGACAACGGGAACGTGACCTCGGTCACGGACCCGCTCAACCGGGTGACCAGCTACGCCTACGATAGCGCTCATCACCTGACCAGCGTGACGCTGCCCAACACCGGGGTCTATACCTTCACCTACGACGCCGACGGGAACCGGCTGACCGCGACCGACCCGTTGCTGCACACCACGAGCTACACCTACGACGCGCTAAGTCGCCAGACGTCGGTCACCGACCCGAACAACCACACGATGATGAACACCTATGACGACGCGGGCCGGCTGGCGCAGGCGATCGACGCGTTCAATCAGACGACCGCCTACGGCTACGACGACGCTGGACGCCTGACCTTAGTGACCGATCCGCTGAATCACAGCACCAGTTACGGGTACGACGACGCCGGTAATCGCACCAGCATCACCGATCCGCTGAATCACACCACGACCTACGGCTTTGACGCGCTCAACCGGGTGATCTCGGTCACCGATCCGAATAACCACACGACCAGCTACACCTTCGACGCAGCCGGCCGGATGACGGCGGTGACGGACCCGCTCAATCACACCACGAGCAATGCGTACGATGCGCGGAACCTGCTGACGTCGGTCACTGATCCGCTCAACCGGATCACCAATTACGGCTACGACGACGCGGGGAATCGGACCTCGACCACCAACCCGCGTAGCGCGACGACCGGCTACAGCTATGACGCCGCCAACCAGCTGACCGCGATCAGTGATGCCCGAGCGGCACCGTGACCTTCGGCTATGACGCGGCCGGACAGCAGACCTCCATGACCAATCCTCGTGGTCAGACGACGACCTCCACCTATGACGCGTTGAGGGACCGGCTGACGACGACCGACCCACTCAATCGGGTCCAGAGCAACAGCTACAACCTGCTGGGCCAGCTCACCGGAACGACTGACGCCCGCAACATCAGCCACAGCTACGGTTACGATGCAGCCGGCAACCTCATCTCGATCACCTCCCCGGATGGCACCATCAGCTACGGCTACGACGCCCTCAATCGCCAGACGTCGATGACCGATCTGACTGGCACGACCTCCTGGGCTTATAACGCGGCATCGCAGACCACTCAGATTGCCAGTCCCGAGGGGATCATCGGCTATGGTTACGACGCGGCCGGGCAGCAGACCAGTATGACGCTGCCCGGGAATCACACGGTTTCCTACGGCTATGACCCATCCGGAAATCTCACCAGCCTGGCCGACTGGCAGAGCCAGAATATGATTACCTATGGTTATGACGCGGCCGGACAGCAGACCAGCATCGACCGGCCCAACGGTGTCTCGAGTGCCACCACCTACGATGCGGCCGGACAGATCAGTGCGATCGATCATCACGACGCCAACGGGACGCTGCAGAGCTTCAGCTACGCCTATGACGACGCTGGGAACCGCGTCTCAGTCCTAACTGCCGCCGGCACGGAAAGCTACACCTTTGACCTGCTCAATCGGCTGACTGAGGTCGACTATCCCAACGGGGACGTCGTCACCTACAGCTATGATGCCAACGGCAATCGCCTGACCCAGACGGTGAACGGCGTCGCGACCACCTATACCTATGACAATGCGGGTGAACTGACGGACGTCAACGGGACCAGCTACAGCTATGATGCCAACGGCAACCTACGGCGGCCGGCTCGAATACGTTCAACTGGGATGCCAACAACCAGCTGACGGCTGCTACCGTCAAAGGCGCCACTGCCAA
>CAVUBN010000006.1:0-120205 GCA_963739715.1 uncultured Chloroflexia bacterium | reverse complement strand
CGCAAACCGACACAGGTCGACAGGTCGAGCAGACCAAGGTGGACGGGAGACCCCTCGTTAAGGAACTCGGCAAAATAGCCCCGTAACTTCGGGAGAAGGGGCGCCCCGTGTAGGGTGACGGATCCGAGCGATCCGGAGCTTGAGGGGGCCGCAGTGAGCAGGCCCAGGCGACTGTTTACCAAAAACACAGGTCTCTGCGAAGGTGCAAGCCGACGTATAGGGGCTGATGCCTGCCCAGTGCCGGAAGGTTAAATGGAGGGCTGATGAGGTCTGAAATGAAGCCCCGGTAAACGGCGGCCGTAACTATAACGGTCCTAAGGTAGCGAAATTCCTTGTCGGGTAAGTTCCGACCCGCACGAAAGGCATAACGATCTGGGCGCTGTCTCAACGAGGGACCCGGCGAAATTGAAGTACCCGTGCAGATGCGGGTGACCCACAGCAGGACAAAAAGACCCCGTGGAGCTTTACTCCAACTTGCCATTGCGTGTGGGTCGTGCATGTGTAGGATAGGTGGGAGGCTGAGAACTTGGGCCGCCAGGTCTGAGGGAGCCGACGGTGAAATACCACTCTTGCACGATCGACGCGCTCACCCTGCTCCGTAATCCGGACAGGGGACCGTGGCTGGTGGGGAGTTTGACTGGGGCGGTCGCCTCCTAAAAGGTAACGGAGGCGTTCAAAGGTGCCCTCAGGCCGAATGGAAACCGGCCGGAGCGTGCAACGGCAGCAAGGGCGCTTGACTGCGAGGCCGACAAGCCGAGCAGGGCCGAAAGGCGGACGTAGTGATCCCACGGTACCGAGTGGAAGGGCCGTGGCTTAACGGATAAAAGCTACCCCGGGGATAACAGGCTGATCCTGCCCAAGAGTTCACATCGACGGCAGGGTTTGGCACCTCGATGTCGGCTCGTCGCATCCTGGGGCTGGAGGCGGTCCCAAGGGTTGGGCTGTTCGCCCATGAAAGCGGTACGCGAGCTGGGTTCAGAACGTCGTGAGACAGTTCGGTCTCTATCCGCTGTGGGCGCAAGAAGGTTGCGGGGGGCTGGCCCTAGTACGAGAGGACCGGGCTGGACGAACCTCTGGTGTGCCAGTTGTCGGAAAACCGGCATTGCTGGGTAGCTACGTTCGGCAGGGATAACCGCTGACAGCATCTAAGTGGGAAGCCTGCCCCAAGATGAACCTTCTCACTCGAGAGAGGTAAGACCCCGGGTAGACCACCCGGTTGCGAGGCGGCACGTGGACGGCGGGTAACCGACCGGAGCGAAGCCGTGCTCATGGTCGAGGGTGGTGTATGTCCACCATTGTCACGCGTCGTGGGGAGACCGCGACGTCGGGCGTGGGCGGCATGCGGCAGCGACGGTTCCGCAAGCACAGGACCGCACAACAACGATGGACGTAGACGCGTGGTGTCGAGACAAGAGATGGTGCTCCCAAGGGAATCGCAGCGAGGGAAGCTGGGGTGTGCGCGTGGCCGAGAGCGGCGTCGAACCACCCCGATCCATCCCGAACCGGGTCGTGCCCGGCGCCAGCGCCGGAGAGTACTGCGTGGGCGACTGCGTGGGAGGCGAGGCCGTCGCGCGCACACCCCAGCTGACCTCAAGTTGGTTCCCGCATCTCCCCTGTAGCGCGGGGTGGAGCAGTGGCAGCTCGTTGGGCTCATAACCCAAAGGTCGCGGGTTCGAATCCCGCCCCCGCTACCCAGGAACACCACCGCCGGTCTCACCCACCGGCGGTGGTGTCGGTTAACGGCACCCAGACCCGACTCCCGATCTCGCCGTTACTCTTCAGTGCTCCGCGACTCGGTACTGGTCGCACGAAACGTCCGGAGTACCTCGGCAATCTCAGCATGACCTTGCTTCAGCGCGGTATCGAGCGGGGAGTCGCCGTCATGGTTGACGATCGATGGATCCGCCCCGCGGGCGAGGAGCGTTCGCACCAGTGACAGGGATCCTCCGTGGGCCGCGAGGTGGATGGGCGTCCAGCCGCCGCCATCCTGCGCGTTGATGTTCGCTCCCGCATCCAGCAACAACACTGTCAGGTCGTCACGAGTTCCAGCGATCGCAGCATGGAGAGGCATGTTGCTGGTGGCGTTGGCAGATCGCTGTTCGGTATCGGCGCCGGCATGAATCAGTCGCTCTGCGGCTGCCGCTTGCCCGAAGAAGGCAGTAAGAGCGAGTGGCGTCCAGCCATCAGGGCTGCGGGTTCCGATCAGATTCGGCTTATCCCGAATAAGCTCGTTGAGCCTATCAATCATCCCCAGTGCAGCGGCGGCGAACACGTCGACATCAGCTCCCGCGTCAACGAGAAGCCGCGCGATATCGGTTCGGCCGTAGTAGACGGCGGTAATCACTGCCGACGAACCAGATTCGTCACGCGCGCTTGACAGCGAGGAGTCCAACGTGATGAGTTTGCGTATTTGGCATAGATCGCCGCCGCGTATGGCGTCGAAGAGTTGGCCACTGTCTGTCATCTCGTAACTCCTTTCAAAGTCGAATTGGACAGTTAGGAACTGTTCTTGACATCAGTCTGGCAAATACTTTCGCCGGTTACTGCGTCGAGATAGATCAGTTTGGTCGCGTTTTCCCCGGTCGGTTTTGTACCGCTGAGCTTGACCAGCCAAACTGCCTCTGGCCGCTCCTGGAATTCTCGACATACGCCGGGAGTCGCCTCCCGCGCCGCCTTTTCGGACACCATCTGTGCACTGTCCACTGTAGTCTGCGTCAGTCCACTGGATCCGGTAGCAATGGAGATCGCGGTGCTCTGGGCGATGAATGGACCGCTGCCGATTTCAGTTTTGGCCGTCAGGGTTGGATCCATCGGATCAGAGATGCCGAGCGGTTTGTCGAAATGGAAGCTGGATGACATTCCAGTGAAGATTCCAAGAAGTTGAGGATCGAGCGCCAGTCCGTCTACGAAACGAGTGCTCAGGATAACCGTGTTGCCATCGTAATTAAAGACGAGCCGAAGCGTACGCTGGTGACCTTGATCAACCTCTTCCCCGACGATGTCGACGAGACGCGCCAACGCCTGCCCTGCGCTCGCCAGTAACTGCCGCCGTCCTTGAAGTGCGGCAGGCGCAGAGTTGGTTGACTGCTGGGTCCAGTATATTTCTCCTGCAGTCACTGCCAACGAGACGTGCATCGAGGAGTCGAGGGAGTTGAATTCGGCCGAGGCGACTGATCCGACGTTGTGCGTCACCTGAACAGTCCAGCCATCCGGATAGTTTAGCCCGAGACTGATGGACGGATCAGACCAGGTTTGCCAGGAAGACGTCAGACTGTCGTTGCTTGTCGGCTGAGGGATGACTGGCGGCACCGAGTTCGTTATCGAGTCGAGCACGAAGAGCTTCCGGGCGTCCGGACAACTGGCGTAGTCGGGATCGAAGATGTGGCCATGAAGTTCGCCACTGGCCGGAAGGTCGATAATTCCGCTCGTGACCGGAATGACGAGTTCGAGCGAAGGCAGGCTACTCGGAATGGAGTTGGGAAGCTCCACTCCAACCACCGAGAACTCAGTCTCAAATGCTTGATCGGTGAGTGTAGGCAAGCGGGACACTATGACTGGGCATTTCGCAGGCGGAGCGATGGCGCCGTCATTTTGAGTTGATGGCTGATTGATCTGGGCATTAATGATGAGGGGCTGCTGCCCAGTGTTGCTAGGTAAACTTGCGATCAGGTTCACCGCGTCATGCACGTTAATGGCGCCACCCGGAATGGCCAGAGCCGTACTTGCGATGCCAACGGAATGCGTGGGTGGTGCGCCGGCGTTCAAGCAAGCAGTGAGCATGAGCAACAGGGGCCACCACGCGATGCGTTTTGCGAATCGAGCGTTCAGTAGAGTCTCCCCGTTCCGCACCCTGTATCAGACCCGTATGGCCGTATGAACGGAATGACCCGTATTATAGACATCTTGAATCGGCTTCGGAACTGGATGGCCGGTGCGCGACGTCGCCGGCGATCGTGAGAGGGAACCAGAGATGCGTGACGATCGAATTGATCAGCTTGCTCGAGTACTGACGGAATACTCGATGGAGGTCGGTACCGGGGACCTCGTTGTCCTCTCCGGCGGCGTCCTGTCGTTGCCGCTGCTGAAGGCCGCCTATCATCATACGCTGAGACTCGGCGGGAATCCCGCCATCGAAGTACTGGTCCCTGAGGTGACCGAAATTCTGCTTTCTGAGGGGAATGATGAACAGCTAGCGGTTATCAATCCCTTCGAGCGTGTCGGCTCAGAGCAGGCCGACGCGCACCTGCGAGTTAGCGCTTCGGAGAATACCCGCTCATTGACGGCGATCCACCCGAGTCGCCAGCAAACCTATTCGCGCGCCAGATCGCCAATCAGTCGAAATCGGATGGCTCGTGCCGCGTCCGGTGCGCTCCGCTGGTCCTCGACCGTCTTCCCGACACAGGCTCACGCTCAGGAAGCCGAGATGTCACTGCGGGATTATGAGGAGTTTATCGCAGCGGCCGGCTGGCTTGACGATCCTGATCCGGTGGCGAGGTGGCGCGAACTGGGCGAATATCAGGACCAACTGATTCGCTGGCTCACGCCGAAACAGGAAGTGCGGGTTATTGCGCCGGACACAGATCTGACGCTTCAGATCGCGGGCCGAACCTGGATCAACTCCGACGGTCACCGGAACTTCCCGAGCGGCGAGATTTTCGTTGGGCCGGTCGAAGACTCGGTCGAGGGTCACATCCGCTTCAGCTTCGCCTCGATCGTTCAAGGGCGAGAGGTAGATGATATCCAGGTCTGGTTCGAAAAGGGCAAGATCGTTCGGGCCGAAGCCGCAAAGAACCAGGAGTTCCTCGACTCGATGCTCGACACCGACGAGGGAGCCCGCTATCTCGGTGAGTTCGCTTTCGGAACCAACGACAACATCTCGCGCTTTACCCGCAATACGCTGTTCGACGAGAAGATGGGTGGCACCGTGCATATGGCGCTTGGGGCTGGCTATCCCGACAGCGGCTCAAAGAACCGAAGTGCCATTCACTGGGATCTCATTCGGGACCTGCGCGGTGGCGGTGAAGTCTGGGTAGATGGCGAGCTATTCGAGAAAGACGGCAAGATTCAGATCAGCTGATCTTCGGATTGTCGCCACGTGGACATAAGTAATTGCGAAAAAACGGATCGAGTGAGTGAGGGACGATGACGACTACTGAGATCACGCCACTGGTCGAAACGGACTGGCTACAGGAGCACCTTGGTGATCACGACCTACGTATCTTTGATTGCAGCGTCGTGCTCCCAGCAGCAGGTTCGATCGATAGACGGCCGATCAGTGGCAGGGCTGAATGGGAAGTTGGACACATTCCAGGTAGCTCCTTCGCCGACCTGATTGGGGATCTCTCGGACCCCGGAAACGACCGTTATTCGTTCCCATTCCCCCCGGCAGATCGATTTGCGAGTGTAATGTCGAAACTGGGGGTCGATGACAGTACGCGCGTCGTACTCTACGACCGTGGCCCGGGAATGTGGGCGGCACGTCTCTGGTGGCTGCTCCGCGCCTATGGCTTCGATAGGGCTGGCGTGCTCCATGGTGGTTGGCAAAAGTGGATGGGTGAAGGCCGACCGGTCTCGACTGATTATCCTTCATTTCCGCGAGCTTCGTTCGTGGCACGTCTACGTCCCGAGTTGATCGTGGACAAGGATGATGTGCTGAGAGCGATAGGCGACAATTCTCAGGTGATTGTCAACGCGCTCAGACGAGAATCTCACGAGGGCCGCGTTCCACCCCGACACGGTCGACCCGGCCACATCGCGTCGAGTGTAAATGTGCCGGTCATGGGGCCGGGCTCGATCATTGATCCGGATACGCAAACCTACGTCTCGCTTGATGAGATTCGTGCCCAGTTCGAACGCGCTGGTGTGCTCGGTAAGGACCGCGTAATCACGTACTGCGGTGGAGGAATCTCGGCCTGCAGCGCGGCACTGGCGCTGCATCTCATCGGCGTTGAGAACGTCACGCTGTATGACGGATCACTTTCGGAGTGGGCCAACGACCCGACGCTGCCGATGGAAACTGAGTAATTGGTGAATAGGGCGCGGGTCGAGTCCGTTCCACGATCGCCAATCAGCTTTCCAGCACAGTGATTAGGTCGATAAGGCCATCTCGCAATTCCGTGAAACGCGCCGAGCCGATGCGCCGCGCCCAATCTGATTCGATCTCCAGGATGAGTTTCTCGGCCGTGTGCGTCAACTGTTCTCCCCGCCGCGTCAAGCGCACGAGCTTGGCGCGGCCATCTGTTGGGTCATCCACCCGTTCCAGATAGCCCAAGCTCTCGAGCTCAGCGACGAGCCTGCCCAGGTACTGCTTGGTCAGTTGTGCTCGTGCGGCGAGTTCCGTCACCCGAAGCCCGTGATCGTCGAGATGCTGGAACAGAATGGCATGCGCTGGGTGTATGTCGGCGAAACCGAGTTCCGACATGCGGTCGAACAATCCCTGTATGAACATCTGATAGGGTATACGCAACAGCTGGGACGAGTTCTGCCCCGCGAGTTCATGTCTTCGCTGCTCAATCTGCGTCATATCGCCGCGACATCCCCTCATGTCCCTTGACATATAAGAACTAATGGTTACTATATAGACACCTTAGGTTACGAGTTTACTGGGTAACCAATCGTGCTGCTAGTCGTCGGTGGAAAATCAAATCGGAGGGGCCACAAATTATGAGTGTCGAGCTTATGCGATCTGGATACGTGCTGGGTGCCGGTGAGGGGGAATCAACATGGTTCCTCGGGACGTTAATGACGGTCAAGGCGGGTGGCGCGCAGACGGACGGTGCGTTCACGCTCTTGGAATGGACGGCCCCTGCCGGATTCGCGCCGCCGCCCCACGTCCATCATGCCGAGGACGAGGTCTTCTATGTTATCGACGGAGAAATGGCGGTTCGCTGCGGTGATGAGCGCTGGCAGGTGGGTCCCGGCTCGTTTGTCTTTCTCCCCCGTGGAGTCGAGCACGGATTCACGGTCACCAGCGACGTGCCGTTGCGAGGTCTGCAGTTGACAACGCCATCAGGGTTTGAACAGTTCATCGCCGAGTCAGGTGAGCCAGCACGCACACCAACTCTGCCGACTCCAGCTGCGCCTGACATACCAAAACTGTTGGCAGCGGCAGAGAAATGCAAGATCGAGATCAAGTTGCCGTCGTCCAACGAGTAATGCCGAAGACTGCGAAACGTGCTGAGCTCGCATCGTAATATGTGGGTGGATACCGGCGATGATGCGTCGGACATGACATAAAGTTCCGGTTCTGTATGACGCGGGGAATAGGGTCGATAGTCATCTTATTCCCCATGGATTGTCCTAACGCGGGCGATTCAAGTCATTGATGGTGGCTGGTCCAGCCATCTCTCAGCCCAGACTTCTCGGTCGTACATTCAGGCCTCCACGTTTTCACGAACATACGGATGTTCGGCGACGATAAGTTTGCCCGCCTCGAATCGAGAGAGCGCGAAAGGTGCGGCGTCAACCGGCCTCTGGCCTGTTGCAACCCAGGTTGCCATCATTTGGCCGACATATGGGGAGATCTTGAAGCCGGTACCGCTAAAACCAGCAGCCAGGAATACTCCGTCCGCTCCAACATGCGCTTCGAAGATTGGACATTCGTCGGGTGTATTGTCAGTAATGCCGGACCATCCTGATGTGACCTGCGCGCCCTCCATCGAAGGAACGAGTCGACCGATGAGCTTCGATACACCGGTCACGAGTTCCTCGTCGGCATTCTCATCATAGTCATCCGCAGACAGCGTTGGCCGACTACGGCCACCTCCGCCGGCCAAGGTCTCTGTCTCGCCGTACGGCCGGAAGTAGAAGCCATGCGCTCTATCGAGTACCACCATGTGTCCATCCCGCCCCAGTGGGAGCTCGCCTTGGCGCTTCAGTAGAAATGCACCGGTTCGGGTAACCGCGATCGGCAGATCCACTCCAAGCTGCGACAGCAATGGAACACTCCAGACGTTGGCGGCGACGATAACGATCGGCGCGGACCAATCGCCATCGGTCGTCGACACGCCGACTACTCGATCCTTCGCAGTGTTGATCGACGTGACAGCCTGACCGGTAACGATTTCCGCACCATGCATCCGAGCAGCGTCCGCGAATGACCGGGCAGTGTCGGAGGGCTCAGCGCATCCTGAGTCGGGCTCAAACCCGCAGACGTCAATGTCGCTAATGAATGGATTTAGCCACGGTTGCAGGCGTAGCGCGATATCGCCATTGATCACACAGGTATTTGCGCCGACGGTTTGTAGCATCTTCACGTTCGCTCGCATGGCTGCGGCATTCGCCGGTGACCCGACCACCAGTACTCCGGCAGGAACGAACCCGGCATCGCCGACACCGACGCGATGCCGCCAATCAGCGAAATAGGCGTGACTCTCAACCGCTAACTTGGCTTGGTATGGATCCGTGTAGTGCATGCGCACCAGAGCCCCGGAGTCGCCAGTCGTTCCTCCCGCTACACCTCCGCGATCAATGACGACGGCTTTGATGCCTCTCTCGGCTAAATGAAACGCTATCGAAGTTCCAATCACGCCGGCTCCGACAACGATCGCTTCGGCAGTGTGCGACGCCATTTTCAACCTCCAACCTGGATCGAACCAACTCAATCGCGTCAATCTCGTCCCAGTCGTGCCTGGAGCCAGCGTCCCCTGGAAACCGGCCACAGGACTTACGCGTGCGCTCTTCCGCGGCCATAAATAGGGTCGGCGCGATTTGACGTGCTACTTTCCTCCCCTACGCGCTTCCGCCCGGCTTCCAGACCTGTCGGTAGACGCGCAGGAAGTTCTCGCCCATGATTTTTCTGACCTCTTCATACGTAAAGCCGTTCTTGAGAAGCGCTGCGGTGAGGTTCCGCATACCCGCCGGAGTCTCCAAGCCTGGCGCAAAGCCCCACGGGTGGGGAGGGATGTCGCCCGGGCTCCAAAGGTCGTCGGCGGCGTCCTGGATCTCCAGCCGCGCGACTTCCTGCTCCGGTGTTGAGTACGGGACGACTCCGGTCCAGTAATCCATGCCAACACCGATGTGGTCGGTACCGACCAACTCGGCGATATGGACTACGTGCCGCGTGATGTCATCGATGCTTGGCTCCCGGCTGGCACTGGTGAAGTACGGCAGGCCGACCACGCCGACCACGCCACCGGTCTGGGCGCAGGCGCGGATCTGCTCGTCGGTGATGTTGCGAGGGTGGTTGTAGACCGCCTTGCAATTCGAGTGCGAGAAGATGAACGGGCCGTTGCACAATTCCATTGCCTCGAACGTTGCTCGCTCGCCGGTGTGGGATCCGTCGACCACCATGCCGACCCGGTTCATCTCCTGAACAACCCGGCGACCGAACTTGGTCAGACCCCCGCCCGGGCTCTCCGAGATTCCCGGTGCCACGTAGTTCCCAACGTTATAGGCCAGTAGCGCCACCCGCACTCCGAGGCGGTAGAACACCTCGATCAGGTTCAGATCTCGCTCGAATGGTGAGCAGGTCTGGAAGTGGAGCATCACCCCCAGCTTCCCCTCGGCCTTGGCCTGGCGAATGTCGTCGACCGATTCGATCAGCAGCAATTCGTTCGGCAGCGCGCGGATGCGTGACAAAAGCAGCCCGATCTTGGTCAGCGTCTCGTGTGCCCCGCCTGCCGCGCCGACCGAGGCGGTCTGCCCAATCACCGTCACACCTCCATCGCGGTGCTGGCTCACCCCGGTTGGGAACAGTGTTTCGAGGAATTGGGTGACATGGTCGATAACGATTCCATCCCGGTGCACGCGCGCGGCCAGTTCCATGATCTCGTCCGGGCCCTGGACTACACTGGTCATACCGAAGCTCCCGTCACTTCTGATCACACACCGCTCCCGGGCCACTTGTCTGCGTCGGTCGTGGCGGCGATGACGAGTGGCCCGCAACAGTTCTGTTCACCGAACCAAGTCCAGCGCCTTGTAGTACATGCCGACGAAGGGCAGAAGCCACTTCCAGCCGATGGCATACGGTACGGGAAGGAACTGGATGTCGTGCCAGGGGCTCGCCTCGGGACGACCATCCATCACCTCGGCCATGACGTGGCCGAGGTAGCTGGCCATCTGCACCCCGTGGCCGCAGTAACCAAGGGCGTAGTAGATGCCGTCGAGATTGCCGACGTGCAACATCTGGTCGAAGGTGAACGCTACCGTGCCACCCCAGGCGTAATCGAGCTTCACGCTGTGCAGTTGCGGGAAGACGTGCGTCAGTCCGCGGTAGAGGATCGGTGCGCTCTTGTGATCCGACTCCGGGTTTGATAAGGCGAATCGAGCCCGCCCACCGAAAATCAGCCGGTTGTCTGGGGTGAGCCGGAAGTAGTAGCTGAAGTGCTTGGAGTCGACCATGTTGCGCTTGCCGGGGCTGATCTCCTGGGCGAGGGCTTCCGGCAGCGGCTCGGTTGCCACCACGAAGCTACCGATCGGCAGCACACGTCGCTGCAATCCGCGATGGAGTCGGTCAGTATAGCCGTTGGTGGCAACCATGACCTGCTCGGCCCGAATTGTGCCGCGCGAGGTCGTGACCCGGAAGCCCTTGACCGGCTCCTGGTCGATCGTGAGTGCCGCAGTCTGTTCATGCAGGTTGGCACCGGCTCGCAGCGCTGCTTGCGCGAGACCCGCGACGTATTTGCCAGGATGAAGCTGAGCGCTTAGTGGATCGAGAATGCCACCGTGGTAGGCGTGCGTGCCGACTTCTCGCCCGAGCTCATCGGGTGAGAGCAGCTCTACCTCGTGACCGAACTCCCGCGTTAGGATTTGCTGGCGGCTGCGGTAGTCCTCAAAGTGGGCTGGTTTGTAGGCCAGCCCGAGTCGCCCACAGCGTCGGAAATCGCAGTCGATCTCTTCATGTTCGACGAGCTGCTCGACGAAGGTGACCGCGTCGAGTGACGCCTGGTACAGCGCACGCGCCTTCTCCACCCCGTAACGCTCGATAGCCGTTGCGGGGTTCACCGTAATGCCGGTATTGCAGTGGCCGCCGTTGCGCCCAGACGCTCCCCAACCGAACGTCTCCTTCTCGAGCACGGTCACCTGTGCGCCCTTGCGTGCCAGGTGGAGTGCCGTGGAGAGACCGGTATAACCGCCGCCGATCACGACGACATCGGCTCGCTCGGGCAAATGACCATCCGCCTGGAGTGCGACCTTGGGCGCGCTGTCCAGCCAGTAGGACTCCATTTTCATGCGCTGACCCTCCCCGCTAAACGAGCCTATCCTCGGGCCCGCCGATGAGTGTCGGAAGTTGGCTAAGATCCGGAAGTTCGACGTACGGGCCGTAGGCCTGGTCCCCAGCACGGCCGTAGCGGTTGATCCAGACCCGATCCCAGCCGACGGCGTGAGCCGGCACGATGTCATACTCAAAGCCCTGGGCGACGTGCAGAATGTCTCCGGGATCGCACCCGAGTTGCCCGAGGACATACTCGAAGACGGCCGGTGAGGGCTTATAGGCGCCCGCCTGCTGCGAGGTGATGACGCGGTCGAACTCGACCCCGATTCGTGCAACGTTATGCGGGATCAAGTCGTCGTCAGAGTTGGTGATGATGGCCAGGTGGGTCTGCATCTTCAGACGCCTGAGCGCGTCCGGCACCTCCGGAAACGGGCCGAAGGTTGGCACGGCCGCGACCATGGCATCGCCGTCACTGGCGCGGTATGGTACACCGAATTCCTCCATCACCCGACGCAGGCTCTGATGCAACAACTCCTTGTAAGGCCGGTATTTGCCAAGCACGTCCTCATAACGCACCTCCGCAAAGCGGGCGAAGAATGCGTCCCGGTCGACACCATCGAGCCGTTCGCCCAGCGCATCGAGCGTCGCCGGTGTCAGATTGAAGTTCACGAGCGTGCCGTAGCAGTCGAATGTCATCCACTTCGGGGTCTTGAGCTTCTTGGTCATCATCTGCTCCTCCGTCAATTCGCCTATTCTGGGGATGGCGGTCTACGCGCTCTTCACTTCCCGTCACTCTGGCTATCCCGCTCCTGGAGCACCGCGCGGAGACGATCGACATAGTTCTGATAGTGCTGCTCAGCGGCAACCCTGGCCCGGTCCGGGTCGCGGGAGCGTAGCGCGGCGATGTAGTCATGGTGGCGGCGGGAGCTGTCGTCAGCGTCGACCTTCAGCAGCCCTGCCGACAGCGCATTCAGCACCGTCAGCCGGCTGTTCAGGATTGCCCATAGTTGGGGAAGCAACGTCAGGCCTGAGCGCTGAATCACGATGTCGTGCAGGCGAATATCGAGTTCGCGCACACTCTGGATGTCATTTTGGTAGTCCTGGGTGGCGATCGTATCGGCGATCTCCTCGAGACGGCAAAAGTCCTCATCGGTCAACAGGCCGGCGGAGATCTCTGCCGCGCGTCCCTCCAACAGTCCGCGCAGGATCATCAACTCCTCGACGTCCTCAGGGCGAAATTCGGCTACAAAATAGCCTCGGTGGGGATGGTTGATGATGATGCCCTCGTGCTGGAGACGGCGGAAGGCGTCGCGGATCGTCGGCCGGCTGACCTGCAACTGCTCGGCCAACTCGGCATCAATCAGCCGAGCGCCGGGCGGGAGTTCTCCATCGACGATCACCTGGCGGAGGGTCTGCACCACCTGATCACTTAGGGTCCGGCCTTGGACTATGTTGGATCGCACGGCACCCCTCCGGTTGAATCGAATCGACCACCTGAGACAACTGTCAGATTGTATGACTATCTTAATATAAGACAATAATAGTGACCGCCCGGGAAGCTGTCAATTGCAACTTAGCTTCGTCGCAAGCTGCTTCCTCGATTTCCGATCTCGACGCCGAATTCGGTCCCGGCGATGCGGGCAAATTTCTAACTTGGGAGAGTCGTGATGCTTCGCGAAACCACCGCTACACTGAGACAATATCAGCCAGGTGGGGACGTAGAGGAGTATGAGCCGCGGGTCTGCGCATGGAGTGGGTAAGCGCCGTCGAATTACTTGCAATCGTCCTGCATGGCCCGCATTAAGCGGGTTGTAGACGCGGACATTGAACGTGTAGCTGGGCTCGCGTCGCAAGATGCGCGTGGATACTGGGAACGAAGAGTCGGACATGACATAATAATGAAGTGTCGCGTGGCGCGGGGAATAAGGTCGATAGTGGTCTTACTCGCCTCGTATCGTCTCGGCCCGGGCGATCCATCTGACTAACAGGAGAATGGTCAGTGCCACGATGAACGAGACGTTGATCGTGATGCTGAGCGTGCCCTGAGCGATGAATTCACCAATAATGTCTGCCAGCGCCAGGATGGTGAGCAGTCTCAGACTCCAATGTCGTCCGCGAAGCAATCCCACCAGGCTCACAGCAAAGAGCAGGCCGATGAGCGCGCCGAGAATTGTCAGCCAGCGATAATCGACGACGACCGTACCTCGAATGTCGTGCCAGTTGGTGAGCAGCGCCGTTGTGACGGTGGCATGTTGGACGATCTTCTCGACCGCCAGTGCGACCAGCAGCCACCTGAGCCTGAGATGATTCTCTGTAGCCGCTACCATGCTCGTCCGCGCTTTCTGCCTTGTTCGACGACCAGTCTAAGCACACCGGATGAGGCATGTCACAGGCAAGCGATTTTCGCCTCTCGATGTTGCAGGGTCGCAACAGGGGGTCTGGCCACGACTCGATACGTGCGTTTTGCGGATAAGCTATCTTATGCGCAATACGGTTGAATCGAGACGACTGGGGTGCAACTGTTTAGCCTGGCACGCGCGAGCAATTTGGAGGCCCGATCCAGCTCGCCCCGGCAGACCTCCGATATGTCAAGGTGTCGGGCGGTGCAGATCGCGAGGGAACAGCGTCGTCTTGCGCACGTTGCCGACGCCAGACAACTGAGCCACGAAACGCTCGATTCCGAGCGCAATTCCGCCGTGTGCCGGCATCCCATGTCTGAATGCTTTCAGGTAGCCGCCGTACAACTTCTAGTTCAGTCCGCAGTCACTTAGACCCGCTAGGTAGTCCTCTGGTAACGATGCAGCCGCTGGCCTGCGGCCACGATATCGAGTCCTTGAAACAGCAGATCAACATTCTTGGAATACTCCGGATTCGGATGTACGCGGAACGGCCGCTTAGCAATCGGATGACTTAGTTTCGAACAGCAACTCCGAGCCGTGTTCTTTCCGGTCCCAGGCGCCCAACCAACGCTCATACGATGGCGCCAGGTCTGGCTCGCCGGAAAGGTCCATACCTGCTTCTCGTCCGATCATCTCCATAGCCTCCTAGAGCGGTATCGACGGTGTCACGGACGAGGGGCGGAGACGCTTCGGATTGAAACTGTTATGTCAAATACGTCCGCCTTCTGCTCCTCAGTGACCGCCTGGGCCACGACTTGCACCATAGCGGTGTAGTCCGTGACGAAGCCTACCTCCTTGGCATTGCTCACACTTCTGTCCCACGCTCGAGAGAGTCGTCGCCGGGTGCGAACGCCACTATCCGACCGTCAGTTGCTCTCCGGATTTCGCACACCCCGGTCACTCTCCTCCGTCAACGCTTTCGCCTACCCTAACAGATGCACGGACAGGACGTGGTTCTGAACGAACACAGTGTCCGGTAGAGCGGTGAACCGGCGTCCGTTCGACTCGATTCAAGTCCAACAGACGACTTTGGGCAATCTGGCGCCCCCGTATTGACTTTGCGAAACCTATCTTGACCTATGCGTACGGACATGTTATCTTGTCTTCAAGTCAATAGTGTTGAAGAGAGGAGCCCACCCTTGGGCAAGCAACGGCTCATTCCGTTGAAGCAAGCCCGAGAGCAGCTCGGTATCAGCAAGGTGACGATGGCACGTCTTGTTAAGGAACGGCGATTCAAGGTTTACGAAAATCCGCTTGACCGGCGGCAGAAGCTCGTGGACCCGGATGAGCTTACAAGTGCCTTGCGCCCATACGCGGCATCGGACGAAGCCGACGTCAGCAGTATCTGATATCCGACGGTTGCTATTCTCAGTGAGACGAATGGATTGAGGGTGAAGGACTATGGATCCATCCCGCATTAGCTTGGAAGACGATCGTTTCGGTCTTATTGGCGTGTCATTTCGCCCGCAAAACCGTGCCACGTATATTGGGCGCGATGGTGACGATCACGTCTGGTCGGTTGGTATCGTCGTGGGTGACGAAGACGAAATTCAGACGGTTGAGATCGACGAGCATGGTGCGAAATCGTCCCGCATGCTCACTCCGGGCGAGCTTTTTGAAGGACTTGAAATTCTGGCGACACCAGGATCCGACGCCTATTTGATCGTCGGCACACTGACCTTGCTTGGGATGGAACTCCGATCGAGCGGTTCGGAGACCGCGCACGAGTTTGCTGAGTTGTTGCGTGCCGCCGCCGACGATCGAAGCTGGCGATTGCCTCTTCATTTGATCGGACAGCCGCGGGATCTACAACTCTCTGCTCAAGGGCGTGACATCCTGCGACAGACGGCATCATCGATCGATCTCGATGGGGAAGCTCGAACATCGCTTTCGGCAGCTCATCGGCTCGAGCTGTCTTCACAAGCCCTGGATTCAATTCGTCGTCGTATTGCCCGAAAGTCACTCCAAGCGTACCGCATGCACGGACGCTGGTATGTCGTGCTCGACAATCTCGCCCGTTCTCGTAGCGCTGAGATGAATGGAACATCAGCATCCGCGGTTCCTTCCACCCCACTGGTTGCGGAAACACCACCGAGTCCATTCGAGGAAGTATCAAGCGAGATTGAGACTGAACCAGAGGGATCATTCGTCGCGGAGATCGCGGACGAGGACGAACCGTTCGTCTCTGAAGAACCTGCGGCGGACCTCGAACCAGAGCATCCAGCTGAATCTCAGGAGGAACCATCGTCGATCCCGGCGGAAGAGTTAGAAGACGAGCGTGTTGTCGCTGAAGGTCCGACCGAAGACCAACTGTCTGCGTTCTTGTCAGAGGATCTCCCGACTTCGGATGGTCAGGGCACAGAGATCATGACTCCAGATTTGTCTGCCGGTCAGACTGGCGTCGGAGAACCGGGTGTAGAGGAATCGATCGACCGATTAGACTCCTCCATCGAATTGGAAGCCTCGCCTGAGCAGCAGGCGGTTCAGGATGCTCTATCGATCGGTGACAGTCTTAGTCCTGGTGAGCACGAGCCTAGCCCCAGTGAAGTCAAGCAAGAATCATGGGAAGACGTTGACGAGGAACATGCCTCACCAGAGGTGGCTCCAGATGCCTCCCAAACCGTGGACGAGTCTGCCACTGGCTTCGATCAGGTTATTTCAGAGACCGTTCTCGAGCAGTTTATCGTGACAGATATCGATTTGCCTCTGTCCGAAGAACAACGAGATGAGGCCGCTGCCACATCGACATTCGATCACGAGGCCGGAGAAACCGACGAGGAATCGGAAGATCTGGTGGCCGAATCGACCCCTGCCGAGCCCTCGGAGCTTGAGACGGCGATTGACCGGTTGGAATTGGATGCCGAGCCCGAGATGGACGAATCCTCCTCGCCAGAAATCGTGCTCGATGAGACGATGACATCGGAAGCCGCTGAACCAGAAGTTCCTGCCACGGAAGTCGCTGAGCCAGAAGCTCCGGCCACGGAGGCTGCCGAACAGGATGTGTTGGCCGTTGATGATGAAGGAGAGCCGGACGTTCTTGAGTCTGAGACTCTTGTCGCCGAAACCCCCGAGATTGGTTTCGAGGAAGAACACGCGGACGCCGTAGCATCTGACTTTGGCAGAGACGATGTCGGACTCGGTGCCGAGCCAGACGACCTCTCTGCACCGGAAATTGAATCGCCCATGCCTTTGGCCGCCGAGGAGTCGATCGAACTGGAAGAGATCGCCACCGGCGAGGAGCATCGCATTGGTGAGGAATCAGAAACGCTAGAGCAGGCTCCTGAATCCGCCGAGGAGTCAATCGAGCTGGAAGAGGCAGCCACCGGCGAGCAGCCTCGCATTGCTGAGGAATCAGAAACGCTAGAACCGGCTCCACACGGCGAACCGCTCGCCACTGACGAGTCCGAGGTGGTGGAGGCAACCGCTGAGGATCAAGCAGCGTCAATCGTCGAGTCGGAAGATCAGGCCGAGGATGTTGGTCTAACCGAGACTGAAGGCGAAACTGCTGTGCCGCCGCCGCTGGATGATCAGGCTGAAGATTTTTCGCAGCCTGAATCAGAAGGCGAAACGTCCGAAGATGCACAGACAAGTTCGGAAGAAGATCTTAGTGGTGAGGGCTGGGAAGAACCGGAGCCGACTGAGGCCGAAATGGGCGCTGATTCTGAAGCCCGGACAGCGGGATCCGATATTGGCGACGGTGACATCGATCTGCTCAGACATCTTCGAGATGAGGTCGCTTTCCTACGCCAGCAGGGCCGTGAAAAGGATAGACAGATCGTTGCCTGGATCAACGGTGGCCAATGGCTGCAGCCCTTTGTCGACCAGATTCACTCGCTGGAGCAGCAAGTGGAACGATTGGGAGAACTGCAGGCATCGCGAGATAGTGACCGGATCTCCGATCTGGTTTCGGAGCGCGACACCTTACGACAACGGATGGCCACGCTGGAAAAGGAAATCGAATCGGAGCGTGTCGCTAAGGCTGCAGCAGACGCCAATCGTCGGTCCTGGTTTCGGCGAATGATGGGGTCCGATTAGCCACGAAAGTCAACTTGCACGGACAGAGTCGTTTCTGTCTCAACGCGGTTAGCGCATCGCTTGCCAGAAGTTGAGTCCCATTGCCGCGATGCCCGTGATGAAGTAGATGACGCAGATAACGAGAAACAACACCAGGAGTGCGGTCAGAATGGTGCAGCCGACGCGTTTGAATGGCTCCGATTGCTCCTCGACTGGATCAGTTCCATCTGTAGTAAACAGGGGAATTTTCGAGTCCGTGGGTTCCATCAGTGCCTTTCGTGACACGGCCCGGCCATCCGATGCCTCTTGTCGAACGAGTCGACTCGTCGCATGTGTGGGCGTCCACACCAACAATTTGTCCAGATGATACCGATTTGGACGACCGATGGCGAAACCGAAACGGTCGGCTAGTCATGCACGGTTAACATCGCACTGTTGGTCTGGTCTGTGCCGAGTGCCGCCATCACATTCCAATTGGCCGGGTTTCCCTCGAATACTGTGCGCTGCTCCAGCGCCCGAGCGACCAGGTCTCGAAGGTCGAGCGGCGCTTCCGCCATCTCCGCTTCCTCAATTGACGCGTGAGTTGCCGGATGCTTCGGAATGAAGACTGCGCAGCAATCATCGTCTGGCGTCCGCGAGATGATCTCCGTGCCAATCTGTTCGGCTTGCTCGATGATTTCGAGCTTGTCCATCCCGATGAGTGGCCGCAAGATCGGAATCTTGACGGCCGACTCGATCGTTCGGATGTTCTCCAGTGTTTGAGAAGCAACCTGCCCCAGGCTCTCTCCGGTGACCAGTGCGCCGGCGCCGTACCCGGAAGCGATCGCCTCAGCAACGCGCAACATCAGACGACGGTAGAGGACGATGCGAAGTTCTGGTTCGCAGGCGATCGCAATGATCCGCTGCAGGTCACCGATAGGGACAGTCACCAGGCGTGTCGATGGCTGGTTGCGGCCAAGGGACTGCGTGATCTCAATGACCTTTTCAATCGAGGTCGATCGGACGAATGGGTAGGCATGAAAATGGACGAAGGTCACGTCGCAGCCTCGTTTGAGCATTCGGTACGCCGCGACCGGAGAGTCAAACCCGCCAGAGATAAGTACGACAACCTTGCCGCTGGTCCCGACTGGAAGACCGCCGGGTCCCGGAAGAACACCAGCGTTGATGTACGCTCCCTCGTGGAGGATCTCAATTTGGTAGGTTATGTCCGGCTTGTTTAGCTGAACCGCGGACTGCGTCCGTTGTTGTATGAAGGCGCCAATCTCGCGCTCTACCTGAGGCGAGGTCAGCGGATAAGACTTATCCGGACGTTTCACGCGCACTCGAAAGGTTCCATCTGGTGGATCGAGGGCGTCGAGCAGCATTCCAGCTGCCCTCTGAATGGCGGCTAGACCAGTATCGGACTCAAGTGTCAGAGAGAAATTCTGAATGCCGAAGACGCGCTCAATCCGTTCTCGCACCGCGGGCCAATCGGCAATGTCCTTCAGTGTGACCAGAATTCGGCCGGTGCGAATCTTCACGGAATGATAGGGCACGTCACGAAGGGCCCACGCGACATTACCGGTCAGCACCCGCATAAAATGCCGCCGATTTCCCCCTTTGAGCGCTACTTCGTGCACTCTGGCGATAACGACTGGGCGAATTCGTGCCCCGTCCAATTCCGTCCTCATCCTAACTTTCTTTCGATCCCGACCTCAGAGTACTGTAACCACGCCTCGCAGCGCAGGAGCGAGACGTTTCAAGTCTACTCTGACGCTTTGTCCGTCAACGGCAAGAATTATGTCAAACATAAAGGCGCGACGTCGCGCCAGGATCACTGAAGCGAGCGTTGCGCCCTTTTCCCTGCCGCGCGGCGAGATTCCGGGGAATTCCATACTTCGTAACGAATACAGGCCTTACACCGGATACGCTGGCAGCGATTGTGTTCCCGCGAGTGCCTCTACGCGTCCGCGCCGATCGAGGTGCCAACGAGAGTCATCAGTTCCTCATCACCCGGGAATCTATCTGACTCGAGTTTGGAGAAGACAGTTGTCCCGTCCACGCTAACTTCGAACCTGCCGCCATCGGAGGGCTTGAGCGTGGCCTCCGAGAAATATGCGTCGTATCGGTCGAGCAGTTGGTCCACCGAACCGGTGGCCCTCTCTCGATAGCCTCAAGAGGTGCAGTATTCGAGCACCAATTTGTGAAGCATGGCTTCCCCCTTCGCTGAGCGCTTTGCGGCGTCCCAAATTACCGCAACAATTTACTCTACCATACGTATTGGCCAGTCTCTGCCATTTGCTGGCGAGATGGCTTTCCGCGGCAGGTGATCGTCAGGTATTCTTAGCAGCCTTGCGACGAGTTGAATCCGAATGAAGACGCGGTGGGGACGGGTATGCTCCGAGTGATGAAGTTTGGTGGCACCTCGGTTGGGACCGCCGAAGCGATCGGTCAAACAGTCGGAATATTGGAACAACGACGATCTGAAGGAGATCGACTCGTTGTGGTCGTGTCCGCGTTGAGTGGTGTTACCAATCTGTTACTCGAATCCGCCACCGCGGCGGCCGCCGGACAACGTGACGCCGCTGACGCGCTCCGCAAGGGGCTTCGCGATCGTCACCTTTCGATGATCAACGAGGTAGTTCATGAACCACAGCGGCGTGCCCTGATCACGTCGACGATTGAGGACCTGATTGAGCGGTGCGGTCGTCTCATCGAATCAGTTCACGTCCTGCATGACCTTTCGGCACGATCAAGCGATCTAATCGTCTCTTTCGGCGAGCGTATGAGCTCTGCCGTTGTGGCGACCGCGCTAGCGGAGCGGGGAATTGATGCGACCAACGTTGACTCGGACAGCATCATCGTCACCGATGATGTGTTTGGCAACGCGAGTCCATTGCTGGATCGGACGAGGGAACGGGCTGCCGAGGTTCTCACGCCGTTGCTGCAGGCCGGTATCGTGCCGGTCGTCACGGGGTTCTTCGGTGCGAGCGAGTCTGGAGCCACGACGACGCTTGGGCGTGGAGGCTCCGATTTTTCGGCCTCAATCGTGGGGAACGCTCTAAACGCGGATGAAATCTGGATCTGGACTGACGTCGACGGTGTCATGACTGCCGACCCTCGCTTGGTTCCCAACGCCCGTACGCTTCCAGCGATCTCCTTCAGTGAAGCGACTGAATTGGCGTACTTCGGTGCCAAGGTCATCCATTCTCGTACCATGCAGCCAGCCGCGGTCGAGAACATCGCAATCTGGATCAAGAACACGTTCAATCCCGATCATCCTGGCACCCGCATCGGGCCTGAACCCGCTCGGAACGGGGCGGTCAAGGCGATTACTGCCATTCCGAATGTGAGCGTCATCACGGTTGAAGGAAGCGGATTTCTCGGCGTTGCCAGTGTCACCGCCCGAGTGTTTGGTGCAATCGGTCGAGCCGGCATCAACGTCTTCATGATCTCGCAAGCGTCGTCTCAGCATAGTCTCAGCTTCGCGGTCCCAAACGCGGATGGCGCCCGCGCTATTCGCGAGTTGGAGACGGAGCTAGAGCTAGAGCTCCATCGCGGCACCGTGTTGAGTCTCTCTGAGAATCCGAATTTGGCGGCTGTGGCCGTTGTTGGTGCGGGCATGCGCGGCACGCCTGGCGTGGCCGGTGGCGTTTTCAGCACCCTCGGCGACGAGAGTATCAACATTGTGACGATCGCGCAGGGATCATCGGAGCTGAATATCTCATGTGTGATCGCGATGGCCGATCTAGCGCGCGCTGTACCGGCACTCCATCGCGCGTTTGATCTTGGGGCGTAGCGCGCGATTGGGTTCTCACGACAGGAAGACACGAGCGACCAGCAACGCGACTATCGCGGATCTGGGTCCTCGGTTGGGGTGGACTCCTGTGGATTGGCCCGGGAGCGTCCCTGAAACATAATCCGTCGGACGACACCAGCCGATCGTCCGCGATAGGTCGGAACCTTGAATGCCTGGGTCGTTTCCGCGGCCGGTTCCTCAATCTTGTCTGATGCTGGACCTCGAGTGGGTCGCACCGAGGCTACCAAATCGCGCGGTTCGACTCCTTCGGTGATCGGCATCTCCTGAGTCGATTCCGTCGGATTGTTCGAACTAAAACGTGCCAATGGTTGGCGCTCACGGTGGCCTAGCGTTCGAAGAGCCCAGACACTCAGGGCCACGATGACGAGCGGGAAGATCACGAACGCCGCGATGAATGAGAAGTCCGCTAAAGACATGAAGTAGCACCTTTGACGCAATATGGCGAAGGACAACACCGCTTAGATATCAGTGTGGTGGAAACATCATGACAGACGCCGCGGGATCGGCTCCCATTCCTGCCGTTGATTATGTCGGATCTGTCTTGATGAAACCAGCGATCTCGTGTCATTCGACGGCGGCTCAGAAAGTCCACAGCATGATTCTGTAGTTCAGGCATTCGCTTTCGGTGAGATCAACAGGTAACCGTTCAATCCGTTACACTTTCGGAAGGACCATACCTCTCGAAAGGATTACATATGTTCGTGTGGATGGGGCTCGTGTTGGCGGTAGCAGGAGTGTTGATCGTTGGCACTGAATGGCTGATGCGGCGCTTCGGAGTCCGGCCTGAACGACCGCAGGATACATCCGGCGGCATGCGCGACGTGCTTGAGCGAATCGAACAGTGGCAGAAAGATTACGCGCGTCGACGAAATTCGAATTAGCTCGGGTAATGTCTCGGGTGACGCAGACCGTGTTCCAGTTGGTGATGGAGAGATTTGCGGGTGAAGATCCAGACGAGGTTCGGCAATAGAGAGGCGCTGAAGCGAATCCCCGTTAGGCTCTCGGTGCATCACAATGGAAATCGACCGTTCTGCGAGACACCTATTATCGATATTCACGGGTTGACCAAACGGTATGGGGATTTTGTCGCCGTGAACAAGGTCAACTTCGAGGTGCAGGCGGAGGAGATCTTCGGCATCCTGGGTCCGAACGGTGCCGGAAAGACGACGTTGCTGGAGATGGTCGAAGGACTCCGAAATCCGGACTCCGGCACGGTGAGGGTCGCCGGTGTCGATGCGGCGCGCTATCCGGTTATCGTCAAACGTCTTATCGGCATACAACTGCAGACTACCGCCCTCTTCGATTTCCTCTCGGTACGAGAAATCATCGGCCTTTTCGCGGCACTTTACGACTCCGATAGCTCGTCCAAGCGAATTAACGAGTTGATCGCTATGGTCGCGCTGCAGGAAAAGGCAGGTTCTTACGCGAATACGCTTTCGGGCGGCCAGCAACAGCGTCTATCTATCGCGCTGGCGCTGGTAAACGATCCGATGGTGATCTTTCTCGATGAGCCAACGACCGGGCTCGATCCGCTCGCACGTCGCAATCTCTGGGACGTGATCGTCGAGATTCGAAAGAGCGGCAAGACGATCGTGCTGACGACTCATTACATGGAAGAGGCCGAAACGTTGTGCGACCGGGTGGCCATTATGGATTCTGGGCAGATCATCACCTGCGATAAGCCGCGCAATCTTATCCAGAGCCTGCCACTTGGCTCGACCATTCAAGCGAAGACTTCGGGTCCTACGATTCCTCTGGAGTTCATTCGCTCGATTCGGAGCGTGACCGCCGTCGACCAGGACGATGGCCAGTTGATCGTTCGCACCGATGACGTGCCGAATACTATGAGTCACCTGCTCGCTCTCGCGACGCGGTTCGGTGTGGAGTTCGATGTACTCACCACGTCCGGTGCCACTCTTGAAGACGTCTTCCTTCAACTGACCGGGCGGAGGCTCCGCGATTGACCGCCTTCCGCGCAATGGTGATGGCAAACCTAAAGATGACGATTCGAAATCGTCAGTCATTATTGTGGTCGCTCGCGTTTCCGGTTATCTTCATGCTTCTGTTTGGATACCTACTCAACGATGATGCCGTGCCACTCGACGTTGGCGTGGTCGGATCGGACTTTTCGCCGATCGCAACACAGATTGTCAATAACCTGAAGGAAAGCAAAGGGTTCAAAGTCTCAACCGGGGCGAAGGCTGCGGAGATGAAGGCACTCGACCAGGGGGACCGCAGCTTGGTCATGGTCTTCGGCCCTGGCCAAGGGAAATCGAAAGTCACGGCCCATCTGTATTACGACCAGACCAACCCGCAGAAAGGTCAACTTGCCGTTTCGGCCGTGACCCAGATCCTAAGTCAGGCAAACGATACCCTGGCAAGCGGACCGCCTGTCGTCGCGGTTCAAGCGGAGGGTGTCTCGACCCATATCGTACGCTACATCGACTTTCTGGTTCCTGGCGTGCTGGCGATGGCTATCATGAACAGCGGACTGCTCGGTCTTTCGTCCTCATTCGTGATCTATCGCGAGCGCGGAATCCTGCGGAGAGTGAAGGCAACACCGTTTCCGCTCGTGTCCTTTATCGTCGCCAGAATTTCGACTCAGGTGTTGATTGCGGTCTCTCAAGCAGTGCTGTTACTCGTCACTGGGAAAGTCCTGTTCGACATTCAAATCTCCGGGGATTACCTCTCGTTGTTTATCCTGGTGACGCTTGGAGCAATTGCCTTCTTGTCGATTGGTTTCTTCATCAGCGGAGTGTCTCGCAACGTCGAAACGGCGGCCACGATCGCCAACGCGATTGCATTCCCGATGTTCTTTCTGGCAGGTGTCTTCTTTCCGATTGATTCTGCGCCGTCGTGGCTCAAGCCGATTGCAAATGCCCTGCCCCTCACCTATTTGGCGAACGGACTGCGTGACGTGATGATTCGTGGCGACACGATCATGCACGTATGGCGGGCAGTGGCCGTGATGCTGGCGACCTCGCTGATAGGCATGCTGCTCTCACTGCGTTTCTTTCGCTGGGACGCACGCAATATCTAACACGCGGGTCCACGGAGTCACCTGTCATGACTTGATACAGTTCAGGCTCCAGACGCCCGGTTGTTCGTTTCGTGAGAACCGTCATGAGATGCTGAGAACTCTTGAGCTGTCTCGGCCAACTGTCGAAGCCGGTCCTCGACCAGACGATGAATGGTCCCCTCCGGAAGTGTTCCGTCCTGCGAGCGAATTCCCGCCGGGACGCCACTGAGAATTTCGATTCCCTCATCGATGGTTGACACTCGCCAGATCGAGAATTTCTCGTCTCTCACTGCCTGGACCACTTCTTCGTTCAACATCAAGGTCGGCACATTGGTCTCTGGGATCATCACGCCCTGATTGCCAGTAAGCCCGTGCGCTTTACAGACGGCGAAGAATCCTTCGATCTTGTGGCTAACTCCGCCGACTGCCTGAACCTGGCCGTATTGGTTTACCGACCCGGTTACGGCGATCCCCTGACGTAGTGGAACTCCGGACAGAGCCGACAGCAGGGCATAGAGTTCAGTCGAGGAGGCGGAATCACCGTCGATCCCGCCATACGATTGCTCGAAGGTAATAGTGGCCGACGCCGCCAGAGGCGTTCGCTCGCCGTAAGTTCCACGCAGGTAACCAGTGAGAATCATGACTCCTTTGGAGTGAATCGCGCCGGAGAGCTCGGTCTCGCGTTCGATGCTGACAATGTTGCCGCGACCAAGCGACACCCGCGCCGTAATTCGTGACGGCTGACCGAACTCATAATCACCAAGATTGAGCACCGCCAGCCCGTTGACCTGGCCAACCTGCACCCCCTCGGTGTCGATCATAATCGTGCCGTTGTCGATCATCTCCCGGGTGCGCTCTTCGATGAGATTGGATCGATAGATACGTTTCTGGACGGCAGTTTCGACATCGATTGCCATCACCGGATCGTGTCCAGATCGTTGCGCCCAATAGCTGGCTTCGGTGACGACGTTGGCAATTTCGAGTAAGCGGGTCGATAGCTTTCGCTGGTCTTCACGTAGCCGGGCGCCATGTTCGATCACCCGCGCGACGGCGCCTTTGTCGAAGTGACGCAGCTGTGAGTCGCGTACGTGGCGGCTGATGAAGGCCGCGTAGTTCGCTACGTGCTCTTCTGTCCAATCCATGTCGGGTGCAAAGTCTGCCTTGACCTTGAACAGCTCTGGGAATTCATCGTCGAGCGATAGGAGCATTTGATAAATCGTCGGTGATCCAATCAGCACGACCTTCAGGTTCAAAGGAACGGGTTCGGGACGTAGCCGTGCTGTCGGCAGCGCGCTGTACTGCTCGCCCAGGTTCTCGATCTGGATCTCGTGACTGCTGAGACTGCGCTTGAGGGCGTCCCATGCGAACGGACTGCGAAGTACGTCGGTAACCTGCAGAACCAGGAATCCGCCATTGGCCCGGTGTAAACTGCCTGGCTTGATCTGCGAGAAATCGGTTACCAGGGCGCCGAAGGTCGCACGGTAATCGACGCGCCCAACCAAGTTGTAGTAAGTCGGATTGCGCTCGAAGATAACCGGTACCCCCATGGCCTGGCTGTTGTCGATCAGCACATTCACACGGTATCGCGCCAGATGTTCCTCCCGTTGTTGGGATTGCATCTGTGCCAGCGGCACCGTCTGGTCAGATTGAGGCTGGCCGACCGGCTGAGGGGCAAAATCGTGGAGATGAACGGGAATATCGTTTTGGAGTTCATCGAGATAGGCCACGATCTTTGGGAACAGGCCATATCGCTCGCGTAGCTCCTCCAGGAATGGACCGATTACGAAGATCGCGATCTCACGATCGAGCTCGCTGATTCGCACAGCCGCCTGTTTCTCTATCTGGCGTAGTTCGCGCATGGTCGACGCAATCTGCGCCTGTATTTCCTCGCTCTGCTGGGCGTATGTCTTCTGCCGATCCTCAGGGAGCTTTTCGAAGTCCTCTGGTGTTATCGGCTTTCCATCCACGATCGGGACGGTAACGATCCCGGCTGGGGTCATCTCCAGCATGAAGCCTCGTGTTTGAGCAAATGACTGAAGTGTGGCGAGCAGCGAGTCACGCTGTTGTGACAGATCGTTGAGTCCCTGGCGTCGCCGGCGATCATATTCATCACTCTCGAACGCACGCGGAATCTCACGCCGCGCCGCTATCACGAATTCCCGCATGTCCTTTTCAAATTGGATTCCCTGTCCTGCTGGCAACTCGATGGCTCTTGGCTGATCAGGGTCAACAAAATTGTGGACATAGATCCAGTCGGAAGGCGGACGAATCTTTGCCGCCAGCTGGTTGAGATAGTCGAGGATAGTGCTCTCACGTCCGGAACCCGTATTGCCGGAGAGGAAGAGATTGTAGCCGTGAGTATCAATCTCGAGACCAAACTCTATGGCGTCTATTGCGCGCGGCTGTCCGATGGTTCCGATCAGCGGCGCGACATCGGCCGTCGTCTGAAACGAAAATTCGGCGGGATCCATGCGGCGTCTCAGTTGCTCGGGCGGGACACGCATTCGACTACGAATTTCCTCACTAGCCATTGGTATTCCCTTCAGCGGTGTGCGCCTCTTTAACTCGACAGGCGCAGGCTTCGTGCCTCGGTTATCGTACCGAGAATTCGACGAATGAAAAGGGGCTAGAGAATCAATGAGACGATGATTGAGAATGGGACGACAAAGAGGAGCCAGGCAACGACCGCCGTTCCAATCGCGCGTCCGGTGGTGAAATCGAGCGCCTGGCGTATCGCCACGACCGTGGTCGCCAGAATCCAGAAGAAGACAATGAGGCTAATGAGACTGCCCACAACGACGATGCCGCTAAAGAGCAACAGCAATGCTGGTGTCTGGGCATAGCCGAGGGTACGCAGAAGCTCACCGAGCGTGGTTCGTGTTTCGGCAGTTTTGAAGATCATCGTGCCGATAACGTAGGCGAACGCGGCGTAAATTGCCCACGAAATAAGATCGGCAACCACACTTACGATCAAACCGCGCACTCCATTGCTGGAAAGCGCGCCAACACCCGCCGCCAAGGCGGCAAACAGAACGATCAACAGTGCAGAACTGGTCGCGTTTATGTCGCGCTCGACTGCCTCATATGCGTTCTTGTTGAGCAGAGCCGCGCCGATCATCCGCTCCCAGACCGTACTGGTTCCCCGCTGCATCACAACCCCATTCCCAACTCCGTCCTCATGTCGAGCATCGCATCTGCTGACGATCCAAGGATGTCACGTGAATCCTGCTCAGGCAATTCGCGCGCTACGCTTGATTCATCTTGCGGGCTGACGGGCCAAAAACTGGAGTCTGGCTGCTATGATGTTCCTGTTCAATCGCCAACGACGCCTGTCCGCTTCATGTCCGACAGCTAACTTCCACGGCGGAAACAGGGCGGTCGCGTGACCACACGAACGGAGTGCTCAATCATGAGTGACGTGATTTTCGAACCGATGTACCGGGTTGGCAGGCGCCTTCGAGAAGGTGAAGTCTCGTCCGAAGAGCTCACTCGCGCTGTGCTGGAGCAGGTCGAGCGTTGGGGAAAACGGATAAACCCGTTCGTGACGCTGACGGCTGAACTCGCGCTTGAGATGGCGCGGGAACGGGACGCGGAACTCGCAGATGGGATCGATCGCGGTCCGCTGCATGGTATTCCCATCGTGCTGAAGGATCTTTTCCAGACCGCTGGAGTGCGCACTACCGGCGGCTCGAAGGCTTTTGAGCATTGGATCCCGGAAGAAGATGCTACTGTCGTGCGGTTGCTTCGCGACGCCGGAACTGTCTTCCTTGGCAAGACGGGCATGCCCGAGTTCGCGACCGAGCCCACCTCGACGAACATTACGTTCGGAGCGGTTCACAACCCGTGGAATCTGAAGTTGGATACGTCTGGGTCCAGTAGCGGGACTGGTGCGGCGATCGCGGCTGGGATGGCCTGGTGTGGTCCAGGGTCGGACACGGGCGGCTCGATTCGTATGCCGGCCGCGGCGTGTGGGCTGATAGGGCTCAAACCGACCTATGGTCGAGTCAGCTTGCGCGGCGTACTCCCTTTGGCCGCATCGCGCGATCACATTGGCCCGATGGCGCGTACCGTCGAGGACGCTGCCCTGCTGATGAACGCGCTGGCGTGGTACGACGAGGACGATCCGTGCTCGCGTGATTTTCCGCTCGACGACTATTCCGATGATTTGGAACGCGGGGTGGCTGGTCTGCGCATCGCCGTCTTTGCAGACGACGGAGGTGATCCGGTTCCTGCCGATATCTTAGAGGCGTTTCAGATCGGCGTTCGGACGCTCGAGACGCATGGCGCCACCGTCGATGGTGTTGATCTGGCCGACCTCCTCTCCTCGTTAGCTACGGACGATATCTTTAATCCAGAAATGTATGCGCACTACGCTCATTTGCTGCCGGATCACATCGATGAGTTGTCGGAAGGAGTGCGAAACGGGCTGGCGGAAGGCCGCGATATAAGCGGTGCCCAAGTAATGGAAGCCATTCGCGCGCGCGATGCCGTGCTTCATCAAATCGATCGTCGATTGCGCGGATTCGATTTGGCGGTCAGCCCAACGCTCGGCGTTCATCTGCCTGAGGCCGGAACGCTCTGCGGGCCATTGCTCCGATTCACGGGCGTTTGGGATCACAATGGGTGGCCGGCCATTAGCGTACCTGTGGGGCTTTCGTCCGAGACCGGGATGCCGGTAGGATTCCAGATCATCGGGAAACCGTGGACTGAGAAGCTGTTGCTGCGCGCGGCACGGGTCATCGAGCAAGAGCACGCCCTGGCATTCCCACCTTCGGGGCTGCGATAGCGGATCCGAATGGAGAGAGCTAGCCTTCGTAGATGGAGCAATCTTATGATGTTTGCTTCGTGAAATGAATGTCCGGCGCCTGGCTCGTCGCGTCGTCCCACTACGTGGCTGACGTGACTGCGCCGAGCGGGACATCTCAGCGTCGGCTTTCAATGTCCCGCTCTGGTCGCCCCCGATACTCCCAAGGCTTGAGAGGATTATCCCGGAAATTTGACATGAAACTGCAATGGCGTCAGTGACGACGTTGCGTGACTGCAACGTGCTTGAGCCGATTATTTAGCCGTGGGCCGGGAATTGCGCCGCCGCGAGATATAGTTTGTGGCTCGCCTGGCCGAGTGCCTGATGTTTTCCTGCAGGTCGGAAGCCTCATGAGGCAAATTGGTCCGCTGCCGAAGGCTTGGTCGACGAACGGTCAAAACTCAAGAAAGGTGAACCGAATGGTTGAAGCGTTCAGTGAGAATATCGCCACTCTCGCGACCGAGAACACGTATTTCCGTCGTGTGGTTGTCACCGGCGAGCATTCACAAGTGGTGTTGATGAGCATCCCGCCAGGTGGCGAGATCGGTGATGAGGTCCATCACGTTGACCAGACCCTGGTGTTTGTCGCAGGTGAGGGTACGGCGCTAGTCGGCGATGGACGCCACTCGATAGCAGCGAACTCGCTCGTCTTCGTTCCATCTGGGACACGCCACAATTTCGTTAACACCGGATCTGACGACATGAAGCTGTTTACCGTCTATGCGCCGCCTCAGCACGCCCCTGGCACCGTGCATCGGACCAAGGCCGAAGCGGACGTGGCCGAAGCTGCCGAAGGCTAGACGCCAGCGGATTTGTCTGAGAATCAGGTAGTCGGGAAGCCCACGACTCTGGGTTCGGTCCGACGTACCCCACCAAGGATCCAAGTGGCTACTCTTGCCAATGGTTGAGCCAGCTACGTTCGTCCGCGAGCAGCGCTTGGAAGTTGGCTTCCGTCGGGGAGTGGAGCGCGACCAGCGGCGTTGGCTCGTGGAGGAAGTCCCCTTCCACGTATCCCGCCTGATCCTTGCTGGTAGCGAACCAGCAGCGCCCTCTTCCGTCGAAGTTTGGCTCGGGAGCGTCGTAGCCGAATGAACGAGCGATGTCGCGCACGGCCGCTTCGGCTTCTCCCGTGGCGAAAACCGCGGCTTTCGGCATTGGCATGCCATTGGGAAGTCGCAGCAGTGTGACGTCGCCAATGGCCCAGACTCCGTCGTTCGCTGTGCGCATCGTGTGCCGATCGATCTCAAGCCAGCCCTTTTCACCGAGCGGCGATTCACGGATGACCGCCGGCGGAACGTGAGGTGGCACGACGATCAGTAGATCGTAGTTGAACGTCGCTCCTCCTTCAAACGAGATCGACTGGCCCGCTACGGTGACTAACTCGAGTTGTGCCGATGTGTGTAGCGTTATGTTGCGTTGCTCCAGAAGACTTCGAATCGCGTTGCTCACCGGCGGTCCGCCCGGTGCGATCGGGGCCGGTTCAGGAGTGAAGACGGCGATCGAGCTTGTGTCTCTCAGCCCTTTTCCCCGTAGCAGATCGTCGACAAGTAGTGCCCCTTCATACGGTGCCGGCGGGCACTTGTACGGCAACCCAGCGACCACGACAGCCACAGTCCCGCCAGTGAAGTCGTCCAGCAACGCGTGGAGTCGCATTGCACCATTTAGGGTGTAGTACTCTCCACCGTGCTCCGAAGAGATGGCTTCGGAAAGACCAGGGATCAGCTGAGGTGCGAGTTCGGCTCCGAGCGCCACCATCAGTGCATCGTATCCTAGCGGTGCCTGAGTAGTCTGAAGCTGAACACGATGATTCTCCGGGTCGATTGCGTCGATTTCTGATTGGATGAAGTAGATGCCGCGCTCTCGCAGCACTGACGGATGGATCGTGATCTCCTCGACCGTGTGCCAGCCGCCCATCACACCCAGGAACGAAACGCCGAGATATTGCTCGTCACGGCGATCGACGATCACAATACGATCGTCGTCCTTTAGTAGCGCACGTAGTCTCTCGGCTGCGTGCAGGCCCCCTGGGCCAGCTCCAAGGATCAGGACCGTATGACTCACCGGCGCCTCCTCTTCTCCGCAACATGAAATCCCCAACCGGAGGCGATGCGGCCTCCAGTTGGGGCGACCATTTATTGGTTACTATTCTAGACTGATAGTGAAACGGGCTGAAGCATTTCGATGACCGGTAGTGAGGCCAGAGCGTGCTCGGCATCGAGCGCCGCGATGACGCCATCGCTCATGGCCGTTACGACCTGTGCCTCGGCACCACTGCGCACGTCACCCAGCGCATAAACGCCTTCGATACTTGTCCTCATGTGTTCGTCGACTTGTATGTGTCCATACTCGTCGAGTTCAAGCTGATCACGAACCAGGTCAACCACGGGTTGAACACCGATGAAGATGAATACGCCATCGGTCGCCAGGCGCGACTCGTCGCCCGTCAGCACGTCTCGAACTCGAACGCCCTCCACGGTTTCGTTTCCGAATATCTCGTCAACGACACTGTTGAGCAGTGTGCTGACCTTTGAATCCGACATCAGACGTTTCTGGAGAATCGCTTCTGCTCGAAACTGATCGCGCCGGTGAACGATGGTGAGACTCTTGACGAATCTGGTCAGGTAGATACTCTCCTGAAGCGCCGTACTGCCGCCACCGACTACGACGATGTGTTTGCCTTGAAAGAACGGTCCATCACAGGTGGCGCACGCTGAAATGCCGTGCCCCCAATAGCGCTCCTCACCCGGTACGCCGAGGCGACGCGGAGTGGATCCAGTGGCGACCAGCACGACCCGAGCGTGTAGCTCGCCAACCCCCGTGATGATTCGTTTGGGGTTCGAGATGAGGTCAATCTGAGTCACCTCGGCAGTAATCTCTTTGAGCCCGAACTTTACCGCCTGGCGCCGCATCGTCGCCCCGATCTCAGCTCCGGACCCTTCGACACAGCCGGGACAGTTCTCGATTAGATCGGTAGTTGCCATCTGGCCACCTGGGACTCCCTTTTCGATCAGCCAGGTATCACGGCCTGCTCGCGCGGCGTAGAGTCCGGCGGCATATCCGGCCGGACCCCCTCCGACAATGGCGATGTCGACGACCTGCTTGGGAACTCGTGCCCCGCCCAGCGGGACGTTGATGCTGAACATCAGCTGTTCTCCAACCTCAAACTCTACTGATATTTAGGCGACGGCCGTCGCAGCGGCTGATGAGATCAACGCGACCAGTGCTTCTTCGGGCTGAGCACCCTCGAACTCGGCCGTGTCATTCACAACTGTCTTGGGCACGCCGTAGACGTGATAGCGATCGGCAATCTCGGGGAATTCATTAGCCTCGATAACGTCGGCCGTCACGTACTTGCTACGTGCTGCCATCGCATGCGCCAGACGGGCGGACTGCGGACAATACGGGCACGATGGAGTGACGAAAACCTTGATGTGGACTGGATCGGTCAATGACTCCAGGACCTCGATGGTCTTTGGTTGCAGATGATTCTCGTCCGTTGAAACGTCGAGTAGATCTTCGATCAACGTACCGAACTCATAACCAGATGGAATGCCGATGAATCTCATCACGCCATGATTACTACCTTTGAGAACGATTGCCGGAATCTCCGACAAACCGATCTCGGTGATTCGCTGCTGCGGAGAGACCGTGTGCAACTCGAGCGTCAGTTTGTCTGAGAGCGCCGCAACCTCTTCGAGAAGCTCGCGCGTCGGTTCACACGCTTCACAATCTCGCTCTTCAGCGGTAACGATTACCGGCTGCATATACAGGTGAAGCGTCACGTCATCGACCAGCCGCTCGCCGAATAGACCTACCAGATAGTCGCGGTCTTCATTAGAAAGTATTGCCATTCGTGGATTCCCTTTCGTATCAGGCACGAGGGAGTTCATCTCCCGTGCATCTTCAATACCATACCCCTGTATGGTATTTCACTAGCTCTACATCCTCGCTGCTGTTCGATCACAATGTTCGTTTGTGCTACGAGGGATCGTCGTCTGATTTGACCCGTGCTTCGATCTCGGCCCGCGCGAACCGGACAGTTCGGCCTAGCCGCTCCGCATCGGCCTGAAGTCGACCGCAAATGATGTCACACAGGCGGTAGACGTCTGGATCAGCGATCCGGTAGTAGACGTTCAGCCCCTCTTTGCGCCGCTCGACGAAACCGTCACGATGCAGCAGTTGAAGATGCTTTGATACCTTCGCCTGCCGAAAGCCGGTTTGATCGACCAGTTCACTGACCGAGCGCTCACCTTCGTGAAGCCCATAGAGAATCTGGATACGTGCAGGATCACCAAGAGCACTGAATTTCGCTGCTACCAGCTGCAATAACTCCGGTGTAGCCCTACGCAGATCGACCAACTCAACGCCTCTCGATACACAACTACATTCCACTTTAGGATTATAACAGGCCTGTCAAGAGATTGGTGCTTCTGCGGCTGCGTGAAAGGCCAACATGACTGCAGCCGCGTACGCAAGCGAAACATCGTCAGTCTGTCTAAGGGGTCGTTAGAGGAAGGAGCTTTACGGTCGGGTCGATGGTCGGTACCATCGCTTCGAAGGTGTGACGCGGAAGGTGACGCTGGTGCAATTCGCGAAGATCGGTGACGTCGAAATCGCCTACAGGGTGCAAGGTGAAGGTCCCTGGCTGGTCTTCAGCCACGAGTTCGCCGGGGATCTACGTAGCTGGGGCCCGCAGTTAGCGCATTTCTCTCGACACTTTCGCTGTCTAACCTACAATCATCGTGGCTTTCCGCCTTCGAGCGTGCCGAATGATCCGGCCGCGTATTCGCCGGAGCGGCTGGCGAACGACCTGCTTGGGCTGCTCGACAAGGTGGGTATCGAGACGGCGCATCTGGTCGGACTCTCGATGGGTGCCAACGTAGTGCTCGATCTGGCGCTTCAGCATCCCGAACGGTGCCGGAGTTTGGTGCTGTCCGGGTGCGGGGCGGGAACGACCAACCGGGCCCAATTTGAGGACAACGTCCATCAAATCGTCGATGTGCTCGAGAGCCGTGGAATGACATCTTTCGCCGATGTCTATAGCGAGGGGCCAAGCCGGCAACCGTTCAAACGCAAGGATCCAGTTGGCTGGCGAACGTTTCGCGAGCAGTTTGCCGGGCACTCCGCTCGGGGATCGGCACTCACGATGCTCGGTGTCCAGCGAGGCCGCCGAACAATCTTCTCGCTCGAGTCGGAACTGAAGCAACTCCGAATCCCGACCCTGGTTCTGGTGGGTGACGAGGACGAGCCGTGCATTGACCCAGCTGTCTTTATGAAGCGATCTATTCCCTCCTCCGGCTTGGTGGTTCTGCCTCAGACAGGACATACCGTTAATTTGGAAGAGCCGGACTTGTTCAACCAGTCGATCGATCTCTTCCTCGATCAGGTGCAATCAGGAACCTGGGCGACTCGCGCGCAGGTGACGACCAGTCTGTTGCCGGAGTAGATCAAATCGTGTTCTGGATCGTGTTGGTTGCCTAAAGGTGGGCGCCAGAGAGACGAACACGGAAGCGATAGCGGTCACCTCGGATCAAACTTCGCCGGACCTCCACCGGTCGATCGCCGCTATAACCGATGCGTCCCACCAGGAACGCCGGATCGCCGGCGGTCAGGCCGAGTAATGCCGCATCAACCGGCTCCAGCTTGACAGGGTTGAGAGTCTCGTCGGCATGGGTGACCTCGACGCCACAGATATCGCGCATGAGATCGTGGAGGGCCTCGTTTTGTAACCGCTCCAACGGAAGTCGCTCGCCGCACTCGACCGTCAGGTAGATGGTTTCGACCACGAACGGTTCACCATCGACCATGCGCAGACGGCCGACTTCGAAGACAAGTCCATCGCGCGATTCAGTCAACAGCGCCGAGGCCTGGTCGTCGATCGTAACTCGATATCCGAGGATTTTTGTGGTCGGCAGTCGCCCCTGTGACGTCAGAGTGCGGATGAAGCTATAGAGCCCATCGAGCGGTTGCTCGACGTATGGCTCTGCGATGAATGTGCCGACGCCTCGTCGTCGCGTCAACAGCCCACGACGCGCCAGGGTCGTCAGCGCTTGATTCACCGTCTGCCGGCTGACCTTGAGTTGCTCCGCAATCTCCGGCTCGGGTGGGAGTACCGTGCCAGGCTCAAGCTCACCGTTCTGGATTGAGCTAAGCATCAACTGCGCGATCTGCTCGTACAGCGGAATGCGGCTCGATGAATCCAGCTGCCCAATGATGTATTGAATGAACTCGTCGATCGTCATGTCTCTAGTATCTCGCATTAACGCCGTTCAGCGCCACGAAAACGTCATTGGGGTTGATCACTTATCTCCAACGCGTCGCTGCCATCCCTCGGCGAACAGCGGAAGGAAATTTTGTTCCAGATACGGATGCCGCTGGATCTCGTCCAAATTTAGCTCGATCCCGAGTCCAGGCCGCTCTGGCACTGTCACATAGCCGTCGACGATCTCCACCGGATGATCGACGATCCTCCGTTCCCAGTCGACGTTGAATTCGTCAAAGATCTCCTGCACGTAGAGGTTGGGGCAGGCCGCACCAAGCTGAATACAGGCGGCCGTCGCCACCGGACCCTGTGCATTGTGCGGGGCGACAACGCCGTAGAATGCGTCGGCCATTCCGATGACCTTGCGCGCGTTCCACAGTCCTCCGAGATTGAGCGGCTCCGGCTGCAGAATGTGAACGGCGTGGTGTGACAATAGTTCGGCGAACTGATGGACCGACGAGAAGCTTTCGCCAGTCGCGATGGGCACGTTGACGTGCCGGGCTACCTCGACCACTGCCGCGATGTCCTGGTGTGGTGTCGGCTCTTCGAACCAGGCTGGTAGGAACGGCTCAAGCCGTTCGCCAATTCGGACGGCGCTGGCGACGCTGAAGCGACAATGCCCCTCGACCATCAAATCGATTTCTGGTCCAACGGCGTCGCGAACTGCTTCGACGATGGCGATTGAGAGATCCTCGTCATGTCGGTCGGTCACACGATAGGCGACGCCAAACGGGTCGAACTTCAGGGCAGTATAGCCACGACGGACGACTTCGCGAGCTCCGTCCGCGAATGCCTCTGGAGTTCGCTCACCTCGGTACCAGCCATTGGCATAGGCGCGCAGCTTGTCGTGAAAGCGGCCACCCATCAAGTTGTGTACTGGTTGATTGAGCGCCTTACCCATGATGTCCCAACAAGCCATTTCGATGGCAGCCACGGCGCAACCATGGATCTGCCCTCCTTCGGAGTAGACGTCACGGGTCATGCGCTGGACGATGGTCTCGATCTGAAACGGGTCCATGCCGACGAAGCGGGGCCGCAACTCGTTGATCGTTGCTTCTACCGTTCGACCGAAGGCGTTGAGCGTTCCTTCCCCAACGCCGGAGATTCCGTCATCGGTGTCGAGTTTAACGAACAGCCAGTTCTTCCACGGATTGCCGCACAGATAGGTGGTAACGCCGGTGATCTTCATGCTCATCCCATTCTGCTACCGTGTTTGAGGCGACGAGTCAGTCGCGAGTGTCTCCCAGTTGATATCGTCGATCAACGCTGTCTTTCCAGTGACGATTGCTCCAGCAAAGTATCGTGCTCCCCTCGGTCCATTCCGGCCGGAGGGAATCAACGTCGCATTAAAGTCCATATTGTTGTTGATCTCGGTGCATGACAGTCGCCCCGAGACACGACCTGAAAACGCCAGACTACGGGACTCCGGATCGTTGGTCAACCCAGCTGAGGAGCGTTCATGGCGCGTATCTTGGGTTGACGCCATCCGCCTCGGTGCGAGAATCAGAAGCAGATGTTCAGGAAACTCGGCCGTGGGCTGAAACCTGGGTGAACGCTGACCGCTGCTAGACCAACTCTTTGATCAGGCAAGCTGGCAGTTAGTCGATTCGAAACGTGTCGAGAGATGATAGCGACATGCGCAATAGGGAAAGGAGCTCCTGCAACGATGCCAACGAATGAGATGCTCAGTGCGATGGAATGGCGGCTGGTAGGACCACATCGTGGGGGACGGGTCGTGGCGGTGGCGGGTCATCCGACCGAGCTGGCCACCTTCTACTTCGGTGCCTGTGCCGGTGGCGTCTGGAAGACCACCGATGGCGGAGCCTACTGGGAGAACATCTCTGATGGCTTCTTCGCGACCTCGGCCGTCGGGGCACTCGCCGTCTCTCCTTCCGATCCCAACGTCCTCTATGCCGGGATGGGGGAGACCGCCATCCGTGGCAACGTCTCCCATGGCGATGGGGTCTACAAGTCGACCGATGGCGGGCAGACCTGGACCAACATGGGCCTGGCCGATACCCATGCCATCGCGCGAGTTCGCATTCATCCCACGAACCCCGATCTGGTCTACGTGGCGGCCCTGGGACATGTCTGGGGACCGAATGCGGCACGGGGCGTCTATCGCTCCAACGACGGCGGGAAGAACTGGGAGCAGATCCTCTTCCGGAGTGAGCAGGCCGGGGCGATCGATCTCTCGCTGGACCCGCGCAATCCCCGCATCCTGTACGCGACGATCTGGGAAGCACAACGCTACCCCTACAAGCTGAACAGTGGCGGACCCGGGAGTGGGATCTTCAAGTCGACCGATGGGGGCGACCACTGGACCGAGATCACGCGGAATCCTGGTCTGCCGGCTGGGATGCTGGGGAAGATCGGGATCGCGGCGTCCGCGGCGCAGAGTGGTCGGGTGTATGCCATCGTTGAAGCCGAGGATGGGGCACTGTTCCGCTCGGATGATGGGGGAGCGACCTGGCAGCGGCTGTCGGAGCAGAACGATCTGCGCTGGCGAGCCTGGTACTACCAGCACATCTACGCCGATCCCCAAGATGCCGACGTGGTCTGGATTCTCAACGGGAAGTGTTGGAAGTCGATCGACGGTGGCAGGAATTTCAGCGCTATCCCAACGCCACATGGCGACAACCACGATCTCTGGATCGATCCGAACAACACGCAGCGGATGATCGAAGGCAACGACGGCGGCGCCAACGTAACCTTCAATGGCGGGCTGTCGTGGTCCTCTATATTCAATCAGCCGACCGCGCAGTTCTATCATGTGACGACCGACGATCAGGTACCCTATCGGCTCTATGGATCGCAGCAGGACAACACCGCGCTGACTCTACCAAGTGCCTCAGCGACAGGTGCGATTACCACGGCCGATTGGTACCAGCCGGGCGGCGGCGAGAGTGGGTACATTACGGTAAAGCCGACCGATTCTAATATTGTCGTGGGCGGCGCAATCGGGAGTGGAGCCGGCAACGGCCGGCTGATCCGCTACGATAACCGTACCAAGGAGCAGCGCATTATCACGCCGTGGCCTGAGCTCACGGGCATGGGATACGGTTCGAAGGATCTGCGTTATCGCTTCCAGTGGACCTTCCCGATCCAGTACTCGCCACACGACCCCGACACCCTCTACGTCACTTCCAATCACGTCCACCGCTCGACCGATGAGGGGATGAGCTGGGAGGTCATCTCTCCCGATCTGACCCGCAACGACCCGGCTACCCAGGAACCTTCCGGTGGTCCGATCACCAAGGACAACACCGGGGCCGAGGTCTATGGCACCATCTTCGCCTTCGTCGAATCTCCCCATCAGCAGGGCCTCTTCTGGGCTGGGTCGGATGATGGGTTGATCCACCTCTCGAAGGACAACGGCGCCTCCTGGCAGAACGTCACGCCATCCGATCTGCCATCCCATGCGTTGATCTCGATCATCGAGGTCTCACCCCATGCGGCGGGAACCGCCTATGTCGCGGCCACCTGCTACAAGTCGGACGACTTCCGACCCTATCTCTACAAGACAAGTGACTACGGACAGACCTGGACGAAGATCACGACCGGTATTCCGGAGAACGTCTTCACCCGGACGATTCGGGAAGACCCGAGTCGGAAGGGCTTGCTCTACTGTGGGACCGAGACGGGCCTGTATGTCTCGCTGGATGACGGGGGCAGTTGGGAATCCTGGCAGCTGAACCTGCCGGTGACACCGCTGCACGACCTGCAGGTGAAGGGGACCGACCTGATCGCGGCGACGCACGGACGCAGCTTCTGGATCCTGGACGATCTGACACCGCTGCATCAGCTAACCGACGAGATCCGCGCAGCAGGATGCTCATCTCTTCAAGCCGCGGCCTGCAAACCGCTTTAAGGTCTATGGTCGATACGGAGAAGACGCCAGCCCCTACAAGAGCTACGGTCGTGTCGGCGGCATGATGATGACCCACTACACTCGTAAGCGAAAGACTGGCGAGAACGATTACGAGTTCCTGGATGCCGGAAAGAACCCGCCGGACGGCGCGATTATTTACTACTACCTGAAGAACAAGCCGGAAGGTGAACTGAAGCTGTCGTTCCTCGACAGTAGCGGGAGCGAGATTATCGGTTTTGGCAGTGACGCAAAAGAGGGGCAGCATCCGACGGTCGACGCGGGTTTGAATCGCTTCGTCTGGAACATGCGTTACCCCAGTTCCCACGCTGTCCCTGGTGGCCCAGTATCCCCGGATCAGCTGGCCGGACCGGTAGCCGTTCCTGGTAGCTACCAGGTGCAGCTAACCGTTAGTGGACAGACACTCAGTCAGCCTCTCGAGATCGTTCGCGATCCGCGGGTCTCTGGTTCGCCTGCGGATCTGCAAGCGCAGTTTGATTTGCTGCTCAAGATTCGGGACATGCTGTCGGAGACGCATGACGCGGTCAACCGGCTTCGCGATCTGCGCGAACAGGTTGAAGGTTGGTCGAAACGCTCGGAGGACAATGAGGTGAAGCAGGCGGCAACCGCGATCGTCGACAAGCTTAATGCCGTCGAGCTTGAACTCATCCAGCCAAAGTCTGGCAGTCCGCTGCAGCCTCCGGCAGGTCTCAACGAGAAGCTTGCGGCGTTGTCTGGCATGGTCTCAAACGCTGACATGCGACCTACCGCTCAGAGCACGGCGGTTTTCGAAAAGCTTGCAGGTCAGGCGGACGGTTCAATCGAGAAGCTCGATCCAATCATCGGAAACGATATCGCCGCGTTCAATCGCATGCTGGCTGATCGCGGTATTCAGCCGGTCAAGATCTAGGTACACAACGAGAATTGGCGGCGGGATCACAATTAAATGGTCCCGCCAAAATCACGACGCTCGGATGAGGCGCCGCCTCACTCCGGCGAGGAAAGGATTGTTCATGTCAGCTGGTTCCTCGGGAACACTATCGAAGGTTGACCCGAGCGCGCTGAAAGCGCTCAAATGGCGGCTCGCCGGGCCATTTCGCGGCGGTCGGGTCGTTGCCGTTTCGGGCGACCCGGTCAACCCCCAAGTCTTTTACTTCGGGTCGACCGGCGGAGGTGTATGGAAGACCTACGACGGTGGCCGCTTCTGGGAAAACGTATCCGACGGTTTCTTCAAGCGGGCTTCGGTTGGCGGTCTGGCCGTCGCCCCATCCGACCCCAACGTCATCTACGCCGGTATGGGCGAGACGACGATACGCGGCAATGTGTCGCACGGCGATGGCGTCTATAAGTCGACCGATGCTGGAAAAACCTGGGTGCATCTTGGACTTGAGCGGACTCGCAACATTGGCAAAGTCCGGGTACATCCAGAAAATCCGGACGTCGTCTACGTCGCTGCGTTCGGTCACGCGCACGGTGCCAATCCAGAGCGAGGCGTCTACCGATCCAAGGACGGTGGAAAGACCTGGGAGCACGTCCTCTTCCGTAGTGACAAAGCTGGCGCGAACGACCTCTCGATCGATCCAACCAACCCGCGAATCATCTACGCAACATTCTGGGAGGCGATTCGTAAACCGTGGGAGATGATCAGCGGCGGCGAGGGAAGCGCGATCTTCCGCTCGACCGACGGTGGCGACACGTGGACTGACATCTCTCGCAACGAGGGATTGCCCAAGGGTGTGCTCGGCAAGATCGGCATTTCAGCCTCCGGAGCGCAGCCTGGCCGCGTCTATGCGGTGGTCGAGGCCGAAGATGGTGCGGTCTTCCGCTCCGACGACGCTGGTGAGACGTGGCAGCGTGGCTCGGAAGATCGAAACCTGCGTCAGCGTGCGTGGTACTACCATCACATCTACGCCGACCCACAGAATCCGGACACTGTCTGGGTGTTGAACGTCGAGGCCTGGAAGTCGACAGATGGTGGCCGCAATTTCGAGGTCGTGGCCGTGCCGCACGGCGATAATCACGATCTGTGGATCGACCCGAAAAACCCGTTACGCATGATCGAAGGGAACGACGGCGGCGGTTGCGTTAGCTACAACGGCGGGCAATCCTGGTCCGACATTTACAATCAGCCGACGGCCGAGTTCTATCACGTCACGACTGACAACGAGCCGGTCTACCGGATCTATGGCGCCCAGCAGGACAATACGACCATTACGGTGCCGAGCCGCTCGTCGATTGGGGCCATCACCCGTGCCGAGGATTTCGCCATCGGCGGGGGTGAAAGTGGCTACATTCAGGTCGATCCGCGTAATTCGAATATCATTTACGCCGGAAGCTACGGCGGCTACCTGACCCAATACAACCGGGCGACCGGCGAGCATCGTATGATCAACGTCTGGCCGGAGAACACGCTTGGATCGGGTGCCGAAGACGCCAAGTTTCGATTTCAGTGGACCTACCCGATCCACATGTCCCCATTTGACCCTGACGTTCTTTATGTCACGTCACAGCACGTCCATCGGACCACCGACGCCGGTTCCAATTGGGAGACGATCAGCCCGGACCTGACCCGCCACGATCCGGATACACTCAAGTCATCCGGCGGTCCGATCACCAAAGACAACACCGGGGCCGAGTACTACGCAACTATTTTCGCCTTCGTCGAGTCCACGGTGCAGCAGGGTTTGTTCTGGGCGGGATCGGACGATGGCCTGATCCACGTCTCGAAAGACGGCGGCAAGAACTGGGAGAACGTCACACCACCCGACCTGCCGGAATGGGCGCTAATCTCGATCATTGAGCCTTCACCGCACGATGCCGCGACCGCCTACGTGGCGGCGACACGCTACAAGCTGGACGACTTTGCCCCCTACTTCTACAAAACCAATGACTATGGCCAGACCTGGGTCAAGATCGACGAAGGAATCCCAGTCGATCAATTCACCCGCGTCATTCGCGAGGATCCGAACCGCCGCGGTCTGCTGTATGGCGGTACCGAAGCCGGTATATACGTCTCGTTCAATGACGGTGCGAACTGGCAACCGCTTCAGCTCAATCTGCCTGTCGTCCCGATACACGATCTTCACGTAAAGGGGACCGACTTGATCGCGGCGACACACGGTCGCTCTTTCTGGGTCATCGACGATCTCACTCCACTGCATCAACTCAGCGAGGCCGCCGTCGGCGCGGCGTCGCATCTGTTCCAGCCACGCACGACCATCCAGTTCAAAACGGCACGGAGCATCGGTCACCCGCCCAGCAGCGGCAAGAGCTACACGATGATCGGTTCCACGATGGCGACCTATCGCATGAAGAAGAACGCCGATGGTGAATCAGAGGCCCAATATCTGGACGCCGGCGAAAACCCACCCGATGGCGTGGTCGTCTTCTACTCCTTGAAGGACAAACCTGAGGGCGAGGTCAAGCTAACCTTTCTCGATGCCCAGGGCAACGAGATCAAGGGCTTCGTTTCAAAGCCAGCTGAGGAGGCCGAAGCGAAGAAGGCTGCTGATAGCGCTGAAAGTGACGATGACGACAAGGACGAAGAGCCGACTGTCGCGAATGAAGCCGGCCTCAATCGATTCGTCTGGGACATGCGCTACCCGAACGCCTCGAAAGTGCCGGGCGACAAGTCAATGCGATTCGCCGGTGGGATCAAGGGCCCCGTCGCAGCCCCTGGAACCTACCAGGTGCGGTTGACGGTGGGCGATGAGTCGCAAGTCCAGTCGTTTGAGATCCAGAAGGATCCGCGCGTCCCGGTGACCCAAGAGGATCTGCAGGCGCAGTTCGATCTGCTCCTTCGCATTCGTGACAAGGTCACCGAGACCCATGACGCGATAAATCGAATCCGCGCCGTCAGAGCTCAGGTCGACACCTGGGAGAAGCGTGCGAGCGGCAATGCCAACGCGGAGAAGATCACTGAGGCGGCCAAGGCGCTCAAAACGGACCTATCCGAGGTTGAGGAAGCTCTCATCCAGGTGAAGGCCAAGAGCATGCAGGATACGCTTAATTTCCCGATCAAGCTCAATGCTAAGATCGCCGGAATCGCGGGCTTCGTGGCGGGCGCGACATCGGCGCCACCCAAGCAGGCGTATGAGGCGTTCGACGATCTTTCACAAAAGGCCGACGAGCAACTCAAGAAGCTGAGTACGGTTCTCGGAACCAAGGGCGAAGAGTTTAATCGAATCGTTCGAGAAGCAGAGGTTCCCGCGGTCGAGCTTGGCTAAGACCGACTGACGGACGAACGAATGCTGGCTGACGGGAGCGTTTCTGGCGCTCCCGCCGGCCTTCCTCTTTTTGAGAGTACTCGCCGTCGCATCGTCAGACCGTGATGTACGATCGTCTTTCCCTCATGCATGACGTGTTCTCGTCGAGCCTATGACGCGGTTCACCTAGGATTGAGCGGCCAGATAGTCGTATGCCGAGAGAACGTGGACCGATACCGTGCCAAGAAGGTCGTCGACTGTCACGCATTCATCGGGCGCTCCCATGTTGTACGGCGTTGGTCCGTATATGAAGGCGGGAACGCCGCGCTGTCGCCAGAGACGGCAGTCGGTTCCGCCAAGGCTGATGTTGGGTTGTGGGCGGATTCCGCGAACGGCTTCGGCGTTGTTCCGCAAAATCTCGACCATTTCGTGGTGTGGATCGACGTAATTGGGCTCACTGCGGTTGATGATGCGATACGACGATCCGGGGTAGCGGCCAATGATCTCGTCGAACTGTCTCAGTACCTGGTCGGTCGAAACTCCAATTGGGCAACGAATATCGATCTCAGCTCGACTGTGAGCGGCGATCATATTCACCTTCTCGCCACCTTCGACCATCCCGATGTTAACGCTAACCCGCTTCAGATTATCGGTCGCGCCATCACCGAGTAGTGCATCGAACGCTTCTCGACCAGCATCGATGTGATCCTCGACTTCCCCAGGCATGTCACCTGTGATCTCGGCAAGCCGCTCAAGCTCGCCGATGATTGCGGATGCAATCTTAATCGCGTTGGCGCTGACCTGCGGATATCCACCGTGCCCTCCCTTGGTATCGACATTGAGCTCGATCCAGATAAGGCCCTTCTCCCCGAAGCGGATCGTGCTCGGCGTGCTCGGCTCGCCGTTCAGGACGCAGTCTCCGAGGAGGTCGGGTCGGTGATCGACGAGGTAACGCGCACCGAATTCACCGAACGTCTCCTCGTCCGAGACACACGTCAGGGTCAATTTTCCGGCGAGGTGCTGCCGGATCTCAGAAAGGTAGATGAAGGTGAGAACAGAGGCGAGCGTGCCTGCTTTCATGTCGTTGACCCCGCGTCCGTAAATCTTTTCGTCGCGCAGTGCTCCAGAGAAGGGACCATCGGTCCACAGTCCGCTGTCCCCCGCAGGAAAGACGTCCATATGACCGTTGAGAACGAGATGATGGCCAGGGCCGTTTCCCTCGAAGCTGGCGGTGAGGTTCGGCCATTCCGTCACCGGCGCGAGAATCTCATAGCTGAGATCGTGCTGCGTCAAGAGATCGGTGAAGAAACGAAGTACGTCTCTCGTGTCGCCAGGGGGATTTTCGCTTGGAATCCGCACCAGATCCTGGCACATGCGAATGATGTTGTCGCGGTCAGCGGTCAAACGTTCCCTGAGAAGATCCTTGATTGCCATCATCATTCTCCTATTCCATGCTGGTGATTCGCTGCCTGCGCTGTGAGGTTTCGATGCTGTGCTAGAGTACCCGAAAGCGTTTCAAACTGTCTGCCGTCCGAATCGAAGAACTGCAGGACTTTCGCACGCAATGTTGAATTGCGCGAATGGGGCCAGCACGCTGGCTGGCCGTACAGGGCCGGAGGGAATGATGACCGAATCCTGGGCGCGAAGACCGTCGGATCCAACGATGCGAATGCTGGTTCCTCGTCTTTATGGAGGAACGCCCACTTTATTCGGTGCTCCACTGGCTGAGACTGTCGATGATCTGAAATCGGCTGACGTTGCCTTCCTGGGAGTCCCCTGGCGCGCGCCGACACCCGATTCTCGCAGCGGCACCGCAGCCGCCAACTATGAGGGCACGCTGCTGACTCCATCACAGTTTCGCAGCAATTCACTCAAGTACGGCGGGTACCTGCCCGAGCTCGATATCGATGTCTTCGAGCATCTCAAGGTTGTCGACCGTGGTGACGCGGAGGTCGTGCGCGACATGGGTCAGACTCTGGCGAACGTGGAAGCCGAGGTAGTCGCCATGGTCGATGCCGGCTGCTATCCGATCACGATCGGAGGTAACTCTGGCCCAAGCAGCTACCCGGTGCTGAAGGCCATCGCCGAGCGAGCCGGTGGACCGACCGCGGTTCTCAACCTCGACGCCCATCACGACAACCAGCGGGGCGAATGGGAAGATGACGACCCGCGCCAACCACGCTGGGGCAGCACGTGGGCTCGGCGAATTCTTACGCTCCCGGGCGTCGATCCGTCACGGTACGTCCACTTTGGACTGCGCGGACCGCGCAACGACCGTGAGACGATCACTCGCTTCATGGAGCGCGGAGTAAAGCGCGAGAACATCTACACCTATCGTGAGATCAAGGCGGCCCGTCGGAATGGATTCGACGAGTGGGCCGCGCAACTCGCGGCCAGCATGATGGCTGGTACGGCAAAGGTTTGGATTGCCATCGATCCAGATGTGTTCGATCTCGGCTCGAATCCCGATTTCGCGGATGAACCGCTTGGTCCGCACGTGGAAGAGGTCGTCGAACTCTGTTACCAGGTCGGCAAAGCCGCTGGGCGGGAGCGTTTTGGCGGGCTGTCGATCTCGGCTTTGCCCTACAATGCCCAGACACTTCATTCGATCTGTATCTACGTGATTCTCTACACAATGGCGGGAGTGGTTTCGGGCGAGTAGTCTCGACTCCTTAATTCTCGGAAACCCAGCGATGACCAATCGCTCCGGTCGTGTTCGCGCTCAAACGGCGGCAGAACGCCGGGCATGAGCCCGGCGTTCGCATTTCTCGATGACTTGGCGGACAGCCATACGCGCTAGTCGCCCGATATGGCCTGGGATTCGACCTGTTGCTCGTCTACCGCCAGGTAATCGCGCACCTGTTTCTCGTTCTCGGGATTCGTCAGAAATGTCACGAGATCACCCTGCTGCATGGTTGTGTTGCCTCTCGGCAGCACCGTCGAGCCGTTCCGGTTGACCGAAACTACCAGTGCACCGGTCGGCAGGTTCAGCTCACGCAATGCCTTTCCGGCAAGAGGTGAGCCCCTTTCGACTCGATACTCAAGCATGACTGTGTCGACGGTGAGTCCCCGCATGCGCCGGACGGTCCACCGGAGCGACGCACGATAGGTACTGACGACGTCGGCTGCGCTAATCGTACCTATCACTTTCCGCTCACGTCCTTCGACAACCGGCATCCAGCTCACGCCGTGTGATGCCAGCGACTCCAGCGCGACGTCGAGTGTGGCGTCGTTGCTGATCGTGAACGGATTGCGGGTCATGATGGATTCCACGGTCGTGCCTGCCCGGTCTGATTGACTTACGTGGCTGATGTCGGTGACAGTCACGACCCCAAGTAGGTGCTTGTGGTCATTGACGACCGGCGCGCCGGTCAGACTGCGCTCCTCCAATGCTTGTTCGACCTCGGTGAGCGACATGTTAGGCGTCAGAAGCACTGGTGACGTCGCCATGGCGTCCCGTACCGCGAGCGTGTTGAGCAGCGGGAAGCTGAACTTGTAACGGTGTGCAGGTGAATCCGCACGCGTCGGAAGCTGACTTTGGTAGATCGTGTTGTCGCCGGTGACGAGCGTTGCCAGCCCGACCGCGATCATGGCGGGAGCCAGCAGCGACAGATTTCCGGTCATCTCAGCGACCATCAGCATGACCGAGAGCGGCGCGTGCGCGATGCCTCCGAACAACGCCATCATGGCGACGATAGCGAACGGAGCGGGATTGGACGGCATGCTCGGGAGGACGCCATGAAAGACCTGCCAAAAGGCGGCACCAATGAAGCCACCGACAACCATTCCAGGACCGAAGATTCCGCCCGATCCTCCCGAACCGATGCTCAGCGACGTTGCGACGATCTTGGCGAACGGAACGAGGAGGAGGATCCAAAGTGGAATGGACATGAGCTGGGTTGGGTTCATGCCTTCCTGAAGCCAACCATATCCGGTACCAATTGCCTGCGGGACTGCCAGGCCAAGCAGCCCGACGAGCAGCCCACCGATCATCGGCTTCGACCAGTTCGGCAAATGGATGCGATGAAAGATGTGGGTCGTTCCGTAAAATGTTTTTGCGTAAAGGACGCCGAAAGCACCGCAGATGAGACCGATGATTGCGTAATAGACGAGCTGTGGGGCGCTAGAGAATTCCAGTGACGATTGTATGCCGAAAATCGGACTCCAGCCGGCATAGCTGGCAAAGATGGTGTAACCGACAATTGATGCGATCAGACTAGGGAATAGAGCTTCGATTTCCAGATCGTGAATGTAGAGGATCTCGGCGGCAAGAACGGCGCCTCCGAGTGGAGCGCGGAAGATTGCTCCGATTCCGGAGCCAATTCCGGTCGCGACCAAGATGCGGCGCTCGTTTGCGTCGAGCTTAAGCACCTGACCTAGAAGCGAACCGACGCCAGCCGCGATCTGAGCCGTTGGACCCTCGCGACCGCCCGATCCGCCCGATCCGATGGTGATCGCCGACGCGATCGTCTTGATGGGGATGATGCGAGCGCGGACCCGGCCGGCCTTTTGGTGGAAAGCATCGATGGCAGCATCGGTGCCGTGACCCTCGGCCTCCGGGGCTAGCAAGAAGACGATAAGGCCACTTATCAGCCCGCCCAGGGCAACCACCAGTGGTAACGCCCAACGACGCGCCCAGGATGTCTCTGGCGAATTCCCTTCACCAACCGGACTTGGCGGCAGATAACCAACGAGATGGCCGAGAAAGATGTGAGTTGACGTTTCGAGCAGCCAGAAAAAGGTGATGGCTGCCAGGCCGGCGACAATGCCGACCATGACTCCGAGTATGACCCAGCGCGCAAAATACTGCGTGCGTGTCGTGCCCGCATCGCCCTTTGCGACTCCCAGTCGCTGGAGAAACGACTGACCGCTTGGGCTGGGCATATCACTTGGTGTGGCGCTATTCATTTGTGTGTTCAGACCTCTCCTTCCCTCTGACCCTATCACACGGGAATCCTCACTCAGTGAGCGAAACCGTCGCGCAATTAGGCATCCCGTGGCTCCCCGAAGCCACACGTTTTCGACATCCCCGGCGTGAGCGGCGCCGATTGCACTGTTCAGAGGCGATCAACCGGTCATCGCTTCACGACAGATCGATTTAACCCAGGGACAAGCAGCTACCATCGATGCCGCGCAACGGGCACAGCATCAAGGTTCCCAACCTTGATAGTATCAAAGCGCGGCGCATTTTGAATCTGTTGCGGCCAAAATATCGCGCGAATCATCGTCGAGACGCGGACATCCGCAGCGTTTCGCGATTGGTCGTCTGGATTGGCGTTGGTCAAGCCTTCGTCGTCGGCTCCCAGCTGATAAGCGACACAACGCGACGGCGTTCGAATTGGTCAGTTTCCGTTTTGAGTTGATCGTCGAGCAGCCGCTGGAGTTTCTGGTCCTTCTCTGATCCTTCAGCCAGCCACAGTCGCCGTCGCGCCGAACCGCGAATATCCTCGGGGCTGTGTGGGCGGACATCGCGTCGATAGATGCGGACGTCAGGCGTCGTGCCGCGGGCCAGAAGCAAGTGAATGAACTCACGCATGGCCGGAAGCGCAAAGCGCTCCTCACCATGAACTTCTTCCCAGAGACGCTCAAACCCACTGCTCGGCGCACGGTCCATCATCGACGCGAAGCAGCGAACCTTGGTTACCCGTTCGAGACCATCCAAAAACCCGTTGATATCTCGGATGTCGTACCCGACATGAGCCATCAGGCTGTAGTCGACGCTGAGCTGATCGGCGCCGTCCGGCCAACGTTTCGAGAGTATTTCAAAATTGTGGATCCCGGCCTGCTTGGCGCTCTCCACAAGCGCCTGCTGCATGGCCTCGCTCGGCTCGACCGCCGTGACGTGTTTGCTGAGAAGCGCTAGTGGAAGAGCGTTGCGGCCTGCCCCTGCGCCAACGTCGACCCAGGTGACATCAGGACCGCAGTAGGAGCGCAGATCGTTGAGTAACTCGTCGCCCTCACGGCGTGGATCGGCTGTGAAATGCTCCGTCACCGGTCGGTAGTAATCGGGTTCCTGCCATTCACGGATCCTTTCGGTCTGATCGTGCTCAGACTCTACGAGAGCCTTCCACTCGGCGCCGAGGGACTCAGGATCTGGGCGCAGTAACGAAAACTTCATTCACGTTCTCCGTCGTTCAAACAAATTTCTCCCGTATCGACACTGATAGTTTCGGCGGCGCCGTTCTCCTGTCATGCTCTTGCCTATTGCAAAGGTCGGGTCACTGCGCCCTCTGAGGCGGAGGAAACTAACGCCGCGTATTTGGCGAAGACGCCGCTCTGGTAGGCGATGCCTTTCGGGTGCCAGGTCGCCAGACGAGTGGCGATCTCCTCATCACTCAGGTCAACGTCGAGTCTGCGCTGATTTACGTCGATGGTGATGATGTCGCCCTCACGAATCGCGGCGATTGGTCCCCCAACTTCTGCCTCGGGTGCTACGTGTCCGACCATGAACCCGCGCGTCGCTCCGCTGAAACGACCATCGGTGAGAAGCGCGACCTGCTCTCCCAGTCCTTCCCCAACGAGTGCCGCGGTGACGCCGAGCATCTCGCGCATTCCAGGTCCGCCACGCGGACCTTCATAACGGATGACTACGACGTCGCCCGGATGAACGTCACGCGCCGTGACCGCCGCCATCGCATCTTCCTCGCGATCGAACACGCGGGCTGGTCCCTGATGACGTGTGCGCGTCTCGCCGGCCACTTTAATGACGCAACCTTCCGGCGCGACATTACCTTTCAAGACCACCAGACCGCCAGTTTGCTTTTTGGCGGTATCGACCGTTAACACGACCGCCTGTCCAGGTGTTTCTTGAACGGAGACAACCTCTTCGGCGAGCGTCTTGCCGGTTGGCGTCAGCTGTGAGCCGTCGATCTTGCCTCCTTCTATGAGACGTTTTGTGATTAGCTGAATACCTCCCGCATTGAAGACATCAACTGCCGTGTATTTCCCGGAGGGCTTCAGATCGGCAATGATCGGGGTGTTGTCGCTGATCTCATTGAACTCGTCGATCGTCAGCGGTATTCCCGCCTCACGGGCGATAGCCAGGAGATGTAGCACGATGTTGGTCGAACCACCCGTGGCGCAAGCGCTGGCAAAGCTGTTGATGAATGACTGACGCGTCAGGATGTCACTGGGAAGCAAGCCGCGCTCCAGTTGATCCATCACCAGTTGGCCGGCGGCGACGCCGATGGCCTCTCTCGTCGGGTCGACCGCTGGCGTCGAAGCCATGCCAACCGGGGAGACGCCAAGTACTTCCAGCGCTGTCGCCATTGTGTTGGCCGTGAACTGACCGCCGCAGGCACCTGCTCCAGGACAAGCTACCCGTTCGAGTTCGAGCAGATCAGTGTCGCTCATCGTGCCGGCCGCGTTGGCACCGATGCCTTCGAAGACGTCCTGGATCGTGACATCGTGTCCCTGGAAATGACCTGGCATGATCGAACCGCCAAATAGGACGAATCCCGGGATGTCGAGACGACTGAGGGCCATAGCCGCCGCTGGAAGCGTCTTGTCGCACGCGGCAAGAATGATGATCGCGTCGAACATGTGCCCACGCGCCACAAGCTCGATCGAGTCGGCGATGATCTCGCGACTGATGAGAGACGCCTTCATCCCTTCTGTTCCCATGGTCACACCGTCACTAATGGCGACGGTGTTCACCTCCATCGGAACGCCACCCGCCTCACGCACGCCCTTCTTGACCTGCTGTGCCAGGCGCCGGAGCCCGAAGTTGCACGGCATCGTCTCGATCCAGGAATGCGCAACTCCGACCACTGGTTTGCGGAAGTCGTCGTCGTCCAGGCCGATGGCCCGCAGCATGGCGCGAGCGGCTGCACGGTCTCGGCCGTCATGGATCGTCCTGCTGTTGTGTCGGACGTCGAATCTGGTGGGGGTCTGAACCATTCTCTGCTCCCGTTCTCTCGTGTAATTAAGTCTGCCCGATGATCGACGGCAGTGTAGCCCGTCGTTGGTACGCGATGTCCTAATGGAGAATGACGCAAGATAGCCGATCGCGCTAGGGGTCTGCTTGCCCGTAGCCCGTCCTTCGCGCAGAATGACGATTGTCGCAGGGCTGGGGGCCGGAGATATCATGGCACTGTTCACCGGTCCTGCTACAGGATTGGCTGGAGGATTGGGAGGGAGTCGAACGATGCGCCTCGAGCGGAGTGAACTTGCGGTACCCGCCTCGAATTGGCGTATGATCGAGAAAGCGGCTCAATCCGATGCCGATCTTGCTTTTCTCGATCTGGAGGACTCGGTCGCTCCGGACTCCAAGGCAGTGGCACGTGACAACGTCATTCGCGCGTTTGCCGAATTGGATTGGCACGGCAAACCTCGTGTCTTTCGTATGAATGCGCTCGATACCCCTTTCTTCTATCGCGATCTGATCGAGATTGTCGAACACTGTCCAGGGATGGTCGACATGGTTTTGGTACCAAAGGTCAACTGTCCCGAGGACATATACGTCATCGATACGCTGTTGACCCAGATCGAATCCGTTGCCGGGCAATCAGTTCCGGTCGGACTCGAGGTGCTGATCGAGACGGCAGATGGCCTGATCAATTGTGAGGCGATAGCAACTGCCAGTCCGCGAGTCGAATCAATAGTCTTTGGCCCAGGCGACTACACCGCGTCGCTCCGCATTCCATCAGTATCGATCGGGACTCCGGACGAATGGGACGCGGCTTATCCCGGTCATCGTTTTCACTATCCAATGCATCGACTGCTGGTCGCCGGTCGGGCCGCAGGAATTCGCGTTATTGACGGACCGTTTGCCGATTTTCGCAACTCGGACGGGTTCCGCGCGGCCTGTCTCCTGGCACGTTCGCTCGGGTTCGACGGCAAGATGTGCATTCATCCGTCGCAGATCTCGGTTGCCAACGAGGTCTTCTCTCCGAGTCAGCACGAGATCGACTGGGCGACGAGAGTCGTGAACGAGTATGAACGGGCAACAAGGGAAGGCCGCGGCGCGATCACCGTAGACAACAAGATGATCGATGTCGCCAGTATACGTATGGCCGAGACGACAATCGAGCGGGCAAGAGCAGCGCGAATCGTCGAATGACGCGGAAACTGAGTTTCTTCAGTAGCATTAATCTGGGCAATCCAATTGGTGCCCATTCCCGTATTACAGGTGAAGGTTCGGTGAATAGCGCCGAGTCTTCTGGGAGAAGACCTTTCAGCTCCATCCCACTTCCTTTCCCTTCCCCCTACCCGAAGCCGTGGCCAGCGCCACGGCTTCAAATCTTCAGTTGACAGCCGGCAAAATCTCGAGGAATGTTGTGCGTGCAGAGAAGCTTGCTACAAGCCACTTGTCTTGAGCCCGTCAGTCTCACTGCGAACCCTCAGTTCCGCGAGTCTGGAATCGGGTCATATCTCCGTATAGGGATCGCAGCCGGTCGAATTCGTTCTCATCGTAGAAACTGCAGTTGCCGGCCCCGAAAGCTTTGCCGACCTCGATGCAGAAGCGAACCACACTCTCCACGTCTACCAGATGCGTTACGCCGGTACCACTGCCCGGAACCGGCATCTCAGTGGTAATGGCAACGCCGACAAGTGGTACATGCGCCGCCGCTGCAGGCTGCATGATGCTGTTGACGTGAAATAGGTCGTTGCCGTAAGGCGTGATGTCCTGCTGGGTGATGGCAAAGACGACGGGTAGTTTGCCGGTGACCCACTGCATCTGATCGAGTAAGTCTTCGCTGACGCGCAAGATGTAGCCGTCGAGAACTGTTGGTGAAATCGCGAACCCGTTCACGTTGATAATGCGGTTGCCTTTGGTCGTGTCGACCGACAGGATCGCTTCCATCCGTTCGTCGACTTCATGCTGGTTGAGTTGCTGCCCGGTGACGGGTGATCCCATGAAGGGCACAGGCTCGTGTGGGATCACCGGTGCATTCGGGCAGACGTGCGTGGCGACGATCACGTCGCCGGGCAGTGCGTCTCCGTTTCGGCGCATACGTCCGAGTTTGAGGGCAGTTGCCACTGCCGCCAGCGCTCCGTCTCCGTCCGAGACGAACCCGATCCGCTCTGGTCTGGCGCCAAGTCCACCGAGTCGGCCGATGATGCCCAAAGTCGGCGCGGATCCACCTGTTGATTTTCCGTCAATCCCTGGAATGATCGCTTTGAGGCAGTCGGTGAAACCCCGTTCCCCATGAATCCGTTCGACTTCGACATCATCGATTCCGCCCTCGCCAAGCAGTTTCGCGATCGCCTCGCCGTCGACCTGGGCGCTGTCCATCACCTCATACACGTCCAGCACCTGCTTGAGGGCCATGTAACCATCCTTTCAACGGCGAGTGCCGGGCACTCTCATGTAACAGATCTGTCGACTACGTCTCAGCGGGCCGCCGTGAATGCCACTCAGTGGCGGATTCGAACGCGTGGCCGAGCCGTAGGATGGCGGCCTCGTCGAACATACGTCCGGTGAACTGAAGTCCGACCGGCAGTCCGTCGGGCGTGAAACCGGCGAGCACTGACAGCGCGGGGTGGCCGGTGAGGTTCGCGATTCCGGTGTGTCCGATCTCTACATCGAGCACGTCGTCGTTTTCCCCTCCGGCGATCTGGTACGAATCGATCGGTGGTGCCACGATCGGCTGGGTCGGGAAGACGAGCACGTCGTAGGATTGGAGTGCGGCTTCGATGCCTTCCCGAATCCAGCGTCGAATGCGCTGGGCGTCGATGTAGTCAATAGCTGGGATCATGGTGCCGAGGCGCAGATTATCGCGTACCTCCGCACTGAAGTCGTCTGGTCGTGATGAGAGTGTCTCGCGATGATAGGCGGCGGCTTCGGCCTGAACAATCGGAGTGATGGCAGGCATCACCAGATCGAGGTACGGAGGAGCGACTGAGTCGAGGACCACGCCCAGTTCGCCAAGTTTCGATACCGCTGCGAGCGATACCTCGCGGACATCGGGCTGTACGTATCGCTGAAAAAGTTCGTCGACGACTCCGATTCTCAGGCCTGAGACTGCGTCATCAATCTTGTCGACGGTCGAGATGAAACGTACGTTGGCGGATGCTGGATCATGCGAATCGAATCCGGCGATGGCATCGAGCATGATCGCTGCGTCACGTGAGCTTCTTGTCAGCGGACCGACGTGATCGAGCGACCAGGCCAGCGGTAGTACGCCGTGACGACTGACTCGCCCGTAAGTCGGCTTGAGCCCGCTCAGGCCGCAATACGCGGCCGGACTTCGAATCGAGCCTCCCGTGTCGCTGCCGAGTGCTCCGTATGCCAGCCCGGCGCAAACTGCCGCGGCGGAACCGCCGCTCGAACCGCCCGCGGTGTGATTCAGTGACCAGGGATTCCTTGTTTCGCCAAAGTCCGGATGTGGGTAGCCGTAGGCGAACTCCATCATGTTGGTCTTGCCGAGAATCACGGCACCGGCCTCACGAAGCTTGCGAACGACTGTCGCATCTTGCTCGGGCACGTTGTCTTTCAGGATTCGCGCACCACCGGTCGTCCGAACCCCGGCTGTGTTGTAGAGATCTTTCAACGCGATCGGGACGCCAAGAAGCCGGCCATGCTGGCCATTCTTTCGGCGCGAATCTGCCTCTCTGGCGGTGTCGAGGGATGATTCGGCCAGGACTGTGATGAACGCGTTGAACCGGGAATCGAGCGCTGTGATTCGGTCGAGAGCGTTCTGGGTCAGCTCAACTGAGGAGATCTCGCGACGGTCGAGCCGTTCCGCCGCATCAGCCAGTGACAGGAAAGCCATCTCAGTGTCACTCATGGCCGTCCTCCGTTTCGGTGGCGAAGACAATCATCGGTTCGGTCTCTCCCAGATGCACTGCACGCAGTGTTTGGCGTGCCCCTTCAGCGGCCCGATACATGTGGCTCAGTTTGACGATTTCTACTTCTGGCACCGAAATTCCGGCCAGAGTCAGTAGATTGGCGACGATTTGTTCGTGTCGTTCTTGTGACAAGCGCATCACCCCTCGTCCTTCATAGCGTTTGATGGTCAAGTATCCGTTCGATCGACGACAGCTTATCTGCGCCGTCCCGACGATTCTCACCGATCGGTCCAGCTCATTGCAACGACGACTGTTCGTTTGAACTGACTTCAGTTTTGCCCGGCCGAACAGGATTGTCTATGCTCCCATAAAACGAGAGCGTCAAGCCGCTGTTCAGAGCGAAAGGGACAGTACCACAGTGTACGGCGACGGCAACTTCATCGACCGTTACCGGTCCGAGGGCAGGTTCGTTAGCACTCCCGGCAAAACCATATTTCTCGTCGACAAAGGGTCCGGCTCGCCGGTTCTCTTTTTGCACGGAATTCCGACCTTCTCCTACCTATGGAGAGATGTCATGCCGTTGATTGCGGCCGGTCACCGAACGATCGTCCCCGATCTGCCGGGGTTCGGGTTGTCCGAGAAACATCGAGGATGGGACTACTCGGTGGAGGCTCAGGCGGACGCGATCCGGTCGTTGATCCTACAGCTTGAAATCGACCGTCTGGCTATTGTCTGCCACGATTTCGGCGCTCTTGTCGCCTCCGAACTCATCGCCCGCGATCCGGGAATCTGCACGCATCTGGTCATCCTGAATACAAGCCTTCGTTCCGGATCCTGGAGTGGCGGCGTATCGCCCCTGTCGCTCCTGCGGGTTCCGCTTCTCGGCGAATTGGCGCTGGCGCTGAGTCGTCAATGGATGCTGAAATTGGCCATGGGCATCTACGTTGGCCGGCGACAGAGACTGACGCCCGATGTCATGCGACATTACTGGTGGCCGTTTCAACACGGCTATAAAAACACGCTATTGAGTATGTCGCGAGGCCATACGACTGCTGGAAGCGATTTCGCCCGCTGGAGAGCGTGTCTCAACCAGCTGACGGTCCCGTGCCTGATCGTTTGGGGGGCGTGCGACCCTACATTCACGCTCGCCGAGGCCGACGACCTGCACCGATTGATCCCGACGTCTCGCCTCGAGATCCTCGAGAACGCCAATCATTTCGTCCCCGAGGATCGCCCGCTCGCGACCGGGCGCCTGATTCGTGCGTTTATCAGCGGCACCTTGTGATTGTCTGGCCTTAGAAATCTATCTGATCGGTGCGGGTCACACATGGCTGGCCGAAGACTGCCTGCAAGTAGGGCCGATCTCCTCTAGATTCATACGATCCGGCTCTGAGCTAGCTCCCGTGAGTGAAGACGAAATCCAACTCGAGGGTCAAGTTGTCTTCGACGCTCAGGACCAGCATCGTGCTTGGCGGCTTCATGCCGAAGTCTTCAAACTTGACCGTCGTGGTGGCGGTGCCTTTGATCTGCTGTGGCCCGAACGTCGCGGTAACGTCCCAAGTTGTCGGTGAGGTCTGACCGTGGACGGTCAGATTCCCGGTTAGTTTGAAGGTCGCCTGGCCCGAAGTTGGTAGCGGCCAGCTGAGTCCCTGGACACCGGTCGGGACAAAGACGGCGTCAGGAAACTGGTCGGTATTGAGCGAGTTGCGCTTGATGTAGTTGTCACGCTGCGATTTGTCACTCTGGAGCGTTGAGAGATCGATGGTGATCTTGGATGCGGACGAGTCGATCGCTCCCGTAGTGGTGAAGGCGATCGAGCCCGAGACCTGCGACGTCTTGCCGACAGCCTCTGTTGGCGACCCGATGTTGGCCAGTGTTTCACGGGCTTTATAGAGTGCCTGACTTTGATTCTGATCGAGAGTAAATGTCAGTCCGGTGTCGGATGACGTTCCGCTCGACGGTGAGCTTGACGGCGTGGAGTTAGTCACCGTTGCTGACGTCGTGACAGTTGACGCGACTACCGCTGTCGTTGTCTCCGCGGTACTTGTGGCTGAGGTACCGGAAGCGGTCGTGACGGTGCTTGAGCTGCCTCCGCATGCCGCCAAGAGCAGGACTGGAATCACTAACAAGACAAAATAGAGTCGTCGAATCACAGCACGCTCCTCAATTAGCATCGTCGTGGGATCATACGACATCTTGGCGGAGCATCGTACGTCCGTCTCATCAGCCAAGTTCCGCTCGATGGCTGGTTGACAATTGGCTCCATCGCACTGACGTCCACCAACTAGCGATCCGCCAGCGAGCAGGAGCAACCCGGTGCTGATCCAGGAAAGCCAGAAGCAAAGCCGCATTTTCAGGTTGCCTTGCCGTTGAATTTGCTGACTTCCAAGTCTCAGTGGATCAGTTCGCGCCGTTGATTGTCGCCGACAAACCTGAGAGCCGTCTTAATCTCGCCTATGAATCGTCAAAGTGATATTTCAGGAGTCGCTAGATTGATTTGCGACCAGAATCGGTTAACAATCCACAACCCCGTCCCACTGAATGTCGACTGAGGAATACTTGAATCGATAGATCGGTTTATGGGTAGTACGACATATTTGCGAGCGTCTGGAAGGACAACTATTGAGCGCTAACGAGCAGGACTGGAACTCCAAGATTATCGAGGAATTTCGCGCTAATGGTGGCAAGGTCGGTGGACCATTTGAGGGCGCGCCGGTGCTGTTACTCCACACCACTGGCGCCAAATCCGGCAAGGAGCGGGTCCATCCTCTGATGTATCAGGCAGTCGGTGACAAATACGCCATCTTCGCTTCAAAGGCCGGTGCTCCTACCAATCCGGATTGGTACCATAACCTTCTTGCTTTCCCTGACACCGAGATCGAGATTGGCACCGAGACGAAGTCGGTCAAAGCGCATGTGGCTGGCAGTGCCGAACGCGATCCGATCTGGACGATCCAGAAGGAGCGCTACCCCGGCTTCGCCGACTACGAACGCAAGACGTCCCGCGAAATCCCCGTGGTAATCCTGGAGCCAGTAGACTGACCACCTCTGGATCGACACGATGGTGAACGCCTGGCCTCCGGCGACGAGTTACCTCATAAGCCGCCGGAGGTGGTCCTCACGATAGTGAAAGACGCGAGCCCGAAACGGCTCGCGTCTCTGTTCATCGTAGAACGTGATGATTCAACGAGCGACTCAGGACTCGAACTCGCTGACCTCACGCTGAGCTGCTCGCAGCGCGTGCTCAATGCGGTTGCGCTGGCGCACAAGCTTCGTCTTCAGGTACTGGAAGTCGTCACTACCGGCATGCATCTTAGCGAGCTGAGCGACCTCGCGAAGCCCTGGAACCGGCACTGTGCCGAGCGCCAGGTCTTGCTCAAATGGTCCGTTGACCGTGAAATTGACAGGCAACAGCATCCGATCGAGATCCATTATCAGCCGGTTGGCTCGATCTGGGCTTACTTTGCTCAGATCGATTGCCCGAATCGCTGACGCAAGCTCAGTCGCCATCGCTACTGTGCGCGACAGATCGATTGAGCCCTGTGCAACGTCGTTGTAGCCGCGAACTGCGTCGCCGATTTCATCGGCCAGCGCTGCGATATCGAGCGGTAGGCGTTCAAGAGTGCAGATGCGCCACATCGCCTCGGCGTAGACGCGTGCGTCACGAACCAGAAACTCGGAATCGATCTTGTCAAGGGTGTCCTCGGTCGTGTGCCACCACCAGCCGAGACCACCGCCCTTGGTACCGCCACCGAGCAGGCTCGCCATAGCCTTGAACATCTCTGAATCCTCGATGCTCTGCTCCGAGAGCGATCCTAGCACGGTTGGAATCCCGTGACCCCAGAAGGATTGGTCACTGGAACGACTGTATCTCCGGTAATCAAGGTCGACACCGACCGTGTCCTTGAGCACGTCACGCGCGAAGCCATATGTCTCGGCCATGACCGGTGCCTCGCTCAGAATCACCGCGCCCTTTCCCCCGACTGAGTCGATGTTTACGTGGACTGCGCAGCGTTCATGCAAATCGTGGAAAAAGGCATCCGCGTACCACGCGGAGCTCGCATAGCGGCCATGTGAATGGCCGGACCAGAAGGCCATGCGGACTCCACGGTAGAGGTTGTCCTTGCGTTCTGCCAACAGTCGGGCCACCTCGAGCTGGGTGGCGTTGGCCGTGCCGTTATCCATCGCTCCATAATGCCAGGAGTCGACGTGACCGCTGAACATCACGAAATTGTCTTCTTTCGTGCCAGGAAGATCGCCCGTGAGGGTTGGAATCTTGCACCATGCGCGATACGGCTGGGTCATCAGGCGAACAGTGACGGTCCCCTTCTGCATCGCGGCCCGGATCTTGTCGCCATCCGGCTTGGTCACGGCGACGGCAGGGATTTTCGGCAGCAAGTGAGCGGTCTCAGGAATCGGCGTGCCCCACACGGGAGAGATGCACATCTCGTGGATGTACTCATCGTTGATGTGGATCTGACCGATTGCTCCGGCGTCCTGCGACGCAAGCGTCTTGTCCGGCATCGCTAAGCCGTCACTGATCACGATCTTGCCGCGGACGTCAAGGCCTTCGTAGTCAGATGCACGGCCTGACCCGACGTAGACCAGTTCTCCGGTGATTCCTTCATCGCTCGTCAATGGGCTGAGTGAGTATCCATTGCAGGGGATTGACATCGACTCCGGTGAGACGATATCGAGTGTCGACCTTCCTGGATAGCCGATCAACGCATCGCTGGCGTAACGATTGACGTCGTAACCAAACGACTTGAGCTGCGACTCGATGTAGTCGAATGCCTTGGCCTCGTCCGCCGTCCCCGACAGCCGGACATACTTTGCAATTGAATTTAGGTGACGTTCTAGCTCGGGACCGGATACCTCGTCAACGATCTTACTGACCATGACTGTTCCTTCCTGTCTTTCAACTTTGCAATCTCGTTTTCCCTCTTGTCCGTCGACTGATTCTCGGATCAGGCAGCGACCTCGGGCTTGACGTATGCGACCTTCCCATCAATGACCACTCGCTCGACGTGAGTCATGAGGTCGAATGGATGCCCGGAGAGGACGATTACGTCCGCGTCCTTCCCTGTCTCGAGGCTGCCGACCCGATCGGCGATGCCACTGACTTTGGCAGCGTTGATCGTGATCGCCTTCAGCGCATCCTCTTCTGCCATCCCGGCGCGGACCGCCAGCCCGGCGAAGATCGGCAGCAGCGCGGTACTGCCGGTGGTGTCCATATGGATCGCGACCGTGACTCCCGCCCGTGCCAGAATGCCTGGCGCGGCGAAGGTCATCGCTTCCATCTCCTTCTTTTGGCGGCCGATGTGGAACGGACCGATGCTGATCGATACGCCCTCCCGTGCCAGGTAATCGGCGATGAGATGCGATTCGAACGCGTGCTCGATGACAGGATCGAGGTTGAACTCCTTTGAAAGGTGGACGGCGTTCGTGATGTCCTGCACTGTGTAGGCGTGGATGCGGGTCTTCTCCTCGCGTCGCATCGCGCGTACGAGTGGCTCAATGCGCAGGTCGCGATCGGGTGGTTCCGTCCCCTCATGCTCGGCTTTCTCAACGTCTTTGGCGTACTTCTCGGCCTTGAGGAACGCATCGCGAATCAGAGCCACCTGTCCCATACGGGTGATAGGACTCTTCTTCTGGTCGCCGTAAACTCGTTTGGGGTTCTCGCCCAGCGCCATTTTCAATCCGCACGGGTAGCGCAGGATCATGCTATCGACGATGGTCCCGACCGGCTTGAGCGCAACCCATTCGCCACCGATCAGGTTGGCGCTTCCTGCACCGGTCATCAGCGTCGTAATCCCAGCTGCCAGGACGTCTTTGAAGGCCGGATCACGCGGGTTGATGCCATCGATTGCCCGCATGTGGGGGGTGATCGGATCGGACGTCTCGTTGAAGTCGCGTCCTTCCCAGCCTACGCTGTCGCCCCAGATTCCGACGTGAGAGTGGGACTCGACGAAGCCTGGCATGACGAACTTCCCCGCGGCGTCGATGACGTCCGCGTTGCTCGGCACCTCTAAGTTGGCGCCGACTGCAATGATCTTTTCACCGTCGATGAGGACTGTTCCGCGCTCATGTGTCTGGCCGGCCATCGTCAGGACTCTGCCATTTGTGATCGCCAGCATTCCCATCCCTTTCAACAAGAATCGCCAAGTTCCAGACTCATCTTCAACCAGCGAGAGGGGGACGTCAACGGTCAACGAAACTATCTGCTGGATCGGCTGAACGGACTTGCGGCGGATTCGTGGAGGTGCGACGCTGGTCTTTGACGTCGCCCAATCTCACGGAGCAAACCGGCGCCGTCAGGAACCTGACTTTGGTATGAGGAAAGGACAATCCGAATGGCTACGCAACGGAGTGTGCTGGTTACCGGTACAGGCGGGCGAATCGGCGCGGCGATCGCGCGCGAATTTGCCGCTCTTGGAGATCACGTAGTTCTGTCCGACGTCGATGCAGCAAAGATGGAAGCGACCGTTAAATCGGTGCGCGACGCTGGAGGAACCGCCACGGCGTTCGCAGCTGACATTTCCAATGAAGAAGATGTCGAGCGTCTTGCGGCTCAGGCCATTGAAGCGGCTGGCCAGATCGATGTTCTCGTCAACTGCGCGGGAATCTTCCCGAACAAGCCGGTCGTTGAGATGGACACCGCCGAGTGGACGAAGGTCTTCGCGGTAAATCTCAATGGACCCTTCTTTCTGAGCCGGGCGATCGCGCGCCACATGATTGATAAGGGTATTCATGGATCGATCGTAAACATTAGCTCGGGTGCCGGTAGCTCGGCTCGGACCGGCGGATCCCACTATTGTGGATCGAAAGCAGCAATCAACATGTTCACCAAAGTGCTGGCCATCGAACTCGGGCCACACCAGATTCGCGTCAACGCGGTGGCGCCGGGCCTGATCCTGGACGACGTGATGAGCCTGCCAGTTCCCGAGGGTGCAAACGAGTACGTCGGTACGTTGCTACAGGGCATCCCGCTCGGACGGACCGGAACTCCGGAGGATATCGCTCACGCGGTGACATTCGCCTGCTCAGATCAAGCCTCCTGGTTGACTGGCGAGGTAATTGGGGTGAATGGTGGCTCGCAGGCCGGCCGCACCCACTTACCCCCAAGTTCCCCGCGACGTCAGTCGTAGCCTATTGCCGGGGTTGGTCGCCGAGGACAGAAGTTCGCAGCAAATGTTCGAGCATGTGGTCGGAGTCGTGACAAAGACCGGAATGGACCGGCGAGGTCTGGATGACCGTGCTGCGAGGTGAGACGAGCCAATTGAAGCGCTCTGATGGGGAGAGTTGGCCGATTGGCCCGCTCTCCGGGCCGCCGCGACAGACGCGGAGCATCATCGCGAGGTGCTGCTCGACCTCATCCGCATCGATCTCGGGATCGACGATAGCGAGGCGTGCGCGATCCAGCGCAAATCGGGCATCGAGGAAGTCTCGCGTCCGAGAGAAGACGATCACACCTACGTTGAGGTACTCGCCTCTCTCCACACGCGGGACGACCTGCACGATGGCGTAGTCAAATGAGCTTAGTTCGGGCATCGATCGCCTCTTTGACGAATGCGCGTGGTCCCTCCAGTCGTTTGGTCAGATATTCGACGTAGGCTTCGCGCTCCGCGTTCGTGCTCTCATAGGCAGGATCGCCGAGCCAGGTTTCTGGAATCAATTCGACGATCGCGCGCAGGTCGTCGGCTGCAATCTGCTCGCTCAGCCGCCGGTCTGCTGCTGCAAGTTCACTGGCGGCCCCCAGCAGGACGTGCGTGCTGATCTGTGGGAATGTTGTCTGCGCTCGATTCGGGAACGTGGGTCCGCCGTATTGCGCATAGAGCGATGCGCCGTTATCGATCAACCAGACTTCACGGTGCCAGATGAGCATATTCGTGTTGCGCGCTGTGCGATCGACATTGGTCATAAAAGCATCGAACCAGACAATGGCGGATGCCAGTTGGGCGTCGATTTCCGTCGCTTGAAGGGCATCGAAGCCGAATGACCCCGGCAAATAGTCGATCCCCAGGTTCAGCCCATCACTTCTCTCGATCAAATCCTGAATCTCCGGATCCGGCTCGGAACGACCAATCGTCGCATCGAGTTCGGCGAAGACAAGTTCGGGCACTGGGAGACCGAGCTTGCGGCCGATCTCACCAGCCAGCAGTTCCGCAATCAAGACCTTGGTGCCCTGGCCGGCGCCACGAAACTTCAGCACGTAGGTGCCGTAGTCGTCCGCCTCGACAATCGCCGGGAGCGACCCGCCCTCGCGTAGCGGCGTGACGTAGCGCGTCACTTCGACCGTTCTGATCGCGGTAACGGCTCCGCCTGCTGTTCCAGTTGTCTCCGTGCCGGAGGTCATCCCAGTCCGTTGCTCCCCATGTTGCTCCCGGAAACCGACTTCACGAGAAAAGTATGCCCCGCCGTGCAGGTGATGCGCTGACAGCGGGGCGAGGCAAAGACTACTCTGCCGGAATGACCGGCAGGATGATATGGGATGGATACTCGGACGAATGGTGAATCGTTTGCATCGCGCTCACCACTTCGGTCGATCGACCCGGCTGCTCGCCGGTGTTCGGGTTGCGATCGAATCGTGGAAAATTGCTGCTCGAAATCTCGACGCGGATTCGGTGACCCGGCAGAAATGCATTGCTTGTCGCCACCAGGTCGATCTCGAAGCGCGTCACCTCACCTGGATTCAGGAGTTGTGGATCACTCATCGAGTTGCGATAGCGCGCGCGCAGTATGCCGTCGTTGAGGTTGCGCGCGTAGCCACACGGATGAACGTCGACAAGCTTGGCGGTGAAGTCCGTGTCTTTGGCGGTGCTGCTGGCGTGCAGCACAACCTTGATCGGACCGGTAACCTCGAGTTCCTGTTCCAGTGGCGGCGAGGTGAAGACCAGCACGTCCTCGCGGGCCTCGACCTCACGCTGGTCGTAAGCGCCTCCCTGGCTGAAAACCGCATTACAGCAGAGCCCGCCGCCTCTTGTCGGAACCGGATTGAGCGGGTTGTACACGTACGAATCCGGCGGCTCACTGTTTGGTGATTCACGACTGAGAGTGCCGTTGCCATTGAGTGAGTTGGCGCTGCCGGTGCTGTGAAGATACCAGTTCTGCCAGTCGGTCTGCGCAAGCGGCCATTCCTGACCCTCACGCCAGCGCTTCGCTCCCATGACAAACACCTTGACGGCTGGATCATTCTCGACGCCGTTGTCGATTCCGCGCAACCAGTGGTCGTACCAGCGAAGGTGCATGCCGTCGACGTCGAGGTCTGCTCCGGTGGAATGAAAGCCGAAGTCGACCGAGCCAATTGGATTCCCGGTCCGCATCCCGGAGTGGTTCCAGGGCCCGACCAGGAGGCGCTGGGCCGCGCGCGCGTCAGCGGTCGCTGCGTTCGCCCGCATCCCGGTGAAGTTCCCGATCGTGCCTTTAAGGAAGATGTCGTGCCAGCCACCTATATTCATCGCTGGAACCGTCAGCCGCTCGTGACCACGCGACACGTCAAGACCCGACCATAGATCGTCGTACGATGGGTGATCGACCCACTGGTCGTAGTAAGGCGCATAGCGAGAGATCAGCTCATTGTGCTTCAACGGCAGGCGGCGGAGCTCTTGATCCATACCGTCGATCATTTTGGTGAGGCGTTCGAAGTCTTCCGCCGCAACTGGGTCATTGGCCTTGAGCCGGGCTATCGTGTTGACCGCCAGATTCGACCACGTCCACGAAAGGTTGAACGAGAGTTCGAAGGCACCGCCTTGGTACACCCAACCGTCGTGATAGTTGTCGGCTGTAACGACCGGGACGATTGCTTTTAGGGACGGATGCCCGCTGAGCGCTGCCTGCCACTGCGTCAAGCCGACGTAGGACTGGCTGAACATACCGACGTTGCCGTCACACCATGGCTGATTCGTCAGCCACTCGAGCATGTCATAGCCGTCGTTTCGCTCGTTGACGAAGGCCATGAACTCGCCTTCTGAGGCGAATCGGCCGCGTACGTCCTGAAACACGACAGCGTACCCCAGCTCGACTGCTCGCAGCATGAGCTGACCGAGATTTCCGGTGCTCTTGTCGTACGGAGTGCGCTGCATGATGGTCGGGAACGGTCCGGGCCCGGCTGGCCGGTAGACGTCGGTAAAGAGGTTAACACCGTCTCGCATCGGGACGGCAACGTTCCGTTCGACAGTCAGGGTCGAATAGCTTGGCATCGACCAACTCCTTTGTTGTGAAGCGTGGCTTTCGATCGGCATCCCCACAGCGCCGCGAATCACGCGAACGACCATGCCTTGGCCATTTTCACATAGTCTGAAGAGATGCGGCAGAGCAACGGGTGATGGGAACCTTGGCCGCAACCCAAGTTGCTGTTCCAACCGCAACGGGCGGAATTCATCGCGACCGCGTCGGCCGCCTTCCCTGAAGCTCCACTCTTCACCCTATAATGGCCCTGATGAATGACAAATATATGGACGGGGGGAAGCGGTATGCCACAGTCGAGACGCGCCTCTGATTCCGACCGGACTGACATTCAGCGGGTGACGATTGGCGAGACCGCGGAGGGCTACGTCGAGGCACTGATCTCGCAAGGGGTCGATTACCTCTTCCTGAACCCGGGAACAGATACCTTCCCGGTGCAAGAGGCCCTGAAGAAGCTCGACGACCTTGGTCGTCCGGTGCCGAAAACGGTCCTGTGTCTGTTCGAGATTGTGGCGCTGGCGGCGGCACACGGCTACTATGCCGCGACGGGACGACCGCAGGCGGTCATGGTACACGTCGACGTAGGGACGCAAAATTTGGGTAGCATGCTTCACGACGCACAGCGAGGGCACGGTGCCGTCGTTATCGCCGCGGGACGGGCCCCCTACACCGACGATCCTTCTCTGCGCGGCAGCCGCTCTAGCTATATTCACTGGCTACAGGAACAGCTCGACCAGCACGGAATTGTCCGTAATTACGTCAAGTGGGATTATGAACTGAGGCGGCCCGATCAGGTCGGTGAAGTCGTGGCCCGAGCATTCCAGATCGCGGCCAGCGATCCGCCGGGCCCTACGTATCTCACGTTGCCACGTGAGATTCTCATGAACGACGTCGGCGAAGCCACGCTGAAACGCCCAGAGCGATTTCCACCGGTCAAGCTCGGTTCCGGCGATCATGAGTCGCTGCGAACCACGGCCAGGAAGCTGGTCGCCAGCGAGAATCCGATCGTTTTGTGCGAGAACAGCGGACGGACTGAGGCCGGCTTCAGTAACCTGGTGCGGCTGGCTGAACTGCTGGCGCTGCCGGTGATCGAATGGCGCAACCGGGCCAACTTTCCGGCAGATAATCCACTCCATCTGGGATACGATGACAATGAATTCGTCGAGACAGCCGACGTGATACTGGCGCTCGATCACGACTACCCATACATTCCACCCCGCACCCAGCCGTCGCCGGGTGCGACGATAATCCAGATCGACATCGACCCGATCAAGGAGAAGATTCCGCTCTGGAGCTTCCCAGTCGACTTGCCGATCCGAGCGAACGTAGGTGATGCACTGGCGCTGATCACCGATCTCGCCAATGAGATGCTGACTGAAAATGACCGAACTCGAATCGAGGCCCGGCGCAAGCGACTCTCAACACTCCACGAGCGGCAGCGCGTTGAATGGGAGGACGCTGCTCAGCTTGATCGAGACGCCAGCCCGATGACTCCGACCTGGATTGGCCACTGCCTCGGCGAGCTTCACAAGGAATCACCAGAGTGCATCTTTGTCGACGAGACGGTCACCAACAATGTCGCAATGTGGCAGCAGATTCCGGTAAATGACTACGGAACCTGGTTCTGCAGCGGAGGCTCAGGTTTGGGATGGGGGCTCGGTGCTGGACTCGGCGTTAGTCTGGCGCAGCCAGATCGTCCGGTGATCTCGATAGTTGGAGACGGTTCGTTCGTGTTCGGCGCGCCGACCGCGGCGTTGTGGGCCATGCAGGTGAACAAGGCTCCGGTCATGATCGTCATCTTGAACAACACCTGCTACAACGCGACCAAGCGCCCGCTCGTCGCCAACTATCCGGAGGGGTATTCGGTTCGGGACGACAAGTTTGTCGGTGTCGATCTGATGCCGCCTCCGCGCTACGATCTTCTGGCACAGGTCGTCGGGGCATACGGCGAGCGGGTCGAGCAACCCGACGATGTGCTGCCGGCGCTTCGTCGCGGGCTTGAGAGACTGCGGTCCGGCCAGTCGGTTGTTCTCGACATGATCCTGGCTCACCCGTGATCGGGGATCTTTCATCGCTCGTACGGAATCAGGGTTCGTACGCGGAGGTCTCGCGATGACCGGGATCACGATTGGTATCGACATCGGGGGCACCTTCACGGACGTGGTTGCCTACGATCATGACGCTCGCCGGCTCTTCTCGGTGAAGGTGCCATCGACTCCACCCGATCTTGTCGATGGGTTCATGCTTGGACTGCGGCGAGTACTCGAGGTTAGCGGTTCGTCTCCTTCGCATATCTCACGGTTGATTCACGGAACGACGATCGCGACCAACGCGGTGCTGGAGCAAAAAGGTGCGCGCCTCGGCATCCTGACCACGGCTGGATTCGAGGATGTGCTGATCATCGGCCGTCAGAAACGAACCGAGATGTATGACCTCTTTATCGACGCGGAAACACCGGTCTTTTTGGCACCACGGCGCCGAATTCGCGGGATTCCAGAGCGGATCGGTCCTCAGGGCGAGGTCGTTCGCCCGCTTGATGAGAATGTCGTCCGAGATGCCGTGCGGGACCTGGTTGAAGGGCATCAGATCGAAGCCCTGGCCATCTGCTACCTTTTCTCGTTTCGCAATCAGGCTCACGAGCTCCGCACACGTGAGATTGTCGCCGAACTCTACCCAGAGCTGTCGCTTTCAGTTTCTTGCCTGCTCGACCCACGCTTCCGAGAATACGAACGTTTGTGTGTCACCGCCTTCGATGCCTACGTCCGCCCGGTCGTTGCCCGTTACGTTAGTCAACTGCGTGAACTACTGAACGAGCTTGATTCCGAGATTACGCTCGAGATCATGCAATCGCGCGGCGGGATCTCTGGCTTGGATTCGGCGCTCGAAAAACCAGTCGCGACGCTTCTTTCGGGACCGGCCGCAGGTGTGATCGGCGGCAGTTTCGCCGGAACTGAGGCGGGGTTCTCCCACCTCATCACAATCGACATCGGCGGCACAAGTAGTGATGTGGCGCTGGTCCGTGACGGCAAGCCGTTGATCGGGAGCGACGGCAAAATCGGCACCTATCCGTTAAGGCAGCCAATGATCGACGTGAGTACCATCGGCGCTGGAGGAGGGAGCATCGCCTGGATCGACCCGGCCGGGGCTCTGCGCGTTGGACCGCAAAGTGCGGGCTCGAATCCCGGCCCAGCCTGCTATGTCTGGGGAGGCAGTCAGCCGACCGTGACTGATGCCAGTCTGGTACTCGGCTATCTCAACCCAGACTACTTCGCCGGCGGCGAGATCAGGCTTGACGTCGATGCTGCTCGTAAAGCGATCGTCGGAGTTGCCCAGCCGCTCGGACTGGATCCCGATGTCACTGCCTCCGGAATCCATCGTATTGTCAATGCGCGTATGGCTGACCAACTGCGATTGGTCTCGATACGTAGGGGACATGATCCACGCCAGTTCTCTCTGGTGCCCCTTGGAGGAGCCGGCCCGTTACACGCTTGCAGGTTGGCGGAGCAACTCGGCATTGAGACGATTCTAGTCCCGCTGACTCCGGGAGTCCTTTCCGCGTTTGGTTTGCTGGTTGCCGATATCGAGCACGAGCATTCCGCCACCTTTGCCCAGGATTCGGCCGCTATCGATTTGGATCAAATGCGGATGCTCTTCAATCGGCTGGATGAGGTCTGTCGCACGAAGATGGAGCAGGATCGTGTTCCGGCTGAACAGGCGCGCGTTCGATGGTCATGCGACATGCGCTATACCGGACAGTCCTATGAGCTCGAAGTGCCGTTTTTGAACGACCTGCTCACGTTGGACGCGATTGACGATCTCGTCGAGCGATTTCACCAACAGCACGAGCAGGTCTATGGTCACGCCAACCGGCAAAATCGAGTGGAGTTCGTGAATCTGCGCGCTGTCCACAGTTTCTCGCTTGAACGCCCCAATGTCGTCCGCGCGCCAGACCGAGTCGCTTCGTGCAGATCCAGAACGACGCGAGGTCTACTTTGACGAATTCAACGGTCGCGTGCCGACGCCCGTCTATCGTCGAGATCAGTTGCCGGTCGGAAGTCGCGTTCGCGGACCAGCTATCATCGAGCAGGCTGACACGACCACGGTCGTTTACCCGCGGTGGACGGGCGAGATTGATTCAATGGGAAACATCAGAATGTCAGCGGACAAGCCCCCGACATCGGGAGGCGCGGCGTGAAACGCGTGACCACGGACCCAATCACGTTGGAGGTCATTCGCAATCGCCTTAACGTCATCGCCGACGAGATGGAGCTGACCCTGCTCAAGAGTGCCTTTTCTCCGGTCATCAAAGAGGCGCTGGATGCTTCGGCCGCTCTCTTCGACTCCAACGGGCGAACGCTGGCACAGGCCGCGGCTCTGCCTGCACAGCTCGGCATGATCATCACCGCCGTCAATCGGATCGTAGAGATCTACCCCGCCAGAACGATGAGTCCGGGCGACGTTTACATCCTGAACGACCCCTACGACGGGGGCACTCATCTCCCTGATATCACGCTGGTCGAGCCGGTCTTCTTTGAGGGCAAAGCGGTCGCGCTCAGCGCAAGCCTTGCCCATCACCAGGATGTCGGCGGAAAGACTCCCGGAAGCACTCCTCCGGACGCCACCGAAATCTATGCGGAAGGCTTGATCATCCCGCCGCTGAAGCTCTACGACGCTGGTCGACCGAACGACACGCTCTTCGAGATGATGCGTCGCAACTCGCGGACTCCGGAATCGCTCATGGGTGACATCGACGCCCAGATCGCCTGCAATCGTGTTGGCGCCCGAGGGCTCCAACGGCTGTGCACCGAACATGGCGTTGATCGATTCCTACAGGTCGCCAACGAGCTGATGGACTACGCCGAGGAGAGGACTCGGGCGGCGATAGCAAGGATCCCCGATGGCACTTATCGCTTCTTCGACTTCGTCGACTACGACGGAATTGAGCTCGGCAAGCCGATTCGTATTGAGGCATCGGTGACCGTCGCCGGTTCGGATGTGAACGTCGATTTCAGCGGCTCAAGTCCACAGGCACGAGGTGCCATCAACTCAGTCCCCTCGTCGACACGGGCAGCGGTCTATTATGTGATTCGTGCGGTCACCGATCCCGATATCCCAAACAACGACGGCTGCTTTCGTCCGGTCTCAATCGTCTTTCCAGAAGGAAGCGTCGTGAATCCCTCGAGGCCGGCCGCGGTGAGCGTGCGCACTATTACGATCAAACGTATCGTCGATGTTCTGCTTGGGTGCTTCGCCCAGGCAATTCCGGAGCGGATTCATGCCGCGTCGTGTGGCCAGCTGGCACTGATGGTGCTGGGCGGTGTCGATCCGCGTAATGGCCGCACATACGTCACCTGGCAGGGACTGCCAACGGCCGGAGGAATGGGCGCGAGGCCGAACAAGGACGGGATCGATGTCATCGACACTGATGTGACGAACCTGATGAATGAGCCGGTTGAGGCGACCGAGATGGATTATCCGGTTCGAGTGCACGAGATTCGTCTCTGGACCGATTCCGGTGGCGCTGGTGAGTTCCGTGGCGGACTCGGCTTTCACGCTCGTACTGAGCTGCTGCGTGGCGACGCCACGCTCGTCGTGCGGCGTGACCGTCAGGATTTGGCGCCCTGGGGTCTGCACGGTGGCCTGCCTGCGTCACCTTCTCGGACGACGCTCAATCGTAAGAATGGTGATCAAATCGACCTGCCGTCAAAGATCGTGGTACCGATGTCCGCGGGCGATCAACTCGACGTCGACACGAGCGGCGGAGCCGGATTCGGTGATCCGCTTGAGCGTCCGGTCGAACGCGTGCTCGAGGACGTACGTGATGGGCGGGTATCGCGCGTTGCGGCCGCAACGCTGTATGGCGTAGTTCTCACTGGTCATGATGGTAGCCTCGGTGTCGATGTCGGGCAGACAGCGAACACCCGAACCTCAATGCGTGTTGAACGCGGCCCAATCGACTGGACCTTCGATCGAGGTCCGGGCTTCACACGGGCAACGGGCTTGCCCGCACGTCACTGATCTGGGCTGGCGGACTGATAACGCGACCGAGCAACCGACGAGGTGAACAGAGCGTGAATCCAGTTAAGTTGATCCGGTTGGAAGCCGAGCTTGAGTATGGTGTTTCGATACGCGGCGATACCATTTCCGTTACGCCAGAAAATACGCTCGAAGTTCCAAGGGTCTCGGTTGCTCGATATGCCGGCGGATACCTCATGCTCTTCAGAGCGAACCTGTCGGAAAATGAGCGGTTGCAATTTGCCAGCATCGGCGCAGAAGCGTTGTTCGAGGCTCGAAAGATCGACATCGCTTCGTCGAGATTGGTCGCTGAACGAGTTGTTCACTGCAACTGGTATTGCATTAGCCGCATCCCCGACCCGGCCGAGTTTCCAGACGTGCAGCTGAGGGACAACCGGTTCGTTGTTGAGCGACGCGGGCAGGTCGCCGCAATCGCCTGGTCGGCACAGAACGACGATCGTGCCGCGGAAGTTGAAGTCGAGACGGCTGAGACCTTTCGACGACAGGGCTTTGGCCGGCAGGTCGTCGCCGCCTGGGCGCATCACGTTCGTCGCGAGGGCAAGATCGCCCTCTATAGCCACCTGGCCACGAACGACGCCTCACGGTCACTCGCGGCAAGCGTTGGCGCCTGGAAATACGCCGAAACGCGCGAGTACTTCTGAGCCTTCAGCGGCGTTACATCCCCGATCTCCAACGGCGTAACTGTCGCAAATGCGTCATCAATCGCCCCCTGCACGTGTGCAAGGGGCGTCGACTTTGACAGCGAAAACAGTCGTCCCGAGTTATCCAGAAATGCTTTGGCTCGGGCGACTATCCGCGAACTGGATGACGTAGTGCGGCTGCCCAGCCGGGTCGTCGATTGCAAAGACCTTGCCGAAGGGCTTTTGTTCCAAAGACATACTGACCGTCGCTCTTGTCGAAAGCTCCCGGTGTGCGCTCTCTGCGTCATCAACCACCCAGTAGATCTCCCGCTCTTTGCCCCCGCCCAACGATTCGTCGCTGGCGATGGCGAAACCGGCTCCAGCTTGGTCGCGAAACTGAACAAAGACAGGTGCCTCCCGTACGACGTCGAGTCCCATCACATCGACGAAGAATCGCTTGGATGCCTCGATATCAGAGACATATTCAAGGATGAATCCATAGCTCAAATCAATGCTCACGCTTGTTGCTCCTTCTGACTGATTCCATCGTCTCGTCGCGACGTCTTCACCTACCCTATAGTCGCTAGGCGACACCGTTATGTCGGTAATTCGTGAAACTGAGTGAATCGAATCAGGGGAGCGTGGGTTCAATCAGGAGATGTGGAAGTTCGGCGATCACAGTGTCGAGTGCACGTGGAGTTATTGCTTCGCTCGTGAGCCTCGCATCGAGGATTCGATCGAGTCGAAACGCGCGCGGTCCTTCACGTAGTTGGCACCACGCGGCCAGATACCAGCCGCGGCCGGTCCCGAAGATCCCGGCTGGCTCGACGACACGTTCGCTTTCTCGATCTTGCGCGTCGCGATAACGAAGTTCGATAGCGACGGAATCAAGGAGCGCTCGTTCGATCACCACGGATGCGTTTCTCGCCGTCTCGCCAGGACCCGGCACGACACGAACCCGGCTCGCGAGCTTCATTGCGGTCTCTTTCGAGGCCGTGGCCATGGCAGCGGCGATCTTTCCGAGTGCCGACTGCCCGGCTTCAGCGAACGGCATCGAGCGTGCGGCCGCGAGGGACGTGGCGATGGCAACTGCTTCAGCCGGTGTGAAGTTCAGTGGTGGCAACGTCGTGTCGACGTTGAGCCTGTAACCGCCGCCTGGTCCCGGTTGAGCCCAGATCGGGACGCCTGCCTCCTGGAGCGCGAGCAAGTCGCGTTCAATCGTGCGCGTGCTTACTTCAAAGCGATTGGCGAGATCGACCGCGCGCATCGTTCTGGGTGCGCGTGCTCGCAGTTCTTCGACCAGGGCGTACAGACGTTCGGTTCGGTTCATGCCGCCGATCGTATCACGGGATCCCGACAACGAGATGTCGGGAATTGACGTGGTTCTGATTTGGACTACGGAGTCGGATAGTTCGCTGTTGGATTAGGCTCGGTGAAGAAGTGGGGAGTCCGGGGGACGCGGGGTAAAAAGCGTCGGTGTTGCGTCCCCTAAACTCCTTGTCACGAGGTGAAGTCAAACTGTGTGAGCCCTCAAGGGCTAATTCTTGAGACGCGGATCGAGCGCGTCGCGCAATCCGTCGCCTAGCATGTTCATTGCCAGCACCGTGGCCATGATCGCTAGTCCGGGGAATGTGGAGATCCACCACTGATCACGGAGATACTGCCGGCCGTCGCTCAGCATTCGTCCCCATTCGGCGGTCGGCGGCTGAGCACCGAGCCCGAGGAAGCTGAGGGCGGCTGCCCACAGGATTGCCGCGCCAACGCCGAGCGTCGCGGCGACGATGACCGGAGCGACGACATTCGGTAGGATGTGCCGCCATAAGATGAGCCTATTGGGTACACCGATAACGTGCGCCGCGTCAACGTACAGCTCGTGTCTGGCCGACAGGACCGAGCCACGGGTCAGGCGAGCATAGGTTGGAATCGAGGAGATACCCACCGCGATCATCACGTTGCGCAGGCTCGGACCCAGCATACTAACGATTCCGAGCGCCAGAAGAATTCCGGGGAAAGCCAACATGATATCGATCAGGCGCATCAGCAGACTGTCGATCCAACCGCCGTAGTATCCCGAGACCAGCCCGACGGTTACTCCGATGACCGAAGCGATACCTACCGAGATAAGCCCGATCACCAACGAGATCCGCGATCCGTAGAGGACGCGGCTGAATATGTCGCGCCCATACTGATCAGTGCCGAAGAAGTAGGGTGAACCCGGGCTGAAGAGATAGTGATTTGTGTCGATCTTGATCGGATCGAACGGCGAAATGAATGGCGCGAGCAAAGCGACGATGATCAGAAGCACCAGGATCACAAGCCCGGCCAGAGCACCTTTGCTTCGAGCCAGACGTCGCATGAACTCGCGCCAGGGTGGGGTTGGCTCGATCTGATCGAGCGACTCCGCCTTGTCCACCGTGCGTGATCGTGTCGTTGTTGTCATCTCGTTCGGCCTCCCTTGTCAATCGAACCGAATGCGCGGATCGAGAAACGCATAAAGTAGATCGACGATGAGGTTCACGACCACGTAGCTGATTGCCACCACGAGAACGATTCCCTGAACTAACGGAAAGTCCTTATTCAAGATTGCGTCGACGATAAGCCTGCCGATGCCGGGCCGGCCGAACACCGTTTCGATGACAACTGTCCCAGCGAGAAGCTGACCGAACTGGAGTCCGAAGATGGTAACCACGGGAATCAACGCGTTTTTGAGCGCGTGCCGGATGATGACACGTGACTCTTTCAGACCCTTAGCACGGGCAGTCGTCACGTACTCGTTGCGCAACACTTCGAGCATGCTAGATCGCGTCAGTCGAGCGATGATGGCCGATGCGCCAAGTCCAAGTGTGACCGCCGGCAAGATGAGATGCTTGAGATCGCCTCCGCCCGTTGCTGGGAAGAGTCTGAACCTCAACGAGAAAGCAAAGATCAACAGGAGTCCCAGCCAGAAGCTCGGCATCGAGATGCCAATTAGGGCGACCAGCATGGATCCGGCATCCATCCAGGAGTATTGCTTGACCGCCGCGAGCACACCGAGTGTGATGCCAAGCACGGCGGCCACCAACAAGCCGGACAACGCGAGCTGAAGCGTGGACGGCAGATTGTCCATGATCTCTCGCGTCACCGGCTTGTTGGATCGGATTGAGCGTCCAAGATCACCGTGTAAGGCGTTCCAAACGTAACGCCCGAACTGCTTCGGCAGCGGCTCATCGAGATGAAGCTGAGCCTGGAGTTTCGCGATCTGTGCCGGGCTCGTTTGAAACTCACCCAGCATCATCTTGACCGGATCTCCCGGGACAAGGTGAAGCATCGAGAAGACGAGTAACGTCACCCCGAATATCACCGGTATCGTTGCGAGCAGCCGCCGCGCGAAGAATGCGTACATGGTCTCAATCCGAACCCATCTAGACTAGCTCATGTAGCAGCCGGCAACCACCGGATAGGTATAGCCATTGAACTGCAGCCCATTGACCTTCTTCTGCATGACAAAGACCGAAAGTTCGTCGACCAATGGCACGCAGACGGCCATGTCCATGAGCTTCTGCTCGAGCTGTAGATAAATCGCCCGGCGCTTATCCTGATCGCTTTCCTGGCGACCCTGCATCAGCAACTGATCGACCTGGTCATCCTTGAGCATCGACCAGTTGAAGTTGCCGCCGACGTTCACAGAGTCGAATAGAGCAAAGAGCCCGTCCAGGTCACCGGAACGAAGGAACATCACCGGACCGTTGGTGGCACCCTTGTAGTTGTCTTCGTACCACGGTGGTCGTGCCTGCGCCTTGATCTGCACGTCGATGCCAACCTCGCGCAGTTGACCCTGGATCAGGATGACCGTCTGCTCTGGACCTCCGCCGTAGTCGATCGCGTTCAGGACGAGCTTGAGATCCTTCCCATCCTTCTGGCGAATGCCCGAGTCACCCTTCCATCCGGCACCGTCCAGAATCTGCTTGGCCTTGGCCTGATCGTACGGGTAGTACTTGTCGAGCGACGGATCATCGAGCATCGCCTTGGTCATTGGCGCGACGGCGGGAGTTCCGAGGCCCTTGTACACCGTGTTAACGATTGCACTCTTGTCAATGGCGTAGTTGATCGCCTGTCGCACCTCGAGCTCATCGGTCGGCGCCAAGATGACATTCAGAAGCCAGATACGTGGGGCCCCGGTCCACGGTTTCTTCATGATCTTCAGGTCACTATTGGATTCCATTGGTGAAAGGTCTTGCCCGACAACGACATCGATCATCTGCGTCTCACCCGACTCGACAGTCGTGGTACGGGTTCCGGCTTCCGGTACGAACTTCCAGACAATCTTGTCGAGGTAGCCCGGGCCCGCTTCCGAAGCCCACGGAGACTTGCGCTTGTAGCCATCCCACTTCTCGATGGTGCAGTGATCCTTAGAGACGTACTCGCTGATCTTGTATGGGCCACTCATGACTGGCGTGTTGTTGACCTCTTCGCCTTGTTTCTGGGTAGCTGTCGGCGAAATCATCGCGAGCGTACCGCCTGCGGCATACGTGAGGAACGGCGCAAACGGATCTTTGAAATTCACCTTCGCGGTGTAGTCGTCAACGACATCAGTTCCGGTGTAGCCAGTCAGGGCCGATAGTGCACCGCCTGCCTTGAAGTTCGGGTCGACGATTCGGTCGAAATTCCACTTGACAGCGGCAGAGTTGAACGGAGTGTCATCCTGGAAAGTCACGTCATTGTTGAGCTTGAACGTAAACGTCTTTCCGTCGGCCGACACGTCGTATGACGAGGCTAGGGCTGGTTGAATCTTCCGATCGCCATCCAGATAGAGCAATGCTTCGGCGGTCGACGCGGTGATGTAGAAGGTAATGGCCGACGGCGAAGCATGTGGGTCCATCGTTGGTGGTTCCTGATCGATACCGATCGTGAGCGTTCCGCCCTGCTTCGGCGCTGGTCCGGCCGGAGTCGGTGTCGTTGCCGCTGCTGCTGAAGCGGCCGGTGATCCGGCGGCGGTGGTAGCAGTGGATGCGCCGGCAGCAGAGGTCGCTGCGGACGTGGCCGCGCCGCCACTCGCCGTCGTTGGCGCGGTCGTAGATTGGCTGCTCGAACTCTTTGACGAGCAGGCAGCCAGCAACCCAAGACCACCGACACCCATCATGCGGAGCATCGATCGTCTGTTGATATGAGTTGACTGAATCCCCTGAATCAGTTCACTCCATCGTGAATCTGTTCGCATGTCTTTCTCCTCCAAGATGGTTCGTGAAACGGTGCTGGTGTTCGTATTTCCCGCGAGGCCGGGTTCGCAACCGGCGTCGCTGCCGGTACCCATCCTCCTCTCCAGTCGTCTCTTCTTCGCAACAAATCTCGTCTCGTTCTTCATTCCTGTCTGAACGACACCGGTTCCACGACTTCACGAGAGCCGAGGTCCCTCAGACCACAAAACATGAAGTCGATGCTAGACTCCGATTCCCATCAACAAGCCGTTTTCAGAGACGGCGGGACTTGTTGTTGTGAATAGGACGCGTCCACTGACCGGGCTTGTGACCGTTCCGAGCGTCTCTCCGCTCAATGAGCCGACGTGTCCGACAACCTGCCCTTCCTTAACCTCGTCGTTTATCTGCACAGTTGGATAGAACATGCCTGCGTGTTCCGAGTAAAGCCACTGGAACAGGCTAAGCGTCGTGGGTTCGCCTGCGAGGGCAATCGGCTGGTCGATAACACCGAGACGGTTCAGGACACGTAGGACTCCAGTGGTTAATTGCTCAACAGCATCGAGCTGCAGCCGACCGACGCCACCCGCCTCGGCGATCAGACTCGGAACACCTCGCTCCGCTCCAGCAACGAAGCTGCTTGAGCCCTTCGCCACCTGAATCGGCCGATCGACCGTCAGGACGAACGGCAGGCCAAAGATCTTGGCAAGTTCGAGCGACTTCTGGTCGACTTCTTCATCGCCGCGACGGCAGATCGAAAACGGAACCAAATCCTCGACAATGTCGCCACCGTGGAGATCCATGTAGCAGTCGGCGTTGGCAATGAATTCAGTGGTGAGGGCGTAGACCATCTGCTCACTGTAGCTGCCGTTTGGATCACCGGGGAAGAGTCGGTTTGGGTTCTGATTGTCGACCGGGCAGACGAACATGCTCCGTTTCCAGAAGGCCGGCATGTTCAGCACCGGCATCAGGACGACAGCGCCGCTGACTGCGGCTGGGTCGATCGCCTTGCTTAGCCTGATCACGGTCTCAATAGCTGGATATTCGCCGCCGTGCACTCCCGCGTTGACAAAAACGATCGGACCTGGCTTGCTCCCGGTGATCGAGATGACGGTGCGCGGCTCGTCAACGAGCTGTGAACCCGGAAGCATGACCCGGTGCACCTGTCGTGACCCGGCTTCGAGCGTTCCGAGCAACGGGAATCGCTCGCGGTAGTCAGCTTTCACCTGTTTCGCCATCGCTCGGTGTCCCTTCCCTCAGATGCCCGTTTAGCATCAGCCGTTGCAACCTGTTCTCGTTCGAACGATAGTGATCGATGATGCTTTGCGTCGCGAGGTCCATGTCCGGCTGGGATAGCGCTTCTATAATCTCGTCGTGGCGCTCAGCGATCTCGTTACCTTCAACACTGTAGAGCCGAAGCGACAGACTCACGATTATCCCAAGTAATGCGCTTACGCCAGACCAGACTTGTAATACTCGTGCCTGGCCCGTTGCCTCGAAGATATCGTGATGAAAGGTGTTGTCGAGTTCGATGAAACGATCCACATCTTCGGGAAAGTGAAGAAAGCGCATCTCATCCACTGTCCGTTCAAGCCGCTCGCGAAGCTCGCTGGTGATGGGGAGTTTGAGATGGCGCACTGCGTGGACGCCAAGCATGGAGTGAATCTCGGAGATCTGAACGGCATCGTCCGGCGTCAAGAAGGCGACTCGAGCGCCCCTATGGGACAAGGTTTCGATGAGGCTCTCGGCCTCGAGACGGCGCAATGCTTCGCGAACGGTACTGCGACTGATTTCTAGCTGCTCCGATAGACGGAGTTCAGTCAGGCGCTCGCCCGGCGGAAGATGCCCAAGGATGATCTGTTTCCGTAGCTGCTGGACGATCTGATCTGTCAGGGTTCGATCCATCGGCGGAGTGATCACGTTTCCAGGCAATCTTTCAAGCGAACCGAGCGCAGATTGTCTGACAATCAGACAAGGACAGAATAATCGAGGATTGGGTCGCTGTCAATACGGCCCAACCGTTGTCGATCCCGTCAAGTCATTTCGGATTGGCTCCAGCGTCTCGCATACGGCGCGTCGGACTGATGCTCGGGACGAGCGTCGTCACACTTCTCCGGCTGCCCGCGCGGCGGCGTTAATCTCCTGGATGGTCGACCAATTCTGCGGTCTGTCGCCCGTCTCGACGTCGTGAACGATGTCGATGAGTAGATCGCAGAGAGGTGTTGACACGCCGAGCGCACGACCTCGTTCGACGACCGGGCCGACTTGAAAGTCAACCTCAGTCCGCCGCTTGCGAAACTTGATGTCCCGGTGAATCCCCATGTGGCGCTTGATTGAACTCTTGCCTCGCGCCGCCCATTCGTCGAAGAACTTATCGGTTTGCGCAATCCGATCCGGATTCTGGCGATCGAACATGTACGGATCGAAGCCGTGGATGTTTTCCAGGCGGATGCCCTGTGCGCGAGCGACGTCAACAACTTCTGCAACGACGCCTCGAAGCCCGGGTCGCACTCTGTGCTTCTCTTCGACGATCTCGTCGACCGGCGCGTCGACCACGGAGACGGCGAATCCGAACGCCGCATAACAGAGTTTGCCCCAAAGAAAACCGTTGAGGTTATTGGTGATCTCGACCGGTGTCACCGCCGAAAGAACGTCGGCGACGAGCTTTATTCGTGGCGTCACTTCGCCATCGAGTTCGCTGATATAGGTTGGAATCTGATTGACGAGCACGACGTGACCGGGCTCGACCAGATCACCTCCGAAATGGACAAACGCGCCGACCGTCCGCTCTTTCCCGATGATCTGTGCAATGCGTTCTTCGTTCAGCCCGTTTTGATAGGAGACGATGAATCCATCCGGTGCCAGGAAAGGCGCGATCATCTCGGTCGCCGCCTCGGTGTCCATCGCCTTGACGGCCAGAACGACCATGCCGAGCGGCCCGCTCTGTTCAACGAGATGCGGAAGCTGCTCCGGCACAATCGCCGGAACGTGCTCGGTCACATCGACGAACCCGCTGATGCGGTAGCCGTGTTCGTTGATCGATGCGACATGATCCGCTGCTCGATCGACGAGCGTGACATCATGTCCAGCGCGGTGAAGCATCACTCCGGTTGTGCCGCCGATCGCCCCGGCGCCGACAACGGTAACACGCATAATTGTTCCTTCCGGTTTCTACGTCCAAGCTCACGCGACGACTGTCGTACCCACTCTGCTTCGTCGATCGGCGACGATGTCGCCACCCTTGATGACCAGACCAACTCGATCGATTTGTTGGAGGATGCGAATGTCGTTCATCGGATCACCATCGACCCAGACAAGGTCGGCAAAGTGTCCTGCTTCCACGCGACCCACCTCAGGGAACGCGATGCCGTCGGCAGCTCCGCTGGTGGCCGCGACGAGTGCCTCTGTCGTGGAGAGGCCGGCTTCAACCAACATCTGAAGTTCGTATGAGTTCCCACCATGTTTGACGTACGGCATTGCCGCGTCGGTGCCGCAGATGATTTTGACTCCCAACTCTCTCGCTCTTCCGACCGTCTTCCAGGCGTTCGCAATAGCTTTCTGCCTCCAGGAGTCGAGATATGACGGGCTGCCCAAGGGCAGTGCTTGGGCGCCGAACTCGCGAAAGCGACCAACGACGCTCAAAGTCGGGCAGAGGACCGTGCCATGCTCGGCCATATGCTGGAGATTCTCATCGGTCAGATAGAAGCCATGCTCGATGCCATCGATTCCGGCCTCGAGCGCCCACGTGGCTCCGTCACCCCCATAGCAGTGGGCCGTCACGGTGCGGCCATGCCAGTGAGATTCGTCGATCAGAGCTTTCATCGTTTCGAAGGTCATCTCCGGGGCGCAGTAACCCCTGTAGCGGCGTACGTGCTCGGTGAGCGTCGCGTTGAATTTAATGAAGTCGACGTTGTAGCGAAGGTTGAGCCGAACCGCCTTGCGAGCCTCGTCCGGATTGTCGGCGACAGTACTCGGCCCCGGCAGGCTCAAGTGCGGCGGCAGGATCTTCTCCCGGTCCATATGTCCGGTCGTCGAGGTAATACCCAGTCCACATGCCCAGATACGAGGCCCGACGAACTCGCCCCGATTGATGGCGTCACGGACGGAAATGTCGGCGTAGTGGCGGGCCGCCGCGTCGCGAATCGTGGTGAATCCGGCCTGCAGATCGCGGGTTGCATTCCGTAGGCAGTTCAACGTCACGTCTGGAATCGAATTGAGTATGTCGCCGACACCGAAGGCCGAGTCCCCAGGTTCGCCACTGCCAATAATGTGGACATGCGCGTCGATGAGTCCAGGTAAGAGAGTGCCATCCGGTAGGTCGATGATCTGGTCTTCGGTTGTCGCAACCGTCCCTTCTCCCCGGAAGACATCTACGATCTGATCTCCTTCGATGATGACCTCGGCCGGCGCTGGCACTTTGCCGCTGCCGTCAAATAGCCGGCCAGCGCGAATCACTGTACGCATTGCAGACTCCTTTGTTAGCGATGGGTCGGAATAGTCTCCATTCCAGTCCATCGCATCCGTTTCATTTTGCGATCTCTCCGGATCGAATCGCGTCGACCCAGCGCTTGACCTCGAATTCGAGGAGCCGTTCGCCGATCTCCGCAGTCGATCCTCGCGCGTCGCCCAGAATCCCGGTTGGACTCATCTCGTCCATTGGAGGTGGAACAGCCGCCTTCCAACGGATCGATGCATCTCCGGTGAAACCTTCAACTGCTCGATCCATGTCTACCAGATCGGGGTGGCATGCTAGCATCATGGACGTTTCACCCTGAGCGGCGTGCACACCCATACGGACCGCGTCGACTCCAAGCTCGTCGTAAAGCGTCTGTCGCTCACCGATGCTGCTCTCGAAGTCAAGTCGTGCGTGGAAATGAACGTCAGGATGTGCCTTTCGCAACTCCGGAACGATCGTTCGCATCGCGCCGTAGTTACCACCGTGGCTGACCACCATCACGATATCGGTGAACCCGTGATGTACGAGCGACTCGACCACTTCCCGGATGACGGTGACCAGCGTTTCCTCTGAGATCGTGACCGTTCCCGGCATCGGCAGATGCCCGACCGAGTAGCCGATGCTGATCGCGGGCGCGACTAGTGCGTCACCGAGTGCGCGAGCCAGCCGCTCTGACGTCTCGTAGCCGAGGAACGTGTCGGTTCCGATCGCCATATGGGGTCCATGCTGCTCCATCGCGGCGATGGGGACGATGACAGTCGTCTTGCCGTTGGCCATCGCGTCCCTAACTTCGTGCCAGTTCATACGTTCAATGAGGACATCATCCATCGCACTACCTTCCAATCAGTTCGTTCTCCCCATGCCACCTGAGTTACCTCGAACGCCTGCTCCGAACGTGACGACTGTGCAGCCGTCGATACCGGTCATCATAGACGAGGTTGTATATCAGTGACACTGAGATCACGCTAAGATAAAGCGCGGATCGACGACCAGGCACGTCCCTGGAATTGAATCGACATGCTCGGCCGGCTCAGAGGCTAATCTGTCGACGAGTTGCTTGGGGCAACCTTGAGATCCGGCTGAGGATTGCGCAACTGCGTCCTGCCCTCCTCGTTGTCGAGGAGTTCGGAGACGTCGGCGAACGAAAGGCCCGCGATCTCACACAGTCGTTTGATCTCCCGTAATCGCTGGAGGTCATTCTGGTCGAAGAGTCGAGGAGCGCCCTTCACGCTGATCATGGGCGTACGCAATCTCAGTTCTTCGTGCCAGCGGATGGCTCGTCCACCGAGCCGATATTCCTGACATATTTGAATAACGGCTAATAGCGAACGATCTCGCCGTGTCCCGCGTCCTCGATCAGGTGGGGCTCGGCCGCCGTCCAGTTCAGTTTCTCGATGTCGGCGCTCAGACCGCCAAGCATGTAGCGGAGCTCACTTGCCATCGCACAAAACTGAAACCCTTCTTCCATGCGCTGGTTGATCGCGTCGGCGCTCGAACAATGGATTCCGGGAGCGACGCCGTGCTTCTTGGCCATCTCCCGAATGTGGGCAATGGCTTCGACGACTGGCGGTAGATCACACTCGAGTGAAACGCCTAGCCCAAGGCCCATTGATGCAGCCAGGTCATTTGGCCCGATAAAACAGGCATCGATGCCAGGCACGCTAAAGATCTCATCGGCGTGTTCGGCACCGTCAATGTGCTCAATCTGTAGCACGAGCAGAACCTCGTCGTTGGCGTGGCCATAGTATTCCGACGCGGTTGTTCCCCAGCTTAGCGCATGTCGACCGCCGCCGACGCTACGACTACCGAGCGGATGATACCGTGTAGCTTCGACTGCTCGTTCTGCCTCTTCTCGACTGTTGACCATCGGCACGACGACACCCCAGGCGCCCGCGTCAAGCACACGCTTGAAATTCTGTGGATCGTTCCACGGTATGCGAACCATGGGTGCCGTCGAAGAACTAGACATGGCCGAGAACATTTGGGCTAGAGTGCGAATGTCGACCGGATTATGCTCAGAGTCGACGACTAGCCAGTCGAATCCAAGCTTGCTCGTGTATTCGGCCGATTCGGGACTCGGAAGTGAAAGCCAGGTGCCGATGGAAGGCTCCCCCTTGGCTAAACGTCTTCGCACATGATTGGCACGCATCTCCGAGATCCTTTCTCCGCCTCGCGGCCACGCTCTTTCGTCGACACGTCCATTGTAGCCGAGGATTGACGCAGTCAGGATGAGAGATGGGGTGAACAATCTGGTCCCGTGTCGCGGGCTTCATCGCACCGGACCGGATTCGAGCACGCGCCCGTGGCATAGAGTTCTCCATGCCGACGGCCGCCACTCCGTCAATCCATGAGGATTTCGGCGGTCCAGATCTGGAGTAGCTGTTGGAAACTGGCGCCTGACTGTGATGTCTTGATTCCAAAACTGATCAAGCATTCTCCTTTTTGGCTAGGACTGATTAGAAATTGTCCGTCGACCACTCAATCCATAAGCGCGGGTGCCACCCGACTATTCTGCTCCAGTAACAGATACGGCCGACGCCTCCGACCTTTGACGTCCTGATCAGTCCCTATTCCCATCTCATCTTCCCCGGTCACTGTCGCACTGAGTATTCTTGATAACGTAGCGAGGTGAATGACGCGCGGCGCGTTCACGGATCCCTGGCCTCGGTGTCAGAGAGTGTTGAACTATCGACGGGTGGAAGGCCGGCGCGGTCATGGTGGTGCGAAAGATGCCAAACGAAGACGACGGGATGGCCATCAAACGTAAGGTCGACTTTCTGCGACGTACCGAGAGCTATCGTGAGACGACATCGTCAGTCGGTACGATCGAAACCCATAAATCCTGGATCTTCCTCACTGATCAGTTTGCGTACAAGCTCAAGAAGGCGATTCGGTACGATTCCGTTGATTTCCGCGCTCTCGAAACGCGCCACAGGAACTGCCTTGAGGAGGTTCGGCTCAATCAACGGTTGGCCGCAGGTGCCTATCTCGGTGTGGTTCCGCTTACAGCGGAGGAGTCCGGGAATCTTACTCTCGGTGGTGATGGCGTTCCGGTCGACTGGCTGGTCAAGATGCGACGATTACCTGACGATCTCATGCTCGATCGCAAGATCCGAGAAGGCACGCTTGACGAGCGGGAGGTGAGGCGCGTCGCAGCCAAATTGGCGATCTACTACCAGTCGGCTCCGAGGGCGCAAGTCGATGGCAATAGATATCGAGACATGCTGAGAGAAGAGATCAGGATTAATGAGCGTGATCTCCTCTCGCACTCCTCCGGCGAGAATTCTCTCCGAGTTGTCGCAGTGATCGAGGCTCAGCTCGAGTTTCTGGCTCACAATCCGCGCGCATTCGATCAGCGGGTTGATGATGGCCACATCGTGGAGGGACACGGTGATCTCCGACCCGAACACGTTTGTCTCGAGACCGTACCCGTGATCTTCGATTGTCTGGAGTTCAATTCAAAGCTTCGCACCATCGACGCAGCGGACGAACTCGCGTTTCTTGCCCTGCAATGCGAGCGATTGGGGGCAACTTGGGTCGGCGAAATCCTTTTCGCCACGTACGCGGCGGTGACGGGGGACGTTCCATCAGAGAAGCTGGTCAAGTTCTACAAGTCCTACCGCTCGGCGACCTGGGCGCGACTCGCAGTCTGGCGGGCTCGCGAAATAGATGGAGTTGCGAGAGAAAAGTGGGCGGCGCGCACTCAGGAGTACCTCAATCTGGCCTCACGCTTCTCCGTTGCACTGACGTGAGCAGCGGACGTTCAGTTCTCGAGAAGTTCGACGATCGACCCACCACAACTGATGCGATGAATTGCGTCCGCGAATAGCTCAACGACTGAGATTTGGGTTACCTTTTTTCGTAGGAGATCCGGATCGAGCCGAAATGGTGACACTGTGTCGGTTGTGATGACGCCGTCGAGGTCTTCGGTTGCCAGCACCTGATTGGCTGCCTCGACGAAAACACCGTGCGTTGCGACCGCATGGACCTCACGTGCCCCACGCGATTTCGCGGCTTGTGCCGCAAGCGCCAATGTCCTTCCCGTACTGATCATGTCGTCGATGACGATAACGATCCGGTCGCTGACGTCTCCGTACAAGTCGCCGGCTGAGAGAATGCCCGAACTACGAGTCTTCTCCATCATTCCGAGCGGTATGTCGTTATCCGTGACTTGGGCAAGTCGGTCGCGAAATGCCTTCGCGCGCTTAACGCCTCCGGAGTCCGGCGAGATTACCGCGACTTGATCGTTACCTGAGAGTTGACGGGTGACATGTTGGACGAATAGCTGGTTGGCCTCCAGATGCTCGGTTCGAATTCGAAATGCGTTCTGGAAGGCTGCGAGGTTGTGTACGTCGACGGTGACGAGTTTGTTCAGGCCGACCGCTTCAAACAGCTCGGCGACGTAACGTGACGTGATCGGGTCTCGCGACTTGCTCTTTCGGTCTTTACGAGCATATGCAAGATACGGGACGATGGCTGTCACTCGCCCGGCCGAAGCATCCCGCAGCGAACCAAGAAAGAAGAGCAAGCGGATGAGCTTGTCGTTGACCGATTGCTGGGCGTCCGAGTAGAGGGACTGGATCACGTAGACATCGCGATCGCGAATGCTCACGAGCGACCGGGTCTTATGCTCGCCATCTTCGAACGCGCGCTCCTCGATGGGGGAAAGATCGATGCCGAGATTTGACGCGACTAGTTCGCCAAATTCTCGGCTCTCACGAAACGCGAAAATCGAAACGTCATCCATCACGCTCATGTTCGCTCCGCTTCGCCGGAGTCATTTCCCGGCTGATGGGCAGATTGTTCACGCAGCAGAGACTTGACGTAGTCATCTTCGATGGGACGAAAATCGTCGTAAAACTGACCGACGGCATAGAAGTCCGACTCGACGTTCAAGCAGACAACCTGGTCCGCCTCGTGCCGAAGAAGACCGACGGTCTGGGACGGTCCAACGGGAATGGCAAAGACGACCTGGCGCGCGCCCTGCGCTTTCATTGATCTGATCGCAGCGATTGCGGTCGCTCCGGTAGCGACGCCGTCGTCCACGATGATCACGTTTCGACCCGAAACGTCTGGATTTTGATCTCCGTGGAACGCTTCCTCACGCCGTCTGGCTTCGGCCATTTGCCGCTGCCGTTCGTTGAGGATGTAGCGTTCATCGGCCCCGCTCGTGGCGGATATTGCTGGATCGATATATGTGCCGCCATGAGCCGTAACGGCACCGATCGCGAGCTCCGGTTGGTGGGGAGCTCCGAGTTTGCGTGCGACGACGACTCCGTGCTGCGCACCGAGCCTGCGCGCTACGATAGTGGAAAGGACGACTCCTCCACGCGGGATGCCTAGCACGATCGGTCGATCGATTTTCCAATGGATTAGCATCTGGGCAAGTTGCTCGGCGGCTTCTGCGCGGTCGTGGAATATTGTCATTTCGGCCCTCCGCTCAAGAGGAAGATGCGTGGCGTCGATCCAGAGGGGTGTCGCACGGTCGGACTCTCACCGTCTGCGCGATCGATCACAGCATGGCACTCACCGGCCGAACGCGCAAATTTGAAGCACCCAACATGCCACCGCCCGGACTCCAAAAAAGTGACCACTTGAATACCGCTCCGACGCACCACCACGCGAGATCCATCAGCAGACACGATATTGCAATCAAATTGACACGCTAACTACATCATTTCTAATGCCTTCTCGTTACTCCACCACCGAGAATTGACATGTGGACCCGATGGAATATGGGTCTCTCGGCAACGATTGTGAGGGCAAGCGAATGGCGACCAGGGCAAGAACGATCGAAGTAATCCGCGATCGTCTCATCCAACAGCGTTCCGAGCACCAACACCGGCTAGCGGTCTTGAAGTCTGAGTTGTTAGGGGCGACGGCGAGCCAGCATCTCGAGGGGACATCAACCAATCATCCTGCTGACGCCTCATCGGATGCGTATCTGGCCGAGACAGACGTGGGTAGCATCATCGAAATGGAACATGACCTCATCGAATTTGACCAGGCGCTGAATCGTATCGAGCACGGAACTTACGGTCGATGTCTCGATTGCGGCGGGCAGATCGATCCCGCGCGTCTCGACGCACGGCCGACGTCAGCTCGCTGTCTGCGCTGTCAGTCGATGTGGGAGAGTCGATCCGCACACGAGACGCGGTGACGGAGGATGACAATAGATGTTTAGCGCCTCGCCTACCAGCGAGATCACGCACCTGTAGGAAACCTGCGTTGCGCCGGTCCAGATGCCAGCAGATAATCAACAGGATGAATGATGTGGACTATCTGGAGACGGAGCGAGCGGCATGCCCCAGTTGCGCCTGAGCGACGCAGAGTACCAGCGACATCGTGATGCGATTCTGGCGAGAACAGCTGATAGGGACCTCGAAGGTCTCGTTTGTTTCAACCCAAACAATATCCGTTATTTTTCCCGGTGGGGTTTCATCCCGACCGAGCGACCGATTGCCTACGTTCTCACCCCCGCGTCCACGGCGCTACTTGTGCCCAGATTGGAAGAGGAGCACGCAAGCGAGTTCGTTATCGCCGACTCGGTAAGGTCGTATCCTGAGTACCCCGGTGATCGGCATCCTATGCAGTTTCTCAAGGACGTCCTCATCGAGTTCGGTCTTGAACGAGCTCGGATCGGAGTCGATGCCGACGGCTACGGCAACATTTACGGCTACCGTGGTCCCCGCTTGAGTGAGCTCCTGCCAGAGGCAACCATCCAGAACGTCAACGACGATATCGAATACCTCGAAATGATCAACTCCTCCGAAGAGCTGGCGCTCATTCGCGAAAGCGCACGCTGGGGCAACTTGGCTCATGTCTACCTGCAAGAACTCTGTCAGGTTGGAGTCAGCGAGACCGAGATTTCGATGAGAGCTTCATACCAAGCGTCTCAGGCAATGATCCGCACACTTGGCTCAGAGTACCGGCCGGTTGGAGCGGGCAGCATGCCGGCTCATGCGGGATTCCGAGGACAGATTGGCAAGGATTCCGCTCTCCCTCACGCGATGACGAGCAACGCGAAACTTAGAGCCGGCGACGTGCTGGTCACTGGGGCAGGTGCCGACGTGTGGAGTTACGGCAGCGAACTTGAGCGAACTATGATCATGGGAGAGCCATCGCGGGAACAGGAGCGGTACTTCGATCTGATGCTCCAGGCGCAGACGCGGGCGCTCGCAACGATCAAGCCAGGTGTCGCCTGTGCTGACGTTGACCGGGCGGTCCACGCGTTCTTTGACGAGCACGATCTGAACGTCAGCTGGCGGCATCACTCTGGTCACGCCAAATCGACGTTGATCCATGAAGCGCCTTTTCTTGACACCGGTGATGAACGCGTTATCCAGGTTGGCATGGTCTTCACCGTCGAACCGGGGATCTATGTTCCCGGATTCGCCGGATTTCGGCATTCCGACACGGTGGCCGTCACGGAGACTGGCATTGAGTTCATCACCTATTACCCAAGGGATCTCGAAAGCCTGACCATCCCGGTGTAGTGACGCGGGCCAATGAGACTTGGTTGGTCGAGATTCGCCGGGAACCTGCCGGCGTCTGCGATCGACGAGTTCCGGTGACAGTCCGTGGTAATCAGCTGTAAGTTGCCAGGGCGAAAGGTGCAACATGGTGCTCAATAATGGACTTCGCGATGTCGTACTATCGTCGCTCCAGTATCGCCTGATCGGACCGCATCGCGGCGGACGGGTTGTCGCAGTCGCCGGTGACGTTTCCAACAAGATGACCTTCTATTTCGGAGCGTGTGCAGGTGGAGTCTGGAAAACCACCGACGGTGGACGCTACTGGCGTAACATCTCCGACGGATTCTTCAACACCGCGGCTGTCGGGGCCCTGGCAGTGTCCGAATCGGATTCCAATGTCATTTACGCTGGGACCGGCGAAACGACAATTCGCGGCAACGTGTCCCACGGCGACGGCGTTTACCGCTCGACAGATGGTGGGCGCAGCTGGACGAATGTTGGACTTGCCGACACTCGTCACATCGGCAAAATCTTGATCCACCCGAATGACCCGAACCTCGTCTACGTCGCGGCGCTGGGGCATGCTTGGGGGCCAAATGAAGAGCGAGGGATCTTCCGGTCGTGCGACGGAGGAGTCAGTTGGGAGAAGATCCTTTATCGAAGTCCGTCCGCCGGATCTCACGACATCAGCATGGATCGGCACAATCCAAGGATCCTCTACGCTGCCATCTGGCAGGCGCAACGGTACCCGCATGCGCTTGTTAGCGGTGGACCGGAGTCAGGAGTATGGCGTTCATTCGACGGGGGAGATACCTGGCAGGAGATCACGCGCATGCCAGGGCTGCCCGAGGGCATTCTTGGCAAGATCGGTGTCGTCGCTTCTCCCGCCAGACCTGGGCGCGTGTGGGCCGTGGTCGAAGCTGAGGATGGTGCCGTCTTTCGGTCTGACGACTACGGTGACACCTGGATACGCCTGAGCGAGCAACCGCTATTGCGGACCCGACCCTGGTACTACATGCACATCACGGCGGATCCTCAGGATGCCAACACGGTCTGGATCCAAAACTATGGCTTATGGAAGTCGATCGATGCGGGAGTGTCGTTTCAACAGCTGCCAACTCCACATGGTGACGAACATGCGCTCTGGATCGATCCGAACGATCCAGAGCGTCTGATCGAAGGAAACGATGGCGGCGCCTGTGTAAGCTTCAACGGAGGCGAAACCTGGTCGAGCCTTTACAATCAGCCGACGGCACAGCTTTACCACGTGACGACGGACAACGCAGTTCCGTATCGCGTCTATGGCTCTCAACAGGACAATACGGCGATCAGCCTGCCTAGCCGCTCGGTTGACGGAGCGATCCATGAGCGAGACTGGTTTGCTCCGGGTGGTGGCGAGAGTGGCTACATCGCAGTCAAGCCGGATGATCCGAACCTCGTCGTGGCGTCGGGCCCGGCGGGACGGCGCGCCTACAACGACGTCATGACTCTGTACGACCGCCGGACTGGGCAGAAATGGAACAACACGGTCTGGCCGGAACTCTACGGATGGGGCGCCGGTGCAGAGAGCCTAAAATACCGCTTTCAATGGACCTTCCCGATTCATTTCTCACTGCACGATTCCAACGTTCTCTATGTCTGCTCGAATCATGTCCACCGATCGACGGACCTGGGAGCGAATTGGGATGTCATCAGTCCAGACCTGACGCGTAACGACCCCGAAAAACTGAAATCATCCGGCGGGCCGATTACCCGGGATAATACGGGTGCGGAAGTCTATTGCACGATCTTTGCACTGGCCGAATCGCCCCGAACAGAAGGGCTTTTCTGGGCCGGTTCCGATGACGGCCTCGTGCATATCTCAACAGACGGCGGCAACAATTGGAGTGACGTCACTCCGCCCGATCTTCCGGAGTGGGCATTGATTTCGATCATCGAGGCCTCACCGCACGACGCGGCGACCGCATACGTCGCGGCCACGCGCTACAAGCTGAACGACACGAGACCATATCTGTTCAAAACGGACGATTTTGGTCGCACCTGGACCAAGATCGTGACGGGGATACCGGAGGACGAGTTCACACGCGTCATTCGAGTAGACCCGAACCGGCGCGGGCTTCTCTATGCTGGAACTGAAACCGGCCTCTACATCTCGTTTGACGATGGGAAACAGTGGCAGCGAATGGGAGGCAATCTGCCGATCGTTCCGATCCATGATGTGACGATCAAAGGTGTGGAGATGGTCGTGGCGACACACGGCCGCTCGTTCTGGATCCTCGATGACCTGAGCCTGTTCCATCAGATCCAAGACGGCTTGCAGGAAGATCACGTCGCCCTTTTTGAACCTCGACCCACGTTGCGTATGCGGAGCTACGGTGGAGATTCCAGAGGCGACGTGAGCGTAGGCACGGTTACCTTCGGCAACGCAGATACGAGCCTGGTCTCGGTCGATGTCGTTCGTCTGCCCGACGGATCTACCGAGAGGCGGCTGCTGGACGCAGGTGAGAATCCACCTAGTGGTGCGGTCATTCAGTATGTGCTGACGGCGAAGCCGCACGAAGAGGTGTCCCTTTCTATTCTCGACGACGCTGGCAAGGAAATTCGCTCGTTCAAGTCGGTGGACGGATCACTGAACGCGAAGCCCGGCCTCAATCGTTTCGTCTGGAATCTACGGCTTCCTGGGGCAACCAACGTTATCGATCCAACCCTCGAGTACTGGCATCGCCCAGATGGTCCCATGGTGCTGCCTGGAACGTACGAGGTTCAGTTGACTGTGGATGGGAGCGCGTATTCTCAGTCGCTTCAGGTCGAGAGTGATCCGCGTATTTCCACGACGCGAGCCGATCTCCAGAAGCAATTCGAATTTCTCATCGAGATTCTGGGTGCGCTTTCGATGATCAATGAGATGCTCAACGAGATTCACTTCCTTAATAACCAGTTGCAGCCGTGGGATGGTCGCGCGATTTCAGAGTCGCTGCGGGATCTTGTGTCATCGATCAAGGAGGAACTCAAAGCAATCCGCGGCCAGCTCATTGACGCCAACATCGCGCAATCTCAGCTGTGGCCAAGCGGACTGCATGAAAAGTTCAACGCCCTCTTCGACTCAGTAGACAGTGCTGACTACGTGCCTCCACGACAGGCGCGCGAAGTATTTGCCAAGTTGCGCGCGGAGTTGGATCATCTTGAAGGGCAGTACGAAGCGCTGCTGGCTGAACGGCTGCGGACGTTGAATCGCGCTTTCGAGGATGCAGGACTACCGATCATCGGCCCGCCCGCATCGTGACGAGTAGACAGGAGCAGTCGGACACGCAGACGCGACGCTTGAGTGAGCGCGCCATCACTGCCGATCATACGTATTAGGAAAGGCGACCAAATGTTACGCGAACCATTTACGAACGAACCTGCAGTCGATTTCAGTGTGCCTGAGAACAGGGACGCGATGCAGGCAGCACTGCGTGACGTCGAACAGCAGCTCGGCAAAAGGTACCCGCTGATCATAGGCGGCGAGCGACGCGAGACAGGCCAGTGGATTACATCAGTGAACCCGGGCAATCTCGACCAGGTCGTTGGTGAGGTCGCCCGCGCGCGCAAACAAGATGTCGATGACGCGATTGCCGCAGCCGAGCAAGCCTTCAAGACGTGGCGTCACATGCCGGCTGAGGGACGCGCCAGCGTCAATTATCGTATGGCTGCGATTCTGCGTCGCAGGCGGCTCGAGTTGTCGGCCTGGATGGCGTTGGAGCTCGACAAGGCTTGGGATGAGGCGGACGGAGAGGTCGCTGAGGCGATCGATCTGCTCGAATATTACGGGCGCGAAGCTCAGCGGATGGCTGAGCCAGTGCCGGGTTTGGCGCACCTCTCAGATGAAGCGACAGAGATGTTTTACCAGCCGCTCGGCGTCGGCGTGGTCATTCCGCCGTGGAATTTTCCCTGCGCCATTCTGACCGGCATGACGATGGCAGGTGTGGTATCGGGAAACGCTGTCGTGCTCAAGCCGGCCAGCAACACGCCGGTAATTGCCTACAAGTTGGTCGAGATTATGGAAGAGGCAGGCGTTCCGGCCGGGGTGGTTAACTACCTGCCGGGTAACGGTGCCGAGATCGGTGACGCGCTGGTCGAGCACCCACGCACGCGTTATATCGCCTTCACTGGATCCAAGGAGGTCGGAGTTCGCATCTACGAGCGGGCGGCAAAGCTCCAGCCGGGGCAGCGTTGGCTCAAACGTGTCACCGCCGAGATGGGTGGCAAGGACGCGATTATCGTCGATGCCGAAGCTGATCTCGACGCGGCCGCCTCGGGGATTGTCATCTCCTCATTCGGATTCTCGGGTCAGAAGTGTTCAGCCTGTTCCCGAGCTATCGTGGCAGCTGATGTCTATGACGAGATCGTCGAGAAGGTGCTGACAATCACCCGTCAGACGGTCACTGCTGGACAGGCGGCTAAAGGTGACGTGACGGTCGGTGCAGTAGTGGATGAAAATCAATACCGCAAGATCCTGGGCTATCTCGACGTCGGTAGGAAGGAAGCCCGCCTGGCCTATGGCGGAGAGAAGGGCGAAGGTAACGGCTACTTCATCGAGCCGACGATCTTCGTCGATGTGCCCGCCACTTCAAGGATTGGATGCGAGGAGATCTTCGGACCGGTTCTTTCGATCATCAAGGCCGACGATTTTGACGACGCCTTGCGCATCGCGAATGACACCGAGTATGGATTGACGGGCTCTGTCTATTCGCGCAACCGAGCGCATCTTGAGCGTGCCCGCCGAGAGTTTGACGTGGGAAATCTCTATTTCAACCGCAAATGCACCGGCGCGATGATGGGCGTGCACCCCTTTGCTGGGATGAAGCTCAGCGGCACCGACTCCAAGGCGGGCGGGCCCGAGTACCTGCTTCATTTTATGGAATCCAAAGCGGTCGGCGAAAAACTGTAGCGCACCGGTCTATGCCAGACGGCCCTTCGACGTAATCGTTGGAGGGCTGTCTGGCCGCTTCTGATGCGTAACCGGCGCAAACCCGCCTGTCACGAGAACATGTGACGGCGCATGATGCGCCACCTGAATCTGGAGATAGGATGAACCTGAGGCTGGGTATCGATGTAGGCGGCACCAACACCGATGCGGTGGTCCTTGACGAACACTCTGCTCTGCTGGCCAGCTTCAAGTCACCGACCACGCCGGATGTCACCGGTGGCATACGAAACGCGCTGCGCGGTCTTGTCGCGGGTCATCCGGAACTTGATCTGGGATCGATCCGCTATGCCATGCTCGGAACCACCCACTGCACCAACGCAATTCTCGAACGACGCAACCTTGACCGCGTCGGCCTGGTACGGATCGGGGCTCCGGCCACTCTTGCCATCAAACCCTTCGTCGGGTGGCCGGCCGATCTTCGCGAAGCGATTGGCGGGAACTACTCGATTGTTGAAGGTGGCCATGAATATGACGGTCGGGAAATCCGGCCACTTGACGAGCGAGGGGTTCGCGCGGCGGCTGAGTCTTTTCGCGGCAAAGTCGACTCGGTCGCGGTAGTTAGCGTCTTCTCTCCGGTCGATGCTTCGCATGAGCAGCGGGCTGGGGCCATCCTGCTTGACGTCCTCGGTGATCTCCCCATCACCTACTCTGATCAAATCGGCAGCATCGGATTGCTAGAGCGTGAGAATGCCTCGATTCTCAATGCCGCCGTCACCTCGCCTGCCCGTGTCGCGGCGAATGGATTCGCCAGCGCGTTGAAGGAGCACGGGATCGAAGCGCGAATGTTCTTCAGTCAGAACGATGGCACGCTGATGGCGCTCGATTACGCTACGCGGTACCCGATCCTGACGGTGGCAAGCGGCCCGGCCAACTCGATTCGCGGCGCTGCGTTCCTGTCGGGTTTGCAGAACGCCATCATCGTTGATGTCGGCGGAACGTCGACCGACGTCGGCATCCTGGTCAACGGCTTCCCACGTGAATCAGCGATCGCGGTTGAGATCGGTGGCGTGCGCACGAACTTCCGCATGCCCGATCTCATTTCGATCGCAGTGGGCGGTGGCACGTGCATCCATCAGAACGGTGAGCTGCGAGTCGGCCCGGACAGCGTCGGATACCGCATTACCGAAGAGGCTCGAGTTTTTGGTGGGAACACGCTGACTCTTTCCGATATCGCCGTTGCGAGTGGTCGAGCCATGATGGGTGATCCAGGCCGAATCGCGGATCTCGATGCGGATCTGGTGACTGCGGTCACGCGACAGGTGCGGGCTCACTGTGAGGATACGATCGACCGGATGAAGACAAGCGCCGATCCGGTGCCGGTCGTGCTGGTTGGAGGTGGTAGTGTCGTTATCCCGGCCGATCTCGCGGGAGTTTCTGAGCTCAACCGACCGGATCATTACGACGTGGCCAACGCTATTGGGGCAGCAATCGCTCAGTGTAGTGGCGAGATAGAGCGGATCTTCTCACTTGAGGAGTACAGCCGGGCTGAGGCGCTCGAGATGGCGCGACAGATGGCACGAGATGAGGCAGTCAAGGCGGGCGCCGATCCGGCCACGGTGGAAATCGTCGACGTCCACGAAGTCCCGCTGGCCTATCTGCCGGGCAACGCGACCCGAATTCGGGTTAGAGCGGCTGGCGACCTCGCGGTCGAGGTGGCTCGATGACCCACACAGACTCATGGCTGCTCGACACCGTGAAAGTGGCTGATCTCGCGGTCGGATCGGCACTTCTCGGGACCGGCGGAGGTGGGGATCCACACATCGGCGCACTGATGGCACTTGAAGCGATCGAGCGCTACGGCCCGGTGTCGGTTATTCCTGCCAGTGATTTAGAGGATGACGCGCTGGTCGCTATTGTCAGCATGTCGGGTGCGCCAACGGTCATGACGGAGAAGATTCCGAATGGCGGCGAGATCGAGCGGGTGCTGGATCGCGTTGCGGAGGCGGCCGGGCGCCAACCGGACGCGGTCATCTCAGTCGAAATCGGTGGCTTGAACTCGGTCATTCCAGTCGTCGCTGCTGCTCAAACGGGTCTGCCTCTTGTCGACGCTGACGGGATGGGACGCGCCTTTCCTGAGTTTCAGATGACGGCGTTCAACGTGGCCGGCATCAAATTCGGCCCGCGCTTTGTGACTGATGAAAAAGGGAACATGCTTCGCATCGACGGGATCGATGCCGCTTGGATCGAGCGCATCAATCGTCGTGCCCTGATCGCCATGGGTGGATCGGTCATCTCAGCAATCGGTCTTACCGGAGCGGATGTCAAGCAGGGTGCGATTCAGGGCACGATTTCGCTCGCGGTTCAAATCGGTGGTGCGCTACGACAGGCGAAGCGCGAAGGAAGTCCCTGGCTGGAGAGATTGCGCCAGGTCGTGGATGTGGTTCCTCTCTTTACTGGAAAGGTAACGTCGGTCGATCGTCGAACCGAGGGCGGCTTTGCGCGTGGTCATGGAATCGTGACCGGACTGGGGAACGAAGCGAACCAGGCGATTCGAATTGACTTCCAGAACGAGCATCTCATTGCGCGGCGACTGGCAGGTGATCAGCCGGTCGAGATCCTGATCACCACGCCGGACCTGATCGCGGTGCTCGATTCCGAGACCGGCACGCCAGTTACGACAGAGACGCTGCACTACGGTCAGCGTGTGACCGTCGTTGGAATTCCCAGCCAGCCGATCTGGCGCACTCAACGAGGGCTCGAGTTGGCCGGGCCTCGCTACTTTGGATTTGACGTCGATTATGTCCCGTTCGAAGAGCGCGTCGCACACAGTCATTCAATGTGATCGCCGCGACGAGCTTTTCTGAAAGGAATCGCAAGTGCCTTGGGATCTGACCAACAGCGACATTGAGCGGATTGCCATTGGCGCCGGCATTCTCGGGACCGGCGGCGGCGGGAATCCGCGCCAGGGACGGATTCGGGCTCAGACAAAGTTGGAGGAGGGATTCAAGCTCACCATCGTTCGACTTGATGAGCTGCCTGAAGATGCCCTCGTCGTACCTATGGGCGGCATGGGTGCCCCGACAATCGGACTGGAAAAGCTCGGTCGCGGCGATGAAGGCAAGGTTGCTATCGAAATTCTGCAAGAACGACTTGGCGTCGAAATCGCGGCGACTGTTCCGATCGAGATTGGCGGTGGCAACTCCTTCGCGCCAATGATCGCCGCCTGCCAACTGGGTCTGCCAACGGTGGACGCCGACGGCATGGGGCGCGCCTTCCCGGAAACGTCGATGATTAGCTTCTACTTCGACGGCGTTGCGCCGTCCCCGACAGTTATGGTCGATTCGCAGCACCGCCGGTTCATCATCGAGAACGTCGCCGAGACGACAATGCTGGAGCGTGTCTCACGGGCTATCTGTGTTCAGCTTGGGGGCAATGCCATGGTGGCCGACCAGCCCATGACGGTTCGTCGTCTCAAAGAGACGGCTATCCCGAATACGATTACCCTCGCGCATCGCATTGGGGAATCGGTGCTCGCCGCGCAGGCGGTAGGTGGTGACCCGGTCAACGCGATCTGCTCAATGACGTCGGGACGAGAGCTGTTCAGAGGTAAGGTGACCGACGTCGATCGTCGGGTCGAACGAGGCTACAACTTTGGACGCCTGACTCTCGCCGGAGTTGATGGCTGGCATGGCGGCGAGGCAATCATCGAGTTACAGAACGAGTACCTGATTTGCCGGGTGGATGGTGAGATCGTGGCGATCGTGCCCGATCTGATCACGATGGTCGATAGCGACCGCGGAACGCCGATCACCACCGAGGTCGTGCGATACGGCGTGCGCGCGTCGATTTTGGGGATTCCCGCGCCGCGCCAGCTCACTACCGACCAGGCGCTAAGATTCGTCGGTCCGCATGCCTTTGGCTATGACCTGCCCTACACTCCGTTGGCCACATTGATCCCGGCATCGTAGACATGAGGGATCTTAATGTCGAACGGTTACTCCGCCGCGTTGAGGCCCGTGGCCGAGACACAGTTAGGCTCTTTCTGGGGGAGCTGTTCGGTGGTGGGATGAACTCGACCGCGGTGGTTGAAGATACCGATAGATCGTCCGTCCACCGCGACGATACGTGGCCCTACTGGCGGGAGCTTCCGTAACGGCCAGAGGTTGTGTCGGTTCGACTGCCGATCCAGGTGGGTTCCGGGTTTTACTCCCCACCTCCGACAGTACTCGCCGGTGCGCTATCCAATGGCTTCAAGCCGGCCTCGATCTGGGTGCGATACGGCTCGAGGAATGGCGGGAGAGCCAGAGTTTCGCCGAGATGCGCTTCATCTTCGTCGGTGGCAAAGCCGGGGCCGTCAGTTGCGATCTCGAACAGGATCCCGCCTGGTTCGCGAAAGTAGATCGAGCGAAAGTAGTATCGATCGATCACCGGCGTAACGTGGATGCCCGATTCCTGCAGATACCGTTGCCAGGCTTCGTGCTCCTCAAAGGTTGGAGTGCGATAAGCAATGTGATGAACGCCGCCCCGGCCCTGACGAGCCCTTGGGAGATCAGGGCGGACATCGACGAGCACCGACGCGCCAGGTCCGCCAGGCCCGGTCTCGAACCTCGCAACTACGCGGTCAGATGAGTCAGCTGAGGGGAACGTTCCGGTCCGCCGGAAGCCGAGAACCTCCGTCAGGATGCGAGTAGTTGGTTCGAGTCTTGACACGGTGAGCGTGAACGAACCCAATCCTCTGATAGCCATTTCAGGGGGTATGTTGCTGCCTGACCACGGAGACCCACCAGGAATCTCGGAATCCGTGTCATCGATCAACTGCAGTCGCTGACCTTCCGGATCGACGAACGCCACAACCTCGTTGCCAGTGCCGTCCTGAACCCATTTGTACGGCGTGCCCATCCTGTCGAAGCGCTGCGCCCACCAATCCATTGCGGCGCGACCAGATACACGTAAGCCAACTGCTGAGACTTCCCCGGTTCCGGGTTGGTTCGGTGCAGCCATTGCCCAGTCGAAAAAGGTCACCTCGGTTCCGGCGCTGCCGTGCTCGTCAGCATAGAAAAGATGGTAGGCCGAAACGTCATCCTGGTTCACCGTCTTCTTGACTAATCGCAGGCCGAGTACTCTGGTGTAGAACGCCAGATTTTCCTGGGCGTGTGCCGTAACGGCGGTCACATGGTGCAGACCGCTGAGTTCAAGTCCCATATGTCAATTCCTCCTAGATAATGGACATGAAATGAAACGCGCCTGACAGGCAATTGTAGACGGCCGCGCCACCGATCCTTATCGGTGGATATTGATTCCCGCGACCGCTGTGCCGTCGAAAGCAGCGTGTTGACATTTGCCGAATGTGCCATCGACAGCCCAACGATCGATCCCCGGTTCGTCCGTGACAGATATAGAGAACGTGGATAGAGAAAAACTCATCGACGACAAGCCGCAACATCCAGCACCTGCCGGTTCGAAATTGGCTGAGCGGCAATACGAGTTGGCTGAATCGGCGACACGGCCTATTCCACCAGAACTCCCGTCACGACGATGCGCTGGCTATATGATTGGCTCGCACGATCAAAGGAGCCGCTGCACGTAATCAACGTTATCGTCGGTTTGCCGGTAGACGCCACAACCTGACTCGCGTCGGACGTCGCTGAGTAAGATTCTACTGACGTTACTTGGTATCGAAATACTCTGCCGCCCTGCTCGACAACGTCAATCGTGTCACCTGATTGAACCTGTTCTAATTCCCAAAAGACAGCCGGGCCAACTCCGGCGTAGTCAAGGTGACCCGCGAATACGACGTTCCCCTGGTCTTCAGGCAGCGCTGAAAAGTCATACCACGCAACCACTGTTGGTGAGTCGGGTGCTTGCATCACTCCATTGCCGTCAAGGCTCTTTATCTCGACCGGAGCATCGACGCCTATCGCTGGAATCCGCAGCCGCGAAATATGAGCAGGTGGTGCGGCTGCCTCCGTTTCGGTTGGGGTGGGCACGTCAGGAGTGACTGGATCCGCTGGCGGCGGTAATGCCACCGCAATAGCAGTTGCCGTAGGGGGTGTGGTGGCCGTAGGAGTCGCGGTCTCCGTGGCCTCAGCCGTGGAACGCGGGGTGGCTGTACTCGTCGCGAGACCTACCTTGGTCCTCGCTGTCGGACTCGAAACAGCGACCGAGGAGAGACCTGCACCGGTCGTTGCTGCCGGACTTGAAACAGCGCCCGCAGCGAGAGTCGGCTGAGTATCTGATGCTGCGTCATAGCGGCTAATTGCTGGGTCCAGATTGAGGGGGAACAACCCACACAATCCCAACCCTGCGGCAAGTCCGATCACAAACACCCAAGTGCTCGGTAACATCCGATGTTTCTTTGCTTGAAGTTGACCAGCCATCGCGTGTCTTTTCTTGACGATGAGCCCGAGTCAATGGCGAGAACCGCGGGAACTGAGGCGTTCTGAGCACAGGTAAACAACCATCCGATTATAGCGTAGGGCTTGTGCCTGAGCCGTCAGTGAGTCCAACGGGTGCCAGTCGGACCGTTCGGAATACTGGTTTTACTCAAGCAAGTAGTCGGTCGTTGCGCGAAGTTCGAGGTGGTCGGGAGACTACGGGAACTACTTGGACAGGATCCTGCGTGTCACACCCTGTTCCTCAGGCAAAAGCTCCAATGCTAGCTACTACCCGTACTTTTTGGCCATTATCTCAATGCAGTTCCTTCAGTATCTTGAACGCACGGACGCTTTTGTGTTCTGTATCTGCGATGGACTTGCGCGAAGACGCAATCACACACTCGGCCACAAGACGCAACATTCGTGAAGTATCTGTTGTAAGATACTGTCTCAGAGGTTAAGTGATGCAACGATTGCAGATATGCTGGCCACTGCCAGTCCCCACCCGCCTATGCTGGCTCCTCCCAGCGGATTCCCTCTCGCCTGCGCTCGTTCCTTCCGGCAGATTCCGAAACATAAACTCGCACGATTCATTGGCTCGCGCAGGCTGTGGTTGCTGTGTCCGCACATCGCGCGGCGGGTCCGGCTGCCGCACTTTCGTCTATGTCGTTTCACCGTCTACTTCACTCCTCGTCACACCACATGAATGGCACAGTTCTGTGCTGTTTACTGATCGGAGAGCGTCATGTCCAGCATCAACAAGCGACGAAGCAGATTCACCAGGCTACTGGCAGGTATAGGAGCTAGCGTCGGTTCCCTCCTTGTAGTCGGCGCCCTTGTAGTTGCATTCGTAGGGACCGCTGAATCGGCCGGGAGGCTTGGAACAGCGGAGAGTTTCGCGGTGCTGGGCGGATCGACCGTGACAAATACTGGCTCGACGACGGTCATCGGGAATCTCGGCGTCAGCCCAGGTAACGCGGTTACCGGTTTTGCTCCCACGGGCCCAGGCAGCGTGACCGGCGGAACGATACACGTCAATGACGGTGTCGCGATTCAGGCCCAGAGTGATGAGGTTACGGCAGCCACTACCCTCGGCAATATGGCTTGTACTCAGGACCTCACCGGCACGGACCTAGGCGGCCTCACGCTCACACCGGGTGTGTATTGTTTTTCATCGTCGGCCCAGTTGACTGGAACTCTCACGCTCGACGCGGAGAACACCGCCGATGCGTTGTTTGTCTTCAAAATCGGAAGCACGCTGACGACGGCGAGCGGCTCTTCTGTAGCAATGATAAATGGTGCTTCAGCCTGTAATGTGTACTGGAAGGTCGGTAGTTCCGCGACTTTGGGCACAGCCACGTCATTTCAAGGAACCATTCTCGCGTACTCCAGTGTCACCTTGACGACGAACGTCCATTTGATTGGGCGAGCCATAGCACAAACTGGTGCGGTGACGATGGATACCAACGTCATCTCAATAGCGAGCTGTGTGTCGTCCGAGACCCCGGCAAGCACGGCCACGGGGACCGCGACTGGGACGACTACGGCCACGGGGACCGCGACCGGAACGACTACGGCCACGGGGACCGCGACTGGAACGAGCACGGCCACGGGGACCGCGACTGGAACGAGCACGGCCACGGGGACCGCGACTGGAACGAGCACGGCCACGGGGACCGCGACTGGGACGACCACGGCTACGGAGACCGTGACCGGAACGACCACGGCTACGGAGACCGCGACCGGGACGACCACGGCTACGGAGACCGGGACCAGCACGAGCACGGCCACGGGGACCGCGACCGGGACGACTACGATGGTCGCGACCAGCACGGGCACGCCAGGACCTACCGGAGGGATTACATTTCCGACGACTGGTTCCATGGGGCCTGGACCTGCCAACCAGTCCGGCAACGTACTTTGGTCTTTGTCCAACGTACTTTTCGGAATTGCATTGGTGTTCACGGGCGGCTTGGGTGCATTCGTAATGAGACGGTCTCGTCGCTAGGAGTTGTCTAGACCAGACGTCGGATCCAGACTGACGAGTGTCATCGCGAGGGAAATTAGATCAGATGGCACGATCGTCTTCACTGAGGTCCGAATGTTCAAGACTCCGCGCTGGGAGACGCGATGGCGGACCGCGGAGTCGGACGGGCATACGACTCATAGTTGCCGCTGGAACGGTTAACATCGTAGCCTAGGCCATAGACTTTAGTTATCACCGTCTTGTCGGCAGTTGCCGACAACTGATCCGATCCCATGGAGAGTTCTTAGGCCAAGATATCCTGTCGGCCTCTTGCCTCATCCGGCAAGAGGCCTTTTCGTACTCTGGTCGTGGCGCTGCTTTCAACCCACTCAGAACGGCGAACGGGCTTGTGTCTCGTCTGACCATTCGCAAGCGACTCCCGTACAATCAGCTCACGCGTGTCGAGAATCAGTGTGAAGTGCGGAATGGAGTTCCCCTTGAGAGTTGCGGTAGTCGGGTTCTATCACGAGACGAACACCTTTGCCGTCGAGCACAACGACAAGCTGGACGCGTATCTCGAGCTCGGGGAAGAGTTGATCGATCGCGCCCATCCGCGAAGCTACATCGGTGGGTTTCTCGAAGGCATGACCGGTTCCAATGTTGATCTGGTTCCGATTGCCAACATTCGTTTCTCACATGGCGGGATCATCCATGCCGATATTTTCGAGCACTACCGCGATCTGATCGTTAACGGCATTCGCGATGCCGGTCAGCTGGACGGCGTCTTCTTCGCGCTGCATGGCGCCATGGCCGCCGAGGACCCGCACACCGACGCTGAAGGTGGGTTACTCAGTGCGGTTCGTCTGGTTGTTCCGGATGCCCCGTTCGTTGCGACCTATGACTTTCACGGAATCATGAGCCATTCCGAGTGTGCATTGCTTGCTTCCGCGTTCCCGAACGACACCAACCCCCACATCGACAGTTATGAGCGCGGGTTGGAAGCCGCAGCATCAATGCGACAGATTCTCGCTGGCGAGAGTCACCCCGTGACGCGGGTCGTGCACATACCGATCATCGGACCCAATATCGGTCAGAGCACGTGGTCTCACATCCGTCAGGAAGAGGAGCATCTGCCACTCTACCAGCTCAACCTCGTGCGAGCCCAGATGGAGCGGATGCCGGGAATTATCAACCTGACGGTCATGGGAGGTTACGGATATGCCGATACGCCCGACTCTTGTATGTCGGTTGTGGTGACGGCTGAGCGGGATCCAGATCTTGCCGTACGAGTTGCCCGTGAGCTGGCACAGAAGGTTTGGGATCAACGTCAGGCGATTTTGAACGTCAGACCAATCGTATCGATCGATGAGGGAGTCAAGGCTGCAATCGCGCATTCGGAATCACCGATCGTGCTCGTCGACTTGGGAGATGACCCTGGCAGCGCCTGTGCGGCTGACAGTCCCGCCGTTCTCGAAAGTCTGCTGCGCCATGGAGCGGGCGACGCAGTGCTTACCATTCGGGACCCGAGAGTGGTCGAGGCGGGATTGGCGGCCGGGGTTGGCGCCGAGTTGGAGCTGGAGGTTGGTGGCGCGATCGATCAACGCTTCTACCGTCCAATTAAGGTCCGGGGGACGGTGCGCCTTATCGATGACGGCAACTATATGATTTGCGGGCCGACCCATGGCGGCTGGAGCCGGGAGGTACGGCGTGAGGCCTGGCGCGAAGCAAACGTTGGACCCAGGGTTGTACTGCGGATCGGTAACAAGATTGACGTCATCTTCTCACGCTCCGAGACGGGCAAGGATCGCGATTTCTTCAAGAGCGCTGGGATAATCTTGGAAGAAAAGAAGATCATTGTCGTCAAATCCAACCAGGCGCACCGTGCCTCGTTTGATCCTATCGTGGCAGGAACGATACAGCTCGCTAGCCCAGGTGCCAGCACGGTCGACTACCAATCGTTGCCGTACCGCCATCTTCCAAGTCCACTATGGCCGATAGATCAGGACTTCGATTGGGTCGCTGGAGAGGAAGTCAAGCGGCAGAGCGAGTGACTGCTGCACGGGGTGCGCAGCAATCACTCCCAAAACGCTGTTGCGCGACGGAGCTCATGAATGCTTGACGGGAGCCCTAGGCCCAGGCCCTCGCCAGCGCATCGAGCCAATTCTGGTGCATGATCGCCTCGATATCCGTGGCGGCGTAGCCTCGTTTACTCAGTAGCTCGGAAATCTTCTGCAGGTCGGCGATCGTGTCGAGATCGTTCGGGCATTGCTCCGTGCCATAACCGCCATCCAGGTCGGTGCCGATGGCAGCGTGCTTCGCGTTACCAGCGAGCTGACAGACGTGGTCGATGTGATCGACGGCGGTTTCAATTGTCACGTTTGCCGGCAGCGTCTCACCACGGACCCAATTCGGTTCCAGCATCCACGCGTCCATCGCCGTGCCGATAACCCCGCCTCGCTCGATCATATGATTGATCATATCGTCGGTAAGCTGGCGATCGCCGGGAACCAGGGCGCGTGCATTGGAATGTGTGGCGATGACCGGGCCTTGAAAGAGGTTGACGGCTTCCCAGAAGCTGTCGTCAGAGAAGTGCGTGACGTCCAGGATCATGCCGAGCTGATCCATTTCACGCAGCAAATCGCGACCCTTTGGGGTGAGTCCGCCGACACTCTCGGTGCCGAACGCATAGGCACTCGGGCCATAGTGAGTCAAGCTGACGGCTCGGAGCCCTTGATCCCACCAGTCGTGAACCTGTGATGGCTCGACGATCGGATCCGCACCCTCCATGGTGAGCACGCACCCGATGGGGGCCGTGTCTGGGTTTGCCTCCCAGTCTTTGATGTGATGGTCCATGGTCGGCTGATCGGCAATCATTCGGATCACGTTTTGTCGTTGGAGCTCGCGATAGTAAGCGAGCATCCCTTGAGCCCGTCCGTAGGCAATCTCGTGTGTCCGAGCGCCGGGCCGCACCGCACCGGGATATTCCACCCTGGCGATCACCGTACAAAAGGTGACTGCCACATTGCCACGACGCATATCCGGAAACGAAACCGTGCCAGCCGCTCGCCCCTTCTGCTCCATACCCTGCTCGATCTGGCGCGTCTCGTGAACTGTAAGCCGCAAATCCCGATTCCAGTTCAATGCGTTCATCGCCAGGTCGAGGTGTCCATCGATGATGATCATGTGTCTCTACTCCCAACTATGTCGAATCCCCGTACTTGCGTTATGTCGACAACCTTCTTGGATGTTGCTCGCGATTCACCGCAACTAGATTTCGTGTCTGGGGGTGCACGCCCGGTCCGATCCTGATCTAGCTTGCCGGTATATCTGGTCATCATGGTGCCCAAGACATATCCCGGTCCCACGGATAGAGAGGACGTCGTAAGCGGTGAAACTCGAGCCGCTGCAGATGCGGACTCGCGAGTCCAGGAGTATCCACTTCGATGATCTCAGCGGCGATCGGCTCAAAGGCCGCCCGATAATGAACAGCAGATTTGACACCGATGACATTGACAGTTTCTGGCTGAAATCCCTGGCTTCGCAAAACCTCGAGATCGAGCGCCTGGTGGCGAAAGCTCGTGGTGATAACGTTGACCGAGCCGCCGTTCCGGCCTTGCACCTCCAGGACCGCTGTTGGCCCCATATTCGTCTCGATGCCGGTGTTCATTGGCCCGGTATTCACGAAGCGGCCGTCGGTCAAGCGTACGACTTTGGCGATAACGTCGAGCGACTCGCCATGGAGGTCATCAATTTTGCCTCCGAGTCGGACGGTGATCGTTGCACCGACCCCTGCGGCGAACGCCGCATCGACCACTTCAGGGTCATTCATCGGCACCAAGACCGCGTTCTTTATTCCCAACCGGAGCATCGCTTCGAGCAGTACCGTTCCATCGCCTGGACATCCACCACCCGGGTTGTCTCCGATATCGGTGAGGATTACCGGTTGATGGTCCGCGCGTATAGCGCGCTCGACGGCTTCGTCCGGCGCGACAGGGATCACTTCGAACTCTGCGCGACGATCCCAAATGAACTGCGCCAAGCGCCGGGCCACGTTGTCCGCCTGCTGCTGATTACCGGCGGTGGTGGCGACCACACTGAACCCGGTGCGCTCAAGGTCCGCCCAATAGAACCCTGGAAGATAGCTGACATTCAGCACGCCGCGTTCGGCCTCCAGGTCGTGGGCGAAGTGCTTGACTGCCAGCATCGGCATAGCGGCGGTGTACTGACGCTGCGCGCCCGCGAGAAGCGGGATTTTCACCAAACTCGAGGTCGGATGAACGTTGCCGCGTACGAGCCGGGCCAGCAGTAGACCCATATCGTAGCCTCGCTCGTAACCGTCGATGTGGGGATATTCGTCATAGCCGACCAAAACGTCGGTAAGATCAACCAGTTCTTGCGTGACGTTTCCGTGCATGTCGAGCTCGGCAAGAATCGGCACATTGTCTCCGACAATCTTTCGTACCTCGGCTAAGACATAGCTCTCAGCATCGTCCGCAAATTCGAATATCATCGCACCGTGCATTGCCAGGAGTACCCCGTCGATCGGCCCCTGATTCAATGCTTCTCGCAGCTTCTCGCACAGGAGCTGAGTGAGTGAACGCCCGGCATCAGACGTGATAACCCCTCCGGACGTAGCCGCGGCGACGAAGGCAGGAGCGACATCGAACGCCGCGTCCCGTGCCGCATCGAGGAATCCGCCAACTGGAGTCTTGGTGCCACTGAGTTCGCGAATGATGTCTGGGCCTTCGGCCAGGGTTCGATGTCGGAAGTCCTCTAACGTCGTGGGAACCAGTGAAAATGTGCTCGTTTCGTGTGCAATACCACCGATTGCGACTCGCACGACCCCTCCCTTTCAAACGCGATTCTTGGAGCTTCAGCCATTGCGGGACGCGGATCACCTGGTTCGCTGCACCTCGCCGCGCATGGCTATGTGCGCCTATAGCCGCGATTTCACTTAATTGCCAACACGTTTCAGTTACGGAGGAACGACGTTGTCTCGCCTCGGACGTTTTGCATAAACCAGGCTCGCCATCATTTTTCCGTAATGAACAAGCTTACGCGCTATCAACGACGATCATAGGTTGTTGACACAGTCTAACCGGCATTGTATTCTGATTCAAGTAGAGAATCCGCAGTTCACCTAGTGACACAAAGTCCGTCGATTATGGTTTCCCAAGCGCGATGGAGATGTCACGTGATCGATGGCCACAACGTGATCGCGTGCGGTGACGCTCGCCGCGGATCCTTTTCTACACTATGGAGCGGTTCGTGCCATTGCCGGATGTCCGGCTTTGGTCTGGTGGTACCCCGGCTAGGTCATTTTTCGCGGAGGAGAAACACATGGATCAAGAGACCCAGTTCGAAAGACTTCTGAGCGCGGCCCGCTCGGGTCAACTTACCCGTCGTGTGCTGCTCAAACGGGCAACCGCCCTTGGCCTGAGCGCTCCGGCGATCGCGGCTCTGCTGGCTGCGTGCGGAAGCAGCAGCAAAAGCACTCCCTCTTCGGCAGCGAGTTCGGGTGGCTCAGGAAGCACCACGGCGACGACTGCCGCTTCAGCATCGACAGCCACGAGCGCCGGCTCTGCTGCGACGAGCACCTCGGCATCATCTCAAGCCACGGCTTCCGGCGGCACAGCCGGGAAGGACCCGTTCACGGGCGGTAAGAAGGGCGGCACGCTCCGAATCGCGTCGATTGGCGACCCGGCCACGCTTGATGAGCATCAAACGACAGCCGGGATTACCGCTGAGATCGGCTACTGTTGGTTTGAAACGCTGTTCGCCTATGACGATCAATATCAGCCCTCCCCGATGCTTGCTGAGTCGTTCAATGTGAGCTCTGATGGTCTGACGCAGACGATCAAACTTCGACAGGGCGTTCCGTTCCACAACGGCGAGGAGATGAAATCGGCCGACGTGGTCTCGTCGCTCACTCGCTGGGCGGGCATCTCGGGCGTCGGCAAGAAGATGTGGATTCAAGTAGATGCCATTACCGCGCCCGACGACTACACGGTCGAGATCAAATTCAAGAAGCCGTATGGAACCACTCTGATCGCGTTCTCCAACAACACCCAGGCCCCGGCGATTTACCCGAAGTCGATCATTGACAAAACCGGTGACGGCGAGCTCAAGGACTTCATCGGTACGGGACCATACAAGCTGACGGAGCGAGCGCCGGACAAGTACATTCGCTTTGAACGTTTCGCCGACTACAAGGCACGGGATGGCGGCGCGGTCGGGAGCTATGCTGGGCATAAGTATCAGTATGTCGACAAGATCGAGTTCGTCCCGGTCCCGGATGAGTCGGCGCGCGTTGCCGGCATGCAGGCCGGTGACTATCACATCTCGATGAACACCGGAAACGATCAGTACGAAGTGTTGAAGGGTGACTCCAACCTACGGGTGGAGATTCTGCCGCCGAGTAACTGGGACGTCTTCTTCTGCAACTGGAAATCACCATTGATGTCGCAGCTAAAGATCCGCCAGGCGTTTCAGGCGTGTATCGACGAGCTGCCGATCATGCAATCCAGCCGCGGTGGCGGAGATTTCGTCAAGCTTGATCCGAGCTTCATGATGAAGCCGACTGCCTGGTATACCACTGTTGGCGAGGAGTATTACAACCAGAAGGATCCGGAGAAGTCGAAGAAGCTGCTGCAAGAGGCTGGTTATGACGGCACTCCGGTGCGCTTCATGTGTACCCAAGAGTACTCCTACATGTACGGCGCGGCGATTGTTGCCAAGCAGCAGATGGAAGCTGGCGGCTTCACCGTCGATCTTCAGGTGACTGACTGGGCGACCGTGCTCCAGCGTCGAGCCAAGCCCGAAGAGTGGGACCTGTTCGTGACCGGTCATGGCTTTGTGCCGGACCCGAGCCAGATCTCCTACGTTGGACAGATGAATATCTATCCAGGATGGTGGAGCAGTGAAGCCTCGCTCAAGCTCGCCGACGAGTTGCTAAGCGAGACTGACTTCGACAAGCGGTTCGCACTCTGGAAACAGATCCAGATGAACATGTACACCGAAATCCCAGCCGTCAAGACTGGCGACTCGAGCAACATCACGGTCTGGTCGAAGAAAGTTGGCGGCTACACAACTCAGCTTCAGCGCGGTGTGCCGTACTGGAACATCTGGCTGACCTAGTCAACTGCGAGGTTTGACGCGCTCGGAGCGGAGCGCACAAAGCTGATCTTCTTGGTGGCGACAGGAGTGCGAACTCTGTCGCCACCGACACCGATGAGGTTGCTTGAGAGGCTTCCGATTGAGCGCATCATCGGCTGCAAGAGCGAAACAGATCGCGCGTTCTCATGGCCGTGTTGGCATTCTCGCTGTTCTGTCCGGGTTTGGATTCGGGCCGGCAACGTGAGACACGTGGTTGCGTCACTTCACCCCGTCGCCACGTACGCGTCGCGATAATCTGCACTTGTCCCGTGAGATTGATGAGGAAGTAGATGATCAGGAAGCATGTAAGTCGGGAGGTTCGAGGTTGACCTCCTATATCGTTCGCCGATTGCTGTTGCTTCCATCGGTATTGGTAGTCGTTGGGGTTGTTGTCTTCGCACTCATTCATCTAACTCCTGGTGACCCGGCGGCGGTAATACTGGGTCCGGACGCCACCTCTGAGCAGATTGACCAACTGCGGCAGCAACTTGGCCTCGACAGGCCGATATACATCCAATTCGTCCACTGGTTCGGTGGCATGCTGCACCTCGACTTTGGGAATTCGCTCTTTCTGGGCGAGCCGGTGACAACGGCGTTGCGTTCGCGTGCCGAGCCGACGATGCTCCTGACTCTCTACGCGCTGACGATCCAGGTTCTGATCGGTATTCCCGCGGGGGTGATCGCCGCGGTCAAGCGTAATTCGCTGGTCGACCGGTTGTTGATGGTCGTGTCGATCAGCGGAGCAGCGATACCGAATTTCTTTCTTGGACTCATGCTCATTCTCTTTTTTGCGGTGGTTTTACATTGGTTGCCGTCTGGTGGCTTCGTTCCGATCACTCAAGATCCAGTTGCTCACTTCAAGGCGATGATCATGCCGTCCTTTGCGCTCGGCTTTTCCTCTGCCGGGCTACTGGCACGGTTGGTCCGATCTTCAATGCTTGACGTGCTGAACGAGGATTACATTCGGACGGCTATGGCCAAAGGGTTGCCACAGCGGCTGATGGTGGTGCGTCACGGGTTAAGGAACGCGCTCATTCCGGCGATTACGGTCATAGGCTACTCGCTTGGAGCGTTGCTCGGAGGTGCGGTCGTCACCGAGACCGTGTTTACCATTCCCGGGATGGGACGCCTGGTCGTTCAGAGCATCGCCCGGCGTGATTTCCCAGTTATTCAGGGCGCGGTGATGACCATTGCCGGATTTTATGTGCTTGCCAATCTACTCGTAGACGTACTGTACGTATATATCGATCCGAGGATTCACTATGGAGGCGACTGATTCCCAACGCCAGGAGGGTGCCAGTAGAAATGAACAGAGCGGCCTGATTTCGGGTCTTCGACCCGGATCGCGCTTCTACTGGCTTCGTATGCTGCTGGAAAATCCGGCGGCCGTCATCAGTGGCTCGTTTATCCTGATTACCTTGCTGCTCGCCATCTTTGCGCCGTTGTTGACGCCATATAGCCCGACTCACCTCGAACCTGGGATAAGGCTCTTGGGCCCCTCCTCATCACACTGGTTCGGAACCGATGATGTCGGACGAGACGTTTTGACGCGCATCCTATTTGGCGCGCGCGTTTCACTGCTGGTCGGAGCATCGGTGACCCTCGCGGCAGCGGCTATTGGTTCGATACTCGGTCTTATTGCCGCCTACTACACGAAGTTCGATACGCCGATCATGCGCATCATGGATGGCATGATGGCGTTCCCAAGTATTCTGCTGGCGATTGCAATTATGGCGAGCCTTGGCCCGAGCACGACAAACGTGATTGTGGCTCTGTCGATCGTTTACACGCCAAGTATTGCCCGTCTTGTTCGAAGCGCGGCACTGGTTACAAAGCAGCAACCCTACGTTGAGTCGGCTCGGGTAATCGGTGCGCGTGATCCGCTGATACTGCGCCGTTACGTCTTCGCCAACTCGCTTTCGCCGTTAATCGTGCAATGCACGTTTGTGGTCGCATTCGCCATCATCTCTGAAGCTTCGCTGTCATTTCTAGGTACGGGAGTGCCGCCGGAAATCCCGACTTGGGGCAATATGCTCCGTGACGGACAGCGGGTAATGCAGCGGGCCTGGTGGCTGGCGGTTTTCCCTGGTACCGCACTCTTCTTCATGGTTCTTGCGCTCAACCTGCTGGGGGACGGCTTGCGCGATGCACTCGACCCCCGATCTCGACGTCGCTAACGAATATCGATCGGCGATTATCGCCTCGGTGATGGATTGTTTGCTCTGGTCGGAAACATGGCTTGTGCGAGACAATCTTTAGCTCGTTGTCAAATGTGTGAACGGAACTGGCGCAGATGGCACAGCTTGCCAACGAAAAGTGGACCGAGCCGTGGTGGGGGGAGCGGATCATCGGACTAATGGTTTTCAATCTCATAATCGGATAAGCGAACAAGACAGCCCGCATCCTAAGGAGCCGTTGAATGCAGCACCCAGCCATGAACGAAAACGCGAAACAGATGTACGCAAATGCACGAGGGGTTCTGGCAGGTGGTGTTTCCGCGTCGATGAGATTCCATCCTTACCTTGGACAACCCTTCTACCTCAGCCGGGGCGATGGCGCATACGTTTACGATCTGGACGGATCGCGGTACATCGATTTCAACGAATCGAACGGCGCGACCATACTGGGCCACGGCCATCCGAACGTTGTCGGAGCCATTCAGCAAGGACTTGACGCTGGCATTATCGCCGCAGCAGAAACGCTATATCATCAACAATTGGCGACGATGCTGTCTGAGATCATTCCGGCGGCGGAGCGCGTGCGGTTTGCCAGCACCGGTTCTGAGGTAACGCTGGTCGCCGTCCGCCTGGCACGACACGCAACCGGGCGAACCAAGATCCTCAAATTCACTGGTCATTTTCACGGTCTCACTGAGCCATTCTTGTTCAAACCATCGTCTGACGCGAACATTGCTAATGACGTGGTTCCCTCCTCGGGCGGGGTTCCGGAGGCATATGGAAATGACGTCCTGATCGTGCCCTGGAACGACTTCGAAGCATTCGATCGTGCGATTGAACAGAACGCTGGAGAGATCGCGGCAGTGATCTGTGAGCCGGTCTTCTACAACGCTGGATGTATTCCGCCCGAACCTGGATTCCTCCAACACCTGCGCCAGCGTACTGAAGTAGACGGAATCGTTCTGATCTTTGACGAGGTTCTGTCCGGATTCAGGATGGCGCTTGGCGGCGCCCAAATGTACTACGGAGTAGTTCCGGACCTTACGACTTTTGCGAAAGCCATCGCGAACGGGATGCCGCTATCGGTCCTGGCTGGAAAATCGAGCTTGATGGAGCACCTGGCCCCGAACGGACCAGTGGCGCACAGCGGAACCTATTCGGGACATTTGCTTTCTGTGCTGGCGGCGATCGCGACGCTTGATGAATTGCGCAAGCCCGGAATGTACGATAGGTTGTCGGCCCGAAGCGAAGGGTTTTACTCATCCCTTCAAGAGCTATTCGACCGGCGGGGACTGCCGGTTAGGGTACAAGGACTTGGAGCTCGTTTCGGACTCTATTTCGGGCGAACGGAGCCAGTGAAAACCTATTCCGACGGGTTGAACCACGATCACGATCTGAATGCGCGATTTGTAGTCGGCTGTCTCGAGCGGGGCATTTACTTCCATGCCTATGGTCGAACCGGGTCACCAGGACACTCAGGATTCTCGTTTGCGCATACTGACGACGACTTTGCTGATGCGCTCACCAAAATGTCCGACGTCATCGATCAACTGTCGAGGAAGGTCACTCCTGGATGAGCCGCTCAGGTCCTGATTACACGATCGCGGTCGTCGATCGGGCTCTTGACGTGTTGGAGGCGCTGGCCGAATCCGATGATCCTCTCGGCGCGACTGAGATCGCGCGCAGCATCGGATCGACCAAGTCATCGGTTTACCGGATATTGGCGACACTTGAGGGCCGGGGATACATTGTCAAGGACGTTTCGAGCGTTCAATATCGTCTTGGCACGCGGCTCACCTACCTCGGTCAACGGGCACTGGAAGGATTTGATCTACGGCAAAGAGCGCGGCCATATCTTGAGGAGCTCAACCGGAAGTTCAATGAAACCGTGAACCTGGGAGTGCTCGATGGCCACGAGGTCGCGTACATCGACATGATAGAGAGCGATCACGAACTCCGTATGGCCGCGCACCTTGGGAGTCGGGACCCTGCCTATTCAACGTCAATTGGAAAGGCAATCCTGGCCTACATTCCGGCGGATGAACTTCAGGCCCATTTGCCCGCCCATCTCCAGCCTCGAACAAAGCGCACGATCACCGACGTTGAGCTGCTTCGCCGGGAGCTCGATCAGATCCGAATTTCTGGCGTAGCGGAAGATCGGGGTGAGAACGAAGAAGGGGCCCGTTGTTTCGGATCGCCGGTTCTCGACCACACCGGTTTTCCGGTCGCCGCCGTCAGTGTCTCAGTACCTCTGATCCGCCTCAATGATCTTCGCTCCCGTGATATTGCCGACGCAGTGCGTTCCGCCGCTCTTAGGATCACGAGTCGAATCGGCGGCCGCGAATCCGAGAGTCTTGTCGCCGCCAAATAGCGGTCAGAGATGCTCGGCGGGACCCGGTCCTAGCTTCTTGTCATATGGTTCCCGCTCACCGGCTCCCCGTCCGTGAAACCAGGAGACCGCTTCGGCCCGAAGAGCCAGGACGTTCTCCTGCCGCGTTTGGTCAGGCCATTTCTCGTCAACTGCCGGGGATGCGAACCAAGTTCGACGTCTGTTGGGAGTACTATCAGCACTCATCCGTATTGTCGCGTACGAACGAATTGCTATACAGCGTCGCGCGCCGCATTCAACGATCTGGCTGTCAGGAGTTCCAGTGTTTGTGGGCAGAGGCGCAGTCGAGATTCAGCGAGTTATGCGGAGTACGGGACCCCTGAGTTCACGAAAGGGAAGCCTCTTCTGTCACGCGTCACGAAACGGCTTCGGAGGCGGTAAGACTGGATTGGAGCTTTCCTCGCATGATCGTCAGCACCGCAACAATGAGTAATACAGTCAGACAGAGTCCACCAATGACGGGAGCGCGCGGGTCAATTTCGTACAGAAATCCCGCTAAGAAGGGAGCAAGAGCGTACCCGGCTCCACTGAGTATCTCAGCAATCGCGTAGGCTCGCGCGTGATGGTGCTGCGCGGCGACACCACCGAGTACCGATTCAAAAAGTGTCCAGGTCGCGAAAAATCCGCCCATCAGCACATACGCCATGGCGAAGACCACGAGTTGATGACCGATGATTACCAGTACAAAGGCCCCGGCCACAGACGCCAACGCCAGCGCAATTCCGTTGAGCGCACGACGAAAAAAGCGGAGCCGGCTGACCATCAGCGCAATCACAATACTCCCAGCAGCGGAAAGCGACGCGAACGAGCCAATCACCCCATCACTGATGTCATGCACCGTGTGGAGGTAATTGGGTATCAACGACATTCCAAGCGTCAAGCTGAAAATGGCCATCATTTCGATCAAACACCACCGCAGAATCGCTGGCTGATTGAGCGTCTTCCGATATGAAACACGGGTCTCGGGGGTCCTTGTATCCGCGCCGTTCGACAGACTGGTAAACAGCACCATGGCGACCGTCGTCAGGCAGGCGGCGAAAATTAACACTGCGCGAATAGAGATCTGCGCGGCGATGAGTCCGCCAATCGCTGGAGCCAGCAACAGTCCTGCTGCCGGCGCGACGGTGTTGATCATCGTAAACCGATGAATCCGATCTGGTCCGCGACCCGCAATAGCTGCAATCTTGGCCAAGATCGACGGAAATGTCGCGGCTCCCATCGCAAAGACAATGCTGGCTGGTATCAACTGCCACCATGTCTGAACGAATGCATAAATCAGGAGTGAAATGGCCATCGCGACTTGACCACCCAGAATGACTCGTTTGAGCGTGATGTGATCGGCGAGAGCGCCGCTTGGAAGCAGTGCGATCAGATGAAGGATCCCAGTCAGTCCAAGGACAAGTCCAATCTGGGATGGAGATGCCCCAAGCGCGGCGATGTAGAGCGGCCACAGAGTTTGATAACTACCGAACGCTCCCTGGGTGGTCGCCATGCCAAAGAACATGACTCGTCCATCGTGGCCCAATCCGCCTGCTGTATTGCGCTCATAAATCATCCGGTAGACCAGCGGCTACGTTCGCCAAGTGGTGTCGTGGTCACTTGCTTCGTACTCCCAAATAGGCCCTCCAGATTGTGCTGAATGCATGGCCGCCGTTTGATTCGTGCGCGGTGGCGCCAAATGGCCGGGGTCGCAATGTCACTGTCGATGAATGTATCAAGAACTAAACAACTTGCGGGCGAGGACGTTGATTCTGATCCAACTGGACCCATGAGTTGAGTTCAGCCGATCGCGTGCATGCGGCAAGTAACGCTTGAACCATCATGCCGTCACCGAAGTTCGGATGACACGCGAGATCGCGTGAACGAATAGCCTCAATGAAGGCTGTGGCAATTCCCTGCCGGGCATCGTGTCGGCGGCACTCAAGCGGAATTCGGTGAATTTGATTTTCGCCCTTTAGCATCCCGTGCAATTCTCCGCCGCTGACGTACAGACTGCCATGTTCACCGTTTATGGAGAGGGAGAATTCGGTTTCGTGCTCGGCGACTGGCAGTCCGCGCATGGTGGCGATGGCGCCATTCGCGAACCGCGCAATGATCGCAAACCCGTCGTCGACTGGCACATCGACAAATTGTCCGATAGCCGAAACCCGAACTTGGGGTTGGCTCGTCATGGTCGTTGCCACAACTGATTCGATATTGCCGCCAAGCCAGAACAGGAAATCAGCGAGATGCGGACCAGCGGAGCTACGCAACAACCCACCGCCCTGCGTAGAATTTGTAAACCATGCGGTTTTGTTTGGACTCCCCCACGAAGCGTTGAGGTAGTCGATTGGATTGACCCGCACTGCGGCATCAACGTTTGCGATGGACCCAATCAAACCCGCCTGAACAATATTCGCCACTGTCATGAATTCGGGCGCAAATCGAAGATGAAAGTTCATCATATGAACGAGCTCGGCATGCTCTACGGCGTCCAACATCGTCTGCGACTCGCTGATCGAGACCGACAACGGCTTTTCACAGAAGATGTGTTTCCCCGCGGCAACGGCGTCCACGACCATTGCTTGATGAAACGCTGGAGGCGCTGCGATGACAACCGCATCGATGTTAGCAGTCAGCAACCGCCGGTAATCGTCGGTGGCAAAAGACAGGCCGTAGGTCGTGGCTAGGCGTTCAGCTCGCCGGCGATCGGCGGAAGCGACGCCGATGACCTCTGCTCCAGAAATCTGGCTGAACGTGTCGATATGAGTCGCGCCAATCCCAGTGCCGATGACGCCGAGACGGATGTCGTCGCCCATGTTGATGATGCTCCCAACAATATCAAGACTATCGACGCCACACATTGCGAGCCGCATCATAGCTGATAATTGTCCATCAGCCATTACCGAAGGACTCGTAGTATGTGGCGGCAACAGCAGCTGTTGCTCAGGCAGCCGTCACCTGTGGAGTGACACAATCATCCGACCGGCTGAACCCGGATCACTCGACACTTTGAATCAGTTGACGTGACTGCTGAATATGTTCGGACATGGCTTGTCTGGCGTGAGCAGCATCTCGTTCGACAATCGCCTGAATGATCTCACCGTGATGAAAATGGTTGGTATGTTGCGGTCCGTGAACCCCAAAATGTTGATGCCAAATCCACGCCGAGAGCATTAGAAGATGGTCAGACGTCTCTTCCAGAAAGGAATTCCGTGCCGCGTGGGCAATCGCCCGGTGCAGCGCTTGGTCTTCACGTAGGAAGTCGACGTACTCGCCCGATTCGGCAGATTGTTGGACTAATCTACCGAGAGCCTCCAACTCCTCAGCTTCTGCTGCTGTCCGTCGAATGGCGGCGAGTTCGGCAAGAGTTGCCTCTACGGTTTCGCGTGATTCAAAGATAGCCTGAATATCAGCAAAGCCCATTTTGGCGACTGCCAGCCCACGGCGCGGGAAGATGGTTACGACACGTTGCCACGCCAAACGCTGAACCGCTTCCCGAACGGGTGTCCGTCCTAACCCGAGTTGCTCAGCGAGCTCTTGCTCAACCACCACCTCACCGGGTCGCAAGGTCCCGAGGACAATAAGATCGCGCAGTTGTCGATAAGCTGACTCGGCAGCCGATGTCGTCTGTCCGTGCGCACTCGTCTTATTCACCGGTCCCCCTCTTCAACGAGTACGCGATGAACCGTCGGTTCTCGCTGCGGAAGCAATTGAACGAAGAGCGCCTCACGTCCAACACTAGCTATCGAATTCTTCCTGAGTTCCCGCCCTTGACACGGCATGAGGCTCTGCTATGATGTGTCTTGACTGTCATACATCATAGCAGAGCTATGAGATATATCATACCCCGACGGTTCAGATTGATTTGGTGGCGAAAGACAGGGGTAGTAGTTCTTTCGTTTACTGACTCCTGGATTTTCGTCGGTGATTAGTTTGTCGAGGAGGAGTTGAGCTGTGACGAACCAACCCGTTAGATCGTTGGAAGACATCCGTGCCCGTACGCTGTCATTTCCGATGAGTCGTCGCGATGCGTTGCGCCGCGCCGCCTTCGTCGGACTCTCATCTCCTCTCCTGGCCGGGCTTCTCGCCGCCTGCGGGAGTTCAGGGAGTAACAGCACCGCGACGTCAGGCGGGGGCTCTGCCGCCACGAGTGCGAGTGGATCCGCCAGTACGAGCACTTCTTCCTCAGCCGCCAAGCAGGGCGGATCGCTGACCATTGGCCTAAACCTTGAACCCGATAATCTTGACCCTGCGGTGACACCCTTCGCCGTCTCGCATACAGTGATGATGAATATCTATGACACGCTGGTTTGGCGTGGCGATGACGGAAAATTCTATCCAGGATTGGCTCAGAAGTGGGACGCGACTGCTGACGGGAAAACATATACATTTCAATTGCGCAACGATGTGAAGTTTCACGATGGCACGGATTTTAACGCTGACGCCGTTAAATTTACCCTCGATCACATCGTTGATCCGGCGAGCCACTCCGGGTTTGCTGCAAATCTCCTCGGACCGTACGATCACACAGAAGTTGTCGACGCCCAAAATGCCAAAGTCGTATTCACTGACTCGTTTGCGCCGTTTCTTGATGGTGCGAGTCAGGCGTTCCTCGGTGTAGTCTCTCCGACCGCGGTACAGAAGGACCCGAAGGCCTTCTTGCGTCAGCCAATTGGCTCGGGTTTCATGAAATTCGAGGAATGGGTGGAGAAGGATCATATTACCTTAGCTCGGAACGATGACTACAAATGGGGGCCATCGTTCTTCGACCACACTGGACCTGCATATTTAGACAAGGTGATCTTTCGCTTCTATACCGACAACCCGACTCGTCTAGCCGCACTTCAATCGGGCGATGCACAAGACATCGAGTCGGTTCCCTATAACAGCCTGCAGAAGATCGAGTCAGACTCGAAGTACACGGTGCAAAAGAGCATCAATCCAGGGATCCCCGAAATCTTGATGCTCGACACCACCAAGGCTCCGACCGACGATCTCGCCGTCAGACAGGCGGTAAACTATGCGACCGATCGGCCATACATTGCCAAGGTTGGCTACTTCGATCAGACCAAGCCCTCGTTTGGTCCACTGTGGGAAGGCACCCCTGATTATTCAAAGGATATGGGGTCGTATTACGCGCACGATCCAGCGAAGGCAAAAAGCATCCTCGATCAGGCAGGGTGGAAACCAGGATCGGATGGCATCCGCACGAAGGATGGACAGCGGTGCACCATCACGTGGGCACAGACACCATTCTCAGACCCGTTCGCTGAGTTGATTCAGGCGGAGTGGAAAGATATCGGCGTCGAAGTTCAACTGCAGAAGACGACCTCGGCTGCTGCGTTTGAAGCGATTGCGGCGAGCAGCGTCAACACCGCCACGATTGGATGGGTGAGCAGTGATCCAGTCATCCTGAGTAACTTGTTCCTCAGCAAGAACATCAAAGGTGGTTATTCCTGGACCAAGTATTCTGATCCGAAGCTCGACGACGTGCTCAATCAGGGCGAGCACACCACGGACCCGCAGGCTCGAGCAACGGCCTATGCGGAAGCGCAGAAGATCATCATGGATCAGGCGCTCATTGTCTCGATCGTCGGCATTCTTAAGAACGTTGCAATTGAGAGCAAGTACAAGGGCTTGAAATTGGATTTTCGCCAATACCAATGGCTGTATGACGTAAATGTCAGCTAGGTTAGGCATCAGTTCACAAGGGTAAGGAGCATATGGCACGATTTGTTGTGACTCGTATCGTGTCAATGGTCCCGGTGGTGTTCATCGTCTCAATACTCGTCTTCCTCATGATTCACCTAACTCCGGGAGATCCCGTGCAGGTCATGCTTGGGCAGTCTGGAGCCTCAGCTGAGCAGGTCGCCAAAGTGCGGCACTCACTAGGGCTCGACCAGCCGCTTCCCGTGCAATACTGGAAATTTATCCAGAATATGGCGACTGGGAAAGAGCGATCTATTCGTACAGAACAACCGGTCATTCAAGAGTTTTTGGGCTTGTTTCCCAGCACGATGAAATTGGCTCTTACGTCGCTGGTTATCGGGAC
>CAVUBN010000005.1:0-21784 GCA_963739715.1 uncultured Chloroflexia bacterium | reverse complement strand
TGCGGGCTCCGTTGAGTATCAGCGGTTATCTGTTCGATCAGCCAGACCAGACCATTCAGGTAACCGATCTCAGCACGAGCCTGAGCGTCGTCTACCCGACCGAGATCTCGTTTCCGCGTGGCGGCTGCTGGCAGCTGCACGCCGAAGCGGGGCAACAGTCGCTTGATCTCATCGTCTACGTCTATCCCTACGGTTGCCTGCCAGCCAACATGCGACCGCCGGGAACGAGCGACGTCTGCGAGCCGTAGCACTATGAAGACGAAGTCCCTAAACAGGCTGAATCCAGCCATGTAGTGGCGGCCGTCTCTGGCCGCCAGCGGGGACGAAGTCCCCGGACACATTGACGGGCATCGTCACCACATTAGCCGCAGAACAAACGGCCTTCGGTCGCTGGCGGGCACAGGTCCCTAAAAAGGCTGAACCCAGCCATGTAGTGGCGGCCGTCTCTGGCCGCCAGCGGGGACGAAGTCCCCGAACACATGGACGGACATCGTCATCACATTAGCCGCAGAACAAACGGCCTTCGGTCGCTGGCGGGCACAGGTCCCTAAACAGGCTGAACCCAGCCATGTAGTGGCGGCCGTCTCTGGCCGCCAGCGGGGACGAAGTCCCCGGACACATGGACGGACATCGTCATCACATTAGCCGCAGAACAAACGGCCTTCGGTCGCTGGCGGGCACAGGTCCCTAAACAGGCTACACCCAGCCATGTAGTGGCGGCCGTCTCTGGCCGCCAGCGGGGACGAAGTCCCCGAACACATGGACGGACATCGTCATCGCATTAGCCGCAGAACAAACGGCCTTCGGTCGCTGGCGGGCACAGGTCCCGCCGCTACATTGATGTGCAGCGGGTGAACGTTTCGACGACATCGAAGTAGTTCGTCAATGACAGTGATTTGTGTTAGGAAATACAACCGTCCTATTGGACCGAAAGAGACGCTCAATGTTGGGAAAGATGAATTGCCGAATAGGCACGCAACGAAGACTCTTTGAGGAAAGAACGCCTCGTTTCCGAATCAAATGGAGATCGATCCTGATGGTATCCCGCCTCAAATTCAGTCGTCTCGCGCCGCTGGTCGTATTAGTGCTGCTGAGCTCGGTCGCTACCGCCATCGTGTCGACGTCGGCGGCGAATGGTCAGCCAACGAGTATTGACCCCGCCACGGCGACGCCGGTCGTCCGGATCGGCAATGAGACGGTCAGCGCAGCGGAATTTCTGGAGAAGGTGCGGGAGGTTCAGTCGAATCTAACGTATATGCGCGGAGTGGCCGCATCCAACGATCCGGCCGCCGCGTACATGCGACACTTTCTCGATCTGATCAATCGCTACGGCCCCGAAAACGTCGCGCTTGCCGGTCTCATCAAGGACCGAGCGCTGTATCAACGCGCAGTCAATCGCGGTTTTTCGCCGAGCAACGACTATCTGAGCATCAGAATCGAAGCAGACAAGAGATATATTACCGAAGGCAAGGTCGCTGTTCCGGCGACGACTCGCGCCTATATCGACGAGGTCGGCGCTGATTATTACTGGACGGTGCTCTTCCCGGACATCGAGCGGCGACAGATAACGACACAGGCATTCTGGAAGAGTGTGACCCTCGGCGCCACCAACGTCGCCGAAGCGACGTTGGTGTGGACACCGGTGGAGCGGCAGGCCATCGAGCAGACTCCGGTTGAGGTGCTCAATCAGGCAGCGATCGCTCCAGCAACGAAGGAAATGGCCGCCGACTACCTGAACGCCTACTGGGCGCTTCCGGCGCCATAGGAGCGTTCGAACGTGGATCGACGCACATCAGTCAGCCGTACGCCAATTCGAAGAAAGTCTCAGGGCTGCGGCTGGAGCGTTCCAATACCACCTGCGCCCGCCATAAACCGCGCGACCTCACAACCCTGGGCGGGTACGGTGACAACGTCATACTGATTGCTGCTTTGATCGAGAACAATGACTTCGATGGTTCCCCCAACGCATGTCGGGCCTATTCTCGCTGACAGAACCTCTTGCTCAGCGGCCGTGAGCGTAAGGGTTGCCCTCGAAGGGAAAAGAATGGCAGAGGCGGAGATGGCTGGAGGATTCGCCGCCCAGGCAAACCCAACGATGGCGATCGACGCGGTCAACCCGAAGACGAACATGAGCACCAGAGAATGACGGAACGTTCTGCGAACCTGCTCTGCTTTCACGATCGCGAGGACGCGAAGTCGCGAAAGTTCGAACTCAGCCAGATTTGAACGGAGTTGCGCGATCTGTGCCTGTTCCTGCGGGGTGCGCGGCTTAGGAAAATGTCGATATTTGTCGACCATCTCATTGTATGCGTTGTCCCACGACCGTACCCGGGAGGAGACGGGGTATTGCGACAGGGTGCTGAGTTGACGAACAACCTTTAGATCAGCCGGCGTTCGCTGCCAGAAGTGCCGCTTGCCGACTTCATCGTAATGCTCCTCTTCTTTAATCTGTTGGATCGACGCCCGCCCAGATTGGAGCACACGCACGGTCGATAGAATCACCACGCCAGTCGAGAAAATGCCCACCAGGACAGAAGCCAAAGCGACATCGAAACGATGATCGTTCAGGGTCCCACCGACCGGCAGACGACCGATGTTGGAGAGTTGAGTCCCTGCCAGAAGGAGCACCGCAACAGCCGCGAATACGCCTAAAATCCACTTCGCAGCATCATAGAAATGGGCAATCGATTCGTCAGCATTCTTAACATATTCGTCCTGGGTTGGCCTCGGGGGCGCAGGCTGACTCTGAATCTCGCTGGCGTTCTGATCCTCTACATTATGGGGACTCAGGCGATTGCCGAACCAACCAAATAACGATTGCAGGGCGTTCAGCATGGTCACTCTCTCCTCCCATGCGACGAACCAGCTCGGATGCGTCAGCGAGCTCATTATGATCACGGGCAACGACGATGGACGGTGCCTGGCTGAGAGAGAAATCAACATTCTGAGCAGAGAGGTGCTTCGCCTCGCCGACGTTCAATTGTCGTGTCGTGTCGATCTCCACATCTCTATTTTGACCGCTCACCATTTCAATGTTGTAGATGCCGGGATCCGGAAAATACGGCCGTAGCGGTTCATTTGGATCGTCTGGCTCCTCCGGCTCGTCCGGTGGATCAGGGGGCGGCTCTGATTTCTTTCGACGCCATGGACGCCAGTCCAGCGGAACCATCGCGACGTCGTGCTCGATCCGGGGATCCATCGCTGCCGCCACGCCGGGCAAATCACTGGGATCTTCCACCATGAGTACAACGCGGGGAGATCTTTCGGCCATCTCGTCACCTTTCGCCTCCGTGCGCGAACGCACTGCTGCGGAGCGATACCGGGAGGCAGTCGCCGCAATAAGAATGAACCCTGCTAGTACATGCAGGCCCACGCCATTAAATAGGCAACAACACAAATAGCGACTGCGAAGATTCTCAAGAGATGTTCCGTATGCTTGATATTGTAACGTGTCCTCAAGTTCTCGGTCAAAATCTGATGGCACGAACTCTCGCGAGCCGGTCGTGAGCAGCCTCAGGCACCCGAGTGAATTAAGAACTCAGGATAACGATGACGCAACGGAATCCCGGTTTGGAACCGGCCTCCCTTCTCGCTTCGTCAGCCCTGAGGAATCTGTCGCGAACCTGCTACATCCAGACTCTCCGCAACACGACTTCTTCACACGCGCTTCGCTAGGTTGAATATGGGTGTGTGTGCATCACGATTAACGGCCCCTCCGTCCAGCACGTGGAGGATATCCTCATGCGTCGACATGCGTTCCGATTGATCGCCTTACTGACCCTCTTGACCGTGCCACTCCTCTCGACGCCGGGAACCGCGGCCGCACCGCTGGCTACCCCTGACTTTCAGCGCACATGGGCACGAACCGATAAGCCGGTTGCCGACCTCGCCGTCAGCCGCACCTGGATGTGGGGACCTGACGGGTACACCGGCGCGATGACCGAACCCTATGTCGAGGCGCCGGGCGGGCAGCGAACCGTCCAGTATTTCGACAAGTCCCGCATGGAGGACAACAGCTACCGCGCCTCTGATCCCTGGGATGTCACCAATGGTCTGCTGGTCGTTGAGCTGATGACCGGAGAAACGCAGATAGGCGACACCACGTTCCAACTCTCTAAGGGACCGGCATCAGTGAATGTCGGCGGCGATGCCGATGATCCCACCGGACCCACCTACGCCACCATGGCGATAGTCAAGAGCTCCGCGCCGCTTCCCAACGACACTATCATCAACCAACGGCTCGCTCGCAATGGAACGATCACCACCGATGCTGCACTCGGAAGTTATGGGGTGACGGCAGCACATCGCGTCACCATGCCCAACCTGGATCATCAGGTCGCATCGGTCTTCTGGACTTTCATGAACAGTGCGGGAACCGTGTGGGAAAATGGTGGGCTCACCCAAGACCAGCTGTTCCTCAATCCCTTCTATGCCACCGGCTATCCGGTCACCGAGGCGTATTGGGCCAACATCAAGGTGGGTGGCGTCTACAAAGACGTCCTGATGCAGTGCTTCGAGCGCCGCTGCCTGACCTACACCCCCGGTAATCCTTCCGGTTGGCAGGTCGAGGCCGGAAACGTCGGCCAGCACTACTACAGCTGGCGCTATGTACAGCCCGCTCCCCCGGCGTCACCAGCCAAGACGGTCTGGATTCAGACTGCACCCGCTGGATCAACTATTCAAGCGACCAATACCGACTGGCAGCTGATTCCTGACATGCAACTGACGGTCGATCCGGCGACATCTGGTCCGCTCGCCATCAGCTTCAGCGCGGTGGCACACGCGCCGTCCCGACTGTTCGTTCGTGCGCTGGTCGATGGCCAACGCGCTGACCCGACTGAGGTCGTCTTCAACAAACAATGGATCGGAGCCCAATCGTTCACCTTCGTGGTGGCCAATGTCACCGCAGGCAGCCACCAGATACAAGTTCAGGGGCATGTCGAAGCCGGACAGACAGCGAATATAAGTGAACGAACCATCAGCGTCACTGCCCGACACCCTGACGCGGGGTTTGCCGACCTATCCGTCGCAGCGAACGAAGGATCGATCCTGACCAATAGCCAGACGGGCTGGTCCTCAATTCCAGATATGAAGGCAACCATAAACATTGTGTCGACGAGCTATGTGACCGTGACCTTCAGCGCCCACGCCTGGACCTCGTCGACCATGGGCCGCATGTGGGTTCGTGCACTGTTTGATGGTATCGCCTTCAGTCCATCCGACGTGATCTTCGTCCAGGGAGGACCGTACGGGGCGGTCTCTTTCACGTTTCATGGCCTCACCACCGTGTCTGGAACTCACACAATCCAAATGCAGTGGTACGGGGATGCGATGTACACGGCATCGCTGGGAAATCGATCGCTGGTGGTCCACAGCAGCACCGCCGGCACGAATCCTGAATGGGGGATTGCCGCGATCACCCACGACAACTCGCCCGCACCCGAGAACTCAACGACGTTCGTAGCGGTCCCAGGGATGAGTACCAACATCAATACGCCAAATGGCGGAGACATCGCGGCGACGTTTAGCGCGGCTGTGAGTGCAACCAACAACTCGCGCGCGTGGGTCAGAACTCTGATCGATGGGCTGGCATCGGATCCCAACTACATCGTGTTTGATACCGGGGGACCAAACGCCGTCCACTCGTTCACGTTTGTTACCAGAAACGTTTCGGCAGGAAACCATTCCGTTCAGGTTCAGTGGAAAGCCGACTCCGGGGAGTGGCTTACGATCTACCAACGATCGCTGATTGTGATGGGCAATGTCCCAGGGACCTAGGGGGCCACGTCCCCAGTGGCGTACCAGCGTATCAGTGACGCTATGAACGAGTCCGTCAGGATGGTGTTCGATTCCGGCAGATTCATACAGTCAGCTGGCTTCGAACACCGCCCAGAAGAGGAATTGCATCCAACGGGGTTATCAGAAAGCAGCTATCCGGGCTGGGGACTCTTGATTGAGCATCGTAAGGGAGAATTTGCAATGCGCTATCGCGTTCACCGGCTAGACGTCAAGATGACTTCGGCTCAGGACACGCTCGCCCGATTCCTCGAGACGTTGGATGGCGAGGTAATCGCTATCATCCCGAACGTGACGACAATCATCTGGTTCACGTACGTGAATTTCCTCCTCATCGTCGAGAAGGTTGACACCAGGGGCATCAATACGTCCACTCCAGTCTCTGTCTAGTCCGTGCAAACAGGCCGGGTCAAGTTCAGATCGCACGAGGTCAAGCGAAGCCCCCACTAGCGTGATGGATATAGGGGAACGCATGTCGCGACGTGTGGGATTACATCGCCGCAATTGTTGCGAAGTTGCCACATCCTGACCCAGGTTCGAACAACTTCTTCACATGCGATTCGCTAGGTTGAATACGGGTGTGTGTGCATCGCGAGTAACGGTCCCTCCGTCCAGCAAGTGGAGGATATCCTCATGCGTCGACATGCCTTCCGATTGATCGCTTTGCTGTCCCTCCTGACCGTCCCGCTCCTCTCGGCACCAGGAACTCTGGCCGCGCCATGGGCCAATTCCGCGTTCCAGCGCACCTGGGAACGAACCGATAAGCCGGTCGCCGATCTCGCCATCAGTCGCACCTGGATGTGGGGGCCGGTAGATGAAGGGACGAACACACGGAGTGAGTCCTACGCCGAGGCACCCAGTGGACAACGGATCGTCCAGTATTTCGACAAGTCCCGTATGGAGGACAACAGCTACCGCGCTGCTGATCCCTGGGATGTCACCAATGGTCTCCTGGTCGTTGAGCTCATGACCGGCAAGATGCAGGTTGGAGATAACGCCTACTCGACTCGTCATCCAGCTGACATCAATGTCAGTGGCGACCTTGAAGAGTCAAACGGACCTACGTACGCCACCATTGATCTTGTGGCCGATGCACCGGCCCTCTCCGATGGTGCCCTCATCAATCAGCGCCTGGCCCACAACGGAACGGTCTCCGTCGATTCGACCCTCTCCGGGTACGGGGTCACTACGGCCTACCGTGTGACTGTTCCCAACCTGGATCATCAGGTTGCCTCGGTCTTCTGGACTTTCATGAATAGTTCAGGAACCGTGTGGGAAGATGGTGCGCTTACCCAAGACCAGCTCTTCTTGAACCCCTTCTACGCCACTGGCTATCCGGTCACCGAAGCGTATTGGGCCAACATCAAGGTGGGTGGCGTCTACAAAGACGTCCTCATGCAGTGCTTTGAACGCCGCTGCCTGACCTACACTCCGGGCAATCCAATTGGCTGGCAAGTTGAGGCGGGGAACGTCGGTCTCCATTACTACATGTGGCGCTATAGGTCGGTCATGATCATGACTATTCCCACCGTCTGGACCACTTCGTCCGAGAGCACCGTAACGACGACGTCAAGTTCCTGGTTGCCGATCCCTGACATGGAGCGATCGATTCTCGTTCAGACAAGCGGACCAATGGCAGTCACATTCAGCTCAGAGGTGAGCGTCACCGGTACTGTCGATGTTCGCGCGATGATCGATGGCGTGCCCGCGAACCCATCTTCGGTGCCCCTCGCCGTGGTCAACACATCTCCGCCGGTGGCCAGATCCTTTACGTTCGGTGTGCCCAACGTGGGCGCGGGACATCACACGATCCGAATGGAACGGCGCGTTCATGACGGTACAAGCGCCACGATGGGCTTTCGAACACTGAGCATCATCACCTCGCCCATCGACGCCGATCACGGCAATCTATCGGTGCGGTACGGCTCGCCCGGTTCGTCCGGGAATATCACAACGCCCATTGGCTCGTGGAGTCAAATTTCTGACATGGCAACTGACATCGCGACATCCGCGAGCAGTGATCTGGCGATTACCATGAGCGCGGTTGCCTCGACGTCGGGAGGCCGCCTACTGACACGTGTCTTGGTCGATGGCAACGTTGCCTTGCCGTCCTCCAAGCCCACCCTCTTCGCACAAGGCGGGTTTGCCGGAACGAATACCTTCACCTGGGTCATGCGCGACGTCTCAGCGGGAACGCATCACGTCGTGGTTCAGGGCACGGTCGATCCGGGCTCCTCCGCACTCATTCTCGCGCGAACACTCCTGGTTCAGGCATCTCCGCCGAACACTGCTATTGGCGGTCTAGCGATGCGAACACGGGACAACGACGCTATCAACAACACCTCGTTGAACTGGGTGACCGTCCCCGATATGACGACAACGATCACCACACCTGGTGGAAGTGAGCTCTCGATCACCTTTACGGCCGAGGCATGGGCGTCCAGTGATTCCGGTCGCGTATTGATCCGTGCGTTGATCGATGGTAACCCGGCAGATCCCTTCAACAACTACTTCGCTGTCGGGAACCGTGTCGAGGCACGCGCTTTCACCTTCTCGGTACCCAGCGTTTCATCCGGGACCCACACAGTCGTCATACAGTGGAAGCCGATCGGAACGGATGTAGTTGGATATCTCTGGAACCGGACGGTGACGGTAACCGGTTGGCCAGTGCCGGACACGAGCTTACCGTTGCCATAGATCTTCATCATCGCTTACGTCACTAGTCAAGGCGGCCCGGCGATCCGACCGGGCCGCGCTATATTGCAACGGATAATGTTCGACCCAACTGGGAACCCGGATTCTGATGCACCCGAGATCGTTCGATAGTGCCTCATCGTGGCGAATCACTGGCCCGTCGCCTATCATTCGCTGTCGACGATAGCCGTCGCCTAAACCGACAAGCCACCACTGCATACAGTCGTAGACGAGGAAAGAGGCACCGTAGACATGCTAACCGGAATCGAAAACGCGTCGATCGACTTCGTCCGGACGTTGTTCGATACGTTGAGCTGGTTTGGCATCTTCATCGCCATGACGATCGAGAGCGCCGGAATTCCGTTGCCAAGCGAGGTGATCATGCCGCTGGCAGGCTGGCTCTTCGTGTCGGATCGCAATATGGGCTGGTCCGGGATCCTGCTGGCGAGCGCCGTCGGAGCGGCAGGGAACCTTGCCGGATCGACCATCGCCTACATCATTGGAGCGGTCGGCGGTCGACCGCTGATCGAGCGCTGGGGCAAGTGGGTGCTGATTACCCACGAAGATCTGGATCGCGCCGATCACTGGTTCAATCACCGGGGAGGAATTACCACCTTCGTCGGTCGTTTGCTGCCAGTCGTCCGCACCTTCATCTCATTCCCGGCAGGGATCGCCCGTATGCCATTCGGCCGATTCGCGGTCTATACCTTCGTCGGTGCGTTCCTCTGGTGCATCCCGTTGACGGCGATCGGAGAAATCTGGGGGCCAAAGTGGGAAGAGTTCCGCAATCGGGCAAAATTCGTGGACGAGGTGATCCTGGTCGTTCTGGTGCTGCTCGCGATCTGGTACATCTGGCGAAAATACCGCTCGCTCCACGGACAGACGGCCGAAGAAGGCAGCATGGACTAGATTCACTCCAGAACGGCGTCCTTCCGACGTTTCCTAGCTCGCGAGCTGGAGCTGCCGAAGAAAATCGAGCACGAGTCGGTTGAACTCCTCCGGAATCTCCATGTTGAGAAGATGCGCCACGTGGGGCAAGACTTCTTTGCGCGCACCCGCAATGGAGCGGGTGATCTGTTCGGACTGATCTTGCACAGCTGGAATATCGCCTGATCCCACAATGACGAGCGTTGGAACATGGATTTCACCAAGACGTCCGTAGGCCGGTGGATCGAGTTGCTCCGCCGGCCGGCCACCGTCGCGGCTGCGCAGTAGCACATCGGTATAAAGCGCTCGGATACGGTCGCGAATAGTCGGGTCGACCTCATCAGCGTCGCGTTGCGGTCCATCCACCCAGATATGAATCATCAAATCGATCGCCCGAGTAAAGTCCTTTGCGGTGAACGCTTCAACAACCGGCTCGAAGAGCTGCGCATCTTCAGCCGATTGGGGATACCCGCCGATTCCCGCTGCGACAGGGATCAGCGCGGCGACCCTGGTTGGATAACTGAGCGTGAAGTCGAGCGCGACGCCACCACCGAGCGACATCCCCAGAAGAGTAACTCGTTCGATACCAAGCTGATCAAGCAACTCGTGGAGTGCCTCGTGGTGTGTGAACGGTTGGTCGGGCCAGCTGGAACGTCCGAATCCGTGCAAATCGTAGCGCAGGACACGGCAATGCCGGGAAAGGACGTCAAACTGTTCGTCGTACATCCGGCTGTCAGCGAGCCCTGCATGAATGAGAACCAGTGTCGGGCCCTCGCCAGCTAGCTCGTAGTGAAGGTTGGCGCCGCAAGCACGGACAAGTCCTGTCTTTCCTTCAACCCTATCGCTCATTACTTCGTTCCCAATCACTACGGACATGATCCGCTCGCCACTTCTTTACTCGCGATATTCAGTCCACGAGCGTAACAGTGCCAGGCCAAAAGACAAGTGCCCGGGCGCGGTCTAACGTCCTCCGGTTCGTTGTGCGTCGCGCACAAGAAATCAATCTGAATCGCAACTCAATGCACCTATGAATGGGGTTGGCGATCCGCCACAATTCTAGGCGGTGGTTGAGTGTTCGCACGCCGCCGGTCACTGGTGGTTTGATGATGGCAGCCGATCGAGAGGAGTCCATATGAGCGCCGATCTTCGCGAGTTTCTGGAGATCCCGTACGACGAGCTGGAGGAACTGAATCTTTCGGCCAAGTTCGATCGCCAAGCACGCAAGGATCCCGATGCGATCCGCGAAGAGCGTCTGAAGTATCTTGCGGACGAGAAGCGCATCAAGGCCGTGACGGTCTGTTTTTCGGACCTCGAGGGCCGTGTTCACATGCTCGACTACGACAAGAAGTTCCTGTTGAAATCCTCCGACAACCTCACGTTCGATGGGTCGTCGGTGCGTGGATTCACGCGACAGCAGGAATCCGACCTCCGGTTGGGGATCGATTGGTCCGCCTTCTACTGGCTGCCGTCCGACATCTTCACACCGGGTAAAGTTCTGGTCTTCGGTGAGGTGCTGGAACGGGACGGCACGCCGTATCGCTCTGATATGCGGGCGAAGCTCAAGACGTACGTAACCGAGCTCTTTGAGAAGCACGGACAGACCTGCTACGTCGCGAATGAAATTGAGGGCATTCTATTCAAGGGTCGTCATGCAGAACAGGTCTACGTCGAAAAGGGTGCCTTCGATTCGCTGAGCACCAGCGGTTATTACCATTCATTGCCGGCCGATCCGTTGCGCCAGTTCATCGATACCGCGGCTGAAGTGCAACGCGCCATGGGCTTCCAGAATGAGAAGGATCATCCGGAAGTTGCTCCGGCCCAGTTCGAGCTGAATTACTCCTACGTCGAGGCGCTGATCGCCGCTGACCAGGTCATGCTCTACAAGCTGATATGCCGTCAGGTAGCAGACAGAATCGGTATGACCGCGAGCTTCTTGCCCAAGCCAATTACCGGCGTCAACGGCAACGGCATGCACGCAAACATGTCGATCGCTCAGGGCGAGACGAACCAGTTCTGGGACAAGCAAGGCGAGGAGATGATCTCGGATACCGCGTGGAACTTCGTCGAGCGCATCCTCTCGAGCGCGCTGGATCTCTGCCTAGTCCTGAATCCGAGCGTTAACGCCTATCGGCGCCTGGACCCGCATTTCGAGGCGCCGAATCAGATCATCGCGTCGGCAATTGACCGGGGTGCCATGGTCCGTGTCCCGATCGGGAACGAGCGCTCGGCACGCATCGAAGTCCGCTCAATCTCGCCGGACACGAACCCGTACATGGTCTTGTACTCCCTGCTGCGGACCGGACTTGAAGGTCCAATTACCCCAAATATTCGCCAGCGTGAGGAGATTCTGCCGGACAATATCTACGACGCGATCCGGAGTTTCTGCTCGAGCGGTCACACGGCCAAGCTGCTCGGTCCTGAAGTACGCGACAAATATGCCGAGTTGAAGTACGCCTCGGCCGAGCGCTGCCCGCGCCTGTTAGGAAGCTATATCAAGCCTGGAGAGATCCAGTTCCACCACGAGGTAACGAACCAGTACCTCTGGAACCAGTTCTAAGCACGATTCGCAGACGACCACTTGCGGGAACGAACGGGGCGAGCCACTTGGCCCGCCCCGTTTCTTGCCTACGGCTTGCGGGCCACCGCAAGCGTTGGCGCTACATATCCTCGCGCAATAGCAGGGTCGCGAGGGTGTCGCTCAGCCAACCTTCGTAGTCGTCAAAGCTCCAGCCACCCTGCTCAACCAGGACGTCGCAGACTTCATCGGCGGAGATCGCCGCGGCAATGTCGGTCGCCCGTTCGACCGAGAGCTCGTCTTTGAGCTTCCCCTGGGCCGAGATGCGTCCGATGACAAGTGAGAGACCATACCGACGGCGTTGAGAACCCTCATTGACCGCCGCCGCAATATCCATATCCGAGGCTGCCCCCGAACGCAAGTTGTGGATGATGTCGCCGCAACGCTCCGGAAATTGGCGCCGGAGGCGCGCGAACAGTCCTAACATCTCCCGGGGCACATCAGTCTGTTGCAACTGTTCAAACACGTCGAGAACGCCCGCTTCTTCATCGATCAGGTCGAGCATATCCTTCAGCACGCCTGCCTTGGAGCCGAACGTGGAGTAGATCGTCTGCACCGCTACCCCGGCCTGCTGAGCCAGGAGCCGGATTGGTGTCGACTGATAACCCCGTTCGGCGAAAAGTTGACGTGCCGCCTTGAGAATGACCCTGCGAGTCGTTGAATCATGATGATCGCGGAGTCGCGTGACTCTCGGAGGAAGTCTGCTTGACATCGGATTGAGTCCCGTCTATAGTAGCTAACGTTACTAGAACGTTGTTCCATATTTCAGCATGCGATTCCATTCTACCGGAGTGGTACTGCTGAGAACCATTCTCCCACCGAATGCCTCGAGGGGAGAAGAAGGGGGTGTTGTCCGATGAGTGCGGAAAACGAGCAGATCTGTGTGCGGTTACAACGGGAGGGATTTGGCAACGGAAATCTATCGGTCGTCGACGAGCTGGTCGCGCACGACATCGCCAACCATACGGCGCTGCTCGGAAGCCCGCCCGGACGAGACTCCGTGAAAACCACGATCGGCTGGGTTCACGGCGCCTTCAGCGATGTGCGGTATGAAGCGCAGGATGTCTTTTCCGCCGACGATCGAGTGGCCCTCCGATCGATATTTTCGGGTACACACACTGGCGAGTTCATGGGCCATCCACCGACAGGAAAACATTTCACGTCACAACAGATTCACATCTTCCGTGTGCAGGACGGCAAGGTCGTCGAGCACTGGGCGAACCGAGACGACGTTGGGATGTTCGAGCAACTTGGACTGCGCTGATCCATGCGCGCAAAACTGCAGAATCAGTCAGGGAGGTCGGCGAACGCTCGAAAACCGGGATCCGGCCTATCCGAAGGTGCGGCAACGCCATTCGAGAGGGTCGCGCGGAGCAAAAGCACAAAGACGGCTCCTTGACCAGATGAAAATCCACAACTTGACACAATGGAAGTTACCATTAATATGTATCCGGTTAGGTGTTATGGGTCACAATCCTTATGTGTGGCCCTATAGTTTTGTGGGAAAGGAGGGGGCTTGGTCCGGCGCGCGATCTGGTGAGACGGCGCGCCAACCCTCAACACCGATCGCTTCAGATGCGCGACATCCGAAAATAATTCGGGAAAAGGGGAAACACGATGCGACGTTTGGTGGCGATTCTCATATCGCTCGTACTTCTGTGCACCTCCGTGTCAGCCGTAGCCGCCGACGCAATGTCGGCTTCAGACGCCGCCCAGCCGAAGACCGGCTGTACCTACTTCAGTGAGACCCAGCACAACGTCTGTGCTGGATTTCGTGCGTATTGGGAGAAGTACGGCGGCCTTGCGGTCTTCGGCTTTCCCATTACGGAAGAGTATGTCGACAACGGGATGACCGTTCAGTATTTCGAGCGCGCACGCTTCGAGTGGCATCCGGGCGAATGGCCGGAGCGCTGGGACGTCATGCTCGGACTGCTCGGCAATACCTACGCCAGCAACCTCGGCTTGCTGGACACGACGCCGTTCATGATGCAGACCCAAAGTAATGCCTGCGCATCCTATGCGGGCACTGAATCTGGTGACTGCGTCTACTTCGCCGCAACCGGTCACTTCGTCTCGGGCAAATTCCTCGACTACTGGAGGTGGCACGGCGGGCTGGCTATCTTCGGCTATCCCATCAGCGAAGCATATTCAGAGAACGGCTACACCGTACAATACTTCGAACGGCAGCGTATGGAGCTCCACCCAGAGTATGCCGGCTCGCCGAATGAGGTCTTGCTCGGACGTCTCGGCGCCAAGATCATGAGTGGTCCGACGCTTCAAGTGATGGCTGCCGGACTGAACAACCCACGCGGAATTGCCATCTCCTCGGACGGAACGATCTACGTTGCGGAGGCGGGCTCAGGTGGTACCGGTCTCTGCGTCGACAGCCCCGAAGGTGGGCAGCAGTGCTTCGGTAGCAGTGGCGCGATCACGAAAGTCGACAATGGCACACAGAGCCAGATCGTGACCGGGTTGCCCTCCCTCGCCGATCCACAGGGAATGTCCGCGCTCGGACCCGCTGATATCTCGGTCTCGAGTAACGGGGCTGTATCGGCCGTGATCCAGGGCGCTGGAGCGCCGGACGACAATGCCCAGTTTGGTGAACCGGGCATGCTTCTTGGACACCTTATCAAGATCTCCGGAACGAATCAGACTACCAGTGTTGCCGATCTGCCCGCGTACGAAGCAACGAGCAATCCAGACGGTGCGCAGATCGACAGCGATCCGTACTCCGTTCTCGATCTCGGTGACAAGTGGATCGTCGCCGACGCAGCTGCCAACGATCTGCTCCAGATTGATGCCGATGGGACGATTACGACCCTGGCAGTCTTCCCGAGTCAGATGGTTGACGCACCACCATTCCTCGGCATGCCGGCCGGGAGTCAGATGCCGGCGGAGTCGGTTCCTACTACGGTTGCATTGGGACCGGACGGCGCGTACTACGTCGGTGAGCTGACAGGATTCCCGTTCGCGCTTGGCAAGGCTCGAATTTGGCGGGTGGTCCCTGGCCAGCAGCCGACAGTCTATGCGACCGGTTTCACCAATATCATCGCGCTTGCGTTCGACGCCAATGGAAATCTGTACGTTCTCGAGATCGCGAAGAATGGCCTCCTCGCAGCCGAGAACGCAACGCCTGAGGATCCATCAGCCGCCACAGGAGCGTTGATCCGCGTCAACCCGAATGGCACACGGGTGGAGCTTGCGAGCGATGGATTGATCTCGCCAGCCGGTCTGGCAATCGGTGCCCACGGCGAGATCTATGTCTCGAACTTCGGCATCTTCTCCGGTGCCGGTACGCTGGTACGAATCGACTACTAACGCCGGTCAAGAGCCGGAGCACCAACGCCCCCGTCGGTTTGACGGGGGCGTTTTTCTGTCCGCGATCGGCAAGAATTCAGGATTCAAATCAACCCAAGACGCTGCGGTCCTCCAAGTTCCCCCAACGCTCGCTCGATCTCGGCAAGCGAGCGCCGGAAAAGACCGGTCGCCAAACTGACCCGGGTCACACCCAGGTTGGAGAGCGTCTGCAGAGACGGGGCATCCGGGCGCAACCAGATGTTGACCGGCGCTTGAACCTCGCGCACGAAACGCTCGATGGCGGTGGCGTCACAGAGTCCGATCGGGTAGAGGCAGTCCGCACCAGCGGCGAGATACGCCTTGCCGCGTCGAATGGCTTCGTCGAGCTGCGTTTCGGGCGCCCCGGCATTTTGAATGAAGACGTCGACCCGCGCATTGATGACCAACGGCACACCGGCCGCGTCACTCGCCTGCCGGACGGCCCTCAGTCGCTCGACCTGCCGCTCGACGGGCACCAGCATGTCGGAGCCGTGATGGTCGGTATCCTCGAGATTGCAGCCGACCGCGCCCGCCTCGAGAATCCGCGCCACAAGCTCAATAGGTGGCAACTGATAGCCAGCCTCGAGGTCGGCCGTCACTGGCACCGCGACGGCTGCCGCGACCCGGTTGATCACGCCAAACGCCAGGTCCGGCGGCATCGAATCCGAATCTGGCTGTCCGAGGCTTTCGGCTACCGCGTAGCTGGAGGTTGCAACGACAGGGAATCCGGCTTTTTCCACGGCACGGGCGGAAGCGACATCCCAGGCGTTCGGCAGCAACAACGGTTGTAATCCATGGTGAAGGGACCGAAGAAGCTCAGCTTTTTGTACGAGATCGGCGTTCATCGACACGCTCCTGACTCAGTCGGACAATCGGGGACAAAGTTCAATCCGGCGAGTGTACCCGATTCCCGCGTGAGACCGATCAACGTCGTTGGACCGTCACCCACCTGACACCGCACTATAGGAGATGGCCTTGTGTCCTCGTTCGTGCGGTCGTCGGGTTCTGTGTCCCGTAGATAGCCAACCCGCAACCGGATGCCCCGTCCTCGATACGAGTCACTGCAGGATTTTGGCGTCCTCAGTTCATTCCTCGCGGACGGAGATCACCCGCGGCTAAAGAGGCCACGCAGCACGCGCCAGTCCTGCCTTGCACGGGACACGTCTTCGTCGGAACTTTGCTCGGCGTAGCGAGCCGCGAGGTAGCGCAACGTCAAGTCGTCGAGCGGCTCGCCGGCGGATGTCCACGCGGTACGGAGCCGATCAAGATAGTCACTGGCCGACTCACTCGCTTGTCGGGACTGACCCTCCCGGTCACCGAGCGCCAGCAAATGACGATAGGCGTCACGCACGTCGACCGGCTCGGCATCCAGATCAACGACCTGATGACGACGCGCGCCTCCTCGACGCAATCCCAGTCCTTGCAGCAACGAGCGAAGCTGGTTCATGGCCAGATCGCTGGACCAAACGCTCTCGTGGATCTCATCAACCCCGCTCTCCTCCTGACCCGCTCGAAAACGACGAAGCGAGCGGAGAATCAACCAGAGGACGAAACCGATAACCACGACCAGTACCGCTAGCTCGAGTATGACCGTCACGAAGTGGGGCAGAATACTGTGGGCGCTCTGGACGACATCTTTTACCGACGCGGCTTGCCCCTGCGGCTGTGGCTGCGGTGGCGTGCGTTTACCGACTAGAAGTCGTGCCAGCCAAAAGAAGGGGGTGAGCAGCAAGAACAGAACGTAGGAAACGCCGAGCAGAACGCCATAGAGAGCCGCTTCAATGCCTCTCTGGATAATTCGTAGCGGCTCGGCCACCTGCGACCAAAAGTGCTTCCCAGCCAGCCCGGCGACCGCTACCGCGAGCAAAATCATCCCGAGAGTCAGACCGCTTGCCGTTCCCAGTCCCACTCGCACCGGGTCAGCACCTGATTTGATCTGATCGCGCGCCGTCCGCGCTTGTGCAGCTCCAGCCGCCAGTAGGCTGGACACGAGCAAGAGAGGGAAGGCGAATACTGCCGAGTCGGACACCCGCGTGGATGTCTCACCGCCAACCGCCCAGGAGACGATGAGGGCCACACCCGAGGCCAGCACCCCGCGCCAGATGAGCCGACGCGCGAACTCCGGCGTGAACGGTGTCGGCTCCGATGCGATCGAGATCGCTCTCCACCAGGCAACAGCGCCAACAATGACCATGACCAGCAAAGCAGGGTCAAGTCTGACCAACCGGTCGAGGAAGTGCCAGGGAGCGCTAATGCTATGGCCCGAACTAAAGCCGAACCAGATGATCATAAGCACGAGCCAACTGCCCAGGCTCAGAGCGCGGGCGGCACTAAGGTCCCATCCTCCTGTCAGAAAGTAGCGAGCACCCCAATACGAAGCTAGCCCAACGAAAACCAGTCCAAAAGGTGAAGGAATCGCCGCATTGGGATGTCCATTGATACCAGCCAGCAGGTGCAGCCAGGGCGCGACGAGTGCCGTTTCGGCAATCGCCACCAGTAGCGAGATGGTGAGGTCAAGCCAATTGGAACGCAGCGCTCGGATCATCCGCATGTTCTCTCTTGAATTCGTAGACAGCCAATCCAGGACGGCTCGGAAGCCCCTGTTCACGGCCGCCAAAGGTCAGCAACGTAATGACGTGGCCCGAACGGAAGAGTCGCGCCAGGGTCTCTTCCAGCCCTTTGGTGACATTGCCGGTGACGACGACGATCGTGGCGCCCCAGGGCAAGCGGCGTGACTCCGCTCCAATCAGGAGCTCGATGCGATTGCCGGTATGCGGGATCAGCAGAGCAAGGGCTTCCAACACCCGTCTCAGTTGATCTGGATGGCGGCTCGGCGGAATCCGTACCGAATGCTCGCCTCCATGGAGCGGCGCATTGACATAAAGCCCAACCTGCCGTCGCTCATTGAGACCGTGCGCGGCGAGTGAGGCAGCGGCCGAGATCGCAAGTTCGAGCAGATCGGTGTCAAGGCCCTCCCAGAAATGCTCGAAGGTGTTGACGTCGAGAAAGAGTGCCAGTACCGGCGTCGCGCTCGGCTCGAACTGTTTCGACTGCAGCGCTCCGGTCCGTGCCGATGCACGCCAGTGAATACGCCTCGGAAGATCGCCCGGTGTATAGGGCCGCACTCCGCTGAAGCGCATCGGGTCCTCCATCAGCGCCCGAATCGGCCGGTCGTCGCCGAATGGCTGCTTGGCCGGCAAGCCGAACTCGGTAACCGGTCGAATGCGTGGATAGATCACCAGATAATCGGTATCCGGAAACTCCTGATGAGAGGAGGCGAAGCCGAAAATGTCGCCAGTGCTGAGGTTCGCCGGGCCGAAGCGATGACGGCCACGACGGGTGCAGCTTACCTGGTAGCGCCGCCGAACCCGCTCATATGGCCGGATCGAGAAGATAGTGCGAAAGATCCCGACCTTCGGCAATGATGACAGGTCGAGTTCGAGCCCAGGGTACGTCAGTTCGTTTGGAAACTCGTCCTCAACTTCCAACCAGGGGAGGGGAAGCACTTTGATGTTTTCCAGGGTGATCTCGAGCGTAACCTCTTCGCCAGGGAAAGCACGCGCCTGAGAAAATGAGCGTGTGTAGCGTAGCTCACGCAATCCGTAGCGACGCCAGATCAGCGCGGCGCCGAGTGCCAGCGTGACGGCAAAGGCGAGCAGTGCCAATAACGGCTGACGGATGATGAGCGCGGCCAACGTGATAACCGCCGCACTGCCACACCACTGAGCGAGCCGAGCTCCGCTGCCCCCTTTGAGCAGCCAGCCACTTCCCTCCACGTTAGACTTCGCCTTCGCTGGCCTCGACCGGGACCGGGATCTGCTCAATAAGGTCGTGGATAATATCCGCCTTTGTGCGCCCGCGTAATTCCACGCGCGCGGCCGCAATGATGCGATGCGCAAGCACCGGCAACGCCATAGCACGCACGTCATCCGGAATCGTGAACGTGCGGCCGTTCATCGCGGCGAGCGCCTGAGCACCACGAGCCAGCGACAATGCGGAACGCGGGCTTGCTCCAAGCTCGATCTCCTCGTGCTCGCGGGTGCTACGAACGATGTCGAGCAGATAGTCCTCGACAGCACTACCGATATGAATCCGCTGGACCGTCTCGATCAGCTTGCCAACGTCGCCCGGCTGAACGGCGGGGATCAGATCCGCCAGAGGATCGTGGCCGCGAAATCGTTGGAGCATCGAGCGCTCGTCTTCGCGCTCTGGGTAACCGATGTCGGTGCTCAAGAAAAAGCGATCGAGCTGCGCCTCCGGCAAAGGGAACGTTCCCTCGAGCTCTACCGGGTTCTGCGTAGCGATCACCAGAAATGGGCGCGGCAGGGGATGAGTCTCCCGTTCGACCGAGACCTGCCGTTCTTCCATCGCCTCGAGGAGAGACGACTGCGTTCGTGGTCCGGCCCGGTTGATCTCGTCGGCGAGCACCACGTTGGCGAAGACCGGTCCAGGGTGGAACTCGAATTCACCAGAACGCTGGCTGAAGACCAGCGATCCGCTGACGTCTGATGGCAGGAGATCAGGAGTGAACTGAATGCGGTGGAAAGAGCCGCCGAGCGCCAGGCTGAGCGAACGCGCGAGCTTGGTCTTACCAATGCCCGGTACGTCCTCGATCAGAATATGACCTTCAGCGAGAAGCGCCACCATCAATCGATCGATCACGTCACGCTTCCCAACAATGACGCGTTCGACCTGGGTACGAATTTTATCAACAGCGTCACGCACTGTCTGGACGGCCGACGGGTCAAGCTGCCCGTCGAGCCGTTGCTCCGTTGACATCATCATCCTCCAGAATCGCCTGTAATTCGTCGGATCCGAACAGTGTCTACTGAGTCCCAGTGGTGAATAGTTCGGTCCGCATTCATGAAAGTGTCGCACAGTAGAGCGATTGACGCATTGGTCGGAGCATTGACGACAGGGCACCGGGCTTGGAAGAGCGACTCAACCATCGCTAGCGACAACGTTGTCCCTGTTTTGCCGTTCGACCGTCGGCGGGAAGTATATCCGCGAGCAGCCTTCCGCAGAACAAGAAGAAGAGATTGAGGTCCATATTAACGCACGGTACATGGAGATGACGGTCCACGAGATATTAGGGCGTTGACGTATTGGCATAGACTACGCAACAAACGGTATACTATGTCCATCGGATCGGTCACGAGCGTGGTTTTGCCACTCGTCGTCCAGATGAATTTTCCTCACAGTGACGGCTTCCGGGACACCCGCAAGTCGGCTTCGCCGTTCCTTGACAGAATACTCATGATCTGCTATACTACCAAAGTTTGGGGCCGGATCGGGGGATTACCGGTCGCAGACAAGCACGAGAGTACCTATGGATAGAGTTCGGAATCTAGGAGTCAAATGACGGAGCGTGCGATCCGGGATACCTACGAGTTAGAAAAGTTTGCCAAGGAAGCTGAAGTCGATAACGTGATCGATGAGTCGGCTGACTTACTCGATCAGGCGACCAGCGACGCGGTATACCGCTATTTTCGGGATGTTGGCGGTCACCGCCTCCTGACCCACAATGAAGAGATCGAATATTCCCGAGCGGTTCGGGCTGGCCTCGAGGTGCGCAAGCTGCTCGAAGCTGGTGAGGACACGCCCGAGATTCGGCTCACACTCGAGCGGGCAAAAGTCTCGCGCGAGAAGCTGATCCGGCACAACTTGCGGCTGGTCGTCTCGATCGCCAAGAAGTACCGGGCCAGCGGCCTCCCGCTGATCGACCTGATCCAGGAAGGCAACATCGGTCTGATGACCGCGGTCGAGCGCTACGATCCAGAGCTCGGCTACCGCTTCAGCACCTATGCCACGTTCTGGATTCGCCAGGCGATTGGTCGCGCGGTCGCGAACTTGAGCCGGACGATTCGTGTGCCCGTGCACATGCACGACTTGATCTCAAAGGTCAGGCGCACCGAGGCACAGTTGGAGCAAGTCTACGGCCGCCCAGCGACCGACCAGGAGCTTGCCGAGACCCTCGAACTTGATGTCGAGCGCATCGAGCAGGCACGATCGGCCATTCCGCGGACATCGTCCCTCGACAAGCCGATCGGCGAGGATGGCGAGAGCACCATCGGCGATCTGCTCCCCGACCCACAAAGCGATGAGGTCGTGGATCAGGCCGTCACCAGTGCGATTCGCGATCAGATCCGGCGCAGCCTTGAGCACCTCACTGAGCGTGAGCGGGGCGTGCTGATCTTGCGATTCGGCCTCGGTGGGCAGCAGCCGCAGACGCTGGCGGAGATCGCCGAGCATTACGGCATTAGCCGTGAGCGCGTTCGACAGATCGAAAAGGAAGCGCTCAGTAAACTGCGCAAGTCCGATCTTATCCAGCTTGCCAACGCGGCCTAAACCGTCGCATAAACAGCAACGCAACACGAACCCCGACGAGCATTGCTCGCCGGGGTTTTCTTATCGCTCGCGAATGAAATCCCCGCAAACCCGACGCGTTTCGATAGG
>CAVUBN010000004.1:0-86984 GCA_963739715.1 uncultured Chloroflexia bacterium | reverse complement strand
GGAGGAGGTCGAGACTGACCTGGTCGGCCCAATGGAGATCTTCGAGGATTACCAGGATTGGTTGCTGTTCAGCGATGGCTTCGAAAAATCGCCATGCTTCATCGAAGAGTGCCTCTTGACTTCCAAGAGCAGCTAGCGCACCGGGATCGGATACGAAGTTGGGCACCGCCGGCAGGCCTGACAATGGTGAATAGCGCCGGAGCAGTTCGCGCCAGGGCCCATATGGTGGAGTCGTAGTCAAGTCGTAGCAGCCACCGCGCAAGACAAGACAGCCATGCGCTTCTGCTTTGCTGGCAAGCCATTCGACCAGCGTTGTCTTGCCGATCCCGGCTTCGCCGCTGACTAATACCAGCGAGCCGCTGCCGGCCCGCATGTCGTCGAGGAGTTGGAGCAAAAGGGCCTGTTCGCGCTGGCGGCCGGCGAGCAGGCTGGAAGGTCGTCCCAATGATTGGTGTGACGAAGAATGATTCATCGGGGTCGACCCTTCCGGGAGGTCGCGCAGGTCGGCGCACCAGATCATCACGATGTCGCAGATATGTTTAGTCTAGCATATGCGAACCCCTCGCCCAGAACTGGGCGAAGGGAACTCGAAATGCGATCAGATGTTGGGGACACTCGCAATCATTGTTGAGGTTCTCGCCCCAGTTGCTCTCGGAAGGCCTCGCGGAGATGCGCGCGAGCCTCGGAGTTCAGAAGCACGTCGGCAGCTGTCCAGGCCAACACGGTGGCGCCGGTCGCGGTCAACTGATCGGCACGTTCGCTCTTGGCCGCCTCGGCGAACTCGGTTGTGTGTCCGCCGATCCCCTTCTCGCAAATCTGAAGATACGGATGGATCGTCGGAACGAGCTGGCTCACGTTGCCGATATCGCTGGAGCCGACTCCTGCGTCCGGCGGTGGAATCTCGTAATTGACGCCGAGTGCCGTCAGATTGTCGCGAAAGAGCTCGACCAGCCCAGTGTTGCAGACACGCTGCTGATAGCTGAGTCCCTCGGTGATCTTGACCGTGGCGCCAGTCGCCAGCGCGGCCGCGTTCACGATGTCGACGAAGCGCTTATTCAGTTCCTCGAGGTAGTCCTGATCGTTTGCTCGAACCAGGAACGATGCTGCGGTGTAATCGGGGATGACGTTGGCGGCATCTCCTCCTTTAAGGATGACGCCGTGAATACGCGTGTGTGGCCGGAATGCCTGGCGCAGCTGGTTGACGCTGAAAAAGACCTGCAACAGAGCGTCGAGCGCGTTGATGCCGCGCTCCGGTGCGGAAGAAGCGTGGGCGGGCTTGCCGAAGAACTCGATCTCGTAGGGGGTCACCGCGAGCGAGCCGCGATCGAGGTAGGTCGTGTCGCGCGGGTGCATCATGATTGCGGCGTCCAGACCGGCGAAAATGCCCGCCTCAGCCATGGTGACCTTGCCGCCGCCTCCCTCTTCGGCCGGCGTGCCGATCACCTTGATGGTCCCCTGCACGTCGGGTAAAGCGCGCCGGAGAGCGATACCGGCTCCAACCGCCCAGGTGGCGATCAGGTTATGACCGCAGGCGTGGCCGATCTTCGGCAGTGCGTCGTACTCGGCCAGTAACGCGACCACCGGTTCTCCCTGGCCATAGGTGGCGATGAAGGCGGTGTCGAGCCCGGCCACGCCTCGCTGCACGTCGAAGCCCTGCTCTTCAAGCTCGTTGGTCAGCAACTCGGCCGATTTGTGCTCTTCAAAGGTGATCTCGGGGTTGTCGTGCAACGTGTGTGAGATATCGATCAGCCTGGGATGCAATCGCTGTGCTTCGATCTTGATGCGTTCCTTGACCTCATTCACGTGGTCGTTTGCCAACCTATCCTCCTTCGGTCTGTGCGTCCGTCCTCTAGTCGATCATCGCATAGGATCTGCCGGATGAACCAACCATTCTGCTCTTCCCTGCACGCGTCACGCCGTTGCCAGATGGCGGGAACCGGCGCGATACTGACGGCACCTTGGATCGGCAGTGGCAGACAGGTGGAGGTGCCAGAGTGGCGACGCAGGCGACAACCGACGCGGCGTTGATTGAGCAGATGTTTCGCACGGCAACGACGATTCGCCGCTTCGAAGAGACTGTAGCGGACCTCGTCAGCATGCGTCGAATGGAAGGCATCGCGCACCTCTCGATCGGCCAGGAAGCGGTCGCCTCGGCCGTGTGTGCCGCCTTGCGCCCCGACGACACCATCGCCAGCACCCATCGCGGACACGGTCACCTGATCGCCAAGGGGGGCGACGTCGAGCGGATGTTCGGCGAGTTACTGGGTCGTGAGACCGGCTATTGTCACGGTCGTGGCGGATCCATGCACATTGCCGACCTGTCGCTTGGCATCCTCGGCGCCAATGGGATCGTTGGGGCCGGCATTCCGCTGGCGGTGGGCGCTGCCTACGCTCACGTGCGGCAAGGGACTGATCGCGTGTCGGTCGCTTTCTTCGGCGACGGCGCGGTTAACATCGGCGCCTTCCACGAGGGTCTGAATATGGCGGCTCTCTGGCAGCTGCCGGTTATCTTCGTATGCGAGAACAACCTGTACGCCTCTAGCGTGGCACAGGTCAATCATCAGCGTCAGCAGGACATCGCACAGCGTGCCATTGGCTACGGCATGCCCGGCATTACAGTGGACGGGAACGACGCGCTCGAGGTGCATCGAGTGGCGACCGAGGCGATCGCCCGTGCACGTGGCGGTGGCGGGCCGAGCCTGATCGTTTGCAACACCTACCGCCATCATCCGCACCTCTCCGGCTATCCGGACGACCGGCCGTTGGATGAAAAGGAATACTGGATGGCGCGCGATCCGCTTATTCGGCTGGCGTCGTTTTTCGACGAGTCGACGCCCGACGGACCGGCAAAGCGGAAAGCCATTGAAGAGGAGATCGAGGCCAATCTGGAGCAGGCCGTGGCCGCGGCCGAGGTGGCTCCGAAGCCGGACCCAGCCGAGGTCGAACGGGGCGTCTATGGACCCCGTCCGACCTTCCCCGACGCACCGCCGCCCGGCACGCGCGAGCTTGGCTATCAGCTGGCGCTGAATGAGGCGATGACGCAGGCGATTCAGTCAGACCCGCGCGTTAGCTACTTCGGCGAGGATCTGGAACGCTACGCCCGGGAATGGGGCGTGCCAGCCGGACGCGTGCAGGACACGCCGATCGCTGAAGAGGGCTTCACCGGGCTGGCGATCGGTGCGTCACTCTGCGGCGAGCGAGCCGTGGCCGACATCATGTTCATGGATTTCTCGGCCGTGGCCATGGACCAGATCGTCAATCAGGCGGCGAAGATTCGCTACATGCTGGGCGGCGAGGTCAAATGCCCGGTCGTTATCCGCGCCCACGCCGGTGGCGGCGCCAGCTCGGCGGCGCAGCACTCGCAGTCGCTGGAAGCCTGGTTCGCTCATATCCCCGGGCTGACGGTCGTCTACCCCAGCAACCCGTACGACGCCAAGGGTCTGTTGCTGGCGGCACTGGCCGATGAGAACCCGATCCTGTTTGTCGAATCGCGCCAGTTACTGCGCATGACCGGACCGGTGCCGGAAGAGATGTACCGGCTGCCGATCGGCAAGGCATCGATCGCGCGGACCGGCAGCGACGTCACCGTCATCGCGATCGGGCCGATCGTGCGTGACGCGCTGGCCGCCGCTGAAGAATTGGCCAGTGAAGGCATCTCGGTGGAGGTGGTCGATCCGCGTACGTTGCAGCCGCTCGATATTGAGACGCTGGCCATGTCAGCAACCAAGACCGGTCGCGTGATCGTGGCGCACCAGGCGGTGAAATTCGGTGGCATCGGCGCCGAGATCGCGTCCCAGATCACCGAGCGCTGCTTCAGCGAGCTGAAGGCGCCCGTCGTCCGTCTCGGCGCTCCATTCGCCCCGTCCCCGTTCGCCGGCATCCTCGAGCACGACTACCAGCCGACGAAGGAGTCGATCGCGACGGCGGTGCGGGGGTTGGTGGGCTAGGGGGAGATAGTCCAAGAGCGTAACCAGAGCAGGGGTGGGAATCTGCACGCATGGGCAATCCCAACCTCAGGTCCTGGAAGAATCTGCAGGCTGCCCACCGATGAAGAACCTGCACCTTAGCAGAGACCCGGCTGACTCGGGACACGTGCCGTGACCACATTCGCCGCATCTTTGGTCGCCGCCGCCGCGCTGGTCTGGCCAAAGGGTCTGGACAACCCGTGCCTGCTCGTGGAAATGCACGGCAAATTGCTTCCGAAGCTCATCTATGATGAAGGACGCAGATAGGTACCTCGAGGAGACCATCGCATGACTAGCTGGCGTCGTGACATAGAGGACGCGATCAGTGCTTTCCTGACAGTTGCGGAACTGGCGGGCGATCCGACCTCACGCTCGGAGATCGATATCGAATTCTTGTCGGCTCCTCACCAGCCTGGAAGTCTTCCGCGAGGCAAGGTGGCTGTCTACGCCTTCTGGGGCGACGGGACTTGGCTGAAGATCGGGAGAGTTGGCGCGAAGTCAGGCGCGCGTTACACAAGCCACCATTATGACCCGACCAGATCCCGCAGCACGCTTGCGGGATCACTCGCGGCTGATCCATATATGGGTGCCATTCCCGAATTTGATTCGGATTTCCCCGGAGAGTGGATTCGGCAATGCACGAACCGCGTCAACATTCTGCTTCCGGCGGATAGGCACGTTGAGTTGCTTTCGTTGCTCGAAGCGTTCCTGCATGCGCGATTGAGGCCGAGGTATGAGGGGTAAACGTGCCGGGCCGCGACGAACATAAGCATCATCGACGATCAGTTCGCCTGAAGGGCTACGACTACGCTAGTCCGGGCGTCTATTTCGTCACCGTTGTCACGCAGGATCGTGCCTGCCTTTTCGGCGAGGTGGAGGGCGGCGAGATGCGGCCAAACGGGTTGGGGGAGATTGTCGCCGAGGAATGGGAGCGAACGGCGATGATCCGGCCCAGCGTCGTGGTCGACGACTTCGTCGTCATGCCAAACCATCTGCACGGTATTTTGATTCTGACGGAGGCGACCGGTGATGGGGGCGCGGTTGCACGGGCGCACGGCAGTGCGCCCCTACCCGACCCGGACGTGGGGTGCCAGCCGCGTCCGCACGTCAGACGATCCGTCCAATCCCCCGGTAGGGGCGCACTGCTGTGCGCCCGATTCTGGTCCACCCGATGCGAGTGCGCGGAATTCCGGGGAGCCCGGTCCGTTTATCGAACCCGAACGTAAAGCGATCGGATTGGCCAGGGCGCCACAATCGCTCGGTTCGATTGTCGCCGGATTCAAAGCGGCATCGACGCGCCGGATCAATTCGATGCGGGTAACACCACGGGCTCCTGTCTGGCAGCGCAACTACTTCGAACACATTGTGCGGAACGACGTTTCCTTAGAACGCGTGCGCGAATACATACTTGCAAATCCCTCGTGTTGGCCGTCCGACAGATTGTAGCTGGGATTCGCATGAATTGAGGCGAAATCTGAGACCAGAAGTGGCCCCCCTGCTTTTCAGGAGAGCCACCAGATTCGTCTAATGTGACGTTTGCACGGAAGCTATTTACTTATTCTTGCCGCCACCGTTGTTCTTCTGGGCTACCGTGAACTCGAGCGTGACCGTGTGGCCATCACTCGCACCCACGAGCATGACGTTCGGTGCATGGAACGTGAGGATGTAGTCTCCTGCTGTCGGCAGGGACTTCACTCCATGACCGCCAATACCCCAGTTGAAGCCGTACACGATCTTGCCGGTCGCGTTGATCTCGGCGCTCATCAGGGTGTTCGGCTCAACGACGTATTCGCCGGTCGTCGTGTTGTACAGGCTGAACCGGGCGTCGATGTCATAGACTCGCACGTAGTCGGTGACTATTTCTGGCTCCCCGGTCTCCCCATTTACTGTCGCATACTCATACGGGAAGGTAATTTGGGTAACCCCGCCGGTCTCCGACGTGGCCTCCGTGCCGTAAGCCGAAAATCTGTCAGACAGGCTTGGCTGCAGCTTGATCACGTGGTAGCCAACCATGTCGTTGACGGTCTCATCCATGAGACCGACCTCGACGCGGATCGGCGTGCCGGACTTCAGCGCGGTGCCTTCTAGGTTGTCGCCCCAGTCGACGGAAGCGGTAACCTCATCGGCTGCCGCCGTTGTGCACTCGGCCTGCCACTGGTTCAAACCTTGCACGTAGAAGTAGCCATCAACCTCGTACCCGGTAAGAGGTGTGCCGGTCGGGTCGGTTGGGCCACCGGGACAAGTTACGTTGAACGTACCTGGGCTTGTGACGAAGATGGCCGGCACGGACAGATTGTTCGTGAGCGTCGTTTCTCCGCCGCCCTTGCCGCCCCCCTTGCCGTCGGGTGGCGCGGCGAGCGCCAGGCTCGCTGGGATCAGCATGAGCGCTACTGTTACGATAACCGCTAATCGGCGCCAAACATGAGTCGCGCGTGTCACTGTCTTTCTCCCTCGTTCGCTAGTAGGATGCGTGTCAAGACGAACCCGGGGGCCGATATGGGACATGCATTCTCCCTTCCCGCGTCGGTCGGCTCAATCAGATCACCGTTGATGAATGTTGATCTGCAAGACGTTGATCCAGCCGGAGTTGTAGATCCAGCTCTTGCCCTCACAGCTGCCTGAACCTTCGTTGCCGGAGTTGCCGTCAGCAAATAGACGCCAGCGGACACGAACCTGATCCGACTTGTCAGGGTTGTGGCCGAAGTCCTTGAAATCCATCTGGACACGAACCTTGGTTCCATCCGATAAGAAGCCAAGACCACGGATTGCGGCGCCGATCATCCCGGCTTCGTCTTCGCCACCGCAACTGTCTTCATCGCCTCCATTGCAGCCATCTTCCTCAGCCGCTGCGAGCAGTTCTTCGCCTTCATGCCCTTTGATGAAGACACGGTGGATCTCCAGACTGTCGAGCACATTGCCGCCATCACGGAAGATGACGTTCCAGTGGGGAACTCCGTTCTTGTCGGTTTGCACGGTGAGCGTCAGGCGAGGAACGTCCTTCCCGGCGTTGGTCGCTGTGATGACGAGGTTCGGTGTGGATGTGTCACCACACTCATCACTTCCTTCGTCAACCGCGGCCGCTGTTGCGGGAGGCATAAGCAGCAGGAGCAAGATGGTCATCCCAAGCCAGCGCATAGGATTCACTCGTAGGAGCCGCGACATCGCTTCCTCCTAGGGGGTACGAATGTACTGGAGATGCGTAGTACTTCTCTGCCGCTAGTATGGGAGAATTGGCGTCACAAATGTGTTGACGAATGACGAAGAAGCGTCTCATCTACGCGACAGCTTTAAATACTATTAGGAACGAAGAGCAAGAAATGTCCCGTACAGCGAGTCGGAATTCAACGCGATCTCGCGTGAGGTGAGCCCGTGGGGATTAGATACGGCGCAGACTTGTCGAGAGATCCCCCGACTCGAGCGCTAGCAGCGGCAGTCACAACTGCCTCAGGACGTGACGCTGGGGAGGATTGGAACGATTAGCTGGTGACCAGCGGTTGCGAACGTGCGGCCTTCCAACGATAGAGAGCGGCGTAGCTTCTCCATGAGGGCTGGCCGCCTCCGGAGCTACCGGTCTTTGGGGAGTAACCCGCCTCCGACGCACCGCATTCATTTCGGTGGAGCAGCCGATTTCCGATGAGATCGAGATCGGGCTCGCCGAGGATACGCATCGCAATGTACTGGATCACATCCTCGTCGATATCGGGTATGGCGGACAGCTGCTCCGAGAGACTGCTCAGACTGGCAGCGCCGCCAAAGCTGAGCGAGCCATCACATACGGCCTTCGCGACCGAGCGAATCGCCTCGGCCAGAGGCTGGCTGAATCCAATATCGGCGAGCGCCGCGTCCCGCAGCTGAACCGGCGTTGGGTAGATTCGGGTCAGCGACGGATCACTCGAGCCGGGGTACTCGTCGCCGTATGCCTGTACCAGCGCCGCGATCAGTTCGCGGCCACGCTCTGGTTCCAGTGCTTCAACGAGCGCACGTACGGCGATCTCGAATCCGTCCCAACAGCCCGGTAGGCGCACACCGGGCCCCGCCTGAACGATCGGCGCCAAAGCCGGATCGCGCATCAGGCACTCGTCGATGGCGACCGGGTCCGCCTTCAGATCGAACAGCAGTTTGATCCGCTCGGTGATCGGCAACAGGTAGCGTGACAGGTTCGACGGCACCCGTAGTAAAAGGGCGCGCTGATTGGCTATTGGTCGGACCGATATCACGCCGGTCACGCCATCAATACGGATCGTGCGGCGATAGGTTGTGCGGTCGAGCGTCTCAACGAAGGGGGTCGCCTGATCCGAAAGAAAAGCGAGCATGGCGGGCCAGTTGTACGGTTCCCGGTAAAAGAGCTTGAGCTCGATCGATTCACCATCCTGACCCGTCGTCGCACGTCGTCGTTTCTTCCGCAGGTCGCTCGGGGTGCGAGCGTAGGTCTGTCGAATCGCCTCGTTGAAGCGGCGCACGCTCGAGTAGCCGGCGCTGAAGGCGATATCGGTCATCGACAGGTCAGTCTCGTCAATGAGCTTCTTGGCAAAGAGAAGGCGGCGCGTCTGCGCGACGGCCACGGGCGGAGCGCCGAGCTCCTCGACAAAGAGTCGCTGCAGCTGCCGGGAGCTGACATTCAATCGACATGAAAGCTCACCGACACCTGCGTTGTCGAGAATGCCTTGGCCGATCAGACGTAATGCGCGTGAAACGACAGGCGATGTCCGTTGCCATTCGGGTGGGTCAGGCGCCGATTCAGGATGACAGCGCAGGCAGGGGCGAAACCCCGCTTCAGCGGCCGCCGCGGCGGTGGCGAAAAAGCGGACATTCTCGGCGCGCGGCTTCCCGGGACAGCCAGGACGGCAGAAGATGCCGGTCGTGAGCACGGCCGAATAGAATTGCCCGTCGAAGCGCTGGTCGCTACGGGTGGCGACATCGTAGGCAGCAACTCGCTTCAGGTCTATGATCGTCAAGAATGCGTTCTCCTTCGAACGGTCGCTCTCTCGCGCCAACGACGTATGCCACAAGCCGCCCGATTGCGGGCAGCAACGTAAGATTAGAGCAGGTTCGACTATAACAGCTGCCTGAGCCACATTCTGGCGGTTTTCGGACATCCTTCCGAGACACAATCGCGGACGACGCGCACCGGAGCGAGCCGATTATCGCATCAGAAGACCAACCCAGATGAAATAGAATGGCACGCCATGCTCGGTAGCCGATCGCGAGCGAGAAAGGACGACAGCAGTGGCCTCAATCACCGACATCAATGAACTTAAGGTTGTTGGTACGTCGCGCGAGTTTGAGGGGTATGAGCACGGTGACGTCGGCCTTTGCTTCATTCTGGTGAACGGCTCACCAGGTACCGGCCCGCGACTGCACCGGCATCCCTACGCCGAGGTCTTTGTGCTGCAAGAAGGGCGCGCTACGTTCACTGTCGACGGCAAAATAATCGACGCGGTCGCCGGACAGGTCGTCGTGGTTCAGCCCGGAGAGGCGCACACATTCATCAACTCGGGCGATGGTCCTCTCAGGCAGATCGACATCCATGCGACCGATCACTTCATCACCGAGTGGCTCGAATGAGTGGATCGGGGAACTGGCTGGTGGCACGGTTCTTGACGAATAGCCAGTACATATCCTTGCGCCGGCTGCGTTGGTGGCAGTCGGAATTTGGGAAAGGGAGAGCAGATGCTTTGGACGATAATTGTGATCCTCTTGGTTCTCTGGCTGTTGGGGCTCGTGGCATTTCACATTGGCTCGTTGATCCACCTTTTGCTTGTGATTGCCGTTATTGTTCTCATCTTCAAGTTGCTTTCGGGCCGCCGCGCGTTGTAGTTCCTCACATCGCTCTTTAAACAGCAGAACAACGCTCTAGAGCGATACGCATCAGCCGCCCGGCTGTTCGTCACCTCATCGAGGGGGGCCGACGGCCGGGCGATTTTGTGAGGCGATCCCAGGACCCGCTCCATCCAACTCGCGTGTCACATGGCATTACGTGTGCACCCAGATCATCCCCTCGTGCCAGCCCGATTCCCGCTCGGCCGCCAGCGCGGTGCGCCGAATCTTGCCCGCCTCGTTACGCGGCAATCGCGCCACGAACTCGTAGGTCTTGGGCGCTTTCCAGGAGGCGATGCGCTCACGAACGTGCGCGTTGAGTTCGTGCACGGTGGGAGAAATCGTCGGATCGTGCGGCTCGATGACCGCGTGCACGCGGCGTCCCCACTCTTCATCCGGCACCCCGATCACCGCAACGTCCGCCAGTCCCGCGTGCTCACTCAGGGCCGCCTCCACCTCGGCGGGATAGACGTTGGCCCCACCCGAGACGATCATATCGACCCGGCGGTCGGCGATATAGAGATATTCATCCTGATCGAGCCACCCGAGATCACCGAGACTGGCGAAACCGTCCTCAGTGAATGTCGGGGAAGTGGCCCCGACATAGCTAAAGGTGGGGGTCGTTCCATCGCGCCGCCGCAAAAAGATCTCACCCACCTCACCGGTCGGTAGCTCGTTTCGCGCCTCATCGAGAATACGGATCTCGCTGGTCGTCGAGTGACCGACGCTGCCTTTGTGTTCGAGCCACTCGTCGCCGCGGATGATCGTCGCCCCGATCCCCTCGGCCGAGCCGTAGACCTCGTACACTTTTTCTGGTCCGAGCTTGTCGATCCAGACCTGCTTGAGCCACACCGGGCAGACCGCTGCCGAGGAGTGCATCGCCTCGAAGCTGGAGAAATCGCGCTTCCAGAAATCGGGCAACAGCGCGAGGCGGCGCATCAGGATCGGTGGGAGATAGGCATAGGAGACTCGATAGCAGTCGATCAACTCGGCGGCCCGCACCGCGTCGAATTTCTCCATTAGCACCAGCGTGTGATCGTCGGCCAGACCGGTGAAGGCCTGCAGAAACGGAGAATTGTGATAGAGCGGAGCCGCCATGAGCTGGGTCTGGCCCTGGCGGGTACCGAGCCTGCGACCAGTCTCAACTCCAGCGACCGGATTCCAGGCTGGATCGATGATCAGCTTTGGGTGGCCGGTCGAGCCGCCTGACCCAATCGCCTTGCCGGGATGGGGCGTGTCGGGGAGGGGGCTGTCGGAGTACTCGGCGGCCGCGCTCAGGTCTGCTGTCCGGATTGTCGGCCAGGCAGCTTCATCCCACTCGGCCAGAATCAGCGCCGGCTGTGCCAGTTCCAGAATCGCCTTGCGCTCCGGCGGGGGCAGAACCGCGCGGAGTGGTAGCACGCGCGCTCCCAGCTTCCAGGCCGCGATCGTGAACGCGATCAACTCGGGAGAGTTCCAGACGCCGGTCACGACCATCGCGCCGCTGACGGTGCCTGCGGTCCGGCCATCATGCGAGCTATTTGGTTCGTCCACCGCTCGAGCGCATCCCACGAGATCGTCTGCTCGTCGCCGGAGATCGAGGCGAAGATGATCGCCGCGCGGTCCGGGTGGGTGTCGGCCAGCCGCGCGATACGCCGCATGTAGCTCTCGTCCAGCATCGGCTCCGATCGGGCCATCTCACTCGCTCCTCACTCCAGTGCGTCTCCCAGTGGTGATGGCGCATTATCGCGCCACCGCGATCAAAAGCGCTACCTGGGCAGGGTGGTGGGCTCCATCATCCCGCTCTTGGCGAGCCGGGCCAGTCGTCGCGTACCGCGAGTTGCCTGAGGAGGAGCTCCGAGATTCCCGAGCGAGAACGGTCAGCGACCCTCGGCCGCGTCGCAGCGAAGGCCAGCCCGGCGACGGTGACTCCCCAAGGGATCTTCGTCACGAATGTCGGCAAATTCGCTGCGCGTTGGACGATCGGGTCACGCGGCATGTCGTTGGAGCTGAGATGTCATGAATTTCGGCGACAATGCCACGGGAATTCCAACGCCGTAAAAGAGACTTTCCATGGATGAGGCGCTGCTAGCAATTGGTACGCCGCTTCGCGATTTACGCTAAAGTTGTCGCCCAACCGACGAGAGTGTCAGCAGTTGCAAGCCCCAATTTTGATGATCTGATGAGAGAATTGAGTAGTAGGTGCCGAAGGCGAGAGTCGAACTCGCACGGGGTTGCCCCCAACGGTTTTTGAGACCGTCGCGTCTGCCATTCCGCCACTTCGGCTCGCGGCAGCAGTGAGTATAGCGCCAGACCTCCAAACGTCGCAATGTGTTCTCGCAGACACCGAAGCAATCTCGCATTCGACATTACCCAAATGCGAGCCTCTGCCTGGAACTGAGTCTAGCGGGCGATGACCGGCGTCATCACAGAAGGTCAAGTATTCGGGCGACCGAGTTCCGTGCACCGCCTGCGAACTACCGACGACTTCAAGGGTATCGACTGTCTTGAGGACCGCGGTAGAATTACGGGTCAACAATCAGTGGGTGGAAACAGTGACAGGATGACCAGCCCTGACGTCGTTTCAATTGGTCATGATCGGTTTCATGGCGATCTATTCGATTTTCGTTGGTGTGCTCTATGGCCGGCAAGGCCGTTGGTCGGCAGCCATCGGCTGGATTCTGCTGGTTGGTGGGATCATCGCCCTCTCGATGGGGCTAGGGCATACCTTCCCATGGGGCGGCCTCGCGTTCATTTTTCTTTCCGCGGCTGGAGTGTTGCTCCTGCTCCTGGAGATCGCATCGCGTCGCTTCGGACGGCCATCACAAAAGTAGCGTGTGTCGTCGAAGTGCGTGGATAAGGGCAGATTTGCCAGGATATCGGTCCTGAGTTGTCCATCGATCTGAATTATTGATCGCCGACGAGGTCAGCGTTCTTTCCTTCTTAATGTCGTTCGCTGCTAACCGTGCTATCACGAACCGAGGAAGGTGGCACACATGAGACCCGAACTGACCCACGAGGTTCGACGAGATACGCCGTCAGGTAGTCTGGCGTCGAAAGATGTGCCGCAGTACGTCGCCGGCAAACGTGAGGTCGATCTCTACGTTCGCACGTACAATACGCTGCTTCGCAGCTCCGGGCCGGTTAAGGTTGAAACGCTGGTGCCGGCCCATCTCAACATTCAATCGAGTCTTCACTCCGGTGCCGAGGAACCGATCCCCGATATGGGGGCATTCATGTACAGCACACTCCGTCTTCCGCTCTCTATCGTGACATCTCATCGTATCCTGCTCGGACAATCCTCTTGGGCATTTGCCCGCAACGGCTATCCCGATCTCGAATCTTGGGCCCCCGTTACCGCACCAGGCCGTCGACGCCGCTGGTATGACGACGAAGCCGGAACCCTTGCGGCGTATGTCGCATCATCGTCCGACCTGGATGACCTGATTCCGACCATTGTGGCCTGGCAGATTGAGTGGAATAAGCTACGAGCGCTCATCGAGCAAGATTCGCGTCTGCGTTCCCTTGTCGAAGCGGTCGCTGAAGATGACACGGTCGTGCCAGAAGTCGAACAGGAGATTCGCGAGCGTTTGTTGATAGAAGAACGTGACTGGCTGAGACTGCGGACAGCCTGGGGCGATAAGTTCTGGCCAACGCTCGCCCAGATCGGGCGCGAGAAGAAACGATTGACGATCCAGATGCTGGGCGGCACCTACGTCGGCTATTCGCGAACCACCCGTACCTGGTGGACTCCCATCGAGCACGAGCTGATCGAACGAGGTCTTGCGGATCGCCCCCTCTATTTCATTTCGTCGAATACCCACGGGATTGCGAATATCCTCTCGGGTGCGTCTCGACGCCGCCAGGACGCCTTAGTGAGTTTTGTCGAGCAGAGCGAGCATCCAGAGCTGTTGCCGGAGCTACGCCAGCTACGCCTCGGCCATACTCGGAGCCATTGGGAGAACTTCCTCTATTTCACCGCGCGTCTGTATTACGCGTCTCATCCGGAAGAGCGCGAAGCACGCGATCGCGAAGAGGAAGAGCGCGGTATCACCGGGATCGATCCTGGAGTGGCCGTAGATGTCGCTGCCCAGATTATCGAACTCGACCGTCTCGACGAAGACGACTTCGATCCGCGCCTGACGAGCGCCGGTGAATGCCTTCCGTCGAAATCTGGCGCCGTGGTAATCAACATCAACTATCCGCTGGGCACTGGCGCCTTTCACATTCTGAACCAGATCGCGATGAGCACGTATCAGTTGCGTGGGGTCTACGTGCTCGGCAAGGCCGCGACGCTGAATGCCCGTATCGGCGACGTTATGTTGTCGGACGAAGTCTACGACGAGCACAGCGGCAACACGTACTGGTTTGACAACTGCTTTTCGGCTGAGGATCTTACGCCGTTTTTGGTCTATGGTTCAGCGCTCGACCATCAACGCGCGGTCACCGTACTAGGAACCTACCTACAGAATCGGGAGTACCTCGACTTCTTCTACCGTGAGAACTACACCGTGGTCGAGATGGAAGCCGGGCCATACTTGAGTGCGCTCTACCAGGACGCGTTCTTAACCCGGCACGGGACCGGAGAAAACGTCAACCTTGCGAGCATCGCGGTCGATCTCGGTATCATCCACTACGCCTCAGATACCCCGTACACGCGCAGTCAAACACTCGGAGCACGCGGGTTGTCTTATTACGGAATGGATTCCACCTATGCCTCGACGCTCGTGATCCTGCAGCGCATTTTCGCTCAGGCCCGGGCGCTCTCCGGATCAAACGTGGACTAGCGCACGAGCGATAGTGTCCTCATAACCGGACTGGCTTCGGTAACATTTTCGGTGAGAGTCCACGAGGCCTTGACTTTCCCAGACATTGGTGGTATATTTACTTTGCGATCCCGAGGAGTTCCAACGGATCGACGCACTGCGAAGTTGGTTCACTCCAGCGGAGCGGGTTCAGTCCCAAAGGGCAACCGGAGGGGTTGGCTGAAAAGCTCAAAGAGATTTGGGTAGACGGCCAGCAAATTGAGAGTGATATTGCGGTATCGGCACCAGTCGATACGGGAGTTGGCTCTCAAGATGGTGAACAGGCGTCGAGATGTGCAGGCTCGTCGGGTTCGCTTTTTTGTGTCCTGATTCACCCCTGTTTTTCCTCTTGCAAGAATCTGATCTCAGTTTTCGCGGTCGATCCCGTGCGTTCGCGCATAGAGGTCGCTGCGGGGTAATCCTGTCTTCTTGGCAACGTTTCGCGCGGCAGCGCTTGGCGTGTCGCCAGCTCTCATTCGTTCCTCCAAGAGATGGAGTACGTTCTCGCTATCTATCTCGGGTGGCTGCTCCGACTCACTTCCGGCCCCGATCACGAGCACGAATTCGCCGCGAGGTCGGTCCTGTGCAAATTTCTTCCGCGCCTCCGACACGCTTGTGTGGATAAACTCCTCATGCAATTTGGTTAGTTCGCGCGCGATCGTGAGCGGGCGATCGCCGAGTTCCTGCTCGATATCTCCCAAACAACTGGATAAGCGATGTGGAGCTTCATAGACCACCAACGGGAATCGCAGCTCTCGTAGCTTTTCTAATGCCTGCCGTCGCTCTTTCTGACGGCGAGGCAGAAAGCCGAGAAAAAGGAATCCATCCGGAACGAGGCCCGAGGAAGGAACCGCGGCGATGACCGCTGCCGGACCCGGTATTGGCGAGACCTTGAAACCTCGCTCGATCGCCGAGACTACGAGCGCGAATCCGGGGTCGGAGATCCCCGGGGTACCAGCGTCGGAGATAAGTGCGACATCGCCGACTTCGAGAGCATCTAGCATCGCGGCTTGCCGCGCTGGATCGCTGTGTTGGTGAAAGCTGATCATGGGTGTTTCGATGTTGTAGTGGTGAAGCAGTCGACGTGAATGGCGGGTGTCCTCGGCTGCGATTAATGGCACTTCGCGCAGCACCCGAAGCGCACGCAACGTGATATCCTCGAGATTGCCGATCGGGGTTGCTACGAGAAACAGCGTTCCTATCTTCGACCTCCTTTCGCCCCGCCGGAAAGCACCGGTATAATCGTTGTATGGACCAGACAGCATGCGTCACGCGTCCAGCCCCGGTTTCAAACAGAAAATGGGATAGGCATGGCTCTGCAGCCAAGCGGAAAACCGAGAAACCCTGCCCAGTCACAGTCATTGTATCGGAAGTACCGGCCAACCTCGTTTGATCCGAATGAGCTTGTTGGGCAGGAACATATTGCCACGACGCTCCAAAATGCGATCGCGCTTGATCGTGTGGCCCACGCGTATCTGTTTTGCGGTCCACGTGGCACCGGAAAGACCAGTACGGCGCGATTGTTGGCGAAGGCGGTGAACTGTCTCGATGAAGATCCTGCCGCTCGACCCTGCAACCAGTGCGCGGCATGTGACGCGATCAATTCGGGATCAACAGTCGATATCATTGAGATCGATGCCGCCTCCAATCGAGGCGTCGATGATATTCGCGATCTCCGCGAGAAGGTCAAGTATGCCCCGACGCAGCTGCGGGTGAAGTTCTATATCATCGACGAGGCGCATCAGCTCACTCGTGACGCGTTCAACGCTTTTCTCAAGACCTTGGAAGAGCCGCCACCGCACGTAAAATTCGTTCTGGCCACCACCGAGCCAGACAAGCTTCCCGACACTGTTGCATCAAGATGTCAGCGATTCGACTTTCGTCGTATCCCGTTGAACAGCGCAATTCAGCGTCTTCGCACCATTTGCGACAGAGAGGGACTTCCCGTCGAAGATGAGGCGTTAGCGCTGATCGCGCGCCAGTCGACGGGTAGCCTGCGCGATGCCGAAGGTTTGCTCGATCAGCTTGCCCTGTATCGAGACGCTAGAGGATCGAATGTGGTGACGGCTGATGTCGTACGAGGCGTGCTTGGGTTGAGCCGTAACGAGCGACTGACCGAGCTCGTTGAAGCCCTGTCGCGTCGAGACGCAGGTGCTGGATTGCGGTTGATTGCAGAGGCGGCGGAGGGCGGAGAGGACGTTCACCAGCTCAACCGACAATTGGTCGGGTATTTGCGTGTGCTGCTTCACCTTCGGGCAGGCGGGCGTGATGAGGAAGCAGGCGAAACTGCTCGACGCCAGGCTGAGTCGTTTACCCTGCAGGAGCTAGTGCGCTTTACTCACACTTTTAGTGGGATAGAAGGAACGATCAATCGCGGATCGTTCGCACAGCTTCCACTGGAGATCGCCTTCGTCGAGTCTGTCTTGCCATCGGTGCAGTCACCGGCAGTCGCAGCTTCGGCGCCGGCCGAGCCGTCGGTACAGCCGGATCGTCCCACCTACGCTGCCGTCGATCCGATGCGGGCGATTCCGACCAAAGGACGTTCGGCCAGAGAACCGCGTCGCGATCCGGTGGAGTATTCGCGTCAAACGGAACCTACTCCAGTACGTCCTCCCGAACAACCTGATCACATTTCCAAGAGCGCTCCCAACCCTGCTTCACGGCGTGAGGCCGATTCGGCTGCAGCACCGCGGATCGCAGTCGACACCGGGAGCCCGTCGCTCGAAAGGCTTGTCGCGAATTGGACCCAAATTAGACGTGACGTCAAAACCGCCAACACTCGTATCGCGGCACTGCTGGCTTCGACTGACCCATCGGCTGTGCGTGATGACCAAGTCGTTCTGGTTTCCCCATACGAATTTCATCGGAACAAGATCAACGAGGATGGTGCCCGGCGTGTGGTCGAGGACGTCATTTCGCGGTACATGGGATCGACTTTTCATCTGATTTGCGTCGACCCGAACGACGCCCGCAGTCAGGACCGTTCGGCCGGTGCCCCGATCACCGAGTATCCGACAGCGAACGGGAATGGCGACCAAAACGTCGAGCGAAAGAGCGCTCCGTTGGCCCCGTTGGATGATCCACGCATACGAGCCGCCAAAAGTATCTTCAATGCTACCGAGCTAGAACCTGAAAGCTGAGCAAGTCTCCCCACTTGGACGAATGGCAAGTTGGCCGGGACACTCGCAAGTCACGACTCGCGTATTCATCTGAGCCAGTGCTTCCACTCGTCTATGGAACGTAGTGGCGGAGCACTGGCGGCTGACCGTCAGGCTTAACCGAGTAGAGCGAGAATGACCCGATCCCGGCGTAGTGCTCAGGACTGGACACATGGTCAACCTCTATCGTTCGGTAGAGAAGCGTTCTCTGCCCCCACCATAGATCCGAAACAGCCTGTCCAGCTTCGACCGAGACCTGCCGCGTAGCGTTGCTTTCAAGATTCATGAGCCAGAGTCCCTGGAATCTGCTTCCGGTGTCGTTGGGAACGTATAGCGTGAAAGCAATCCAATGACCATCGCCGGAAAACGCGAAATCGCCGATTCCTGCGACTGGAGCGAATTGTGCCGAGGGGACCGTGAGATCGCTCTTAGCTGTTCCGGAGTCAACGGTGAAAACATCCCCTGTTCCTGCTGGGCTAGATGCAACTGCCTGGATGTAGGCTATTCGACCGCTGTTCGGCAACCACGTGGCGGCAAGCACCGGATGAGACGGCCCTGTACCATCGACCAGCCTGCGTGACGTGCCGCCGCGAAGTGGAACGGTGAAGAGGCTCGTTGGCCGGCCAGGGAGAGCCGGGTCGAGGTACAGCAGGTTCTGGCCGTTTGGAGAGATACTCAGCGCACCGGGGAAGTGCTTCGAGTCTGGTGCGACGATCTGGGTGACTGTTCCGCTTTGGGTGACAACCGAGATCGATCCGTCCTGGCGCGCCACCGCAACTTGGTCACCAGTTGGTGACCAGGCGATGGAATGAATATCTCCCCCGCTTGAGTGTTTGTCATCGGTCGGGACGGAAAGTGGCACATCGACAATCGAGGTTCCGTCCGCCTGGAAATCGGCGAGATGCTCTTGACCCGAGTCGCTGGACACGTAGATGACAGCCACTTGTTGACCGTCGGGCGACGGCGCAAAAGCCAGTATGCGGTGGCCGGTCAAAACTGGACTTGGATCGCCGCCGTCGACAGGAATCTGCCAGATATCACCGCCGTGCGTAAAGTAGACGAGGCGTGTGAAGGGCGACGGAACGCCTGAAACATTTGTCGGCGTTGCGAAAAGCGAGGAGGTGACGCTCGATGCCGACGTCGCTTGCGTCCTGGTGGAATCAGGGGATTGAGCCGGAGCGAGACCAGCAGCGACCTGCCCTGGCTGAATGGCCCGCTGATCGGTCGGATCGGTACATGCCCCTAAAGCGAACGTTGCTGTCAAGAGCAGAGCAACCGACCCGAGACTTAACGCGTGTCGAGCCCGCCGTAGTGTATTGCGCCTTCGCCCGGAGTCCAGCGGCATGACTCGCTCCTCGCTCGTGGAGTAAAAACGAGGCGAAATTACGTCGATAGTAACCAAAGACGCCAAAGTCTGGCAAATTCGGTCAATCCTGCCACACTCCTTCCCGCTGGCTGATGCGTACGAACGCGGTCGAATGGTGATCATTCAACCTGGTGTGCTACACTCGCGGGTGTGCCTGAGCGGCACGACATGATGCAAACATTCGGGCTTGAGAGGTACCAACAAAATGAAGCTGAGCCTTGACGAGGTCGATCATGTCGCAATGCTGGCGCGTCTGGGACTGGCTCCCGACGAGCGTGAACGCATGCGCGATCAGCTGTCGTCAATTCTCGATCACATCAGCCTGCTCGATGAGATCGACACAGAGTCAATTCCGCCCACCGCCCAGGTGATCACGCTCCAGAACGTGATGCGGCAGGATGAAGTTCGTCAGTCGCTGTCGGTGGATGATGTGATGCGGAACGCGCCGAACAGCGAGGACCAGATGTTTAAGGTCAATGCGGTGCTGGACGAATCCTGAGAGCGAGGTCTGCGTGTCTGTCGAATTGACATCATTGACGGCCAGCGAAGCTCGGCGGCGTCTTGATCACCGCGAGTTTAGTGCCGAGGAACTGGCGGAAGCTCACCTCGAGCGTATCAATCAACTCGAGCCGAGTGTGCATGCCTTCATTACCGTAATGGATGCGGTGGCGCGTCAGCAGGCTCGCGTTGCTGATCGGCGAATTGCGCGGGGAGAGAGTGCGCTCCTGACCGGCATACCGGTCGCGCTCAAGGATATTCTCTGCACCGTCGATGCACCGACGACGGCCGCCTCTCGGATGCTGGAAGGGTACCGATCGGTCTATGACGCAACCGTTGTACGGCGCCTGCGGGACCAGGGCGCGGTCTTTGTCGGTAAAGCGAATACCGATGAGTTTGCGATGGGCTCGTCTACTGAAAATTCAGCGTTTTTCACTACTCGCAACCCATGGAACCTCGAGCGAGTGCCGGGGGGCAGCAGTGGTGGCTCGGCGGCCGCCGTGGCAGCCAGTGAGGCGATGCTTTCGCTTGGATCCGATACCGGAGGATCAATTCGCCAGCCGGGCGGCTTCTGCGGTGTGATCGGTATGAAACCGACATATGGGCGCGTCTCGCGCTTCGGTCTGATCGCTTTCGCCAGTAGCCTTGATCAAATCGGCCCGTTCGCTCGAACCGTCCGCGACGCGGCAATGATGCTCGAAGCCATCAGCGGAGCCGATTCGAACGATGCGACCTCGGTCGATGTGCCGGTGCCCTCCTATACCAGTCTGCTCGACAATGCCCCCGGCGACCTTCACGGAGTAAAAGTGGGCGTCGCTCGCGAGTATCAGATCGAGGGTGTTGACCCTGGGGTGCAACGGGCGGTCGATGCCGCTGTGGAAGATCTGAAACGCCTGGGCGCCGACATTGTTGACGTAAGTCTTCCGCACACGAAATATGCGCTCGCTACTTACTATATTGTCGCCCCGGCGGAGGCGAGTGCGAACCTCGCCCGATTCGATGGGGTGAAGTATGGATTGAGCTTGGATGCGGACTCGCTTCTTGAAAGTTATATGCGCACGCGAGGCGAGGGTTTCGGTCCTGAGGTAAAACGGCGCATCATGCTCGGAACCTACGCGCTAAGTTCGGGATACTACGATGCGTACTATGTCAAAGCCCAGAAGGTTCGAACCCTGATCAAGCGAGACTTCGATGAAGCATTTGCAGACGTCGATGTCATCGTCACACCAACGTCCCCCACGGTCGCATTTGCTGTTGGTGAGCGCACCACTGATCCGATTCAGATGTATCTGTCGGACATCTTCACCATCCCCGCCAACATGGCTGGCATCCCAGGCATCGGCGTGCCGTGCGGCTTCTCCGATGGGCTGCCGGTGAGCTTGCAATTCATGGGGCGGGCGTTCGATGAGTCGACGATTCTCCGGGTCGCCCACGTTTACGAGCAGGCGACGGAATGGCACAAACAGAGTCCCAGCCTTGTCCCAGCCGAACGCAGTAAATCGAAATAGGTCGTGAAGATGGGTCTGTTTTCAGCCGTTGGCGCTTCGATTGCCCAGATGCGTGGGCGCCTCGTCATTGCGTTCGTGCTGTTGATCGGCGCCTACTTTGTCGTTGCATTCGGCGAACAGGCATGGAAGGCGAGGCAACTCCAGAGCGAGGTGGCCGAGCGTCAGTCCGCAGTTGCGCAAATGCAGGCACAGAAACAATCTCTTCAGGGACAATTGACTGAATATTCGAGTGACCGTTATCTGGCCTATGTCGAGCGCTCCGCACGGCGCGATCTCAACCTATCGCGGCCAGGTGAGACGGTGTTGCTGGTGCGCTGGAAGACCTCAGTGGCGGCAACACCAGCGCCTCAGTCGACGGCTCCTCCAGCGCCTCACCACAAGGCCAATTGGAGTAAATGGCTCAGCCTCTTCGGTCTTCACTGAAGTACTAGAATCCAGGTTCTCGCAGCAAGGAATTGGTCCCTGGATGACAGGGTTCGCGCCCGATCTGAGACCGTCTTGGATCATTTGTGGCCCATTGTGGTTTGGGAAGGCGGGGATTTTCCAGGTGTTGATTCGATCCGGCCGCATTCAATCAGTCAATCGTCGCGGCATCTGAATCGTCGCGTCTGCTATCTGTGGGTTGGCTGTTGAACCAGACCATGTGATAGTGCATAGATTGCGGCCTGAGTACGGTCTTTGACATCGAGTTTCTCGAAGAGAATCGATAGACGATTCTTGATGGTGCTCTCGGCGAGGCTTAGCTCGTAGGCGATCTCTTTGTTGCTCATTCCACGGGCGACCAAACGCAGGAGTTCTATCTCACGTTCGGTCAAGGACGCGAGACCATCTTCTTCCTGCAGGTTAGACATGCGCCTGAACTCAGAGAGTAACGTGGCCGCCATTTTCGGTTCGATTACCGATGCACCGCGAGCTGCTGCTCGGATGGCATCGATCACTTTGGTGGCGTCGGTGTTCTTAAGGAGATAGGCGTCCGCACCCGCCCGCACGGCACGAATGACGTGTCCGTCCTCACTGAACATGGTGAGAATGATGATCTTGATGCCGGGAATCTCGGCTTTGACGTCGCGAGTCGCAGCCACGCCATCTACACCGGGCATACTGATGTCCATCAAAATAACGTCGGGATGCATCTCTTCGGCAATATCGAGTACGGAACTGCCGTCGCTCGCCTCTCCGACGATTTCGATATCCGGTTCACTCTCAAGCAAGTGCTTCAACGCCTGGCGGAAGAGAACGTGATCGTCCGCCAACATAACCGTAATCGGGCGCCGACGAGTAAACACCGGCGAAGCTTGCTCGGAGTGCCCATTATCTGTGGACTGAAATGATGTCACAGCGAACCTCCAGCAGATGGCGCTCCTAAAATCCATCTGGAGTGTACGGTTGATACCTATGCGCAACGATAGCCTAAAAGCCCTAACCCATTGCGGTCCAAACGTGGTGCCATCTTTTTAAGCCGACTAATCTACAATGATGTCGTTGAAACGTTGCGATGGAGCAACACCAAGGATGGCGCGACACACACACCAGTCTAGGAGTAGTGACCAGGAACGTGGATCCTCAGACAGAGCAGCGGCTTATTTCACGTGCCCAGCTTGGAGATCTTGAGGCGTTCAACCAATTGGTTGAGCAGTATGAACGCCTCGTCTTCTCGGTTGCGCTCCGACTCCTGCGGGATTATCAACATGCCGAAGACGTCACCCAAGACGCCTTCATCCGTGCCTACTCTTCACTTGAACAATACGCGGGAGGATCATTTCGCGCCTGGTTGACTCGGATCACAACGAACCGCTGCTACGACGTACTTCGGAGCTTTCAGCGACGCCCAACGCAATCACTCGATGCCCAAATTGTCGATGAAGAACCACATTGGAGCACCGAGTCCACCCGTGATGACCCTGAGCGGTCTGCCGTGACCGCCGAACTAAGCCGGCGACTCGATCGTGCCCTCGATCTCCTTTCGGATGACCAGCGCCTCGCGGTGCTTCTCTATGATGTTCATGGCTACGATTATGAGGAGATTGCGCAGATTCAGGAGATCTCGCTGGGTACGGTCAAGTCGCGACTCAGCCGGGCGCGTGCGCGATTACGAGAGATGTTGCGAGCAGATGCAGATTCGCGGGAACTTTTTGATGCGGTAAGTCGTCATATCAGTGACGACGACTCTGCCGGTGATCAGCAGACGCGGCAGTACGGGAAAGCAGAGCGAGCGGAATGACGAATCGGCCATCAGAAACCGATGGCGAAATGGAGCGCTCCGGTCATCTGAGCGATGATCAACTGTCGGCGTACATCAACGGTGAAATCACCGAGTTGGGATCGCTCGCGTTGATCCGTACGCATCTTGAGGAATGCGCTGAGTGTCACGAGCGTCTCGTAGATACACAGACGGTCGTTTCGCTGTTGCATCGGCTGGAGATTCCAACTCCGTCACGCTCGTTCAAGCTCGACCCGAAAATGGTCGGTACGAGACTGGCTTTGGTTGATCCGTGGATCGTCCGCATGCAGCCGGCGATGCGGAGGTTGGCGGCAATTGCCGCGGCGATATTGGTGATTGTCGTAATGGCGGACGCGCTCACGAATTTGGGTGCTGGAGGAGGATCTCAGTCATCTTCCTTCGACACGGCTGCGAAACTCCAGTCCTCAACTAGTGAGGCAGCGGTCTCTGCCGCCATCAGCAATTCCACCAGTAGCGAGTCCGCTGACGCCACGTCGCCGCCGGCCGCGGCAGGAGCAGCGATCGTCGCTCCGGATGCGACCATCGAGGCGACCCCGGCGGCGTCGGAGGACCACAGTCTGGGCGTTGCACAATCTCAGGCGGACCAGGTCAGTTCGCCACGTTCGTCCGCAGGGTCAGGCGTTTCCTACTGGCGGTTGGTTGAGGTCACCGTGGGGGTCGTCGTCGTTTGGCTAATGTTCTTGACCATAGCGCTGCCAAAGCTTCATCAACGACGAGATGTAGGATGAGTGCAGGCGCGAAAGGAGATTTCTGATGGCGATTCTCAAGCGGTTTGGCGTAGCGACCGGGATCCTCTTTGGGTTGGTACTGTCCGCGGGTCTGCTGGCGGCAATTGGGGACCTCGGACAGTTGGCGACCACAAATCAGGCGGCTGCGGATACGACATCGTCCCAGCATACGATCACAGTGACAGGATCGGGGAGTGTGCTCGCTACCCCAGATACAGCCCACGTGACTCTGGGAGTAAAGTTTCAGAACGCTGAGCTCGCGACCGCTCAGTCTCAAGCTACGACCAACATGAACGCGGTAATCGCCGCGTTGAAGAAAGACGGAATCAGCGACAAGGACATCAAGACAGTCAACTACTCAATCTACGTCAATCAGGATCCAAATAACGGAAGCAAAGTCACTGGTTATACGGTGTCCAACCAGGTCGACGTGAAGATAAGCCAGATAGACAAGGTTGGCACGATTATCGACGACGCCGTGTCGGCTGGAGCAAATAACGTCGGAGGAATCCAGTTCACGATTGAGAACGTCAACCCTCTGATTCAGCAGGCCCGTCAGCACGCGATGGATGATGCGCACAGCAAGGCAGAGCAGCTCGCAAAGCTTGGCGGTGTGACGCTCGGAATGCCGGTTTCGATTTCCGAAGGAACAACGACGACGCCGCAACCATACGCCGCGTCAACTCGAGATTCTATGGCGGCAGGAGCAGTCCCGATTCAGACGGGACAGAATGAGATCAGTGTGACAGTGACCGTCAGCTACGGGTTCTAATTCGACGGACTCAATCTTAGGGCGCAGACAAGGCACCGCGAGTTTGACCTCGCGGTGCCGTTGTCATGTTCGATCAGTGATACGACGAATGCTACGATTCAGTGAAGCTGACCGAAAAGAACCAAGTTTGGGTGGTACCCGTCAATTCGAGACACATCGCCTTGACGAACGCCTGCCCAATTCCGCGACGTGCAAGTAATTGTTAGATCGATACCCAGTATCGGCGCAATCGGACCGATGGAGCTGGACCGTGACTGACTTGGGTGCGCCGTATGGGTCTCAACCGCTACTGAACGTCAATAACGCCGTCTTTGGTGGAGGTGTTGTCGTGCCGGTACATGGTGTTGAAGGAAGGAAATCAGACCGGACTTTTGTTGGCTGCCAGCGCTGGTCAAGACGTTGACATCCCCTGGACCCCGAGTCGAACGGGTAGTCACACGTTGACCGCGACGGTCTCGAATGGGAACACGACGCACAGTAATTCGACGACCGTCAACGTCGCAAGCCAATCGAATCCTCAGAACATCTGGGAACAAAACATCACCGCTAATGGGGTGGGGAACAAACAGATCGTGGGTCAAGTGTCCGTTGCCGGCCGAACCGGGCCAATAGCCGGGGCCGTTGTCACAATTCATGTATACGCTTGGTCTCTGTTTCAAGGCATTGCAAGCCAGAACATACAGGCCACAACAGATTCTAACGGTGCCGATTCGCTTGTAGTAACGGTTCCTTTCGCAGCTTCCTATGCCTTATGGGTGACCAATATCGTACATGGGCCGGATACTTATGTGCCGTCACAAAATAAAGTGTGGGGAGCGTACACGTACGCAAGTTGAATTGCCGGATCGGCGTAATCGAGCGTGAAAAGCGAAAGAGCGCGGACGCGCCGCACTCTTTCCGATTCACATCGAAATGCCCTAATCGCTAGGTGAGACGACGGGCAATTCTCCCACCGAAGCGGAGCCAGTTGATGGTGCCGCTATCGTCGCGCAGGAACTCGCCGCGATTCCCCTTGAAGGGTGAATCGAGTCCAACCACCTGCTCGCCTTCTCGAATGGAAAGACGGGTTGGTGGCGGCGTGGGCCCCGGCTTAGAATCCGGCATTGGGAACCCACCCTGTGGAGTCGCCTGAAGCATCAGGTTGCCGTCCTGAAGATAGAGTTCAATCTTGCTCAGGGCTGCTGCATATCCACCCACGTACTCTCGCAGCTGCGATTCGGATCGTTCAAGGACGGCTGGTTCAGCGTCAACCAGGCCAAGATAATGGTCGAATGCCCAGTTGACGGTGTTGCCGTGCAGTTCGACTCCACGGTTCGCATTCGTCAGGACAGTGATTGCGAAACCACGCGACGGAACCATGTCAAACGCAGAAAGCTGTCCGTTGGTCGCGCCCCCGTGACCAACCGTACGCACTCCATCGATGTCCTTGACCATCCAGGTGATGCCCACAGCTCCGGCGCTGCTGCCGGCCGGTGTCGACGGAGACTGCATCTCGTCCATGGTCGAACGTCGGAGGACGACCGAGCCATCCGGTGCGGTACCGTCTCCCATCTGGAAGCGTGCGTAGGCGAGTTGATCGCGAGCCGAGGATGCGATGGCGCCAGCGGGATACGTCGCGCGGGTAAGCCCCCAGGGAAGAGCCACTTCCGGCTTGCCATCAATCACGATGTGGCCCACGGCGAACCGGTGGACCATAACGTCTTCAGGATAGAGAAATGAGCGAGTCATCTCAAGCGGCTCAAAGATCAGTTGGTGGATGGCCTTCTCGTAGGTCATGCCGGAGACGATTTCAATGACGCGTCCGGCGATATAGAAGCCGGCGTTGTTGTAAGACCAGATCTCACCGAGCGGTGTCAATTGCGGGAGCTTGACCATACGCTCGACGATTCGAGCCCGTGCGTCGTCTCCAGGGCCACAGTCGTCGAAATAATCGCCGACCCAGCCACCGGTGTGATTGAACAGATGGCGCATCGTGACCTTGGCGGCCGTTTCCTCTGAGGCGAGCCGCAGATTTGGGATGTAGGTCCGAATTGGCTCGTCGAGATCCAGCTTACCTTGCTCAACGAGTCGCATCGCCGCGGTCGCGGTGAAGGTCTTGGTGGTCGACCCGATCTGAAATATCGTGTCGCCATCGACCGGTAGTGGGTTAGTCACGCTCGTGACTCCAAAACCGGCCACATACTCTCGGCCACCAAACTGCACGCCAACCGCCACTCCAGGTACGGACAGTCGTTCCATCTCCGACTGAACGTACTGGCCTAATTGTTCGAATAACGTCTCGGCATTTGGAGTCAAACCTGAGTCTGCCACTTGCTTTGTGCCTTTCCGAAAGTTGTGGTTGCGAATAAGATAGCCGGCCTCCACTGAACGGCGGTCCAGTGAGACAAACGCAGTCTCGCATTCACATGCTCCGACGTCCACAGAAGAGCCGGACATCAACTTCGTGGTGTGATTAGGCGAATCGTAGGAGATCCCTGGTCACGAAATAGGTTTGAAGGCACCATACACTGCGTGGCCGTACCAGAGCCAGAAGCAATCTGCGTCAGTAAGCCCGGCTTCCTCGAACCATCTGAGTTGCTCGAACAAGCCGGACGGCATGTCGAACTCGAGATCAGGTGTTGCGAAGTGATTCCAACCGTCGTCGACAAACTGCTCATAGAGCTGGAGCGACCCGGTGGCGCGAACCGACTGCTTCTTGACGAACGCATCCCACATGCGGGCATTGAGCTCCCACGCAAGCTCCGTTGAAGGTTCGACAAGATCCTGGATCAGAAGTGCTCCTCCCGGTTCAATACGACCTGCCAGGTCCTTGTATAGCTTCTGTTTACCGGGTCCGTCGAGATGATGGATTGCCAGGGATGAAACGAAGCAACGCACCTGTCCCGGCAAATTTCCAAGCCATTCGCTCTCAAACAGATCGAACTGCCGGGCGTTAAAGCGGTCCCCAAATTCAGACAGATTTACCTCGGCGCTGCGCAACATCAGTGGTGACCCATCTAACCCGATTACCCGGCTGGAGGGAAAGCGCTCCAGGATGGCACGACTTAGCGGTCCGGATCCGCAACCGAGATCGATAGCGACAAATTCCTCGTCATGTTTTGCCGGTATGACGGATGTCAGAATCGCATTCTGCTCGATTCGATGAGGGAAGACCACGTTCGCAAATTGCATAAACTGGCGGGAGTCTGCTTCACTCCATTGATTATCAGATGCGGATTCTGTCACGATCTTCGCCCTTCGCTCATCCTCGGATAGCGCCTTTCATTCTACGGAACTGCCTGAGTTGTTTCACAATCTCTTCATGAGTGGTCCGACAGCAGTCCCTGTGGCACATCTGCCCAGCCAATTGATTCCACATTCGCTTTCATGAAGTTCGAGCCATGCTCTCCAACGCGCTTGACATTCTCAACATTGCGACTATAATCACTCTCAAGAATGAGAACGCTCATGGAGGAGACCGCCAAGTGAAATCGAACAAAGCTGACGCGATCCTGCACCCGGTACGCATACGGATTATTCAATGTCTGGCGGCGGGTGTCTCAGGCCGGCGGTTGACGGCGCAGCAGATCGGATCCGAACTGCCCGACGTGCCGCAGGCAACACTCTACCGTCACCTCACGCGGTTGGTCGATGCCGATGTGGTTCAGATCGTCGACGAGCGTGCGGTTCGCGGGACTACGGAGCGCGTCTTCGGGTTGAGTCAGGGCGGCGCCCAACTTGGCCAGAGCGATATCGAAGGTATCTCACGAGAAGAGCATATGAGGTACTTCACGATGTTTCTGGCGGGTCTTTTGGGTGATTTTGCTCGTTACCTTGAGCGAAGTACGATCGATCTTGCGGCAGATGGAGTGGGCTACCGGCAAGTCGGGGTCTATTTGACGGATGAGGAGTTTGTCGAGTTCAGAGACCGGTTGAACTCGGCAATTCACAAGGCCCTCAGCAATCGTGCCGGTCCTGGGCGCAAACGGCGCCTGCTGACGAGCATCATCATGCCGGCGAATGATCTGTGTGAAACGGCAGAACTAGAACGAAAGGACCAAAGATAATGATGGTTGTGACATCCGAGCAGATCACTGGTTACGATGTGGTCGAGGTGAAAGGACCGGTCTTCGGTGTCGTGGTTCGCAGCCGTGGCCTCGGCGGCAACATTATGGCCGGCTTGCGATCTATTGGGGGAGGCGAGATATACGAGTACACTGAAATGCTGGAGGAGGCTCGCCTGCACGCGCTTGATCGGATGGTTGCTAATGCGCAGAAAATGGGTGCGAATGCGGTCAATATGATGCGCTTTGATTCCTCCGAGATCGGTAACACGATGAGCGAGATCGTGGCCTACGGTACCGCCATCGTCATCAAGCCGGAACATTAGATGTTGCGCGCGATCCTGGTGATTATCGGACTGGTCGGTGTCGTCATCGGCGCGTTGATGATAGCCGCCGGCGCGGCCATACCAGCTGCAATCGAATTGTTGGCCCTGGGTGGCCTGATGGCGCTCGCGCTCCTATTCGAGCGTCGTGGCTACAGGCCGCGGGTGAATCGCGAATCCGGCAACTGGGAAACAACCGGAGAGCGTTTCGTCGATCCAACGTCGGGACATCTAATCGAGGTTCGTTACAACCCGGATACCGGCCAACGAGATTACGTTGATAAGGGACAGCCGATTGAATGACTCGTCGCGTCTGACGGTCATGCAGGGCTCCAACGAAAGTACGTGGAACAAGGATGCACACAGGAACACTGCTTCTTCTCATATCTCCGGTCATTGCGATTGAGATCGGGCTGATGATTTTCGCTCTCTACGACCTGTCTCGGCCGGGACGAAAGGTAAAGGGGGACAACAAGCTCGTCTGGGCGATCGTGATCATCGTTTTCAATTTGCTGGGATCGTTGATTTACCTGCTCGCCGGTCGTGAGGAATCCTAGTGGATTCAGCCATCAGCTGTGACGGCCTCGTGAAGCGCTACGGCGACGTGACGGCGCTCGATCACCTGAGCCTAAATGTGCCGACTGGTTCGGTGTTCGGGTTTCTCGGCCCGAATGGAGCAGGCAAGACGACAGCAATCCGATTGTTGACCGGTCTGGCTCGTGCCAATGAGGGTCGCGCGACTGTCGCCGGTTTCGACGTCGGCAGCGACAGCAACGAGATGCGACAGCGGATCAGCTATCTCGACCAACAACCACATTTCTATGAGTGGATGAGCGGCCGTGAGTTACTCGTATTCGTCGGCGAGCTCTTCGGACTGTCCAATTCGGTATTGAAATCGCGCGTAGATGAGGTCCTTCTACTCACCGGGTTATCAGATGCCGCCAAGCGGAAAGTTGGTGGCTACTCGGGGGGTATGCGCCAGCGTCTTGGTCTGGCTCAAGCACTCATCAACGAGCCCGATGTGCTGTTTCTCGATGAACCGGTCAGTGCTCTTGATCCAGCCGGGCGTCACGACTTGCTCCAGATCATCGATCGACTGCGGGGCAAGGCGACCGTCTTCATGTCGTCACACATTCTGGCAGACGTCGAGCGGGTCTGCGATCGAGTGGCGATCATCAATCAGGGGAGGCTGTTGGTCGAGTCGACCGTTTCAGATCTACAAGCTCGTCATGCGCTGCCGATCTTTCTTTTGCAGCTCGAAAACAGCAACGATGAGCGCGTCTCGGGATTGACCGACCAATTGCAGAGCATGGACTGGGCGACCAACGTAGTGCAAGAACGGGACGAATTGCGTGTATCAACCGATAGCCCGGAGCTCGCTGGTCCGGCACTCCTGCGCATCGTCGCTGACAGCGGCCTGCCACTCGTTAAGTTCGAGCGTGTCCGCCCGAGTCTGGAGGACATTTTCTTGAGCCTGGTCTCGCGGAGTCCAGCAGATAGTAATGGAGCTCTGCAATGACCCGATTCGGTGTTCTGTTGCGGAAGGACTTTCGCGAGCAATGGCGCACCTTACGGTTGCCGGTGGTTGCGATCATCTTTTTCGCGGTCGGATTAGTCTCGCCGGTGCTTGCCAAATACACACCCGAACTGCTGAAACAGTTTGGCGGCAACATTCAGCTGATTGTTCCGACGCCGACGACTGGAGACGCCGTCGATCAGTTCATCAAGAACATGGGCCAAACTGGCCCGTTCGCGGCCATTCTGCTCGCAATGGGGGCCGTGGCTCGTGAGCGAGAACGAGGGACCGCCGTATTACTGTTGACTAAACCGGTATCTCGCCCAGCTTTTCTGACCTCGAAATTCCTCGCACTGCTCTTTACGCTTGGCCTGAGCGTCGCGGTTAGTGGCATCGCGGCCTACGCCTACACGGCAGCACTCTTCAACACGATGCCTTTCGCTGGGTTTATCGCCTGCTGCGCGCTTGTTCTGTTGTCGATATCGGTCTTCGCGTCCGTTACCTTTCTCGCCAGCACCGTCATTGGGTCGACGTTACCCGCTGCGGGCGTCGGCCTGGGCATATTCATTCTTGCCGCAGTCGCCAGTATCATCCCGAGTGTCGGGCAGGCGCTGCCGGCAGGGCTGGTCGAGCCAGCCAGAGCTCTGGCATTAGGCGAATCTCCGCCGCACCTTTGGCTCTCCCTCGGATTCAACCTGTTCTGGGTAGCAGCGTGCCTCGCCGGGTCGTGGCTCTCGTTTCGCGGCCAGGAGTTTGGGAGTTGAGTTGGGAAACAACCTGGCTACCAGGTCGACATTTTTGGGCCATGAGCGATCACATCGACAACTCTGGCTTGAATCTACCCGATTTGATTAGATTAGATGCTTCGGGTCGTAGTCGCTCCGCGTGGACGGCCTGATTGTAGGAAGTCTCAGTTCCTCGAAGGTTGCCGAGTGTCTGAATATCGAAACAACGTAAACAACGTCGTTGAAGAGCCGAATGACGGCCTACAAGATAGTCGCCACATTATCGTGGCGCTTTCAGGTGGCGTCGACAGCGCGGTAGCGGCTCTCACGTTGCAGCTTCACGGCCGGAAGCCGATCGGGGTACATTTGCGCCTGTTTGATTCGGATCCGGAGTCGCTCGTTGAGGGCGTCTGCTGCGGCGATCAGGCAGCATCGGATGCCCGTATGGTGGCGTCCAGCCTTGGTATACCGTTCTACATCCGTGATCTGCGTTCGCTATTCGGTCGTGAGGTTGCTGATGCGACCATCGCGTCGTACGCGAATGCCGAGACTCCTAACCCTTGTCTCGTCTGTAATCATCGGGTTCGCGTCCCGTCTTTACTTCGCCTCGCTGAAAGCCTGGATATCCACGCCGTCGCAACGGGACACTACGCTCGCAAGCTGCGGGTCAGCGGACGGTGGTTTCTAGCCGAAGGACACAATCTGCGACGCGATCAGTCATACGCACTTTACCGGCTGACACATCAGGATCTTGAACGGTTGGAATTTCCTCTCGGCGATCTCGACAAGGACACAGTCCGGTCGCGCGCTCGTGCTGGCGGTCTTCTGGTCGCTGACAAGGCATCCTCGGTCGACCTGTGCTTCGCCAAGACATCGGGCGGCATTGGAAACATGGTGGTGGCGGCCAGACCAGAGACCGGTTTAGCTGGCCCCCTCATCGACGAGGGAGGTCGCGTGGTCGGGTCCCATCGGGGAATCGCCTACCTGACGATCGGACAGCGAAGTGGTTTGCAGTGGTTGAAGACAACGCCCGAACGCCGCTTCGTGTCATCGATCGACGCCAGTTCGAGAACCGTGACGGTCGCCACTCGCGACCGAATCGCGACGCGTGTCGTTCGCCTGCGTGATCCGATCTGGCACGGGGACTTGCCATCGCGCTGCGATGCCCGCGTTCGCTACCAGGGACCACGCTTTCCGGTGGAGTGTGACGGTGAGACGGTGCGCTTTCTGGAAGCTGGCCCGCCGCTGGCTGCCGGTCAGTCCGTCGTCCTGTACGACGGACCCCGGGTTCTTGGCGGAGGAATCGCAGCCGAAGTTGACCGGGGAATCAAAACCAGCTAGTCGCCGCTGTCTGGATTATTCGTCTCGATTCCAATCTCCAGATCGCCCACCACTCTTGTGTTCAAGTTGAATTTGACCAATGACCATGCCACGGTCGACCGCCTTGACCATGTCGTAGATAGTAAGCGCAGCGGCGCTCACGGCGGTCAATGCCTCCATCTCGACACCAGTCTTTCCTCGCGTTTCGACCCGCGCTTCGATGCGTACCAGGCTTTCCGCTTCGTCTGGTTCGAAGTCGACGGCAATGGACGTCAGCATTAGTGGGTGGCAGAGTGGGATGATCTCATGCGTCTTCTTGGCTGCCATGATTGCCGCAACCCGCGCCACTCCAAGTACGTCGCCCTTCCTGGCTCGCCCCTCGACGATCAGTTTGAGGGTTTGCGGCTGCATCACGATTTGACCGTGAGCAATGGCAATCCGGTGCGTCTCGTCCTTGTTGCCGACGTCGACCATGCGGGCACGTCCATGCTCGTCGAAGTGTGTTAGTTCATTCATTCGGCGGCTCCACTACTGCACCGTACGTTCGGAAAGAGATCCGGTCAGAACATCGTGATCATTGCTGGCGGTTAAATCGACCGCTTGCGACGGTCGATGCCGCTGGGCTGACTCGTCAACGGGTCCGCGTCGGGAGCGGTTCGTTAGCACCACGCCGGACAGGATCGTCGCACCCCCGATTAACAGAAAGATGGTGATTGGCTCGCCCAGCAAGAGCCAGGATCCGAGCACTCCAAAGACGGGCACCATGTAAATATAGATCGCGACCTGTGTTGGCTGGAGTACCCGCAGCCCGCGATACCAAAGCGTGTAGGACAGAACGAGGGCCAGGCCGGTCGTCACCAGGGTCGCAAGCCATTGCGATGGACCGAAGTGTGTGACGTCGGCGAAGATCTGGTGATCGTAAAGCAAAAGAGGCATCGCAGGCAGTGCCCCGATGATCGTCACAATTCCGGCGAATTGGGTCGGTGGACAGCGGCTCAAGTATGGCTTGCTCAATATCGTGTAGAGCGCCCACGCACTCGGGCCCAGCAGGGTAATCAGCACACCAAGACTGTTGTGGAGGTCGAACGTCGCGTTTGGTCCGCCCCAGAACAGCACGATGAGAAAGCCAAAGAAGGCGACCATGATTCCGAGAACCTTCTGACGTGTCAGCGATTCGTGGAGGATTGCCCAAGATAGCAGCGCGGTAAAGATTGGGTTCGATGTCACGATAAGGCTGGCCAACCCAGCGGGAATCAATCGAGTGCCAAAAGCAATCGCCGAGATATTGATCGTGATTCCCAGCGTTCCAATGATCAGGAGCCAGCCCCACTCACGGCGCGAAAAGCGTGGAAACGAGTGAGAGGAGGCAAGCAACACCACGCCGAAGATCAGGCTGCCGAGCATAAGCCGCAATAATAGGAGCTCGACCGGGTCTATCGACCTCAGCAGAAACTTCATTGAAATGAAATTGGAGCCCCACATCGCCGCAACGAGCAGCAAGGAGGCGTGAATCAGCAGGGTCGAACGGTCGCGAATGGCTTCCCCCAATGGACGACGAGAACAGGCGCACGCGAAGCCAATTCTACCGGACTTAGAGACGGCCAATACTCTGGAACGACGAGGACGACCCCATGGGGTCGTCCTCGCAAATCCTCACGGTGTGATGTAGCGGCGAAATCTAGCCGAGTACCTCGGTTAGCGAATCGCTCAGGGCTGATATGACCTCATCTGCCTGCTCATGAGTCAGCGTCAGCGGCGGTGAGATCGAGACGCCATCATTGCTGGCCCGAACGATGATGCCTCGCTTGCGGGTGGCGGCCTGAATTCTTGCGCCGACGTTCTTCGAAGCCTCGAACTTCGCCTTGGTCGCTTTGTCGGCGACATACTCAACGATCATCATCATGCCCTTGCCGCGAACGTTGCCGACGTACGGGCGCTCGAGCAGCTTGCTCAACTCCCGGATCATGTACTCTCCAACGTCACCGGCATTCTTGGCCAGGTTTTCGTCCTCGATGATCTTGATGTTGCGCAGCGCCACGGCACAGGCCACCGGGTGTCCCGAATACGTAAAGCCATGCATGAACACCTGGTCCGGTTCCACCATCACATCGAAGATCTCATCGCTCACGGCCACGCCGCCGAGCGGAATGTATCCGGATGTAACGCCCTTGGCGAAGGAGGCGATGTCGGGCACAACGTCATACTGCTGCATGCCGAACATCGTGCCGGTGCGTCCGAAGCCGGTGATGACTTCGTCGTGAATCAGCAGGATGTTGTTCTCTTTGAGGACTTTGGAGACTTCACTCCAGTACTTTTGTGGCGGAGGAACGACTCCACCGGCACCTTGTACCGGCTCGCCGATGAACGCAGCGATCGTGTCGGCGCCTTCCCGGGCGATTGCGTCCTTGAGTTCCTGCACAAGCTTCTCGACGAACTCATCTTCGCTGAGACCTTCTCCGTTGCGATACTGGTACGGTGCGGAGAGGTGAAAGAATCCCTCGGGTCGCGGCCCGAACCCAGCCCAATAGGCGGGAATTCCGGTAGCCGATAGCGCACCCATGGCGATGCCGTGGTAGGCCATCATTCGTGAGATGATCTTGATCTTCTCCGGCTTGCCTCTCAGGTGCCAATAGTAGCGAGCGATCTTGAGCGCCGTCTCATTCGATTCAGCGCCACCAGAGGTGAAGTTGAAGTGGTTCAGTGTGCCCGGGAACATATGCGCGAGTTTGGTTGCGAGCTCGATGGCCGGCGGCGAAGCCAGCCCGAAAAAGGTTGGCGTAAACGCCAGTTCCTGCATCTGCTCCTTGGCGGCTTCGGCCAGCTCGACACGACCATGTCCGACGTTGACGTTCCACAGTCCCGCGAACGAATCTATGTATCGCTTGCCTTCTGAATCCCAAAGATAGACACCCTCGCCATGGGTGAAGACTAACGGTCCGCTCTCCTGCAACTGTCGCAAGTTGGACACAGGGTGAAGCATGTATTTCTTGTCGTTGGCTACGAGGTCCGCAGTATTCCAGGTTTTCGCCATTGTCATCGTGCATCGTCCCTTCGAATCGAAGCTCGTCCTGTCTCTTCTCATTGTGCGATAGTTCCTGGACTTCGTCTACCATGACTACTCACACGCAGTCTCCAGAACGTTGTCGCCCGGAAGGCGTTGCCGTAGTCTGTCTAGACGAGAAGAACAATTGGAAGAGGAGTGACGCGACCATGGAGAGTCAATTGCGAGACGAGTTCTACGCCAACAATGACCAGGTGCATCAGTTTATCGAAGAGGTCCAAAAGATCAAATCAATGAATTTAGATGTTACGGTGCTGGTGGAAGATCTGAAGCCGGCGTTTGAAAACTTATTGTCTGTTGCGGGTTGGTTGCCCGATGAGTTTTCAGTTCCTTACGAAGCCAGTGGAATGGGCGGAGGAATCGGACAATATCTGCTCTATCGTTCGATGGACAAGTCGCTAACGCTTTTTTCGCTGGTCGTCCCTTCTGGCTCGTCGACACCGGTTCACGATCATCTGGCCTGGGGTCTCGTTGGACTCTATCAGGGAGAGCAGCACGAAGAGGTGTATGCGCTTGAGCGTGGAAACGCCGATGCGGGTGACGCGGGACTGCGTCTCACCGAAGAACGGGATCTGACGCGAGGGGAGTTTTATGCATTGCTACCGCCCGATGGCGATATTCATCGGGTGACGACGACTTCCGCGGAAGCGTCGATTTCGATTCACTTGCTAGGGAACGACGCTGGCTGCGTAGTGCGGCATCGATATGAACCGGAGGCTGGTCGCTCGGCCTCGTTCCGCTCTGGGTACAGCAATGTCCCGTGTGGGGATGACGCGACGGCTAGTTGACGCCACCAATCGGCAGCCGAAGACGGCAGGAATGTCGCAATCACGAACGAGGGGTCGGAGGTGTCGAAAACTCTGGGTTCCGCGCAGCCCGGGTTAAAAGAGACGAGGGGTGCGTTTCCCTTTCGGGAGAACACACCCCTCATCGCCAGTCAGGCCAACCGTCAATAGAGGTTTTTCTGGCTCAGTCCTGGCCGAAGGCCCGAGCCTCATGGGGGTTTTCGTGGAAAACGATCACTCGATCGTGACCGTCAAGCTGAGGAAAACAGGGGTTGTGTAGAGCCTGGCATACCTTGACGGCTGCCCAGCAGCTTTACAACCGGCCATGACGCGGTTGACCCTTGAAACGCACGTCCGAAGACATGCTGCGAGGTTGTATTGTTAACGTCGATCAAGCGGCTCGACCGCCTAATCGCTATCCGATCCGCTCAAGTTCTTCGGCCAGTTGCCGAAGACGGCGAGCATTGATCGCGTAATATTTCATACCGTTGAACGGTCTCACGCTGACAATGTCAGCGGCCTCGAGCATCGCGAGATGGCGTGAAACAGCGGATTGACTGATGCTGAGGCGTCCAACGATTTCTTGCGCGTACAATTCCCCACCTCTCAGCATCTCTATGATGCGGAGGCGAGTTCCATCAGCCAAAGCGCGCAGTCCAGGAAGTAGGTCGGGAGAAGCGCTGGAATCCCGCTCTGGTTGAATAACGGCACTGGAACGCTGGCAGTTGAAATACAGGATTAGCTCGGGCGCATAGAGAATGAATTGGACGAAGTTCCCGAGGTGATATGACGGACAGAAGGTCACTCGTTCCACGTGCGGGAGTGAAAGCTGAACTTCCTCCGGTAACCGGTGCCCGCTTAGCTCCGAGAACGCGACCCCGATCCCAGGATAGACGGTGGATCGAGCCTGTCGCAGTGCCCGGCGCATCTCGGACGTTGCCCGATCGAACTCCGCGCCGTAGCAATCCTGCCAGAATCGCCGTATCAGATTAACCGTACGCGTCTTCAGTTGTTCAGGTGCCAGAACCAGACTCACGACCTCATCAAGATCAGCTCGTGTTATGCCCGGTTCAAGAAACGCTCGCCACTCATCTGGTTGATCATTCGCCGGCGGCGTCTCTGTTACTCCTCGGTCTCTATACACCCGAAGCACGGACTGTGCCACCATGCTTCGATAGGCCCACGGCGGCAGACTTTCCAGATGGTCCAGATAGTCATCGAACCCCGCCGCCAGCCGATCCGGCTGGAATGGGTCGTACGACATCAGCATCTCTTCAATGAAGTAGAGCAAGCGCCCTGAAAAGCCGAGCATCGTATCTAAGTCGTGCTGAACCTCCAGGTCCAACGACTGACGCGCATCGACTAGCCAAGGGTCAAAGCGTCGCGGATCCGTCGCTCGAAAAACTAATGAGATCGCGGAGGTCAAATCTAAAACGACTGACACCGCGAAATCCAGCTTGAGCGCCGGCCGGCCTACAATGAGCTCACCCATTTGCTCGCTCGACCTGCCTACTCGCTCCAAATTTGGAGCCGCCTCTATCGCCGTATGAGCATATCATTGTGTCTGAGAGCCTGTCAACAGCGTCCGATACCATCAGAATGAGCGGTCCGATGCCGTCCGCAAACAGCTGCTCAGTCCTGTTCAGCGGCTTCGCTTGCCATGCGCGCGTAGTCTTCTCGAGGTGGGCTGAAGATGTCGAGTACCAGGCATCCTTCGGCCGCCGTCCGTGCGTGGTGTGGCACGTCGCCAGGTATCGTGTAGGCGTCGCCTGGCGTGAGCATGCGGGTCTCATCACCGATGGTAAGCTCCAACGATCCCTCAAGCATGATTCCAAGCTGTTCCTGCGGGTGCTGATGGCGCGGCATCACTTTATTTGGCTCGATACGTACCCAGTTGGCCATCATATCGCCGCCGGTGATCGACTGCATCAGGAAGCCCTCAAGTGGGGCGAACGGTTTGATATCGTCGAGTTTGTAAAACTGCGCCTCAAACGCCGGTGTCTGGTCAGTCATCACGTTTCCTTTCGCTTGCTGGCAGTATAGCCGAACTTTGGGCGCAGCAGACCCATCGGGGAGGGGCAATTGTTCAGTGGTAGAATCGGGCGTTGACCGAGCCGGGAACCCACCGGTATGGATCAGGTCAAATCGTGGGAGTGTGCAAATTGGTCGAAGAGACGTCACGGTTTCTACGTGCCTGCCGCAAGCTGCCGGTCGATCGCACGCCGATCTGGTTCATGCGCCAGGCGGGCCGTTATATGGCCGAGTATCGAGCGATTCGCCAGAAGCACACCTTGCTCGAGATCTGCGCACAGCCCGAACTCGCGGCCGAGGTGACACTTCAACCGATCCAACGGCTAGATGTGGACGCTGCGATCATCTTCGCTGACATCTTGCTGCCGCTGGTTCCGATGGGGATCGATCTGGAGTTCGCGGCTGGTGAAGGACCGGTTATTCATAATCCGATCAGGGACCTCGAGGGAGTCGAACGTCTGCGCGTACTCGACCCCGAGGAGGCGGTGCCGGCCACATTGGAGGCTATTCGGCTGGTCCGGCACGAGTTGCCTGAGTCTTTGCCGCTCATAGGGTTTGCAGGTGGTCCGTTTACCGTGGCCAGCTACATGATCGAAGGGGGCAGCTCACGAAACTACCTGCGAACGAAGCGTTTGATGTACGAGTCCCCGGCGGTCTGGTCAGGGCTCATGAGCCGGTTGGTCGACATGACCAGTCGTTACCTACGCGGACAGATCGAGTCAGGTGCAGATGCTGTGCAGATCTTTGATAGCTGGGCGGGTGCGTTGAGCCCGCGCGACTATCGATTGCACGTTTTGCCGCACGTTCGCCAGATCATTTCCAGCCTCAAATCGCTCAATGTGCCGATCATCATCTTTGGTACCGGCACGTCAGGGCTCCTTGATCAACTGGCCTCGACCGGGGCGGACGTGGTCGGGCTCGATTGGCGCATCGCCCTTGACGCCGGCTGGGAACGGGTTGGTTTCGACAAAGCGATACAAGGGAATCTGGACCCCGTCCTCCTGTTCAGTCAACGCGAAGAAATCGAGCGTCAAGTGCGTGCCGTGCTGGCAGAAGCGGACGGTCGTGACGGCCATATATTCAACCTGGGTCATGGAATCTTGCCTGAGACTCCGGTTGACAACGTACGATTCGTGACCGATCTCGTGCACAGCATTACCGAGCGTAGCTGACCACCCGCGAAAGGAAAGAGTCTGACGTGGAAACGCAGCCAACATCCCGACCCAGTGAGACAATCGGCGTCCTGTTGATGGCTTACGGTGGCCCGACATCACTCGATCAGATCCCTGAATATTTGGCTGATGTCCGTGAGGGCCGGGTCCCGTCAGAGGAACTGGTGGCCGAGATGACGCATCGGTACGAGGCGATTGGGGGCAGGTCTCCGATTCTTGAACTGACGGAGGCGCAGGCGCGAGGCATCGAACGAGAATTGAACGACTCGCAGGGGGCAGAAACCGGTGTGCGTTTTCGCGTCTATGTCGGGATGCGCCATTGGCATCCGTACATCCGGGAAATCATGCCGGAGATCGTGGCGGATGGTGTCGATCGTGTGATTGCCGTTGTCATGGCGCCGCATTACTCGCGGATGAGCGTTGGTCGCTATATGCAGCGGGTCGATGAGGCAATGCAGCAATCTGGAGTGACGATTCCGGTCCTTCAGGTCGAGAGCTGGAAGGACGAGCCGGCTTTTGTCGAAGGAGTTGCGCAGAGAATTAGCCGAGCGTTCCAGCGCTTTCCAGAGCCGGAACGCGAGGACGTATTCGTCTTGTTCACGGCACACAGCCTCCCCGAGCGAATCCTCCAGTGGAACGATCCGTATCCGGACGAGCTCAAGATATCGGTACAAGCGGTTGTCGATCAGATTCACCCGAAACGCTGGGGATTCGCGTTCCAGAGCCAGGGTGCAACCGCTGACCCCTGGTTGGGTCCGTCCGTTGAATCAACATTGGAGCGGCTGGCCGCCGACGGGACAAAGAATGTGTTGCTCGTGCCAATCGGTTTCGTCTGCGATCATGTCGAGGTCCTGTACGATGTCGATATCGAGCACCGAGGCCAGGCCAAAACTCTCGGCATCAGGCTCGAACGGACTGAATCACTCAACGATGATCCGCTGCTCTGTCGAGCCGTCGCTGACGCCGTACGGCGCACGATTGAGCATGCCACTGCTGGCGCGGGCGGACGCTAGATCGTCCGTGATGGTGGTCGGGATCCGGTACAGGAGGAACGATTGAGGGCTCGGCATGTCGTCGTGGTAGGTGGGGGCATTAGCGGTCTCGCGGCAGCCTATCAGCTTCAGTCGGCAACCCGCCAGACTGGCACCCAACTCCAAATCACACTTGTCGAAGCCGAGAACCGTTTGGGCGGCAAAATCCGGACGGATCGTCGCGATGGCTTGATCATTGAAGCTGGTCCGGATTCATTCTTGTCGGTAAAACCGGCTGCGTTGAGCTTGTGTCAAGAGCTCGGCCTGGAAGACGCGATCGTTGGGACGACGCAGTCAGGTGGCGGCACCTACATCCTGCGTTCCGGACGGCTCCAACCGTTGCCTGAGGGGATCACCATGCTGGTCCCGACGAAGATACGCCCGCTTCTCGCCAGTCGACTTCTCTCTCCTTGGGGCAAGCTACGGATGGGCCTTGATCTTTTCATTCCGCCCCGCCGTGATTCGGCTGATGAATCGGTCGGACAGTTCGTTCGCCGGCGCTTGGGCCGCGAGGCCTTCGAGCACATGGCTCAGCCGCTCCTGTCGGGTATCTACGCCGGTGATGCAGAGCAATTGAGCATGTTGGCGACCTTTCCCCGCCTCAGGCAGACGGAGCTGAAATACGGCAGTCTGACCAAGGGTATGCTGGCTCAGCGGCAACAGGCGAAACCCAGCCAACCCGGTATCCCGCGGCGATCGGCCTTTCTCTCCTTACAAGGAGGACTCGGAACTCTCATCGATACGCTTTCCGAAGCGTTGACGGAGGTAGTCGTTAAGCTCGGCACTGAGCTGCTTTCGATCGAAAGATCGGGTGAAGAGGGCTACTCACTGTCGCTATCTAATGGCGAGCGACTGCAAGCTGACGCGCTGGTGCTGGCGACTCCGGCGTACGTTGCAGGGAGCCTGCTGGCGCGATTCGATTCGGCGCTGGCGACCCGGTTGAACGAAATCCCGTACGTGTCGACTGCGACCGCGACACTCGCCTACCGCAAGGTCGACGTGACTGCCGCAGGAGCCGGACGCGGTTTCGTTATCCCGAAGGTGGAGGGCCGGGAACTGACGGCCGTCACGTGGGTGACGAACAAATTTCCTGGGCGGGCACCGGACGACGTAGCCCTGGTTCGTGCGTTTGTCGGTCGTGCTGGGCGTGAGAAGATCGTCGATCTTCCTGACGATGAGCTTGTCCATCTGATTCGTGGCGAATTGAAAGATATTCTGGGCATTGTCGCTGAGCCGATTGACGCTAGTATCTACCGTTGGCGACGGGCCTTGCCGCAATATGTGCTGGGCCACACCCAGCGGCTGGATGAGATTGACGAGTTGGCGGCCCAAATCCCTGGTCTGGCGCTGGCTGGTGCGGCATATCGCGGCGTCGGGATTCCCGACTGCATCCAGAGTGGCCGGCGTGCCGCGGATCAACTCCTTTCCCATCTGAAGCTGGCAACGGCAGCGTCACCGGTGGAAGCGGCCTGATCTACGGAGGATTGCTGTTCCATCTGCGGCGGCTGTTGCTACGGCACGAATCCACCCAATCGGATGGCCTCGTCAAACGTCTGGCGGGCGTTCTCATTTCGTAAGACAAACACTACCTGTCTGATGTGGTTGTCCGGGTGTGACAAGATCGATGTCACTGTCTCGACCATGACTTCAGCGCATTTCGATAAATCCAGTCCTCCAACTCCCGTGCCGAGTGCCGGGAAGGCGATCGAGGCGAGTCCGAGCTCATTGCAAACGTTGAGTGCCGATTCGGTCGCTGCTCGCACGGTCTCTGACGACGAAGGAATCATCCGTCCGTTCTCGAAGCCCATCGCAGCGGCATGGATTACCGCTTTGTTCGACAGTCGACCGGAGCCAGTTGCTATGGCTTGTCCGACGAGAATCGGCCCCTTCGAGATCGCCTCGCGCTCGATTTCATCACCGCCGATACGCTTTATCGCGCCAGCTACGCCACTCCCCATCCAGAGCTCATTGTTCGCAGCGTTCACGATCGCGTCAGTCGATACCTGAGTGATATCGCCCACGATTGACACTATGGAACTTCCAACGGACATTGGCCACCTCATTTCAACCCGCGGTCGTCAACCGGCATTCGCTACGTTGAGCGATCGAATCGTAGCACGCATTTTGGCGATTCGGATACACGCCCGTGGGTCCGTGAAGCCCTGCAATTGGCGTTCCTCGAGCCTGACTCCTCGCAGCGTTCGCCGCACACGCAGGTAAGTCAACGAAGTGCGACCTTCTGTCGTCCGACAAAGCTACCAACGAGGACTCCAATCATCGGGCTGCACCATGAAGTTGATCTTGCACAGTGAGATTCGACGACCAGGATGTTTCGCCGGCGCGCCACGGACCGCGAGTTGTAAGCGCATCCTTGTGTCAGGACTTCTCAGAGACAGGAGGCATGTGGCGGGTAGCGAGTGCGACCTGTAGTAGAAGACGCTCGTGTGGGTCACTCAGATCACGTCCGGTCAATTCGCTGATCCGCTGCAGGCGATACGAGAGCGTGTTGCGATGAATACCGACAATTTCGGCTGCTTCCGAAAGTGCTCCGCCAACCGTCAAATAGGCTTCAAGCGTCGTGATGAGTTTGCTCTTACGACGACGATCATAGGCCTCGAGCTGGCCGAGGAGAGTCGATCGAAACGCTTCAAGAGTGGGGCTGCCCCAGAGCGGAAAAAGTAGTGAGTAGACTCCGAGATCGTCGACCGAGGAACAGCTAATGACACGATGATGAATCGCCCCGCGACGCCTGAGATCGAGAGCGAAGCGCGCTTCGCGTACGCCGGCGGGAGCTTCGACAACAGTATCGAGTGAGTGGCTGAGGGAGATCGTGACCGGTGGTGCACCGTCTCGTTCAAGTGCGTGCTTGAGGGCGTGACGTGCAGTCTCCAAGTCAATTCCCGAGAGGAGCATGCCGATCGAGCCGTCAACCGGCGCCAGGTTGTCGGCGACATTGCCGCCAAATATGCCGGAGATCAGATTTCGCGCCTGCACCATATCTGTCAGACCGCCATCGCTTTGAATCAGTCCGACCGATACAGGTCCGTTGGTGCCAATGCCGAGCGCGTGTCCGCGTGCGAGCGTGGCTGCGCTGGTTGCCAGCCGGCCGTAGAGAAGATCGGCTACCTGTCGTTCCCGGGCACCGCGGTCGCTTGAAACCGAGCGGGGCTGCTGTCCCAGTAGCGCCGCGCAAAGTCCCGCCGTCTGGACCAGCACGAGACGGTCACTTTCGGTGAGTGATCCGACCTCGCCCTGTATCGAAAGATAGCCGGAACGTCCCGCGGCCAGGAGCGTCACGATCAGGTACTCGTGCCCGCCCTCCTCAACGCACAACAATTGCCCGTCCACTGCTCTTGCCCGGTTGACGAGCCGTTGTCCTCCCGGTAACGTTTCGTCCGCGCTACTGGCGACAACATTTCCGTCGCTATCCTCGAGAAGGAACGGGCGGCCCGACATCTCGGTGGCAACCTCCAGTAAGGCTAAGATGCCGCGCGGGTCAACCGTTGCCTGAGATAGACGACGCGAAAGCTCGGCTCCCAGCCGGTAGAGCTCGGCCCGGCGTTCGGTGATCATCCGGTTTAGCGTGCCCTCGGCATCGTGCGGAAATGGCGAAGGAAGCGTTAGGACCGGCAATTGCTCGATTGAATCTTCGGTGAACCCCGGTTCGGTAAGAATCGCCGCGATTCGTTCCCCCGCCAAAGTCGACAGCAGGCTATCGCGAGTGAGCGTTTCCCCGAGTTCGATCTGCTCCAGCACTCTACGTGGGAGAACCACCAACTCCTCACCCCGTAAGGGTGGCAGCAGTGGCGGTGCGGCTCGTACTGACACCGCCCAGGAAACGCCTCGATCCAGCGCGGATTCGATCGAGACACCGACCGGCGGGATAACAGATAGTCGCCGGTCCCATCGGCATAGATCGCGCAGCATGATCTCTGGCATTGAGTCGGGTTCTCGTCTTCTTTCTGAAAAACGGCAGTCCAGACACCTAAGTATAAACGGCCTTCGTGGGCATCGTGGCAACACAGGAGGTATGGTCCGTCCAAGCCCGACGATTGGATGGCTGAAATGAGGTCCGCATTGGCGGTTTTTCGTAAGATCTGGCAGTGATAACGTTATTGGATGGAACCAATCGGAGGAACGGATGGTTATTGAGCTCGATCGTGCCGTATCGACGCCACTTTACCTGCAGATCAGCCAACAGCTTCGTGAGCAGATTCGAAACGGCGAACTAGCGGCGGGTGTCCGGCTTCCTCCAGAGCGTCGACTCGCGGCCATGCTCGGAGTAAATCGAACCACGATCGTCAATGCCTACCGGGAGCTGGCAGCAGATGGATTGGTGGCGGGCTATGTCGGTCGCGGCACAATCGTGGCCGGGGCAACCGGCGGCACCGAATTCTCTCAACCTTCATCCGTGGACATGCCCTGGGAGCAGCTCTTTACCTCGACCACCGAAGTGATGAATACCCCGCTGCTGCGGGACACGCGGATCGTTTCGGCGCGCACCGACGTCATCTCATTTGCGACCGGGATCCCGTCGCCGGACCTTTATCCGATCGACACCATCAGGGGATTGCTTAACAGCGCCTTGAATGACGCCGGGCAGTCCCTGCTCCAATATTGTCCGATAGAGGGCTACCAGCCGCTGCGAGACGTGCTGGCGTCGAGGATGAAACGAGAGCACGGTCGTGTCGAAGCCGGTGAGATTCTGGTCGCGGCCGGATCGCAGCAGGGCCTCTTTTTATTAGCCAGTACGATGATCGAACCTGGAGACCTCGTCGCTATCGAGTCGCCAACGTATCTTGGAGCACTCCAGGTCTTTCGAGCAGCAGGAGCCCGGCTACTCTCAATTCCGGTTGACGAAAACGGCATGCGTGTTGAATTGCTGGAGGATCTGATCAGCCGTCGCCGTCCCAAACTGATTTACACGCTTCCAACGTTTCAGAACCCAACTGGATCCACGATGAGTCACGATCGGCGCCAACGCTTGCTCGCGCTTGCTGCTCGCTACCAGGTGCCGATCATCGAGGATGATCCCTATGGAGCACTGCGCTACGAGGGGCGATCTCTGCCGTCACTGCATTCCATGGATCGTCATGGGACGGTGATCTACCTCAGTACAGTGTCAAAGATTCTATTCCCTGGATTTCGGATCGGCTGGATCGCGGCACCGCGGGCTGTGATAGAGCGGCTGGCGTTGATGAAGCAGATCGTCGATCTGGACACCAATCCGCTGGCGCAATGGGCCGTCTGGGCCTTTCTCGAGCGCGGGCTGATCGACCCGCATCTCGAACAATTGCGTCAGATCTACCCAGCCAAACGGGATCGAATGATTGGAGCCCTCGCACGACGCGTGAGCGACGTCATGGACTGGAGCCGGCCGGCCGGTGGCTTCTATCTCTGGTGTCGACTGCGGGACGGCTTGCGCTCACGCGACCTGCTGGCCGAAGCGGCACGGCAGGGAGTGGCCATCGCTCCCGGCGAGTCATTTTACCCTGATGGAGAGGGGGAACCGACCCTACGACTTAATTTCACGTTGCCGACCGAGTCAGAGATTGACGAAGGAGTTGCTCGTCTTGCCCGTGCTATCGAGGCTCTGCGAGCGTCGAGAATCGGAACTGCCGAGCGACAACAATCGTCCGTAACCCCAATTGTGTGATTGATGATTGAACGACGAGAGAGGGAATTAACCGATGGAGAAATCGACCTGGACGACGAAGGCGGGTCTTGCCCAAATGCTCAAGGGCGGCGTGATCATGGATGTGGTCACTCCAGAACAGGCACGAATCGCTGAAGAAGCGGGTGCATGTGCTGTCATGGCGCTCGAGCGTGTTCCCGCGGACATTCGTCGAGACGGTGGCGTCGCGCGGATGAGCGACCCTGAGTTGATTATCGGGATCAAGGAAGCTGTCACGATTCCGGTGATGGCCAAAGCGCGTATCGGTCACTTCGTCGAGGCACAGATCCTGGAAGCCATCGGCGTTGACTACATCGACGAGAGTGAAGTGCTGACTCCTGCCGATGATCGCTTCCATATCGACAAGTATCAGTTCAGCGTGCCGTTTGTCTGTGGAGCACGTAATCTCGGTGAAGCGCTGCGACGAATCGGCGAAGGTGCCGCAATGATTCGCAGCAAGGGCGAGGCAGGAACCGGCAACATCATCGAGGCGGTCAGGCACCTGCGGGAGATCACGGATGGCATTCGTCGGCTACAGGGCCTTCCACGCGAGCAACTGATGTCGGAAGCAAAAGAGCTGGGTGCTCCGTACGATCTGGTTCTGCAGGTAGCAGAGAGTGGCAAGCTCCCAGTGGTTCTCTTCTGCGCTGGCGGTATCGCCACCCCGGCAGACGCGGCTCTCGTGATGCAGCTTGGCGCTGAAGGAAACTTCGTCGGCTCCGGCATTTTCAAATCGGAAAACCCGTTGGAGCGTGGCAAAGCGATCGTTGAGGCGACAACACACTTCCGCGACGCAAAGATTCTGGCGGAGGTGAGCCGAGGGCTCGGTGACCCGATGCGCGGTCTCGAGATCAACACAATCCCGCAGGAGCAATTGCTCGCCACGCGCGGTTGGTAAGCGACATTCGACAAAGTGGAGTTCTGGGCGATGCATGCGTCGCCCAGAGCCGTGGAGTCCGCGAATGGGTCGAATGCACGAGTGATGTGTGTACGAGAAATTCAGGACTCAAACACGTAAGGAAGAAGGATCCCCAATGCCGGTCATCGGCGTCCTGGCCCTGCAAGGGGCATTCATTGAGCATATTCACAAGTTCAGAAGGCTGGGCGTCGAGGCTCGCGAGATTCGCCTGCCGACTCAGCTTGACGATCTGGACGGTTTGATTATCCCCGGAGGTGAGAGCACGACTATCGGGAAGCTGATTGATCGCTTCGAGCTGCGTGAGCCAATCCGCGAGTTCGCCGGATCAGGTCGGCCGGTCTGGGGAACTTGCGCCGGTATGATTCTTCTTGCGCGCGAAGTCGATCAGGACACGCGGGGACGCTCCCAGCCGCTTCTCGGATTGATGGATCTCACGGTTCGACGTAACGCTTTCGGCACGCAGCTTGATAGCTTCGAGACCAATCTAGACATCCCGGTCGTCGGACCCGACCCGGTCCACGCCGTTTTTATTCGCGCGCCGATTATCTCCGCGACAGGCCCGAAGGTGGAAATCTTGTCGATGCTTCCGAACGGACAGGTCGTCGCCGCCCGGCAGGACAATCTGATCGCGACGTCGTTTCACCCCGAATTGACGCGTGATGACCGCCTGCATCGCTGGTTTGCTGATCTGACCAGCGGTTTTACTCGAGAATCCAACGTGGCTTGACGTAACTCACCAAAGTCAAACTGTTCAATTCTCGATCTGAGATACACAGACGTGCCTCGTGGGCACGCGTTCTGCGACGCGTAGGGCAGCGTTGTCAGGGGTGCGTCGGGATCAGCCTAAAGTGCGCTGATCGAACCTCTGTCAAAATGTCACAACCTCTGTTACACTGGGACGTACGTACATGATCCAATGATGCAGAGGAGCGAGTGTATGCTGCAGACTACTGGGCGAAGAGGTTATTCGATCAGTGAGGTGGCGACTATTCTCCAGTTCCATCCTGACACCGTTACGTATTGGCTGCGTACCGGGGAACTGAATGGTACGCGCGACGACTTCGCGAATGAATGGCGTATAGCGCCTGAAGAACTTGTCGCGTTCGTGCGGCAAAATGGCGAGATGCTCCCACCCGAGCTATCACGCATTCAGTAGCTGATCACACCTGGCCCTGATTGCGAGCATGTGCCCGTGAGACACCTCGATTCGAGACCGCTCTGATTGGCGGGCTTTGACCTGGGCAATGATGCCCATTGGAGTGTTACGCGTGGTAGAGCAACGAAATCTCTTGATCAGTTTCGCTATGGTTTCCGTTCTCGTGCTGACCTTGGTGCTCGCCGCGATGAAACTCGCGGGGATCTTTTAGCCAGCCGCTCAGGATCGATATCTAAAAGCGGTCACGGTGACTGCCGGGCTCAGGGTCACCTTGGTTGGAAGCCGAGCCTCTGATGATGAATCAGGATACTCTGAAGGATCCCAAGTGCGGCCAATAGCGTCCAGAGCGAGCTGCCCCCCATGCTGATGAACGGTAATGGGATACCGGTTACCGGCATAATGCCAACGTTCATTCCTGCGTTGACAAACGTCTGGAAGAAGATCATAGCGGCTACCCCGATTGCGACCATCTGACCGAAGCTATCTCGAGTCGATGTCGCCACGTGCAGAATACGCCACAGTAGGATGCCAAAGGTCAAGAACAGCGCGATTGCCCCAACGAAACCAAACATTCCCATAGCATGAGCGAAGATGAAGTCGGTGGTTCGCACGCGGAGGAGATCCAGCTGACTTTGGAGGCTACCGGACAGGCCGTGGCCGAGTATGCCGCTTGACCCGATGGTCACCCGTGCTTGAATGATGTTGTAGCCTGCTCCGAGATAATCTCGTTGCGGTTCGAACGAGATCAAGAGCCGCTCGCGCATGTAGTCATGGAGAAAATACCGCCAGGCAACGATTCCCACGGCAGGCAGTGCGAGCAGCGTTCCGACGATGTAGATGAATCGCGCTCGGCTCATCAAAATCATTGAAAGCCAAATGAATCCGAAGACACCTGCGGTCCCGAGGTCCGGCTGCTGATACACGAGCAGCATGGGGACGAGCACAATAACGCCGGAAAGAATGAAATTGACCAGTCGCTTCATCTCGTCACCGCGATCGGCGATGAATGCTGCCAGAGAGATGATGACGCCGAGCTTGGCGATCTCGGACGGCTGAATCAAAATAGGTCCGAGGACAATCCAGCGAGTCGAGCCGCCAATGGCCTGTCCCAGCACCATCACCAGCGCAAGCAACCCGAGCGTACCGAGATAGATTATCCACGCCAGACTCTTCATATAGCGGTAGTCGATCGCCGTCATGAGCAGGACGACTGGCAGGCCGATGATCACAAATACCAGCTGCCGGACTACCAGGCTACTTGGGGTGATCGATCCACCTCCGTCGGCGCTCCAGATCGCTACCAGGCCAAACCCGATAAGGACCAGCGTTGTGACGATCATGTAGGGGTCGATCGAGCCTTCGGTCACGGACCGGCGTCCGATTCCGAGATTGGTGATCAGGGTTCCCATTCCTAGAGTAGTTCCACGCCGTTGATGTTTATGTGAAAAGCACAGTCCAAGAACTCAGCCGCGCGCCGGCACATTAGCATTCGCGGCAAGAAGATTTCAAAATAGTTCATGACCTGTGAGATATTGGTATCGATCGTTAGCTCCAAAGTGATGCGACGGTGATCGCTATCGACACGTAGAAAAGATGACTCGGAAGCGTAGTTGACGCGGTCGTGCTGGTCAAATGTCGCGATCTCACTATTCCGAACTCGGCTCCGATGGACGTCTGATTTGTCTGCCAGAATAAGGGCAGCTGATACCGGATGGACGGCTTCCCCAAGCCGTTGGGAATCGTCGCCATGGCTACCGATCGCGCCCATTACTAGCGCGATATCTTCGGGAGCCATTTCATGCCGCACCAAGATCTCCCGCGAAAGTAACGCTCCAGTCGTTCCATGGTCGTAACGGCTCACAACGTTTCCGATGTCGTGCAGGTAGCCGGCGATGGCCGCGAGCTCTTGATGGTGATGATCGTAGCCTAGGCGGCGCAGGACATTGTGAGCGATCCGTGACACAAGATTCGCGTGTCGAGTCCCATGCTCGGTGAAACCGAGCACGCCGAGATTAGCGTTCGCCGCTTCGATGTAGGCACTTACTTCCGGGTCACGTGCCAGATCATCCGCGGTTATGCGAAGCTCTAAAGAACTCGGCCTCGCGGCTGCTTCTGAATTGTCAGGACGGGTCGTACCTAAATTTTCAATGAACTGATCAGAGCTGGCACTGGTGTGGTTCATGAAAGATACCCTCTCAGAGATTTCATCGGGGTCAATTATAGGTCGGAGGGCTCAGCGCGTGCCGAACTGACACCGGTGGCGCGCCAAAATTGCGAACCGTACACAGTGGCCATCAAGCGAAAACACGATGATTTTCCGTGTCTTGGGTAGCCATGGATTGGAAGGACAAGGCGTGAAAGCGTCTAGAGTTCTTCGAGACTGTCGCGAATGATGTCGAAATATTCCAGGGCCAGGCCTGTGCCAATGGCCACGCAGCTAAGCGGGTCGTCGGCCACAAAGCAGGGAACCCCGGTCACCTCAGTGAGGAGGTGATCCAGATTTCGTAATAGTGCTCCGCCACCACTGAGAACCATGCCCTTGTCGATGATATCTGAGGAGAGCTCGGGCGGCGTTTCTTCGAGGACAGCTCGTACCGCGCCGATGATTGCTTCCAGCGGCTCGGTCATGGCTTCGACGGCCTCGTTGGCATGTATCTGAATGGTGCGTGGCAGACCGGCGACCTCATCGCGTCCGCGAACCTCCATAGTGACGTCCTCGTCAACTGGCATGGCTGAGCCGATCGCGATCTTGACCTCTTCGGCCGTTCGTTCACCAATCCTGAGGTTGTACTTGCGCTTGATGTAGTTGGCGATCGACTCATCGAAGCGATTGCCGCCAACTCGGATTGACTTCGCAACGACGATGCCGTTGAGTGAAATCACCGCGACTTCGGTAGTGCCGCCGCCAATGTCGATTATCATGTTGCCGCTCGGATCGGCTACCGGTACCTTGGCGCCGATTGCCGCCGCGAGCGGTTCACTGATCAGATAGGCCCGGCGCGCGCCGGCGTTCAACGCGGCGTCACGCACAGCCCGGCGCTCCACGCCCGTCACACCAGCCGGAACGCAGATCATCACTTCGGGACGCACTAGAGAGAAGCGGCCGACTGCTTTGTTGATGAAATAGCGGAGCATTTCTTGAGTGACGACGTAGTCGGCAATGACTCCATCACGCATCGGGCGAACTACTTCGATTGTCTCTCGTGGTTCGCGGCCAAGCATGTTGCGAGCTTCGATGCCGACTGCCTTCACTTTGCCGTCACGCGCAGAGATCGCCACGACAGAAGGCTCGTTGATCACAATTCCACGACCTCGAACATAGACAAGTACGTTTGCGGTGCCGAGATCGATTCCCAGTTGTTTGGCCAATGAAGCGTGCTCCGTGGGACGGGTGGCGCAGAACAGAAAAAACCGGTGCTCAGCCGCCCAGCTACCGGAGCACCGGCAGCCGTGATTGTATCACAGCGTTGTACGAACGATGGACGGCGAAACGCCTCGAGCACACGGGTTGAGCAGTTGTGCGCGTCGCTTACGGCTCTGCTACGTGACGCACGCTTAGGAAACGTAGAACTTCGTCGCAACCCGTGGGAACAGTATTCGATCGCAACGCGTTGAGACTCTTCGGAAGTCGAGGGGCCGACGTCACACCGAGCTCCGGGACGGCGAAGTGATCTCGTCATCGTCGATTCCGGTTTGTCGATCGTCAGAATCGTGGCAACCGGTGGAGACCATGCCGCTGTGTTCACCAACCGGTCGGTCGGTCCCACTTTCTTAGATCAATGTTCGGGAAATCAACTTACTCGGAGGAAGGGTTCGCGTCACATGTTCAGATCGCGCGTCGATTTAGGGTTGCTGCTCCTGCGCGCCGGAGCAGGTTTGGCACTCACGGCACATGGCTATCCCAAGCTGTTTGGTGGCGAGGGAAAGAAGGCGCCGGATCTCGTCAACAGTATGTACGGTAAGAATTTTCCCGCTGCTGTCGAGCGAGGCGGCCCCGAAGCTTTCACCAAATCGTTGGAGCGTCTCGAGATTCCGAGTCCGAAGGTAGCCGCATATTTGGCGGGATTGACCGAATTTGGTGGTGGAGTCGCGCTGGTCCTGGGACTGGCGACGAGGTTCGTCACTACGGCAATCTTGATCAATATGGTGGTCGCTATTCGCAAGGCGCACTGGGAGAACGGTTTCTTCGGGCAGGGCGGCTATGAGCTGGCCGCTCTATTTGGAACGATAGCCGGTGCCATCTGGGTGGCCGGACCGGGCAAGATCTCACTCGATTGGCTGTTTGGCCGCAAGAGCGCCTGACGATCTTCTCAAGGCGAGGAAAACCGGCCTCATCCTTAATGGATGAGGCCGGTCGCCGTTTATCTTGATATTGCAGGGAGCGCCGTACGGCGACGTCAACCCTCAGAGTCTGAGGATTCGGATCGCAATAGATCGATCGTTTCCACGGCGTGCCGCAGGTGAGGGATCACGATGCTCCCACCCACGACCAACGCCACATTCAGCGCGTCGAAAAGCTCGTCGTCAGACCAGCCGATCTTCACGCACTGTTCGATGTGGTAGTCGATACAGTCGTTGCAGCGCAAAACCGTGGACGCAACGAGACCAAGAAGTTCTTTAGTCTTCCCATCAAGCGCCTGATCGCGGTATGCGGCGGAATCGAGACTAAAAAAACGCTTGATTCCCAGGTGATCGATCTCGCCAATCCGATCGTTCATGCGACTTCGGTAGGTGCGGAACTCATCAAGACGGCTCGTCATGCAACGTTCTCCCCGAGTAGCTGCTACAGCGCCCCAGCCTCGCCCAGCCGTCGATCGATTTCGGCCATGTCGGCTTCGCTGAGTGTCCATTCCGCTGCAGCCGCGTTGGAATCCACCTGGTCGGGCTTGGTTACGCCTGCAATCACTGAACAGACCACCTTATGGCCGAGCAGCCACGCAATGGCCAGTTCACTGACTGAGCGATTGTGTTCTGCGGCGAACTTTTCGGCCACCTCAAGTGTCCGGAAATTCTTGTCGGTAAGTCGTCGTTCTTGCCATGCCGCGTTGTTGTGACCACGAACGCCTTCGGGAACCGGCTCACCCCGGCGGTATTTGCCGGTCAGGAATCCGCTTCCGAGCGGCGAGTAGGGGACGATGCTGAGACCGAAATGCTCACAGGCTGGAATCAGCTCATTTTCGATACCCCGCTCGATCAAGTTGTAGAGATCCTGGTTGACGACAGGCGTTTGGTAGCCACGCCGATCGCAATGCCCAACGGCCTCGGCCGTCTGCCAGCCTGCGAAATTCGAGAACGCGCTGTAGCGGATCTTGCCTGCGGTTACGAGATCGTCGAGCGCACGCAATGTCTCATCGATTGACGTTCTCGAGTCAGGTGCGTGCATGTAGTACAGATCGATGTAGTCGGTATTCAGGCGTCGCAGGCTCGCCTCGACGCTCGACATAATGCGCCTGCGGGACAGCCCGGTTCCCTCTGGTCCGTCGTTCATTTTCATGCCGGTCTTTGTTGCCAAAACAACTTCGTCGCGACGTCCCGCGAGCGCTTTGCCGAGAAACTGTTCCGAGACGGTTCCGGTGTACATGTCGGCGGTATCGATGAAATTGATGCCACGATCGATCGCTTGGTGAATGATCCGAGCCGTCTGCTGCTCGTCGGCGGCGCGTCCGAACTGATTTCCACCGATACCGATCACCGAAACGGGCACTCCGCTTCGCCCTAACTGACGATATTCCACGTTTTCCCTCCCTGGGTTGATGGCGAATTATTCATGCAGCACACATGACGGCGACGGCTTGGGCCGCCACAGCACCTCGGATCAATGTAGCGGATCGTCTTGGCAAACTCAAGTGAGGCGCAGTCGTCTGGTTCGGCCACCGATTCAGCGGATAGCACCAGACGGTCAAAGCACGCGGTAGGCTATAGGCAGGTTTGCGGTCAATCGAACAGAAGTGGCGGAGGTGAAGGTGCTTTTCGGTTTGTTCGACATCATGCAGGTACTGGAAGAGAAAACGTCTCAGCGGGCGTACGCGGAGCATCTTTCTGACGCCGTTCGCGCCGATGAAAGTGGGCTCGACTATTACTTTGTTGCCGAGCGACATTTTATGCCCGTTTACCGCACTCCATCGCCGAGCGTCTGGCTTGGAGCGGTGGCGTCGCGGACCAAGCGAATTCGTATCGGAGCGCTTGCCTATACATTACCGATGCACAACCCAGTGCGATTGGCCGAAGAAGTTTCAATGCTCGATCATCTGAGTGGTGGACGCATGGAGGTTGGGGTTGGTCTGGGGCATCGTCCCGTCGAACTGAGCAGCATCGGAGTTGACCCGGCCCACCGCCTGCCACTGCTTCTCGAGGGAGTTGTGCTACTCCAGCGCGCCTGGCGCGGCGAGCCATTCGACCATCCGGGTCAGGTCTATCAATATGAGAATATTTACGTTGAGGCCCCGGTGCAAAAGCCATCGCCGCCGCTCTGGTTCGCGGGAAACGATCCGGAAGCATTGAACTGGGCCGCTCGAAACGGGCTCTCGGCCGCGATCGGTTTCCAGCCGAACGAGCGGCTCGTCGTGCCTGCGAACGCGTTCAGAACCGCGGAACTCTATGAGAACGCCGTAGTGGCGGAGAGCGGGCAGCATCTCGCGTTGATGCGTCACCTGTACGTGGCTGAGTCGGATGAGCGGGCCATGGAGGAAATGACGCGGGATATCATGGAGATCGGCGAGCGTTTTGCCACTAGCCCTCGCGGAATCGACGGAACGCCGCCAAGAAAGATGTCGCACAGTGAAGCGCGTGCTTCGGTTGAGCAGATGATCAAGACCGACGTTATCATCGGTGGTGGCCCGGAGACGTGTGCGATCGCCATCGCCCGCGCCGCAAAGCAACTCGGTACCGATGTCTTTCTGGCCAACCCATATCTGACCGGTGTTGAGCCGAAACGTGTTCGCCGTACGATGCGTCTTTTCTCCGGCGCGGTTCGAGCGCGTGTCGCGGCGATCATTGAATCCGGCGACAACGTGTAATCACCACCCGCGGACTTCATGTCGCAGTACTATTAGGTCTGAGCATGAGTTAGTCCGTGCCACATACGTCCCAGACTCACGCTGGGCTCGCTGATCTCAACATCTGGAGGAACCCAATGACGACCGAGCATCATAGCAATGGCGAAGAACCACAGCAGGAACGATTAACTGAATCTTGGCGCGAGGTGGGAGGCCAGATCCAAGAGCTTGTTTCACGGATTGCCGACGTCTTTCGTGTCGCGTGGTCCGAAGAACGCAAGGTCGAGACGGAGGACGAATCGCAGAAGCTCGAAGATGAGCTGCGCGCGTCAGCTGATCGTATGGAACGAGTGTTCAAACGCGTCGCTACCGAAACTGAAGAGGAGCGGGCCTCGGCGATGAAGTCGACTCGAAAGGCGAGCGACCAGACGATGGGCGAGATTCGCGTTGCCGCGGCCAAGGGATTGAGGGCACTCAACGAACAGCTCGATGGGTTGGCCAAAACGTTGGAGCGCGAACGCGCCGCTCGTGAGCAGGATCAATCATCCAACGGTAATACCGAGGAGAATCACACCTCAGACGAATCCTGATCGCATATGCGGCCGGGTTCGATTCTTTGAGATTTGGATAAAGAAAGACGGGCCATTACAGCCCGTCTTTCTCCTTCCCTCCCCGCGTGCAGGATGTTGTCTCGGTAAACTACGATTCCTTGACAGCCGCCGTGAGCTTGGTCAGTGAATCCTTCGCATCGCCGAACAGCATGACCGTGTTTGCTTCGTGGAACAGTTCGTTCTCAATGCCGGCAAATCCAGGACGCATGCTGCGCTTGAGCACAATAACCGTGCGCGCTTTGTCTGCGTTGAGGATTGGCATGCCGTAGATTGGACTACTCTGATCGCTGCGTGCGGCTGGATTCACGACATCGTTGGCGCCAACGACCAGCGCGACATCCGCTTGCTGAAACTCGTCGTTGACCTGATCCATCTCATAGAGCTCGTCATAAGGGACATTAGCTTCCGCCAGCAACACGTTCATGTGGCCCGGCATTCGTCCAGCAACCGGATGAATCGCGAACTTGACGGTGACGCCGCGCTTTTCGAGCTCTTCAGAGAGTTCGCGAATCTGGTGCTGTGCCTGGGCAACCGCGAGCCCGTATCCTGGAACGATTATGACCTCGTTGGCATAAGCCATTGCGACCGCGGCGTCGTCTGGCGTCGTTTCGCGAATTGGTTTCGCTTCTCCGGTCCCGGCCGCCCCACTGCTCGCAGTTACTGAGCCAAAGCCACTGAAAAGCACGTTCGCGATCGACCGGTTCATGGCCCGACTCATCAGGAGGGTTAGCAGCGCACCGGACGCGCCAACCAGGGCACCGGCTACGACAAGAATCTGATTGTGAACGACGAAACCGGTGAGTGCCGCAGCAACGCCGGTGCACGAGTTGAGCAATGCGATGACAACCGGCATGTCCGCGCCACCAATGGGCAGCACAGTCGTTATGCCAAGAATCAGCGCCACCGCCAACAATGACCAGGTCCAGACGTTGCTCTGGTCGAATACGGTAATGGTGATGATAAACGCCAACGACAGGACAAATATGAGGCCGTTTACCATTGATTGGGCTGGGTAGCGTATAGGCCTTCCGGAAAGTAGCTCCTGAAGCTTGGCAAATGCGATCATGCTGCCGCTGAAGGAGATCGATCCGATAAAGATGCCGAGCGCGGTTGCCAGCGCCTCGCCAGAGGTGATGCTACCGCCAGATCTGGTCACCTCAGTGAAGTGCGCAATTTCGACCAGCGCCGCCGTACCGCCGCCCATGCCGTTGAAGAGTGCGACCATCTGCGGCATTGCCGTCATCTGGACCGTACGCGCGAAATAGACGCCGACTCCGGCACCAAGGAGTGTGCCCGAGATCAGAATCACAATGTTGATCGGATCCCAGCGAAAAGAGCGGTCAAAGAGGGTCACGATGAGCGCGATCGCCATTGCGACGCCCGCGATCTGATTGCCGGACCGCGCGGAAGAAGGGGAGCTGAGACGTTTTAGTCCGAAAATGAAAAGAAGCGCTGAGATGAGATATACGATATCGATCGTTGCTGAGCGTGCATCGTTGATCACCGTTTTGCCACCGGCTTCTTCTTGAACATTTCGAGCATCCGGTCGGTGACGACAAAGCCGCCAAACACGTTTCCTGCTCCGAGGAACAGTGCAATGAATGCCAGAACATACAACAGTGGACTGTCCGCTGTTCCCACGATCAATATGCCGCCGAGAAACACGATTCCGTGGATTGCGTTGGTCCCCGACATCAATGGTGTGTGCAACGTTGCCGGTACCCGTCCAATCACCTCGAAACCCAGTAGGATCGCGAGAATGAAGACGTAGGCACCAAGCAGAATATCTTGGTTCAAGCTACCCCCTCTTTCATCCAGGCCAGCGTCGGCCCATGGAGTACCTCGCCGCCACGCGTGACGACGACACCGCGCGTAATTGCATCTTCCATATCCAGATTCAGCTGTCCTTTGGGGGCGAGATGCTCAAGGAGCGTGGAAATGTTCTTGGCATACATCTGACTTGCATGCGTTGCCATCATACTCGGGAGATTCAGCAGGCCCATGATGGTCACGTCATGCTTGACCACAATTTCGCCCGCGACCGTGAGTTCGCAATTACCACCCATCTCGGCCGCGAGGTCGACAATCACTGAACCTGGCGGCATGCCCTTCACTGTGTCCTCAGGGAGGAGAAGTGGGGCCGGGCGCCCAGGAATCAGCGCAGTCGTGATCACGACATCCGATTTGGCGGCGTGATCTCGAATAAGCTCGATCTCGCGTCGAATATGATCTTCCGTCAGTTCCTTGGCGTAGCCACCAGCGTCCTGAGCCTCTTCATGGCCGACATCGAGCTCAACGAAGGTGGCTCCCAGACTCTCGACCTGCTCCTTGACAACTGGCCGGGTATCGAACGCCTCGACCACCGCTCCTAGACGTCGTGCGGTCGCGATGGCCTGAAGACCGGCGACTCCTGCTCCAAGAACTAGCGCCTTGGCGGGACGGATCGTCCCAGCGGCCGTCATGAGCAGCGGGAAGAATTTTTGCAACTGATTCGCTGCCAGAAGCACAGCCTTGTATCCGGCGACGGTGCTCATGGACGATAGCGCGTCCATTGACTGTGCACGCGTGATGCGCGGAATAGCGTCCATACTCATGGCAGTGACGTGTTGTTTCGACAGGCTGACGACAAGTTCAGGTGAAACAAGCGGCTGCAGGAACGCGATCAAGATCGTATCTGGTCGAAGCAGCGCGATTTCTTCGTCAGATGGCCTTGCCACCTTCAGGATGATCGAAGCGGCGGCATAGAGCGATTTGGCGTCGGGGACAAATTCAGCGCCGACCTGTTCGTAGGCGGAGTCAAGGAAGCTCGCGTTTTCACCGGCACCTCGTTCGAAGATGATGCGAAATCCGGATCTCACAAGAAGTCGAACAACGTCGGGGGTAAGGGCTACGCGTCGCTCACCGGGCATAGTTTCTTTGGGTACGCCAACCGCAAGCGTGGGCTGATTCTGAGGCTCAGGCTGCAAAACGCAGGCTCCTTAATTGGACTTCGGAGATATATTGTCTCCGTTAATCGACCAGGAAGATCACAATTGGCTGCTCTAGCTGCCCGCACAGCCGTCCATTAGGTTAAGCTTGGAAGCGGGTCACGTCAACCATTTCTGGCAATCTGCGGGTAGATCGCCGCAGATATCGTATGTCTGTGCGACGGTGGAGTACCCCGGACATCGATGATTTGTGCGAGAAAAGCCCTGGATTTGACGTAGCCCCTCCGCGGTCACACGGGTCGATGAGGCGTGCTGTCGAAGGAGTGGATAATGGGACAACGAATAGTACAGGTGGATTCGTTTACCGCCGAGGCCTATCGTGGCAATCCGGCCGCCGTCTGCGTGCTCGACGAACCGGGCGATGCCGGATGGATGCAGCTCATCGCACGGGAAATGAATCTGTCGGAGACGGCATTCGTTTATGCGACAAATGATGGTTACCAGCTACGCTGGTTTACTCCGGCCACCGAGGTCAATCTCTGCGGACATGCCACCCTCGCGAGCGCCCACGTCCTCTGGGAAGACGGCTACCTTAGATCGGATCAGCAAGCGCGGTTCCAGACGCTCAGCGGCAGACTGACGGCTGACAAAGATGGCGATTGGATTGAGATGAACTTTCCAGCCGAGCCAGAGTCAGCAGCGGATCCACCCGAGGGACTCGCACGAGCACTGGGGGCTCCGGTGCGCTACATTGGCCGGAATCGGATGGACTACTTGGTGGAGCTCGATGACGAGGCAACAGTGAGGGGGCTTCGACCGGACATGACCCTTCTGCGCAATATCGATGCTCGGGGAGTGATCGTGACGAGTCGATCGGAAACCGAGGAATTCGATTTCGTGTCACGCTTCTTCGGTCCGGCTGTCGGTATCGACGAGGATCCGGTCACCGGCTCATCGCATTGTTGCCTCGGGCCGTACTGGGCAGCCAAGCTTGGCAAAGAGCGGCTAACCGGCTTTCAAGCATCGGCTCGCGGTGGTGTCGTACGCGTGATTTTGGCAGGAGAACGAGTGCGAATTTCGGGACGGGCTGTGACCGTGATGCGCGGAGAGCTTGTCTGAGGCCACAGTCCGACATCGATGTGCGCGAGATTTTTCGCCTTAGATTCCGATGATCGAGTTGCCGGCGCGGCGAATATCAGTTGAACCGCTATACATTCCTGTCGATGGATCACGTGCGATGAGCTGCACTCCACCACCGAGCCCCCATGGTTCAGCTCGCTGGACCTGATGTCCCTTATCCTGCAATCGATTGAGGGTGTCTTCACCCACGCGCGATTCGACACGCACCGTCGGATTGCCAACCTCGAGTTGCTCGCCGATCAAGAACCTTGGTGCCTCGCTGGCCTGTGCTGGATCCATACCAAAGTCAAGCGAATTACACAGGATCTGAACGTTGGTCTGCACCTGCCAGTGTGCTCCGGGTGTGCCACCGACCAGTACTGGTTCACCGTCTCGCTGCACGATGTAGTTATTGAGCGTGTGTACCGGTCGTTTACCCGGCGCCAAACAGTTCGGATGTCCTTCGTCCAGATTGAATCCGAGCATGCGGCTATTCATGAGCGCTCCAGTCTCACCCATGACCACACCAGATCCCGAGAAAAGGCTATGGATATAGGAGACCATGTTCCCTGCCCGATCGACGACGCACATGTAGGTGGTATCCGGCTGAATATTGCCGTGCCACGCGAACGGGTGCGCGACCGATCGATCGATACGGGCCGCCTGCTCGCGTGCGTGGTTGTCCGATAGAAGTTCGTCGATAGGCACATCGACAAAACGGGGGTCTCCGAGATAGCGCATGCGATCCTCGAAGGCAAGTTTCAGCGCTTCGATCTGGAGATGAATCAGGTCAGCTGATCCCGGCTCGAGCGACGGAATGTCGAATTCTTTCAAGATGTTCAACGTGAGTAATACGATGATTCCTTGTGTTACCGGCGGCTGCTCAAAGACGGTAAAGCCGCGATAGCCAATCGAAATCGGATCACATTCATCGGTCACATGATTTTCGAAATCGGCGGTCGAGAAGAGGCCATCGTGATCTTGCGAGAAGTTAACCAACTGGCTGGCAAGATCGCCCTCATAGAAGTCGCGCCAACCGGCGCCCGCAAGCCGTTCGAGGGACCGCGCGAGACCGGGCTGATACAGCAAGTCGCCGATCTTCGGAACGTTTCCACCGGGTAGGAAAACCTGGGCGCTGTCGGGAAAACGTCGGTAAGTCTCCGCATCGTTGCTGAGCATCCGGTGAAGTCGCTGCGACACCGGCACTCCACTGCGAGCGTATTCGATAGCGGTACCGAGGAGATCACCGAACGGGATACTGCCGTAGCGCTCCGACGCCGCGCCCCAACAGGCGACCGTGCCGGGTACCGATGAGGTCCAGAGCCCGTTTTCGGGGATGCCGCCACGCTCGCGGTAACGCTCTGCCGTGGCCGCCTTGGGCGCCGACCCACTGCCATTCAACGCCACAATCCGGTTGCTGCCCGCGAGATTGATCAGAAAGAAGCTATCACCGCCGAGGTGTCCGTTGCGTGGTTCGACCGTCGTGAGAACCGCTCCGGCAGCGATGGCGGCGTCGATGGCGTTGCCGCCGTGACGAAGCACGTCGATGGCGGTTTGGGTGGCGAATGGATGAGCTGACGACGCCATGCCGCCACGAGCCAATGTCACGTCGGTTGGTGGTCGATTCGATCCACCTGTCGACACGTCTTGTCGCGTAGCAGCCATGCATTCACCTTCCATTGCTGGCGATTCAAAATCGCTCGTTCAATCAAAAATACAAGAGGTCCCTCAAACGTCAGTCGACTTTGACGGGTCTGCCCTCAGACTGCCCGGATGTGCAGCAGGTTCGTGTGACCGGGTTCATTGAAGACCGTCAAGCTTCCGACAAAGAGAATATTGTGTCCGGGATCCGCGTGGTGAGACGTCACCAATCTCGCCGTCATATCATTGATCATCGCCTCGGTGGTGTCAGCAAATGGCGCCACCAGTGAGGTAACGCCCCAGACCAGCGAAAGTTGGCGAGCGACGAAATCGTTGTTTGTGAGCGCGACTATCGGGACGTTCGGACGTTCCCGGGCGACCTCACGGGCAGAGAATCCGCTGCGCGTGAAGACAGCGATCTGGTTGACCAGCGGTCCTCGTCGAGCAATGTCGTCGGCGGCCCGAGCAATCAACGAAGCGGTGGTAATTGGACCATCAGCGCCGTCAGTGCGCGTTGGCCGGAATTCTCTCTCGACGGCCGTCACGATTCGATTCATCATCTCGACTGCCTCGAGCGGAAATTCTCCAGTTGCCGTCTCGGCGCTGAGCATCACCGCATCCGTGCCATCGAGTATGGCGTTTGCGACGTCGCTCGTCTCTGCCCGCGTCGGGATTGGCTGATTGACCATCGATTCGAGCATTTGGGTGGCCGTGATGACTGGTGCGCCGTGACTGCGAGCGATAGCAATAATCCGCTTTTGCGCGATTGGCACCTCTTCAGGTGGAAGCTGCACACCGAGATCGCCTCGCGCGACCATGATCGCGTCCGAAATGTGGGCGATTTCGTGGAGTGCATCGAGCGCCTCGGGACGCTCAATCTTGGCAATAATGCCGCAATTACCCCCGTGCCGCCGCAACTCAGTGCGAACCATCTCGATGTCGCGTGCCGATGTCACAAAGCTGACACCGAGGTACTCGAGATTCATCTCCGCGGCGAACGCGATGTCGGCCGATTCTTGTTCGGTCACTCTACGGGGCGGGAGTGCGGCACCGGGCACAGTGACTCCTTGTCTCCCGCGCAGGCGACCTCCGCGGACAACACGTGCCTGTATTGAATTGCCCTCTCGTGACGTGACCACGAGTTCAAGCAACCCATCCATGATGAGCACACGCTGATCCGTTTTGAGTTGGCGAACGAGATTCACGTCGTCGACCGAAATCCGGTTCGGTTCGAGACGATCATGTCCAGCAACGATCTCAACCAATTGGTCGCGCCGGAGTGCGATGGTTTCGCCGTCGGGCAATGGCCCAGTGCGTGGTTTTGGCCCACCAAGATCTTGAAGAATGGCGACACATCGTTCGGTTTCGTGCGCTGCAGCTCTAATGGTTCGCACGATCTCTCGGCGAATTTCGATCGTGTTGTGGGCAGCGTTTATGCGTACAACATTGACGCCGGCCTCTAGCATCGACTTGAGACGCTCGATTTCCCAGGAGGCGGGCCCAATTGTGGCGACGATTTTCGCGTTACGCCTCGCAGTTGGCTTGGCCACAGAATCCATCTCCTCGTGAGTCAGGTTCGCCAACAATCAAAAGGCCGATTCACGATACCACAGGGTTCACCGGAGAGAAGCTGGCGCGGATTGCACGAACCATTACCGTGTTTGGGTGTAGGCCCGTCGCTGGGTAGAGATTCCTATCGATCATATGTGTTGGCGGACTCGTGTCTCCTGGCCGGCACGGGTCGCCCGAATGCTGGAGTGCTTTGCTCAAAGCGTGCTCGTGTTGCGGGCATCGATTGCACTGAACTCGATTCACTTGAGTTACCACCGAAATCGTTCTAGGATACCCGCAACGCACCATTGCTTGGCTTCCGTGTCGAGGAATGAAAATTGGGACTATAACTAGAGATTGAATGACCGGCTAGGCTGCCTGTAAGCGAGGAACAGCGAATGGCGATTGAATTGACCAGTCACAGGATTGAGAATCCGGACAGCCTGAACCTCATTTTTGGACAAAGCCATTTCATCAAGTCAGTCGAAGATCTTCACGAGGCTCTGTCTGGGTCGATTCCTGGGCTCAAGTTTGGTCTGGCATTCAGTGAGGCATCCGGCGATCGGCTTGTGCGCATTAGCGGAACCGATGACGAACTGGTCGAATTGGCGAGCAGGAACGTTATGGGCATCGCTGCTGGCCACTGCTTTTTGATCTTCTTGCGAGATGCGTTTCCGATCAATGTGTTGCCGGCGGTGAAAGCGGTGCAGGAGGTTTGTTCGATCTTCTGCGCGACAGCGAACCAAGTTGAGGTCATTCTTGCGGATAGCGGCGATGGCCGTGCGGTACTTGGTGTCGTCGATGGGTTCAAGCCAGTTGGCGTCGAATCGGAGGAGGATATAGTCCAACGACAAGGATTGTTGAGAACGTTCGGCTACAAGCTCGGTGCGTCGTGAGTGGCGGTCCGTTCCAGATCGGCGACCGATACCACCAGAGAATCGTCCGATTCGTCGCGAATTTGTGACGATGAGTGGTGGAACAAGGACGCGGGCTTGGGTACAATGCCAGACTGGGGTATTCCTACCCGTTCGCTCCTACGATCTTTGGATCGGGCGGATTTAACACAGCTGGATTGCTGAGAGTAAATAGAACGGTGACGATGCTTGCGCGGCCAACAAACAGTACCTGCCAGGCGCTACACCTATGCCGTTCCAATTGCTGCAGGTTCGATAGCACGTTAGTCGGGAGGCGTAGTGTATGACAAGCTCTGGACGAAGTGGAACAAAAGAGCTTGCGCTGAAAAAGGATGAGCTGCTCGAACTGTACCGCAAGATGGTGCAGATCCGCACATTCGAGGAGAATGCGGCGGAGCAGTATGCGCGTGGGCAAATTGCCGGATTCCTTCACCTCTATGTCGGTGAAGAAGCGACCGGTGTTGGTGCGATCTCGGCGATGGAAGATCGCGATCACCTGATTACTCATTATCGGGATCACGGTTATGCCCTGGCGCGTGGAATCAGCGCGAATGCGGCTATGGCGGAACTGTTCGGCAAAGAGACCGGCGTGACTCACGGTCGCGGGGGCTCGATGCACTTTAGTGACGTCAGCAAGAATTTCTGGGGCGGTTACGCCATTGTCGGGGGCCATATTCCCCTAGCCACTGGGTTGGCGCTAGCCAGCCAGTATGAAGATAAGGGCTACGTGGTTGTCTGTATCTTCGGCGACGGCGCAACCAATACCGGCGCATTTCACGAAGCAGCCAACCTGGCCTCGGTCTGGAAGCTGCCGGTCGTGTTCCTGGTCGAGAATAACCTCTACGGCATGGGAACAGCAGTCGAGTATGTGTCAGCCGTGCAAGACATGTCGCGCAAAGCAATCGCGTACGACATCACAGCCGCGCGCGTTGACGGTCAGGACCTGCTGGCGGTTCGCGAAGCGATGCAGAAGGCGCTCGATCATTGTCGAAGCGGGAATGGTCCATTCTTGCTCGAATCACTGACCTACCGGTATCGCGGACACTCGATGGCGGACCCAGAAGCGTATCGGTCGAAAGACGAAGTCGAGCGGTTTCGACAGAGTGATCCGATTGTGCTTTTCAGAGACAAGCTTCTCGGCGACGGAGTCGCCAAGCAGGAAGAGTTCGATCAGATCGATGCCGATGTGACGAAAGAGATCGAAGCTGCCGTGCAATTTGCGGAGGAAAGCCCGGCACCAGATCCGTCAACGCTCGAGCAGTTTATTTACGCCGATTCGAGTGCTGTACGCTGACGTAGAGCACGGTCAGGAGTCAAAATCGATGGCACGCGAGATTACATACCGCGACGCTCTTAGAGAAGCGTTGCACGAGGAAATGGACCGAGACGATCGGGTATTCCTAATGGGCGAGGATATCGGCGCCTACGGCGGATCCTACGTCGTGACCCGCGGTCTCCTGGAGGAGTACGGCCGTAAACGCGTCCGCGACACGCCGATTTCTGAGCTCGGCATCGTCGGCGCCGCAGTCGGTGCCGCGATGGGCGGCCTTCGTCCGATCATTGAACTGATGACGATTAACTTCAGCCTGCTGGCGATCGACCAGATCGTGAATCACGCCGCCAAGCTGTATTACATGTTCAACGGAACGATTACCGCACCTCTCGTGATACGAACCGCCTCTGGCTGGGGCCAGCTTGGCGCCACGCACTCCCAGACGTTTGAAGGCTGGTACGGACACGTTCCCGGGCTCCGAGTGGTCATGCCGGCAACCCCGCGAGATGCCAAAGGATTCCTCAAAGCGGCCGTTCGCGGCAACGATCCCGTAGTCTTCATCGAGCATTCGCTAATTTACCGTAATCGGGGCGAGGTCGAAGAGGGCGAGCTTGTCCTGCCTCTCGAAGGCGCGGAGGTTCGCCGTGAGGGAACGGACGTAACCATCGCCTCATGGTCACGTGGCTATTATCTGGCCATGGCAGCGGCCGAAGAGTTGGCGAAACAGGGCGTCAGTGCTGAGGTTATCGACATGCGTGTTATCCGACCTCTCGACGTCGACACCGTGGTGGAGTCGGTCAAGAAGACCAATCATCTGGTGACGGTTGAGGAAAGCTGGCGAACACTTGGCGTCGGCGCCGAGATTGCCGCGGCGGTTCAGGAGAACGCGTTCGATTACCTGGATGCGCCGATCGCGCGAGTGGGAAGTGTCGAAGTACCAGTACCGTATGCAAAGAACCTCGAGCGATTGGTCTTTCCGGACAAGGGACACGTCGTCCAGGCGGTCAAGGATGTCCTCGCGCGAGATCTTGCACCGGTCGGATGATGTCCGGTGCCTGACCCGTTCATGGACTGCACGATGATTCATGACGGGTAGCGACGCATGAAACGACAAAGGCGGAGGAGCGACGGATGGCCAAGACCCTGGTAATGCCTCAGATGGGCTACGACATGGACGCGGGAACCCTGCTTCGTTGGCTTAAGCAAGAAGGCGAAGAGGTTGAGCGTGGTGAGCCCATTGCTGAGATCGAAACCGACAAAGTCAATCTCGAAATCGAATCATTTGACAGTGGAATCGTACGAAAGCATCTTGTCACCGAAGGACAGACCGTCCCGGTCGGTGAGGGGATTGCAATTATCGGCAGCGCGGACGAGCCGCTCGATTTGCCGGATATGAATGGTCAAGATGATGTGAGTGCCCCGCAAGCTGCGCCATCCCAGGCCGAGCAGCCGGTCGCGAGCGCTGTGGCACAGGCTCCGGCACCTTCGCCCAACACGCATGTGGGCCAGGCTGACCAGGTGGTCGAGCGAGTTCCCGGTGAGCGGGTGCGTGCTTCACCGCTGGTGCGAAGGCTTGCTGCCGAGCACGGGATCGATCTATCCCGCGTGCAGGGTACAGGCCCGGGCGGTCGAATCATCAAGGTTGATGTGATGCCGTTGATCGGCCAGCCGCAAGCGGCTCCAGCCGTGGCACCGGCCGCTCCAGCGCAGGCACCAGCTGTCGAACAGGCGCCAATGCCGCAGCCACAGCCGATTCCAGCGGGCGCTCCTGAGTACGAGATGCGCGATCTCTCGCGTATTCGCAAGACGATCGCCCGCCGCATGTCCGAAAGTTTCCAACAGGCACCGCACATCTACATCTCGATGTCAATCCAGATGACGAAAGCGTTGCAGTTGCGCGAGCAGGTTAATGCCGAGGTCGAAGCGCCACAGCAGGTGTCGATCAACGACCTGATTATCAAAGCTACAGCGTTGGCACTACGAAAATTCCCGATGCTGAATGCCGCCTATGCCGGTGAGCAGGTGCGGGTTAACAAGCGTATCGACATCAACAGCGCGATCGCGATCGAGGCTGGATTGATCAGTCCGTTCATCCCGGACGCTGACCACAAACCGCTCGGCGATATCGCTGCGACGATGAAGGATCTGGCCAAGCGCGCGCGTGAGGGCGGTCTCGTTCCTGAAGAGTATCAGGGCGGCACCTTCACTATCAGCAATCTTGGGATGTTCGGTGTCGACAGTTTCCAGGCGGTGATCAACCCGCCGCAGGCAGCGATTCTCGCGGTTGGAACTGTGAAGAAAGAGCCCGTCTATTTGGACGGTAAGTTCAAGCCGGTTGACGTGATGATGGTGACGGTTGCAGCCGATCATCGTGTTACCGACGGCGCCGAGGTTGCTCGCTTCCTGATGGAAGTCAAGCGGCTACTCGAAACTCCGATGTTGCTGCTCGTCAGCTAGCGTCGCGACGTCAGTAACCCAATCAGAACGTCTTACCGGGAGGAAGGGATCAACGAGAGGTCTCTCCTCCCGGTTTTTGTGAGTCCGGCTGGATCGCCGCTATTCGTGACCAGCGTCGTTCTCGGCGTCGCATTCGGGCCAGATCGCTTTCCGTGAGCCAGACTCGCGGTTGCCCGACCTTCCTGACCAGGTCATTCAGCATTGCCCTCGCCGCCCAGGCAAGAAACGGAGCGAAATTCTCTAATTCGCCCGTGATTTCCTCTTGGTAGGCTCGCAGCCATCCGCGCCGGAACTCGGTCCGGATTTTCCGGACTCTCTGCGTGTCGACATTGGGCTCAATCGGTACCCACGTCAGGATGCTGTACGTTCGGGCGATGTCGGCCCGCGGATCACCGATAAGGGCGTTGGTCCAGTCGATGACACATGAGATCGAATCTCCTTCGACTATCACGTTCTGTGGATGCAGGTCGAGGTGAATTACCGACTGATCGTTGGACTCAAAGTGGCGAAGCTGTTGGGCGAATGTGCCTTCTTTGACGCCAGCCCAGCCAATCCAGTCGTCGCTCAGGGTCGATCGAAGACTATCGGGTACTGGAGTGCAGTGGAGCCTGGCCTGAATGCGACCCATTGCTGCACCTAGTTGATCTGCGCGTTCTGGAGCCTGCCACAGCGCTTCGTAGATGGTTTTGCCTGGACACCAGGAGATGAGCATTGCGGGAATACCAAACGGATCTCCCACGGCTTCTAACCGCGGAATTGGAATCCCGAGTTCGGCGCGAAGAATTTCAACTTCTCGATCTCGATCATTCCGCTGGTTCGCAGGATAGATTCGTAACGCCGACACGTGCCCGGCGTGCTCAACGCGCCAAAGGATGGTATCTCCCCAGCCGTCGCCGATGCGTTGGACGGCCGTTATGTTTTCAATTGCGAGGGCGCCAAGCAGTTGATGCGGATCAGGCAAATCCTGCGTCATTGTGACCTCATCACTCGACCTTGAATCGTGGTGGTACGCTGTGACGAGTATGCGATATCTTGCGCCGAACTGGCACGAGATCGTCGCGAATCCATATTTCCAACAATTTCTGTTGTGATTACAATAGTTATGTACGTAGTAATCACTGTTGTGTTGGCGCTCTTGATCCGAATTTAGAAGGGCGCGTCGCGGATGGCACCTCATCAGTCAAGCCTGATCTCAAGAACTCACGCTAATCCCGAAATCATTGCGCGGCCATCGGCTTTTGGATCCGGGCATTCTCGATTGGGTTGCAGTTGCGGCGTCACCACCTTGTCGATCGGAGACGATCATGAGTAACGAGAGTCGTTTGGATGATGAATCTGGCAGGCGGCTCGAGCAACTGGAGCAACGTTTTCAACTGATTGACCAACGCCTCGCCAGAATCGAATCACGAATGGGGATCGCACTGGAAATGCCAGTGCATCCGGCAACAGAGGAGGCGAAGGGCGTCGAGCAAGAATCCGCTCAGAAGGTGCCGGTTCCGGTGCGCGACGTTGCTCGGATCGAGGTTCCGGTCGCCCCGGAGATCGACACCGGTGCACAATCTGAACCTGCCCCTCACGTCCAGGGAGTTGACCAACCAATTGGTGATGCTCCACCTGGCGCTGTGTTGGTTCCGTCTCGGCCTTCCTATTCATTTAGCGATTTCGAGGAACGCCTCACCGGGCGACTACTTGCCTGGGTAGGTGGTCTGGCGCTGATCGTCGGTGCGATCTTCTTCCTCAGCCTGGCTTTCAGTCGCGGCTGGATCGGTCCAACCGCACGTGTGACCATCGGACTGATCGTGGGCGCCGCGATAATAGCTGCGGGAGCCTGGTTCTTCGAGCGTGGTGATCGGCTGTTTGGACACGTCCTTACGCCGGTAGGGCTCGGGATACTATCTTTGTCCTTTTTCGCAGGCACTCAGCTGTACGACCTTGTCCCAATCGAGATAGGTCTGGTCGGTGCGCTAGTGGCCTCCGTCGCGGCAGCAACAATCGCGATTCGTGCGAACTCTCAGCTCATCGCCGCGTACGGCCTTATAACGGCACTGAGTGCGCCAATTGTTCTCGAAGCGTCGCCATCGGCAAGCACGATTGCGTTTCTTTCAATCGCGCTGGTTGGTACGACGATCGTCGCGTTGTACCGAACGTGGTCGTGGCTACCGGCAATCGCGTTCCTGCTCGCTGCCCCTCAGCTCACCGATTTCGTGACCGGAGACGTGTCGATCGCGGCAGGCATGACCGCGATTGGCGCGTTCTGGTTGCTGAACGCCGTCGCGGCCGGTGGTGAAGAGTTCCGCGTAAATCGTGGTCGGCTCGGAATCACATCGACAACCTTGCTTGTCGCCAATGCCGCATTCGCTGTCGGGTGGGGATTCCATCTGCTCCAAGGAGATGCAGATTGGAGCCGAGGGCTCTTCCTGGTGATTCTCGCCGTGGCGCACTTCGTCCTGGGTGGCTACTTTCTACTTCGCCGCGGAGACCATCATCCATTCGGCATGCTGGCCTTCGGAACTGGCATCGCTTCGGCGAGCATGGCGCTGCCCGTCGCCCTTGGCGGTCCGGTGGTGCCGATTGGTTGGGCGGCTGAAGCGGCTGCGCTGGCGTGGGTCTATTCCTACCGCAAACACGGGTACAGCGGTCTGATGTCGCTCCTACTCGGGTCGATGGCGATTGGCCATCTGGCGCTGTTCGAATACCCGATTAGTCAGATCGATCAAAACCTCTCGAGTCGCCTTCCGTTCCTGAACGCCAACGGAGGAACGCTCGCGTTCATACTGATGGCTCTCGCCGTCTCGAGTTTCTTCGTCCGGCGCTGGCATGTCGTAATCCCGTCTGCGGCGCTGGGAAGCATCCTCGTCATCTACGCGTTGCCATTCGAAACGTCGGGGTTGCTACTGGTCGGCCTGTGGGCGTCGCTCTTTGTCCTGTTGATTGGTGTCGATCAACGTCTGCTGGCGCCTCGTGTTGAATCGGTCCCTGCGAGTGTAAATGTCGTGCGTTTCGCGGCCTTAGATGCTGCGCTGATCGCCGGACTTCTGGCCGCCGCTGCCGCGGTTCTGCATGTTTTTTCATTGGAGTTGTCCGCCAACGATCTTGGCATTGTCGCTCTGCCATCGACTCCGTTCTGGGATCGCGGTACTGCCGCAGCGGTCATTCTTATCGCTGCATCATTGGCGGCCGGCTGGCTGTCACCACTATTAAATTCGCGTCGCGCTGCGGCAACGGCCGCAATCGGTATGGTCGCCTACCTGCTGCCGTTCGAGTTGCATTCCGCCGCGATCGTGGTCGGATGGTCGATCCTTGCGGTGATCTCGCTTGTGCTCGTGCGAATTGATCAACCTGCATCCAGCCTTTACAGCACGATCAGCACCGTGTTGATTGGGTTGGGATCGCTTCGCGTATTGCTCGATGTCGCTCCGCTCAGCCGCCTTGGTGTTAGCGCATCGAGAGCCATCTCTCATCCGCTATTCTGGAGCGGGGCGACGGCATCGGTTGGATCCATCGCTGTGGTGCTGGTTGTAGGAGCCTGGATATTCCGAACTCACCGAATTGAGCCGGTACTCTGGTTACTCGCGGCAGTCGGCGTGGTCTATATCCTGTCGATTGGCGTGATCGATGATTTTCAGGGCAGGCTTGGCGGAGCGACCGCGCTCGAGGAACTCCAGAAGCAGGCCCAGGTCGCCCTATCGATCCTTTGGGCCGTGCTCGGAGGAGGCGCGTTGGCAGTCGGGCTGTGGCGCGGTCTGGGTGTCGCGCGTGGGGCTGGTCTGGCCCTACTTGGCATCGTCAGCGTGAAGGTATTCCTGTACGATCTTTCGTCGCTCGACGCTGCCTATCGTGTCCTGTCATTCATCGGACTCGGGGTGCTGCTGCTTCTCAGTGCCTACCTGTATCAGCACATCGGTCCACATGATCGAACGCCCGCCGCGACATAGTGCGTGAGTGAAGCGACGGATCGTTATTCGTCTGGCGTAACACCTTTGGCGCGCAGTTCCTCGATGTCTCGATCGACATCTTGGAGCTGCCGCCGAAAGACCGGCAGCCTCTCGCGGGTGCGCTGTAGTTCAGCCATGACGTTGTTTCGTTCATCGATCAATCGGTTTGTCTCCGAGACGATCTCGTTGCGCCGCCAGTCGAGGGCAGCGCAGGCTGGACAGCGATTCAAGGGATCCAGCCAGTTCCCACAGGTTTTGCAACGCTGAACTAAATCGCTGAGCGCGAGCATTCGCATAGGCTCATCGTTGCTGGCGCGTGTCAATGCATCGTTGGCGATGATCGAGAAGCTGTTATGAAGATGGACGATCAGGTGCTCGCGGATCTCACTGCTCAGGTTGTCTGGAATCTGGGAGTTGACATGCCCTTCGACGTGCATCAGATTTGGGAGTGCCATCTGATGACCTCGCTCGGCCCAATCAACTTCCTCGCGAAACAGTAACGACTCATTGCCGCACCGAATCACAATCTCAGAAGGTATTTCCACCGATCGTACGTCGATCTGGATTGGCGTTGAGGGTAGCTCGACCAGTGGTTCGTCTCCTGGACCGGGGTTAAGGTGTTCGAGATCTTCACCCGCCTGCGTGATTGCTGCATCGAGTTGTTCGATCCGTTCAGTCCAACGATTCTGTGGCAAGAAGGCGGTTTCTGCCTGGGACAGGTCAAACTCGATATTTGACCGACGGGTGAGCAAGCGAGAAAGTCGCCGGCGCTCAGCATCTCGAATCGGCGCCGTTGAAATTGATGGCGCAGCAGTCGAGGAGGATGTGGCATCTTCCATGTGGTCGCTGCGATCTCTTTTCCAGAAATTAATGCGCGGCATACAGTGATCCTTCCGCTGGTCGTTGTGGGGTGGTCAGGAATGCTGGACGGGTTGTTGAACGGTGCTCACGTCCCAGTTGTCGACCGTGTCGAGCGCCTGTTTGAGTATCGGGATCACTTTGTCCGGCGATGGTATCCCCTGAATAATCGTAATCGGTTGCTGCAGTGCCGCACCATCCGGTTCGAGATGCCGGATAGCACCGTGAATCTCGATATGGCGCGGTCCGCGCGTGACCGCGTAGGACGCGACAACCCGTCCATATCCCTTGCTTACCCAATGCAGCGTTACACCACGTGCATCGTTTCCCTCAGAGCCGGCGACAACTCGCAACGGATACTTCCAGCTCGATGCCAGCGTCTCAGCTGTGTTCAGCATCTCGTTGGCGGCTTGCTGAGGCGATATGCGTCGCATCGCGTCGGGCGAGAGCCCGGTCCGTTGCGCATAAATGGATCGACCCCAGTTGCTGCGCCATGTCGCGAATGCCGCGATGAGGATGCCAGCCTGAACCACCGCGGTTCCATCGCTCAGCATCGGGGTAGAGCCACTGTAAATCTGCGACCAGTCGCCACCGAACCCTGCGATGAGATCGAGCAACGGGTAGAAGATCAGAGAATTAGCGATGCTGATGGCGCCGAATACAAACAGGAGGTAGTTGACTGGCGGTTTCCGGAGCCAGAAGACCGGAATCGCGATGGCGATCAGTCCGAGGACTACGCTGACGATGTTTCCCGACAGGGCAATCCAGAAGACCTGCGCATTGGTTAGGAATCCAGAGTATTCGACGAATCCATAAAAGAAATACCAGCCGTATCCGGTGACATTGGCGCCAAACCCGAGTACGGTGACGGCATGCCCCAGTTCGTGAAAGATCACGCTTATCGGGAGCAGAATGAAAAAGGCTGCTTCGCTCAGCCGTTGGCGATCACTTGGGGTAAAGTCTTGATCGAAGATCTCATGCCAATTGCGAATGATGGCGACGAGCGTACGAATCGAGATCAAACCCAGCAAGAGGCCGGTGACCATCATGAAGCTGGGGGTAAACACGTAGGCGACTCCTCAACTTATTCAAGATCGAATTGTAGCACCGGGATAAGAAAGGCGATGTGGTTCGATTGGTGAACGGCGATAGCGGCAACGAACTGTTGGATATCGAAACACTGACGGACACCATTTGGTATTCCGACAACCTCACCGTGCTTAGCCGAATACCAGACGGATCTGTTCCGTTAGTCTATATCGATCCGCCGTTCAACACCGGCAAGACCCAATCGCGTACCCGGATTCGAACGGTGCGTGATCCAGACGGTGATCGCCGCGGATTTCAAGGAAAAGTCTACCGAACGACCAGTTTGGGCACGCAGTCGTACGCTGACTCTTTTGACGATTACCTCGCTTTTCTCAGGCCACGATTGGTCGAGGCACACCGCGTTCTCGCCCCGACGGGAACGCTTTACGTACACCTGGATTATCGTGAGGTTCATTACGTGAAAGTGATGCTCGATGGGATCTTCGGGCGTGACTCATTTCTCAACGAGGTGATCTGGGCTTACGATTTTGGCGGGCGTTCTCGGCGGCGCTGGCCAGCCAAACATGACAACATTCTGGTCTACGTGAAGTCGCCAACTGAATATGTCTTCAACGTAGAGGATATCGATCGGGTTCCTTACCTGGCGCCAGGACTCGTTGGCCCCGAAAAGGCGGCGCGCGGAAAGTTGCCGACCGACACGTGGTGGCAAACCATCGTCGCGACCAATGGCCGGGAACGTACCGGATACCCGACGCAGAAGCCGTTGCCAATCCTGCGTCGAATCATCCGGGCTTCATCGAATCCCGGTGATCTCGTCGTTGACTTCTTCGCCGGCAGCGGCACGACCGGCGTGGCGGCGATGGAACTCTCACGCCGTTTCTTGTTGGTCGATGACAACCTCGATGCGTTGAAGGTGATGGAGAGGCGATTCTCGGCGTTCGGAGACGTTCATATCGTGCGGTATGATGCCGACGCGGCCGGGGAAGACGACAAGGTCGAACGAGAACACGAGAAGGGGAGCGACACGCAGTGAACGGAGTAATTGATCTTCGTGGCGATTGGGCGGCGCCGCCGACGGTCGCGATGCGGCAGGCGATGGCCGAAGCCGAAGTTGGGGACGACAATTCACACGAAGATCCGACAGTTATCCGACTCGAAGAGATGTCTGCCGAAATCCTCGGCAAGGAGGCGGCCATCTTCGTGCCGAGTGGCACGATGGGAAACCTGGCCTCGGTACTGAGCCTGGCTGATCATGGGACCGAGGTCATTGCCGGAGATCGTGCGCATACCGTGGTCTACGAACGCGGAGGGATTGCCGCACTCGGCGGTCATCCAATTCGGACGGTTCCGAACGATCGCTTCGGCATGCTCGATCCACTACAGGTCGTGGCAGCGATTCGGCCTGAGAACATTCACTTTCCGAAAACTGGACTTCTTCTGCTCGAAAACACACACAACCTGTGTGGCGGAACGGTGTTGCTGCCGGGGCAGATGCGCGAACTGGCTGACATCGCTCATGGGAACGGGTTTCCGGTGCATCTCGATGGCTCGCGGGTCTTCAACGCCGCCGCCGCGCTCAAGTTGCCGGTAGCCGAGGTTGTCAAAGATGTGGATACCGTAACCTTCTGTCTCTCAAAGGGACTGGCTGCACCGGTCGGTTCGATGATTGCCGGGAAAGCGGAGACCATAGCGCTGGCCCGTCAGAAGAGAAAGTTGCTCGGCGGAGCGATGCGGCAGGCAGGCGTTATTGCAGCGGCTGGCGTGGTGGCTCTCGAGCAGATGGTCGATCGGCTGGCTGAAGATCACGCTCGCGCGCGACGATTGGCCGAGGGGATCGCGGAACTGCCCTTCATCTCGGTTGATCTCGACACAGTTCAGACGAACATCGTGTTTTTCGACGTCAAAGCACCGGCAACCGCCGACCGAGTGGCTGAACGCCTTCGCATAGCCGGGGTTCGGCTAACGGCGTTTGGTGGGCCGACGCTGCGCTTTGTAACGCACTATGACATCAGCGACGATGATGTCGAACGCGTTCTGCTTATTATGCGTGGCATGGATCTCTAAGTCGCTGTTGAGGTGAGAGCCAATCAGGATTCTCGTAGTGGTTCGAGGCTCAGACCTCCGATAGGAATACGTGAGCGAAATAGGCTGCGGCTGGGTGAAAGGTAATGGGTTTCAAGTGATGGATGATCTTGAGAAGCAGGCATGGGACCTCGTAGACACGAAGACAGATCGGATTCTCGAACGATACCGCAAGGTCATATCCGTCGACACGACGGTTCCTCCAGGCCTCAACTACGACACACTTGTTGATCGTCTGGAGCCGGAGTTTCAACGACTCGGGTTCGAAACTGAGCGCGTGGTGATTCCGGACGAACTGGTTGAGACAATTCCCCTGCCGCTCAAGGGACCGCGTGTCAACCTTGTTGCCCGGCGCGGCTCCGGCGGTGACCCAGTAACGATCTACGCTCACATGGACGTGGTTCCGATCGGAGAGGGCTGGAAGCACGATCCGTTTGGTGCCGAGTTCGAAGATGGGAAGATCTACGGTCGTGGTACGGCGGACATGAAGGGGGCAATCGTATCGCTGCTTACGGCGATTGAGGTTATGGACGAAGCCGGGATCACATCCAATTATGATCTCAACGTGTGTCTCTGTACCGACGAGGAGATCGGCGGTTATCCAGGGATCTGGCATCTGGCGAAGGAGGGTTACGTCAAAGGCCACATGCTTTGTCTCGAAGGTGGCCAGGAGGCGCGTATCGGACTCGCTTCCGCCGGCTCTGTTGACGTCACAATCACCACAATTGGCACGAGCGCTCACTCAGGGTCCAACTACCTTGGTGTGAATGCAATTGACGCCATGCTGCCGATTATGAACGAGCTGGCCGAGCTGAAAGTTGATGTCGAAGGTCGCGAGTCAACCGTGCTTGGTGTTCGCCACGACAAGGCTCCATCCCGATACATGACTCCGATGTTCAACTTCGCGATCATTCATGCCGGCGTGAAGTCAAATATCGTTCCGGCAACTTGCACGTTGTTGATCAATCGCCGTTACATTCCCGAAGAGGACTATGATCAGGTTACGGGCGAGATCCTTGAGGCAGTTGAACGCGGCAAGGAGAAGAGCAACGCGCAGGACGTAACGGTCGATTTCTTCCACGTCTATCCGGCGATGAAGCTAGTGCCTGGACCTCATATGCGTAAGATGCAGGAGGCGCTAATGCTGGTTCATGGGTACACCGTCGAAGAGTTCACTGCGGTTGGCCAGTCCGGTTCTACGGATATGGCGAACGTTCAGCAGGAGTTGGGTTGGAACGACATTCCGTTCTGTGGTCCGGGACGCATGGATAGCCGAGCACACGGTGCCGACGAGTTCGTTCGCCTCGATGACGTCAAGGCACACATCAAAGAGTTGATCCACTACCTGGCGTTCTAAAACATGTCGGTGTCGCTGCGGGTCTCGTCGCCCGCAGCGATATTCATCGTGCTCGAAATGGAGGCGCAATGCGCATTGGATATCTCACTGGATCGAGCGTTCGTCTTCGACCATTGGTCGAAGACGACAAGGAGTGTGCACTCGCCTGGTTCGATAGCCAGTTCCCGATCAACGCGACCCGCGCCGCGGCGTTTTTCGAAGAGATTCCGTCGTTTTGGTGGGATCAGTCGACGATCACCCTGGTGATCGAGCGTGTTGACGATGACCAAGTGGTCGGCGGTCTCAGTCTGACAAATACCAGTCGACGCACGACGTCAATCCAGTTCCATATGGCTCCCGCGCTGCCTGAGGCGGACGTTCTTCGAGCCGATGCATTGCGGATCGTGATCCCGTGGCTCCGTGACGAGCACGAGTACATGGTGGTGAGGCTGAACGTCGGTGCTGATGAGGAAGAAACGGTCGCGGCTGCCGAGAGTCTGGGTATGAAGTTGGGGGTACGTCTGCGGGAATTCATTGCCCGTCCCGGAGGTCGCGCGGATCGCCTCTGTTACGAGGCGCTCAATCCACGATGGGAGGTGCAGGGTGCATAATCCGATCCTGATCGGTGAGCGTGTGTACATACGTCCGCTCGAGGAGAGTGACGCACAGCGCTTGTCTGAAATCTATGCGGCCGAGACCGAGACCTTTATGGATCGGGGACGCATGCCGACCGGACCATTGTCGTTGAAAAAATGGATCTCTGAAATCCACAAGAAACAGCCGCCCAGCGATATCGATTTCGCTGTTTGCCTCAAACAAGATGACCGGTTGATCGGATTCAATGGCGTGGTAGATATCGACTGGATCAATCGGACCGGAGAGACCGAGAGTGACTTTGGCCCACCCGAAATCCGCAGTCAAGGCTACGGCACTGATGCCAAGCATCTGCTCCTAGAATATTGTTTTGATGTGATTCAGCTCCACGTCGTGCAGTCGATCGTCTGGGAACCGAATACTCGCAGCGCAAATGCGGTGATGAAGCAGGGCTACCGGCCGGCTGGTCGATTGAAGTATGCCGACGTAAAGAACGGCGTGTTTCGTGACGCGCAGGTCTTCGACCTGAAACGGGATGATTGGATCCCCGCCCGAGACGCATGGCGGGCGCGACAGGAAGAGCGACGTTCGTCCCCGTCATAAGGTGCTCGCCTCGTCGTTTTGAGCCTTTGGGGGCCGGCGTGCAAATTCACGGCTGACTGGCAGGGCCCCGTTCACGCAACCCAAAACCAGGTGCTGAACTGGATTAGTAGACCGATAAACTGGATCACGAACAGCACCATCACTGCACTGTAAACGTAGCGTTTCCGTGTCAGGAGCGCGATACCAATGAAGAGCGGGAAGAGAACGATCACAAAGCGAGGAATCGACATCAGCGGGTGGACGCGGGATGGGGTAAAGAGCGGAAGCACAAAGACCGTCAGTGCATATAGGCTGTAGGCGCCACGGACTTTCCACAATGTGAAGATCACTATGGGGACGAAGACGATAAAGATAAACAGATCGTACGACTGACTCTCAGCGAACAACAGGCGCAAGTTCGGGTTCGTGAGCGTTGACCAACTGAGTGAGTTTGACAGCCAGGAGAGCCAGGTGAGATCTAACTTGTGGAACTCTGCCTGGAGCGTCGTCCAGGGCATTGCTTTGTAGCGCGCCCAACCCTTCTGCGCCGACAGCATCAGGAGCGGATCTCCCCAGATACTATCGAGCTGGAACATGAAGAGGATCGGCGACAACGCACCGAGGCCGATCCTGACGCCTGGGTCCCACCACTCCTTCGGATTCCGACCATACTGCCGATAGATGAATACAGCAAGCGGAATGAGCACCAGTACACCGGTGTTGCGTGTGAGACTCGCGAGAGCGACGGCAATCGCCGCGCGAGTCCAGCGGCCCGTTCGACCGTAGTAGACGGCCGCCACGGTCGTGAGGAGGAAGAGCGACTCGGTATACATTGCTGAGAAGAAAAAGGCGGTCGGGAAGAAGGCGGTCAGCCAAACTGTGCGACGAGCGACCGATTCCGAAAAGTCCAGGCGCACCAGCCGGTAGAGCAGAATAAGGGCGAACAAGAATGAGACGTTGGAGATCATGATGCCGACAACGGCGCTGTTCCAGCCGGTGAGATGCGAGCCGATCCACAGCAGAAGAGGATAGAGTGGCCAGAAGGCAGCGCTGGCCTCGTAGATCCCATAGCCATAGGTGGCCAACAGCGAATACCAGTATCCGTCCCAGTTTCGCAACGGCTGAATCAGATAATGTTCAAGCCCAGTCATGTCGCCCAGGCGATACTGAATCGCCGGGACCTCGCGCAACGTATAGAAGTTGGCTACCGCGAAGGCGGCAATCGCGAAGACAAGAATCACGTGCGTGGTGAAAACGATGAGCGGTATGCGATTTGCCCGCACAGCGTCAATGACGAAATCGAGTGAAAGTGAGATTCTCGTACGAACGGGGACGAGCGTACCTGACTTCGACGATTGCATTAGGCCCATGAATGAGCTTTGACCTCTTCCAGAATCACGTAAACCCTCGCCACTCCGGCCGGGCGGAGTGGATAGCAGCGGAAATCATGCCACGATCGCTCCCTCAGCGTGCGAATCCCCACTCCAAATCGAAGCGGGCTTGAAGTGTATAATGAAGCGAAATGGGTACCACAGCGATGATGCTTACGTACCCAGCGTGATGAAATGCGAAACCACTGAGGGGTGATTTCTCAATCTGGGGAATTAGTACGACCGGCAACATAGAGAGTGACGGATGCCATGGTTCGAGCACGGGAAGATGCTTCCCGATCGGAATCGGCGCCGTCTACGCAAGAATCCGGTGAACTTCACCTTGGCTGTTCGATGTTACGACGCACTCAACTTGTTCTCAAAGGCAAGAACCATCCAATCATGCGATGCTCTCTCGGCTTTTCTGTCCGCACGACCGAGGACGCTGAGCGTTGTCTTGCTGTCGAGGGAGCACATGAGTGCTGGCGCTTATATCCATCGAAGAATGGCACATCGTAGGCATCGAACCAGCGGGTGTGGATGAATCGAAACGCACCGTAGGCAGCGCACATAATCGATCTGGTTTGGCAGCAAGAGATGAGGGGCGGTAACTTCCGCCCCTTTTTGATTATCAGATTAGACCCGCCGATGCTCGTTAGGTACCCGGCAATCACGCGACCGCGCTCTCGACTTCGGCCGCAAATGCGGCATTGGTGAACACCTCCTGGATATCGTCGAGGTCGTCCAACGCCTCCAGCAGCTTCATCGCCGTCTGGGCCTGCGGACCATCTAGATCGACGGTGGTCTGAGGCAGACGAGTGATCTCTGCTTGCTGAACGTTGAGTCCACCATCCTTGAGCGATTCCGACACGCGGGATAGGTCGGTTGCCTCGGTCGTGATTACGATCTCGTTTTGGTCGGTCTCAACGTCCTTAGCCCCGGCATCAATGGCGGCAAGTGCTACCTCGTCAGCGTCTTGCTCTGCGATCGGAACAACGATCTGTCCCACGGTATCGAATTGCCAGGCGACACAGCCGGTTTCACCCAATGACCCACCATGCCGGGAGAAGGCGAATCGAACTTCTGACGCCGTGCGGTTACGATTATCGGTCAACCCAATCGCGAGGACGGCGACACCACCTGGTCCATACCCTTCATAGATGATCGTTTCCCAGTTCTCGGAGTCAGCGCCGACACCGCTCGCTTTGGTCAATGCCCTCTCTGCGGTTTCGTTGGGCATTCCTTCACGCTTGGCCCGCTCAATCGCGATCTTCAAGCGCAAGTTCGAATCCGGGTTCGGGCCGCCCTCGCGCACCGCGACGTGAATCTCACGGGCGAGCTTGCTAAAGACCGCGCCGCGTTTTGAGTCGGCAACGCCTTTTTGTCGTTTAATTGAAGACCATTTTGAGTGGCCAGACATGCCAGAAATCTCCTTACGTTGATCGCGGTTCCGGGTAGTTAACGCTTCATTCGGAAGGAATGCAACGGGCTTGCCGTACCGCTCGCGGGCAATCGTACGAAATTAACGGTCTGCCGTGGTAGACGACCCAATTCCGGTCAACCCTGAATATTGACACACTAATGTTACCTTTGCCACGCAATCTTAAGGCCCCCTTTAGGAACCGTTGGTAGAATTCATGCGTATACGTGGGGTGATGTAGCGATTGCTACGTTTGACCTTGGAATCGAGAAAGAGCCATGAAACAATCTCGCGCGCAATCTCGACACAATTCTGGCATGACCACTGTTCCTGTCGCCGTTCGGTTTTCGGTGGCGTTCAGCCGAACCCTCGAGTCGTTGCTCGACGCGCTTGTTCGCCGTTTTGGTGAATTTGTTGACCGCCGGAAACCGGTGCCGCAGCCGGTCCCGGTTCGGATCCGACGCAACCAACGCGGATATTTGCGCTGATATTTTCCGCAACCCCTATGGCGGACGACCAGTCCGCTCTTCGATACTAATCTGAGTCAGAATGTGACCGCGCCTCGACTGCTGTTCTTCATCCGAGGCGCGGTCTCTTTGTTGTGTTGAATCCTGCGTCAATCTGAAGACCGTAGCGTGAGATTGGAATTTATGCTGGTGGAACGGTCGAGGTTCGCCACGATCTTCAACTAGCCTTTGCGGGCGAGGCTTGCTTGGGGATTTCGACGGTGACTGGCTTGCCGCGCAAACGTGCCCTGTCCAGCGCCCGGACCACCCGTTCCGTAAATTGTGTCGGCACATCGACCAGCGTATATCGATCTGAGATCTCGATTTGGCCGATGCTTTTGCCTGGAATCTTGGCCTCGTTCGCTATCGCGCCGACCACGTCCATCGGACGAATGCCGTCGGTGCGGCCAAGGTCGAGATACAGGCGAGTCATGCCGGGCTCAGCCGTCGCCGCAACCGCCGATATTTCTTCCTTCTGGTCGGAGCCATGCTCACGCATGAGGAGACTGACCGCGGCGGCGGCGATTTCGGACGGATCGAAGTAGGCCGCTAACTCGTCCACGATCATCATCGATGTCTCGAGATCTTCTTGCTCAATAATCTCGGCTAGAGATTCCCCTAGCATCTGTCGTTCGCGTTCTTCAATCTGCGCGAGCGTCGGGACGCCACGTCGCTCCATTCGCTGGCCAGTAGCCCGCTCGATCGCGCGAAGATGGCGTCGCTCGCGAGGGGTGGTCAACGTAATCGCGACACCGGTCTTGCCGGCACGCCCGGTTCTTCCAATGCGATGAACGTAACTTTCAGGATCACCGGGGATGTCGTAATTGATGACGTGACTGACATTCTCAACATCGAGTCCGCGTGAGGCGACATCAGTCGCAACCAGAATTTCATCCTGCCCAGAGCGGAACCTCGCCATTACCCGGTCACGTTGGGTTTGACTGAGATCGCCATGAAGCGCCTCGGCCGGATATCCGCGTGCTTGAAGCTGTTCAGTCAGGTCGTCGACCTCACGCTTGGTTCGACAGAAGATGATAGCCGATGTGGGTATCTCGAGATCGAGCACTCTGGTGAGCGCCTCAAGCTTTGCCCGGGGCACGACTTCGTAGTAGGTCTGCTCAGTCTGAGCGACAGTGATGTGCTCCGGTTCAATCATTACCCGAGCGGGATTTCGCAAGTACTTGCGAGCGAGCTGGGCGACCCGGTTTGGAATCGTGGCCGAGAAGAGCGCGGTCTGATGATCAGAGGGCACGCGCTCAAGAATCCACTCGATATCCTCAACGAAGCCCATATCGAGCATCTCATCGGCCTCGTCGAGAATGATGGTCGTGACGCTCGACAGCCGAAGTGTCTCGCGACGCATATGGTCCATGACTCGGCCCGGCGTGCCAACGATAACGTCCACCGGATGTCGTAACGCGCGTAGTTGGCGATCGATCGGTTGACCACCGTATACCGCGAGAACTGTCGCGCCGCGCGGTCGCCCGAATTGGTGGAACGTCTGGGCGACCTGAATGGCGAGTTCGCGAGTCGGTGCGAGTATGAGTGCACGAGGGTCTCGCGATTCGCCGGAGAGTCGTTGCAGAACTGGCAGCGCAAACGCGGCCGTCTTTCCTGTTCCGGTCTGTGCCTGTGCGATCAGGTCACGACCGTCGAGCAGGAGCGGTATGGCCTCTCGCTGCACTGGTGTGGGTTCCTCGAACCCGGCGGCATCGATGACCTTAACCAGATCATCTGAAATACCTAAGTTACGAAAATCGTCAAGTGTCACATTGCTCTCCCGGTTTCGACCATGCTTGTGTGCCTCGCTCCAAAACGGGTTGGCGAAGCAACGTCGCGCATGCAGTTTGCCACGCGTGACGCCAAAATGTCGCGAGATCCTGATGAGCGTCTACTCATATTCCGATTTTGGACGACAGTTGACCTGGTTTCCGTTCCCGGTCAACAATGAATGTCAGATAGAATGGCGAGCCGGTTGACAGCGAGTGGAGAGATCGATGAAGCGCGAGGTTCACGCGGAAAGTGAAAAAGATGAAATCGTGTGGTATCCGACCGAGGAACACCTTCAGCGTAGCCGTCTAACGCGCTTCATTCGCGAGCATGGTCTGGCAGATTATGATGCCCTGCTCGCAAAATCTGTCTCCGACCCAGACTGGTATTGGGACGCGGTGGTGAAACACCTCGGCATTGAATGGTATCAGCCCTATGATCAGGTACTGGACGTGTCTCGCGGACTTGCCTGGCCCCGCTGGTTCACCGGCGCTTCCTACAATTATGTGCATGACGCGGTCGACAAGCACGCCGTAGGAACTGACCGAGATCGGGTCGCGATAATCTGGGAGGGTGACGGGGGAGATGTCCGTCGACTGACATTCCGTGATGTCGCGGACGAAACGAACCGGCTTGCCGGAGCTCTGAAAGAACTCGGAATCCAAAAGGGTGATCGTATCGGTATCTTCCTTCCGATGCTTCCAGAGACCGCGATCGCCACGCTTGCCTGCGCCAAGATCGGCGCGATATTTATCCCGATCTTTTCCGGCTACGGCGGTGACGCCGCTGCAACGCGATTACGCGACTGCGACGCCCGGTTATTGATTACTGCAGACGGGTTCTATCGTCGCGGTCGGGTAATCCCCATGAAGGAGACGGCCGACGAAGCGGTCGCGTCCGCTCCAAGTGTCGAGCGCGTCCTCGTCTTTCGTCATGTTGGACAAGAGATACCGTGGGACGACGGCCGCGATATCTGGTGGCATGATGCAGTCTCAACCCAAAAGACCGAGTTCGAGACCGTGCAAACTGATGCCAGCGATCCATACATGATTATCTATACCTCCGGTACAACCGGCCGGCCGAAGGGAGCGGTTCACGTACACGCTGGATTCCCGTTAAAGGCGGCTCACGATCTTGCGTTTTGCTTTGATCTCCAGCGACAGGATGTGCTCTTTTGGATCACCGATCTGGGCTGGATGATGGGCCCGTGGGCGATTGAGGGTGCTCTCATCCTCGGAGCGACGCTGATGCTCTATGAAGGGACTCCCGACTACCCGGAGCCCGATCGACTCTGGTCTCTGGTCGAGGATCATAACGTCTCTGTGCTGGGTGTCTCGCCGACCGCGATCCGTGCGCTGATGGGGAAGGGCGATGACTGGGTAACGCGCCATGATCTCAGCAGCCTCCGGGCGTTTGGGTCAACCGGTGAACCCTGGAACCCGGGCCCCTGGACGTGGCTGTTCAACGTTCCCGGCGCGCGCCGCTGTCCAATAATCAACTATTCGGGAGGTACGGAAATCGGCGGCGGCATCGTCGGGTGTGTGACGATCAAGCCGCAGAAGCCCTGCTCGTTCAGCGGCGCCGTGCCCGGTATGGCGGCCGATGTTGTCGATGCCGACGGTCACGCGGTTCGTAACGAGGTCGGAGAGCTCGTTATTCGAGGGCCGTGGGTTGGCATGACCAACGGCTTCTGGCGTGATCCGGATCGGTACGTTGATACCTATTGGTCGCGCTGGGACAACGTCTGGGTTCATGGCGACTGGTCGTTGATCGACCAGGATGGATTCTGGTACATACTTGGTCGCTCAGATGACACGATCAAGACGGCGGGCAAGCGCGTCGGACCCGCGGAGGTTGAATCCGCGGCCGTCGCTCACCCATCCGTAAGAGAAGCGGCGGCGATTGGCGTACCGGACGAATTGAAAGGCGAGAAGATCGTCGTTTTCGCTATTTTGCGAGAAGGCCATGCGCCGAATGACCAGCTTCGCCATGAGATTCTTGACACGATCACTCGACGCCTCGGGCGGCCCCTCCGGCCGGACTCGGTCAATTTCGTTACCGACTTGCCTCGAACACGTAATGCGAAGATTATGCGGCGGGTGATACGGGCCAAGTTCCTCGGTGCGAGCGATCTTGGTGACCTTTCGGCGCTCGAGAATCCGGCAGCTGTGGAAGAGATTGGGAGCCCAGGCTAGCCAGGTGCCGACAGCTCGCGGACGATCGCGTCCGGATCGTCGACACTCAGATAAAGCTTCGTTAGACTGTGTGGAATGCCCAGAAAGTTCATCCGTTGTGGCTTGACATGAATGAGCACGATTGGACTGAGGGCACCGATCAGTCCAATTGAGTGGCGGAGATCGGAGCGCAGGCCGATTCCGCCCCACCACGGCCAAAGTGCCGGCTCAGCACTAATAACATCTGGCCGAGAAATCTCGATTCTTTTCCAACCAAATTGGGCGACGATCGTATCGGATTCTGATGTCCAGAAATGATCGATTCTCGGTCGCGCCGATGATCAGTAGGGCCGGGCTCCAAAATCTGGATCGTTTGATCGGATAGCGGCTCATTTTTTGTCGCCTGATCGTTCGACATCGATGGCGATCGTCGGGACAAGTGACCAGTCGAACTCGTTGACGCGCTCAGGGCCGATTTCACACAGGGACATGAGGCACGCTTTCGCCTGCTCGTTGAGGCTGGCCGTATCGATATTCAGGCAGCCAGGAAGAAAACGTCCAATTTTCTCTGTCCCGCCGTTTAGCAGCTTGACGGCACCGCGCCAATTGCCGCGGCGTAGATGATGGAATGCGACACCGATCTGCAGGATGCCCTGATAGAGTGCGCGAATTGGATCGGGTTCAGCGCGCCAGATATCTTCGAGAATTTCGTGGCACTCGTAGAAGTGAGCGGAGTTAAAGAGCTCGATTCCTTCTAGCAGGCCGTCGGGCGGCTGGTCGGCGCAACGTTCACACGTCATAGGCGGTCACCTCACGGTCGATTCTAATATGAGGGCTATGGAACGCTGCGGCAATCGACTACGCGCGGACGTAGAACGGGGCGCGAAAAGCGCCCCGTTCAGCGGATCCACCTGAGTGGTCGATGTCTGGCTCTACTATGCCGGTTTCCAGTTCTTAAGGTCGTAAGTGGTGTAACACCACTGGCTCGGGTTGCGCCCGACGACCTTGTTGCTCATGGCATAGACGCCCTGACGCGCGATCTGCCCAAGCTCGAAAACGTCATCCCAACTCAGTTGCATTATCTGTTTGAAGAGCGCTGTCGACTTGGCGGGATCCAGCTCCTGCTTCACTGCATCGTATAGCTTATCGAACTCAGGGCTGTTGATCCGGGCATAGTTTCGTCCAGACCACTGGTTCGCCTTCTGAGCAATTTCAGAAGAGTAGT
>CAVUBN010000003.1:0-20428 GCA_963739715.1 uncultured Chloroflexia bacterium | reverse complement strand
TGAGATCGTTTGGATAGCCACCTGGATTTCCGACTCATTGCCATGCTCGACTACCCAAAGATCTTACACGGCATGAAGTGGATCGCCGAGACCAATCTGCGTATATACTTCGAACATGGATGAGTCGAACATCCGTTCCGGAATGATTACGGCGGTTGAACCGCAGTTGCGACATCCCGATCGCGTCAGCGTCTTTATCGAGGGCGAGTTCGCTTTCGGCTTGGCCGCGACGGTCGCCGTCGATCATAGCATCGTCGTTGGACGGCAACTTTCTGAAAGCGACGTGAGAGACGTCCTGCTGGCGGAGGAATCGCGAGGCGCAACGGAATCGGCGATCCGCCTTGTTTCTTATCGGGCGCGATCGGAGGTTGAGCTTCGCCAACGGCTTGGCCGCAAGGGATTCTCGCGGCAATCGGTCGAGGCTGCAATTGTGAGAATGCGAGAGTGGAGCTACATCAACGACGAGGAGTTTGCTCGCCAATGGGTGGAAAGCCGGGAGAGTCATCGGCCGCGGTCCTCTCGCCTGATTAAACGTGAGCTGACCGTCAAGGGGATCGAAGCCGAAACCGCGGAGCGGATTGTGGAAGCTGCAGACATTGATGACCATGCCGTTGCACTCGATCTTGCGCAAAAATGGCTGCCACGACTGGAGAAGGAAGACCGGCAGACTCAGCGACGGCGTCTTACCGGCTATCTTCAGCGCCGTGGATTTGGCTGGGACGTCGTCCGTCGAGTGCTGGATGAAACGCTGACGGACGAATTCGGCCCGATACCGAGCGGAGAGAATGGTTGAGTGCGGACGAACCGACGTTCCCGTTCTGGCACCACGAGCGAGTGCGGTTTCGCGATGTGGATTTGCAGCGGATCGTCTATTACGGGAAGTATCTCGACTGGTTCGACAACGCGCTCTATGAGTATCTACGGTCGTTCGGGTTTGAGTCGGCCGAACTCAACGACCTGCATGGATTCGACACCTCCGTCGTGAGAGCGGAGATCGACTACGTCGCTCCGGCCCGATTCGATGAATTGGTCGAGATTGGCGTGCGGGTGACGCGACTGGGTCGTTCAAGTCTCGACGTTCACTTCGAGGTGCGAAATCCAGCCGGTGTCGTCTGCCGCGCGAAGTTGGTGCTTGTGAACTACGATGCCGAGCACGCTCGCGCTCGGCCCATACCTGATCGTATTCGAGATGTGTTCGCGAGTTCAGGCATCGCCGAGAATGAATCAGATGGATCAATTGACAGGGCTCTGGAAGGTAATCCTGAAGCCTGATATACTCGTCTAGGCCGCAGGAGGCTTCCTCCAAGCTTTGCCCAATCTTACAGTCGAATGATGAATCGAGCAGGTCGGCGAAAATGGCTGAGATTACCTGGTTGGGCCATGCGTGTTTTCGTATTCGAGGGCGGGAAGCCGTCGTGCTAACTGACCCAGTCGGGCCGGACAGCGGTTACGATATGGGCAATCCCTCGGCAGACATCGTCACCATCAGCCACGATCATAAGAATCACTCCGCGCTCGATCTTGTGAAACCCGGGTATCATGCGATCACTGGCCCTGGTGAATACGAGATTCGCGACATCTTCATCAGAGGCATACGAACGTATCACGATGCTGAGAAAGGCGCGAAACTCGGCAAGAATACGGTTTACCTGCTGGAAATGGATGATTTGCTCATTTGTCACCTCGGTGACCTCGGCCATCCCACTGACCGAAGAGCAGTCCGAGAGCATGAGTTCAGTCGACGTGCTGATTGTTCCGGTTGGCGGTGGACCGACGATCGATTCCACTGCCGCGGCGGAACTGGTGGGACAGATCGAGCCCTCTGTCGTCATTCCAATGCAATACCGAACCGAATATGGCGATTTTGACAGGGAGACGCTCGAACAATTCCTGAAGAAGTTCGGGATCACCGATATCGAAGTCAGAGAACGCGCGAACATAAGGAAGAGCGACCTGAGCGAGTCCGTGGAAGTGGTGGTGTTAAAACCACAGCAATAACCGGAATCTTGCCGTGACCGCACGGGCTGTTTGGGGGAAGATGGCTGGCGCCGACGCCGGGAAGGCTCAATGAGAATGCCAAAATACATTTTCGTGACCGGAGGGGTCGTCTCCTCGGTTGGCAAGGGTATAACAACGGCGTCGATTGGCCGTCTGATCAAGAGTCGGGGTCTCAACGTCAGTATTATGAAGCTGGATCCGTACCTCAACGTCGACCCCGGAACGATGTCCCCATATCAGCATGGCGAGGTCTTCGTCACCGACGATGGCGCCGAGACAGACCTCGATCTTGGTCACTACGAGCGCTTCATTGATGAAAACCTCAGTCGAGCATCAAACGTCACGACCGGACAGATCTACTCTTCAGTCATCGCGAACGAGCGTCGCGGCGACTATCTTGGCGGAACTGTTCAGGTTATTCCGCACATCACGAATGAGATCAAAGACCGCATCCGATTGGTGGCAAATCAAGAAGGACTCGACATCGTGATTGTCGAGGTTGGCGGCACGGTCGGGGACATTGAGAGCCAGCCGTTCCTTGAGGCCATTCGGCAGATGCGTAAAGAAGAGGGACGCCGCAACGTCCTTTATATTCACGTCACCCTCTTACCAATGATTGGCAGCACCGGTGAGATCAAAACTAAGCCGACGCAGCACAGCGTGAAAGAACTCCGGGCGATCGGAATTCAGCCCGATGTCATCGCAGTTCGAGCTGACCATCCGGTTCCGGATGAAGTTCGAGCCAAGATATCTCTCTTCTGCGATGTCGACGAAGACGCCGTGATTCCACTGACGACGGCTGAGACGATCTACGAGGTGCCACTGGTGCTCGAAGCATCAGGCTTGGGTCGATACGTCGCCGACCATTTCGGTTGGCATGAAGTTATCCCTGACCTGAGCGACTGGGAACGACTCGTCGAGCGAATCAAGACGCCGAGGCGTAGCGTTGAAATCGCGCTGGTTGGCAAGTATGTCGAACTTCATGACGCGTACATGAGTGTGTCGGAATCGCTATCGCACGCGGCACTCGCGCACGACGTTGACGTGTCCATCACCTGGGTGAATTCAGAGAAGTCGAGTTTGAAGGAGATCGAGGAACAGCTTCGCACGGCTTCGGGAATTCTGGTTCCAGGCGGATTTGGGCCTCGCGGTGTTGAAGGCAAGATTTTCGCCGCACGCTATGCGCGAGAACACCAGGTGCCGTATCTCGGGCTTTGTTATGGACTGCACATGGCGGTCATCGAGTTTGCGCGCGATGTGCTCGGTCTCGAGAAGGCGAACAGCACGGAAATCGATGAACGGACGCCGGATCCGGTGATTGACCTGATGCCTGATCAACGAGATGTTGATATGGGAGGCACGATGCGCCTTGGCCTGTACCCGTGCAAACTCGTGCCGGGCACTAGAGCGGCAGAGTGCTACAAAGTTCCATTGGTGGAAGAACGTCATCGACATCGATGGGAAGTCAACAACGCGTATCGTGAGATGATGGACGAAGCTGGGTTGATTGTCAGCGGAACTTCACCTGATGGGAAGCTTGCTGAGATCATGGAGCTCTACGATCATCCGTGGTTTGTGGGCGTTCAGTTCCATCCGGAATTCAAGTCACGGCCAACGCGGCCACATCCCTTGTTCGCGGGATTTCTTGGTGCGGCGAAAGATATCCTCCATGAAGGAGATCAGCGACCGCTCCCAATGGAGCAGGTAGTCGTGCAGCGGGCGAGCGATTGAAACGATTGCGTCACTTCCGGAGATTGTGATAGTATTCGCAATCGACAGGAGGGAAGATGAGTCTCTCTCCTCGGGGCCAACAAGACTGGCGAGCAATCGGCGCGGCATCCGGAATGGGTTGCTCAGTTGTAGCCAGTCTTTTATTATGCATCGGGGGAGGCATTCTTCTCGACAAGTGGTTGGGAACGTTGCCCATCTTCACGCTTGTCGGTGTAGGGTTTGGTCTCGCAGTTTCTGGTTACTTACTGTACCAACTCGCCGTGATGAACCTGCCAAAGAAGCAGTCGGTTCGCTCTCGGGAGTCAGATCGGTCTGATCAGTCCCCGAGTCTTGACGAGTAAGGACGCTAATGGAAGTTCATGTCGAAGTCGCACCGCAAGCACTCTGGCATATTCCTATTCCTGGAACCAGCTATGAATTCCCAATAACCAACTCGTTCTTCATGATGCTTGTCGTCATGGTGCTTCTCATCGTTATTGGGGCCCTGATTGCCCGTCGCTCGACGCTTATCCCGGGTCGTCTTCAGGTCGGGGTCGAGATCATTGTCGAGTTCTTGATGGGGTTGGTCGAGGGAGCAGCGGGTCGCAAACTCGGTCGCAGTATTTTCCCGATCATTGGTGGGCTCTTCATATTCATTCTATTCGCGAACTGGGTCGAGCTTCTTCCTGGATTGGGCTCGATATGGCTGGCTCGTACCGTAAATGGCGAAGTCGTCCACATGCCGATTATCCGACCGCCGACATCTGATCTGAATATGACGATTGCGATGGCGCTTCTCAGTTACGTGATGTTCCAGTACCTGGGCATCAAGGCGCACGGTTTCAAAGGGCGTATCAAGCATCTGGCCACTCCGGTTTTCGTATTCCCCATCGAGGTCATCAGTGAGACCGCCCGGATCATCTCTCTCTCCTTCCGACTCTTCGGCAACATCTTCGCGGGCGACGTTCTGCTGACGATCATGTACGCCATTGCCAATGCCATCAAGTTCACGGTAATCGGCCTGTTGGTGCCTGTGGTCTTCCTCTATCTGGAGGTCCTGTTTGGCTTCATTCAGGCGTTAGTTTTCGCCATACTCACCTTGATATACATCTCGCTTGCGGCAGCGGATGTTCACGATGATCACGTCGAAGAACCGTTTGAAGAAGAGTTTGCTTCGCGGACGCGCCGACCGATGGAGTCCGCGGCGGCAGGTGACTAAATCTGCCCAGGCGTCTGGGGTAGGAGTATCTAAGTTAGGCGCAGGTTGAGGATCGTGGTTTGAATCGGTTCGTAATTGAGACGGGCCGAAGAGGGGAGAACATCGAGCGTGGTATCCAATATCACCGATCCTGCAGTCGTCGTCCCGATGGCGGCGGCACTCGCAATGGGTCTTGGGGCCATTGGCCCGGGAATCGGCATTGGTCTGGCTGTGAAGGGTGCGCTCGAGGCTCTGGGTCGTAACCCCGAGGCAGAAGGCGCGATTCGTACCACCATGATCATTGGCGCCGCGTTGGCAGAAGCGGTTGCCATTTACGCCCTGGTTATCGCGATCATCATCGCGTTCGTGCTCTAATCCGTCATTGATGATGGCGCTTCCGAATTGGAGCGCCATCATGCACGATCACGGATAGCCCAACGGTTTCGAGAGCTTAGCGGTTGATGACGATGATCTCTTAGAGGCAGTCGTGACCATGAGGTAGTGTGAATGAGTGCACTTGGAGTTGATGGCTGGAGCCTTATTGTCCAGCTGATCGCATTTGTAGTTTTCCTTGCCATCTTTTGGAGATACGCGCTTGGTCCGATCACGCGAATGCTTGATCAACGGCGCGAGCGCATTGAAGAGAGCATGCAAGCAGCCGAGCGCATGCAGAAAGAGCTCTCTGCAACTCAAGCACGGAACGAAGAGGTACTGGCCGAGGCCCGTCGGGAAGCGCAGCGCATGCTGTCGACCGCGCGAGATACTGCCGACCAGACGTTGGCCCGCGCACACGAGCAGGCGCAAGTCGAGGCAGACCAGATCGTTGAGAAGGCTCGGGCGAGCATTGTTGCGGAGCGAGAGCAATCGTGGCAGCAGCTTCGTCGTGATGTCGCCGATCTTGCGATCAGCGCGGCCACAAAGATCGTCCGTAAAGAGCTCGATCGCGCACAGCAGACTCGGCTCATCGAAGAGACGCTTGCCGAGGCCGGCGACGACGGCCGGTTCCAGGCCTAATACCGGGCCGAGGGAGGAACTTGGATGTCCGTTGGCGGAGCAGCCAAACGATATGCGAAAGCGGCCTTTGAAGTCGCCAAGAGCCAGGGCAGGCTCGACGAGTGGGAAGACGAACTTGCTCAGGTGAACACAACGTTGCACAACCCGGAGGCGGAAGAGTTCTTTCACCACCCGGCGGTGCCACCGAAAGCGAAGCAGGCAGCGTTGCGAACCCTCGTACCGCGCGAGGACCAGAAATACGTCCGTAACTTGATGCTGCTGCTGCTTGAGCGAGATCGCTTGCACCAGCTTCCGCAGGTCGTAGAGGTGTTTCACGAGATGGTCCTGGAAGATCGCGGCATCGTAATTGCCGAAATCACTACTGCGGTCGAATTGGAACCTGCCGAAATAGAGCGGGTGCGCGCTCGGCTTAAGCAGATGGTTGGCAAAGATATTCAGGTCAAGACGCACGTCGATCAAGATATTATCGGCGGAATCGTCATTCATATGGGCGGGATGCTCATCGATGGAAGCGTGCAAACGCAATTGCGACAGCTTCGACAGCGCATGACTCATTAGGGCGCTGTGGCATCGATGCGAACTTTATCGCTGAAAATGACATGCTTGAAAACCGCGGACATCTGACGAGGCAGCAGGAGGTATTATGGTCGTACGGCCAACCGAGATAAGCGATATTCTGCGACAGCAGATCGAAACCTACGGCGAAAAAATGGTCGTCACCAACGTTGGCTACGTTATTGAGGTTGGTGACGGTATCGCCACGGTCCACGGCCTGCGTGACGTCATGGCGAACGAACTGGTCGAGTTCTCCAATGGGGTAATGGGCATGGCCTTCAACCTCCGAGAGGATTCCGTCGGTATCATCATTCTCGGTGAATTTACCGAGATTGAAGAGGGCGATGAAGTCAGATCGACCGGTCGTATCGCCGAGGTTCCGGTCGGTGAGGCTCTCGTTGGTCGCGTGGTAAATGCGTTGGGCCAGCCAATTGATGGCAAGGGGCCTATTCAAACCACGAAAATGCGGCCGATCGAGCGAATTGCTCCCGGCGTTATTGCTCGCCAGAACGTCGATACACCGCTTCAGACTGGCCTCAAAGCGATCGACAGCATGATCCCAATTGGCCGTGGTCAGCGCGAGCTGATTATTGGCGACCGCCAGACCGGTAAGTCGGCCATCGCGATCGACACAATCATTAATCAGCGCAATTCAAACGTCGTCTGCATCTACGTTGCGATCGGACAGAAACGCGCCCAGGTCGCTCAGACCGTCGCAATCCTTGAGCGAGAAGGCGCCATGAAGCACACGATCGTTGTGGTCGCCGCGGCCGCTGATCCTGCTCCGCAGCAGTTCATCGCTCCATACGCCGGTACCTCGATGGGCGAAGAGATCATGGAGCAAGGTGGCGACGCGCTCATAATCTACGATGATCTTTCGAAGCACGCGTGGGCGTATCGACAGGTTTCGCTGCTGATGCGACGCCCGCCCGGACGTGAGGCGTACCCGGGTGACGTGTTCTATCTTCATTCGCGCTTGCTCGAGCGTTCGGCTCGCATGAGTGACGAATTGGGCGGCGGAAGCCTAACGTCCCTTCCAATTATTGAAACACAGGGGAACGACGTTTCCGCGTACATCCCTACGAACGTGATCTCAATTACGGACGGACAGATCTACCTGGAATCTGACCTCTTTTATGCTGGTGTTCGACCAGCCGTGAACGCTGGACTTTCGGTTTCGCGTGTTGGCGGTGACGCGCAGATTCGAGCTATGCGACAGGTCGCAGGCCGCATGCGCCTCGATTTGGCCCAATTCCGCGAGTTGGCGGCGTTTGCCCAGTTCTCGTCTGATCTCGATCCAGCTACGAAACGCCAGATCGATCGTGGTCAGCGATTGACTGAGGTTTTGAAGCAACCACAGTACAAGCCGATGCCGGTCGAAGAGCAGGTCGTGATGATCTGGGCCGCAACCAATGGTCCTCTCGATGACGTGCCGGTAGAGCAGGTTCGTGAGTTCGAAACCCAGTATCTTGATTACATGCGCACGTCGAAAGCCGATCTACTAGCGAAGATTGTCGATGAGAAGCGCTTGAGTGACGAGCTTATCGAGGAAATTCGCACTTCAGCCAGCGAATTCAAAAGCAGCATCTGGTCTGCAGCGGCCGCGCGCTAGGCGATCAACGGCAAGAGGGGAGTAGAGCGTGGCGACACCTCGTGAGATCAAGCGTAGAACTCGCAGTGTGCGAAACACCGCTCAGATTACGCGCGCAATGGAAATGGTGGCCGCGTCGAAAATGCGCCGTGCGCAGCAGCAGGTAATGGCCACCCGCCCTTACGCAGATCGTATTCGCGCCATGATCGGTGACCTCGCGTCTGTGGGTGTCGAAGAGCAATCGCAGTTTCCTTTGCTCATTCAGCGACCGATCCGCCGATCTGAAATCATCCTGATAACGTCTGATAAGGGTCTGGCCGGTGCGTTCAATGCAAACGTCATTCGCGGCGCCTTGCGTTTCATGGCCAACGAACGACCCGAAGGGGTCGATAACGTCGACATGATTGCTGTTGGACGAAAAGGTCGCGACTTTTACACGCGTTTCGGAAAGCGTTTAACTGCCGATTTCCCACAATCGGGCGAACAGCCGTCGCTCGAATCGGTTCGGGAGATTGTGCGAGTCGCGATATCCGATTTCGAGTCCGAGAAGGTAGACGCAGTCTTTGTGGCCTACACTCGATTCATCAATACGCTCCGGCAAACGGCCGAGATACGACAAATCTTGCCAATTGAAGCGCAGGAAGGCTCCGGAGATATTACCGACTACATCTTCGAGCCGAGTCCGGCTGCCGTGTTGCAGGCATTGCTTCCCCGATTTGTAGAGGTTCAGATTTATCAAGCGTTGCTGGAATCCATTGCGAGCGAACATAGTGCGCGGATGGTTGCGATGAGAAGTGCAACTGATAATGCTCGAGATTTGGTGAGAGAGCTGACGCTGACCTATAACAAGGTGCGCCAGTCACAGATTACGCGAGAAGTTTCGGAGATTGCAGCTGGAGCCGCGGCACTTTCCTGATGCCGGGTGGAGCTAGCAGTCTCGATTACTGGGTGAGATCGAGAGGAAACGATTCAATATGGCAGCTGGCACAATCGTTCAAATCCAAGGCGTGGTTGTCGATGTCGAGTTCCCACCCGATGGGTTACCGCAGATCTACAACGCGCTCGCCGTTGAGCGCGAGGGCACCGATCAGCCGCTGATCTTAGAGGTTCAGCAGCACCTCGGCAACGATTGGGTGCGCGCAGTCGCAATGTCGACGACCGACGGATTGCGCCGTGGCACCAAGGCCGTGGATACTGGCGAGTCGATCCAAGTGCCAGTCGGGCCGGCAACACTCGGCCGCATTTTCAACGTTCTGGGCCAGCCGGTTGACAATGCCGGCCCGGTCAGCACCGATGTCGAGTATCCGATTCACCGCTTGGCTCCGTCTTTTGAAGAGCAGTCGACCGAAGTCGAGGTGTTTGAGACCGGCGTCAAAGTCATCGACCTAATTGCGCCGTTTACCCAGGGTGGTAAGACCGGCGTTTTTGGCGGTGCGGGTGTCGGCAAGACCGTTATCATCATGGAACTCATTCGTAACATTGCCGCTGAGCACGGTGGTTATTCAGTCTTTACCGGAGTCGGCGAGCGCACGCGCGAAGGAACATCGCTTTGGGGCGAGATGCACGATTCCGGTGTCGTCGACAAGACGGTACTCGTCTTCGGGCAGATGAACGAGCCGCCAGGAGCGCGCCTGCGTGTAGGCCTGACGGGCCTTACGATGGCCGAATACTTCCGTGACGAGGGACGAGATGTCCTCCTGTTTATCGACAATATCTTCCGGTTTGTGCAGGCCGGGTCCGAGGTATCCGCGCTTCTCGGTCGTATGCCGAGCGCCGTGGGTTACCAGCCGACTCTTGGTTCTGAGATGGGCCAGCTGCAGGAGCGGATTACCTCGACCAAGCGTGGTTCTATTACGTCGGTGCAAGCCGTCTACGTTCCCGCTGACGACTATACTGACCCAGCTCCGGCCACGACATTCGCTCACCTTGACGCGACAATTTCACTCGAACGATCGATCGCCGACCAAGGTCTGTACCCGGCTGTGGACCCGCTGGCGTCAACATCTCGCATTCTCGACCCGCAAATCGTCGGTGACGATCACTACGATGTCGCGCGTGAAGTGCAGAGAGTTCTTCAGCGCTATCGTGACCTGCAGGACATCATCGCGATTCTCGGAATGGAAGAACTGAGCGAGGATGACAGACTCACAGTGACGCGCGCTCGAAAGATCCAGCGGTTCATGACTCAGCCGATGTTCGTGGCTGAGGCGTTCACCGGTCGACCCGGCCGCTACGTTGAGCGCTCCGAAACGGTGCGCGGCTTCAAGGAGATTCTCGAAGGCAAGCACGACGCACTCCCGGAGCAAGCGTTCTATATGGTCGGTGGTATTGACGAAGCAGTCGAGACCGCGCAGCAAATGGAGACTGAGAACTAATTGCCGGTCATCACGGCTGATTAGTTCGTGACGCGCGGAGCGTTCTTACTGCGGCAGAGGGAGAAGCATGGCTAAACTACGGGTCGAGGTTGTGACCGGTGAGCGCGTCGTCTTTCAAGAAGACGATGTTGACATGGTCGTGGCGCCCGGCGCGGATGGCACGCTCGGCATCTTGCCACGTCACGCCCCGATCGTATCGCTTCTGGCATTTGGTGAGATGCGGATCAAAAAGGGTGGCATGGAGGAGTCCTTGGTCGTGTTCGGCGGGTTTCTTGAAGTCGCCCATGATCAGGTGCGGATTCTGGCCGACAGCGCGGAGCGAGCCGAAGAAATCGATATCGTCCGCGCTCAAGAGGCGCGAGATCGGGCAGAGGCACGCTTGGCTGAGCGAACTGCCAACATCGACTTCACACGTGCCGAGATTGCCCTGCGACGATCAATGATTCGACTTCGGATTGGACAGCGCATTCGCGGACGTCAGCCGTCTGGACCGCGGTCAGGCTCCGAATAGCCAAATTCCCGTTCTCAGGCGAGTCCCGGCGGACCAGTAATCTGTGACAGAAAGGCGGAGGATGGCATTCACCATTCTCCGTTTTCGTTTATGCTTTGAGCAAGGCTGGACGAGTGGGGACGTGTCCAACCTCTCATCGACTTCGACATCGAGATCAGTACTCATGACGTCTGCAATCGATCGGACCAAACTGGGGAGAACGGCATGCAGCTAGCCACCGAGGCCAAGACGATCGTGACACGCGGAAGCACCAGGCTCTCGGGGCGCGTCGGCATTGACGGCGCCAAGAACGCGACATTGCCGGCGATGGCTGCCGCATTGCTCACCGAAGAAGAGTGCCTACTGGAAAACGTTCCGGTCTTGGAAGATGTGCTGGTCATGGTCCAACTGTTGCGCTGGCTTGGCGCCGAAGTCGATTTCGACCCTGCTGCTCATCGCCTCAAAATCTGTGCGCGCAACGTGGACCAGTTTGACGCGCCGGCACACCTTGTTGAAAAGATGCGTGCATCTTTTCTGGTGAGTGGCCCGCTGTTGTCTCGATTCGGCCGAGCTGGATCAACTGCGCCGGGTGGTTGCAAACTCGGCACTCGTCCCGTGGACGTGGACCTTCGCGGATTTCGTCGCATGGGTGCTGTGATCGATATGGAGGGATCCGGCTACCGAATGTCAGCCAGCCGGCTTCGCGGCGCTGAACTCTACATGGACTATCCCAGCCACACCGGTACCGAGAACCTGCTGATGGCGGCCACACTGGCGCGTGGCACGACGACCATCGTCAATGCCGCGACCGAGCCGGAGATTGCGTTTGTCGGCTCATTGCTGGAGGACATGGGGGCGCGAGTTCGCGGAGTTGGAACGCCGCACATCCGGGTGGACGGCGTCGATCGGTTGCGTGGATATCGGGCAGCTATTCTTCCAGATCGCATCGAGGCTGGGACCATCGCGATCGCCGCCGCGATCACGGATGGAGAGGTGATCCTCGATCACGTTTCGGAAAAGGACATGGTTCCGCTGACCTCAAAGCTGCGCGAGTCGGGTGCCGAGGTTTGGTGGAACGCCGATTCAATGCTGGTGAGAGGGCGCGGCAATCTTTCGTCCACTGAGATTCAGGCGTTGCCCTTCCCCGGGTTCCCGACCGATTTGCAGGCGGCTTTTGCGGTGCTAATGACACAGGCTGAGGGAGATAGCCGGGTATTCGAACGCGTATTCAACGATCGGCTGCGCTATTCAGCTCAGCTTTCGAACATGGGCGCCGACATTCGCGTCATTGATAAACAGCAAGCTATCATTTCCGGACCAACTCGTCTCAAGGGTGCCGACGTGCGTGCACTCGATATTCGTAGTGGTGCCTGCCTTGTCCTTGCGGGACTGGTCGCCGAGGGAGAGACGCGCATCAACGAAATCCAGCATCTCCGGCGCGGTTATGAAGACATTGTTGGCAAACTGACGTCACTGGGAGCCGAGATTTCTTACCTCGACGAGGGCTGATCCACCCGAGTGCAGATGGGTCCTCTGCCACGGACCCGGAGTTTTCCTTTGAAAAATCGATCCACTGAACCATAATATCGGGTGGCGGTTGTAGGGGTCCGCCATCGTATTGACTCGGCTGCAACGAGGATGAGTTGTGCAGGTAACCAGGTTTTCGTTGATTCGAGGACGCATCATTCCGGCGATCGCCGTGTCGTTAGTCGTTTTACTTCTTGGATTGCTGGCCTGGACACTGCTCGGGCCAAAGTCTGCTGACACCGCGCAGAGCGGACGAATCAACGCGCCGGGGGTATTCATCCAGTTCACCAATCGACAGGCGCCGGATTTTACGATCACTGATTTCAATACCGGCAAGAAGGTCTCACTCTCTGACTTCAAGGGTAAGACGGTCGTCATTAATTTCTGGGCGTCGTGGTGCCCACCCTGTCAGACAGAGGCTCCTCTGATTAACGGATACACCAAACAGGTGAATTCAAAGGACGTGGTCGTACTCGGAGTCGCGGTGTGGGATGTCTCATCCGATTCAAAGACATTCATTCAGCAATACGGTCTAAATTACGTGAACGGCGCGGATACGAAAGGCACGATAGCGATTGACTATGGCGTGGCTGGAGTGCCTGAGACATTTATCGTGAGCCCGACCGGCAAGCTGATGGGCAAATTCCCGGGAGCAGTGACAACGACAACACAACTAACGAACGCGATGAAAGAGTCGACTGGTGGCTGACGCGGCGAGCTTGAGTCTGTTGGCAGCTTTCGGCGCCGGCGTCGTTTCCTTCGTGTCGCCTTGTGTCGCGCCGGTCGTCCCGGGCTATTTGTCTCTGATCTCTGGTGTCAGCATTGACGGAAGCAAACAGAACTCGGAGGCTGTCAGGCGGCTGTTGGTCGCCAGTGTTATTTTCGTCTCCGGCTTTACGCTCGTCTTCGTTGCGCTCGGCGTCTCGGCGGGAAGCATCGGTGGTCTGCTTCAGCAACATCGTTTGTTGATGAACCGGCTCTCAGGAGCGTTCATGATATTGGCGGGCCTGTTTCTGGTCGGGCTGTTCCAACTTCCATGGCTTTATCGTGAGCGCCGATTTCACCCAACCTTCAATCGATCGCTGACACGCTCAGAGACACTCTTGCTTGGCATGGCGTTCGGGTTCGGCTGGACACCCTGTATTGGACCGCTTCTCGTCTCGATTCTCGTCTACGCGAGCGCATCCGACACGGCGGCTCGCGGGACATTGCTGCTGCTCTTCTACTCGCTTGGATTAGGTTTGCCGTTTATCCTTGTAGGGGTTGGAATCGGGCGCATGCTAAGTGCCCTTCGCTGGATCACCCGGCACTATCAGGTTATCTCCTCCCTGAGCGGCGCGACCTTGATCGTAACCGGGCTCCTTTTTCTGACGAATCGCTTTTTCTATTTGAATGTGATGAGCCAGAGAATGTACGATCAAATCGTGCAGCCACTCCTATCCTTAAAGCTTTGAAGGGGTTTTCCTGACCATAATGGTTGATAATGTTTTGATACAGTACGAAGAGTGCGTGAGTTGACGAAGGTGGAGCGGTCATCCTGTGGATATACCTGCCATAACGCGGATGCTGCTGCGCCTGGCGCACGCAGTAGCTGCGGCTCTGTGGTTGGGAGGAGGCGCCTACTACGTGCTCGCGCTTCGTCCAGCCCTGCGCAGCGCTGATCCAGCGGCACGTGAGGTTGGACGCGTCGCACAGGCAGAATTTGGAGAATGGGCATCTGTCGCTACAGTCATCTTGATCGTTACCGGGGTTGTGATGACCTTCGATCGTTTGACGAACGGCCAGGGCACGACCGTCTATGTCATTCTTCTTGGCGTCAAGATCGTGGCCGCCGTGGTTGCGTTCTGGCTGACCGGGACATTCGTTCGAAACACGCGATCTCGACCGCGAAGAACCAGGTCAGTGCTCAACCGTTCCTGGGTTATTCTGACGTTGGGCACTGTTGCGTTCGTCGTTGGCATCGCGCTGTCGGTCGTTTATCCGACGGGCATCACACGGTGACCATATCATTGACTACACCGGGCACGAGGCAACAGATCGTTGGTCAGCAATTGAGCGTTCACTGCTCGCTTAGCGTTTCAATGGAAGAGAAGGAGGTGGGAGCTTGACGGAAACAGCCGCGGTCAGTTCCAAACGAGCACGCCTGCTAAATCCGAAGCTGATAGTGGTTGCCCTCGTCATCTTTGCTGCCATCGGCTACCTGATCTACAACGCGGTTCAGAGCTCGGCGGCATCTTATTTTGTCACCGTCGGAGAATTGCAGCAGCAGGCAGCAGCAATGGACGGACAGCACGTTCAAGTGGGTGGTGACGTCAAATCGGGCACGATCCAGAAGGGGGCGCCCGGCGACCCAATCTCGTTTGTGCTTACAGACGGCTCGCACACCGTTCCGGTTGTCTACCACGGAGTCCTGCCCGATATCTTCTCGGATCAGGTTCAGGTTGTCGTTGAAGGCACGTACCACGCGAACGGCACCTTTCAAGCGGACACACTTCTGACAAAGTGCCCTTCCCGGTTTACGGCGGCAACGAAGACGAGCGGTTAGAAGGGATTCATCTTGGCGCAGCTCGGTTCCGGAGCGCTTATCGTCGCGTTTGCGCTCGCTCTGTACGGTATCGCGGTATCGATCCTCGGAGCACGGAGGCATGCGACTGAATTGATCGACAGCGGATTGCGAGCTGTCTGGGGTGTCACGGCTCTCATTCTGGTCGCGGTTGTCGCACTCGCTTCCGCATTCCTCACTCATGATTTCCAGATTGCCTACGTTGCCGGACGGTCGAGTCGCGAGATGCCTACATACTACGTGCTGTCGGCGTTCTACGGAGGGCAACAGGGCAGCCTGCTCTACTGGGCAATGATCGCCGGCGTCCTTTCATCTCTCGCTATCTTCTTGCACCGCAAACGAGACCGAGAACTCATTCCATATGTTGCAGCGACGGTTCTCTCAACGGAACTCTTCTTCCTTTTCATGCTCAACTTCATTTCGAGCCCGTTTACGCTGCTTCCGGTCGCTCCGCTGAATGGGGCGGGTCTGAACCCGTTGCTTCGCGATCCCGGCATGATGATGCACCCACCGTTCTTGCTGGGTGGCTTTGCGAGCTTCACGGTGCCGTTTGGGTTTGCAATGGCCGCAATGATCACCGGGCGACTGGGCGATGGCTGGATCCGTTCGATCCGTCGCTGGGCGTTGGTGGCTTGGGGAATCCTGGGGTGCGGTCTCCTGTTGGGAGCTTGGTGGGCATACCATGTGTTGGGCTGGGGTGGCTACTGGGGTTGGGACCCAGTAGAGAATGTCGCCCTGCTACCCTGGTTGCTTGCCACGGCCTTCATTCACTCGATTATCGTTCAGGAACGACGAGGCATGCTCAAGGTTTGGAACATGTCTCTGATCGTCGGCGCATACATTTTAGCGGTCTTTGCCACCTTCACCGTGCGCAGCGGTTTGATTGCCTCGGTGCACACCTTTGCGACGTCGTCGATCGGCACCTGGTTCCTGTCATATTTGGCCATTGTGGTCACCGTTTCGATCGGATTCCTCGCCTATCGAGTAAAAGGATTGCGGGCGGAGCGATCGATCGAGTCGGTCATGTCGCGCGAATCGGGCTTTCTGCTTAACAATCTGCTCTTCACCGCGATGGCCTTCGCGACGCTCTGGGGTACCATCTTTCCGCTCTTCAGCGAACTCTTCCGCAACACTAAGCTCACCGTTGGACCGCCATTTTACAATCAGGTGAACGGTCCGATTATGCTGGCGTTGCTGGTGCTGATGGGGGTAGGACCGCTTCTGGCCTGGAGACGAACTTCCTGGCGCCCACTGCTGCGGAGTCTGCGTGTTCCGCTTGCGGCGGGGTTTATCGCGATCATCGTCTTTGCCGTTCTGGTTCACAACCCGCTTGCGGTTGCTGGATTTTCTGCCGTAGTCTTTACCGTCACAACGATTTTGACGGAGTATGTGCGCGGCGCCCGCGTCCGCCATCGTTCGATTGGCGAAGGGTACCTGACGGCAATTCCGAGCCTCTTGCGCAAGAATAACCGTCGGTATGGCGGGTACGTGGTCCATCTGGCGATGGCTGTGCTGGCGGTTGGCATCATCGGAACGCACTTCTTCCAGACCGAGCGCCAATTCACGATGAAGCCAGGAGACACGTCAACCATCGGCCCATACACGTTGACATATAATGGTTTGGTCGACACAACGACGTCGGAGGGCGACGTCGTCGCCGCAAAGATTGATGTGGCGCAGAACGGCGTCCACCAGGCATCGATTCAGAGCAAGCGGTTCTTCTACACCGGCTACGAGAATCAGCCGACGGCACGCATGGGCATTAAGACGATTGGTATCAACGATGTCTATATCGTGCTCGATCGCTGGGAGTCGGACCAGACGGCCAGTCTGCGCGTTTACATCAATCCGCTGGCCAACTGGATCTGGTGGGGGGGCATGGTCTACGTACTTGGTATTCTGACGTTGCTCTGGCCATCAGCACGGCCGGCCGAACGTCGCGTTACTAGACCCGTTCGGGAGGCTGCCCTGGGTGAAGCGTAGTCTACTGGCGATCATCACTGCCTTCATTCTGCTGTTGCTCGTGCCGACTATCGCTGCCGCGTCGGGGGATGAGCCGCTATCGCCCGAAGCTTTGGGAATCGCGAACTCGCTCAACTGCCCGGTGTGCCAAGGTGAGAGCGTACGCGACTCGAATGCACAACTGGCTCACGACATTCGACAGCTTATCCAGCAGAAACTCGATCAGGGTGAGAGCCACCAGCAGATCATGGATTACTTCGTCAGTCGCTATGGCATAACCATCTTGCGTCAACCGCCGAAGCACGGATTCTCCCTCGCGCTCTGGTGGATTCCGGTTGGGGCGATTCTGATCGGTGCCTTGATTCTCCTGGGCTTTGTCACGCAGCGTAGTCGATTGGTACCCGGCGGACCAGACGGGGCGGTCTCGATGGAGGCCGTGGATGACGCGGATCTGGCCCTGTTTGAAGAACGTGTTCGGACTGACGTCGCCGCATTCGAGGAAGACCTGCTCGGAAAGCTCGTTCCTCCGGGCGCCGGTGTCGATGCTCAGCAGCCAGGCACCGAGGACCTACCTTCTCGCGGACTCGCTGGATCGGATCAAGGCATTTCATGATTGGCTATCTCATCTTGGCAGTAGCCGCGATTCTCGTATTCGCGTTTGTGCTACAGCCACTTTTCAGCTCGCAAAGGAACACGGTTACAACCCTCCCGGCTCGCGTTGCTGATCTGCAGGCACGCAGACAATACCTCATGCAGGCGATTCGCGACGTTGACTTCGACTATGCCTCAGGCAAGACGGCCGATGACGAGTATCAGGAAACGCGGACAGAATATATTCGCGAAGCCGCTGTCGTTCTGCGCGATCTGGAGAAGGAGACCGGCGGAATCGACGAGGAAATCGAAGTCGAAATTCTTCAACTCCGGGCCATGGCTCGCAAATCACAATCCACGGCGGAAAAGGAACCCGCCGCCTCGTGAAGTCGCTGCCCGACCAGCAGCAATCACAGGCATCGATTTCGGACGCTGCCGCGGCCCCTCGCTCCGCCAGAGTCGTCGTATCGCAGTTGTCAAAGCGATTTGACCGCAGATCAGTCCTCCGTTCCCTCAATTTCAAATTACTGTCCGGTGAACGGGTCGCACTGTTGGGTAGTAACGGTGCCGGAAAAACAACACTCCTGCGAGTGCTATCGACTCTTAGCCGTCCAACTTCGGGCACTGTGCGTGTCAATGGACTATCTATCGCCGAAGCGGCGCAAGAGGTTCGGAGACACGTTGGCGTCGTTGCCCACCAACCCTATCTTTACGACGACCTCACCGCGTTGGAGAACCTCCGATTTTTCGGTCGTATGTACGATGTCGGTGATGAACTTGCACGCTCCGAAGAGGTGCTCGATCTGGTGGGGTTGTTTCCCCGGCGACGTGATCGGGTACGGACGTTCTCCCGCGGTATGCAGCAACGCCTTGCCATTGGCCGTGCAATTCTCCACCAGCCGTCCCTTCTATTGCTCGATGAGCCAGATACTGGTCTCGATCGTGAGGGTATGCGCGTGCTGGAACGAATACTCGAATATCATGCCGTGGGCGGCGGAACGGTGCTCATGACTACCCACGATCTTCGCTTCGGTCTTTTCTCAGGCGATCGTGTATTCCTGCTTGAAAACGGTCGCCTGACCCTGGACGCTCCGGCCAGTGATCTGGTGGAGGAAGAACTTGACGCAAGGTTGTCGCGAAGATGAGAGACATGGCGAGCAAGATCTCGGTAGTCTTGTGGAAAGATCTGTTGACCGAGGTCCGCACCAAAGATCTGTTCGGCGGAATGTTCGTCTTCGCGGTCTTGACGATCGTGACCTTTAACTTCGCCTTCGATCTCACCGGCGTAAACAGGGCTCCGAGTGGAGCAGGGGCACTGTGGGTTGCCTTTAATTTTGCTGGGATGCTCGGACTGGGCCGTTCGATCGCACTTGAGCGCGATCGCGGCTCGCTCGACGGTTTACTGCTCTGTCCTGTCGACCGTGGCACGATTTATCTGGGCAAGTTCATTGGTAATTTTCTGTTCATCACCCTGGTCGAGATCATCTCGGTGCCGATCTTCGCCGCATTGTTCAATCTGAATGTGTTTCGACCATACCTTTTTCTTGTTCTCATACTGGGCACAGTCGGTTTTGCCGCCATTGGGACGCTTTTGGCCGTGATGGCCGCGAGCACCCGCTCTCGCGAGGTGATGCTGCCGGTGCTCATGTTCCCGATCCTGTTGCCGGTCGTTATTGCGACGGTGAGAGCCACGACCTTGATTTTGACAGGGCAGACACGAGACCTCGTTCCGTGGCTTAATCTTCTCGGAGCATATGATCTGTTGTTTCTGGCGATTGCATACGCAGTTTTTGATCGTGTCGTGGAGGAGTAGGATGGCAATGAACCAGCGCGGCAGCGCGCGGCGACTCGACGTCGGGATGATTCTTGGGCTGCTTGCCGGTATCTCTCTGGCAATTGGACTCTACCTTGGATTGATTTACGCGCCAACAGACGCCATCCAGGGAAACGCCCAGCGGATCTTCTACATTCATGTTCCAATGGCTTGGGTCGCGTTCCTGGCCTTCTTCGTCGTCTTTGTGGCAGGCATCCTCTATCTCTGGAAGCGAAGTCTCGTTTGGGACCAGATTGCGCGCGCTTCGGCCGAGATCGGACTCGTCTTTACGACGTTGGTGCTCATAACCGGATCGTTCTGGGGTCGACCAATCTGGGGTACCTGGTGGACCTGGGACGCCCGGTTGACGACTACACTCCTGCTCTGGTTCATCTATCTCAGCTACTTCATGCTACGTGCCTATGCAGGCGAGCGCGAACGCGCCGCTCGTTATTCGGCCGTCATCGGGATCATTGGATTCATTGACGTTCCCATCATCTACATGTCGGTCGACTGGTGGCGCACGCTGCACCCTCAGGCCGTCATAAACACGAGTGGCGCGGCAATGCCCGGCCAGATGGTGGTGGCTCTGATGGTGTGTCTCTTGGGTTTCACCCTGCTCTACGGCTATTTGATGTACCAGAAGATGGGGATCGAACAATCCAAAGACAAACTGCTCGATTATCAATTTGCCTTGGCGGAGCGTGAAGCAGAAGGAGCGATGGGCGCATGAATAATTTGACCTACTTGTTCGTAGCGTTTCTCATAACCTGGATCGTGATCGCGGCCTATCTCTGGATGCTCGGGCGTCAGGTGCAGAACCTCAAGGATGAGGTCGATTCCCTCACTGAAGGATTCGATCTCAACGCTGAGTCGCCCAAGATCGCGAGTCGCGCGGATCTGGATAATCAGCCCGCCAGCAGCCGACAGGGGTAGAGGCCCGTCTGAACCGTTTGGACACGTTGCCCGCATCGATCGCTGGTAGCTGGCGAGACGCCCCGTCAAATTCGGTAGCTGACCGGACCAGAGAACGCTGCGTCG
>CAVUBN010000002.1:0-119834 GCA_963739715.1 uncultured Chloroflexia bacterium | reverse complement strand
GCACCACGTCTGCGACCGTAAGGAAGCTGCCCCCGAAGACGTTGTTTATTTGTGGCTCGAAAACCATCGAATCGGGCATGACTGATACGGTGTGCCGTCGGCGACGATATCCCCGTTTCCCAGGATAATCGCTCGATCGGCGAACTCGGCAACCAGATCGACATCGTGAGTGGCGATGACGACAGTCACCCCATCTTCTGCTAATTCTCGCAGGGCTCGACCCAACCGGCCTTTGAGGACTGCGTCGACTCCCCGCGTTGGTTCGTCGAGTAGGAGGATTCTAATCTGTCCAATCAGCACAGCGGCGAGAGCCGCGCGCAGCCGTTCCCCACCTGACAAATCGAGCGGGCTGCGAGCTGCGAGTTCAGAAATGTCGAATCGTGCCAGGGTGGCCTCGATGTCGGCTGTTTGTCGCCGGCAGCGGAGCGTGAATCGCAACTCCTCTTCGATTGAATCATTGAACAGAAGAGTGGCGGCGTTCTGGGGTAGGTATCCCACCGTTCCGGCAAGGTCAGTCGTTGATAACTTGGCGATGTCTCGACCGTCTACGCGAATCCGCCCATGGCCGGGGCGAAGTAAGCCGTTCATAAGTTTGAGCATTGTCGTCTTGCCGCTGCCATTTCGGCCCATCAAAGCGGTCACTGACCCGGCATGCAACTCCGTTGAAAGGCTGTCGAGCACGTTGTCCTGCTGATAGCTGAACGAGACGTTGTCGAATTCGATGGACGGCCTTCCATTTGAGTGCACGGTACGCTTCTGTCTATGGTCCGATCCGTCTCGGGTCGGTGTCGGGAGCCTGAACTTCTTTGCTTGGCGAACAGTGAGTGGTGTTGGGTCCCACCCGAGCTCAGTGGCCACCTGCAACAACGGGGGAGGCGTGGGCAATTTCGAGAGCACATCCCGGATCGGACCTGCCGCATCGACTTTCCCGGCCTCACTCATGATGAGAAGCTCATCGGAAATGCCGAGCACGCGGTCGAGACGATGCTCGATCAAAATTACTGTCGTACCGAACTCGCTGTTCATGTGTTGCAGGATCGCCAGCACCTCTTCCGCGCTCGATGGATCGAGCTGCGACGTTGGCTCATCGAGCACGAGTATCGGTGGCCGCATTGCCATAGCGGCACCGATAACGACTCGCTGACGTTCACCACCGGACAGCGTCCTCAACGGTCGCGTCCGGAGAGTGTCGAGGCGAAGCAGGTTTAGTATCTCCTCGACGCGAAGTCTCATTGCCGGTCGGGCGATGCCCAGGTTCTCGAGACCGAAGGCGATTTCATCTTCAACTCGATCGGTAACTGTCTGTGATTCCGGAACCTGCGCGACGAAACCGGCGTGCTGGCTCAGAACCGCGGTCGAGTAACGAGTGGTCTCCAGTCCGTCGATGATGACCTGACCGCCGAACCGGCCACCGTGAAAATGCGGAATCAGGCCGTTGACACAACGAGCGAGCGTCGACTTTCCCGAGCCGGAGGGTCCAGTGACCAGCGCGATTGAACCTGGATCGACACGCCAGTCAATGCCGGCGACGGCGGGAATTGCCTGGTCGGGGTATTGAAACGTGACGCCATCGAAAGAGATCATCCTGTTTTCCCCGCTGTCAGGGCCGGTGCAACCAACAGCAAACATGCGACGCTGAGGAGTGGGTTGACGACAGGGGTGCGGAGGGTCGGAAATGGCGACCAGTCAACTGACGCCGCGAAGAACAGAATGGCGATTCCGAAGATTGAGAATGATATGGCGGCAAAGACGAGCATCACCCAATCTCCCGTCCGCCAGACGGACGGACGATATGACGTGCGGGAGGTAGGAGACCCCATCAGCCCCATCGTGATTAGCCCCACACTGGCGATAGAGCACAGCGCGGCACCCACTACAAGGCCACTAATTACCAGGCTTACCGCGATGATCGCGAGAAGGATCCCGGTGACAAACATCCAGGGCTTGAATCCGGATGAGCGCGGTTCGCCGCCAAAGGCCCGGCTTTCCATCGCTTCAGCCAGGCTGAACGCACTTTCCAGCCCTAGAGTCAGCACTGGAACGACCAGTGGCCGAATGTCCCGTACTGATCGAATGCGAAAGCCACGTGCCGCCTGTGCCTCGCGAACCTCGCGAAGAGACACCACAGTCTGGGGAAAGAAGCTCAATCCGATGATGGCGGCAACCCCCGCCGATGACAGCGACTGAGGAACAGATCGAAGCAACGACGCGCGGTCGACGATCGATCCGAAGGTCGCGGCAGTAACAATCAAAGAGAGGATGGCGAGAGCGGACGAGATCCCATAGACGAGAGCGTTCGCGGTGATCACCCCTCCGATGATCGGTATCGCGCCAGGAATTCGAACGATGGTCTGGTCCCCTGAGTGCACCGTCAACAGATTGAAACTCACGCTGACCGCAGCTACGAGTACTCCGATCCGAATGACGATACTCCAGATTTGCGCGTGTCCAGACCTAGGTCGTCGAGACAGGTAGACGACAGCGGTGGCCGACAACACGAGCGCGAGATAGAGTGGATTGCGAGTCGCTATCGTCGCGAGCGTGACGGCGATTCCCCAAACTATCCAGGGAATCGGATTTGTGGACGTGGTCATCGTCCGCTCCCCCGACCACGCACCATGGCGACGAGCCCAATAACAAGAATTAGGGCTAACCCTGCGCCGAACCAGACATAGCTGTCGTTGCGGGTATTTTGCGTCTTCGTCGTTGGTTGAATACTCGTCGTCTGTCCCGATGCTTGAACCTCGACTCCGAGAGCCGCTGGCGAGGCTGTCGGAAGCTGTTCCGATGTCGTTGGAGTCGTGGGCGTAGCCGTGGCTGTGTGTGCGGCTGGCGTCACACTCGGCGGAGCGGGTGTACCGGCTAGCGTAATGCCGTTCATCCGTGCAATCTGAGAAAGGGTAATCGAGGGAAGATCGTTGTCTTTAGCGGACCAGGACCACCCATCGACATCACCGTTGTGGACCTTTCGTTGATCGGGTCCGGACGGCAACGTCACCCATGTACCATCCGAGGTCAGCCGATGATAGCGCCAGTAGAATGCCGGATTCGCGTAGCTCTTACAGAAGCAGTTGGTCGATGGACAACCCTCGCCATCGATTCGGCAGATCGCTTCGCCCATCCCGGCGTACGGGGCAATATCGATGGATACCCCTGCTCGTTCAAGCAGTTGAGTGCCGGTAATCTCAGCCTCACTGAACTGAACATAGAAGTAGAGCACACTGCCATCGCCATGTTTGATGACCAACCCCGCTGCATTGGGGGTTGAAGCGGAAGCGACGCTGCCGGACGTGGTAACTCCGACGAGTAGCAGAATCAGCGTCGCTGCGACGGCTCTAATTCCGAACTGAAGTGAGATCACGTGGTGGTGCGAGACTCGGTTCATGGTTTAGTGAGTATCTCCGAACCGAGCAGTCCAAGCTGGACGTCATACCGCTGTGGCGCGGACCCTGGATGCCACTCGAATCGGGCCCGTTCAAAATATTGCATCGTGGTCGGACGTCCTGTTGCAGGGTCGACGAAAGTGAATTCCTCGGTCAGTGGGTAACCAAACACATCAACGCCGCCAAAGCGCTGCCAATACGCAAGGAATCCCTGACAGGCGTTATGCCCGGTCTGGATGAAATAGACGCAAAGATGCGGATCTCCCTGAATCGCGCGCGATTTGGCCTGGTCAAGTGTGCGGCCAGGCGCATGAATTGGCCAGATGGGAAAAGACTTGCCTTCCAGGGCAGGCAGTGCCTGGACAGTTGCCAGGAGATTGTCCCCAGGTGTGTCTTTTCGGTAGGCAAAGGCTCCGGTGTTGCTGTCTCGCAACGAATTTAGAGCATTAGTGGCCGAAACCACGGCGGGCGAATCAGCCGGCTGACCGGCTGCCAGCATGGCCTGAATGACGAGCGCCGTCGAATTAGCATCCCCGACCAGCGGAGATCCAGCCACCGCCTGATAGGCATAAAGACCGTCGGGGGCCGCCAGTTTGGTTAGATAGCTCATCGCTTTGGGAATCGATGGTGATGAAGCATGGCCGGTCGCGACCAGCGCTTCGACCACCACAGCGGTCGTGTTGCTGTCGGCTTGTCCGGGTTGGGTTGCTCCCGTAAATGCCCAGCCGCCGTCTGTAGATTGGTGTTGTTCGAGCACGATGACCGCTTGTTCTGGGACCGTTTCTCCGGCCGCTGATAGTGCCAATAGCGCATAGGCATGCACGTAAAGCTGGGGATCGAAAAGCCCGGTTGATGGATCGAAATGTGACAGGATGCTTTGCACGAGATTCAGCCCGGCGAAGTCACGCGGATCGTTTCCGGCCGCGACTGCAGCAAGGGTCACCTTCGCGGCGCCTCCGACGGTGGCGCTGTAGCTCGAAGACTGAGATTTCAAGAACTCAATCAACGATGTTCCACCATCGGAGATCGTGCTTGGATCGACTCCGGTCGAGGCGATGGCCTGCACGACGTCGGCGGCGGTTCCAGGATCGGTTGATCCGTTGAATCCAGCGTAACCGCCGTCTGGCTGTTCCTGAGAACGGAGCCAATCTATCGTCTGGCTGACCGCCTGATTGTCGGGCGCTGCCGAGGCCGAAATGGCAGACAACGATGTGCCAATGAGTGCGGCGATCAGGAAATATGCGAGAAGCCGTGGTTTCACTTGAACCCTCCAATGATCCGCGCGGTACGCTCGCGGACGATGACATTCTGGTGTCGATCAGATTGGAGGATTACTCTCGGAGGGAGCTGCGCATGGGGCGTCCTTTCTCCTTCGCTCGAGGAGTAGTTGGACGCGACAGCGATGGGCGATCTGGCTTCGCCGGGCAGCGGCCCAGCGTTACAGTTGCGGCACAGCCCCGGAATTGCACCGGTGTTCCCCCGCGTGAATCGACCCGACATGGAGCCGATACTCGCTGCCGCTTCACGACAATTGAGGACAGCTTTCGTGACCCGATCAAACGGATCGGCTACAGTTTCCCACGGATAAAGACCGGCGGTCAAGTCGGATTGCACGTTGGTGCGTATGGCGATGTTCGTCGGATCGTCGATTGACGACAACACCGTCGCTCGGTTCGATGTGAGCGACCAACGAGAACCGCAGAGGATTGTGAGCATGACGAAACAGAATCACGCAGCTGAATATCCACGTCCGACAGCACTGATCGCGGCGATGGACGCGGAGCTGCATCACGCGCTCGCGCGGATTGACAATCGAACCAGCGAGCGGGTCGGCGCCTGGGTGATTCATCGGGGCACGATCGGCGGACGGCCGGTCGTTGCGATGGCAACCGGGATCGGCATGGTCAACGCCGCAGCGGCGATTTCTGCTCTGCTCGCGTCGGAACGTCCGTCGCTCGTGCTCAATTTCGGATGTGCCGGTGCCCACCGGGAAGATATCCATCCAGGCGACGTCGTGATCGGCGCCGGAGTCGTGGCTCATCTCTCGCTAACGATCCTCCCAAGCGGTGAAGAGCGATATGCTGGATTTCGTTATCAGGTCGGCGACGAAACGATCTTGACCGACGTCATTGCTGCCGATCAGTCTCTCCTCGAGATAGCCAACGAAATCGCCGGAACGTGGAAACCCGAACCATGGCCCTGGTCGACGAACGGAGAGCGAGCGCCGTCGGTTCACACCGGGATCATCGCGTCGGCCGATTGTTGGACTCAGGATCCCGTTCGAATCGGGGGGCTACACGACCTGCACGGATCGCTTTGCGAAGACATGGAAGCCGCCGCGGTCGCCCAGGTCTGTGCTATCTATCGCGTGCCGATGTTGGCCGTAAAGGACATCTCAAATAACGAGCTTCATACTGCGAGCGTCCAGACGGATGACTATCCGTCGCTAGAAACGGTTGGTTCTGAGATTGGCGCGCGTGCCTTTGCGCTCGTCGAGCAAATCTTGATCAAGCTGGATTGGACCTGGCCGCAATGACCGGTAGCGTTTTTGGGAAGCTGACGTTCCGCATGGCGCTGTTAGGTTCACTCTCGAATGATCTGACCGCTCTGCAGACGCGCGCCCTGCCTAGGATGCCTCTGGATTGGCGATTCCCGCCTCGGCTGGAGGTGGCTGCTCACGCAGACCGCGCACTGGCGAGAACCAGACCCAGAGGACGGCCAGCAGTTGACCGATTGCCGCGATGAACAGCGTGGACCGGAGCCCGAGCACGGTGCCGAGCCATCCACCGAGCAGTGATCCGATCGGGATGACACCCCAAATCAGGAAGCGGGTGCTCGCGTTCATCCGACCCAACAGTCGGTCCGGTGTGATCCGCTGACGCAAGCTGACCTGAGTGACGTTGTAGAGCGGGTTCGCGACGCCGCTGAGGAGTCGCGAAACGACGAGCACGCTGATGATAAGAACGCGAGGCCCGTTCGCCAGGGGCACGAGCAAAGCACTAATCCCGAACAGGAGCGCCGACGCCATGATGGTCGGGCCTGAGCCGATGCGGGCCGAGACTCGGTCCGCGAGGAACGCGCCTGACAGGTAACCAAGGTTTCCGGTTGCATAGATCAGGCCAAGCAACCCCGGTCCGATGCCGAGGTCGCGGGTGAGATAAAGGATGACGATGGCGAGCATGGCGCTAGCGAAGAAGTTGGACGTTCCGGTGCAGCTCGCGATTGATCGCAGAAGCGTGTTCCCGAGTACGAACCGCAGCCCCTCGGCGATGTCGCGACGGACGCTTCGCCGCGAACCGGGGGCGACCGGCGGCGGCTCCGGGGTGCGGATCCCCAATAGGAACAGAGCCGAGGTCAGGAATGAGGCGGCGTCGGCTGCGACCGCGACCGGTGCAGTGACCAACCTGACTAAGAGGCCGGCGATCCCTGGTCCAGCGATCTGCGCCCCTGAGCGGCTTACTTCCAGTTTGGCATTGCCCTCGACCAACTGGTCGCGCCCGACGAGCGTTGGCAGGAACGCCATGTAGGCGACGTCGAAGAAGACGGTCATGATGCCAACCAGGAAGGCAATCGGGTAGAGAGAACTCATGGTCAGGCGACCCGTGACGGCCAGCAGCGGCACGATCAGGAGCAGGACGAAGCGGCCGCAGTCGGTCGCGATCATGATCGGCCGGCGCCGAGCTCGGTCGACCCAGACTCCGGCGAAGAGCCCGACCAACAGGAAGGGCACGGTCTGGACAGCGGTTAAGTAGCCCATCTGGGCCGCGTCGGCGTGCAGGGTGAGGATCGCGGTGAGCGGCAGCGCCAGCAGTGTGACTTGCGACCCGAGCAGCGAGATCGTCTCTCCCACCCATAGCTTGCGGAAGTCGCGGTGTCGCCAGAGCCCGCCCAATTTCCTGCCGCCACGTTGATCCGCCGTCGAAGACAGCATGGCCGCCGCGCCTCCTTACCAGACGGTGTGTTCTGTAACGATGCGTCGTAGTTTACGCGGGCGCGGATCGATCTGGGGAGAGACAACGTTCTACGCACACGTTATCGGTCCTCTGGCCAGGTCCAGGTTGGACGTTTCACCGGACAGCCAGGCCATCAGTCATCCCCTCCGAATCATCGTTGCTATAATGGGTCCACGCGCCCAGAACGTTTGTTCGCGGCGCTGCCATGAGGTCAGCTTGGTGCCGACAAGAAGCGAGCCTTTTAGTCTAGGGAGAAGTCGATTGTCCGTTTCTCAAGCGATCGAGGACTTCCGAGCAGATCCCCGATTTGCACCAAACATCGCGACCTGGCGTTCGATCCCAGCCATCCCTGCTTCAACGGCGGAGTTCCCATCGGATCTCGATCCATCGCTGATTGAAGCATTGCGTGCGCGCGGTGTCGCCAGTCTGTACTCGCACCAAGCGGCGGCGTTTGCCAGCGTTGAATCGGGTCAGCATACAGCGATCGTTACGAGCACAGCGTCCGGCAAGACGCTTTGTTACAACCTGCCTGTGCTGAACGCGATCATGAGCGATTCCACTGCACGAGCGCTGTACCTTTTCCCGACCAAGGCGCTGGCGCAGGATCAATACTCGAATCTGCATGGACTGATCGAGGCGTCCGGTGCCGATATCAAGACGCACACCTACGATGGCGACACCCCGGCCAACGTGCGGCGACTCATACGCACCGCGGGACACGTTGTCATCACCAATCCGGATATGCTGCATTCCGGGATTCTGCCGCACCACACAAAATGGCATAGCCTGTTCGAACAGTTGCGCTTCGTTGTGATCGACGAGATGCACGGCTATCGCGGTGTCTTTGGCTCACACGTCGCCAACGTCATCCGGCGACTCCGGCGCATTTGCGCCCATTACGGCTCGTCGCCGGTGTTCATTCTGGCGTCGGCCACGATTGCCAATCCGCGTGAGCTGGCTGAGCATCTGATCGAGGAACAAGTGACGGTGATTGACGAAGACGGCGCGCCTCATGGGCGGCGTGAGGTTGCCTTCTACAATCCACCGGTGGTGAATCGGCAATTGGGCATACGGCGTTCATCGACCCTGGAGGCCACCGCGATCGCTACCGAGCTCATTCGTAGGAATGTCCACACCATCGTCTTCGCGCGGGCACGCGTCACAGCGGAGGTCCTGCTTACGTATCTGCGAGAAGCGCTTCCGACCAGGCTCGGCATGGCGGATGGCGTGCGAGGGTATCGTGGAGGCTACCTACCGCGTCAACGGCGCGAGATCGAGCGAGGGTTACGGGACGGAACAGTGCGCGCGGTGGTGTCGACCAACGCCCTGGAGCTTGGCGTTGACATTGGCTCGCTCGATGCCTGCGTGATGACTGGATACCCGGGGACGATCGCCAGCACCTGGCAACAGGCCGGACGCGCCGGTCGCCGCGAAGGTGTTTCGCTTGCGGTGCTGGTCGCATCCTCGGCTCCGCTCGATCAGTTCATCGTGCAGCATCCCGACTACTTCTTCGGCAGCCGTCCGGAGCACGGTCTGATCAATCCGGATAACTTACTGATCCTGGTTGACCACCTCAAGTGCGCCGCGTTCGAGCTTCCATTTCACAATGGCGATCAATTCGGTCGGGTCGAACCGCTTGAGATGCTCGATTTTCTGGCGGACGCTGGCATTCTCCATCATTCGGGTGAAACCTGGTATTGGACGGCCGAGACCTATCCGGCCGAGGAGATCAGCCTTCGGACGGCCGCGCGGGCGAATGTGGTTATCATCGACGTCGGCGACAAATCGCGCGCTCGCGTGATCGGAGAAGTCGATACCTTTGCCGCTCCGATGCTGGTGCATACCGACGCGATCTATATTCATGAGGGGCAGCAATACCACGTCGAGCGGCTCGACTGGGACGAGAAGAAGGCCTACGTCCATCCGGTCGATGTCGACTACTACACCGACGCGAGTCTCTCGGTTCGAGTGCAGGTGATCGAGCAGTTCACCGACGGCGAGCCATCGGCACCGCGCCACCACGGAGAGGTACTCGTTGGTGCGATCGTGACCCAGTTCAAGAAGATCAAACTGCACACCCACGAGAACGTAGGCTGGGGCAAGATCCATCTGCCCGAGGAACAAATGCACACCAGCGCGTACTGGCTGTCGCTGCCGCCAGACATCAGCGGACGAATGCGCGAAGCGGAGCTGCAAGGAGCCTTGCGCGGACTCTCAAACGCGCTGCAGAACATTGCGCCGTTGTTCCTGATGTGTGATCCGCGAGACGTCGGCGTCTATCCGCAGGTTCGATCACCCTTCACCGATCGCGCCACCGTCTTCATTTATGATCGGGTCCCCGGCGGCATCGGATTCAGCCCACGGCTCTACGACCTGCATTATGAACTGCTGCGCGGAGCGCGAGACCTGATTCGCCAGTGCGGCTGTGAGTCAGGCTGCCCATCCTGCGTCGGCCCGGCCACTGAAGTCGGCCTCGACGCCAAGGCGAACACGCTCGCGATTCTCAAGGCCATGCTCGAACGGCAGGGAGCAGGCATGATTTCCGAGCTGCCGACACATTTGAGCAAATAGAGTGTCGTCCGACCATCGCTTGCTTGGCGTCTCACCCTGAGCTTGACCCGTCCGGTCCTCGCCGGTATAATCGATCGGATTAGTTAGGTGCGACTGTGTACGGACACAGGAAAGCTGGACATTGAAGAGACAGAGTAACTGCCAGCCTCACAACCTCGGAACTGTGAATGATTTAAGGCCTTTGGGTTCAGGCCGAACCCAAAGGCCTTTTTTCTTGTCCGGGACTTTTTCGGAGGTAATCCGATGACGATTGTGATTCGGAATGGACGCGTGGTCGATCCGTCGCAGGATCTCGACGGTGTCGCTGACGTGCTGATCGACGACGGTCGCGTGGTCGATGTCGGGCAACACATCGAGGCACCTTCTGGTGCTGAGGTGATCGACGCTTCAGGCTTGATCGTCACGCCTGGGTTCGTCGACGTTCACGTCCATCTGCGCGATCCAGGTTTCCCTGCAAAGGAGACGCTGGCGAGCGGGGCGCAGGCGGCTCTTCGGGGTGGCTTCACGACGATCTGTTGCATGCCGAATACCAATCCGCCGCTCGATCGAGCCGTGCGTGTCGCCGATATCATTTCTCGTTCACGCGATCTTCCGGTGCGGATCTACCCGATCGGGACGATTTCGATCGGCAGAGCGGGCGAGGAATTGGCAGATCTGGAGTCGATGGCACAGGCCGGGGCGATCGGCTTCTCGGATGACGGCGACAGCACGCGCAACTCGCAGGCGATGCGTGAGGCATTGGAGTGGTCAGCGGATTCGGGCCGGCCGATCATGGTCCATTGCGAGGACTGGAGCCTGATTCACGGCGGCGTGATGCACGAGGGTGCCGTTTCGCGCGAGCTCGGTCTGCCTGGCATCCCGGCCGCCGCCGAAGAAATCATCCTCAATCGAGATATCGAGCTGGCTCGAATTACCGGTGGCTGGTTGCATGCGCTTCACGTGAGTACGGCTCGTGGTTTGAACCTGATACACCGTGCCAAGCTCGACGGCGTTCACGTGACGGCCGAAGCGATGCCGCACCATCTGTTGATGACTGACGAATGGGTGGCAGGACGGCGCAGCTTTGTTGATGGGCCGTCGTTCGCTCCGCGACCGTCGCCCGATCCCAATGCCAAGGTGAATCCGCCGCTGCGAACGCTTGAGGATGCTCGCGCGCTGTTGGCTGGGCTACATGACGGTACGTTTGACATAATCGCCACCGATCACGCTCCGCATGCGCTGCCTGATAAACCCAGCGACATGTCCAGGGCTGCCTCCGGCATGAGCGGACTCGAACTTGCTATCCCGATGTTGATGCAGCTTGTGCGGGACGGACGCTTGTCGATATCGCTTTTGGTCGACCTGCTGTCGACTCGGCCCGCGCAGTTGTTCAGTCTGCCGGGCGGGACGCTGCGTCCGGGTGTCGTCGCCGACCTTACGATCATCGATCCAAATCGTGAGTGGATGGTGGACGAGGCATCAATCGTCTCAAAGAGCAAGAACACGCCATTACTTGGCATCACGATGCAGGGGCAGGTGGCCCTGACGATGGTGGAAGGAGAGATTCGTTACCGTGCCTGATCTGCGATTGTCTGGCGCGCTCGTGCTGGAAGACGGGCGTATCTTTCGCGGCGAGCCGTTCGGCGCCATGACCGATGCCGAAGGTGAAGCTGTTTTCAATACGACCATGACCGGGTATCAGGAGGTCTCGACCGATCCGTCCTTTTACGGACAGATCGTCTGCATGACCTATCCGCTCATCGGAAACTATGGCGTGACCCCGGACGATGAGGAATCGAGGCGTCCATGGATTGCCGGCATGATCGTGCGGGAGTATTGTGACGAACCTGAAAACTGGCGCTCGCAGGGAACGTTTGCCGACTATTTGAAGGCGAATGGCATCCCGGCACTCCATTCGGTCGATACCCGCGCACTCACCAAGCACATCCGCTCGAACGGTGATATGCGTGCGCTCCTCGTCTCGAATGCCGCCGGGCATGGCGACGATGAGCTACGCGAGCGTGCCCGAACCGCATGGACTCCAGGTGACGAGAATGTGGTCGACGACGTATCCACACCTGAAGAGCGGAACGTACCAGCCGGAGGACCCATTCATCTTGCGTTGATCGATTGCGGAGTGAAAGAGAACATCATTCGATCGCTGCACGCGCGTGGCGTGCGCGTCACGGTCCTTCCCTACGATACGCCCGCCGACGAGATACTGGCGCTTGGTGTAGACGGCGTTCTTACATCGCCTGGCCCTGGAGACCCAGTCAATACGGGTCCGGCGGTGGCTGTGGTTCGATCGGTCCTCGATTCAGGCATGCCCTACATGGGTGTCTGTCTAGGGCATCAACTGCTGGCACTGGCAGTTGGCGCGAAAACCAGCAAGCTGAAGTTCGGACATCGTGGTGGCAATCACCCGGTCAAAGATCTTGCTTCCGGGTATGTGCACATCACATCTCAGAACCACGGCTACCAGGTTGACGCAGCCAGTGTCCCAGTCGACAAGGGCTGGCGGGTGTCACAGATAAATCTGAACGATGGCTCGGTCGAGGGTCTTGAACATGAGTCGCTTCCAGTCTTCTCGATCCAATATCACCCGGAAGGCTCGCCGGGACCACTCGACAACCAGTATCTCTTTGACCGGTTCATCCAGAGTGTAGAGAAATATCGTAATCAGCGTTTTGGCCCCGATCAAGCCGAAGCGTCGAATAATCCTGAACAGCGGGAGCGCAAGTGACGATGGAAGATACTCAGGCACCCCTATCAAGCGTGCTGGTGATTGGCTCTGGCCCAATCATCATCGGCCAGGCCGCCGAATTCGATTATGCTGGTTCCCAGGCGCTACGCGCTCTGCGCGAAGAAGGTATCCGGTCGATTCTAGTCAATTCCAACCCGGCGACCATTATGACTGATGAGGATATCGCTGATGTCGTGTACATCGAACCACTTACGGTCGAAGTATTGCGTCGGGTCATTATTCGTGAGCGACCTGACGGTCTATTGCCGACGCTTGGCGGTCAGACCGGCCTGAACTTGGCCGTACAGCTTGCTGACGCGGGAATTCTTGATCAATACGGTGTGCGCCTGCTCGGAACGCCGATCGAATCGATCAGACGGGCCGAGGATCGGGAGTTGTTCAAGAACTTGCTGGTCGAGATCGGTGAGCCAGTCATCGAGAGTAAGATCATCCATACGCTGGCTGAAGCCCGAGAGTTCGCGGAAGAGATCTCGTTGCCCCTGATCATTCGACCGGCGTACACCCTGGGGGGAACCGGCGGCGGGATCGCAACCACGCCTGCGGAACTTGACCGGATTGTGGCCAGTGGTCTGGGCGCCAGCCCGATTCACCAGGTGTTGCTAGAACGCTCGCTGGTTGGCTGGAAAGAGATCGAATACGAGGTCATGCGGGACGCTAACGACACCTGCATTACGATCTGCAACATGGAAAATATCGATCCGATGGGTGTCCACACCGGCGACAGCATCGTGGTAGCTCCGAGCCAGACGTTGAGCGACCGCGAATACCAGATGCTGCGATCGGCATCCCTGAAGATTATTCGCGCGCTTGGTATCGAGGGTGGCTGCAACATACAGTTCGGGCTCGATCCGAAGTCCTTTCAGTACTGCGTCATTGAAGTGAACCCGCGCGTCAGTCGCAGCTCCGCTCTGGCGTCGAAGGCAACCGGTTACCCGATTGCGCGAGTCGCTGCGAAAATCGCCGTTGGCAAACGACTCGACGAGCTCGCCAATTCAGTAACTCAAAAGACGACGGCAGCATTCGAGCCCGCGCTCGATTACTGCGTAGTCAAGATCCCGCGCTGGCCGTTCGACAAATTCCGCAGGGCCGAGCGAACGATCGACACGCAGATGAAAGCGACCGGCGAGGTCATGGCGATTGATCGCTCGTTCGAGGCCGCGTTGCAAAAGGCCGTGCGCTCTCTCGAGTCAGACCAGAATGATCTGCTCTGGGAAGATATGATCTGGGGCGAGAACGAGAGCGTGATGTGGGATCAGATTCGACGGCCGAATGATCTGCGGCTCTGGGCTATCGCGGCAGCGCTCCGCCGGGGACACAGCCCAGAGGAAGTCAGTGAAGCCAGCTATATCGATCTTTGGTTCACGCGAAAAATGCGCCGCATCATCGACCTCGAAAATCGACTGCGGGCCGAGCCTTTGTCAGACTCGCTTCTCTGGACTGCCAAGCGAGCGGCTTTCTCTGATGTGCAGATCTCGCAGCTGTCTGGCAAACCGATCGAAGAGATCCGGAGTCAGCGCTACGAAGCAGGAATCGTTCCGGTCTATAAGATGGTCGATACATGCGCCGCGGAATTCGAAGCGGCGACCCCGTATTTCTACAGCACGTACGGCGAAGAGGACGAAGTCACACCAATCGGGTCACCGAGCGCCGTGGTGGTTGGCTCGGGGCCGATTCGCATCGGTCAAGGCATCGAATTCGATTATTGCAGCGTCCAGGCCGCCCGGTCGCTGGGCGATGCCGGGCGCGCCTCAATCATGATCAACAGTAATCCCGAGACCGTGTCTACCGACTTCGACACGTCCGATCGCCTCTACTTTGAGCCGCTCGACGACGAAAGCGTGTTCGAGGTCATTCGGCACGAAAGCATGGTCGACAATCGGCCGGAAGACCTGGCGCCGGTTATCCTGCAGTTCGGCGGTCAGACCGCGATCAACCTGGCTGAGCCTCTGAGCCAGCGAAACGTGCCGATCATCGGCAGCCCGCTCGACGTAATAGATATCGCCGAGGACCGACGCCGGTTCGAGAAGTTCTTGTCGGGTCTCGGCATTCCCCAGCCACCCGGTGCCGCGGTCACCACGTTTGAGGAGGCGCTCGATGTCGCCAGACGGATCGGCTACCCAGTGCTTGTCCGGCCCTCATACGTACTTGGCGGTCGGGCGATGGAAGTCGTCTATGGCGAGGAGTATCTCGCTCGATACTTGAACGTCGCTGTGACGTTCAGCGAACGCCGGCCGATCCTGATCGACAAGTATCTACCCGGCAAAGAGGTAGAGGTCGACGCAATATGTGACGGCACCGAGGTTCTGATTCCCGGGATTATGGAGCATATTGAACGTGCTGGAGTCCATTCAGGCGATAGTTTCGCGACGTATCCGGGAATTAATCTCTATCCGACCGAAGTGGAACGGATTGTCGCTCACACGACCGACATTGCCTTGTCGCTTGGTGCCATCGGGTTGATCAATATTCAATACGTGATACATGACGGGCGCATTTACGTGCTCGAGGTGAATCCACGTGCCAGCCGCACGGTGCCGTTTCTGAGCAAGGCGACTGGCGTTCCGATGGTTCGTCTGGCGACGAACTGCATGCTTGGCCGATCGCTCAAAGAGCAGGGTTACACTGGAGGTCTCTGGCCACGACAGCCACTGGTGGCCGTGAAGGCGCCGGTATTCTCAATGGCGAAATTACGCGGTGTCGAAGTGCATCTCGGTCCGGAGATGAAATCAACGGGCGAGGCCATGGGCATTGATCGGGAGTTTGCTCCTGCCTTTTACAAGGCACTGCTGGCAGCCGGAATGGCCCTCCCGCCCCATGGAGTGGTCTTGATCAGCATATCTGATGACGACAAGCCTGATTCGCTACCGATGATCGAAAAGCTTGCTGAAATGGGCTATCGTATTTTCGCGACGGAAGGTACCTCGCGGATGATCTTGAAAGCCGGAATTCCGGTTCAGTTCGTAACTAAGAAGATCGGGACTGGATCGACGGAAATCCTGGACATCATTCTCGATGGCACGGTGAACGCCGTCATCAATACGCCTGGCCCGGCTCAACAGGAAGTACTCGACGGGTTTCAGATTCGACGGGCGGCGGTCGAGCGAGGGATCCCATGTGTCACCTCGATCGATACCGCGAGAGCGATCGTCGACGCTACGTCCAAAGCAAGCGGAGCCTATGCCGTGCAGCCGTTGCCGGAGTATCGTCATCGCGTCCAGGTCGGATACTAAGGGGTCTGGCTAGCGCCCCAATGATCCAAGTGTGGCGGCGCGTGGGTAGTGGACTGCTGACGCGCCGTTCGCTGAAATCGAGAGGGCCAGGAAGCCAGCGCGGAGCGCAATCTCCGGGTTGCCACGAACTAATCTGTTAGACGTTCGTTTCTGCTGGAGCTGAATGAAATACCTTTACATTCTTCTCCTACTCAGCCCAATCGCCCTCGTGCTCGAACTCATCGGGATCGGGCACACGTGGGTGTTCCTTACCTCGGCCATTTCACTCGTTCCCCTCGCCGCGCTGCTCGGCAAGGCGACTGAACAAGTCACAGAACACACTGGTCCGCGAATTGGCGGTCTGCTGAATGCGACGTTTGGCAATGCTGCCGAGCTCATCATCACCATTGTCGCAATTCAGAGTGGCTTGATCGAATTGGTGAAGGCGAGTATCTCTGGGTCGATCATCGGCAATGCGTTACTCGTTCTCGGTGCAAGCCTGTTGGCAGGTGGGCTTAAACACGGCCGCCAGCATTTCAACGCCCATATCGCGAGCGTTTCCTCGACCATGATGACGCTGTCAGTGGTCGCACTGGTAATCCCAGCGATCTTCAGCATTGGACCAAGTCGAGTCGGCGGAAATGCGACCGAGAATCTGTCGATTGGCGTCGCGACAGTGCTCCTGGTCCTCTACGTTCTGTTCATTCTGTACACGATCTTTCTCCAGCCAAACGACTTGCCCTCCAAAACCTCGTCAACTGAAGCACGGCCCTCACACAGCATTGCGTATTCCGTCGGTCTGCTGCTTGTTTCCACCGGTGGTGTGGTGGTCATGAGCGAGCTTCTGATCAGAAATGTCGAACCGGTTATAGAGTCGTGGGGTATTACCGAGCTATTCCTCGGAGTCGTGCTCGTCCCAATCATAGGTAACGTCGCTGAGCACTTCGTCGGGGTTCAGGCGGCAATGCGAAATCAGATGGATCTCAGTATTGGGATCTCGATTGGCTCCACCCTGCAAATGGCTCTCTTCGTCGCTCCAGTGCTCGTGTTTGTCAGTTTGCTGTTCGGCCATCCGATGACGTTGGTTTTCAACGAATACGAGCTAGCGGCCCTGGTCGGCGCTATCTCGGTCGCGACGCTCATTTCGATGGACGGCGAGTCCAATTGGATGGAAGGAGCGCAACTTCTGGCAGTCTATGTCATTGTAGCCATCGGTTTCTTTTACTTGAAATAGCCAGTGAGGGGGAATAGTTGGACCTGGATGCTTTGCTCAGAGACGTCGGAGCGCTCAAGGATGGTCATTTCGTGCTGTCGTCGGGACGACACAGCGACCGCTATGTTGAGAAGTTCGATCTCTTGCGCCAGCCAAAGGCGACGGAAGAAGCGTGCGCTGGGATCGTCGAACGCGTTGTTGACATCGGCCAGATTGATGTGATCGCCGGCCCGACCACCGGAGGAATCTTGTTGGCCTTCGAGGTTGGCCGGCAGCTTGGGAAGCCGGTCGCTTACGCGGAACGTGCCGAGAGTGGGTCGCTCGCACGTGAATTCCGTCGTGGCACAACATTTCAACCTGGCGCGCGCGTACTGGTGGTCGATGACATTCTCACGACCGGAGGCTCAGTTCGAGAGACGCTCGCAGCACTGGCCGAATATGACGTGCAGTCCGTAGCCGTTGCCGTGCTCGTCGATCGAAGCGGAGGAACAGTCGACCTCGGTGTTCCGTTGATCGCACTGTCGAACATGCGCATCGACACCTGGACACCGGACGAATGTCCGATGTGCCGTGACGGCGTTCCCGTTACCAAGCCTGGAACCACCGGTAGCAACAAGTCAGTCTAAAGCTGGATCGATCCCATACAGGTTGGAGCCGAGATGTTTGATTCCACGTCCATTTCGTCAATGTCAGGTGCGTCTGTTGCGGACCTTGCGCTGCGGTTCGTTCGGGAACCCAGCCCGTCCGCACATGAGGGTCAAGTGGCGGAGTTGGTTCGCGACGAGATGATGCGTCTCGGCTTCGAGGTGGAAGTGGACGCACTTGGCAACGTGTTGGGTTCAATAGGATCTGGATCGGGACCATGCATCTTGATCGATTCACATCTCGACACAGTCGGCGTCACCCAAATGGATGAGTGGTCTCATGCCCCGTATGGGGAGATTGTCGATGATCGGCTTTACGGCCGTGGTTCGATGGATATGAAGGGACCCCTGGCCGCGGCCATCCGAGGCGTGGCGTCTCTCAACGACAAAATCCGCAACGGAAAGGTCGTGGTTTCAGCCACAATCGCCGAGGAGCTTGTCGAGGGCACAGCGCTCATGCATGTCGCTGATCGGCTCCAACCCGACTACGTGATTATCTGCGAAGCGACGTCGCTCAGAATCGCGCGAGGGCAACGCGGACGAGCCGAGATCTGTATCGAGATTCAGGGTCGTCCCACTCATTCCTCGAGACCTGAATACGGCGTCAACGCCGCCGAGGCAATGGCCGATGTGATCACGGCTCTGCGGGAGTGCCCAGTGCCATCTCACGATATCCTCGGGCGCGGCATTCTTGTCTTGACCGACGTGATGTCTCAACCTTACCCGGGATTGTCTGTCGTTCCTGACCGATGCATCGCGACATTCGACCGCCGGACTCTTCCAGATGAGACCGAGGAATCGGTGCTTGAACCGATACGACACCTTGTCGAAGCCGCGCTTGCAGGAACCAAGGCGACCGCGACGATCCGAATCGCGGAAGACGACTTCGTGTCATACAGCGGCCAGCCTCTGAACGCACCAAATTTCGCTCCTTCATGGTTCTATCGCGGCGATGAACCGATCGTTCGAATTGCCAGAGAAGCCTTGTCAGGCGCCGGATTTGCAGTTGAGTTGAGTCACTATGCGTTTTGCACCAATGGGAGCGGCACCGCTGGACGTCTCCGCATTCCAACCATCGGGTTTGGTCCGGGCGATGAAGAACTTGCGCATCGAGTGGACGAGTACATCGAAATCGCAGACCTGGAACGCGCTGCGAGAGGATATGCGGCGATAGCGTTGGCTTTGACCGAATCTGGGGGATCATGATGGGGAGTCCGGTTTCCGCTCTTGTCGTGCATGACGACATCACCGAAGACTTTGTCGGTGATCCAGCCGACGCGCTGAACCTTGTTGAAACGGGCCGTGTTGAATACCGCTACGCGTATGGACCTGATCTGATTCCACCAGCAGGCGGGCCGATCAATTCGATGTGGCGCTACTCCGATCTACTTCCTCTTGAACCAGGTCCCATTCGCTATCCATTGTCCGTCGGTGGAACGCCGTTGTTAGCGTCGCCGGGCATTCGTTCGTATCTGGGAGCGGACGACTTCTGGATTAAGGATGAGACACGCACGCCAACTGGGTCGAACAAAGATCGAGCCACGGCACTCGTACTCGAAGCGGCAATGCGCCAGGGTATAGGAGCGGTTACCTGTGCTTCAACAGGCAACGTAGCCGTGTCGCTCGCTGCCGGTGCCGCCGCGGCGGGGGTAAAGGCATTCATCTTTGTCCCAGACGACGTGGCCGAGTCCAAGCTGACATTGATGCTGCTGTCAGGAGCGACCGTCTTCAGAGTCCGTGAAGGATACGATGCGGCCTTCAAGCTATCCCGACTCGCGGCGACGACCTTCGGCTGGCATGATCGAAACACTGGCTACAATCCGATGACGTTGGACGCCAAGAAGACGGTAGCCTTGGAGGCTTGGGAACAGTTGGGCAGGCAGGTACCTGATGTAGTCGTATGTCCGGTTGGCGACGGACCGACATTAAGTGCTATAGCCAAAGGGTTCAATGAGCTGATGGCGTGCGGAGCGACCACGACACTTCCCCGCATCATTGGGGTCCAGGCTGACGGCTGCCAGCCGTTGAAGCGGGCCTGGGAAACGAATTTACCTTTGGTACCGGTGACTCCGAAAACGATAGCGGACGGGATTGCCGTTGGGGATCCGGTGAGCGCGGGCATGGTGCTGCGTGACGTCAGGCGCTCTGGGGGAGCGTTCGTGGCGGTGAGTGATGACGATCTTCGGTCCGCGATGTCGACCCTGGCATCGCGCGGTGGAGTGCTGGCCGAACCGGCGGGAGCTGCCGCGTTCGCGGGTGCTGAGCGTGCCCTGCAAGACGGTCTGCTGAGGCCAGACGAACGAATATTGGTTTTGGTTACGGGGACGGCGATGAAGAATCTTGGTCAGGTTCGCGCTGTCACCAATGCCATCACGATTTCGGCCGACATCTCAGAGGTTGAACGACATATTCGACGAAATTGACGTGTGTTTGGATCAAAAAAGCCGCCGGCCCAACTCGCCTTCACGTCGAGTGACAGGTTCAGCCTAGACGCTCGGCTCAACCTCGTCGACTTCGATCGGATGTAGTCGTTCGCGCAATTGATCCGCCAGATCTGAAATCTCATCGAGCCGGCGCTCGATCTGATCTAGTGTGTCGGTGCGAGCGTCGCGAACGTATTCGTCTCGCAGCTCGATGATCATCTGAGCAAGCCGTCCGATGGTTCGGACGAGATGTACTGGATCATCTTCACGAGTCGGCAGACTATAACCTGGCATCGCTCGACAGTGCTCCTGAATCCATAAGCCAAACTGATCCTCGTTGGCGTCAACGTGCGGGAGCGTACAAGGGATTGTCCATCCGGCAGAGAGATTGTCAACCTATGCAGCCTGCTTTGCGCCTCTGTCGCCGGGCCCGCTGCTCTCATCTGACACTCTACATCAAGTCACGGCTTTGGGTTAGTGGGAACTCATGCTATCGTCGCCATCCGGTGATTCTCCTGAACCCGGAATCTCCTCATCTTCAAGCATCTCCATCAGCGCCGACTCGTCCAATACTGGCACGTCCAACTCACGAGCTCGCTCTGCCTTGCTGCCCGCATCTGCACCGGCGATGACGAAGTCAGTCTTGCGTGACACGGAACTCGTCACGGTTGCTCCGGCATTGCGAAGCAGTTCCTGCGCCTGGTCGCGCGTAAATCGCTCTAACCGACCAGTCAAGACTACTGTTTTACCGGCGAAAGCATCGCTTGGCGGTCGCCGTCGATCCATTGGCTCGTCCATGCGCAGACCAAGCTGTCGAAGCTCGGTCACCAGCTCGATGTTGCTCGGCTCATGGAAGAAGTCGAATACTGCCTGAGCCACAATCTTACCGAATCCAGGTATGCCCTCGATATCTTCAATCGACGCCTCTAGAAGATGGTCGATGTCCTGAAAATGGCCGGCCAGCATGGTCGCGTTCCGTTCACCCACGTGACGAATTCCAAGAGCCGTCACCAGGCGTGAAAGGGGTCGAGATTTGCTCGACTCAATCGAGTGCTGCAAATTCTCAGCGCTTTTTTCGCCAAAGCCGTCAAGCTGCTGTATGCGATCCCAATCCATTCGATAGACGTCAGCATAGGATTGGATGAGGCCTAGGTCGACGAACCGGTCGGCCAGCTTGGCTCCGAATCCTTCGATATCCATGGCTCCGCGGGACACGAAGTGGCGAACCTGTTCCTTGATCTGGGCGGGACATGATGCGTTGATACAATAGCGCATTGCTTCGTCTTCGAGTCGCTCGGTCGCGGAACCGCAAACGGGGCAGCGATCCGGCATCTCAAAATCACGCTCGTCACCAGTGCGTTTGGCCTCGACGACCGCGATAATCTTCGGGATGACGTCACCGGCGCGTTCGACAACAACCGTGTCACCGATGCGGAGACCGAGTCGCTTGATCTCGTCCTCGTTGTGGAGCGTGGCACGCCGAATCACAACACCGCCGATCTCGACCGGGTCCAGGATTGCAGTCGGATTCAAGCTGCCAGTCCGGCCGACATTGATCTCGATGTCACGAACGACCGTAGTCTTTTGAATTGCCGGAAACTTGTATGCAACAGCCCAGCGTGGTTCGCGAGCGACGGTGCCAAGCTCGGCTTGCATCTCAACATCGTTGACTTTGATCACGACGCCATCAATTTCGAAATCGAGACCATCTCGCTTGGCCAACCATGCTTCGCACTCGGTCCATACCTGGTCGATATCAGCGCAGATCCTGTAGTCAGGTGCCGTTGGAATGCCGCAGGAACGTAACATCTCGAGATTCGCAGAGTGCGTTGTCTCGAGATCTCCTTCGACGATCCCAACATCCCACGCGAAGAAACGAAGGGGGCGAGACGCGGTAATCGACGGATCAAGCTGTCGCAATGACCCTGCCGCTGAGTTTCGTGGATTGGCGAAGAGGGGCTCACCTGCTTCGCCACGGTGGATGTTCAGTTGCTCAAAGTCGGCCTTACGCATGTAAATCTCGCCGCGGGCCTCAAGAATGTCGGGAATGGTGCCACTATCCATCCGGCGAATCCGTAATGGGATATTTCGTACGGTCCGGATATTGGAAGTTACATCTTCGCCAGTGGTCCCGTCGCCACGAGTCGCCCCGCGTTCGTAAACACCGTCACGGTACAGAATCGAAATCGCGCTTCCGTCGATCTTTGGTTCAGTCACGAAGTCGATGTCGTCGCGACCGGCCAGACGATAGATGCGCGCGGCCCATTCGCCCAGTTCATCACGGTTGTAAACGTTTCCGAGGCTGAGCATCGGCGTCTCATGACGGACCGTGCCGAAGGCTGATGAAGGTGCTACCCCCACGCGCTGTGTGGGCGATTCCGGGGTGACCAGTTCCGGATGATCGGATTCGATCTGCCGCAACTCGTTCATCAGCGAGTCGTAGTCAGCATCGCTGACCGAAGGCTGGTCGAGGACGTAATACTCGTAGTTGTAACGATCTAAGAGGGAACGAAGTGTGTCGACTCGCTGGCGTACCTCGGTATCAACCATCGAATTTCGCAACCCCTTGCCGAGTCACCCAATTCAGCCGAAATGACGCGTGCGCAGACGCGAATTATAGCATGGCTTGTTCGCACAGATGTTCGAATGTATACTCGGGCACGTGCGTGACTTTCGGTCACATAGGGGAGTGGAAGATGGTTGTAGGCCATGATTCCGACGCCGCTACGTACACTCAGCTTAGGCAACGGGCCGCGCTCTTCGTCCGCGATCGTGGAGGAACCGTACCCGAAGAGGATTTGATCGTACACGTTTTCGGAGGTGGCGGGAATCCGGGTCTTTGGAGACCACTTCTTCGTCAAATCCTCGATGGTGACGATCATCTCGTTCTGCGCTCAGACAACTGCTGGTCGGACCCAGCGACCAAGAACAGATCGGACAACTCGTTCCCCAGCGAATTCGTCGTTCTCGACGTCGAAACGACCGGTCTCAAGCCATATCGACAACGCATCATTGAAATTGGGGCCATACGTTATTCTCAGGGGCGACGGGTCGACGTTTTTTCAACGCTCATCGATCCAGAAAGACGAGTTCCCTCGTACATTTCTCAACTGACCGGAATCGATGAGTCGATGCTCGTGGGCGCACCCCGGTTTGCGCAGGTTGCAAGCGATTTACTGCGCTTCGTCGGCGAATCATTGATTGTCGGCTACAACGTCGGGTTCGACATCGGCTTCATCAACGCCGAACTCAAACGAGCCGGTTTGATGACCCTGGTCAACGAACGACTCGATTTGCTGCCGCTGGCGACCCAACTCGTGCCTGGGATCCGCCGCCCCGGTCTCGACGGTCTCTGCCGCGCGCTCGACATTGCCCAGCGCGAACGGCATCGGGCCATGGCAGACGCGGAAGCGACCTCGCTCGTCTTTGGACGAATTCTCGAACAATCGCGACAGCGAGGCCTGTCAACACTGGAGGACCTCAAACGTGCCGCTTCGGTAAGTGTGCCGACACCGACACGCCGTGACGCCGTTGGTCGAGGCCGGGCCGTGTTAGACCGCTCACATCTTGCCGGCATTCCTGCAACGCCGGGCGTCTATCTCATGCATGACGCGACAGGTCGGGTTATCTACGTTGGCAAGGCGAAGAATCTGCGAAATCGGGTTGCATCATACTACTCACAGCCGCTTGGCTACACACGTAAAATGGACGGATTACTCGAGTCGATTCAACGTATCGAAACCGTTCAGACTGGCTCGGAGTTAGAAGCGCTGCTGCTAGAGTCACAGCTGATTCTTCGGCATCAACCACAATACAACCGGCAACTGCGCAACACCGAGTCGTATCGTTACATCAAGATCGACACCTGGAATCCCTGGCCGCGAGTCACGTTAACCAGGCAGTGGAAACCGGACGGATCGACCTACTTTGGTCCGTTTAGAGTCGCACGTGCCGCACGTGTAACCGTCGATCTGCTAAACGACACCTTTGGGCTAAGAACGTGTCAACGGTCATTCAAGACCGCGCGAAGTTATGGATCGCCCTGTCTTCGCCTGTCACTTGGCAAATGCCCCGGGCCGTGTGTCGCAACAGCCGACCGTGATGCGTACAAGCAAACCGTTCATGACGTTATCGCTTTCTTGCGTGGGGAGCGGGATGATGTCATCGGTCTGATCCAGGGCCAACTCGCGGAAGCCGCGGAGTCGCTGGACTTTGAACGTGCCACTCGCCTTCGCGATCGCCTGCGCCGTGTGCAGCAGCTGATCTTGAGCCAACAGATTCTCGACGATGCGGTCGGACGTGGGAATCATCTGGTCGTGACTCCATCTGTCGATTCAAACGCCCGGGAGTTCTTGATGGTGGTTCGAGGACGACTTTGGGCGCAGCTCAGAGCTGGCGATTCCGAACCTGACTCGGCAATTGTCCGACGACTCGAGGATTCATGGGCGAGATCACAGCGGTTTGCGGTCCCGCCCGTTGACCACGATTCACTAGATCAGGTGCATATTCTTGAACGTTGGCTGCGCAAGCATACCGGTCATCGGGCCGTGCTGAAACTTGACGACGATCCCGACTGGAGAAATATTCTTCTGTTGGCGAGGTCGTTATCGTCAGACGAGTTGAACGCTGACATCATGTCAATTCGGGATGACGCCGGCTCAACCACAGAAGCATGATCGCCTTGGCGCTGAACCACGGCGTGTGCTAGCCTCACCTCGATGACGAACATGAATGCATTGACCCAGATAGCACAACAGCGAGCGAGAACGGCGTGACCATTTGCTTTGGTGCAGATGGCTGGCGCGCGACAATCGCTGACGATTTCACGTTTGACGCCGTTCGTCAGGTCGCGAGGGCTTTGAGCTTCGTACTCTGGAAGGACACGATTCGTGGCCGGCCCGCGGTTGCCGTTGGGTATGATCGGCGTTTCGAGTCGGATGACTTTGCCCGAGCTGCGACAGAGGAGTTGACTCGCTGCGGAGTTGACGTGCTCTTCTCACGATCAGCGATTGCTACTTCGGTCCTCAGTTACACGACGCTCGAGTCGAACTCTATCGCCGGGCTCATGGTAACCGCGTCACACAACCCGGCGACGTTCAACGGACTCAAGATCAAGAGTGCCAACGGTGGTTCGGCGACTTCGTCGATGTTGCGATCGATCGATGTGGAGCTTAATAGCCATGGACCGGCGTCTGTTGCGCGAGATTTCGGTCAGATAACAGAGATCGATCCATTGCCTGCGTATCTCGATCAAATCGGCCGACATGTTGATCTCGGGCGCATTCGTGACGCGGGACTCACCATAGTGGTTGATGCTATGTTCGGGTGTGCTGCCGGCCTGGTGCCACGACTAATTGGCGAAGGTTCGACCCAGATTGTCGAGCTCAATACCGTTCACAATCCACTTTTCCCGGGAATCGCCGGGCCGGAACCTGTAGATCGAAACCTCACCCGCCTGAAGAAAGTGGTCGGTGACGGTGGAGCAAACATTGGAATTGGTTTCGATGGAGATGGCGACCGGATTGGCATCGTCACTGAGAATGGCGACTACCTGTCATCCCAGCACGTCTTCGCTCTGCTAACGCGATATGTGCTCGACTATCGTGGCCGGTCAGGTGCAATTGTGAAATCGATGACGGGATCAGCGATGATCGACGCCCTCGGTCAGCAGGCCTCTGTTCCCGTGATCGAGACGGCCACGGGATTCAGCCATGTCTCTCAAGCCATGATCGACGAAAGTGCGTCCATTGGTGGTGAGGAGGGCGGCGGCTTTGCCTTCGGTTTCCATATTCCAGATCGGGACGGGCTCTTGGCAGCACTACTGCTCATCGACTACACGTTGCAGTCGGGTCGAAGCCTGACAGAACTCGTCGATGACCTTGAGACATCGATTGGATCCTGGCGCTTTCGTCGAGTGGATCTCCCACTGACGAAGGATGATCGTCGACTTATTGAGGAACGATTGCATCTTCTCGAATGGCCGCTCCAATTGGCGAGTCGAACCGTCGAAAATGTGATCGACGTCGGTGGAACGCGAATCGAATTTGCCGATGGGAGCTGGCTACTTATTCGTTTCTCTGGCACGGAGCCGCTGTTGCGAGTATACGCGGAGTCGCACGATACTGACGCCGTCGACACGCTGATTCTGGAGGCTCGAGGTCTTCTAGGGGTATGAGCCGGATGCGTTTGACGGGACCATCGGACGAACAGGTTTAGAAGGGAAAGGAGCCGGGAGTTGAGTGGCACGCTGGAAGATGTTGCCGCACGAGTGCGTGATTGCACGCGCTGCGAACTCCATCGGACGCGGACTCAGGGGGTTCCCGGTTCAGGCAATCCGGAGGCGGAGATCATGTTCATCGGTGAGGCCCCCGGTTGGCACGAAGATCGTCAAGGTCTCCCATTTGTCGGGGCAGCAGGCCAGTTCCTGAATGAAATGTTGGATAAGATCGGGTTGGACCGCTCCGACGTATTCATTACCAACATTGTAAAAAGCCGACCACCAGGGAATAGGGATCCGCTTCCGGATGAGATCGCAGCCTGTTCGAGCTATTTGGACGAGCAGCTTGAAATCATCAAGCCCAAGGTCGTCGTGACGCTGGGACGCTTTTCGATGTCACGCTGGTTCCCGGGAGAGCGAGTTTCGAGAATTCACGGCCAGCCGCGTCAGTTTGGCGCCTATATGGTCGTGCCGATGTATCATCCGGCTGCGGCCCTGCACCAGGCGTCGTTGCGGGCAACCGTGGAGTCGGACATGATGAAATTGCCACGAATCATCGAGGAGGCTCGACAAATTTCCGGTGACGCCGAAGAGCCCGAGCCACCGCCGTCGCAGATGCGACTGTTCTGATCAGGCACATGCTAGTGTATTTGGGCAAATTGAGCATGCGGAGTCAAACGAATTATTTGTTGGTAGTGTTTGCGATACGTTCGTGAAGGAGTCGCGGATCGCTTGATCGACGAACATCTGAGGATAATGTTCTTAGGAGGACTCGGCGAAGTTGGCAAGAATCTGCTCTTGCTGGAGTACGGTCCCGATATCATCGTTATCGACGCCGGAATCGGGTTTCCCGAAGAGGACATGTTCGGTGTCGACCTCCTGATCCCAGATCTGGCCTACTTGCGCGAGCATGCTGATCGCGTTCGTGGAATCTTCATCACCCACGGACACGAGGACCATATCGGTGCTCTCGCATTTCTTCTCGACGAAGTTGACGCACCTATCTATAGCACCTTGCTCACGCAGGGTCTGATTCGCACACGACTGAGGGACCGCCGAGTCGCGCGGTCGATGGATCTCAGACTGGTATCTCCTGACGACGATCCCAGAATTGTTGCCGGAGCCTTCTCGGTTGAATGTTTCCGGGTATGCCACAGCATACCGGACGCGGTTGGCTTTGCGATAGAAACGCCGGTCGGACTGGTCGTCGTGACTGGGGATTTTAAGTTCGATCCGAACCCGGTAGATGGTCGTCCCACCGACGTTGAGAAACTGACGACGGCTCGCCGAGCGCCAACCGCTTGCTGCTCATCAGCGACTGTGTTCATATTGAAACGACTGGGCCTACCCCATCCGAGGCGATGGTCGAGAATTCAATCGATTCGATTGTTGCGGCGTCGCCTGGCCGGGTCATTCTCGCTACCTTTGCCTCATCGATCTCCAGGGTTCAACAATTGCTCAATGTCGCCTACCTGAACGATAGAAAGATTGCGTGCTACGGTCGGTCACTCCAAGTTAACGTTCGTGTAGCATTGGACCTCGGCTATCTTTCACCACCACCCGATACCCTGATCAGGCCGTCCCAAGCTCACTCACTTCCTCCCGAGCGACAGTTACTGCTCTGCACTGGGAGTCAAGGTGAGCCCATGGCCGTGCTAAGCCGGATCGCTCAGGGTTCTCATCAGGAGATCGACGTACAGCCGGATGACACGGTCATCATCTCTGCATCGCCCATCCCCGGAAACGAGACTTCGGTCTTTCGCGTCATCAATCAGCTATTTAGCCGTGGTGCCGATGTGATCTATTCCGCCCGTGCACTTGTCCACGTGTCGGGCCACGCTGGGCGAAACGATCTGCGCCGGATGTTGGATCTCGTAAGCCCTCGCTATGTGATGCCGACGCACGGTGAAGCGCGCCATCTCAGCCTTTACGCTCAAATGGCCAGAGAATCTGGCATGGAGTCTGATGACATCTTGCTCGGTGAAAACGGTACCGTTTTCGAATTCGGTCGGGAGGGGTTTGCGGGGACGGATACCGTACCCGCCGGAACTGTCTACCTTGGACCCGGCTCGACCGGAGCAATTGAGGACGGTACGGTCTGGGAGCGGCGATATTTGGCTCGCGACGGAGTGCTATCAGTCGTGCTGACGGTCGATCGACAGTCCGGCGCGCTCCTCACCGACCCAAATATCTCGGCTCGAGGCTTCGTCCCGGGCCCCAAGAACGGACATGTTCTGGAAGAGGCGAGACAGTATCTGCGCGACGTCTTGGACGAACCAGTGCGTTCTCAGAACGGCGCGTCCGATCCTGAACGCAAGGTGCGCGAATCACTTCAGTCTTTTGTTTTCGCGCAAACCAAGCGCCGTCCAGTGGTCGTACCGATCGTCGTTAAGGTGTAGTCTCGAGCCACACGAACGCTGTGTTAGAATATGTCCGTACACAATGATCGTACGGAGGTTTCATGGCAGCTCCCGCACGTAGTCGGAAGCGATCCACATCAAAGTCTTCTTCCCGCAAGAGACAGCCGTCGATCCTGCTACGAGCGCCTCGCGCGCTCGGTCGCGGCTCTCTTCGTGCGATAAATTGGATCCGCCGGAGTCCGGTCCCAGATCAAGTCAAACGGGAAATCGTCGCGATCATTGCGCTCTCTTCAGCCGCGCTGTTGTCCCTTTCTCTCATCGGTTTCGTCGGGAGTATGACGGTCATCGGCGCGGTTGGGAGCGGGTTGACTTGGGTTGCTGGACGTGGCGCAGTGTTCGCTCCGATCGGACTCGTCTGGATCGCGATCGAATTGCTCATCAGTTCTGATCCGGACGTTCGCCGCCGCCGGCTGATTGGACTCTTGTTTTTCGGCGCGTCCGCAATCACGTTCCTTGATCTGATCGTCGAGCAAGGGGGCCGCGACGCGGGTGGCGAAATCGGCCGCACAATGGGCGATGGAGCTCGTCTGGTTGCAGGAAATGTCGGAGCGGGAATCGTCAGCTTCACTCTGGGGCTGATTGGAGTCTACCTTGTAACCGGGGTACACGTCCGGGAGATCGTTCACACATGGCGGCGCACACGCGCGGTCCGGGCTGCGCGTGCCGAAGAACGGAATCGTCGGACTGTCGCACCGCAATCTGAGCCAGTCACGGCCGCTCCAGTTCACAAGCGTCGTGAGGAGCAGGTTACCGCCCAACGGCCGATAATCAATAATCCCAAGCGCGAGAAGGTGCCGGAATCACCGGTTCCAGCGGTCACGCCGGTGCCGGTCGTCGACCCTTCAGCGACCGTCGCATTGGTTCCGGCTCCACTTCCGGAACTGAAGAAGCTAGCACTGTACGACGCGGGCTCTCCGGAGGCGGGAGAGTTAGAAAATAAAGCCGAGTTGATCCAGGAGACATTACGAAACTTCCGGGTTGATGCGACTGTTCGAGAGATCTTCCCCGGGCCGGCCGTCACGCTGTTCGCACTTGAGCCAGGTCCCGGCACAAAGGTGCGGCGGATCACGGAGCTTCAAAATGATCTGGCGCTGGCGCTGGCCGCCCGGTCCATTCGCATTGAGGCGCCGGTCCCTGGCATGGCGAGAGTTGGCATCGAGCTCCCAAACGTCAGCGTACACACCGTCGGTTTGCGGGAAACGATTGAATCAATCGAGTTCAAGGCGAGCAAAGCCAAGCTGCCGCTCGCGCTTGGTCGTGATGTCAACGGTACCTACATCATCACCGACCTGGCGCGTATGCCGCACCTTCTGATCGCAGGGTCAACTGGTTCTGGGAAATCGGTCTGTATCAACGGGATCATCTCGACCTTTCTCCTGAACCGCAGACCCGAAGAGCTGCAGATGGTTTTGATCGATCCCAAGATGGTTGAGCTGACTGGATTCAATGGTGTGCCACATTTGAGATGTCCAGTCGTGACCGAAATGGGGAAAGTGGTCGGAACGCTCCGGTTGGTTCTCAAGGAAATGGAAGATCGTTATCAGCGTTTCTCGATGCTCGGCGTGCGAAACATCGACGGTTACAATCTTCGTCGGGACGAGGATTCATCGCTCGAGCTGCTGCCATATCTGGTGGTGATCATTGATGAGCTAGCCGATCTGATGCTGACTACGCCTGAAGAGGTGGAAACATTGCTCGTGCGTCTGGCACAGATGGCACGCGCCACCGGCATCCATCTACTTATCGCCACCCAGCGTCCGTCGGTGGATGTGTTGACCGGCCTCATCAAAGCCAACGTGCCGGCTCGTATCGCCTTTGCGGTAACGTCGCACACTGACAGCCGGGTAATTCTGGACATGCCGGGAGCAGAACGACTGCTCGGTCGCGGGGACATGCTCTTTCTGCCACCAGATGAAGCCAAACCTCTTCGTGTTCAAGGTTCATTTATTGACGACAAAGATATCCAGTATCTCGTTCGACACTGGCGAAAAGCGGCGCCCAACCACGCGTTTGCACAGGAATGGGCAGACATACCGTCCAGCGATGACGAGGTCGACGACGTAGATGATCCGCTCATGGATCAGGCGCTGCGTGTCGTTCGGCAACAGGGATCCGCCTCGGCTTCAATGCTTCAGCGACGGCTGCGGATCGGCTACAATCGCGCGGCACGCCTTATCGAGCAGATGGAGGATGAGGGAATCGTCGGTCCATCGGATGGCTCGCGGGGTCGTCAGGTCTACATTACAGACGATGAAGAATAGGACCCCGGTAGTAGTAGCCGCGCCGGGGGAATGACCTCGTTTTGTTATACTTACACCCGAAACTGCCACCAATTACGTGAGGTGCGTGTGCGTTCTCGGGTAACAGTTGAGCCAGTATCAAAGCTCATTGACGAGTTTGCAAAGTTGCCGGGCGTTGGCCCCAAGACTGCGTCACGGCTCGCCTATTTCATCTTGCGAAGCTCCCGAGACGACGCCGTTGGGCTTGCTGAAGCAATCCTCGAAGTCAAAGAAAAGATCGTTCTCTGTTCTATTTGCTACAACATCACCGAGCAAGATCCGTGTGCCATTTGCTCTGACGCGCAGCGCGATCGAGCGAAGATCTGCGTTGTCGAAGAGCCGCTCGACGTCGTCGCACTCGACCGCACTGGCGAGTTCGACGGCCTGTATCACGTGCTCCACGGTGTCATTTCGCCGGTCGACGGTATCGGGCCGGATCGTTTACGCATTCGCGAGCTCCTCGTCCGGGTTACACGCGATCATCCGGACGAAGTGATCTTGGCGATGAACCCCAATCTCGAAGGCGACGCCACGGCGATGTACATTGCGCGACAGCTTGTTTCCCTTGGCACGACCGTGACCAGACCGGCGAGCGGATTGCCGGTCGGTGGCGATCTCGAGTATGCGGACGAGGTGACATTGGGACGGGCATTATCGGGGAGGCGGATCGTATAGCGTCGTTCGTTAACGTTTTGCTGAGATCCGCACCCGGTTGCACCGCAAATGAGTTCTCCGTTCTTTGCGCGATAGAATCTGTGGAGAAACGCTGGCATTGACTATGACATCCGTGCGGCAGATTGGCATTCTTGATATCCCGAGGCTTGGACGCATCCGGCGGGTGCACATCTCCCTTGCGGTTCCAGAGGCTGCATTTCACAGCCATATGGACGATTTCATGGCCGCGGTGCCTCTCGGGCGACGTTATTCACGGGTGTTTGTCGCCGAAGCAGATTACCCAGTAAGCGCCGTCGTCGAGCTTCGCCCGGAGCCTGAAGACTATCGTTGGATCGTAACTGGCTTGGGAGCCCGCATTCCTCGCGATGGTGAACTCCCCGATGAAATAAGTCTCGTGTGGTCGGACCTACTTTCGTATGCGACTCGGGTTGCGGGTCACGCTGGCGCGAAGCGCGTTCATGCGGCAGTGCCGATCGACGCACTGGTTCAGCAAACGTTGATCAGAGCAGGTTTCTCAACATATGGTCACCGAACCGTGCTTCGCGCAGATGCAATGCATCTTACAGAGTGCGATGACGCGCACGTGCGCGAGCGTGATCCCAGTGATGCGTGGTCGATCCACCATCTTTATCACGTGACAACTCCTCGTCCGGTTCAGTACGCTGAAGCGCTCACCAGCAGCCACTGGGATGTGCGCAGATCGATGAACGCGCGCACGCGGGGCTTTGTGATCGACGACAAGGACGGGCTCGCAGGGTATTGTCAAATAGTGAGCCGCGGAAATATTCACGTGCTCGACGTCATTATGTTACCGGAGAAGATACGCCTATTGAGGTCGCTCGTGAGTGAGGCAGTCCGATTGGCCATGGCCGGGGCAAATCGCGAGACCTGGATAGCCGTTCCCGACTATCATGGAGAGTATCTTCCGGGCCTGGAGTCGATGGGATTTCGAGAGCATGAACGACAATCTCTTATGGTGCGCTACACCATGGTGCCGGCAAGCGAGCACCTTGCACGCTGGACGAGTGTCGTCAGCGATGTGATCGAGCGACTACCTGCCCGAACACCGGTTGTATCGCGATGGGAACGAGACAGCGCTTGATCAATCTTCGAGACAGAGTTTGAAGCCACTTGTTCATCCTAGATAACAGAGGGAGCGTATAGTTTTTGGACAACTCGGAAACCGTCATGACCACGGCTCCCCCCTCCGAATTTCGTGAGGCGATCACAGACAATCTGGAAGATCTCCTGGCCGTTCTCCCGCCCCATATCACGCAAGATCTGACTGTGCTTGACGGTCCAGACTCGCGAGGAGAACTGATCGAGGTGGTGTTGGACCTGGGCCGGTTTCCGGAGGCCAGGTTTCAGGATCGAGAGGTTTATCTCTCGGAAAACGAGGTTACACGCGAGGACATCGCCTATGTCGCGGATCGCATTGGGCGATTTGGCGATGACAATCGCGCCGGTATCGAACGAACGTTGCACCGGATATCCGCGATCCGTAGCCGGTCTGGTGATATCGTCGGCCTGACGTGCCGAATTGGCCGGGCAGTCTATGGAACGATTGGCATTATTCGCGATCTTGTGGAGTCGGGTGAATGTATCTTGCTTCTTGGACGTCCCGGAGTCGGTAAAACGACCATGCTCCGCGAGACGGCTCGCGTGCTCGCTGACGATCTCAGAAAGCGCGTGGTGATAGTCGATACAAGCAATGAGATCGCTGGTGACGGAGACATTCCTCACCCGTCGATCGGTCGTGCTCGTCGCATGCAGGTCCCGACACCAGCTTTACAGCACGCGGTGATGATCGAGGCTGTTGAAAACCACATGCCTGAAGTGATCGTCATCGACGAGATCGGTACTGAACTTGAGGCCGGTGCGGCGCGTACCATCGCGGAGCGCGGCGTCCAGCTCATCGGAACGGCGCACGGCAACACACTCGAGAATTTGATGATGAATCCGACTCTGTCTGATCTCATCGGGGGAATTCAGTCCGTTACGCTGGGTGACGATGAGGCTCGTCGCCGTGGCACGCAGAAATCGATTCTCGAGCGCAAAGCCCCGCCGACATTCACGGTTATGGTCGAGATTCAGTCTCGGGATCGTGTCGCGCTGCATCGTGACGTCTCGGGAAGTGTCGATGCCATTCTTCGCGGCCAGCCGTTGCAGGTGGAGGTGCGACAGCGAGAAGCGGATGGAGAGATCAAGACATGGGAGGAAGAGCCGTATCGAGCGGAGCGGTCCGACAATGATCGGCGAACGTCAGTTGACATGCGGCGAACCGCACCGGGTAGCGGTCCTCAGTTAGTGGCTCAAGGGCCATTCGCTGCGGGCCGAGGCACGCTCGAGAGTCCCGCTCGTGTCTTTCCGTTTGGGGTGAGCCGAAACCGGCTTGAACAGGCCATACAGCAGACATCGGTGCCAGCTATTGTGGTGCGCGACCTTCGTGAAGCAGATACCGTCGTCACCCTCAAGAACTATTATCGGCGGCGCCCGCAGCCGCTTCGTGATGCCGAGAGTCGCGGCATTCCAATCTACGTGCTCCGAAGCAATACCGTTGTCCAGATGTCGAACCTCTTGCGATCGCTTTTCAGTGAGGTTATCGGTAACGCGCGATTCGACAATCATGACTCGCGAGACAATGGCGACGACGTACCGGATGACCAGATCGCGGCGGCAATGTTCGAAGCAGAGTCAGGAATTCATCAAGTGCTCAACGGGGTTGGATCAGTGTCACTTCGCCCACAGGGAGCTCGCATACGCCGCCTCCAGCATGAGCTTGCCGAACGCTACAATGTCGGCTCGAGAAGCCGGGGACGCGAACCTCATCGCTATGTTGAGATAGTTCGTCAGAGCGGTTATTGATGGCGCTGTTCGTTACATTCGAGGGCCCAGAGGGCGGCGGGAAGTCAACTCAGGTTCGGAGACTGGCCGACCACCTGATGGAACGCTCCTATGAGGTTGTTGTGACTCGTGAGCCCGGTGGAACGAAGTTGGGAGAGTCGGTGCGTGAACTTTTGCTTGGTTCTCGTCACTCTGCTATGCTGCCCGAGGCGGAAGCGCTCCTCAATTCGGCAGCGCGGGCGCAGCATGTTGCGGAGGTCATCCGCCCGGCGCTTGAGCAAGGTAAGATAGTGCTGTGTGATCGCTACCTCGATTCAACCCTCGCCTACCAGGGAGCGGGACGTGGGCTGGCAATCGACGAACTCATCACGCTCCAGTCCTTTGCAACTCGGAACCTTTATCCCGATCTCACCTTTTTGCTCGATGTTCCCATCGAGGTTGGGTTGTCCAGGCGAGTTGCGTCCGGAGAGCCGCTCAACCGATTCGACGTCGACTCTCGAGCGTTTCATGAACGAGTACGCTCCTACTTTCGGGCTGCGGCACTGGATGATCCGATTCGCTGGCGCCTGATCGACGCGAGCAGCAACGCTGAAGTTGTGGAGCAGGTATTGCTTCGTGAGACACTTGTGCGGTTAAGCGACGAACTCGACCGCGCCGATTGAGGACTATAGACAATGAAGTTGATCTTCGCCGTAATTCAGGGAAAAGACTCCGACGCACTCCTCACGGCGCTGCGAGAGAATGGATATCGATCGACCCAGATCAATAGTGCCGGCGGTTTCTTGCGTGAGAACAACGTCACTGTTTTGGTCGGTGTCGATGATCAGTACGTTCCAGATGTTCTCAGTCTCGTAGAACAGAACTGCTATACACGAACACAATATGTGAATCCGCTTTTGCCGATCATGGAGCCAGGCGAATTCTATGTGCCAAACCCGGTTGAAGTTCAGGTCGGTGGAGCAACCGTGTTTGTGTTGAATGTTCGATACTCCGAGCGTATTTCTTAGCGGAGGTACGCGTGACAGGGGGATTTTCGACCGAATGGAAGCAGCAATTGCGCGAGGGTTACAGTTACTAATAGCGCTCGGCGGCGCCTATTTGCTGGCCCTCTGGTTTGCGCTCATCGTATGGACCTTTCAGGACATTCAAACTCGAAGTCGCAGTGTCGTCGCCCAAATATTCTCGACGCTGGTGGTTGTCCTGTTCTTCGTCCCGGGCGTGCTGATTTATATGATCTTGCGACCGCGAGACACGTTGGATGACGCTTTTCAACGGTCCCTTGAGGAAGAGTATCTGCTTCAGGATCTCGATGAATTGCTCCTGTGCCCCACCTGCCAGCATCAAGTCGAAAGTGATTTTATTTTCTGCCCTCATTGCCGAAGTTCACTGCGAGCCTCCTGCGGAGGGTGTGGGCGTCTGATCGATCTTCGATGGGATATTTGCCCGTATTGCGGCGAAGAACAATATGCGGCAGAAGTACCACTTCAGATCTCGGAAGAGTGGCGGCCCGCCGAGCGTGAAGGTGTCGGCCGTTTGCTCGGACAGGCTCGCGAACGGCTTGCTGGCCACCGTGCAAAAGCAATTTCTCACGAGTCGACTGCTCCCGATCAGTATGTGCCGATTGAGCCGTGGTCTGAGCCCACAAGCCGGCGAACCATGGATTGGGATCTCGAAGACGTGGACGAGCCGGGGTACACCGGCCCTGAAGTTGACCCTTTCCGGTCGAACGGGGCGGCGGCTGAAGAGCAGTGGGAAGAACCGGATGAACCGGATTCCGGAGAACGCTACGACCGCACCGACGAACTTCCGGCCGGTCCACGCCGATACTGATCGGGTCGTCCCGTTCAGGACAAAATGATTGCATCCGACATCAAGAGCCGTGGTGCGACTAGACGGTTGGTCGAGTCGGGATCGCGTTCGGACGGATCATGAAATTGAACTTGCTGCGGAACGCCTGGTAGAAGTTCATTCCTTCCAACACGACGAGATGAAATCGATGCTCTCCGTTTCGAACCTGAACAACATCACCCTGCTTGAGGTTTTCAACAGGTGTTCCATCGAGAATCAGGTCCGCTGCGCGGTCGCTCGCCATCACGAGTTCCAGATTCGCTTCTTCTGGGACCACGAGCGTCGTGCGAATGGGTGAATGGGCGCAGATCGGCGTGACCGCGAATCCTCGTACTCCAGCATCCAAGACCGGCCCGCCGGCCGCCATACAGTAGGCAGTACTTCCTTGGGGCGTCGCCACGATCATGCCATCGCCCGGATACGTATTCACAAACTGCTCATCGATATAGAGCTCAACATCAATCATTTGCAGCCCCGAGCGAACTACGACGTCATTGATCGCCCAGAATGATTCGACGCCATCTGTATCTCGATTGAGCGTTGCCGTCAGCGTCGGGCTCTCCTGGATGCGGTAGCGACGCTCGACAATATCCTGTAATGCCTGCCGCCAGTCTTCTCGCTCTATACGAGCCAGGAATCCGACCTTGCCAACATTGATGCCAAGGATTGGAACGCCCGGGAAGATGTGTGCCATCCGCATGATGAGTCCGTCACCACCAAGGGTGATCAGAATGTCAGCCGCCGCGCCCTCGTTCAATTCACGCTCGGATAAGACCACTGTCCCGGCTGCCCGCAGCCAGCGGTCCACGTCTTCGGCAATCTCCGACGCTTCGTGCTTGTCGCGAGCGATGATAAGGCCGATCCTTAAGCTCATTCCGTCTCCTTCAGCGGTCTGTTTTCTGGAACAAGGCGAACTCGGTCGCTTCTCCGAAAATCCTATCGCATCTTCGAACTCCGGTCGCATACTCCCTGTCCATGAGTGTGGCGAGCGCGGTCTCGGGGTACACTCTTTCCAGTGAGTTTCACCCAATATCTGAGAGGAACAGACGAGTGCATTGGATCGAGGAAGCTGGACTGATCGCGGTCATCCGTCTGGATGACTTGAGTGCCGCGGTAAGACTCGCGCAGGCTTTGATTGAGGGCGGGGTGACGAATCTGGAATTCACGTACACCAACCCCAAGGCTGGCGCGGCGATCGGGGAAGTTCGAGAGTCTCTCGGTGACCTCTGCCGCGTCGGAGCCGGTTCGGTATTGGACGCAGAAACGGCTCGTCACGCAATTCTGTCGGGAGCCCAATTTATCGTAACCCCTACGCTTCGACAGCAAACGATCGAAATGTGTAGGCGATACAGCGTCCCATCGGTCATTGGTGCATTTACGCCTACGGAAATCTTAACAGCCTGGGAGTCCGGAGCTGATTTCATAAAGGTAAATCCGGCAAGCGTCGCTGGTCCTGGATATTTCAAAGATGTACTCGGACCATTGCCGCAAACCAAGCTGATACCGTCAGGAGGAGTAACGCTCGAGACCGGGCCGCTTTTCCTCAAAGCGGGAGCTGTAGCACTTGCCGTGGGCGGGAATCTGATTCATCGTCCTTCCGTCCAGTCGGGCGACTGGGATGCAATTCTGGATCGTGCCCGGCAATGGACACAGTTGGTAGCTGAGTCTCGCGCGGGAAATTCGTGACATAATTAGATGATCGAGCTGCCACGCACGTTGTCGTTATCTTGCGACTTTGAACGCTCGTGACGTCCATATTGGATCGCAGTCGCTATTGAATGAGACTCCACTGGAACTGCCAGCCAGAGAGCGCGGTCGCCTTTACTCAGCCGAAGGCGTCGTGCTGCGGCGTAGAGACCTGGGCGAGGCCGATCGCATCCTGACCGTTTTCACCGACAGGGTCGGCAAGCTGAGCGTTGTCGCGAAGGGGGTGCGACGAACAAAGAGTCGTCTGGCAGGGCATCTGGAGCCGTTCTGCCGCTCATCTCTCCTGATCGCCAAGGGTCGGAATCTCGACATTGTGACCCAGGCTTCGCTCATCGAGCCATTCCGCACAATTCATCAGAACGAGCACCTGATCGCCTACGCGGGGTATTTCGCTGACCTTCTCGACCTCTTTAGCGTAGAAGGCCAGGAGAACCATCGCGCCTACGAACTCTTGATCAGAACGCTCGACCTGCTTAATTCAGCAGCAGATCCGTTTGTCGCTTCGGTAGTCTTCGAGTTTCGGCTTCTGGCGCTAATGGGGTTCAAGCCGGAGCTCTACAAATGCATTGATTGCGGCCGGCAATTGAAGCCCGAAATAAACGGCTTCAGTCTTGCCGGTGGAGTGCTCTGTCCGGATTGCCGCAGCAACCAACCGTTGACAGAGACCATCTCGATCAATGCGCTCAAGTTTCTGCGACTTGTCGACCAGGGCGACGTCGAAAAGGTGCTTCGCTTGCGCCTGTCGACCGAACTGCACGCCGAGCTTGACCGAACTGTACGTGGTTACGTTAGCTTTGTGCTGGAACGGGAACCCCGATCACTTACGGTGCTTAGGACGATTGTCGATTGAACTAATCCTCGCCGTCCGTTACCATACGTTCGCGTACCCCAGCGACAACATGTTGACCGTCCTTGACGAGCGTGTGGAGGAAGATAGTGTCAGAGCTTCGCGGACTGCTGGCCGATGGCGAGCAGATCATGGTTACGGCTCGCCGTCATCCACTATTTCTCGTTGGGCACCTTGTGCTCTACGTAATTGGTGGGCTTGTCTTAATCGGTCTGGGCATTTTTGCGGCAATGAAGCTCCCCATCATTGTGGCAGCGATTCTCTGGATTGCTAGTCTGGTCCCCCTGGGGTTTGCCTTCATGCGATTCATAGCATGGAAAAATGAGGTCTACGCTGTCACCAACTACCGTATCGTGCAGGTCGAAGGGGTATTCACTCGCAGAGTATTCGACTCGTCCCTCGAGATGGTAAACGATATCTTGCTCACCCAATCTCTGTTTGGCCGCATGCTGAACTATGGAACGATTGAAATCATCACTGGAAGCGACATGGGCTTGAACCAGCTTGATGCGCTAGGAAACCCGTTCGCTTTCAAACGCGCCATCCTTGACGCGCGCAATGATCTTGCCGATCACGGACACAGTCATGTGCCCGATGATCGGCAATCGGAGCTGCTTGCGGCGCTCCAGGACCTCCGTGATTCCGGGCTTCTCACTGATGCTGAATTTGAGATCAAACGTGCGCGAATGACGGATGGACGCGCCGGATAGTTAGGCCGAATGGCACGGAGCGTAATGGACGGCGCCGTTCAAATCCGCCGATGTATTTGGAGCGGGAGCCGGTGACGGTGCCCAGATACTTGTCAAGAAAATCATGCTTGCCGTTGCTTTGGTGATTCGCCAGCCGTCAGGCGATGCAGGCGAGTCTGAAGTTCCGATGTGTAATCACCTTTGAATTGAATTCTGCGCATTAACCACAAAGGCGGGCGATCATGAAGTCACCCGCCTCACTGCCATTTAATAAATCGCCCTGCGGATCGCGACTACGTTCGGTCCGCTTCATGCTTTGTGCCCCGGAGCGCAGCCGAAGCAGCATGTCGAGAAAACGCAGCCACGGCATTCGCAGCTCGCCCGAGCCGCCGTGCGCCGCGACGACGAGCAGGCGTTGACGCCACTTCTCGGGTTGCCGGCACGCTCTCCGCGGATGGCCGCGGCACGGGGAAAGACATTGGCGTGGGAGCGTTGATCAGAGAACCCAACTCATCAATCTCGATCGTTTCAATTTCGAGCAGTCGTTGCGCGACCCTTTCGAGATCCTCTCGATGCGTTCGCAACACGGTCAACGCAGTTTCGTGCGCCAAACTGACGAGCTCAAGAGTCTCCTGCTCGGCGGCGAAGGCCGTCTGCTGTGAGATTTGCCCGATGTCACCGGTCGAAGACGCCGTCGACAGAAGTCCGAATCGCGTGCTCATTCCGTAACGGTGAACCATTGACGATGCGATCGACGAGGTTCGCTCCAGGTCGTTCGATGAGCCGGTCGTGATGTCGCCAAACACAAGTTCCTCGGCGGCGAAGCCACCGAGAAGCGCCGCGAGCCGGTCGCTCAGTTGTGCACGCGTCCAAAGACCTCGATCCTCATCGGGAACGATCATTGTGTATCCACCGGCTTGGCCGCGCGAAACGATCGACACTTTCCGAACCGTATCCGCATTTGGCAGCAGATGGGCTACGATCGCGTGGCCGGCCTCATGATAGGCCACCACCCGTCGTTCTTGTTCGCTGAACCGCCGGGCGGTACGAGCTGGACCGGCGACAGTTCGGTCCAGCGCTTCGAGCATGTCGTCCATACTGATGATAGAGCGTCGTGCGCGACCAGCGAGGATTGCCGCTTCGTTGACTATGTTACTGAGATCGGCCCCACTCATGCCGCTGGTTCGCGCCGCTACCTCATCGAACTTGACGTTGTCCGCGAATGGCTTACCGCGACCGTGTACTTCGAGAATCGCGCTTCGCGCCGCTCGATCCGGCAAATCAACTAAGACTTTTCGATCGAATCGACCAGGGCGAAGTAGAGCGGAATCCAGGATGTCAATCCGGTTCGTAGCTGCCACGACTACGACGGTCGTTCGCTCTTCGAATCCGTCCATTTCGACCAGAATCTGGTTCAATGTCTGATCGTACTCGGTGCTTTGCTCGGCTCGCCCACGACGACGTCCGATGGCGTCAATCTCATCGACGAAAATGATCGAGGGTGCATTCTCCTTTGCCTTGCGAAACAGTTCGCGCACCCGCGACGCGCCAACGCCGACGTAGAGTTCGACGAATTCTGAGCCACTGACTGAGAAGAAGCATGCTCGTGCTTCGCCCGCTAAGGCGCGTGCAATCAGTGTTTTTCCGGTGCCGGGAGGGCCCGCTAACAATACACCTCGTGGAATTCTTGCACCGACCTCCCGGAATCGATCCGGTTCTCGCAGAAAGTCGACGATGTCAGCGACTTCTTCCTTGACTTCTTCAGAGCCGGCAACATCGTCAAACGTGATTACTCGCTCGCCTGGCCGAATCGGCTCGAAGGCTCCCTTACGTGACGAATTAGAACCCATCGATCCTGGGGTGAAACGACGAAACATCAGGAAAATGAAGACTCCAATGCCGACGAACATCAGAACGCGAATAATTGTGGATGCGTTTGCTGACAAACCCGACTGGTGTTCGAGCTGAATCGGCGGCCACTGACTCGTGGGAATGTTGGCGTCTGTCAAGAACCCCGTAAACGACTGACCAGGGGGAAGTACAACCTTCGTTTCAGTTTTGTCGGTAAAGGTCACGTCTGCAGTGCGACCGTCACCTTGAACAACAACCTTGGTAACTTGACCAGCCTCGATGCGGTGAATGATCTGTGTGACGTCCACGCCACCCGATTGCGGGCTGTTCTGCAATATGGTGAGCGTAATGAGGGCCGCAACTAGCAGCACGACCCCAACTGCAATGAATCGCGGTGACAAGAGTCTTCGCATTGCTACCTCGATCTACGGCACACAACGACAGCCACGCGACCGGGAACCAGGTTCCCGTCGTTTCTGGCGATCGTCACGCTGCCTCACTCCGGCTCGCGGCAAAAGTATACATGTTCACAATCTCTTGACGACGTTATTGTCTAGCGACATGTCACTGCTCATCTGTAATAGTAGTTCCATGACAATTAGGATAGAGATCAACTCATCGCGGCACTATATACGGATCAAGTAGAAAATAGATCAACAAAACGACGCAAGGTGATAGTCTTAGCGATTCTATCGTCGCAATATTGTCTCGAAACGAGTTGGGTTGACCTGCTAGAAAATGAGCAGGAGACGCAGTGAAGAAACAGATGAATGCTCCGTGGCTAGAAATCGACGAAGTAGGTAGCGCAGGCTCTGTCGATAAGCTCGGGAGAGAGTGCCGGGGTCGAACCAAGATAGCGGGCGATACCTTGCAGTGTTCGCAAGATGTCGCGAGGGTGGCATGACCGCAATTCCCTCTTAGGCTTGACGTAATGTTCGCGTAGAAGGTGAACCAATCCTGCCTGATCGAATGGCACTTCTAATGCCTCGCACTGGCGTCTGAAGATCTCCCTGAATTGATCTAGAGATGGATTCCCGACGCGAATCTTGCTTTGGATTCGGCGAAGAAACGCCTCATCGACAAGATCGCGCGGCGACAGGTTGGTTGAGAACACTATAAGTTCGTCAAACGGGATCTCGATCTTTTTCCCTGTGTGCAGAGTCAGAAAGTCAACCTTTTTTTCCAAAGGCACGATCCATCGATTCAACAGGTCGCGTGGACGCACCTGTTGCCGTCCAAAATCGTCGATCAACAACATCCCGTTAATTGCCTTGACCTGAAGTGGTGCTTCATAGATCTTGGAAATTGGATCGTACACGAGGTCGAGGCTCTGAAGCGTTAACTCTCCACCGACAATGACCGTAGGACGACGGCACGTTACCCAGCGACGATCTAGATCGGCACGCGCATTGGTCGGTGCCACCGGCTGATGATTCTGCAGATCAAATACTTTGATGATCTGTCCATCAACGAGTATCGCGTGCGGGATCAAAACGGTACCGCCAAGAAGTTCAGTGATGCGTTCAGCCAGTACGGTTTTGCCGTTTCCTGGGTCTCCGAACAAAAATACTGACCCACCTGTGTTTACGGCCTCGCCAACTGCGTCAAGAACCTCGTCTGTGAAGACGAGATCGGACATCGCCTCTCTTACGTCCTGAGGCGTGACGCGCGTACTGCGAATGGTCTGAAGATGGACCATCTCGCGGAATGCGTCGAGAGTGACCGGCGCAGGTCCTACGTACGTAGTGCGATCCAAGATCTCCTGGACGCGGATAGTGCCCTTAGGCGTCAGCGTGTACTGGTAGGCCATCTCGCCAATACCGAGAGAACCGCTTACTTCCACGAGCTCTTCGCGTTTAAGCTGAATGAGGGCTCGCTCTACAACGTTGAAGTAGGGGAGGCACAGTTGATCTGAAATTGCCTGTCCGGTGGCCGTGCTCTGGAAATAGATCGCCTTAAGCGTGAGATCGGAGATGAATGCGAGATCGAGCCCAGTTTGCTCTATCGCTCCTGGCTCACCCAATCCGAGACTTCGAGTACTTTGAGCTACACTCGCCATCGAGCTCCACGCTCCTTGAAGGTTTTCCCCAGCGGCAAAATACCACCTATAGTAGGTTACGTCCGTCAAGATATGGAGTCACTAGGTGATTCGTCCGGAAACCTTCAGTCTTAGGCACTACCAAGCGTACTTTTCGACGAACCAGGTTCGGAATTTCAGTACTGGACGAATCGCAGCGTGTCTAGTGTAGGACGACTTTCGATCCTTCAGAAAGACCTGACGCTACTTCGACCATACCGTTGCTGCGAAGCCCAATCTGAATCTCCTGCTCGGTCTGCTTGCCATTCTTGAGCACGGTAACAAATGTCCGCTGGCCGACCGTTCGAAGCGCACTTTCCGGAATCAGGAGAACATTCTGCCTCACCGCGGTCTTGATCGTGACGTTGGCATTCATTCCCGGCCGAAGTTCCAGCCCTGACGTCTTCCGGAATGTGATCGTCGCTGGAAACGTTGTTGTTCCACCACTGGTCCGTGCAACTGGCGACACATTGGTGATTGTCCCGTCGATCTCGGTTCCGGGATAAGCGTCGAGCCGGAAACTCGCGGCCATGCCATTGCTGACATGCGGGAAATCAATCTCATCGATGTCGATCGACAGGTTCAGGTCCGAAAGGTTGGCCATATCGACGACCGTCGATCCCTGCCCCAACGGCGCACCTGTCGCGGTCTGAACGTCGATGATCGTGCCACTCGATGGAGCGAGGATCAATGAGGACGCCACGCGGTCCTCAGCCGCTGCAAGCTCCTTGTTGGCGGCTACGACATTTTGATCCGCCCGTAGTTTGTCAGCAATTTGCTGGGGAGTTGGATTTGTGCCAGCGGCCGATTCCGCCAGATTCAAGGCTGTCTCGGCGTTCGCCACCTGTTTTTCAGCTTGTTGCACAGCTGCATCAAACGGGGCGCGATCCAACTGAACGAGTACATCGCCGACGGTAACCGAGTCGCCTGGTTGTACGGCAACGATTTGCACAGTTCCTGAAACGTCGCTCCGGACCACGACTGGACTCTTCGCGGCGAGACGTCCAGTCGTCTGAATCGTTGCTGCCAGCGATCCGCGGACCACCGTTGCAGTCTTGACATTGCCGGTTCGGCTGAGCGAATAGGCGAGAACGGACACGACGGCCACAGACACAGCCACGACTGCGACTACGATCCAGCGACGCTTATTCATAGCGCAATACCACGATAGGGCGAATTCTCGCCGCAACTAACCCAGGTCCGGTGCTAACGGCGGCCGTCGCGACCAAAGCGACCGCCAACGTCATAATGATGGTCATTGGGCTAAGGCTGAAGTCGAGAGCGAAGAGCTGCGTGCCAGTGAGATAGACGAGGTACCGTGCAAGGGGATATCCGATCGCAATTCCGAGAATACACCCTGCCCCAGTGATTCCCAGTGCCTCGGACATTACGAGGCGGATGAGATGAGAAGCGGTCGCCCCTAATGCTCTCAAGACTCCAAACTCACGTCGTCGTTCGGTCAAGTTGATAATCAACGTATTCGCGATTCCTGCCAGACCAACAATGCCGATAATAACGACCATTGTATTCAGCATGAGAGTCAAAATGTCGATAGCCTGACGAGAACTCGCCTGATCCTGGTACGTTGCGAGTGTCTGTGGACCATAGGCGCGGAACTGTTCCTCAAGCTGCTGGAGTTCTTGATCGACCGCATGCGGTTGCGACGATTTCAGCTTCAGGGCGAACAAGCTCGCTCGATTCTGAACTCCTGCAATAGTTTGGAGGTCTTCGATTCGCAGGAATAATTTACCGGTCGTCGTGGCGCCGAGATAGGTACTCGAATCGTTCACAATGCCCACCACCTCAATGAGCGTTGAAGTCTTGCCGATGTCAAGGGTCCGAACGTCACCAACCCGCGCGTTGAGCTTCTGGGCGAGATTGCCGGTGAGGACGGCGCCGACGGGATTGCTCTCGCGCAACCAGGTGCCAGAGGTGACGCGCGGAGTGTAGATATGTGTGTCCGCCGGAATTCCCCAAACATCGGTACGAACGCTTCCAAGCGATCCTCCAGTGTTGCCCCAGGGCTCGGCGCGAGTCACCGATGGCTGCTGATCGAGAACGTGATCGAAGTTGATGTCGAGGTAACGATTGAAGTAGATCCAGCCGTCAGCGCCATACAACGTATACAGTTGATCGACTGTCTTGTTTACCGATGTACTCACCGCTTGAGTGGCGATGAACGTCGCGACTGCAATAGCCACCAGCCCTAACGTAATCCACGCCCGAACGGGACGTCGTACAAGATTGCGAAGACCAATCGCCGACATTGCGGTCATCTTGCCGAGTGGCCCTGTTATCCGTTGCAAGAGGCCGCGTCGGAAATCAGATGTTACTCCCACGCTGGCAATCAGTGGGGCCACACGTTTGCGAGCCGAAATCCAGGCCGGGACCGCCGCAGAGCTCAGAGTTACGATCAGTCCCACGGCAAGTGCGAGAACGAGCTCACGGGTCGACAGAACGAACGGTGGAAGGACGAGACCGGAGAGCCCGGAGAGATAGGCAGACAGGGCGCGGCCACCCAGCAACCCTACACCCCACCCAACTGATCCGCCTGCGAGCCCGACCATAGCTGCAAACGTAAGGTAGGTGCGCATTGCAGTCCACCGGGTACCGCCGAGCGCTTTTATGATCCCAATTTGGCGCGACTCCTCAATCATCACCGCCGCGATCGTGTTCGCGACTAGGAAACTGCTTAAGGCCGCACCTACATAGGAAAAGACTCGGAGCAATAGGAGCAGTGTCTCGAGCTCTCGACTGCCAGTGAATGAATTAGGATCGCGAACGGTAAATCCTCCGTGTGGAATGCCGCGCTTGTCGAGGAACGCGGAAATATCATTTGCGGTCTGACTAGCTCTCTGTGGCTGGTCGACGCGCAGCATCAGGTAATTGTCATACTGGTGTCCGAGTATCTTGAGCAGGTCGTGGTCGGGTACGAACGCCGTTGCCTGGTTGAGAATCGACGCGTCGATCGTTGCTGGTGCCCTGACAAACCCGCTGATTCTCGCGTAGGACGTCGTTGCGCCGGCGTCCGTTTGAAGTGCTACGAGATCTCCAATTCGGAGATTTGCAAGCTTCGTCGCGGTAATGTCGAACACGACCTCGCCCCGGTCGGGATATCGACCATCCACGAGTTCAAGCGTTGACAGCTTTGACCCCGTGAAGCTCGATACTCCGACGAGCCGGGTTGATACCCAACCACTGCCAACCGACATCCGAGTGTATTGCACCGATCGCGTATCCGCGAGCGATACGTTGTCGCGGCGTTCGATGAGTCCCACAAGGGTCGGCGATAAGTTCGAAACAAAGGCCGTGACATCGGGCTGTTTGGTATTGGCGTACGTTTGGCGCTGAGCTACCGCGAGGTTACGTCCAGTGAATGAGATCGCGACCACGCCCGCAACACCGAGCAACACTCCAATGACCGTTAGGAGCGTCCGGAGGGGTCGCCGCTGCAGATCCCGGAAATTCTTTTTGAGGAGTAGATCCATTCGTTGCTGATTCCCGTCGAGATCCGCGACGAACGCCATTCCTGCCGTGATCCAGAAATGAGTATGTCATACCTTGGTGGCTTTCTGGACTGAGCTTGACATATCGCGTGATCGTGAGTCAGATCAGATCACGTGTGCGGGACATTAGGTGGACTTGCAGTGGCGCCTTCCCTGTGATCAGACGCGCTACTCGAATGTTTCGATTCACGAATGAACATTTCCACTCGAATGGATGGGAAATGGCGGAAGAACGATCATTGGTGTGACACCAGTCGAAGATTGGGGAGACCTCGACCGGTCTCGACGTCTTCAACAATGGCACCGTCGCGCATCGTGATGATTCTCGAGGCAACGTTCGCGACTTCCCGGTCGTGAGTAACGAGGATCAGCGTTGCGCCTTGCTGCCAGGTCTGATCCAAAAGATCGAGCACGAGTTGCCCAGAAACGCTGTCAAGGTTACCTGTCGGTTCGTCGGCAAGTAGAATCGGAGGATCATTTGACAGCGCGCGGGCAATAGCGACTCGCTGCTGTTCTCCACCGGACAACTCATTTGGAAAGTGATCGGCCAGATGTCCGAGGCCGACCAGTTCGAGAAGTTCCATGGCACGATCGGCACCGGTGTCACGAGCGTTTATCTGCATCGGAAGCAACACGTTTTCGAGTGCCGTCAACGTCGGCATTAGCTGGAAGAACTGGAACACGATTCCAACTGATTTGCCTCGCCAGCGAGCGATTTTCTCTTCGCTCATCGCTCCAAGCTCCGCATCGAGCACGTTGACCGAACCAGTCGATGGCCGGTCAATTCCGCTCAGCAGATTGAGTAGCGTTGATTTTCCGCATCCGGACGGACCAAGTATTGCAACCCACTCACCGCGACTTACCTCGAGATTGACGTCTTGTAGGGCTTGAACTGCCCGACGTCCAGCCTGGTACGACTTGTTCACGCGCGATAGCGCGATAATTGGCTTCGCGATGTCAGATTGAGTTGTCGATACGATTTGAGAGTCTTCCATCACGTTCAATCAGTCTGATGCCGGTTGGTCCACAACGAACGATTTAGCGCCGGCTACGTCCACGTGACTCGAAGCTTGAAAGTGGCCGAACGATACCCACGACTGAGGTGTCTCCACGGAGCACTCTGGACGATTCTCGATCACAACCCGTGGACCTTCAATCGTCAGGAGTTGCCGATTGTCGTTCAATCCACTGTCGTTCGACATCCGACAATGACGCGTGCTCAAGGAGATCGGGACGACGTTCAAAGGTTCGTTGCAGCGCTTGTCTTCTTCTCCACTCCGCAACTCGTGCGTGATGACCACTCAACAGCACCTCCGGTACAGAATGGTCGCGATAGACCTGAGGACGGGTGTACTGCGGATACTCCAGTAACCCGGAACTGTGCGATTCGTCGGCGAGCGACTCATCGTCGATCACGCCAGGAATGAGTCGTGCAATCACGTCGATCATCACAGCCGCGGCGAGATCCCCTCCGGTCATCACATAATCACCAATTGAAACCTCGCGAGCGTTCAGAATGTCTGTCGCGCGAGCGTCGATACCTTCATAACGGCCGCAGATGATGACCAGTCGCTCCTCCAGTGCAAGGTCATGGGCCATCTTTTGTGTGAAGCGTTCGCCCGACGGAGAGGGAATCAACACGGGAACTTCGCAGAGCGAGGTTTCAACAATCGATTCGACCGCCTCGACGATGGGAGGCGCCATCATTACCATGCCAGGACCTCCACCGTAGGGATAGTCGTCCACCGACCGATGCCGGTCGGTGGTCCACGCTCGCAGGTCGTGCAACTGGACATCGATTCGACCGCTATCCTGGGCGCGCTTAATGATGCTCTCCGTCAGCGGTCCTTCATATGCTCCCGGAAAGATGGTGAAGACGTCAAAGCGCATGCGATGTCCCTGTCTGCGACGCAGGTCCAAACGCGAACGTGTCAAACATGCGTGGAGCAAGCCCATCCAGGGATTCCACGGTCAGATCGGGCGTTACTCCGTCAGCAACGGCACCTGTCAGATTCAGCCAGACCGTGCGCATTCCAGCGTTGGTCGCGCCGACAACGTCAAATCGATACGAGTCGCCTATGTGAATCATCTTTTCTGGTGAAATAGCCAGATTATCTGATGCGATCTGGTAGAGCTCGATGCGCGACTTGTAAAATCCGGCTTTCGCAGAAGAGAGAACTAGGTCGAAACTATCGAGCATTCCGAATCGGTCAAGCGCCCACTCGAGAAATGGATGGTGAATAGCGTTCGAGATGACTCCCAGCTTGACTCCTGTCCCTTCCAGTGCTTGAACCAGTTCAATCGCGCCCGGTCTTGGGCGAGCCGTAGACAATGTCTTCCGCATCAAGACGTCAATGCCAGCAGCGATGACTTCTCTGTCGACTTCGACGTGGTGCTCGCGGCAAATTCGGGCAACGCACTCAATGGAGTCAATCTCAATGCCGCCGTCAATAGCGGTGTGTCGAAGCTGGCGATAGCTCGTCGTGATCTCCGCAGGCGATGCCTCACATCCGACCTGACCAGGTTGTTGCGCGAGCCAGTCGAAGAATTCGTTCGGGAGTTTGCGAACTTCGAGCTGAAACCAGTCGTCGCAGAGGAACAATGTGTCGTGGAAATCGAGGGTTACCGCACAGTTCAATAGCTTCTCCGTCGAGGTCAAGCGTGCTACGAGTTCAATCGCCCACGAACTAACTGGTGGTCCGGGCGCAGCCGCAGCCGCAAATTGGTTGCTCGAATCATTATGCATGATCAAGAGAACGCGAAAGGATCGTCGTCGTGGCGTCCTGGAATCGAATTCAGCTTGCGGAAGAGGCAAGACGGAGAGATCAAGCGAGGTGAAGTGTCGGGATCTCAATCGCTATGGGTTGTCCTTGTATCGCTCGCAGGAACGCGTCGACAGTCGACGGATCGAACTGGGTGCCCGCGCCGCGGCGAATCTCCGCGACCGCCACTTGATGGGACAAGGCCTTGCGGTACGGTCGGTCGCTCGTCATGGCATCGTACGTGTCCGCAACCGCGATGATCCGCGAGCCGATGGGGATCTCCTGTCCCGCTAAACCGCTTGGATAGCCCAAACCATCCCAGCGCTCGTGGTGATGTAAAACAACACGGGACGCTTCGCGATACATCGATAGAATTCCTAGGATCGAGGCCCCTTCTTTGGAGTGCTCCTTGATAATCTCCATCTCCTCATCGGTTAGTCTGCCCGGTTTGCCGAGGATGAAATCAGTCGTTCCGATCTTGCCAATGTCGTGGACTGGTGCGGCCGCGAGAATCACCTCTCGTTCCTCGAAGGTAAGACCATCCATTTCTTCAACGATCATCGCAACGTAATCCATCACCCTCTTCGAATGTTCGGACGTGTACGGATCGCGCCGATCGAGAAGATCGGCGACAAGCTCAATGGTCGATCTTGTTTCACGGTGTATCTGGCCATAGCGCCGAAACGAGAGGTACGGACCGAGCAACGGGATGACCACCAGTAGGACGCCGATCGGGTTTTGCTGATAGAGAACTGGGACAAGAGCCCCAAGAGTAGGCAACGACAGACTCTCAAATGCCACGCCTCGGATATTGTTGCGCCACATTCGAAACGGAGACGTGCCGACGACCTGAGATAGGATCATTGCGATAATCCCTGAGTTCACCAGGTTGAATACCATCGCCGCCACCACCGTGGCCGCGATATTGGTGGTGCTCGAAATGGGCGTTTTGTGGATGTTGGCCATCGAGACGTAGGCCCAGCCCGAAAAGAAGGTCGAAAGGACGTAGTTGATGACGTTCACACTGAGTTTCAGTGCTGGTCGGCGTTGAATAAGCTCGACCGTCATCGCGGCAACGCCAGCAACCAGCGCGCCTACAGCCGGTCCCAGACTGATTGCCGACGCGAAACAGAGCGCGGACGCCACCGAGACCGTGATTCGAACTGAAGCCAGAGGCAAATCTGTATCGAAGAAGTCTGCTACGATGATCAAGAGGATGAGCATAGCGCTCAGAAAGACCGAATCACGGTTGACGCTGGGTGTCCACACTCGAGGCGCGACTAAGCCCAGCACCACCACGCACGCCGCGGCCAGCATACCTACCATCGCGTAGATTCTTGCTGGCACCTGCACCGAGTTCCAGACTCCTTGTTGATCGCCTACGTGAAGCCAGCCAGAATGACTCGAACGCCGATCAAGGTTTGCCCAGCGACCTACTGCGCACGTCCAAAATGCAATCCCTATCAGCAAACCGATTATAGAACCGGTTCCGTCAATTTTGTTGTGCTGTTGCGGGATTTCGGGTGGCTATACAGTACCGAGTCGTGCGGTACGAGCGTACCGCATAGAGTCTAGACGACAAAAGACGTGACCGATTGCAGGTTGACGAAACGTCGGCAGAGGATCAGCATCTCCGGACAAAACAAATCCCGAACTTCGATAGCCGCTCTCCATGCCTGACTGTCGAAATCCGGGATTGTATCTGCTGTCTTAGCCATTGGAGCTAATACCCCCAACGGCGAATCGACATGGCGCATAACCTCATGAGTTGGCCAGCGCCTTTTCTCCATTTACTTCCACTTAAACACTGTCGTTGACTCCTTCTCGCTGGTGCAGCCAAGTGAAACAGTCGTGGTCTTGAACCACATTCCTACTTCCACTTCATGGCTTCATCCCCCGGTCTTTGTCAGCCATCTCCCGTGGTTGTGACTGACGCCACGCGACAGGAATTGACATAACAAATATCTCAACACAGTTGCTGTGACTCTCAGTCCACAGCCTCCACAGTCGCCAGTTTGTGGCGCTGTAGTACTTTGATCTTGAGACAAGTCTAGTACCATTGGGCCTTAGTGTCAATCCTTGGGTACCGAATTACCGAGTACGAACGTAGGTATTCGAACATGACCGTGTGAGGATCAAATAGTTGAATACAAGCGGAAAAACGGGGTTGCGCGTCTGTGTCGAATTGAATCGTCGTCAATGTTGACACGTTTTTGACACGGATTGGTCAAATTTGCCGTACAGTCAATGCACTTTTCTCATTCGTTCGTTGAATAAGTCTGGTGTGATCGCAGATGGAATGACGGCGATGTCCTCGATAGGATTTGGTTCACGAGTGTTGGCTCGAATCTTGCCGATTCGGCTGAGAAGGTGAAGGTTCAGCTTGCCGGTTACGTTTGACATTGCGGCTGCCAAAATAAACAAGTACGCCAGTCGCGAAAGTGGTGACACCGTCGAGATCGTGGAGCGGCCCGGCGGCGGTCTCTCTGTTGTCGTTGTTGATGGTCAAGGAAGTGGCGAACACGCCAAGCGGCTGAGTCTTCTCGTGGCCGGCCGCACGGTGAATCTGCTGAACGAGGGCGTGCGCGATGGTACAGCCGCACGAGCCGCGCATGACTTTTTGTTCGCCCACCGTGGTGGCCGCGTCTCGGCGGCTCTCGACATCTTGTCGATCGACCTCGTGACTCAGACGGTCGTGCTCTCGCGGAATAGCGAGATCCCTATGTTCATATTCCGAGAAAACAACTGGGATTCGATTGCCGAGTCCGGTGGTCGAATCGGCATATATCGCGTTACTCGCCCGAAGGTCCTCGAATTTCCGTGTGAGCCGGGTATTCGGGCACTAATTGTCACCGATGGCGTGCTCAGTGCCGGCAAGCGGTTTGGCAGCCCTGTGGACATAAAGAAAATTGCGGCTAGGTTGTTGGAAAGCGATCACTGTGCAGAAGAGATGGCTGACCGCATATTGCGGGAAGCTATGCACGCCGATCGGGATCGTCCACAGGACGACATGACGGTCGTAGCCCTGCGAATGGAGCCTGCCGTGCAGGGGCCCGCAGTTCGCCGGCTGAGTGTGTCGGTTCCGCTTGTGAGTTAGCCAGCACGGTTAATCGCTCGCTCTGGAGTCGCGTTATGAAAGTCGCAGTCGTCGGCACATGTGCGTCCGGCAAGACGACGGTTGTTGCAGGACTACGACGCCTTGGAGTAGACGCCTACGTGGTTAGTCAGGAGCATTCTGTCGTGCGCGAACTCTGGCGTCACCTGGGGCCTCAGCTATTGGTGTTCTTGGAGGCGGATTACCGAACAGTGTGCGACCGTCGGGGAGGCTCCTGGCCCCGTTGGCTCTTTGATGTTCAGTGTGAGCGTCTCGTCGATGCTCGATCTCACGCTGACCTGGTGGTGAACACGACCAACGAATCAGCGGACGAAACGGTCAAGTCGATTATTGCCTGCATCGAACGTCGACCGAGTCTGTGACAATCATGGGGTTGTCGTTGATTGTTTCGATGCCCAGATTTGAGACCCGAGCGGCGTCAACTTAACCACTGTCGATCCGGTTCCATCTTTGGCCAGTTCGAACCGCGAACGCTCGAAGTACTGGACCTTTGTTCCATTTTGGTCGAGAACTTCACTAATTGGATACCCAAAAATCTGCAAACCGCCATTTGCCTGCCAGAACTCTTGAAACCTGCCGGCGAGAGTATGGCCAGTGGCGTCAAAGTAGAGCCCACTGAACCCAGTCGGCTTTTTGACTGGCTGCTGTGTAGACTTGAGGGCCTCATCGCCAAGGAGCCCGAGCGCGACTTCTCCTCCAGAACTCATTTCGAAACGAGCGTTCTCGAAATACTGGACATCAGTCCCCTGGGAGTTCGTGAACTCGGCCGTAACCGGATCGCCAAATAGTGCGCTTCCATGGTTGGACTCCCAAAAAGTGAGGAACTTCCCTGAGACGTACAGCTTCGATGAAGCGAAGAAACGGGTGCTTGCTTTAACTGGGTCGGCAGTAACCACGAAATGCCAATCTGCCTCGGATGTGTCACCTTGCGCGTCGGTGGCGACGATATGCGCGGTGTAGGAGCCTGCTGAAAAGCTGTGCTCGGATTCGATGTTCCACGCACGAGTTTGCGAGTCGCTGGTCGAAGTGGTCATTGCAACCGTGTTTCTGTCGGGAGTGAGTTGGACTGGAACGCTTAAACCGTTTATTGACAGCGTTGCGGATGAAATGTTGGCGTCACTCTCGACGGCCGCGTGGATCCAGATTATTCCCTCCGGCAGTGTCGCATTGGATGGCGGATCAGTGAAAGCTATTGACGGTGAAATACGAGGCCCGGACGCCTCAAAACTCCATGTTTGAGTCTGCTGACCCCCTTTTGAATCACGAACGTTCACGATCGCAGTGTGCGTTCCCCGCGGAAATACGCTTTGAAAGCGCACGATCCAGGATCGGTCCCCGATCGTGGTTACCGCAGGTGTTATTGTCACGCCGTCAATTGACAGCGTAACCTGTTCAATCGGCTTTGCTGCCGTCACGCGAGCCTCGACCGTGACCAATCCTGGCTCGGACACGGTTCCCGGCTCTGGCAGAAGACTTGTCACTGATGGCCGGGATGACAACGAGATTAGATACGCGAGCATGGCAAGTAACGCTACTAGCACGATGACCAATATCGCTCGCAACGCCGCAGAGTTATTACGACGCACCGTGCGATGAACCGCGGCGAGTGGACTGGCCGCAGTTGGACGGGTCGCGAACTCCGGCTCGGTGTCCGAAAGCTGCGGGATCTGAGTTTCGGTATCCGAGCTGAATCGAATTGGCTGTCGCATGACTGGGGCCCCATAGTCCAGATTGAGGAAACGAGCAAACGCCGGACGAGATGCCAAGCATGAGCGGCTCAAAGTGACGTCGACAACATCCAGTGCGATTTAAGGCAGCGCTCGTCTGCCCCCATAAAACGCAAGAATCCTGCCAATGTCAACAGTAGATCCGGCCCAAATTGGTGCCCGGTGCTTCTAGGACTTGCGTTCACTCCTTGGGGGCCGGGACTCACGACTGCCTGGGAGGCACAGCTCAGTCGCCACGATGCGCGCATCGACTGGCACTTCACCACCACCGACGCGCGCATCAAGCTCAAACGCCTCTATCCGTCAGTTCAGGAGTAACGAGGTACTAGTTTCAGTCCGACGCCGTCGCCATGTCTGGAGCGCGCTTGTACACTACTTCTATGAACGGATGTGTAATGGTGGTGATCCTACGAGAAACGTTGAGATGGTGAAGAATCCGGCGCGCTTCACTCGCGCTTCAGCAATTGCAATCATCGTGATCCTGCTTGTTGGTGGATGTTCGCTTGGTTCGAAGAGCAAGTCCGAGATTGCGACGTCGATTCCCGTCAGCACAGCTGATTCGACCGTGTCATCGAGTCAGTTCAATCCCGTCGAAACCGGATCGCCAGCGGCGACCGCAGGCATCTCGCCGACCGCGCAAACACCGAAGCCGACCGGCCAACAGGTTCTCACGCTGTCGGGTGGCCCGCTCGACCCTTCCACGCTCGATCCGGCGTTGATTCGCGATGCTGAATCTGCGTTCATCGCGCGCCAGATTTTCCGAGGTCTCGTCAAGTTGTCTCCAGATTTGAAGCCAGTCCCCGATTTGGCGGCAACGATCGATGTTTCAGCCGACCAAATGACCTATACGTTCCATCTGAGGGATGGTCTCAAATTCTCGGGTGGGACGCCGATCCATGCGAGCGATGTTCAATACTCGCTCAATCGGTCGATTGATCCTGCGTTGGCGAGCCAGGCAGGAGGATCATTGCCGGCCCTGACGTTTCTTTCCGACATAGCGGGGTCTGCCGAGCGCGCCGCCGGCAAGACCGATCAAATCTCAGGCATTCAGGTAGTTGACGATCTGACTCTCCGGATACAGCTAACGCACGCGGTCGCGGATTTCCTGGTCAAACTCGCGGGGACCCCGGCATCGGTCGTCAACCGCAACAACGTGCAGAGCGGATCGAATTGGTGGCGTTCGCCAGATGCAAGCGGTCCATTTCGTGTTTCAAAATGGAGTCCTGGGGAACAGATGGTTCTGACCGCGAATCCACGATACCTGCCAGAGCCTCCCACACTGAAGTCGGTCATCGTCTTGTTCGGTGCCAATGCCGCTCAGCCGTTCACGCTCTACGAGCGCCATCAGGTCGATATCGCCGGCGTTCCGGCTGACGCGGTGGATCGAGTCCAAGCCTCGAACTCTCCATACCGGAATCAGTTGTCGGTGCAGCCACTGTTGTCGACGAGCTACATCTTGCTCAATCCAAACATTGCACCATTCGACGACATTAATTTTCGAAAAGCACTGATAATGGCCTTCGACCGTACCAAGATAGCCACCGTAACTTATGATGGTCACGTTGATGTAGCGAACAGCATTGTTCCGGCTGGTCTCCAGGGGATTGACTGGTCCGCCACTTTGCCGTCATACGATCCCGCCGGCGCCAAAGCGTTGCTGCAGCAGACCTCAGTTGCCAACGGCGGAACTGGCGTCGTCCTCTACACGAGTGGCGAGTATGCGCCGATCGCCATGAAACTTCAGCTCGAAAAGAACTTAAGTATCAAGGCAGACGTTGTGCAGCTCGATTGGCCCGATTACATCAATGACATCGGAGCCCATACGCTCCCAGCCGTTACACTCAGCTGGATTGCGGATTATCCTGACCCTGAGGACTTCTTGCGGGTCCTGTTCTATTCAACGAGTAGCGAGAATATCATCGGTTATCACAACAAAGAGGTTGACAAGCTACTAGACGAAGCTCTTTCCGAGCCGGATCTGGCCAAGCGGTCAGCCTTATATAAACAGGCTCAACAACGGATCATTGATGATGCTGTCGTTATCCCGCTCTATTCTGATGTTGAATACGAGTTGATCGAGCCCTACGTGCATGGTCTTCAACTATCACCTGTTGGGATCCTGGGTCTCGAGTCGGTTTGGATAACGAAGTAGGGTCTCGGAGCGCAGAGTGTGACACAACAATTGAACAACTCATATCGCGATTCGCACGGGTTTCGAGTGAGGGTCGAGCCGGTGACCATCGAAAATGTGTCGCGTCTGCGGCTGAGCTGGTCGAGTCGATTCGACCGGGAGGATATTGCCCATCTTGTCACGGAGAATCCGGGGCTTTCACTCTGGATACCTGATACCGGCGAATATATTGTCGGAGGCCCATGGCGACACCGGTCAGAGATCACTGCCATCATGGAGATGTCGGCGCAATCGGGAGCGGCATTCTTGCTGCAAGAGTTGCGCCAGGCCTCAGCCGAGGTGCACAAGCGTTTGATTATCGCCAGTGAGCACCATGAATCCCGCCAGAAGGCATTCTACATTGCGGCCGGGTATGATCTGATTGAAGAAATCTTGATTTACGAGCTCAACCGAATTCAGTTTCAGTCGACACCGCATCCGCGGTTGAACTTTGAACCGGTCGACTTGAAAAACCGTGAAGTCGCTCGGGAACTAATCGAGCTTGATCATCGTTCGTTTCCGTGGCTCTGGTGGAACAGTCAGGCCGAGTTCGAAAACTACATCAAGAGTTTCGGAGTCAACATGTTCCTGGGCCGAGACGACCAGAATCGTGCGGTCACATACATTGGGGTCACTCGTTTTCGCAACTGGGGACACCTCGATCGAATTGCGGTCGATCCTGCCATGCAAGGACAGGGCCTTGGTCGGGAGTCGCTTGACTGGTCCGTGCGTCTTCTCGCAGAGTCTGGCGCTCGCAGAATAGGCTTGAGTACTCAGGCACGCAATGTCCACAGCCGTAGGTTGTATGAGCGCTACGGATTTCAACGCGCTCCAGGTCAAGATTACGCGCTGTACGGTAAATGGCTCGGACCTACTGAGCCGATGGAATAGTAATCGATCATTGTTGAGGGATGTGGATGGGAAGTAGCTTCGGCTCGATTTTTCGAATCAATACCTGGGGCGAATCACATGGCCCCGCGCTGGGCGTTGTCGTGGATGGATGCCCGGCCGGTCTCGAGATCTCGGAAGAGGTCATCCAACGAGATCTTGACCGGAGGCGAGTTGGCCAGAGTAAGGTCACGTCACCCCGAAACGAGACCGACAAAGTCACAATTTTGTCGGGTGTGTTCGAGGGACGAACGACTGGCGCCCCCATTTCGTTAATCACCTACAACCGGGACGTCGATTCCAGCAAGTACGACGTCATTCGTGATGTGTTCCGGCCGGGTCATGCGGACTTCACCTACTGGGCGAAGTACGGGCATCGTGATCACCGAGGTGGCGGACGATCGAGCGCGCGAGAGACCTGGGGCCGAGTCGCGGCCGGATCAATCGCTCGTCAAATCTTGCTCACGGCCGGAGTTGACGTTTACGGATTCGTGTGCCAACTCAACACTATAAAAATGGAGACCTTCGATCGAAACGAGATCGATCGAAATCTCGTGAGATGTCCTGACGCGGCAGCCGCTGAGCGAATGGTTGAGATGATTGTCGCCGCCAAGGAATCCAATAATAGCGTCGGCGGAATCGTCGAGATCCGTGCGGACAATGTACCTCCCGGTCTCGGCGAGCCAACAATGGACAAACTTGACGGCCTGCTAGGTCACGCGATGTTAAGCATCCCTGCGGTCAAGGGAGTCGAGATCGGCATGGGCTTCGATGCGGTGACCATGCGTGGGCGGGATCACAACGACGGTTTCTACATGGAAGATGGTCGAGTCCGAACTATCTCGAATAACTCCGGCGGGATGCTCGGCGGAATCTCAAATGGCGAGCAGATCGTCGCTCGCGTGGCCGTCAAGCCAACCTCATCGGTCGCTCAAGAGCAGCAGACGGTTGACATTCACGGGAATGACCGCACGGTTTTGGTGGAAGGGCGACACGATCCGTCCATTTGCCCGCGTGTAGTCCCGGTGGCTGAAGCGATGATGGCCCTGGTCTTGGCCGATCTCTATTTGCTGAACCGTGCGGCGAGAATCTAGGTCGTATCGGTAGCTGTGCCCGGTGTCAGGCACCCGATGCCTACGGGAAAGTTGTCGCTTCCCGAAAACGCTCAAAGAAGTCCGGGAATGTCTTCGCTACGCAGCCGGGATCGCGAATTGTGATACCAGGGACCACGCTGCCAAGAACAGCAAAGCTCATCGCCATGCGATGGTCATCGTAGGTTTCGATGGTCGCTGGTTGGATAGGGCCGGGTTCAATCCTGAGGCCGTCTTCCCACTCGTTCACGACCACTCCCAGTCTGCGAAGCTCCGTCGCGACCGCGGCAATTCGATCGGTCTCTTTATGCCGAATATGCGCGACATTTCGGATCGTGACCGGGCTTGACGCCAGCGGCGCGATTGCAGCCAAAGTCTGCACCGTGTCCGATATCTCGACCATGTCGACATCGACGCCTCGCAGTCTCGGTGGCCCCTGAACCTCGATCGCATCGATATCGCGCCTGACCGTGCATCCCATCTGCTCGAGTACGTCCACAAAGTGGACGTCACCTTGCGCCGATTCTGATCCGAGATTGCGAACTCTGACTCGTCCACCGGTGACCGCGGCGAGCGCGAAGAAGTAGGATGCTCCGGAGGCGTCGGGTTCGACCTGATACTCAACACTCTGGTATTGCTGTCCGCCCTTCACCTGAAACGATCGGTAGCCGTCGTTCACCATCGTCGTCCCGAAGGCGCGCATCGCGTCGGCGGTGATGTCGAGGTACGGCTTCGAAACCAGCTCCCCTTCGACCTGTATCGTGAGTCCGCCGTGCGTGACTGGCCCAACCATCAAGAGAGCGCTGAAATATTGGCTACTGGTGTTCCCCGCTAGACTGACCAGTCCACCGGTCAGACCGTTGGCTCGAACTCTGATTGGGGGACAACCCGTGTGATGAATCGACTGGGCGTCAACGCCTAGTTGGTTCAGAGCGTCCAATAGTGGTGAGAGTGGACGCATTCGCATGCGCTCGTTGCCGTCGACCATGAACTCGCCGTGACCCAGTGCCAGGAAGGCTGTGATGAAACGGGCCGTCGTGCCTGAGTTTCCGACATATAGCTCGGCGACGGACGCTGGAATCGTTCCCGAGGCGCCGTCCACGATGAACGTAGTGTGCTCTTCGTCTTCCTGGACACTGATTCCCAGGCGTCTCAACGATTCTGCCATGTAGTGGGTATCGTCACTGAATAACGCGGATGTGATAGTGCTTCGACCGTCTCCCATCGCGGCGAGAATCAGCGCACGATTTGTGTAGCTCTTGGAGCCGGGGAGCGTGACGTCAGCGTTAGTCGGTCCGTTGACCGGCTCCATGGTGATGGCATCAGGATACCGGCGCAGCAAATGACTCATCTCGCGTTCCTCGTCTACTGAAACGTGATGTCCCAGTTGTAGGGGATGTCAGTGGAGTCATAGGGGATGCGGTACTCATCAGGATCGTTCGGGTCGTATGGCTGGGTTGGAAAGTTGATCAGGTAGCAGGGATCAACGCCGATATTCTTGAATCCATGAAGGACTCCGATTGGAATCTTGACGACGATGCGGTTGTCGTCACCCATGTGGAAGACATTGAGCTCGCCATAGGTGGGCGAACCTTCTCGCATATCGTAGAGCGGCACCTTGATCATCCCACGAACGCAGGTGAAGTAGTCGGTCTGCTTCTTGTGATAATGCCAGCCTCGAATAACACCTGGATAGCTAACTGACACATAGCATTGACCAAATCCTTCAAAAATCTCGTCATCGCGGCGCAACAGTTCGGTCAATCTACCGCGCTCATCGGCATGCGTAGTCAGCTTCTTAATTTCGACCCCTTCGATCACCGTGTATCTTCTCCTCGCATGGAATGCCAGCCTACCGGCGCAACGCTTCGTTCTGTCTTCAGTTCAATACTTTTGGCGAGTATAGCAGAGGGTTTTAGGCTCATCGTCGATGAGCGACGAAGATCATCGACGATGACGAATCCTCAAGAGGATCCAATGAATAGGAGCCGTAAACGCCCTCGAGCTCGAGCCCGGCGGTCTCGAGGAGGCCAAGCATCTCGAAATGATGGATGTATCGAGTGGAGTAGCTCGTCGTGATGCGCGACACCACTCCGTCGCCCGAGACTCGATCGAACATCAGTGTCGTGTTGATTGACTGCTGGGAAGGATGAACACGGCGATACGAAAAGCGATCGACACGGCTACCATCCGGTTGAGCCCAGCTCCCGTCGAGGGTCAGCCGGTCATCCATGGTCTGTAGCGTATTTGGGGACGGATGAAATAGGTCGATGATGAGAATTCCACGCTGGTGCAGAACTCGACGTGCGGCGTCAAGCGCCGCAAGTTGATCTGATCGGGATTCAAGATGCAGAAAGGAGTTCACCGCGCAGAGTACCAGTCGAAAATGCTGGTCGGCTAGTCCCTCGAGTTGCCGCATGTCGAGCCGACGAAGCTCGATGCGCTCCAATTGTTCGACTCGAATTCGCTGCTGGGCGAGTTCGAGCATTTCTGCCGACGTGTCAACTCCGAGGACGTCATATCCTTCACTGGCGAGTGCTCCAAGCAGTCGGCCAGTACCGCAACCAAGCTCTAGGATCGGTGATCCAACGATCTCGGCATAGCCGCGATAAAGATCAACATCAGCGTCAAACTCATCGAATTCAAGATCGTACCAAGGGGCAATCGTGCGATAGAACGCTTCACTCATGGCGGAATTGTACGTTCGACGTTCGCTGTGTGCCATCGAATACCGAGGTTGAACGACCATCGACGCGACCGGTACACTTGATTGTTATGGCGAAGACAAAAGCGCCGGAGGCAGCGCGGGACGAGAAAGTCGTCACGACCAACCGCAAGGCGTTCCATGATTACTATGTCGAAGAGATTATCGAAGCTGGGATCGTGCTGCACGGATCAGAGATCAAGTCGATCCGTCAGGGTCGGGCAAATCTTCGGGAAGCCTACGCGCGCATTGATAATGGCGAACTGTGGTTGATCGGCGCGCACATATCCCCATATGAGCACGCAAGTGAGTATTTCAATCACGAGCCTGACCGGCCGCGTAAACTTCTAGTCCACAAGCACGAGCTCGACTATCTACGCTCCAAAGTCGAGGCGCGCGGCTATACACTCGTGCCAGTGCGACTGGTGCTGCGAAACGGCCGTGCCAAGGTCGATGTGGCACTTGGGCGTGGCAAGAAACTGTACGACAAGCGAGATGCGATGGCCGAGCGAGACGCGAAGCGAAACATTGAGCGCGCGCTACGTGATCGCTAGCACGGTTGTGAGAAACCTCAGTCGCCAAATCTTTGAAAAACCTGGGTAAATCTGATAGTATTAAGGTTGCATCGACGGGGATGTCTGGCTTCGACAGGGTCGTAGGTGCGAAGATTGCAGGTCGAGGTCGCCTCGGGACTCGTTAAAAGGGGCACGCCATTAACTGGCACTGAGCAATACGCTCTGGCTGCCTAACTAGAGTAGCCACGTCTGCCCAAGTCTCACTCTGACGGATTTGGAACGGGCGACACTTAGTCAGGGTGCTGCTGGCCGATAATCGGATACGCCAGCCAAAGATAATCCGGTGAACCTTCGCGAAACCCTGTCGGTGGGGGCTCGCTCTAGGTAACAAAACACCGAATATGCCTGTAGGATATCTTCGGCTGAACACTTTGGACGGGGGTTCGATTCCCCCCATCTCCACCAAGTCCTTGAAAGCCGTGCCATTGGCACGGCTTTCTCTATGCATGATTCAGACGTTTATCAGGATCAGTGCGTCATTGGCCGAGCCCATCCAGTAATGACGGCATTGCCCTTGCTCTTTACCAGGTGAGCATTTGTCTCGGTCTGAGATGAAAAAAGTCCGAGTAGGAGCCTTACATGGGACATAGTTGGAAACGAAATATCGCCACTGCCCTTGTTGGAATACTGGTGTCAGAAATCGCGGGAGTTCTCGGCGCCTGGTTCACTGTGGACGGAGTCCGAGATTGGTACCCGTCGCTGCGAAAGCCGTCCTTTACGCCTCCGTCCTGGCTCTTTGGCCCGGTCTGGACGTTCCTCTATGCGATGATGGGCGTGGCAGCATCGATGATCTGGCGTCGTCGTGACAGTTCTGGAGTCGCGGAACGCGCGCTCGGAGTCTTTTCGATCCAGCTTGCACTGAATTCCCTATGGTCGTTTGCTTTCTTCAAGCGGCGATCCACATTAGGCGGATTGTTTGTGATCGTGCCACTGTGGGCGCTCATCATGCTGACGATCGTTGCATTCTCGCCGATAGCCTGGGTCGCTGGACTGCTGCTCGTTCCCTACCTGCTGTGGACATCGTTTGCAGCGGTGCTGAACTTGAGACTCTGGCAGTTGAATCGTAAGTCAGGTTGAGTCAACTCGTTCGCTCGCCTGGTGACTCGGCATACTGGTCGATGCCTCGTGTATTACTCGGAGCGAATCAACGTCCCTTTCTTATTGAGCGAGTCTCGTTTGCGGTCCCTATTCGACTGCCCAGAGGAGAATCTGATCGGCTTTCCGCGTGATCTTGAACCGCACTCCAGCGTAGCGAACCGTGTCGCCATCACCGATCGAGGGCAAGTCGATGATGTTTGAGTTAGCCGGAACACACAGCGCTTGCCGGCGTTCGGCGACGATGTTCGGGCCGGACCCAAGACTCGAATTCTCACCGCACCTTGGACAATATCCCACGATCAATCCTCTCGATTACTCGTAGCGCCAAACAACCGGAATGCCGCGCCGACCGACCACGATTCTCAGTCTACGAATTCAGCGAATTCATCTTTTCGAGCTGAGTTCCCGCCGAAATACGCTGCCGCGCCACTTAGCACGAGCGCGTAGATCCCCGCGAATCCGCCAAAGAAGACCAGAGCAAACGTAGACAGATCAAGGCTTCCGATCGTCACGAAGATAATTGGAGCCAACGCCCCGACGGTTAGCCCGATCACGAGTCCCACGAACAATGCTTGGCTGCCGGAGAGCTTCATGCGACTACCGGCGAGATACCCGCCAATCGCCGGACCGAGCGGTCCAGTAACGAAATGGATCAGCGGCGGCAGCAAGCAAAGGATGCTTATGCCGACTGCCATAACAGTCGCCTTGGCAACCCGTGATACTGAAGACATCTGAGAACCCCTAACGACTAAAACGAGATCAATTGCAGGCCACGATTTCGTGGCACCCGACAGTGGACAGACATCGAATGTGCCAATCCAATCGTTGAGCATACACCGAACTAGACAAAGGTGGATAGCTTTGCGGAATTCCGGTATCAGATTTCCAGTACGGCTCGCTCGTGACCCGATTCTTACCTGGAAGCCTGATAGCTCTAGCGAAAAGCGATGGCCGATGGACCGAGACAGAGAGCAAAGTGGGAGCCGTCATCTCGACGGCTCACCTTGCTTGGCTGGTTACGAAGTCGAGTATGTTTGGTCCCGTGTCTAGCGTGCGGTCGCCGTAGCCGCGGCCTCGGAAATCGCGTCGTGAACGAGTGCGAAGTCCTCTTCGTCGATGCGATGCACATTGCCCTGAAAGGCGAGCGTCCAGTTCGCGGCCGGCCATTTTTGGACGTACTTCATCCCCCGAGCGATCGGTTCAGCTGGAAGGTAATCGCCGTCATCGAGAATCAGGTCCGGCTCGATTCTCACCCGGTATGGATAATCCTCGTCCTGTCGCTTCTTATTCGTGCTGCGCCAGATAATCGTGTGGTCCTCAAATGACTCGGAAGTGATGGTCGCGATGCCACCGAAGGCTTTGATGCCGGTGATGTAGTAAATGATCTTGTCCCCCGGCTTCATCTGCGCTGCCTTCTTGCGATGGCGGCTCTTCATCCCCTGGATCGTAAACTCGTGCTCGCGGCTCGTCGCAAAATTGTCGGGAGAGCCGACGATCACCCAATACCCCGTGTCGGTCATGCTCCTACTCCTTTCAGTAATGTTCTTTCATTATGCCATATCATCTGGATAACTCAGCCGGAATATTGCGTTCGTACGCGAGTCATTGACGGGTTCGGAGCGTAGAGGGGCATCTGATATTGTTCGGATTTGTGCGGTGCTGCATACTGGAAAGTAGCCACCAGGTGGCAGAACAGGAGAAATAACTTGGATCGCTCCAAGATTCGCTCCCATCTTGAAGCCGCACTCGGCCCAGACGGCGTTCTCTCGAACCCCTCCGAACTCACCGTCTACGAATACGACGGATCGGATGAAGCCCTGGCCGGGAGTCATAGTCCCGAATTTGTGGTATTGCCTCGGTCTGCCGTCGAGGTTCAACGCGTAGTGAACATCGCCCGCGCAGCTCACCTACCAGTGACCGCTCGCGGAGCAGGCACCGGTCTGGCAGGTGGCTCTATCGCGGCGAACGGTGGGATCCTTATTGCCACAACTCGCATGGATCGGATTCTCGAGGTTAATCAACGCGATCGTTACGCCATCGTCGAACCCGGTGTGATCAACCTTGATCTTTCGACAGTTACTCGACCACAGGGTTATTTCTTCGCCCCGGACCCAGCCTCGCAGAAAGCCTGCACCATCGGCGGTAACGTCGCCAACAACTCAGGCGGGCCGCACTGTTTGAAATACGGTGTGACGGTGAACCACATTCTCGGGCTCGAAGTTGTCTTGCCGGATGGAGAGATGATCTGGGTTGGAGGACCTTCGCCAGATGTGCCGGGCATCGATCTTACGGGGATTCTGGTTGGATCTGAAGGGACGCTCGGGATCGTCACCAAGATCATGACGCGGTTGATGCGTAATCCAGAATCTGTTGAGGTGATGCTGGCCGCATTCCCGACGATCGAGACGGCGTCGAATGCGGTCTCGGGCATCATTGCGGCGGGGGTGCTCCCAGCTGCCCTTGAGATGATGGACAAGCTGGCGATTTCAGCGATTGAATCGGCATATCATGCCGGATATCCAACAGAAGCAGGAGCGGTACTGCTGATCGAATTGGACGGAATTGCCGAGGTCGTGGCCGAGAATCGTCAGCAGATCGCGAGGATTTGTCAGGACCACGACGCATCCACGGTGCGGGTCGCGCAGTCACAATCGGAACGGGATCTACTGTGGCAGGGGCGGAAATCAGCGCTCGGTGCGATGGGTCGCCTTGCGCCCAACTATTACTTGCAGGATACCGTCGTGCCGCGCACGAAGCTGCCAGGCACCCTCGTGCGGATTGAGGAAATCAGCAAGGATTACAGGCTGCCAATTGCGAACGTGTTTCACGCCGGGGACGGTAACCTCCACCCACTGATTCTGTTCGACCGCTATCGTCTCGGCGACATTGACCGGGTGCTGAAAGCCGGAACCGAGATGATTCACTGGTGTATTGAGGTCGGCGGGGCCGTCTCCGGCGAGCACGGCATTGGGTTGGAGAAGAAGGATTTCATGCCGCTCGTTTTCAGCACTGAAGATCTGGCGGCGATGGCTGGCCTGAAGATGAGTTTCGATCCACTTGAACTGTTCAATCCAGAGAAGGTCTTTCCGACCGGATTCTCATGTGGTGAGGTGGCGTCGCTCAAGCAGCAGGCGGTTGCCGCGAGACTGGGGATCGATTTTGTCTGAAAACGAGGCCGTGAGGGGCGAAATGGACGCCGAGGGATCAGAACGCATGCGGCCGGATAATCACGAGCGGCGCGTCGACGACCTTTTCGTGTCGAATGTTGCCGCCGTTCAATCGTTCAACGAGGTCGCGGATGTGCTTCGATCGGCTCGTGACGCTGGTCAAGTCGTCATCCCCTGGGGTAGCGGCACGATGATGGGTTTGGGGAACACGCCCATCGGTGCGGATGTCGCGCTCGACCTTACTGCCTTGAATCAGGTGATCAGCTACGAGCCAGATGACATGACCATCTCAGCGCAGGTGGGATGTCGTATCGGGGACCTTAACCGCTTGTTGGGAGAAAATGGTCAAATGCTGCCGTTTGATGCGGCGGTACCCGACGAAGCGACTATCGGAGGACTCTATTGCACCGCCGTATCCGGTCCACGACGGTTCGGCTACGGTTCGATGCGTGACCTGATAATCGGCATTTCCGCCATGTCTCCGGATGGTGTGATCTCTCGCGGCGGCGGGATGGTCGTGAAGAACGTCTCCGGATACGACATGATGCGGCTGCATTATGGTGCGCTCGGCTCATTGGGCGTTGTCCTGCAACTGAATTTTAAAGTGTTGCCTGCGCCCCATGCGGTGCGCACAGTGGTTCTACGCATGCCGAATGCTGCTGACGCGGTTAAAGCCGTGATGGCGGTTCGTGAATCTCCGTTGCTACCGACTGCAATGATGGTGCTGGACCAGAGTGCACTGTCTCGAACCCAGCTGAAATCGGCACCCTGGAACGTCTTGTTGCGAGCGGAAGGCCCGGAGAACAGCGCCGATCGACAGGCAGAGCGGCTCATTGAAGCCGTTGAGTCTGCTGTCGGCGATCATGAAATTTGTGCAGATGAGTCCTCGTCGGAAATCTGGGACGCGGTGAATCGTTCGTTGTCGACACAAGCTCCTGATTCGTCGATCAGAATTCGAATTGGCGTGGCGCCGTCAGACGCCGAACGGGTTATCGGGGAACTGCGGTCATTGGGTGATTCGGGGTCAATCTCCTCGTCGATATCGGCTGACATGGGAAATGGCTTGATCATTGCCACGTTCGATGCTCAGAATGACCATTCGAACGATCTAAGAACGATTTGGTTGGCTGCGAAAGATCTCGGAAGGCATGCGACCCTGTTGAGCGGACCGTCCGATGTGAAAGTGAACACCGATGTGTTCGGAAATGAGCCAGCTGGTTTTCCGCTGATGCGGGCACTGAAGCAGCAGTTCGATCCATCAGGCGTACTCAATCGGGGACGGTTCATTGGACATCTTTAGCGCGACCACGCTTGCGGCCCCAGGTACCTAGGTTGAGAGGTCAATCATTGGCATTGGACAGTGGTCAGATTGTAAACAACTTCAACGGGCCGGATTCTCCCGACGTCGGTGTGATCCGATCTTGCGTTCACTGCGGGTTCTGTCTCCCTACCTGCCCGACATATCGAATTACGCAACGTGAACGATCATCTCCACGCGGTCGAATCTGGCTCATGAAGCAGGTTAGTACCGGACATCTCGAGCTGCTAGATCCGATTTTTGAAGCTGAGATGTCTCTGTGTTTGAACTGTCGCGCGTGTGAAGCGGTCTGCCCGTCGGGCGTTCGATATGGCGAAATTCTAGAGGCGTCGCGGGCGCAGATCGAGGCTCATCGTGATGCGCCAGCCAAAGAACGGGCGGTAAAGAGATTCGCTTTCGGTGTCCTGTTCGGTGACATGCGCCGCTTCCGAGCCGCGAGTCACATGCTGAAGGCCTATCAACGGACAGGGTTACAGAGCGCGGTCAGGCGTTCCAGGGTACTCAATCTCAGTCGGACTAGGTGAGGCTGAGAAGATGATGCCCGACTTGAGCGATCGATTCACCGTGCCGCAAGGCGAAACGATACCGGCGACGGGCGAACGACGAGGCAGCGTAGCCCTTTTCTCTGGATGCATCATGAGTACGGCGTACGCGGACGTACATCAGGCGACGATTCGTGTTCTTACCCGCAACGGCTTCGACGTCACTCTCGTTTCCGGCCAGGAATGTTGTGGAGCACTGCACATTCACTCTGGTGAGCCTGAAGGCGGCCGAACGCTGGCTCGTCGCAACATCGAAGTCTTCGACGACGCACGGTTTGACGCGATTATTGTCAATGCTGCTGGATGTGGCGCAGCCCTGAAAGAGTACGACCATCTGCTCAAGGACGATTCGGAGTATGCGGATCGAGCGAGAGAGTTCTCCGCGCGAGTCAAGGACGTGGTCGAGTTCCTCGGAGATCAGGGCTTATCTTCCCAGCCGGGTCCGTTGAAATGGCGTGTCACCTACCAGGAACCGTGTCACCTCGCCCACGCGCAACGCGTTACCAAGCAGCCTCGAACGTTGCTGGCTGCGATACCTGAGCTGAAACTGATAGAGATGCCAGAATCCTCGCTCTGCTGCGGCAGCGCGGGAGTCTACAATCTGATCCAACCGGAAATGTCGAGTTCGCTGTTGGAACGAAAGCTCAACAACGCGCTGTCTACCGGCGCTGAGGTGATTGTGTCGGCGAACCCAGGGTGTATGCTCCAGATCTCATCTGGTCTGCGCGCTCGCGGGGATCGCCGACCGGTTATGCATTTGATGGAGCTTCTCGATCGCGCCTACTCGGCAAAGGCAGAGCAATCTGGCGACGTGGCCGCGGCTGATTAGCCCGGCTTGCGGCTTGACCGATCGCGTACCGCGCACCGGGTTCGACCTCGGTTCGCTCGGAATGACCTGATACACTATGGCCGCTGACCCACATCGGTGGGCCACTCTGCTGTCCAATCAAGGGGTCCCACGCTCATGGTTCGTCGAACGTTTGCGCTCTTATTTGTCGTGCTCATGCTTGCGATTCCATTGTCGGCTTCCGCGGATTCAACCGCGACGATATCCGGCACGGTCGTAAACGGGACGCCGGGTGGCGGAAGCGTGTCCGGTCTTACAGTAACGCTCGACGAGTACCAGGGAATGACACTTGCCAAGTCGTGGCCTGGGATCACTGACAGCAGTGGACATTATGAGTTTGCGGGTGTCCCGGCGATCGAAGGCGAAGCGTATATTGCTCGGGTCAGCTACGAGAACGTCGACTATCCGGGCACCATGCTTCTGATGCCTCAGGACGCTGGGAAGATTGACTCAATTAAGGTCTATGAGACGACGACCGACCCGACCACTGTCAGTCTAGACTCACGCAGTATTGTGGTCGCCGGTGCCGATCAGAATCAGCGGCTTATCAGCCTGTTTGAAATCCTGGCGATCAACAACACGACCGACCACACGTATATCGGTAAAGACGGTGTTGTCCTACGGCTGGGATTGCCCAACAGCTCTGCGCAAATCACTCCACAGCCAGGCTTTGATTTCGGAAACGCAAAGATTGATGGCGGGACACTCGTCACGACTGGCGCGATCATCCCCGGGAGTCAGACGGCTCTGATCTCCTATGAGGTCCCCTACACCGGCACAACGAAGACCATCACCATCCCGACCGCCATGGAAACCGGAACCGAGCGATTTCTGGTCAAGGACGGAACATTCGATATTAGTTCGTCGGTCTTTAATGATGCTGGGCTGGTTGACGTAAGTGGTGACAAATATCATGTCCTTTCAGTCGACAAGCCGATCGTCGGAGACACGCTTTCAATCCAGATTCTGAACCTGCCCAAGGCGGGTAGCAGCGGCGATTCGAGTCGTGGTCCGATTTACGCCGCGATCGCGGCTGCGGTCGGAGTGATCATGGCGGCGGCACTCGTCTTCTTCACTCTGAGGCGCCGGGGTCGGAAAGAAGTAGCTGTGGCCACGGCAGCTTCCGGAGTGACCACGGGGACTCCCACAAGCCGCGGTGCTGGGTTCGATGATGAGCGGTTGGAACTGGCCGCACAGCTGAATAGTCTTGACGAACGGCACGCGCAAGGCACCATCACTGACGCAGACTATCAGTCCGACCGGCAACGCGTTCTCGAAGAGTTGCGCGTGATTGCACGTCGACGCCGCGGACTCGAAGACGTCGAGGCATGACCTAGGTTCCACCTTCGAACTCACAATCAGCAGTCGGCAAATAGCGTGTTGACTGGTGCACTGTCTCCCGCGAGATACACCAGTTCCTGTGCTAGCATGCATTGATGTCGGTGCTGTTCGCTGGCCGAGTGTTTCGCCCCAAACGACGCCGGGCGTCGAAACATAGGGCAGTGTCCACCGGATTTATTGATCGAACGAGAGGAGCACGATAGGTGACAGGTACGGGAGCCTCGCGGCGCAAAATGACGCCGGAGGACATCTTCAATATCAAATTGGTGAACGACGCAAGGATTTCGCCAGACGGAAGCAACATTGTTTACGTCGAGACGGTGCTGGACAAAGACAAGGACGATTACAAGTCGTCGCTCTACATGGTCTCGACACGAGGCGGATCGAGCCGTCGCTTCACGGCGTCCGAGGCCAAAGACACCGCGCCGCGGTGGTCACCCGATGGATCGCGGATTGCCTTTCTCTCGAATCGTTCGGGATCGAATCAGATCTGGACGATTGCGCTTGCGGGTGGCGAGTCGGTTCAGCTAACTGATCTTCCTGAGCCGGTGACGTCGTTTGCTTGGTCCGCCGATGGTTCCACGATGGCGTTTGTCTCCAAGTCGGACACCGAGGCGATGAATGCCGACAAGGAAAAGAAAAAAGAGGGCGCTAGGGCCGACGAAAAGAAGAGTGACGTCGTGCGCATCTCTAATCTTCGGTTTCGATCCGATGGCACGCCAGGCTTTCTTGACAACAAGCCAACGCACATCTGGTCCGTCTCGTCTGAAGGCGGTGAGCCAATCCAGTTGACGTCGGGTGAATACGACGATTCGTCGCCCGCCTGGTCACCGGATGGCGCAACGCTTGCGTTCGTCTCGAACCGCACTGATCAGCGGCAACTCAAGAAGGCGAGTGAAATCTGGACTATTCCGGCAGGGGGCGGTGATCCGGCTCCGGTATTGACCGGAACGAACGCTATGTACAGCGGGCCAGTCTGGTCGCCGGATGGCCGTTTCATAGCTGTCGAGGGTCACGATCATGCCGTGGCGGGACATGCTATCAGCGCTGACCTGTGGATCGTTGAACCGAACGGCAAGGGTCTCCGAAAGCTTACCGACGGTCTCGATCGCCACGTTGGAGACACGACAGCCGTTGACACGGCCAGTGGTGCCGACGTGCCGTTAGTCTGGAGTGTGGACAGTTCATCTATCCTGTTCCAGGTTTCGGATCAAGGGAACACGACGGTTCTGCGTGCCTCGGTCAACGGAGGCGATACTGAACTCGTCGTCGGTGGAACGCGACGTGTGATGAGCTTCAGTGCCACTGCTGACGGCAAGACGATTGGCTTTTCGGCCAGCCACTCCGACGAATCCATGTGATGTCTTCACGTGCGCTAGTGACGGCTCGAACGAAAAGCAGTTGACAGAAGTGAACGCCGCGTTCTTCGAAACGGTGGAAATCAGCGCTCCAGAAGAGTTTCAGGTCGCGAGTCAGGCTGACGACCACGCGTTGATTCACGGCTGGGTCATGAAGCCGATCGGATATCAGGAGGGTGCCAAGTACCCGCTGATACTTGAGATTCATGGCGGACCGCACGGTATGTACGGAAACGCCTATTTTCACGAGTTCCAACTGTTGGCTGCTCAGGGCTATGCCGTCGTCTATGGCAATCCACGTGGGAGCCAGGGCTATGGCAGCGATTTTTCGTCCTGCACCAAAGGAGAATGGGGCTTTTCGGACATGCCGGACGTTATGGCCCTGGTCGATCATGCGGTCGGGCTTGGGTACGTTGACCCACAGCGGCTGGGCGTGACCGGTGGGTCGTATGGTGGTTTCTTGACCGCATGGATCGTCGGTCACACTGACCGGTTCAAGGCGGCCGTTACGCAACGGCCGGTCACCAATCTCTACAGCTTTTACGGAACGAGCGATATCGGCTCGACCTTCGGCGACTACGAGACCGGCGGAACACCCTGGACGAACACAGAGCAGTTCCTGCGCATGTCCCCAATTACCTACGTTGACAAGATTGTGACACCGCTCTTGTTCATTCACTCGGAGAAGGATTATCGTTGTCCGATCGAGCAGTCGGAGCAGATGTATGTGGCGCTAAAGATGCTCGGGCGTGAGACCGAACTTGTCCGCTTCCCGGACGAGAGCCACGGGCTGTCCCGAATGGGCAAGCCGGCTCATCGGATAGAGCGGTTGCAATCGATCCTAGGCTGGTTCGACAAGCACCTGTAGCCGGTACCAATGCAAGAGAAAAGGGGCCCGGCGATCACTGCCGGACCTCTTTCTTGTTATGTCGCTAACGGGGCGTTAGTTCGTCGCCACCGCGCGGCGAGACCTGGGTAATTTGTGGAGTCCGCAGACGCGGCGTTTCTTCGATTAACGCGCGCCGTGACAAGAAGCACGGTCGAGGTGAGTGTCTTGATCATCACACACCTGGACCGCTATTCGCTGCTCGACGATTCTCGATCAGAGCGGATCAATGCGAGGCCGGCGGCGCGAACGCGCTCGCGGGTCGATTCGGGAAGGTCACGCATTTCCAGCCATCGATCCAGCATCGTTTCGGGATTCAGGGCTTCGTCTTCGCGGATGTCGACTCGGGGCCGGTTGAGTGATTCAACCTCACGTGTAACTCTTGCCACCCAGGCGGCGCCAGCATCATGCAGCGAGCGACGAATCTCGTCCACTCGGATTTGATCCTCGCGTTCCGCTGAGATCTTGATCGACAGGCGGACAATCGCTCCTTCGATGTCGATCTGTCGCCGGTCGACGTACCGACGAATCTCATCCATTGGGTCTTCGGTTTTCGGCGCGATCTCCAGTGTTAAGAATGGACGTGTTGGCAGCGGTTTGAATGTCCAGGTAGCGTTCCAGCGAGTTCCTTCTGGCTTCAGATCAACCAGAACATAGCCTTTGGTTTCGCGCTCTTCGCCGAAATCCACTCGTTCCGGGCTTCCCGAGTAGACGATCGGTGGATGGGTACCGAGGCTCTGGTGACGGTGAATATGTCCGAGCGCGACATAACTGAACGCATCAGCTGAAATATCGGCCGGGGCCAGCACCATCTCGGCCCCGAGCATGATTGACTGTTCCGATCCAAGCTTGGCGCCCTCAACCGAGAGGTGTGCCAGCAGAACGGCTGGAATCGTTGGATTCAGCTCAGCAACCGTGTCCACCATTGTTTGCGAAATGATCTCGCCGATGCGAAGCATCTGTTCACTGCTCGATAGTCCTCGAAGCTCATCGGACCCGACGATGGCGTTCCGTGGGATCCACGGAAGGGTTGCGACCTGAAGCGGTCCACCCCTGGTGTCCAGCCTGATGACGCCGATATTTCGAGCCGGGTAAATGTGCGGAATTGCGAGCGTTTCGTAAATGTCTATGGCAGTGGCGCGTGCGGCGATGCTTGGAAGATCGTGATTCCCGCTGAGGAGCACGGTCGGAATTTCCGCCTCGGCCAGTCGCCGAATGCGTGCCGCGAACATGCGTTGCAGCGTTGGGCTAGGATCGCGATTTTTGAAGGCGTCACCGGCGAACAGGACGGCGTCGACCGGCTCGTCAATAGCAGCATCGATGATTGCGTCAAACGAGCGCAGAAAGTCATCGATACGGGTTGACATCCCAGTACGTGGATTGAGCGAGCCATAATTGTCGACTCCGAGGTGAAGATCGGCGAAGTGGAGCAGCCTCATGAAGCTCGTTAGACCTCATCCCCGCTGAGCTGGCCTCTGAGCCAGCTTGCTCCCAGGGTGCGTGTACCTTCAGGAAGGATTTCCTTCTTGAGTTCCTGAGCATTGTAATCACGTGTGCGGAGCATGATCGGCATCGGGATGGCGTGACCGAGAATCAGGCACTCTTGTTTCGGCCGCAGACTTGCGAGCATTCCACGCAACATGTTCCGATCGGAGACGCCTGTGAGCACCGCGTCGATGTCCCGCTGGTCGGTGAGGAGACCCGTGATGCGAGTTCCGATCTGGGACAGGACCTCCGGGTCGATGCCGGATGGTCTCTGGTCAACGATCAGGAGCGTTACCGAGTATTTGCGCATCTCTCGGGCGATCGTGCCGAAGATTGACTGCTTGGATGCCTCGGGAGTCAAGAATTTATGCGCTTCTTCGAGCACGACCACGAGGCGTCTCATGTCTGGTGTCGTCCCGATCAGTCCGTTCGACTGGGCCAACACCTGCTCCGTGTAGCGTTGGTGGATTCGTCGTGTGACAATGTTCGCGACTAGCATGTAGTCCAGGAAAGACTGATACCGGCCAAACTGGAGGATCACGTGCTTACCTCGCTGCAGGTTCGCGAGCAGGTCATCGATCGCCGAAGTCTCAGCATGCTTCAGGATGTATGAGCGAGATTGGAGTGGCGCCAGCTTCTGCTTCAGGGCGTTTAGTGCGCCGCTGTGGGTCCCCGTCTCGCCGCAGAACGCTTCGATGTCCTCCGGAGACATATCGAGCAGTCGTTGCAGCCACTTTTCGCGAAAGCGCTCCCAAAGCTGATAAGTCGTCGCACCGTAGGTGCCCCTAAGGTTTAGTTCGCCGGCGAGCAGTTCAATGTCGGCGGGCTCAATCTGATTGAGGCCAAAGCTCAGGTCGCGATCGCCTCGACCGTTTTCGAGCGCGTATACGACGACCCGAGAACTGCCAAACAGGTCGACCAATCCCTGGATCTCAGGTTCATCCGGGAGATGCCGCGCGTACTCACCGTGCATGTCAAAGACGAGGACAGAAGCCACGTCACTCTTGATGATGCCGAAGAGGAGTAATCTGGTAAGCACACTCTTGCCGGTCCCGCTTTGACCAAATACTCCGTTACTGCGCGTTACGAGCTCTTCAAGGTCGATCGGAATCTTGATATCCATCGTCGGTGGAGTGCCGAGCGCAAAACGCGTCTTGGATTCTTCTCCGAACACCCGGTCGAAATCGAGCTCAGTCGCTTCTCGCAGCACCGCGAAGTGCATCGGGATATTGCGGACAGGTCCGGGATTGGCTCCCTCGGCCTCCTGAGTCTCCTCCAGCATGAGATTTGGGCGGACCTCGACTGTGGCATAGGTGTGACTATTTGCGAGGGCTCTACGGACAAATGTCGAGGCCTGAATTGGTGGCGTTGCGGCCAGTCCGATGTCGGTAACACGCAAACGCATATCGGTGATCAGGCTAAAATAGCGATTGCGCTCTCCTTCGAGCACGACGAACGACCCGACGCGGAGCGATTCGGTCGAGCAAGTGGCTGAAAGTCGAACGGTCAATCCGGCGTTGAAAGTCCCTTCGGTGACGACGCCGAGGGTTTCGTTGGTGGCGTGCATATCAGCTCCGGTAGAAGGAAAATAGCGCTCGAATGCGCTGATCTTACCATGCATCGAAGGTGCAAATGAACGCGTCAAAACCTGTCCGGACCGACTCTCTTGGACCAGAAGCAGCGTCGACACTGACGAGCATCGTCGCACATCTGGCACGATCGTCGGACGAAGCTGAAATTGCGGATGAGACGATAAACGACCTGGCCGAACAGTTCGGCCAGGGGGCCGCTCGGCAAAAGATGTCGCTCGCCGACGCTTTCGATCGATTGCTGAGTGCTGCCGAATCAATTCAGGGGCACGTCCCTGGCCTGCTCGCGATATCGGTTATTCGTGGGTATGAACGGGAGCGGTCGGCCGAGGGTTGGACTCAGGAAAGCGGCGGCCCTGGACCGTTATCGGACGACGTGACTCGGCTCGCGGCGCTTCGACGCATCAATCAGGCCGCAACGACGAGTCTCGACCTTGACGCGATGCTCCAGACCGTCGTCGGGGTTGTCCGTGAGACGATGAACTGCGACTCCTGCTCAATCTTTTTGTTCGATGAAGCGAACTCCTTGCTGGAACTGAGCGCATCGATCGGTCTCAATCAGGATGCGATTGGTCGGGTTTTCTTGCCGCTCGGTAGCGGGATCACCGGTCAGGCTGCCCTCTCGCGACAGCTTCTGGCGGTGCCGGACGCGACCGAACATCCAAAGTATGTCGATTACCCTTTGATTGGCGATCAGCGCTACAGCTCGCAGGTGTCGGTTCCACTCGCGTTGCGATCCCCAAGCCGACTCGTCGGCGTGCTGAATATCCTGTCGCTGAACCGTCGAGAATTCGCCGCCGCCGAGCTTGCGTTTCTGGAGACCGCAGCCGGTGAGATGGCGATTGCCATTGAAAATGCCAGGTTATACAGCCAAACCGATGCCGAGCTTCAACGTCGCATATCGCAGCTGTCGACGCTTCAGCAGATGTCGCGAATGGTCGCCTCAACTCTTGAGCTCTCTGAGTTACTGCAGCTCATCAGCGAGCAGACGGTGGATTTGTCAAACGCGGTGGGAGTCGAGATTTATCGCCTGCGCCGCGGAGACACGGAGCGACTTGAACTGTTGTCGCGGCATACTAGCGATGGATCACGGTCTCTTGATGAAGCGAACGATGAAGTGCGCCAACTCGTCGATGACGTGATGGGATCGTTGGCCGCCATCTGGAGATCTGTCGGAACGGAACAGGCGGATCTGTTCGTCCAGGGACTGCCGATGCTGAGGGGCCGGCGCGTTGTCGGTGCGATCTGCGTGTTTCACACTTCTCGCCCGCCCGAGGATTCCGAAGCGAGCACGCTACTGGATGCATTCTGCGATTCGGCTGCCATTGCGATCGAGAATGCCAACCTCTACGAAGAGGCCCGACGCGGCTATACCCGAGCGTCGATTCTCCTCCAGGAGATGCATCATCGCGTACGTAACAACTTGCAGACGGTTGCGGCTCTGCTGTCGATGCAGGCACGCCACACAGACGACACACGGATGTCGGTTCCGCTCCGTGAGGCCGTGACGCGCATTCAAAGCATTGCCGCCATACACGATATCCTTAGCGGCGGAGATCTCCGCGAGACCACCGTCGATGTTATCGCGAAGCATGTGGCCGATGACGCGACAGCTAACCTCGCCGGCCCCGAGCAGCACGTAACGTTTACGATCGTCCCCTCGACCGTGCATGTGAACTCGCGTGAAGCAACGGCTCTGGCGTTGCTGGTCAACGAATTCGTCATGAACGCCATTGGACATGGCTTTACCGGCCGCACGAGCGGGCACATCGTGATCCGTGCTGACTACCTCAAGGAGGACGCGGTCATCGAAATCGAAGACGATGGCGCGGGTCTTCCGGAGGATTTCTCGCTCGACTCAAATCGACGGCTTGGACTCAATATCGCGAGGACGCTCGTAGAGTCTGATTTGCGCGGAACGTTGAGTCTTGAACGAATGGATGAGGGAGGAACACGAGTCAGAATCAGGTTCACTCCCAGCGGAAGGCGTAACAAATCTAAGACGTCTGAGTGAGTCTTTGCTTGACCGCTTGGTCAGGCGCAAACAATAATCGAGTGAATCTGCGCGAGACCTATCGGATCACAACCGTGTTCGAGTTTGCGACCAGGGAAGGGGACGTGGATGCCAGATTGCGAATCCGAGCTCAGTGGATGGGCTCTGATTCTCGGCGCTTCAAGTGGCTTTGGAGCGGCGACCGCCCGTGAATTGTCGAAACATGGCATGAACATTTGTGGGGTTCATCTCGATCGACGCAACACGATGCCGCTCGTTCAGAGCGTGATCGACGACGTCGAATCGACAGGCCAGCGCGCTCGTTTTTTCAACGTCAACGCGGCTGACCCAGAGAGGCGCCAGGAAGTCCTCGAATCTCTCCGGGAAGAGGGCGCCAAAGTCCGGGTCCTGATGCATTCGCTTGCATTCGGCACGCTGCGTCAATTTTTCGACGACGATCCTGCACGAACGATGACGCAGAAGCAGATGGACATGACGTTCGACGTCATGGCGAATTCGCTGGTCTATTGGACCCAGGATATTCATGGTGCACAAATGTTTGACGAAGACGCGCGCATCTTCGCGATGACCAGTGAAGGGTCAACTCGAATCTGGCCGAGCTACGGAGCGGTTTCAGCCGCAAAAGCCGCGCTCGAGTCGCACATTCGTCAGATCTCGGTGGAACTCGCATCTGCCGGTGTCGCGGCGAATGCGATTCAAGCCGGAGTGACGGACACCCCTGCCCAAAACAAGATCCCAGGTGCGCAGGAGATGCTGGATGGCGCTCTTCGACGCAACCCGCGCGGGCGGTTGACGACCCCAGAAGATGTCGCGCGAACCATCCGCGTATTGAGCCTTCCAGGAATCGGGTGGATGACCGGAAACGTTATCCGCGTTGATGGAGGCGAGTCGCTCGGAGCCTAGCATATCGGTTGTTCGGACTACGTTGATACGGTATCCTTTTGGTCGCCGTGCTAGGTGGGGAACTAGCGGTGCCCTGCACCCGCAAACCGCTATAGCGGGACTGAATCCCCTCTCGAGGTACGGTCCTGTGGGACTGCCCGAGCTAAGTGGCGGGGATGGTTAGGTCTCACGCGACAGGGACCCGCGAACCCGGTCAGGTCCGGAAGGAAGCAGCCGTAAGTGGTCATCTCTGGGTGCCGTGGGGTAGCCTGGCCGGAGCTAACTGGCCCGGCGTAAGCTGGAGGACCGCGATCGACAGAGGGTGCACGGCTCTCTTGAATGCGAAACGGACCGCTCATTTGAGCGGTCCGTTTTCTGATTTCGGTTCACGAGTCTATCGTTGGGCGGATTTGTATCTGGATCTGGCTCGCTTGCGACGTCGCGTGTGTCTTTGGCCGCGGCTGATCGAGGAAGCCGATGGAGATGGCGCCAAGTAGCGCTGCTTCAGTCGCTTCGCCTCCTCGGCCTTGACATGCAACGGATAGACCGTTCGCATGTAGTAGGCAAAGTAGGTCATGCAGGCCACGAATGCCGCAAAAGAGAGGTAGAGCCATAGTCGGAGCGACAGGTAGAAGGCGGAGACGCGCATAAACCTGAACATGAAGAAGAACAGTCCGATCGCGAAGATCGGCATGAGAATCCCGGTCGCTTTTTGCACGACATCATAGAGGAGCCGATTCTTTCGAAGTTGCCTAAACAGATCGTTGTACAGAACCAGCGATAAGATCAGTCCGACGCCAAATAGCACGACGAACGCTATCGAGAAGGGCCCCCATGTCGGCGTTTTGTAAATAGGCGCCGTCAAATAGCTCCAACTTAATGGATTCTGCATCGTCTCCTCCGTGACAACAATTTATGATAGCGATGATTGTAGCAGACGCCGAAGATCTGTTGGGCTTCGGGATCTTAACGACAGACGAGATCGAATGACTGGACGCCAAACGATCCCGTTGTAGAGACGGAACTTCCGGGCGTCTAAGAGCGGTCGAACAACAAGGTTCGCTTCACCTGCTCAATCGCGTTCGTGACCTGGATTCCGCGCGGACAAGCATCCGTGCAGTTGAATATCGTGCGACACCGCCAGACGCCTGACTTCTCATTCAGTACCTCAAGCCGTGCTTCTGTTCCTTCATCTCGACTGTCATAAATGAATCGGTGTGCATTGACGATCGCAGCCGGGCCAACCCAGTTCTCGTTCGTCCAGGTTATCGGACAGGCAGTTGTGCAGGCGGCGCAGAGAATGCATTTGGTCGTGTCGTCGAAGATCGCGCGTTGTTCAGCCGACTGCAGTCGTTCAGTGGCCGGTGGATTCTGATCATTGATCAGGAAAGGTAAAACCTTCCGATAGTTGTCAAAAAACGGCTCCATGTCGATGACAAGATCTTTGATCACGTCGAAGCCCAGAAGCGGCTCGATCGTGATCTTTGTTCCGATCTCCTTGATAAGAACCTTGCAGGCAAGCCGATTCCGACCATTGATGCGCATGGCATCCGAGCCGCATACCCCGTGAGCGCAGCTTCGTCGATACGTGAGCGTGCCATCCTGATGCCACTTCACCAAATTTAGGGCGTCGAGGACACGATCAGTTGGCAGCACATCGACCGAATAACGCTCATAGTGTGGCTTGACGTCTGATTCCGGGTTGTAGCGCTGAATTCGGAGCTCAACTTCCATTAGTATTTCCGCTCCTTCGGTTCAAATCGTGTAAGAACTACTGGCTTGTAGCGAAGTTTTATTCCGCCGGAGGTGCGGTACGCGAGTGTGTGCTTGAGCCAGTTTGCGTCGTCTCGCGTCGGGAAGTCCTCACGAACGTGCGCCCCACGGCTCTCTTCACGGGTGAGCGCACTGATTGCGATCGTCTGAGCAACATCGAGTAAGTACCCAGTCTCAATAGTCTCGATTAGGTCCATGTTGAACGTCGTACCTTTGTCTCGCAGCCCTACCTGCGTGAATCGATGTCGCAGTTCTTCCAATTTCTTGTCAAGCGCCGTCAGGCCTTCAAGGGTACGAAAGACGCCAGCGTCATCCATCATAACCTGCTGAAGTTCGGTTCTGATGTCCGCGGCGTTCTCGGTTCCGTCGTTTTCGATGAAACCGGCAACTTCGGCCCGCGCTCGGAACTCAGGCTCCTTCGGCAGCGGATGAATGTCATTCTCGTTCACGTAGTCGACCATGTTCTTGCCCGCACGGCGCCCAAACACGACAAGATCGACCAAAGAGTTCGTTCCCAGACGATTTGCCCCGTGGACACTTACACAGGCAGCTTCACCGGCGGCATACAGCCCCGGCATAACTGTATTGTTCTCGTCGATCGTCACACGACCTTCTACGTCCGTTGGAATTCCGCCCATCGCGTAGTGGGCAGTTGGCTGGACTGGCACGAGGTCGTGCACGGGATCGAGGCCCATGTACGTTCGAACAAAGTCAGTGATGTCCGGCAGTTTCTCCTCGATGACCTCAGCCGGGAGGTGCGTCAAGTCAAGATGGACATAATCCTTGCCATCGACTCCGCGTCCCTCACGAATTTCCAGGTAGATGCTTCGCGAAACGATGTCGCGTGGAGCTAGGTCCAACAACGTGGGCGAGTAGCGCTCCATGAATCTTTCACCGAGGCCGTTCCGCAAGATTCCACCCTCACCACGACACGCCTCAGACAGGAGGATGCCGAGCTTGTAAATGCCGGTCGGGTGGAACTGGTAGAACTCCATGTCCTGAAGCGGCAGCCCGCGTCGCAACGCGATCGCGCAGCCGTCACCGGTGAGCGTGAGAGCATTGCTCGTAACTTTGAAGACCTTGCCGTAACCGCCGGTCGCAAGAAGCACGGCCTTTGCGTGGAACGTGTGAATTTCGCCGGTCAAGACATCTATTCCGACAACACCTGCACAGGCACCTTCGTCGGTAACGAGCAGATCGAGCATCATCACTTCGTTGAAAAAGGTCACCTGGTTCTTGATGCCCTGCTGGTAGAGCGTCTGAAGAATCATGTGTCCGGTACGATCGGCTGCGTAACACGCTCTTCGTACGGCCGCTTCACCGAAGTTCTTGGTGTGACCACCGAACCGACGTTGGTCGATTCTGCCGTCAGGGGTTCGATTGAAAGGGAGCCCCATGTGCTCAAGGTCGTAGACTGCGTCAATAGCCTCGCGAGCCAGCACTTCGGCCGCATCCTGATCGACGAGATAATCACCGCCTTTTACGGTGTCGAACATGTGCCAGACCCAATGATCCTCTTCGATATTTCCGAGCGCCGCGGCAATACCACCTTGTGCGGCCCCGGTGTGCGAGCGTGAGGGATAGAGCTTGCTGATGACGGCCACGTTCGCCTTGTCGGACAGCTGTGCTGCTGCCATCAAACCTGCGCCCCCGGCGCCAACAATAATTGCGTCAAAACGGTGATACATCGGCTATCTCCCCGCGGTAGCGACCCCGCCAAACGTGGCCGGGTTGAACGTCACGATAGCGATGGTTCCCAAGATCAGGAAGACAATCGCGGTCGTCCAAAGAACCGAATGGGCGAATACCTTCCAGCCGCGACCTCGAACGTAGTCGTCAATGGCTATGCGTGCTCCATTGAGTCCGTGCAACAAAGCTAACGTCAACAGCAGCCAGTCGAACGATCTCCAAAATGGTGAGGCCCAACGCTGCGCCACGAAGTTGTAATTGACCTCGGACACGTTGTGTATCACGTGCATGAAGACAATGTGAACCACGGCAAGAAGAATCAGCAGAAGACCACTGACACGGAAGAAATACCAGGAATAAAGCTCGAAATTGCTTCCCCCGGCTGGCCGCTGCCGTCCCACTCGAACACGAGGAGCTACCATGTTGCCGCCCAATCCTTCCACCGATCATCGTTTAATCGGATGAGGTCAATCTTTGTGTCGCCCAACAAGTAATCCGTCATTTGAACATCGCCGCTACCATGAAGTACGCGGTGGGGATAAACGCGGCAAGAAAGACCGCGATCACCCCGTAGTAAAGTTGACGTTCGTATGTGTAGGCCGCTTCCCAGAAATCGATCAGAATGATGCGGACGCCGTTGGCAGCATGATAGTAAACCGCACCTACGAGTATGATCTCACCTATACGGAAGATCGGGTTTTGATACAAGAAGACAAGATCGTTGAATGTCTTGGGTCCGTATCCGATAATGAAGATGTCCAGGATATGCAACAAAAGAAACGCGAGAACACCCAGTCCGGCGATGCGGTGCAACGCCCAAGAGAGCATGCCTTGCGGGGCTCGGTAGCCACCATAGCTGGCGACAACTCCATGTGATTGTTTGACCTCGGTCGCTCCACGCGAAACCACGCCATTCGGTCCCTTCTCTAAATCGTGCCGGTACACTTCCGAGTTGGCAGCCATTCCAAGGGCCCGGGTCAGTATCCCCTGCTGAAATCTACGTTCGGTCACAGAGTGTGTCAACTGCTACTTGTGGCGAGCGGCTGACATCGGGCATTCAAGCGTCGATAGGTTGCAGTATCCGCACATACCAAACGGGTGCGAACAGGCGTGCTAGCGATCCTAAATCCAGCCCAATTTCTGCTATAATTGGCCAACTCTTGCGATGTGAGGACTTCCCCGCGCGTCCTTTACCACGTTCCGTCCCCGCGGGATGCAACTCTTCCCTGCGCCTCGACAATAACGGACATACGAAGATTTGGAAAGGACATTCAGTGGTCGGTGGAACGGACCGTGGTGCCGATATTCGACGACTCGCGGCCGCGTCGGTTGAGTCAGTCTGTGACTGGGCAGAAAAGATCTGCCTAGTTCCCGCTCCGTCATATGAAGAACGAGAGCGAGCCGAGTTCGTCGCCAGCTTGTTTGAGCAAGTCGGCATGAGCTCAGAGATCGACGACATGGGTAACGTGGTCTGTCGCCGAAAGGGTACCGGAGATGCCAAGAGTCTGATGCTTGCGGCTCACACGGATACTGTGTTTCCGCGAGGCACGGAGATATCCGTACGTCGGACCAATGGGGAAATGATCGGTCCCGCGATCGGAGACAATAGTCTCGGTGTCGCGGGGCTACTCGGTCTCATCGGCATTCTCGATTCAGCCAAGATTGAAACGCCCGGCGACTTACTGTTAGTTGCTAACGTAGGCGAAGAAGGGCTCGGTAATCTGCGTGGGATTCGAGCCATGGTCGATCGATTTGAGGGCGAGCTCGGCGGTGTTGTTGCCGTCGAAGGCCACAACGTCGGACGTGTCACGCATATTGCGGTCGGTTCCAAACGTATTCGTGTTACCGTGACCGGTCCAGGTGGGCACAGCTGGGGCGCTTTCGGTCAGCCGAGCGCGATCCACGAACTCGCCAATATCATCACCGACATCGGCCGGTTGCAGGTTTCCGCCGAGCCCAAGACCACGTTCAACGTCGGTCTTGTCGAGGGAGGCGTATCGGTGAATACGATCGCACCTCGCGCATCAGCAGTCATTGACATGCGCTCGGTCGATCCGGCCGCTCTCGATCGATTGGCCGCGCGCGTTGAAGAGATCATCGCCAGTCGTGATAGCGATCAGATCAGGACTGAGATTGAAGTCCTCGGTGAAAGGCCGGCCGGCCGAACTGAAAAATCGACGAAAATCGTCCGCACGTCGATTGAAATTCTGACTGAACTCGGGTTCGAACCGGAGTTGAATGCGTCGAGCACTGATGCAAACATCGCGATCAGCCGCCGGATTCCAGCCATCTGCGTGGGGCTGACCCTTGGCAGCGGCGCTCATCGCGTTGACGAATCGATCCAGATCGCGCCGATCGAGCAGGGTATGGCACAGTTGGCCCTTCTTGTTGCGGCATTCCCTATGGGCTAGATACGACGGAACAACAGTGAATCAGCGCCCGACGTCGAGGAAGGGTCCTTTCAAGTGAGTTCAGTTTATGTGGCACTTGACCTCGAGGCGACCGGGATGGACCCCGAGCGAGACGAGATAATCGAGATCGCAGCGATAAAGTTTCGCGACGATCGGGTACTCGATCGCTGGGAGAGTCTGGTCCAGCCCCACGGCTCAATTCCGTTCAACATCACGAGCCTCACCGGCATTGGGGCCAAGGACGTGCGGCGTGCGCCTGGCTTCAACGTGGTCGCTCCCCGACTGCGCGACTTTGTTCGTAATCATCCAATTGTGGGTCAGTCGCCTCAGTTCGATATCGAGATGCTGAACGGTTCCGGCTTGCTCCTGCGGAACCCGCAATACGACACGTTTCATCTCGCGACCATCCTGATTCCCGATTTGCCGGCATATAACCTCTCGACGATCGCCTCGCGGCTGGGTATCTCGGTGCCTTCGCAGCATCGAGCGATGGCGGACGTCGAGACGACCATGGCGGTTTTTCTTGGGCTACTCGATCTCCTTCATGATTACGACGACGTGACCATGGAGCGACTGGCAGGCTACGCACGGTCCGCAAATTCCCCATTGGCTCGCCTCTTCGATGAGGTTGCCAAAGACATGAAGGATGACGACGCGGGCAGTCTCGGTAGCTCGATTGCTGAGCAACTATTGGCCAAGGGGATGGGTCCGCGCCAGGGACCCGAAGTGATGTTCCTGATGCAGCGAGAGCGACCAGAACGGCTCGAACCAACCGGAAGTGAGCGAAACGTCGAGACGAGCAAGTTCCAGGAATGGAGTAGTCCGTCCGGTTCGTTTGCCCGGTCTTTCACCGGCTATGAATACCGCCCGCAACAGGTGGATATGATGGTGGCGGTGGCCGACACGTTGCGCGATGGCGGAACGTCGATGATCGAGGCAGGCACCGGAACAGGCAAGTCAGTCGCTTATTTGCTGCCGGCTGTCTTGCATGCGGTGGAACATGGTGAACCGGTCGTCATCTCAACCAACACGATAGCGCTTCAAGATCAGCTATTTCGTAAGGATCTCCCGGACCTGCGCCGATCGCTACAGATGATGGCCGAATCCGACCCAAGCCTGCGAAAAGCAGCCCGTTTTGAAGCATCTCTTCTCAAAGGACGCTCGAATTATCTTTGCTTGCGACGCTGGTTCATTGCCCAACGGTCCGCCGCGCAAGCGCCGGAAGAGGCAGCGCTTCTTGCCAAGATCCTAACTTGGGTCCAGCAGACTGAGACGGGCGACAGGGCTGAGCTTCATTTGCCGCCCGACGAACAAGGGTATTGGCCGCGGCTGGCAGAGGAAGAAGGCTCATGCATTCCAGGGCGTTGTGTCTTTCATCGGCGCAACCAGTGCTTCTTGTTCCGTGCACGTCATAAGGCGGAGAGCGCTCATATCGTCGTGGTTAATCATGCGCTGCTGCTATCGGACATGCTGGCGTCGAATTCGGTGTTACCGGCGTATCGCAATCTGATCATCGACGAGGCTCACAATTTGGAGGAAGAGGCCACGCGCCAGCTTGGCTTTTCCGTCAGCCGGAATGCAATAAGTGACTTTCTTCGCCGCTGTGTCCAACAGGATGAGCGAGAAGGTATCGGTGGGGTGATCGGTGCGCTCTGGCGATCGGCGGCAGCGGGAACAACCGATGAAACGAGATCTCTGGCGCGCCGAGTCCAACCGTGGCTAGAGGAGCTTAGCCAAGCGGAGCGGAACGCTGAGGAGAGCTGCGATCTCCTCTTTGCACGATTAAATGATTTCATCGACCGTTACCAGGACGAACGCGGTCAAAACGAGCGTCAGCTTCGTCTCACCGACGCCGTGCGGCACGATCCTGGCTGGAGCGACGTGGAACTCACGTTACAGACACTGGCTCGGTTTGCGCGTACGTTACTGCAGGCGCTATCTGAGGCCGCGGCTGAAGTTGAAGGCTTTTCCGAGGAAGACCTGCCTGGAAGCGCAGATCTTATTACCGAACTTGATTTACAGATCAAGACCGGACATCAGCTACTTGAACGTGCCACGTCAGCGATCACCGAGCCGCTCGGTGAGTCGATCTACTGGTTGACTCGTCGCCCGAATACCAGCGAAGTATCGATTCAGGCAGCGCCGCTTCACGTCGGCGAATCTCTCGAGACACAGTTATTCGACCGGTGCCGTTCGGTGGTGCTTACCTCAGCGACGATGACGACCGATAAATCATTCGACTACATTCGAGGACGTCTTGGTGTCCCGGATTCGAACGATCTGAATGTATCGTCTCCGTTCGACTACCAGAGTTCGACGCTCTTGTATCTCGCGGACGATATACCTGAACCAGGCCAATCAGGCTATCAGCGCGCCCTTCAAGAATCATTGATTGAGCTGTGCCGGTCGACCAGGGGCCGTGCGATGATCCTCTTCACTTCACACAGCGCACTGCAATCGACATATCGGGCGATCAAGCGTCCCCTTGAGGCGGAAGGCATCCTCGTGCTTGGGCAGCGGCTCGACGGAAATCCTCGTCAGCTCGTAGATCGCTTGAAAAGTCGCGCTGAGACAGTCTTGCTCGGCACGAATAGCTTCTGGGAGGGCGTGGACATCGTCGGTGAGACGCTGAGTCTGCTGGTAATCACGAAGCTTCCGTTCTCGGTGCCGACTGACCCGGTGTTTGCAGCTCGAAGCGAGGCGTTTGACAATCCATTCCACGAATATGCAATTCCTCAGGCGATTCTTCGCTTCAAACAGGGATTTGGAAGATTGATCAGGAGTTCATCAGATCGCGGTGTATGCGCTATTCTGGATCGACGGATCGTGAGCCGCCGGTACGGCGGAGCATTCGTCCGATCGCTACCAGATTGCACGGTGCAGATCGGAAGTGTCACCGAACTTCCAGGGCGTGCTGATCTGTGGCTTTCGGCCCAAGAACCGGACGCGTTGACCCCGATTATCCGTTAGAGCGGATGGCGCGGAAAGGAATTTTCAATTGGCAGAAGGAATCGACCGTAACCTGGCAATGGAACTGGTACGAACCACCGAAGCGGCCGCGTTGGGTGCGTCACCGTTCATGGGACGAGGTGACAAGATCGGAGCCGACCAGGGAGCCGTGAACGGTATGCGGACGATGCTTTCGTCCATTCAGATGAGCGGCGTCGTCGTTATTGGCGAGGGCGAAAAAGACGAAGCTCCCATGCTGTATATCGGTGAAGAGGTTGGCGCTGGGGGTGAGCCCTTCGTTGATATCGCGGTCGATCCGATCGATGGGACGACTCTTTGTTCCAAAGGCATGCCGAACTCTCTCGCGGTGGTAGCTGTTGGAGAGCGTGGATCGATGTACTATCCGCCCCACATTGTTTACATGAATAAGCTGGCTGTGGGACCGGAAGCGGCCCACGTCATCGACATCGAAGCGTCTGTCGAAGAGAATCTCGGGAGAGTTGCTGAGGTCAAGCATATGAGGATCCAGGATCTCACGGTTGTGGTCCTGGATCGGCCCAGACATGAGCAACTTGTGGCCGAGATTCGCGCGACGGGTGCCCGAATCAAGATGATCTCCGATGGAGACGTGGCCGGCTCATTGCTTGCGTGCCAGCCTGATACCGGAGTTGATGTTCTGATGGGGATTGGCGGCTGCCCGGAGGGTGTGATTTCGGCTGTCGCCATCAAGTGTATCGGAGGAGCAATTCAGGCAAAGCTTTGGCCCCGCAACGACGAAGAGCGGGGTTTGGCGCTCAAGGCCGGCGTTGACCTGGAGAAGGTTTTCCATGCGGATGACCTGGTTCGCTCTGACAATGTCTTTTTTGCCGCGACCGGCATTACGGACGGCGAACTCTTGCAGGGCGTGCACTACAGTCGCCAGGGCGCGACGACCGAATCACTCGTGATGCGATCGCGCTCCGGAACGGTGCGTCGGATCCTTGCGGAACACCGCCTGACCAAGATAAAGGAATATGCGGAAATACCGTTTGACTAGACTGGGCCTTGGTGCTATACTGCTTGCGGTGCCAACCACGGCACCGCTGCCCCATTTTGCCGCTTGCGACTCCAATGATGAATGTTTCACCTGCGGCATGTAATTCTGCGAAATTTGCTGTGCGATCAACGTCAACGATGAGCCACGGAGATTTCACGCCCTAAGTGCGCATTGAGTGTTAGTGTGCGCTGGGAGACCATCAGGATTGATTACCGACGAACAATGAAAATCACTTATTTCGGGCTTCGGCGCCCTTCTTCGCGGCGTCCACCTTTGCACTCGGGATCTCTGTGTAAGCACTGGCCATATCTTGTCTGGCGGTTTGAGATGCGCGACGCACGGGCGGGACCACGACGGCTCGCGAATGAGTTTTCGACAAACTCTGATTCATCTCACCAATCTACTTTTTCCATTCCGAGTGTTCACACAGCAACGTGCCGGAGGCACATGAAATACGAGCAAGAATCCTCAGCTCCAGTCTGCGATTTCGCCGGACCTGAGTGGGGAAGAGGACGAGGATGACAGTCACAATCTCAGAACTCGAGACAAAGACGCTTCCGGAACTTCAGGATCTGGCCAAAGATCTTGAGGTAACCGGGTACAGCCGCATGAAGAAGCACGATCTGATCAGTCGCGTGCTTCAGGCACAGACGGAGCAGCAAGGAAACATTTTCGGGCAAGGCGTGCTGGATATCATCGATGACGGATATGGATTCTTGCGCGGGGAGAGGTATCTACCTGGACCCAACGACATTTACGTCTCCCAATCACAGATACGTCGCTTCGGGTTACGCACTGGAGATTGGATTTCCGGGCACGTTCGACCACCGAAAGATAGCGAGAAATATTACAGTCTTCTGAGGGTCGAAGCAGTAAACGGAATGGACCCGGAAGCCGCACGGCGTCGCCCAAACTTCGACAACCTCACGCCAATCTTCCCACTCGAACTCATCGACCTTGAAACACAATCACACATCCTGTCTACGCGGCTTGTCAACCTGGTGGCTCCCGTCGGTCGCGGGCAGCGCGGACTTATTGTTTCGCCGCCGAAAGCCGGCAAGACACTTCTTCTCAAGGCGATTGCGAACGGCGTTACGAGCAATTATGAGGATGTCCATTTGATGGTCTGCCTCATTGGTGAGCGCCCAGAAGAAGTGACCGATATGAAGCGTTCGGTCGATGGTGAAGTCGTTAGTTCAACATTCGACGAACCGGTTGAGGATCACACCAAGGTCGCCGAGATGGCACTGGAGCGAGCCAAGCGGCTTGTCGAGTGCGGTCGTGACGTGGTGATTTTGCTTGACTCGATCACGCGGCTAGCTCGCGCCTACAACCTGGCCGTGCCGCCCAGTGGGCGCACACTTTCCGGTGGAATTGATCCGGTGGCGCTCTACCCGCCGAAGCGCTTCTTCGGTGCTGCTCGAAACATCGAGGGCGGAGGTAGCCTGACGATCGTCGCTACATGCTTGATCGACACGGGTTCCCGCATGGACGACGTGATCTACGAGGAGTTCAAGGGCACCGGAAACATGGAGCTCCACCTCGATCGGAAGCTTGCCGAGCGTCGCATCTATCCGTCGATTGACATTCAGCGATCCGGAACGCGCCGCGAGGAATTGCTCCTCGACGATCAAACGCTACGTGGAGTCTGGACAATGCGACGGATGGTCTCCATGCTTGGTGGAACCGAAGGGACCGAGTTGGTACTTGGGCGACTCGCCAAGACTGGTGACAACACCGAATTCCTGCAGACACTTAGCAAAGACGTGTAGTCACGGCGTATTGCCGCAAATGGAGCGTGGAGCCCGATTAGCGGGCCCACGCTTTTCTTGTGTTCGGAGCCGCGAATCCGGATTCAGTTGCCGTAGCGCTTTGTTTCGACTTTCAGGCCAGTCTCGTGCAATCATGTCGAGTCCGTGGACTGCCGCTAGGTTGAATCAACCTCCCGCGCCTCGCAGTACGCTTCCGGGCGGGTGACTGTCGGGCCGACGTGCAATCAAGGTCGACGAAATTAGTGGAACCCTGGGATGATTGGAGATCATGTTGAATGACCGTACTCCGACGTTGGTTGACGTCGTAAAGGCTGAGCAGTTGATTCGACCGCAGCTCTACTCGACATCTGTTCGTGAGTCGGCAGCGCTTTCGGAGCGATTTGGCGCGAACATCTTTCTGAAGCCAGAAAACCTTCAGCGCACAGGTTCCTTCAAGATTCGAGGCGCTCTCAACAGGGTTGCTGAACTCAAACGTGAGAAAGCTAGTTCAGTCATGACTGCTTCGGCCGGCAACCATGGCCAAGGGGTCGGATTCGCCGCGGGTCAATATGGGCTGACGGCGACGGTGATCGTGCCGGACACGTGTTCTAGCGCAAAAGTCGAGGCCCTTCGTCGCATGAACGTTGATCTGCGGTTCTCGGGCACGTCATTCGATGATGCTCAGAGAGAAGTGCTCAAGATTGCGCGTTCAACTGGAACCCCGGTCGTCAGTCCCTACGATGCCAGCGTTGTCGCTGGTCAAGGGACGGTGGGGTATGAGTTTCTCAAGGAAGCTCCGGATCTCGACGTGCTCTTGGTACCAGTGGGTGCGGGCGGGTTGCTGGCTGGATGCTCGCTCGCGGCCAAGAGTATGAATTCGAATATACGTGTCATCGGTGTTCAGGCGGCGCAGTCTCCGTCGATGGTCGCAGCGCTCGACGCCGGACGGATTGTGGACGTCCCAATCGGCGCGACGCTCGCTGACGGTCTCGAGGGCAACATTGAAGGTGGCGAGCTTCCCTTCGGTCTTATTCAGCGATTCGCGGACGATGTCGTGCTCGTGCAGGAGGAATCGATCGCAGAGGCGATGCGCCTCTTGGTTCGCGAAGAACGTCTCATCGTCGAAGGGGCGGGCGCGGTTGGACTTGCTTGGTTGCTCGAAGGTCATCTTGACGTTACCGGATTGCGAATCGGACTCGTACTGAGTGGAGGCAACGTCTCTTTCGAGACGCTGCGCTCCGTTCTTTGTTCATAGCGACATATGAGATTACGGACCGAACGAAATCGGAGTGTCAATTATGGTCGGCAGGTCTCGAGTCGCGGCGTCAATAATCGCGTGCTCCAACTCTTCCGGTGATCGTGCGGTCGTCGACGGAATGCCGTATGCATCCGCCAGCTTGCGGTAATCGGGATTGACCAAATCGACCGCGATGAATCGCCGATCGTATTTCTCAGCTTGCTCCATCTTTACGGCGGTATAGGTGGAGTCGTTGAAGATAACGATTGGCAAGCCAATCTTGAACTGGACTGCCGTGGCGATTTCCTGCATCGTGTACTGAAATCCACCGTCTCCGACTATCGAAACGACCATTTTATCGGGTCGGGCGACCTTGGCGCCGATTGCTGCGGGTAACGAAAAGCCGAGCGTCCCATAACCTTGCGGAAAGAGAAATGTGCGCGGTTCGTAAACCGGATAACGATTCCCGCAAACGTATCCCATCATGGTCATATCGCTCACCAGAATTCCATCGCGCGGGATGGCCGATCGCAGCGCGTCAACGTATGGCTGCTGATCCTTTCCCCACGTACTGGCCATGAACTCGCTCTTGATCGCTTTAACCTGCTGAGATGTCCAGCCTTGTTTCGTGATGCCCGCCGTCTTCAGCTTCGCAAGCAAGGCCTCGGCCGAAACGCGGGCATCACCGACGACCGCGAGCGTCGGCTTGTAATTACGGTCTATCTCGTCGGCGTCGTTATCAAACCGAATCAGCCGGTCAGGCATCGGCATTCGCTGGTAGTTCGTCTCCATTGCTCCGAGCTTCGAGCCGAACACGAGTGCCACATCCGCCGATCGGAGCAGTTCGTCGACCGCGTTGCCGTGCTCCCAGGACTTCCCGAGAACCATTTCATGATCAGCCGGAACGCTTCCCTTCCCCATTATTGAAGTGATGATCGGAGCGCCAAGACGCTCGGCGATCGCAGCGATGGCGCCACCGGCCGCGCTGCTCACAGCGCCACCACCGCACCAGATGACTGCTCGTTGAGCGTCGGATATTAGTCCGGCGGCCTGCTCGATGGCGTTCTGGGATGGTGCTGCCGGATTGGACTGGACCGCGGAAACCATGACCGCGTCGCCAAAATCGCTGAGAACGTCGAGCGGGACCTCGACGTGAGTTGGCCGTGGTCGACCTGTGGTCATTTCGCGGAAGGCGTTGGCGACAAGCTCAGGGATCTCGGCAACAGTGGTTGAGCGCGCGTTCCATTTCGTCACGGCGCTCATTACGCCGATCTGGTCGCTCAAGTCATGAAGGTGACCGAGCATCTGCCCCGCCCATTGCTGCTCGACGTTCGATGAGAGGATCATGATCGGTGAGGAGTCGGTATATGCCTCACCCACAGCCGTCATCACATTCGTGATACCCGGTCCTGTGATGATTACCGCGACGCCCGGTCGGCCGGACGCGCGAGCGTAGCCGTCGGCCATGAATCCCGCGCCTTGTTCGTGGCGTGCCAGCACGTGACGAATCCTCGACTCGACCAACGCATCGTATATCTCGAGGGTGTGAACGCCCGGAATGCCGAAGACGACATCCACGCCCTGACTCTCGAGCGCGCGAACAGCCGCTTGACCGCCCTTCATCCGCTCTGCCATAAGATCCTCCCCTACACTTGTGTGTGAGCTGTGCAATGAAAAGCCGGCCTCCATCGCGGCGAAGGCTCGGCACTCGACGAGTATAACCGTGAATCGCGGAAGTCGGCGACCGGGACCGGGCTATGTGTTCGCCTGAATCAGATCGGTCGATTGCCAAATGCGGTCCAGAATCTGACTCATCTGGCTTCCATCGACAATACGCGGACGATAGAAATCTTCTATCAAGACCGGCACAAACCTTATGGCGGCCAGTCCGTTGGAACGGAAGACAAGATGCATGATCAGTCCCTGTTTGGTTTCCAATGACCAGTCCTGATCGAATACAAAGTTGGCGAGCGAGTAGATAATGGGCTTGCCATTATAGATCTCCATGCCTTGGACCCAGTGACAGTGAGAACCGATCACCATGTCGGCGCCGACGTCGATCGCGTTTTTCGCAATTGAACGCTGCACTTCTGATGGAACAAGCTGGTATTCGATACCCCAATGGACGAATGGAACGACGATGTCAGCCTTCTGACGGACCGCAGCTATGTCTTCGGCCATCAACTCGACATCCAAAGGGGCAGTGCCGGCTGTGGTGTCTGTTGCTCCATAAGTTGTACCGGTGATGCCATCATAGCCAAGGATGGCAATCCTACGGCCGTTTGTTTCGAAGATAACGGGTTGTCGCGCCTCGGTGAGGTTCTCGCCTATTCCAAAGTGGCGGATCTTCCGCTGATCGAGCGCCGCCAACGTGTCGCGCATTCCCTGTGCGCCGAAGTTCATACTGTGGTTATTTGCCTGAGTTACAGCGTCTACGCCTGCCAGCGCCAATCCATCTGCCCCGGCAGTGAACGTCATGAAGGAGAACGTGAATGGATCCGTTGGAGGCGTGATGTGATCCGACAGTGAACATTCGAGGTTGGCGATCGTGAGATCGGACTTCTTAAGCTCGTCGGCGACAAGGCGAAACGGCGCGGAGTAATCATTGAGACGGGTCATAATAGTGTGCACCGTGCGCCCAAGAATAACGTCACCCACGAATGTGACGGTCAGCGGCGGCGCTGCCGAGCTCATGCTCGTGTCGTCACTTGCCGGCAACGTCAGCGCTTCGACGAATTTCCAGCCTTCCTGCTCTCCGGTAACGTAGAGCACCATCGAGAACGGCCATTCCTTGGGTGACTCCGCCGCGGCAATCAAATCTTGTCCGTTGACTATGAGACTCGTCGCGCGAAAGTCGACATCTTCGATGGCGGCAAGCGCAATAGCACCGGGGTGATCGCTGAACTGAGCAACCATATCTTCGTAAGTGGCGACCCGAATTGCGCTGCTGGTCGTTCCCGGCAGAATCAATCCGTCAATAACGAACGGTTCAACGGCGACTGATTTCAGCGAGCCGACCGCGGACCAGTCGGAGGTGGAGCCATCGAGCATGGCCGTGACCTCTTCTGACGTAACGCCTCGTATCGGAATTCTCGGTGAGCAGATGGGCACGAGGTAGGTCTTGGCCAGTTCACGAGATGTCGTTGGTTCTGTCGTCATTGTGGTCATAAAGCTAATATCGGCCTGGTCCGTCGACTGAACCCGCTCGATGTTGACCGGGCCCGTCAAAGCTTCTGCCGCGATCTGCGCGATGAGTCGCTCGGCAGTGGGCCGGAAGCGGACCGGGCTGGTCGGATCAACCCAAACATTGACGGTCTGGGGTTTGGGAAACGCCGTCGGCGACGGGACGAGTGTCGGGGTGGGCGTCGAGATGGGTGCGCGCGTCGCCTGCGCAGTGCGAGTCGTTAGGACTGTTGGGGTCAGCGACGTCGGCGGACTAGGTTCCGTCGAAAATGAATCATCCTTTGGTCCGCGGCAAGAACCCAGAAGCGTTGCCGCGAGGGACACGGCGCCAAACACGAAATTGCGACGCGAGATCATTGTTGACACCACGCTTGACTCCCCACTGGTCAATTCAGATGATAGACTCCTTGCGATTCGCGGTCAACGACAGTTCGATATCTGGAAGATCGTTTTCTGATGCCGAGTTCAGAGGCGATCTGAATGAAGATGGAGACAATTCTTGGTGCACGGCTCGAGTTTGTTGAGGCGCGCATTGGTCGCGTGCCTTGTCATCATGTCGGTGGTCTCGTTCGTGCACTCGCCATTGCCGGCATTGGCCGCGCCTTCGACTGTCTATTTTCCTGAAACCGGCCACACATTGTCTGATCAATTTCTCACATACTGGCGTCATGAGGGCGGTCTCGCAATCTTTGGATTCCCGATTAGCGAGCCACTCGATCAAGGCGGTTTCAAAGTCCAGTATTTTGAGCGGGCACGCTTCGAACTGCACCCCGAATTTGCGGGAACACCGTTTGAGGTGGAACTGGGGCTGCTCGGAACCGTTGTGACGCAAGAACGCACGCAGGAGGACGCATTTCTAAGAAAACCCGTGCTGCCGGATTGGCAAGACACGACTAGTCGAGCCTATTTCCCGTCTACCGGTCACTATTTGTCATATGGATTCAAAACATACTGGGAGAAGCACGGCGGCCTAGCAATTTTCGGATTTCCGATCAGTGAAGAATTCACCGAGAACGGTCGAACAGTCCAGTATTTTGAGCGCGCGCGATTTGAATGGTGGCCCGAGTACCAGGGAACTCCATATGAGGTGCAGCTGGGCTTGCTGGGTGACAGGATTGCCAAGCAGGATCAAGTCAGTACCGACGCAGTAGCGAGACCTGACTCCGTTCCGGATTACTCAGCGCATCTGTTCGTTGTTCCTGAGTCACTGCGAATTCCGGTTCTGATGTATCACCAGATTGCGCCGAGCGCCTCAAGATACATTACTCCGCTGTGGAAATTTGAACAGGAGATGGACTGGGTCAACGGACAGGGGTACAACTCTGTCACGCTCCAGCAGGTGTATGACTACATGTTCAACGGGGGAAGCCTGCCGCCCAACCCGATCATTATCACGTTTGATGATTCAACCGCGGGTCAATGGGATGCCGCCGCGGCCCTGGACGATCGAGGAATGAAGGGTGTCTTCTTCGTTGTCACCGGCAACTCGCAGCTGTCACCCGACCAGCTTCGATCGCTTGCGGCTCGCGGACATGAAGTAGAGTCGCACACGGTGAATCACCCGTTCTTGACCCAGATCTCGGATGCGAGCGTCGCGTACCAGTTATCGGAAAGCCGGGCCACGTTGGAGTCAATACTTGGGCAGCCAGTCAGATTCTTTGCTTATCCGTACGGCGACTACAACAGCCGAGTTATAGATGCGACTGCGGCGGCAGGCTACAGCTTTGGCATCGCCGCTTGGGGGGGACAGGACTGGACCCCAGGAAAACGCTGGAACGAGCCCCGAGTTGAGATCTCAGGGCTCCTCTCTCTGTCTGAATTTGCAGCACTCGTCCGTTGAATGGCTAGCGGCTAACTCGCGCCACTTGTCGGGGTCATGATCCAGACGCGCACCTGATCGGGCACCAGATCCGCAAAACGGCGAGCGTCTTCGACTGACCCGACGATCGCTCCGTAATGCACGGGTATGGCGACAGTCGGCTGAACGATGGCAACCGCTTTGGCGGCCTCTTCCGCGGTCATAACGTACTTGCCGCTCACCGGGAGAAATGCGTAGTCGACCGGCCCGACCGACTCCATCTCCGGGATTACGTCGGTATCACCGGCGGCGTAAAATGTCAGATCGTCGATCTCAAGAACGAGGCCAAGGTGTTCGCTTTCCTTCGGGTGAGTCGCCTCGCCAGATGGCCGGAACTTTGTGGTCGTGTACGCTGGGACGGCGCGAATCTTCAAGTCGTCATGACTTGCAATGTCACCTGGTCGCAAGACGGTCACATCGCCTTCCAGTTTCTCCGCCGCGGTAGGATTGGCGAACACGACGGTGTCAGCGGTTCTCACCTTGCTGATGTCCTCGGGTGAAAGATGATCCCCATGTTCATGGCTGACGAAAATCACATCAGCCTTCGGCTGACCCTCAGGCACATGATATGGATCGATGTAGATTTGCATTCCCCGCGCCTCAATACGAATCGATGACTGCTCGTACCATGCTATGGTGGGCTCCATCTAGGTTTGCCTCCTCGTGAATTCCTTCTAAATCCTCTGGCTCGATTCAAGAGCCTCGACTACCGCGTTTCAGATGATGGTGCTGAGCGCAATGAAAAGGCACATGTCGTTCTGGGCAGTTGTCATTGCTGGCGCCAGGATTGACAACGTTAGCCTCTGCTTCCGCAAAGGTAATTGAACCAGAGCGAGTGTGGTCGGCAGGTCGATCCAGACGGTCGGTTTCAACTGTGCGAATCCCGTCCGGCTCTGGACTCGGGCCGTGTGGTGCATGATCGCATGGCGTATCTGCTGATTCAAATCAATGAACGTCTCGTTCGTTCGAATACCCGCGCTATGCTATATTCGTTGCCATCGTGCCGCTATCTGGCGCCAACCCACGAGTAAGCCTTGAAGGAGTGAGATTAGGATATGAAACTGGTGTTCGCGATCGTTCAGGATTACGATGCGAATCAGCTTCTTAAGGCGATCACCGAAGCCGGTTTCCGGGCGACCAGGATCGCGAGTACCGGCGGATTCCTTCGTGTCGGGAACACGACGTTGATGACTGGTGTGCAGGATTACGAGGTCCGGAAGGTGGTCCGGATCATCGACAACAACTGCCGCCAGCGTACAGAGACCGTTCAACCAGAGATTATTGGCGACATCCACGAATGGTATCCAGCGGATTTGGTAGATGTGGTTGTCGGCGGTGCGACAGTATTCGTGTTGAACGTGGACCGATTTGAGCGCATCTAATGGATCTTGACGCCACGCGTACGAGTGTTCAATATGGCCGCGCCGACAAAAGGACGATTCGTTCCTCAGTTGTCAATTTCCTGGCTGCCCTTACCGTGAATGCGGCCATTGTGCTCAGCGTGCCCCGTTCGACGGCCATCGATCCCGTTCCTCTCATCCTGCAACACAAGCGAGGCTTGATCGACGGTCGTTGGCATGAAGGGGAATACATCGGCGGCAGCCGGCCACGTGTCGTGCTGACCGACGTAGATGATGTGTCGGCACGGACGAATCGTGCTCGATTCATCTCCGACAATTGAGCCAGTTCACAGTTCTGAATCAATTGGCGGGCTAGCAATCATCTGGAATTTTCGCGAGAGCAGACAACAGTAGTAGTCGTTAGGGAATTTGACCAACGAGCGGGCCTACCCGATCGGCCCGCTCGTTGGAGTCTTGACCGACATTGGTGTCAGTACGCTTAAATCACCACCGAGGTCGTGTCACCGGGGATCATCTGACCAAGCAATCGCTCCATGGCCATGATGTGACTGCAAGTGCCCGCTTGCAGAGCGGCAAATGAATGACAGTCGCAGGACCACGATCCATCATTGAAACTCACGTGGTAGGTGTCGTGTTCACCCTGAAATTTCACTTCGAGATGCTGAATCTGTGCACGTTCGGGCTCTTCGGAATATCGATGTGCCTTCTCAATCTTACCGATCATGCTCGAGTTCACCAGTTTCTCTCCTTCCCGCGGTCCGAGCATTCCTTGCCCCGTCCGCGACTACGTCACTGGTGGCGTCTCTCGCGACACCTTAAACAGAAGAGCACCAGGAGGACAGTCCCCTGGTGCTCAAAACGCGCTATCCTGAATGGTCGGACGGACGTTCATACTACTTGTCGTCCTCTCCGCGGATCAACGATTTGTTGAGTCGATTATAACCTGCCTCCGTGCGATGTCAAAGATCGCTGGTCCCAATCCGTGTGATAGCCCGTCAACGATGCGTAGGAGCGCGTGAAATGGCAAGATCCAGACCGCCGCTCAGTGTCGCCATTCTAGCGGGAGGACTGAGCCGCAGAATGGGTGAGGACAAAGCGCTACTCCGAATCGGCAGTCAAACACTGCTCGAAACTGTGGCGGAGCGCGCTTCGGTGGTGGCGGATGAGCTATTCGTGGTGGCATCTAACGGCGCGCCATATGTGGATCTCGGATTTCGTGTCGTTGCCGACGTATTGCCGAAGTCTGGTTCACTCGGTGGCATTTACAGCGCGTTGCTGCACGCCGCGTTTGAATGGTGTCTTGTTTTGGCCTGCGACATGCCATTGATTAATCCCGACCTGCTCGAATTCATGGCTGGGCTGCCCCGGACCTACGACGTTGCCATCCCGTCTCTCCCTTCGACACGCAGCGCGCAAGGTGGTGAAGAGACCCTCGAAACATTGCATGCAATCTATTCACGATCGACGGTAGCAATGATTCAACATCGAATCCGATTAGGAAATCTCAAAATTGCGGATTTTCTAGCGGACGTCATGGTTCTCGCGAATCAGTGAATCACAGATTAGAGAATTCGATCCGAGGCTTCTCTCGTTCTTCAACGTGAACCGGCCGGAGGACTTGAAATTCGCACGATCCCTCATTGTGAATCAAAAGTGAGGGTTCACAAGTTGACCAACAAACTTCGGATGGCGGTCCCAACATTTCGTCTTATCCGGCCAAGTGTGTCATGATGAAATGGATCTGTCGGTCACCCTCCAGTCGACGCTTGCTCACCACATTTCATCATCGATACAACGCGGCGTGTACCGCACGGGTCCGGGGGACATTGACAATCTGAAGACCATCAGATCATCCAGGCCGTGGCTGAGGTGAAACGGGGGATACGATGGACGAATTGGAGTCACGCATTGGTATCGTGACCATCCTATCGGATTTTGGGATTCGTGATACGTATGTTGGACAGATGAAGGGAGTGGTGCTCGGACTCGCACCCGAAGCTCAATTAGTCGATTTGACACATGAGATTCCGGCTCGGGATGTGACCGAGGGCGCGTTCCAGTTGGCTACAGCCTGGCGAACGTTTCCACGCGGAACGGTTCATGTCGCGGTCATAGACCCGGGAGTAGGGACGTCAAGAAGAGCAATCGCATTTCGCCATAATGGTCATCATTTTGTCCTTCCCGACAACGGACTTGCATCATTTGTGCTTGGATCTGAGGTGCCCGAGGAAGCGGTCGTCCTTGATCGACCAGCCGCCAGACTTGCGAACGTATCGTTCACGTTTCATGGACGAGACGTCTTTGCGCCGGCGGGGGCCCAATTGGCACGCGGCATGCCATTAGAAGAACTTGGTACATCCATCGACCCAAATTCGATTATCCGCCTGGACTTTCCACCGGTGGAGCATCAACCCGGGACAGTACGCGGGCCGGTTGTCTCAATTGATCATTTTGGGAGCTGCCGGACCTTCATTCGGCCCGAAGACCTGCCCGCCGCGACGGATCGAGTTACGGTACGTTGTGGCCGGGCGGTAATTCGCGGGATGGTCCGAACCTACGGCGATGTTCCCGAGGGGCGAACCCTCGCCCTATTCGGAAGCTATGGTGGACTTGAGATCTCAGTTCGTGACGGGGATGCTGCCAGGGCGTGGGACCTCGAGCGCGGCATGCCGGTGGAGGTAACTGGCCGCGATTAACGCGGCACCGAAGCCTGCTATACTTCCTGATCGAACACGGTCCTGCAGTAGATGAGAGGACAGCGTACCCTAGATGGCGAAGAAGACGAGTCGTACGCGTCGCGATGGTCGAACCCGCATTAGTGAGGCGCAGCTACAGGCGTATCGGGCGCGCAAGGCAGAGACGGTCGCCCATCCTGAGTCCCAACCGGTAGTCTCCGAGAAGAGCAAACCGCAGGCTACTCCAACCGGTGTGATGACTGCTTGGGGCCACGTGGGTGACGAGTACGCGATGATTCGTGCCGACTTGGTTCGTCTCCTGATTATCACGGCGGCGATGTTCGTCATCATCTTGGTGCTGTGGTTCTTGCTCGGATAATTCTCAATTCCACTGATAATCGAATAAGCTCTCGACACTTGAGCGAGAAACGGGCATGGGCAGCTTCTGTTTGCCCATGCCCGTCTTGATAACTACTTCAGCCTGGCTTCGTCGGAGACTCTACTTTTCCTTCTTGGTCTCCTCTTCCTCGTCCTCGTCGTCATCATCGTCATCGTCATCCTGGTCGTCGTCGTTCTCATCGTCTGTGTAATCGTCATCACTGTCGTCGCTTAGTTCTTCGAAGCCCTCTTCCTCGTCGTCGTCGTCGTCATCATCATCGTCGTCCATCAGCAGATCCGGTTCAAGCTCACGTGCCATGCGTCGAGTGTCACGCAAATACGGTCGTGGCGCGGCGATTGTAGCCTGACGCTGGAATGCAACAGGGAATGGGGAATCCGGATCGTGATAAATCTCGCGCAAAATGATGCGAGTAGTCATACCGGTAAGTGCGACGACGTAGCCTTTGAATCGATTTCCCGATTCAATCAGACGAACCATCCGCTGACCGATTTTGGGCTCGAGCTGTCCAAGCCGATTGCCATGCTGGTCGTATACAGCGACGCTCTTCTCCTCGACCTGCATTTCGACTTCATCAGCTGGCGCAAGCTGAGTCAAGATGGCGTCGACCGTGGGTCGAATAAGATCTGTGATAAATGTCTTGCCGACCTCTTCGACGAAAACGCTCGCCAACACCGCGTTTCCTGAGCGATGAGCCGCGGTCGCGGCTGGTGCCTCGGCGGCTTTTGCCGAGATCAGCTGCTCGAGACGACCAGCGTTGCGCTGGGCGATCACGTTCGACGAATCGAGCGACAGTGCCTGCCGGTAGACTTCGATCGCTTCATCGAGATTGCCAATTTCCATTAGAGCTTTGCCGAGTCGGTTGAGGGCTTCGACGTCTCTTGGACTCACTTCCAGGATTTGCCGGTTCATGTTCGCGGCAGAATCCCATTCACCGGCAATCGCAAATTTGCGGGCTTCCTCGGCATGCCGTCTCGCGGTCCGATTTCGGCCATCAGGTTGATAAGCTGCCAAACTTCACCTTCACTTTCGCGGGACATTTCGTGCCAAACCTTTATACGGTCGAGCATTCCGTCGACAATACATCTCCGATGAGGTACCAGGGGGATGATTCCGTGATTTGAACCGTGACGAACTGGCCTTTCCAGTCGCCAGGTGCGTCAAAGAACACGAGAGTGTTGCCTCTTGACCTCCCGCGCCAGCGACCCTTCGAGAAACCGTCAACAAGTACTTCGAGTTGCTGACCCAAATATCGCGTGTTTCGTTCGGTGCACACACGGCGCTGGAGATCTTCCACCGCGCGGTGCCGGCGCTTTTTTTCGGCCCAGGGAACTTCGTCCTCCCACCGATTTGAGAGAGTCCCCGGCCTCGGAGAATACATCGCTACGTGCACCTTCTCGAATTCAAGTTCAGACAACAACTCCAGGGTATGCTCAAATTGTTCGGCAGTCTCTCCAGGGAACCCAACGATAATGTCGGTTGCCAGTGTGACGCCGGGAATCGTCTTCCGAATGAGATTTATTCGCTCTTTGTAGTATTCGACGGTGTACGTGCGCCGCATCCGGCGAAGAACCTCGTTGTCACCGGCCTGAACCGGAAGATTGATATGCTCGCAGAGACTGGGCAACTGACCTACGGCATGAATGATCTTGTCCGACATGTACTTGGGATGCGACGTCAGGAATCGGACACGTTTGATTCCGTCAATGGCGTCAATCGCGGATAGAAGGTCAGCGAGGTCGGGTTGTCCGGGAACGTCATGTCCATATGCATTAACCGTCTGGCCCAATAGAGTAACCTCGCTCACCCCGCGTTCGCTGAGCGCTCGTACCTCAGTAACGATTTCGGCCATCGGACGACTGACCTCGCGTCCGCGACGGTACGGAACGATGCAATATGAGCAGACGAAGTTGCAGCCGTAGATAATTGGAACGAAGGCTGTGACATTAGGATCCACTGCGGTGTCATGGTAATAATGCGGTAAATCAGCTAAATCGACGTCGACCGATTCGATTTCAGGAGCGATCTCGACCAACCGCTCAAATTCTGAGGGGCCATAGAAGAGATCGACGTGCGGGAACCTCTCAGCTAACTTGGCCTGCTGTCCGGTGACCATACACCCTGTCAGTGCGATCTTTAGATTAGGATTCTGCTGTTTCAACTGGAGCAACGATCCAACTTTGCCGGCGACTTTGTCCTCCGCGGCTTGACGGACAACGCAGGAGTTGACGATGATTAGGTCAGCAGCCTCCTCCATCACCGCGGGCATGTAACCGGCCTGGCGAAGAATGGCAGAGGCTTTAGATGATTCAGCCTCATTCATCTGGCAGCCCACTGTCCAGACGAAGAACCTCTTCGCACCGTCATAGTCGGACACAGTCGACTGCAGAGCGGATTTCTTGTTGTCTAATGTGAGCGGGATCACGAAGCTCCTCCGGAGATCAACGGTTACATTTTGAACGCTCAGTATAACGTAATGAGCCGGCCCCGTTGCACACCAGTTGAACTCCATGCGACCTGAGTTGTGCCGAGTCGTTCAATATAGGTGACAGCGGGTTCGTGTTACGACGATTTGCCGCGGCGGATGCCCTGTCAGGAGAGGAAGGCAAGCAGGCGCGAAATTGCCTGCTGTTATGCTGCGTTTGGGGATCCATCCTATCGACGCCGTAGTGTTAATCTGTGAAATTCGACACTAATTAGATCAACCTGATCCGAAGCAAAGTTAGCCGTACGAACATCCTGTCGTGACACAATGTCTGTGCTACACTCGCGAGACGACGACCTGCATCTTCCTCGAAGCGCAATTCGCAATGCGGTCCAATAGGTTATAGCATGGTCTGCTAAGTGGGGCGTGGCGAGTTGTGCGATCTGCGGGCAAGGGGGGGCCGTGACACAGCACAAGTGCGGAACTTGCCGATACTTTGAAGAGGGCGACTTCGCCGGTTCAGGCCGATGTGATCATCCGTCGCGCAAGAATATTCAACAAATGGTTTTGGTGCGCAAGAGCGAGCTTGCCTGTCGAACCGATTGGGCCGACGACCTGTGGGAAGCCAAAGTAGGATCATCACCGGTTCCCCTGCTGAGCGCGCCGCGTTTGAATCCAGATTCACGTGGGAACGGCGATAAGGTTCAATATACCGACCGGGTCACGGCAGTCGGCGTGTCAACAATGTCAACTGACAACGCAACGTCGCAGGATCGCCGTACTTCTCAAACAAGTACGACGGATGCTCGTCACGATCCGCTAGCGGAGCGTCCGGCAGCGGTGCACAATCGATATGAGGATCAACAGCGAACATCGACTAATCCCATTCCTCGGGAAGTGAAACAAGACTACCGGGCACCGTCGGTTGATCGCCGTGAACCTTCAATTGGCCATAGTCCAACGACGAATGACCCATCAAAACGTGTAGCGTCAAGACCGGCTCGGACAACACCGTCTCGCGGGAACCCGGACATCAACTTGCCGCAACCGACGTCACTTTCTGATGTGCTCGGAGACCGTCGCTCATCGGCACCGTCGTTCACACCTCCGGCGGTGTCGCCTTCATCGCCGAATTCGCGACCTCGCGGAACCACGTCAGATCCGCGTATGGCCGATCGACGACCGCATTCCGATGACTGGTCACAGCGGCGTAGTGAATCTGGCCCAGCGCCGGTTGCAGACAGCTGGAACGCAAGCCCGCCGGCGTCGGCAAAGCCGAAGTTTGGGTCGATTCCAAACCAGAATCCGCAGCCTGAGACGATGTCGCAGGGTCGGAGTGGCTGGACTGAGCCATTCAACGTTGCTCAACCGGTGCAAGAAGGCATGACGCCGTCAGCGGCACCTGGTGATCCCCAGGAGGATCTCAGTGTGGTCGTCCACACTGCTGTTCCGGTCCAGACGACCGGATCAGCGAGACAGCCGACGCTCCGCGAGTGCTGTGGGACGTGCCGTGACTTCCGTCCAATTGAAGGGGGCGAGCGAGGCTGGTGCAATAATCAGTACGCATTCGACCAGCGGCGAATGGTGGAACGCAACGACCTAGCATGCCGCGGTACGATTGGCAGTTGGTGGGTTGCGGGTGATGATTGGTGGCTTCAGCGTGCAGACATCGCGCATCATGGCCGGCCGACGCCGATCGTGGACGATCTGCTCCGCCAAATGCTCGATTCTCGCGGACCCAATCCGGGGAAGCGCTGAGGTCGAAGTCAGGGCGGTCTGAATTTGATATGCTCCCGAAAGAATCCACTCTGAGCCTGTCGATGAACGAGTAGTCACGGGGGACGCGCTCGACCATCATGATAGGGAAGGGAAACACAGAGAGCTTTGACGTCTGAGTTTGGTGAACTGCTTCGTCATGCCCGAGCCTATAAGGGTGTGACGCTTCGAGAGGCTGAACGCGCAACGCGCATCAGCCGCCATTACCTTGTTGCGCTGGAACGGGAAGAATTTGACGAACTCCCAGCGCTGACCTATGCCCGCGGAATTGTTCGTCGCTACGCTGAATATCTCGGGCTCGACCCGGTGGCGGTGCTGGCCAAGTTTGAAGACATTCACGGTCAGCGTAGCGCTGGGTTCCGTGTTGTGCCGGCAATGAAGCCGCTGGATGTTCCGTCACATTGGGCTCCGAACTTCGCCATTATCGCGTTCATGGTCGTAATGTCCGCGGTTATCTTTGCCTGGATGTACAGTGCCTATTTCGCACCGTCGGCCAGTGTCGCGACACCAACGACGAGTGTGATTGGTGGAACTTCCGGTGCGACGATATCGTCCTTGACGTCCACTGCCGTCGGTACGCCTGAAGGCTTGATTGTGGTGGGGTCTGTGACGGCAACTTCAACGGCAGGTTCGAGTGTAGTCACCACGCCAACCGAACAGCGGCCCACGGCAGCATCTACAACGGCGCCGACGTCCCCACCTGTTCCTACGGCAACGCCCATTCCACCGTCGACAGCTACGACCGCGAACTCGACTCACGATTTCGCTATCACGGCGACCCATGACGTGTGGATTGATGTGACGGTGGATGGAAAGGTGGTCTTCTCCAGTGTGCTTGGAGCTGGGAAGTCTCAGTCCTTCACTGGAATGCAGATGTCTCTCAGTTCAGGCGACGCGGCGTTCGTGCTGGTCTCTGTCGATGGAAAATCACAGGGTGCGCTGGGTACAGTTTGGAACGCAACGCAAACGTATCCAAACTCCAATTCCCCGTAACCATTTAGTTTATGGGCTCGATTGTCGTGATGTCGTTGTTGAAATCTCCATTGGCTGACAATGTCCCCAATGTGGAGACTGAGTTCGCGCGGACAGGTACCAGAATCGACACAGCCGCAGGGATGACGTCGAGTGTCACGGGCGTGACTCCGATCACGTCACCATCACACTCGACCGGCGCAGCGGGTTCGCTCTCGATCCGAACATGTTTTCCGGTGTATTGACGGACATAGCTCGACCGCTGGATACGCCCGAGGGCGAGGCGGGAGACGATCTCCGTTGTGGCCGCTAGATTAGGTGGCGTGAACACGATCACATCCAGAAGACCGTCGTCTGGCTTGATGCCGCGACCGACCTCGAATCGTGGGTCAAGCACAAACCCGCCGTTGGCAACCAACACCATCTTGGCGTCCGTGGCAATCTGGCGCTCATCCACAGTGATCCTAAATGTCCACTGGCCTCCAGACATGTGCTTTATTGCTGCCGGAACATACGCGACCCAGGCCGCCGTTCGCTTCAGCATGGGGACCGTATCCCCCATCATTTGTGCATCGAATCCGCAACCAACCATGTGCAGAGCGATACGATTTTCGAGTTGAATCGCGTCAATCTTTCTTGTTTCGAGAGCGCCCAACAGGGCCCGCGCTGCCTTGCGGGGTTCGTTCGGGATATTGCAGCTACGAGCGATCACGTTTGTTGAACCAGTTGGAATGATCGCTAGCTTCGTATCCGACCCCAGCAACCCTGCCGCCACCTCACTTACTGTCCCGTCTCCCCCGACCGCGATGACGAAATCAGCGTGTCTGGCCGCGGCGCGACCAAGACCGATCGCGTCTCCGGGACGTCGTGTTCGCACCACCGTGAGACGCAGATGGGGGGACAACACCTCACGAAGAATGGACTCAATGTCCTCGGCACTTCGCCGTCCCGTTTCGGGATTGAGGATCGCGGTGGCGGCAGGTTTGGACCTCATGCAGGCGGCTCAGCCTCAACAGAGAACCGAAGAAGCGCGCCGATCCCGCCGAATTCTCCGGCTTGGTGCTGTTGATCTGGGGATTCAAGGAAGATGATCTTGGCACCTTGTCGGAACGCACCAAGCACGATCTCCGGCACGATATTGTCGACGTAACGAAGCAATCCACCGCAGTAGCGGCAGCCGGTGCCATCCGTCTCTGAAGTACCCAGAAATGATCCGCACTTCTGACAGATTACTCCCGGTGATTCAAATTCCGTGCTTACGAGCAAAGTCATTATCTGGCCTTGCTGGAACGCTCGAATCGTCGACTCAATGCCGGTGGCACTTAGTTCGCCAGATGGTGCCTGACCTCTGAGCGCATCGATCGCACGTTGCTTCTCTCCGTCAAGCCAACGATTGATGACCTCGCTGCTGTCGTGGTGCACCTCATTGATGTTCGCTTCCATCAGTAGTCGGATGGTGCCAACGTGGCGCTCTCGGACGTATGGGTGAAGAGTCTCAACGAAGCCAGCGACAACCTCATCAGCCCCTCCGAGAACAAGCAGCCGGAATGGACGTTCTTCAGCGAGTTTAAAGAGTTGGCCGGCGGTCTCCTTGAAGTGGCTACGAACATGTTCGTCGATGTGCCGCTCATACCGTGATTGCGACCAGCCCCCCTGGTTGTGTTGTCCGGGCACCATGTCGTCTCGAGACAGCGAGAGTTCTTCGATCCGTCCCATGTAACCGAAGAAGATTCGTGCTTGATCGCGTGCAATCAAGCACGTGCAGAAGGGCTCGAGTTGTTCGCGGAGTTGGATAAGGGGAGCGACGTTGGCGTACGAGCCAATGGTGATTATGCTGTCGATCTGCGATGGAATTTCAAGCGCCTCGAACACGTCGGCGTTTGAATTGACGAATAACGCAAGCCCACGTCCATAATGGTCCTGCTCGTCTCTGACGAACTCCCGAATCCGTTCAAGATCTTCGAGAACTGCCTTGCGTTGATCGTGGCTGTAATCACCATCGAGTTTCTCGGCCGCATCACCGAGCAAATTCTTGAGTCGAATGGTGAAGTCTTCGTCGATGTGTTCTTTGTCTATTCGAAGGTAAAGACTGACCGTTGGCCACTCAGGGGTGGACAGCGTGCTGAGGGCTTCAATCTTGTCGCGCGTCACCATGTGAAAACCTCTCAAACTGCGAAGTTGACGGCGGCATAATCCCAGGCTGGCGAATTCTCGGATGACTCCTGGTGTTTAGTCGGCTTCGATCTCATCTGGCCCGAATATGCGATCTACGATGTAGTTCGCGATCCAGGTTGCCGCCGCAGCAAGTACCAGGTTCAAGATGCCACGCACGAGGTTCTTGGTCATTGACCATCCTTTCGCTCGCTATCGAATTCCGACATTGAATCTTGAGGCCGTGGACGGGCCAACGGCCTTTTGCGGGTGCGCATGCAACTCCTGCCGTTGAAGATTTGACGCCAACAGGCTGAAGAATCGACCTTATTACCAGTTTAACATGAGCTTTGTGTTTACGGTCTCAGGCTGGAATCAGATACCCCTGTGCTTAGTCGTTGGCCTTCGTGTTCCCAACCGGCAACGACCCCAAGAGCGACTAACCAACATACGACAATGATGAAGAAGGTTGTTACATCGGCGACCGCGAGCCCACCAGCGATAAGGTGACGCAATGGTGGAATCTTCTCGAGCGGCCAAACGAGCAGATGAGTGGTCCGTGTGACAAGATGCAGACCCCGCTGAGTGGTTGCCGGCACGGCAAGCAGGATGGCTGCGCGAATGAGTAGCGCCGTTGTGAGTATGGCGCCGCCGTTAATGATGATGATTCGGAGGATCTGGATAGTCTCGGGATGGTAGTGGCTGGGGCGGGATCGAGGTGGCTGAACCTGACTCACGGTCTGCTCTCGAGCATCAGGGCGACCCGATCGACGATCATCTCAGCCAGATCAGCCTTGCTCATCGACGGTAGCGTGTCAGGAGCTCTGCCGTGAGTAAGAAAAACGGCCCGGCTATCGTCGCTCCCCATAGTCTCTGGGCCGTAGTTTGCGACGATGAGATCAAGGGATTTGCGTGAGAGTTTTTCTTCAGCTGACTCGAGCAAATTCTCTGTTTCGGCCGCGAATCCGACCTTGATCAGTCCCGGCTGATTGATGCTCGAGAGAATATCGCGAGTTCGGTCCATGCGGAGAACAAGATCGGTGTCTGACTTTTTGATCTTGTGTTCGGCGATGGTGGCCGGACGGTAATCCGCTACGGCGGCCGCCATCACGAGTGCGTCTGCCCCTATAGCAGACTCCGTGACTGCCCTGAACATCTCTTCCGCGGATTCGACCTGGACGATGGATGCCTCTCCCGGTGCCCGAGCGGATGTGGGACCGGAAATGAGGGTGACAAGCGCACCGGAATCGAGGAAAGCCTCGGCGATTGCGTACCCCATTTTGCCACTCGAACGGTTCGTGACATAACGTATCGGGTCGATCTTTTCTCGTGTCGGCCCGGCGCTGACGACGATCCGCCGGCCAGTCAATCGGCCACCGGCCGCGACGGCTACGCGAACCGACTCCACCAGTCGTTCGATCGGCGCTAAGCGCCCGAATCCGATTGCCCCAGATGCGAGGGCACCCTGCTCAGGCCCCACGATCCGCACTCCGCGTTCGCGCAGAGTACGAAGGTTCTCCTGGGTCGCAGGGTTCAGGTACATGTGGTGATCCATGGCCGGGGCAACAATGAGCGGGGCCGTGCAAGCCAGTGCGCTGACCGTTAGCATGTCGTCCGCCAGCCCATGAGCGAGCTTGGCGATCAGGTTTGCGGTGGCGGGGGCGATGATCATCACGTCGGCCCGATCAGCCATCGTGATGTGGCCATGAAGTTCCTCGGTCCACGGTTCAAATACCTGGGTGTAGACCTTGCGCCGGGTCAAAGTCTCGAAGGGGAGCGGTCGGACGAACTCGAGCGCAGACCGTGTCAGCATCACGTCGACGAGGGATCCCTGTTGCGTGAGATCGCGGGCGAGCTCGATCGACTTGTATGCTGCGATACCCCCGGATACACCGAGAACCACATGCTTTTGGTTGAGTAAACGGCTCATTGACTGTTCCAGGTACATGCATCAATGGAGTGGGGCAACCCGGCCCTCTCGCGCTAACCGCTCGAAACGAGCTTCAAGCATATCAACGATTTCGCCGAATCCTGTCTCCAGGCGTGGGTAGACGAGCCATGCGACCGCGACAGCGAATATCGATCCCGTGACTACGCGGAGCTCCCAGGTGCTTTCTCTCCATCCAAAGAGTTGCGTAAACCCGTCGATCGCGATCGGCAGCGACAGGACTACCAATTCCTTGATTGTGGCCGGCCGAATGCGCCGTTTCGATAGTCCGAAGACCAGACCAAGTAGAAAGAGTCCTGTGTATATCGCGAAATCGCGTTCACAATACGCCATTTTATAGCCGAATATGTGAAAACTACGGTAGGCCAGTTGATGGCAAACAAGATGGAATGGCCGATAGATCATGTCAGCGAGTGTTCCGTAGCCTTCCGCCATCAGAACTGGGGCGAGCAGCGGCAACAACACGAAGATAGCCCCGACTGTGTTCAGAAGGATTATCCAGTGGCGAGCGACGTGATAGATCCAGCGATCGACGGTAAGAATGAACCGTTCCTCGCGGGAAGACCGATCCCTTATTGTCGACTGCATGTCGAACTGCCTTTCAAGAATTCTGTGAAACCTTCATCAACCGAAAGGACCGAGGCGACGCCGCATCTGAATTAAGCTCCTTAACTCAGGTTAGCACGTGACCGTGTCTGTCACCACACGATGTGCCCAAATTCCTGTGTATTCATGACTAAATGGCTGGCTTTGAGGCTTGTCCGAGCCCAAGAAAATCGATGGTTGCATGGAATTTGCAGGGGCACTTGACTGTGGGCATCGTTTGGTTGACATGGTCCGGTGAGAGGAGTACAATACACGTTTGCTGATGGTTGGTTGCTCGAACATTCGGATGTGAATGAAGACGTACGGACGGATTCCGAACGATGTGGGCTTCGGGAGGGGTAGTTATTGCCTTCCCGCTATTTCCATTTTCCCGGCGAGCAGTCCACGCGCCAATTCGACGCCCAGCACCTCCGTCGCAGCGATAAAGTCGCCGCGACGGTCAGCATTGTATGTACCCCGACATTATAAAAGGAGAAGCGCATGGCCGTAACTCTCCGTGACCAGCGCGCCGCCCCGACGGATGGGCGCCAGGTTCTCTCGAACCTGGGCATCGGTCGCCGCTCGTACTCTAGAATTTCGACTGTCCTCGAGATGCCGAATCTCGTGCAACTCCAGATCGAATCATTTGATTGGTTCAAGACTGAAGGCCTGCGAGAACTCCTGGAGGAAATCTCACCGATCATCGATTACAACGGGAAGATGGAGCTTCATTTTCTGGAGCACCGTTTTGATGACCCCCGTGCCACCGAAGAGACGTGTCGCGAACGCGATATGACGTACGCCGCACCGCTTCGCATTCGGGTGCGATTGGTTATTCGAGACACGGGTGAGGTCAAGGAGAGCGACGTCTTTCTTGGCGATTTCCCGATTATGACGCCGGATGGCACCTTCCTTATTAACGGAGCCGAGAGAGTCGTTGTCTCCCAACTGGTTCGTTCGCCTGGCGTCTACTTCGAATTGTCGGATGATGCGACCACGGGTCGGGCGCTCTGCGGTGCGAAGCTGATTCCGAGTCGCGGTGCCTGGCTTGAGTTCGAAACATCTAACCGCAACATTCTCTCCGTCAAAGTCGATCGCAAGCGAAAGCTTCCGGCTACGATTCTGCTTCGAGCAATCGGATTCGCCGAAGACGATGAGATCCGTGAACTGTTCTCCGAGATCGATGACTCTGAGCACCATTACATTGACAGTACACTCGAACGCGATCCAACCAACACGGTGGAAGAAGCGCAAGTAGAGCTCTATCGACGACTCCGTCCTGGAGACCCGCCGACTAAAGACAACGCATCGTCTCTGCTTGAAGGACTCTTTTTCAATCCAAGGCGTTACGATCTTGCTCGTGTCGGTCGCTACAAGCTCAACAAACGACTCGGCCTGGACATCGGGCTTGATACTCGCGTGCTTACGCGGGAGGACCTGATCGAAATCGTGCGGACGATCATTCGAGTGAACGGTGGCCAGGACCAGTCCGACGACATCGATCACCTCGGCAATCGTCGAATTCGTTCGGTCGGCGAACTGATTCAGATGCACGTGCGAACGGGGCTGCAGCGCCTGGAGCGTGGCATTCGCGAGCGCATGACAATTCAGGATATCGAGACGGTGACGCCGAACGGGCTCATCAGCACGACCCGGCCGGTGATGGCTGCTGTCCGTGAATTCTTCGGAGGCAGCCAACTGTCACAGTTCATGGACCAGACGAATCCACTCGCCGAGCTGACCCACAAACGGCGGCTTTCAGCGCTGGGACCCGGTGGACTTAGTCGGGATCGTGCGGGCTTCGACGTCCGTGACGTTCACCACTCACACTATGGACGTATTTGCCCGATTGAAACCCCTGAAGGGCCGAACATTGGTCTGATCGGATCGTTGGCGACCTATGGGCGGATCAATCAGTACGGCTTCATCGAGACTCCATATCGCCGCGTTTACAAGACGGTCAATATTCAACAGGACGGCGGTCTCCTCGGTGGGCAGGTGGTCCGCGACGACGTGACTTCGCCCAAAGGCGGCAAGGTGCTCGTCAAGGCGGGTACGACGCTCGACGAGGGATCCATCTCAACGATGGTAGAGGCCGGCGTTCAATCAATTCGTGTTGTCCCGTTCGTTAGTGACGAGATTGAATATCTCGCCGCCGATCGTGAGGAGCAATTCACGATCGCTCAAGCGAACACGCCCCTCGGCGACGGTGCTCGTTTCGATCTGGAGCGGGTCGCTGCTCGTCGCGGTGAGCGATTCGTTTCTGAGCCGCCGGAGCGAATCGACTATATGGACGTTTCGCCAAAGCAGGTCGTGTCAGTCGCTGCGGCCTTGATCCCGTTTCTCGAGCATGACGACGCGAACCGCGCCTTGATGGGCGCCAACATGCAGCGACAGGCCGTTCCACTGCTGCGACCGAGTTCTCCGGTGGTGGGTACGGGCGTTGAGTACCTCGCCGCTCGTGACTCCGGCCAGGTCGTCGTGGCCAAGAAGGCTGGCACTGTCATCCAGGTGACTGGTCGTCAGATCACGGTCGTTGAAGACGATGGGACCGAGCACACATACAACATGCAGAAGTTCGTGCGTTCGAATCAGGATACCTGCATCAATCAGCGACCTATTGTGACCAAAGGGCAGCGGGTTGAGCCGGATATGATCATTGCGGACAGCTCGAGCACTGACAACGGAGAACTGGCGCTGGGCCAAAATGTTCTGGTGGCCTTCATGTCATGGGAAGGCGGCAACTTCGAAGACGCTATTCTTCTCTCGGAGCGTTTGGTTCGGGATGACGTCTACACGTCGATCCATATTGAAAAGTATGAGACAGAAGCCCGTGACACGAAGCTCGGGCCCGAAGAGATCACCCGTGATATCCCGAACGTGGGCGAAGATAGTCTCGCCAACCTTGACGAGAATGGGGTAATCCGAATCGGCGCCGAAGTGCGACCGAACGATATTCTCGTCGGAAAGGTTACGCCGCGAGGTGAGACCGAACTTTCCGCCGAGGAACGATTGCTTCGTGCCATCTTCGGTGAGAAGGCGCGCGAAGTAAAAGACACCAGCCTGCGTGTCCCGCATGGCGTTCACGGCAAGATCATCGATGTCAAGCGATTCAAGCGTGAAGAAGGAACCGACCACGAACTTCCTGCTGGCGTCAACGAGATGGTTCGCGTCGCTATTGCGCAGAAACGAAAAATCTCTGAGGGTGACAAGATGGCCGGTCGCCACGGCAATAAGGGTGTCATCTCCCGGATCCTTCCGGTGGAAGACATGCCGTATCTGCCCGACGGTACGCCGGTCGATATTATCCTGAACCCGATCGGTGTTCCGTCCCGAATGAACATTGGGCAGGTGCTCGAAACGCATCTTGGTTGGGCCGCGCAGGCGCTCGACATGAAGATCGCAACGCCAGTATTCGACGGCGCGTCTGAGGAAGAGATTCGAAACCTTCTAACGGAAGCGAAATTGCCACTGGACGGCAAAATCCAGCTATATGATGGACGTACCGGTGAGATGTTCGATCGTCCCGTAACGGTGGGCGTCATCTACATGTTGAAGCTGGCCCACTTGGTGGAAGACAAGATCCACGCCCGTTCGACCGGCCCGTACTCGCTCGTCACACAGCAGCCGCTGGGAGGCAAAGCGCAGTTCGGAGGACAGCGATTTGGCGAAATGGAGGTTTGGGCGCTGGAGGCCTATGGTGCAGCGCACATCCTGCAAGAGATGCTTACGGTGAAATCGGACGACGTGGTCGGCCGTGTGAAGACCTACGAGGCGATCGTAAAAGGGGAGCCGATTGTTGAAGCCGGCGTTCCTGAGTCATTCAAGGTCCTCGTCAAAGAGTTGCGGAGTCTCGGCCTCTCGATCGAGGTTATCAATGAAGACTCGCAGACGATTGAGTTCACCGAGGATACCTCGCGAGACCTGCTGACGAACCTCGACCGGATCAACCTGAGTGGTTTTGAACGGACCGAGGACTAGTGAATTGGTGAGCAGATAACTATGCAGACAGCAAGCGCAAACGCCAGGAACAGAGATTCGCAGAGGGTCTTCGACGTCAACAACTTCGATGCGATCAGGATTAGCCTCGCTTCGCCTGAGGCGATCCGCAGCTGGTCGTATGGCGAGGTTACCAAGCCCGAAACGATCAACTATCGAACGCTGAAACCCGAGCACGGCGGTCTCTTCTGCGAGCGCATATTTGGGCCAACCAAGGACTTTGAGTGCTACTGCGGTAAGTACAAGCGTGTGCGTCATGCCGGTACGATCTGCGATAAGTGCGGTGTCGAGGTTACGCGCTCCAAGGTTCGTCGTGAGCGCATGGGCCATATTGAGCTGGCGGCACCAGTTGCGCACATTTGGTACGTAAAAGGAACTCCGAGCCGGCTGGGCTTGTTGCTCGACATTTCGCCGCGAAATCTTGAGCGCGTCCTTTACTTCGCGTCATACCTTGTAACCGACGTAGACATCGAAGCGCGTGACGAACTCATTCGCACAATCCATGCTGAGCTCGAGGCTGAGCTTGAAGATCTTGGTGGCGAGTTCAACACGCGAAAAGATGAAATTACCGGCGAGATCAAGTCGGAATTAGAGAACCTACAGCAAGGCGCTGCCAGCCTGGAGCAGTCGGTCGAGCAACGACGCGAAGAGCTTCGAACGGCTTTGCAGGCAGAAGCTGATGAGCTGCGAGAGCGTCTCCAGGGCATGATAAACACCGCGGCCGAGGAGGAAATCTCCTTTCACGGCGCGACAATTGTCAAAAAAGGAGAGAGCGTCAACGAGGACCGTTTGCGGTCACTCAATGATGTCGTCACGGCGGAAATCGAAGAAATCACCGCGCAAGCAGAGCATGACGCTTCGAGTGGTAACGCTCTGGCAGAAGCCGAGCGCGATCAATTGCAGAGCGCGGCCGACGAGCGGATTCGCCAGTTTGAGATCGAAATTGACCAGCAGAAGAGCGCGCTGAAGGCTGAGGCCGACAGCATGGTCAAGCAGATCTCCGATCTCAAGATGCTTCAAGTCTTGACCGAGACCCAATACCGCGAACTTTCGGATCTCGCGCCGGGAACGTTCCACGCCAGCATGGGCGCGGAATCCGTTTACGATGTGGTCGCCAAAATGGACCTTGATGAGGTCGCGACTCAACTGCGTGCCGACATCCAGAACATGTCGGGCCAAAAACGAAAGAAGGCGACAAAGCGCCTGCGTGTCGTCGAAGCGCTGCGTCGAAGCGGCAACCGTCCGGAATGGATGATCTTCACCGCTCTTCCCGTTATTCCGCCTGATCTGCGCCCGATGGTCCAGCTCGATGGCGGCCGGTTCGCGACTTCTGACCTGAATGACCTGTATCGTCGCGTGATCAATCGAAACAACCGACTCAAGCGGCTGCTCGAGCTCGGCGCGCCGGACATCATCGTCCGCAATGAGAAGCGCATGTTGCAGGAAGCAGTCGACGCGCTGATTGACAATGGTCGACGCGGCCGAGTTGTCTCGGGTAGTGGCAAGCACAAGCTGAAGAGTCTGTCCGACCTGCTCAAAGGCAAGCAAGGGCGATTCCGCCAGAACTTGCTGGGCAAGCGCGTCGATTACTCGGGGCGTTCCGTTATCGTGGTCGGACCGGATCTGAAACTCCATCAGTGCGGCCTTCCAAAGCGCATGGCGCTTGAGTTGTTCAAGCCGTTCGTGATGCAGAAGCTGGTAATTCACGGACATGCACACAATATCAAGGCGGCAAAGCGTCTCGTCGAGCGGGTCGACCCACACGTCTGGGATGTGCTTGAAGAGGTCATCAAAGACTATCTCGTGTTGCTTAACCGTGCTCCAACGTTGCACCGTCTCGGCATTCAGGCGTTCGAGGTCAAGCTGATCGAGGGTTCTGCCATCCAGCTACACCCGCTCGTCTGCTCTGCTTTCAACGCTGACTTCGACGGTGATCAGATGGCGGTCCACGTTCCTCTGTCGGAATCGGCACAGCACGAAGCTCGCGAACGAATGCTTTCCACGCGGAACCTGCTCGACCCGTCGGACGGCGATCCTGTGATCGCTCCGACGCTCGACATCGTGCTTGGTTGCTACTACATGACGCAGCCGCGGCCCGGTGCCAAGGGCGAAGGCAAGATCTTCTCGAGCCCGAGTGAGGTGATCCTGGCCTATCAAACTGGTGTTGTCGACGTTCAATCAACAATCAAAGTGATGTTGTCGAATAACGGCAGCGGTTCTCAGATTATCGAGACGACAGTTGGCCGGGTCATCCTGAATCAGGAAGTTCCGAAAGAGCTTGGCTACTGGAACGAGACGATGGACCGAAAGGCACTGCGTCGACTCATCGCCGCGTGCTACCGGGAACTCGGCCCGGACATCACGGCTGAAATGGCGGACCAGCTGAAGAACGTCGGGTTTGCCTATGCGACCCGAGGTGGACTGTCGATCGCTTTGTCTGACGTCCAGATTCCTGGAAAGAAGCCTGAGATTATCGATTCAGCCGATCAGCGCGTCGGTGAGGTTGAACGACAGTACCGTCGCGGTCTTATCACTGATTCTGAACGCTATCGTGAGGTCATCAGCATCTGGAACGAGGCCCGCGACGATCTCTCCGACGCCGTTGAGGCGGAGCTTGGCAGCGATAACTCGCTCTTCATGATGAGTACATCGGGCGCCAAAGGTAATATCAACCAAATCAGCCAAATGGCGGGTATGCGCGGACTCATGCTTGATCCGCGAGGAACCATCATTGAACTGCCAATTCGCTCCAACTTCCGTGAGGGACTCTCTGTGCTCGAGTACTTCATCTCGACACACGGTGCTCGCAAAGGTCTGGCAGATACGGCGCTTCGCACAGCAAACTCCGGATATCTCACCCGGCGACTCGTCGACGTGTCGCAAGACGTCATCATATCGATGCGTGACTGTGGCACCTTGGCTGGAACTTGGGTGGCCCCCGAAGACATGCCGGATATTGATTCCTTCGAAACACGGGTAACCGGGCGAATTGCGGCTGCACCAATCGTCGATCCTTCGACAGGAGAAGTCCTGGTCGAGCGCAATGAGGAGATCAACGAGGCGATCGTCAGCAAGGTCCTGGAGCTGAACATTCCTCGTGTGTACATCCGAACGGCGGTTCACTGCGACGCGGTGCACGGCGTGTGCCAGTTGTGCTACGGCCGCAATCTCGCGAGCGGAAGGTTGGTTGATCCGGGTGAGGCTGTGGGCATCATCGCCGCACAGAGTATCGGTGAGCCCGGAACGCAGCTTACGATGCGTACCTTCCACACAGGTGGAGTCGCGGGTGAAGACATCACGACCGGTCTTCCTCGTGTGGAAGAGCTATTTGAAGCACGAGAGCCCAAAGGTAAGGCTGTCATTGCCCGAAATAGCGGTATTTTACGTATCATCGAGGACGAGCAAGGTCGCCGCCTCCTGTTGACATCTGAAGAGATCGTCACGGATGAGGTGCCGGTTCCGGAAGGCCAGCAGATCGCGATCGCGGATGGTGACATGGTGGCTTTCGGTCAGGTTCTGGCGGCTCTGCCCGAGGGCGAAGAAGGGAAGCCGACCACGGCCTCGGTCGATGGAGTCGCGTTCATTGATGGCGATCGCATCGTAATTCGCCATGAAGAACAAGATACGACCGAATATTCGGTCTCCGCTGCTGCCAATATCCGGGTCGCTGACGGTGATCTCGTGAAGATCGGGACGCAACTGACGGACGGCAACCTTGATCCACAAGAGATCTTGCAGACGCTCGGTGGCGACTTCGTTCAGAAGTACATCGTGGATGAAGTCCAGAAGGTCTACAGATCCCAGGGTGTCGTCACCAACGACAAGCATATCGAGGTCATTGTGCGACAGATGCTGCGAAAGGTCGCGGTTGAGCACCCAGGTGATACCGATCTGCTGGTTGGCGAGCTCGTGGATCGCTTCGTGTTCAATGGAATCAACGAAGAGATCATTATCGAGGGTGGTGAACCTGCCACCGCGCACCAGGTTCTGCTTGGTATTACCAAGGCATCTCTGGCGACTGATAGCTTCCTTTCGGCGGCATCGTTCCAGGAGACGACACGTGTTCTGACCGAGGCAGCAATTCACGGCAAGGTGGATTACCTTCGCGGTCTGAAGGAAAATGTCATCATCGGTAAGCTCATCCCGGCTGGGTCAGGATTTCACAACGATCAGCGCCATTCGCTGGCGCTTAGCGATCTTGATCGCGCCCAGATTGCCGCGATGGCACTGGCGCGAGAGTCCCAGGCCTCCTCTATCGAAGACGTCGAGGAGTTGGTATCTGAAGGCCACCTCCCGACAACATCGACGGCGGTGCTTGAGCGACCCGACGTGGAGTCGGATTCGGTAGCGAGTCTCGGATCCGGCGGAAACGATGATGGCAGCGAGGATACTGACGACGAAGAGTAGCAAAGGTTCGCTGTTTTCTTGACAGTACCTGGCCAAAATGCTAGACTGTGTGCTTGTGGCCGTTTACGGACGGCCACAACAGTGAGGAAGAGTCTTCCTCGGAACTCACCCGGCGCCGCAGCTGCGGCCACGGTTGCAGAGCACGGTTTTTCATTTAGCCGGTGGTTCCAGAAGGAGTTTTCGGACGTGCCGACGATCAATCAATTAGTCCGTAAAGGGCGAACGCAGGTCACGAAGAAGACCAAGGCACCGGCGTTGCGGTTTACCAACAATGCGTTGGGACGGCACGCTGGACGTTTACGCCGTGGGAAAGGCTCTCCGCAGAAGCGCGGGGTATGCACCCAGGTCCGAACCATGACCCCCAAGAAGCCTAATTCGGCGCTACGCAAAATTGCCCGTGTGCGGCTCACAAATGGTATGGAAGTGACCGCGTATATCCCGGGCGAGGGGCATAATCTGCAAGAGCACTCGGTGGTGCTGATCCGTGGTGGTCGAGTTAAGGACCTTCCCGGTGTTCGGTATCACGTAATTCGAGGTGCCTTGGATGCCCGTGGCGTTGAGAACCGCAAACAGGGGCGGTCAAAGTACGGGAC
>CAVUBN010000001.1:0-138314 GCA_963739715.1 uncultured Chloroflexia bacterium | reverse complement strand
CCAGCCGGTGCTCGCGTCGGCACCAGTTCACGGCGCCGCGTCATGCAGCTACGCCAAGCTCGGCCAGATCTCCGCTCGGTCGAGCTTCGTGGGAACGTTGACACGCGACTACGCAAACTTGCGGAGGGCGAAGTCGACGCCGCGATAATGGCTGCCGCGGGCATCGTGCGAATGGGTTGGTCCGAGCGCATTACCGACTTTCTTCCGGTTCACACCTTTGTTCCGCCACCCGGACAGGGAGCACTCGGCATCGAGTGCCGGAGCGACGATGTCTCCATACGGTCTCTGCTCGAACGAGTCAACGACGAGATTGTTGCGGCGGAGGTCGAAACCGAGCGTGCCTTTCTGCGGGCAGTCGGTGGTGGGTGCCAATCACCTGTTGGTGCCTTCGCCAAAATCGATCGTGACACAGTGACGCTGAACGCAATGCTCGCCGATGACGAGATGACGGCGGCGTGCTATCAAAACGCAACCAGTAACCTCGAACGGTCGACGGTTATGGCTCAAGAGATCGCCGAGAACCTAAAGCGCGCCGTTTCCATGCGATTGGCGAGATCTTCATCGTGAGTCGCCCTGGACGTCTCGTTCTGTGCTCTCACGGCCCCGGCGATCCGACGCTACTACCGGGCAGGACGGTCAATGTCCTGTCCAGGGCCACCCGAGCCTTCTATCCCGAATCAACGCCGGCAGCAATCGTCAGCCTAATCTCCCCGGCGGCCTGTCACGTTATCTTGCCGGCGTCCAACGCGTTTCTACCGGGAGAGCGATCATGGTCAGAAGTGCGGGAAGAGATCAACAATGGCGGTACCGTCGTGCGGCTCTATTCCGACAGTCCCCTGCTCGATCCGATCGCGCGGCGAGAGGCTGGCTTCCTGACGCAAGAGGGCGTCCTCTTCGAGATCGTGGCTGGACCGGCCATTAGCCTTGAGGCGGCCTGTTACTCGGGTGTACCGCTCGATCTTGATCGCGGTGTCGTCACGTTGATCGGACAGCAACGCGTCGCATCAAAGAGCAAAGCTGCTTCCGGAACTGCAATCGTCATGATGGGCCCAATGGAGCGCCCACACGAGGTGGCCGCAGATCTCATTCGTACTGGTTACAGCGAAACGACCTCCTGCCTCGTCATTCACCATCCAGCGCTCCCGTCGCAGGATACCCGCGAATCCACGCTTGGGAGCTTGAGCGAGCACGTCGATCTTGGATCCGGTGGGATCCTGATCGCTGGAGAGGCGATTCGTGAGCGCCAAGCCTTTGCCTGGTTAGAACGACTGCCACTCTTTCGAAAGCGGGTGCTGGTCACCCGTGCGAAAGGTCAATCGGACGAGATGAACGCCCGGCTTCGGGAGCTCGGTGCCGAGCCGGTCGCGTTTCCAACCATTGAGATCGTGCCAGCGAGCGATCCTGCGCCACTGAACGACGCCATCTCGCGTATCGGAGATTACGACTGGATCGTATTTACCAGCGGCAACGGCGTGGCAGCGTTCTTCTCCCGACTCGATGAGCACGGCAAGGACCTCAGGGCTCTGGGCCGTGCCAGGATCGCGGCAATCGGAAATGCCACCGCATCCGAACTGAGCGCTCACGGCGTGAAGACTGATTTTGTACCGGAGCGCTTCATCGCCGAAGAGGTATTAGCGGGGCTATTGGAGCGAGGCGCGGCGGACGCTCACGTTCTGATTCCACGTGCTGAGCAAGCACGAGAAGTGCTCCCCGAAGGACTGAGGCAGGCAGGTGCTCAGGTCGACGTCGTTCCTGCCTACCGCACCATTCCTGCGGAGCCATCCCCTTCCGTGCTCGACCGAATCCACCGCGGAGAAATCGACATCGTCGCCTTTTCCAGCTCGTCCACCGTCCGAAACCTGGCAGCGATTCTCGACGGCAAGCTGGAATCGTTGAGACACGCGCGCGTCGCCTGCATCGGCCCGGTGACCGCGGAAACGGCTCGCCAAATTGGGTTTCGCGTCGACGCCGTCGCCGAAGAATTTTCCATTCCCGGACTGATCACCGCAATTGTTGCCGCCAGCGAGAGGAGTAACTCATGACGGTATCCGACCTATCATTCCGCCGATTTCGTCGGCTGAGACGTACCGAGGGGTTGCGCCGTCTCGTGCGTGAAACCCGCGTCTCGGTAGACGGACTCATCTACCCGCTCTTCATCACCCACGGCTCCGGCGTACGCCGGGAAGTTCCATCGATGCCGGGCGTCTTTCAGCTGAGTATCGACCGTCTGCCCTATGAGATCGAGGAACTACAGGAATCCGGCATTGGCTCAGTGCTTCTCTTCGGCATTCCGGAGACGAAGGACGAAATGGCGAGCGGCGCCTACGACGATCACGGCATCGTGCAGGACGCGGTTCGCGCAATCAAGCTGCTCGACAAGGAGCTGGTCGTCATCACTGACGTCTGCAATTGCGAGTACACCTCGCATGGCCATTGTGGCGTGCTGATCGACGGTGACGTGGCAAACGACCCGACGCTCGAACTGCTGGCGCGTTCGGCAGTGTCGCACGCTGAGGCGGGCGCCGACATGGTGGCGCCGTCCGACATGATGGATGGTCGCGTGGCAGCGATTCGACGAGAACTCGACCGCGCCGGGCACACTCAAACTCCGATCCTTTCCTACGCCGCCAAATACTCCTCCGGCTTCTATGGCCCGTTCCGGGACGCGGCCGATTCGTCTCCTCAGTTCGGCGACCGGCGCTCGCATCAGATGGATCCCGCAAACAAGCGTGAAGCCTTTCTCGAGATCGAGGCCGACCTCAATGAAGGCGCTGACGCCATCATGATCAAGCCAGCCCTCGCCTATCTCGACGTGATCGCCGGTGCGCGCGAACGCTTTGACGTGCCAATCGCTGCCTACAACGTCAGCGGCGAGTATTCGATGGTGAAGGCGGCCGCGATGAACGGCTGGGTCGACGAACGACGCATCGTGATGGAAGCGCTAACGGCCATCAAGCGGGCTGGAGCCGATCTGATAATCACCTACCACGCGAAAGATGTAGCACGCTGGCTGCATGAGGACGCGGGTGTGGCCAGGCGCAGCCTGACACAGACAGCCGATTGAACGAGTTCACAATCGACGGGGTCGAGGGAAAACGAAAGTGACGCATTCCGAGTAAGCATGGCAGGAGACACTACGTTACTTGCCCGGTGGAGTCAACAGCCCAGTGCGGGCTTTCCAGGCTGACGGTAGAACACTACCGCTTATTGCACCGGGATCGGCTGCCTACCACCTCTAGAACGTCGATGACCGGAAATACTTCGGCTATGTCTGCTCGTGGGGTCCAGTGATCGCTATGCATGCACCGACGTCGGTTGTCATACATCTGAAGCAGTCGATCGAACGCCTTACAAGCTACGGCACGCCGACCTCATAATCTCAGTCCGCGCCTGCGTTTCAGCGATATCTGTGCTATGAAGGTATAGCCTGGTGACGCGACTGAGAGATCGCCAGACTCCGGAGATGCGGACAGAGGGGGACGTCGAAATGACTGAATTTGAGACCGATGTGGTGGTCGTCGGGGCGGGCAATGCCGCGCTCTGTGCGGCGCTGGCAGCTCACCAGCAAGGCGCGCGGGTGCTGGTGCTGGAGCGCGCACCTGAGCAGGAACGCGGAGGCAACAGTCGCTATACAGCGGGCGCGATCCGGTTCGCCTACAACGGAGTCGATGATCTCCTCCAGGTCATGCCTGATCTCTCCGATGACGAGCAAGCCAACACCGATTTCGGCACCTATACTCGTGATCAGTATTTCAGCGATATGGAGCGAATCACCCAGTTCCGTTCCGATCCCGAATTAACCGCCACGTTGATCGATCGCAGCCTCGAGACGATGATCTGGATGAGCCATCAGGGTGTCCGTTTCTCCCCATCCTATAGTCGACAGGCGTTCAAGGTTGACGGCAGATTCAAATTTTGGGGCGGCCTGAGTGTAGAGGTATCGGGTGGTGGACCTGGCCTCATCGAGTCCCTCAATCGCGCCCTCACGCGCAACGGCATCAGCGTTGAATACGGAATGCGCGCCGTCTCGCTCATCGAAGACGACGGCATTGTGCGGGGAATCATCGCGCGCCGGGCTGGGAAGAAGGTGACCGTTCGGGCACGGTCGGTCGTGCTCGCCTGCGGTGGCTTCGAAGCGAACGCAGAATGGCGGACCCGCTATCTTGGCCCCGGCTGGGACCTGGCGAAAGTTCGCGGCACACGTTACAACACCGGCGACGGCATCCAAATGGCGCTCGACGCGGGAGCACTTCCATTCGGCAACTGGTCAGGTGGCCATGCCGTTGCCTGGGATCGCAACGCACCCGACTTTGGCGATCTGCGTGTCGGCGACGGATTCCAGAAACACAGCTACCCGTTCGGCATCATCGTTAACGCGAACGGTGAGCGGTTCGTCGACGAAGGGGCCGACTTCCGCAACTACACCTACGCCAAGTACGGCCACGAGATTCTGCACCAACCGCAGCAGTTCGCCTGGCAAGTCTTTGACAGTAAGGTGACGCATCTACTGCGCGATGAGTACCGGATTCGCGAGGTGACGCGCGTGCGTGCCAGCACTCTCGAGGAACTAGCGGACAAGCTCGATGACGTCAATCCAGAGGGCTTCCTGCGCATGATTCGGGAATACAATGCGGCCGTGCGAACCGACATACCCTTCAACCCGACCATCAAGGACGGTCGGCGTACCGAAGGGATCAATCCGCCAAAGTCGAACTGGGCTAACCCGATCGACACTCCGCCGTTCGAGGCCTACCAGGTCACCTGCGGGCTAACGTTCACCTTCGGCGGACTGAAGATCGACGGGAATGCACAGGTTCTCGATACCGAGGAGAAGGCAATTCAAGGTCTTTACGCAGCCGGAGAACTCGTCGGCGGCCTCTTCTACTTCAACTACCCAGGAGGGACCGGGCTAATGACCGGTGCAGTCTTCGGCCGCATGGCCGGTGCGTCGGCTGGCAAAGCGGCCACCGAAGGTTAGCGTCGGGGGTCACATGCGCCATTCGAGTGGATCGATTCTCTGGGTAGGTCGCTCAACCGGCATGACTGTCGCCGTCCGTCGCACCACGATGACACCGGCAAGCTTGTCCTGCAACGTCTGGCGTTTCCGGTCCCAGGCAATCCAGAGATGTCCAAAGAAACTGACCAAGAAGACGACGTAGTCGACATTGAGCAGCAGTGCTTCCATGTTACTCATATTACTGGAGCCGCCACCCCAGCCGAGCAATATCAGTATGAACCAGGAACCAATCAGCACCAGTAAGAGTAAACCGCGAATCAACGAGCGCGAAAGGTCCGGGGCTTGTCCAGTCCGCACCTCAACCAGCTTGATACCGGCAAGGCGCATGCCTGGCGAAGCGCCCCGCATCGCGAAGAACGTGAAATACCCCACGATGAGAACCGCCAGGAACACCATCCAGAGCACGTCAATAGCAACCGAACGGTCTGAGTATCCCATTCCCAGTAACAGCAGACTCGACACCACCGACGGAAGGACGAAGCAGAGAATCCAGTCGATGACGAACCCGATGAGTCGTCGCCAGAAACCAGCCGCATCCGGCATCGGCTCACGTTCGGCTTCTTGCTGGGCTGACGGTTGATTGGGAATCTTAGATCTTGATTGTTGTTTCATGGCGGGTCACGTCCTCGTCGCAATCACGGCCTCTCGGATCGCGCGAAACGTGCAACCCCAAACGACCGCGTATGGTGCCAGTACGTTAGTTTACCGATTTGTCTACGGTCGGCGCCGATTTCGCAACCAGCCTATCGATCCGCCATTGCTCCAATCCTGTCGCTCCAGCAGAATGTCCCGCTGTTCGATACGGGCGGACAGTGCGTTCTCGTCGATACCGGCTACGGACCAAATCCGAGCAGAGAAGGTCACCGTAAGTTACTCGGACTCCTGAAAGACGCAGGGCATCGTCAGCAGAGACATCGAAAAGGCGCAAGTCTTCTCCGTCACTGATCGCTTCGAACGCATCGCAGGAGATGCCGGGATCGTACCAGGGCATTCGAGTAGTGCCGGAGCCGGGCCTCGCTCTGGGGCGATTCGGGCTGCTAATGGAATCAGTTGAGGATCCAGTCAAAGATGAAACTGATGAGTCGGTCCCATAAATCGGGAGGTTTGGGTTTGGATTCGGTTTCAGCCCCTTGTTGAACCGAATCCTGATTTGACTTCTTCGGCTTTGATTGTTGTTTCATGGCGAGTCACGTCCTCGTCAACTTCGCGATCGCGGCCCCGAGGTTCATGCGCAACCGGTGACCTCAATCGACTACGTATGATCCCAGTACCTTGCTTATCCGATTTAGCTTGGGTCAGTAGCAACTCTGAGAGTGCTCAGTTTATCAACCATTGCGCCATTCTGAACACTCCAGCAGAATGGAGAGTGGAATTCGAGAGATCACCCTGGTACAGCATCAGTCGTCCGCGCGAGGAACCGAACAGGGAGGGAGCCCATGAGCGACTCGACCGGCATCCACCGATTTAAGATTGGCTCATTCGATTGCACGATCTTCTGCGATGGTGAGGAGACTCGGCCAACCGATAAGGGGCACTGGCTCTCATTTGTGAACGCCAGCAACGATGAGGTCATGTCCACGCATAAGGCGTATAGCGATGCTACCGGAGATCCGGCCGCGGATGTGAGCATGAACGTCCTGATGATCGACACCGGCGACCATCGCGTGCTGATCGATACCGGCTGCGGACCAAATCCGAGCAGAGAAGGTCATGGAAAGTTGCTCGGGCTGTTGAAGGACGCAGGCATCGCGACCACTGATATCGACACGGTCGTCATCACCCACCGGCACTGGGACCACATCGAAGGGAACACTGACGGACAGGGAAATGCGACCTTCTCGAACGCGCGCTACGTCATCAGCGACGTTGAATGGGACGGTTGCGTGCGGGAACCGACCGACATCGAGAAGGCGCAAATCTTCTCGATCGCCAATCGCTTCGAACGCGTTGCCATGGATGCCGAGATCTTGCCAGGCATTCGCGCCGTTCCTGCGCCTGGGCACACCCTGGGACAAATCGGGCTACTGATTGAGTCAGATGGCGAGCGACTGTTGCATTCAGCAGATGCCTTTCATCATCCGGTCGAGCTCTACCACCCTGAATGGTATTTCGATTTCGATGCTGATCCGGAAGCGACGGTGAGCACGCGGCGCCGGCTGTTTGACCTGGCGGCACGTGAGAACCTGCTGGTACTGCCGTTTCACTTCCCTTTCCCTGGACTCGGACATATCGAGACCCGAGGTGATCACTGGACCTGGCGGGTGCAGCAAAGCTAACAAGACCCAGCTGGCTAGACTAGCTGAGACAGGTTCACCAATGAGAGGAAGTCATGACGCCCGAAGAGGCATTCGTTACTCGTGACGATATCGAGGCCGCCGACCAACGCATCGATCGCTGGGTTCGCCGAACGCCAGTACTCGAACTCGAGGCGGGTGCCTTCGGGATATCCGGCCATCTCACTCTCAAGCTGGAACAACTCCAGCACAGCGGATCATTCAAAGCACGCGGCGCGTTTAACCTACTACTCAGTCGAGAGGTACCGGATACCGGTGTTGTCGCGGCCTCGGGAGGCAATTTTGGTTTGGCCATTGCCTATGCGGCTCGCGCGCTCGGTCATCACGCCACGATCTTCGTGCCGCAGGCTGCCAGCGCCGCGAAGCAGGCCAAGCTGCGCGCCCTTGGCGCCGAGCTGGTCGTCACCGGCAACTTCTATGCGGACGCGTTGGCGGCGAGCATGGAGCGGATCGAGAAGACCGGTGCTCTGTTTGCGCACGCCTACGATCAGCCCGAGGTCGTTGCCGGTGCCGGAACGTGTGGCCGCGAATTAGACCAGCAGCAGCCGGAGCTCGACACGGTGGTCGTCGCGACCGGCGGCGGTGGACTCATCGGTGGCATCTCGACCTGGTACGGTGGCTCGACGCGCGTGATCTCGGTCGAATCGGAGCAGACCTCAACGCTCGCCTCAGCGCTGGAAGCCGGTGAGCCGGTGGACGTCGAACTGGGCGGGGTCGCGGCGGACGCCCTGGGCGCCAGTCGCATTGGGAAACTCGGGTTCCACGCTGCCCAACAATGGGTCGATCGTGCCTTGCTCGTCTCAGACGATGCTATTCTGGAGGCTCAGCAGACGCTCTGGGATGGCGCGCGCATCGCCTGCGAACCGGCCAGCGCCGCCCCATTGGCTGCATTGATGACGGGTGCCTACCGGCCAGCAGACGATGAGCGGATCTGCCTCATCATCTGCGGCGCGAACCTCGACCCAGCGAGCTTGTCGAGGTCGCACTAGTCTAGGGCAATTGGAGGCACCCGCCCTGCCCACGGCATTGCCTCTTCGAGCTGCAGCGCCAGCGTCAACAGGGCATCATCGGCACCTGACTTACCTACAAGCTGCACCCCTATGGGAAGCCGCTCCGAAGATTCGCCTAATGGCAGCGAGATCGCCGGTTGGCCAGTCATGTTGACCCAGTAGGTAAAAGCACCGAATTCGCCCAGCTTTTGGCGTACTTCCTCCTCGGTTCCACCCAGTGCGCCCAGGGGCGGTGCAGTTCTCGGAAGCGTCGGACAGAGAAGAACGTCGTATCGGCGATACCAGCCCAGCACACGTCGATGTAATTCGAGCACGGCAAACTCGGCCTGCAAGTACTCGGTAGCCGAGAGCTTCTTCCCCGCGTCAAACGTCGCCCGCGCGTGCGTCCCCAGCTTCGTGGGATCGAGCGTTGGGTTCACTGCGGTGAACGCTGCAACGATCGTCAGAAACGGGTCGTAGATATTGGAGAGGTCCGGAGCATCCTCCTGCACCTCATGCCCGAGTTCAGACAAGAGCCTGGCCACCCGCTCGACGGTGGCGACGACTTCGGGATCGACAGTTGTGCCTTCGCACTTCACCGTCCAGCCAATCCGCAAGGGATCCGAGACACCGGGACGACTCATGGTCTTCGCCGCCATAGGAGCCGTCATCGGACCTAGGAGAAGCGCAACGTCATCCACGGTGCGGGCCATCGGTCCGGGCGTCGCAAATCCAGCGATCGCTGCATAGCTAAATGGGTTCGGAATGATCCGCCCGCGTGATGGCTTCAGGCCGACCACGCCACAGGCAGCCGCGGGAATACGGATAGAGCCACCGGCGTCGGTTCCCTGCGCAATTGGGCAGAGATGGGCCGCCAGCGCCGCGCCGGATCCGCCGCTTGATCCGCCGGCAATCCGAGATGTGTCCCAAGGGTTGCACGTCGGAGGGAACACATCGTTCTCGGCCGTCATGGTTAGGCCGAACTCCGGCGTGTTGCTCTTGCCCAACAATATGGCTCCCGCGGCGAAGGTCCGCCCTATCTCAGGGCTGTCCACTTCGGGCACGAAATGCTCGAAAGCAAGCGAACCGAAGGTCGTGCGGACACCGGCCGTCGGGGTCAGATCCTTGACGGCAATGGGAATGCCGTGCAGCGGTCCGAGCCGGTCGAGGTCGCCGGACATCAACTCTCGCTCAGCGGATTCAGCCTCGGCCATCGCACGCTCTGCGGTGATCGTTACGTACGCTCCGATCTGAGGATTGATACGTTCGATACGTTCCAGAAATAGGGTGACCAGATCCACTGGCGAGATCTCGCGTCGTCGCATTCGCTGAGCCAGCTCCGTTGCCGGCAAAAAGGCGAGCTCATCTCCCTGGTATGTTTCCATCTGTCCTCTCCTGATCAAGGGGAACGAAACGCGATCGCCGAGTAGATCTCGCCGAGAAAACGGCTTGGACGCCTCGAGAGCAATCTCGATCCGACGAATCCGCAGCGCTCGGTGAGCGCCTCCCAGGTTTCGTATGACAATGGGTACGGCACCCAGTGATTACCGCGATCGGTGTTGTACTCGACGAGGATCAAGCGACCGTCGGGTTCGAGATAGTCATACGCCAATCGAAGCACCGCATCCTTGTCACTCTGGTAGTGAAGTGAGTTCGCCATCACGATCCCAGCGAACGTCGGCAGGTTGTGTAATTCGGTGAAGTCGGCGACCATTAGGTGTGCACTTGTGTGCGGAAAACGTCGGCGCAGCTCTGATCGCTGTCGCTTGAGCGCGTGCCGGTCGAGGTCGAGGGAATAGATCTCGGACTGAGGACCGAGTAGATCGGCAAGTGCCAGCGTAAACGCTCCCGAGCCGGAGCCAAAATCGGCCCAGGTTCCACCCGGCTCTGGAATGCCGTCGCGAAGCAGTGCGACGTGATCGTCATGGTTCACCGATGGCTACGCTTCTCCGTTGGTCATATTACTGTGCGCATCAATCCTGCGGGTTGGTTGCATAGCTGGAATGGATCCGGAACTTACGCGGATTAAACCAGAGTAAGAGTTTTCTGTTGAATCGAGTCGTGAAGAGAGGGAATGAGTGAGGAAGATTCGAATTGGTGTCCACCTAAACCCACAGCACGGTGATTATGTTGATTACAAACGGGCGGTGCTCGAGGTCGAGTCAATGGGCGCCGATGTCATCACCGTCTGGGACCACTTTTATCCGCTATCGGGCGATCCGGACGGCAAACACTTCGAGTGTTGGACGCTACTGAGCGCGATCGCGGCAATGACCGAACGTATCGAAATGGGCGCGCTAGTCTCCTCAATCGGCTATCGCAACCCCAACCTGATCGCCGACATGTCTCGTACCATCGACCACATTTCGGGCGGACGATTCATTCTCGGTCTCGGCTCCGGTTGGGCGGAAAAGGACTACCGGGAGTATGGCTACGAGTTTGGGACAGCCGGAAGTCGCTTGCGCGACCTGCGCGACGCCCTCCCGGTTATCGAAGATCGCTTCGGGAAGCTTAATCCCCCACCCTTGAGAAAGATTCCGATCATGATCGGTGGTGGTGGCGAGAAGGTAACGCTCCGCATCGTTGCCCGGCACGCCGATATTTGGCATTGCAATGCCGGGGGTGAAGCTTTGGCTACGAAGGCCAAGGTGCTCGACGACTGGTGCGCAAAGGAAGGTCGCGATCCGTCGGCGATCGAGCGAGCCGCTGGCGTCGGAGCTACGACGTCTCTCGACTCGGCCGACGAAATGGTCAAATTAGGGTATACGCTCTTCACGCACCGCAGCAGTGGACCGGAGTGGGATCTCGAGCCGGTCAAAGCTTGGATCGCCTGGCGCGACAAGCACAACGCCAACCGAGCCTAGAACAGCGGACTGGGGTCGCTTTATCGGCGACCCCGGCTGATGGCGCGCAGCTATTCGCTGGCGAATCCCTGACTATTGCCCATCAAGGGATAGACGTAGCTCTGTACGTTGGCCATCATCTGCCGTACGTGATTGCGATCGTGATACAGCCACTCGTGCAACAAGTCGTTGACACGCAGATAACCGACCTGCGGATGCGTTCCTCCCCGTTCAAGATCCGACGTGGTCAGACCCTGGACAAGCCCGACGCTCTCGGCGCGCAACTGGTCGAATTCGTCGAGTAACTCGCCCAAATCGCGGGCGCAGTCATTTCGCTCTTGCTCGACTGCCAGCTGGTCCCAACCCTGCAGGTCCGGCTCCTCTTCAGCCAAAATTGTGCGAATTCGACCCGCGAATCCACGCCTCTCGGCCTCCATGATGTGTCCGAGTGCCTCCTTGACGCACCACTCGTCTGGTCCGGGATGAAAGTTCACCACCTCGTCCGGCAGCGACATCAGTTCCATACGCACAATCGCAGACATTGCACTCAACGCCTCCGCGATTTCGCCTGGCGCCAAAATACGGGGTTCATCGGCCATCTTCGGGTCCCTTCACTTGACACGATCTCACGCTTGGCCGCTGCTCAACAACCTATGACCCTGCAGCACCGCAGATGTGAAACAGCATATCGGTGGCTCTCGGGCAGGCGCTCGCATACCTTCGTGTCGTCGGACCGTAGCCACGGAGTTTCTAGCTGGGCGGCGTATAGGCTGGGTCCGGGTCGTTATGGACCGGGAAGCCCATCTTTCCACTGGCTGGTGCAATGCTTATCTGAAACACAATGTTGTTTGGATCGTGGAAGAAGAGGGTGTTGCCCGGCGCGTACTGGTGGATCGGCACATTGTGCTCCATCAGCCGCTTGCGCCAGGCTTCCAACTCGTCGTTGCTCTCTACGAAGAAGCAGATGTGATCCAGCATGCGGCCGGTCTTGGGATGAGTCGCCTCTTGGAATTCCTGCAGTTCGGCTTCCGGGAATTCGAAAAAGGCAAAGACCGTGTTCGGCGCGACCGTGATGAAGTAGTGCCGCTCGTGCCCCTCGCGTCCCAGCCGGTGCGCCATGGCTACTTCACTCCCGAGGACGTCACGGTAGAATGCGACCGTCTTCGGCATGTCGTTGGTGACCAGCGCGATGTGATGCAACCACGGGAACGGGCTCTTCAATCCATCGCGATCGGGCAACGAAAACTGTGCATCCGTCATAAGAATCCCTCTCTATTCACTGAGCGCACGTCAAGCGTTTCGACCTGGAGATCGATCAGTCCGTCATCTGCGATGCGCCGCCCACAACTGAGCGGCGCACTGCTGCACAATCGATATTCGTTTCGGCAAGATCCTCGCGACTAGCGCGACCGACCTCGAGCGGCCACCGGCCAGACCGCCTCGACGATGCCCCCGCGTGACACGACGAAGGCGTCGTGTAGGTTGACGGTAGTGCAGACGTGTCCCGGTTGGAAACGCACTTTATCCCCGACACGCAACGATCGCGCATCGCCCTCCAGGAGCAGCTTGACGTGCTCTTCGGAGAGACTCACGGTCTTAGAATCGGGGAAGTCGGCCAGCACTGGCAAGCCCATCTCGGATGTAGCCGTTTTCAGTCCGATGTCAGCTACCGCACGCTCGGGAGTCGGCCGGCTGACAATCGTCGACCAGATAGAGAGGGCAGGTTCAAAAACGGCGTCCGGACCCTCAACTGAGCTGTATTTTGCATCCATGAAGACATACGAGCCGGCCTGGATTTCGTCGAAGCCTTCGATTTCACTGGTGATATCGAAGGTGCCAGTACCGCCGCCGCTAATCACCGTGACCGGAACGCCGGCGGCTTCGATCATCCTTCGGGTCTCGATAACCGGAGCCATTGCCTCTCGTACACGCTGGATCCGGTTCTCATGGCCGGCAAGCATGACGAGATGTCCCTCATAACTCTGGATTCCAAAGAAGTTCAGACCTGGCAGCGACGAAATCCGCTTTGCCAGATCGACCGCTGATTGGCCCGGCTCGACGCCGCAGCGATCCATGCCGACATTTACTTCAACCAGCACGCGAACCTTTGATCCAGCGGCGACCGCGGCATCAGAGATCTGCATCGCGTTGTCGAAATTGTCGACCGCGACGGCAATATCGGCATGCCGCGCCAGTCGAACCAGACGCCCAATTTTGTGTGAGCCGACGATCTGGTTGGCGATCAACACATCCGGTACGCCACCGGCAACCAGCGCTTCCGCCTCGCCCAGCTTGGCACACGTGATACCGACAGCGCCCGCATCAAGCTGCTTGTGGGCAATGATCGGAGTCTTGTGCGTCTTGGCATGCGGGCGCAGATTCGCTTTGCGTCCGGCAAAGAATTCAGCCATTCGTGCGATGTTGCGCTCCATCGCGTCAGCATCGATCACCAAGGCGGGTGTATCGACATCTGACAACGGTCGTCCAACGATCTCGGTCTCGAACATCCCACTACCCTCAATTCACTCATTACTGGCATACACTGCCAGCGATGGGGCAAGCTCATCAGTAGGGACTAGTATGCGGAGATATACCGAGACGGTCAATTCTCTAATCCGGGTTGAGTTGGGTGATTTTGAGAGTCGAAGGGGCATCGGGTGGAATTCGGGGTCCACATTCCGGTAATCGTGACAGATGGCGCCGTGCCAACGCTCGACGACTTTGTCGCGTATGGCGTATCGGCTGAACGACTCGGCTTTGCAACAGTCGCGACGTCGGATCACGTCATCGCACGCGGAGGCTGGCTCGATGGCCCGTCAATCCTGGCGGCGATTGCGGGGGCAACCTCCCAAATCCAGCTGGCGACCGCGATTCTTCTCCCGGTCCTCAGGCATCCCGCCGTCGTGGCCCAGACCTTCGGCTCGCTCGATCGACTCACATCAGGGCGCGTCATCCTGGGCGTGAGCGGCGGTGTTCTTCGCGACGAGTTCGATCTGATGGACATTCCGTGGCACGAGCGCTGGCAGCGACTTGATGAAGCGATCGTCGCACTACGCCGGTTCTGGTCCGAAGAGCACCCAATCTTCGGTGGTCGCTACTATCACATCGATGGTGTCGGGCCGAAACCGTTACCAGGGCGTGGAGGACCACCCATCTGGATCGGGAGCTGGGGATCACCGGCGGGGCTTCGACGCGTGGCGCGATTGGGTGATGGCTGGATCGCATCCGGATTCAACATCACGCCAGAGCGATTCGCATCCGCTTGGCGATCACTCGCTGAACGACGTTCAAGGTTGGGCAAGGACCCAGAACGCTTCGACAACGCCCTGGCGTCGGTCTTCGTCTACGTGACCAACGACTCGAGCGAGGCTGCAACGCGTCGCCCGCGATATTCTCGGACCGGCGTTGAATCGCGATCCCGAGGAACTGCTGCGACTGGCACTGATGGGAAGCGCTGAGCAGTGCGCCGAACGCTTGAGGCAGTTTCGCCAGGCAGGTGTCCAGCGAGTCTGGATCTGGCCCGCGACCGATCCGATCGCACAGATCCAGCGCTTTGCCGAAGAGGTCGTCCCCCTGATCAAATGAGTTCCCGCCTAAACGCCACTGAACACTCATCGAGCAAAATTGTCGCGCGCGATCTTCAGCTATAGAATATGGCATTCTGCGGAAATATCGTCCCGACCTGTGTGGCAGTTCGCAAACAGTGTAAGGGGTGTTCGGACATGGGAATTATCCTGGATATCATCAACTCTATTTTCAGCGGATCGCCCAAGGGGAAACTCGCGACCTCACTGGAGCAGGTGAGCCAGGCCAGGCTCAATAATTTCGAAACTCGGGTACCGCTCAATCAGATCTTCCCAGCAGAAACGCTCGCGAAGCTCCAGCAGGCACTTCCTCCGGAAGCGTTCGCGGAGTTCGGGGACGGTATCCCCGCCGGGATGTTGGCTCACTGGCGGAACGGCATTCCGCCACAATTACTCGCCAGACTGCAAATGATGCTTCCCGCCGACCTGGTCGCCGAGATCGAAAGCGCAGTTACTGGGAAGGCGAATGTGGAAGCGGGTCCCGTCGACACCGGTGCGCCTCCAATTGCTGCAGCTCCCGCACCGCAGTGGAAACCTGACACCAGCGTGCCACAGGCCAATCCCTGGCAGCCCGATGCCAAGATCACCGGCGATGATCCGTGGCATCCAGGTCAGAACACGACAGCAGAGGATCCGTGGCATCCCGGCTCGGGTTCCAAGCGAGACGACCCCTGGCATCCAGGGTAGTCAGCCCTTCGCGGTGATCAGCCGTTTGTTGCTACTCCGGTGATCGCAATCAACCGCTACAACAGCACCGATCCGAGCGGGTTTGCCAGCAACTCAAAAAGTATCGCCTTGTGAATGTGGAGACGGTTCTCAGCCTGATCATAGATAATCGACTGTGAGCCGTCTGCTACCTCGGCCGTCACTTCCTGACCCCGGAACATAGGCAGGCAGTGCATGAAGACAGAGTTGTGCGCGGTCCCAGACATCATCTCGTCGTCGACTTGATAGGCCTTCAGGCTTTCAAGCGTTTGACCGTCAAGCTCTTGCCCCATACTGACCCAGACGTCGGTGTAAACGACATCGGCGTTATATATCGCATGGTACGGATTCTGGAAGAACTCAATGGTGCTGCCGGTCTGAGCAGCAATAGCTTTGGCACGCTCGACGATGAACATGTCCGGAGTACAATGCGGCGGGGTGGCAACGGAAATGTCAAGCCCGACCAACGCCCCGGCCAGTAGCAGAGAGTTCACCATATTGTTCTTGTTGCCGACGTAGGCGAGCTTGTGTCCGCTCCAGCCGCCGAATTGTTCCTTGATCGTCATCATGTCGGCCAGACCTTGCGTTGGATGCGCCAGATCCGATAATCCGTTGATGACTGGCACGGTTGCCGACTTCGCGAGCGCAACCACGTCCGAGTGCTTGAAGACGCGTGCCATTATGACATCGACGTAGCGAGACAAGACCGCACCCGTGTCTTCGATCGATTCACCACGGCCAAGCTGAAGGTCGTTTGTCGAGAGATAGAGGGCGTGCCCACCCATCTGCGCCATGCCGACTTCGAAGGCCACCCGCGTTCGCGTCGAGGGCTTCTCAAAGATCATGGCAAGCGTTTTCCCCGGCATAATGTGATGTTGTGGTTCGCCGGCCTTAAGCTGTGCCTTGAGCTGAATGGCGCGATCGATCAAGGCATTGGCCTGATCGGGGGTTAGATTATCGTCGGTTAGTAAATCGAATTTTGCGGTCCGGGTCTGCAACTGCATGCTCTCCTCATTTCAGTAAATAGGTTCCAGCGAACGTCAGAATGACGCCTTCTTGAGCTGCACCTACGCCTGAATCGGAAAGCCATTGTTCGCTGCTTGACCCTTTCCTGGGGCAACCAAGTGGACGAAAAATCGCGCCACGGAATCCGTGTCCGGCAGCGCGAACCGATAGGCATATAGAATGCGCCATTTGTCTTTCAATGTCAAGAGGAATGTGCGATAGGGCGAATGTCTCTCGGCGCCAACACGTGAGAACGTGGGCCGGCGACCTATGGGTGACCTGCGCCGGCCAGGCAAGCGGCCGCTACCTGGTCGAGCGTCGACCGACAATCTGGAAAACGATCCTGATTGCTTGGTTCTGTCGCTGTTCGACCACTCCAATTCGCGTTCGATGCGCTTGACCGGCATGCCAACGAATGCTATTGTTGTGACAATGTATGAATAGTTATTCACTTTTGATATCTCGTATCAATAGGGAACCAGGGCTGATAGATGGCACGGCCGAGCAAAGCTGAACAACTCAGACGCCGAGGGACAACCGACTCGGTCTGCCAAGACCAGATCGTCCACGTTGACGCCGTGCGTGCAGTGCGTGCCTCGATGCCGACTCCATCGGACATCGGCGTAACGAGTGGCCTGTTTACGGCCCTTGGGGACCCCACGCGCCTCCGATTGATGATGGCCCTCGCGACCCATCCGCTCTGTGTTTGCGATCTGGCGGCCGCGCTCGGCCTGAGTCAGTCAGCGGTGTCACACCAACTACGGGTGTTACGGCAACACGGACTGGTCAAATCGGAGCGCGACGGCCGGCGAGTCTACTACGATCTCGATGACGACCACGTGGCGACGCTGATGAGTCAGGCGCTGGCACATGGTCAACACACGGGAGGGCAGGACGTCGATGATTGATGTCGAAGAACTCAGTCTACCGCAGTTACTTCCTCCCGAGTCAGCTTCATGCAGCCACTGCTTGACGCGTCTTAGTGACCTGCTGAAGGCCACCACCGGGATCACCGAGGCTGAGGTCAATCAGTCCACCGGCGTCGCGACGGTCCACTACGATCCGAACGTCATCTCGCTGTCCAGACTCGAAGAACTGGTGCAGCGTGAGGGCATACGACTAGGCGAGGCCTACGCTCACCGAGAAGTGCCGGTCGAGGGCATGGACTGCGCCGATTGCGCTATGACGCTCGAACGCGGTGTCGGCCGGTTGCAGGGCGTCACTTGGGTCTCGATTAACTTTGCCGGCGCCCGAATGTCTCTCGAATATGAGTCACGTCAGACCGATATGAAGGCCGTCTCCAAGCGGGTACAGTCGCTCGGATATCATCTTGGCGAAGCCGACGAAATGGCCGCCAGAGTCGATCTTGGTTGGGTACGCGGCTTCGTCGCCCAACGACCAAACCAAATCACGCTCATCGCTGGCGCACTTACCGCGATCGGCGGCGTGATGACGCTTCTCTCCGCACCATCGATCGCCGAGATACTCGTTTTCGCCCTAGCAATCCTGATAGCCGGCGTTCCGATCGCTCGAAAAGCATTCGCTTCCGTGCGAGCGACGCATCAAATCGACATCAACACTCTGATGGTCATCGCAATAGTCGGCGCCACAGTCATCGGCGCCTGGTTCGAAGCTGCCATGGTCGTGGTGCTTTTCTCGCTCGGTGAAGCGCTCGAGGGCTACAGCATGGATCGCGCGCGGCAGTCGATTCGCTCGCTCCTGTCGCTGGCGCCGCCGGAGGCAGTCGTACGCCGTGAAGAGCACGATTACCGACTGCCGGTAGCGGAAATCAACATCGGGGACATCGTGATCGTACGTCCGGGCGAGCGCTTTCCACTCGACGGTGTCATTCAGCGCGGTAGCTCCGCCGTCAATCAGGCGCCGATCACCGGTGAGAGCGTGCCAGTGGAGAAGTCGTCCGGAGACGATGTCTTTGCGGGCACAATCAACGGCACCGGGGTGCTGGAAGTCCGCACCACCCGGCAAGTCGGGGACTCTACGATCGCGCGCATTATTCGCTTGGTTGAAAACGCCCAGGCGCAAAAGGCGCCATCGCAGCGCTTTGTCGACGTATTCGCTCGCTACTACACGCCGTCGGTCGTCCTGCTGGCGATAGTTGTCGCCGTCGCTCCGCCACTTCTTGTCGGCAGCGCCTGGATCACCTGGTTCTACCGTGCTCTCGTCCTGTTGGTGGTCGCCTGTCCGTGCGCGCTGGTCATCTCGACGCCGGTCTCGATTGTTTCAGCCATCGCGGCCGCTGCCAGGAGTGGTGTGCTGATCAAGGGTGGCGCGTATCTGGAAGCAGCCGGTTCTCTGAAAGCCCTCGCATTCGACAAGACCGGAACTCTGACCCGTGGAGAACCGGAAGTCATGTCGGTCGTGCCTTTCACTGGCTGGTCGGAAACTGAAATTTTGCGCGTCGCCGCCGCAACTGAGCGCTATTCGGAGCATCCGCTCGGAGCGGCAATCGTTCGAGCAGCCCACGAGCGTCAGCTTAACCGCTCACAGACGGTAGCCAGCGTGAACGCTGAATTGGGACGGGGCGTTCAGGCGATGGTTGATAACCGTACGGTCAGAATAGGCACACCACAATTCGTGCTGAATGAGAATGCGACCTCAGAATTCGCGGAGCAGATCACAGCGCTTGAGCAGCATGGCCAGACTGCGGTGTTGGTCTCGGTCGATAGTATCGTGGTCGGAATCATCGGACTGGCTGATTCGGTACGACGCGAAGCGAGGGATGCGCTCGCGGCAATCAAACGTGCCGGAATTCACCATACGGTCATGCTGACGGGGGATCGCCAGGCGGTTGCGCACGCTATTGCTGATCAGATCGGCATCGATGAGATTGAATCGGAGTTGCTTCCGGAGCACAAGGTAGACGCGATCGAGCGATTGCTAAAGCGTTACGGCTCAGTCGGGATGATCGGAGATGGCATCAACGATGCGCCGGCGCTGGCCCTCGCGACCGTCGGAATCGCCATGGGTGCGGTGGGAACCGACACCGCACTGGAAACAGCCGACATTGCACTAATGCGTGACGATCTTTCGGCAGTCGAATACACAATTCGTCTGTCGCGCTCCGCCAAGCGGATCATTGGCGAAAATATCGGCTTGGCGCTGGCCATCAAGCTCCTCTTCCTGACACTCGCGGTGGTTGGTCTGGCAACGCTCTGGCTGGCGGTCCTCGCCGACGTCGGGGCAGCGCTCATCGTCATTGCAAACGGTATGCGATTGATGCGGTTTCGTGCCCCAGCCTACGCGAAGGCCCAATAGCGACTGAAGATACGACCGCCTCGTTGGGCAGTAGAGGCGGATACACACGGCGAGACATCTGACGATGACGTCTCGGGATTGAGGCGGGTACAGGCCCCGCGGAGGCGGGCACGGCCCCACGGAGGCGGGTACAGGCCCCGCCACTACGCCATTTGGTACGACCCCGCATGTAGTGGCGGGACCTGTGCCCGCCACGGTTCCTGTCACCACACACCCAATTACTATCGCCGCAACTCGCTCACCGCTCAGCCGCTCGATTTCTCCCCCAACGCCCAGTCCGCCACCTGGGCGCAGGTCGCCAACCAAAGCCTGGGATGCTCCTGGAACGACTGGAGGAGCGGTTCGAGCGCCCGAACGCGCAGTCCCCGTCCGGAGCCGTAATCGCCGCGCGGATGAATTCCCAGTGTGAAGAGACCACCGATCCCGTAGGTGGCGTCGAACTCATCCAGAAATGATTCCGTTAGTGCCCGCGACGTTCGATACCGCTCGTAGTAGTGTCTGTCGATCCAGGGCTCATGGATCGACAGCTCGACAAGGCGGTTGCCGGTTCCGAATTCGACGAGGTAAGGTCGGTCGTCGTCGCAATAGCTGCTGTCGTAGCGAAAGCCCCGCGACGCAAGAATTTGGCGAGTATCGCGCGACAATAGCCGATCTGGCGCGCGAAAGCCACGAGGCTTCGAACCAAATATCCTGTTGAGGACTGCTTCGCTCCGCTCCAGAACCGCCCGTTGATCATCGGTCGACAGCTTGGAAAAATCCTCGTGAAGGTAGCCCGAGGCGGCGATCTCATGTCCGCCTCGGGCGATAGCTTCCATCGCCTCCGGATAGCGCTCGGCATCCCAACCAGCGATGAAGAAGGTCGCCTTCACCTCGTAACGAGCGAATAGATCGAGCAGATTATAGACGCCTTGTTGCGCGCCATAACGCCCGTGTGAATAACGTCCCCAAAGCGGCAACTCCATGGTGCCGTGCTCGACACTTTCACCGCCGAAGTTGACCGTGATCGCAGCCGCAGCCTGAATTCCATCCGGCCAGCTGAACGTGTCGTTCATCGCCGGCCTCCGATCGCAGTAGCGGGATCCATGAATCCGTGCACCGGATCGAGACACCAAGCCGCCAGATCACACATGCGAATGAACTCGACATCCGGATAGCGTTTGATATGCGAGATCAGCCGCTCCAATACGCGAGCCCGGGCCGGAAGACCCGATCCCCGGCCGGCCCGAGGATGGGAGGTGACGATGAAGTAGCCGGCCGTGTGGTACAGCGCGTCGAACTCCTCTTTCCAGGCCTCGAGAACCTCGGTCGTGTTCATCACGCCGGTCCGATACATATAGTCATCATCGAGTGTCGAGGTGATGTTTGGTATCTCGACCATTTCTCGCGACGGCTCGCCCCGCACGACCGCCGGATACGGCCCGTCAAAGTCCTTGTCGCTCGAATCGTAGAGGTAACCCAGATCGCGTAGGACGGCGAGCGTCTGGGCGCTCTTCTGTCCACCTGGGCTGCGCCAGCCAAGTGGCGGTGTTCCGGCAATGTCGGCAATGATCTGGTGCGCCTTGCGCAGCAGATGATCCTCTTCCTCAAGAGACACGTCCCAGCTCTCGTGCAGGTAGCCGTGCGCCGCCACTTCGTGTCCTTCGGCCACGATTCGCCGCACAAGATCTGGATTCTGCTCGGCGTCATAACCGCCAAAGAAGACGGTCACCGGAATTTGATGTCGTGCAAAGATATCGAGAAAGCGAGGAATGCCGCGGCGCGTTGAGTAGCCGCCAAACGAATTGGCACCGTCCGGATCGAGACCTTTGCCGACCTCGTTGCCGGTCGCGTCCGAATCGACCGTGATCATGACGACGCAGCGTGCCCCGTTCGGCCATTGTGTCATTCTGCCTCCAACAATCCGGGAAGTCCGCTGATAATTCCTGCCAGAATGGCGGCCCGCCGCGGCAACGACTCAATCAGCACATGCTCGGTACGGCCGGAATCACCGGAACTCTCGGGGCCGAGCCCGTCGAGTGTTGGCACGCCGAGCGCACCAGTGAAATTGCCGTCCGAGCCAGAGCGCACGTAGATTCCATCGAACGTGTGGCCCAGTGCCGCGCCGCATTCACGGGCCAGTTTCAACATGCGCCGGGAGGTCGGCGAAGACTCGTATGCCGGGCGGGTAATGCCGCCGGTCATGATCGTGCGCGTTCCCTCAACCGTTGTCCGGCTGGCAATCTCTCTCACATGCTGGACGAGCGCGTTCGCCGATTTCACGTCGGGGGCGCGAAGATCAATGCTCATTCGAACTTTGTCGGGCAGGATCTGGCGGGCAGTGCCACCATCGATCAACCCGACGCTCACCAGAATCCCTTCGCCCACATCCGTCAGCGCTTCGAGTGCCAGGATCTTATGGGCCGCTTCAACGATGGCACTGGCTCCAAGATTCCGCGATGTCGCATGTACGGCAACTCCCAGAATCTCGAAATAGACGGCGCCGACCATGCCCCGGCTCACGACCATAGCGCCGTTGTCACGCGCAGGTTCCATCACCAGCGACCAGTCGGCCTGGCGCGCCACTTTCTCGATCCACTGCCGGCCACGAGGACTGCCCAGTTCCTCGTCTCCGGTCATGAAGACTGTCATTTTGGCAAGCCCATCCCAGCCCGCCTCCCGCAGCGCACGCAGCGCCCAGAGCAGGACGACCCAGCCACCCTTCATGTCTCGAATCGCGGGACCGTAGACTTTGCCATCCTCAATGCGAAATGGATTCGCCTCCAGCGAGCCACGCGGCCAGAGGGTGTCGAGATGAATCAGCGCAAGCGCTCGCCCGGTTCCCGCACCCGAGCGGCGCGCGATCACATGGTCGCCACAGCCCATCTCAGGGATGCGTTCTATTTCGAACCCGAGATCGGTGAACGCCTCACTGACGACATAGCCGACCCGATCAACCCCTTCTTTCTCACGCGAACCGCTTTCGATCTTTACGTAGCGGCCAAGCTCGGCAACCATGTCATCCTCATGGCTCTTGAGGTACTGGTGGAACTTCAGCACATCGGGCATCGATCCTCCTACGACGTCACAGCGTTGCGTCGAGCTTGACTGGCTGTTCCGCTTTCTCAGGCCCGATAGATCTCAGCGCGTCCCACGACTGCCGCCCGATCTTCGGCCCATATTTCTGTTTCGAGTGGAACTCGCCGCCAAGATCGGCATCCGCTACCATGCGCAAGACAGCGGACTCACGGAAATGGAGCGAGAAGGTACGAACGTCGCGGAAGGCACGTTCGATCGGCAAGTGCCGGAAGGCCGCCCGGGCGCCACAAACGTCGAACGCCTTCGAGGTCACCATGAGCGCCGTCTGCTTGGACGTGTGCAAAACGCGCATCGACGCCAGTTCGGCCTCGTCGTAGCGGCCTTGCTCCCAGAGCCAGGCGGCATACCACATCGAGGTGCGCGTCGCCTGCAAGGCGGCATCCATCTCCCCCATGTTGTAGGCAATGACGTCGTCATTCATGAGGAACGGCCGCTGCTTGAGGTAGTCGAGCAAAAAGTCGAACACGCCCTGGGCTGTGCCGAGATGATTGGCACAGTAAGCCAGCGTGAAGGTGCGCGGATCATGCTGCACCCAGTCGCCCGGCTGACCGAGGACGTTTTCCCAGGGAATGAAGACGTCCTTGAGCACCAGACTCCAGCTGATAGTGGCCCGCATTCCCATGACATCCCAATTGTTCTCAAGCGAGACGCCGGGATCATTCTTGGAAACGACTAGCGTGGTGTAGCCCTCGGCCATGGTCCTGCTGCCGGGTGCCATGACATAGACGACATAGTAATCGGCAGCGGGTGAAAGAGATGCGAAGTGCTTGGTCGCATTGAGTCTGAAGCCGCCATCGACGCCTACCAGTTCGGCACGCGCAGTGCTGGACGCCGCCTGTTGCGGGTTCGTTTCGCTACCGCAGGAAGCTATCAAGGCGCCGCGTGAGACGACCTCACCGAGATAGCGGCGCTTCTGCTCCTCGTTGCCAAGGTAGGCGATGATTCCAGAGGCGTGACACTGAATCTGGACTAGTTGTCCCGTTGACGCGCTGCCGGATGCGAGCGCTTCGAGAATCATGTACATCGGCAGGAAGCGGTTGCCCTGCCACATCCCATAGCCACCAAGTTCCTCGGGAACGGTCAGCTTGAGAAATCCCTCCTCACGGAGCTTCTCGAAGTCCTTCTCCGGGAAAGACGCACTGTCGTCATATTCCCGGGCACGGGTGGCAAACTCCCGGGCCAACTCTTTGGCTCGATCGACGAGTGCCTGATCCTTTGGCGCCAGCGCGAAATCCATCTGATGCCTTCCTTCCCTCAGTCCGTTCGACGTGATCAGCTCACTCCGAATGGAGCGCCAGACTGCGTTGGATGACCCTCATCTTCTGCTGAAGACGCGATGGCTGCTAAGCGTCCAGTCGGATTCGATGTGGCGGCGTTGCGACATCTCTCGGCAAAGCCATCCCAAACTCGTCTGTCTGCATGCCTGCAGGATACGGGACAATCTGACTCTGGGCAATTGCGGCCCTCCGTCGCTTGCCAGAGCCAGCGAGAATGCGATGATAGGTGAATAACTGAACGAAGAATGCTCAACCACCTGACATGGAGGCGACCATGGACTACGAGAAACGGCTGGCCACGTTCCGCCAGCGAATGGAAGAAGCCGGTGTTGACCTTGTGTATCTCACTCGCGGCGCCAACCTCTTCTACCTGGCGGGCATTGGCCGGCAATACGATCACGGAACCGACCACAATGCTTACGGCGACTGGGCTTGCGGAGCGTACATCGGCCGCAAACACGGATTCACCCTGATTGCCCCGAGAATGGGGGGCTCATTCTACGTGAATGAGGCTGACGGAAAGCCCTGGATCGAGCACGTGCGACTGATCCAGGAATCAGAAACGCCACTCGACGTGATGACCGAGACGGTCAACAGCTTCGGAAATATCGATCACGTGGCGCTTGACGAGCGCACCTGGGCACGGACCAGCGGTACGCTCGACGTGCTGCTGCCAAGCGCTCGGTTCTCTCTCGTCTCCGACCTGATCAATCCAATGAAAATGATCAAGGACGCAGATGAGATCGCCGCTATGCGACGAGCCTCAGAGCTCGCCGATCGAGTCTTCGACCTGGTGATTCCCAAGCTCAAATCGGGCGTCAGCGAACTCGAGATCACGACCGAAGTCGACTATCAGTTTCTCAAGAATGGTGCTGAATTCACTTCATTCCCGACCGGCGTCTACATCATCGGACCGGACTCGGAAGGTGCCTGGCCCGGAGAATCGCATGGCGGAGGGCGTCGCCTGCGACCCGGTGACTCGTTGATGTTCGATTTCGGCTGCGTGCTCGACGGATACTGCTCGGACTTCGGCCGCTCGGTCTTTGTCGGTGAGCCACCCGCGGAGTACCGCCGTATTCATGAAACGGTGCTTCAAGCCCAACGCGTCGCCATCGACGCAATGAAATCTGGCCAGATCAGCACCAGCGAGCTGAATGCGAAAGCCCGCAAGGTCATAGCCGACGCCGGGTACGACGAAGGTTTCACCCATCGGCTCGGCCACGCGATCGGCGTAACGGTCCATGAGCCGCCTTTCCTCGACGTGATGGATCACACTGTGTTGCAGTCCGGCATGATGTTCACCATCGAGCCGAGCGTCATGTTACGGGGCAAATACGGTAACCGGGTCGAGGATGTCGTCATGGTAACCGAGCGGGGCGGCGAGGTCCTGAACAAAGCGCGACACGACCTGACCGTCGTTGACTAGCAAAGAAGGAGAAAGCATGGCGCGACATCCGTGGGTAGCCAAGGCAGACGAAGGTGTGCGCTTCGGCGTGCAGGTAGGGGCCATCAAGCGACGGACGGCCCTCTTCCGCTGGGAACTTCGGGAAGAGCCGATGAAGATCCTGATGGAGGCGGGGCAGCTGATCGAATCGCTCGGCTTCGACGGACTCTTCATCCACGATCACCCGATGCTTAGTCCCGATCCGTGGATCTGCCTGCCGGCGCTGGCGGTTGCGACCGAGCGAGTCATGCTCGGTTCGGTGGTGAACTGCGTCTATTACCGGCATCCAGCGCACCTGGCGCGCATGGCGACCGACCTTGATCAACTCAGCGACGGTCGGTTGATGATCGGGATAGGCAGTGGCTGGTCCAAGCCGGAGTTTCTCTGCTTCGACAAGCCCTTCCGCACCGATGTCGAACGTCTCAAGGGGGTCGAGGAGACGGTCAAGATCCTGGAAGGTGTTTGGGGTTCAGAGCCGTTCACCTTCGAAGGTGAGCATTTTCAGACACGGAACATGCGACTGGTGCCGGGCCCCGTGCAGCAACCGAGACCGCCGATCATGATCGCCGGAGTCGGCGAGAAAGTGACGCTTCGTCAGGTCGCCCGCTACGCTGACGCGTGCAACCTCGACGAGTCGAAGCTGCCCGACGCGCCGCGCGACATTCCAAGGAAAATCGCCGCTATCGAGCGGCATTGCGAGGCCATCGGCCGCGATCCCAACGAGATTCTGCGCACGCATTTCGTCGGCTGGCTGATGGTGGCTCCGACCGAGGCGGAAGTGCAGGCAAAGGTCGCCCGCTATTTTCCGGACGGCGTTCCCCCCGCCTTCAACAACTTCATCAAACCTGGCACGCCGGAGCAGATCACCGAGTGGTATCAGCAGCGGGCCGACGCCGGAATTCAGTACTTCGTGGTGCAGATGCTCGATGGAACCGACCACGAGACGCTCGAATTGCTCGCCAACGAAGTCGCACCGAATGTCCGCGTTTGACGAAGAATCGAATTTTCGAACCAAGGTAGTGGCGGGCGTCTCTGTCCGCCAGCGGGCTGTTAGGCCCGTCACTGACCACGAGACGCTAGAACTGACTCCCCGGACAGGTAATGCCGAGCGTCAATTGAACGTAGCCTTTCGACTGAGCGTAGGGATGGAGCAATAGCGTCCGACCGTGAAAGGGGATCACAACCATGGCAGACGAACGACCAACAGGCTATCTCTCCGAGGCAGCAGAAGCGGCGCTGCACAAGGTCAGCACCGCAACGCTGACCAGCCAGCTCCTTAAACGCGGCTTCCGCAACACGTTTCTAACCGGCGTCGAGGCGCTGCGGCCCGATCTACGTATGGTTGGCTACGCTTTCACCCTGCGCTTCGTGCCGATGCGGGAAGACCTGGACATCGACCGAACCGTCGACAATCGAACCAGCCCGCAGCGTATCTCGATTGAATCTGTTGGCCCAAAAGACGTGCTGGTAATGGATGCCCGGGGTGAGGTCGGCTCAGGCACGATCGGCGACATCCTGGCCACGCGGATGAAGGTACGTGGTGCGGTCGGCGTCGTGACCGACGGAGCGCTGCGTGATCGGTCAGGTATGCAGGCAACCGGCCTCCCGAGCTATGCCCGGGCTACACACGGTGCCGCCAGCCCGACCAAGCACCATCCGGCCGACATCAACCAGCCGATCGGCTGCGCGGGAGTACTCGTCATGCCGGGAGATGTGGTAGTTGGTGACGCCGACGGTGTGGTCGTCATCCCTCGAGCGGTCGCGGAAGAGGTAGCGATGGCCGCGCTCGATCAGGAAGAAGTCGAGGCCTTCGTGTTAACCAAGATTCAGGGCGGGTCGAGTATCATCGGGGTCTATCCGCCGGGCGACGAGACCCGGGCCGAGTTCGAGGCTCACCGCCGCAAGTCGTGAAGACTGACCCATACCGACGTGACGTAGCTGGATGCGATCGACGATCCGAAGAGAAACGTCGCCGCGTGATGTGGCGTCTCACGCAGTGGGCCGGCGCATGCGTTCGCTCAATACGCCGGCCATCGTGATCTCCACGACAGAGAAGAAGCTACCCATGAATCGCCAGATCGTAGCGCTCGGCTGCGTCGGACAGGATGTTATCGACGTCTTCCGCCAGCACGAAGTGCTCGTCGACCAACTTTTCCGCGGCGGCACGGACCTGCCCGAGGTATGCCTCTTTGTCCGGATAGCGCTCGGCAAGTGATGGTCGGGGATCGTTGAGCGACTCCCGCTCTCCTTTCGTTGGACGGAAGAAACATGTGATCCCCTGCATCTTCATGATCTGCCCAGCTGCGCCGGTTTCTGCGGCACGGGTATTCCAGCCGGTGAAGGTTCCAAGTGGCACGGTCAGGTCGGGCAGCCGTATGCCACCTGATTCGTTCCCGTTCTCATCTACGGCGGAGACGTAAGCGGGGTAGATCTTTCCGGGTTGGGCAGGGTAACGGCCAATGCCCTCATGCTGCCCTGGTCCAAGGTCAAGTGCTCGGATCACCGGCAGGCTATCCGGGTTTGGCAAGGTAATTCCTGGAAATGCGCTGAAATGTTCGACGACGTGACGATTCTTCACCGCCGTCCCGTCGGAAAGTCGCGGATGAACGCTCGTTGGAGGCTCGGTCCCTTCACTCACCCAACGATCCAGGTTCATCCAGGCCGCGCGAAGAAGTGGCTGATAGGCGATCACGTTGAAGTCGTGCGAGCCCTTGTCACCCTCGTCCGGGCTCAACCGGCCAGGAGGCAGGGAGCCGGGGCCATGCTGTGTACTGGCGAAGAGATAGATGCGCGTTTCAGGTTCCGGCTCAAGATCGCGCTCACCGTTCGGATCGGTGTGCATCAACGAGCAATCGCCACGCCAGTACTCGGCCGCCGTATTGGTGTACACGACTTTCGGCACGCCTCCCTTCGCTCGCTGCCGTTTGAGCAATCCATCTGAGCCGGAGCCGTATGGATCGTCCATCTCGCGATCGGCGAACGGGAACAGGTGGCCGAAGCTCGGTGTTGGCTGAACCGATGGCTGAGCAAATCGATGGTTGAATTCACCTCGACGCGCCCCGGCGACGTGCGGATTCAATCCATCGAACGCCATGCGGCCCTCTTCGTCGAGATTGAGCCCCAGGTGAATGAAATGCCGGATCATGCGGCCCGTTTGCGAGACGCCGAATCCGTAAACCCGCTCGATCGCGCCGGCCAGCGGGTTGCGCGCTTCCTGTGAATAGCGCAGGAAGGACGCAATTTCGCGAAAGGCGAGTAACCCAGTGCCGACGACCGGCGCGCCTTCGGTCGTGTAGATCACGGAGTAGATACGACCTGGTTCGAAGCCGGATTCGAGATAGACGTGCTCGTTACTCGGTACGACCCGGCCATCTTCCTCACGCGCGAAACGCCACGATGAGCGCGGGATCTCCGTGTTATCACCGTACGGATGATCGCGAACGAGCAGACGAGCGTCGGGATCGTCAACGTCGGCGGTGCGATACGGGCGATGGACTCGATTCGCCAATAGACGAGTACGTTCAGCAAAGTTGGGCTGGATCTCGACGATGACTTCGCCCCGGATCGGCTTGCCGTCTATAAGCGCCTCGGGCGCCTGCAAGCCCATTAGCGCGTCATTGCGATAGACATCGTGCTGCCAGCCGATCCAGGCGACGCTGAGGCCACGGCGAAATGCCCAGCCGTCACCGACCGGTATCTCAGCGGTCGGAAGATGTGGCGCCGCGCGGTTGACGTAGCGCGGAATCAGCTTGCGGCCCCGGTTTGGCAGTTCGACGACCAGACGCCGGCTGCCGCGAGATGGATCGTGCGGAATCAGCAGACAGAGATCGGAGGTAAATCGAACTCGCCCGTCGGAGTCGCGCGGCGCAAGAGTCAGATCGACGATCTCACGATTGGCTTCATGTTCCGGATCGACGCTGAACGTAATCTCGCCGTCGAGCCTGTCATATGGCCCTACGTCGCCGAACGCCCTGCCACCCGCATACGGTGATCGCCGTCGAATATCGATGCTGACTACCGCCATCTCGCCCTCCCCGAACCTTGATCCACGCCGTCAAACCGGTACTGTCTATCATAGCCCGATCTGCGGAAGAGGCGAGCATTACGCGCGTAACGTCTACTCGTCCCGCAAGAACGGCGTATAGGTGATCCCGACCAGCAGGCCTTCCGGGCTAAGCAGTCGTGTAACGCGCTGGCCCCACGGCTCGAGCTTGTCGGCCAGCAGTAGCCGGTAGCCTTTGGCCTGCATCTCGGCTGTCGCCTCGGCGATGTCGTCCACATCGAACTCAACCCAGCCTTGCGGTACCGGCAGATCCTGCGGCCAGGTTGGCGTGCCGAAACAGGACTCGGCCGCGGCCGAGAGCGGCCACAATGCGAAATGCTTGACGCCGTCAACTTTGTCGGTCGTTTGGTATGTCTCGTCCCCCTCCAGCGGCAGTCCGAGATCTCCCGCATAGAAGTGGTTGGACGTTGTCATATCCGACACCACCGGGCCGAACCCAGCGACAAATGACACCTTCATCGAACACTCCTTTCACACAACATGAAGTTGTTTCAGAATAGAACTTTTGTTCGATTTGTCAAGTGCAAAGTTAGTGCGGGGCGATACGGGGAAAGCCTAGCTATGGATTGCGAATCACGAATACGCCATTGTCGGTCGTGACGTAGAGTGTTCCGCCGTTCAGGCCGAACGCCAGTTTTTGGGCCGGAATTTCATCAACCTGCGTGACGCGCGACCAGGAGGCGCCGTTGTTCTGGCTTACATACAGACCCCTGATCGTCCCGGCGAAGATGCGCGCGGGTTGTTGAGGGTCGACCGCAAGCGAGTAGATGCCAAACTTTCGCGAGAGTTCCTCGTTCGGAATCGGCTCGACCAGCGCGTTGACTGAGACAGTAACCGACTCGAGCCCTGAGCGACTGAAAGACCATGTCTTGCCGCCGTCGGTGCTCACGTCAACCCCATGCGGCTCACCGACGATGATTTGATTACTCGACGCCTTCAACGTACCGCCACCCCAGAACTCCTCAAGATCGTTCCCCATTTGCGGCTGGCTCGGATCACTGACATCGATCGGACGGATACGGCTCGTTCCACCTTCAGACGTGATCAGAACATAAAGCTTGTGTCCGGCCAGCGACATGTCGGTGACGTCGAAGCTCGGCGTCATCGGATAGTCGGTCCAGGATTGGCCTCCGTCGACGCTAATGACCAGAGAGCAGCGCTCTCCGTAGATAACCTGTGGATTCGATGGATCAACGATCATCGGCCGCACGTTCTGACCAGTGAGCAAGGTCTCCCAGGTGCTTCCGCCGTCGGTGCTTTTCTGCAGGGTGATTGCTGGACCGCCTACCGCGCAGCCGGGGTGACCACCACTGTAGAGAACGCTCGGATCCACCGGATCAACCAGCAGTGAACGGGCTGCACTCCAAACACCAATCTTGTGCCATCTCCCTCCGGCATCCGATCGAAAGAGCGCGTCCGCTGTCGACGCATATCCGGCCGGGTGGGAGGGGTCGGACACCTCAACCGCGATGGCTCGCTCTCCGTCGATCGAAATGTAGCCGCTCACCGGAATAGAGGAAGGACTGGCCTGTGTACTCGGCGAGGCCGGTATCGTCGGAGGCGCCACAGCCGTGCTAGTCGTGCCACCAGACGTTGCCTGGCTCGTCGGCATCACCGTCGACGTCGAACCGCCGCAACCAGCAAGAAGAACCAGCAAGACGGTCAGTGAGACGATCGAACGCGAGAGCTTCATCTCCTACCGCCTTCCAGCGTGGCGAGTATTCATCGGACGTCTCGGTGTCCTGAACTTATGGGCTGGGCGTCGGAATCGGCGCATCCGAACCGAGCGTCACGACGACGTCGTAATTCCCGGCATCTTGTGGGTCGCCTTCAGAGACGACGGACTGCGGTAAGTTCAGGATCTCGGCAATGCGTTGGGCCGTGGCCAGATTCCCGCTGTAGTCAACGATCGTTGTCGTGTCGCGGCCGGTCGAAGCCTGTGCCGGAGTAACGCTGGTGAACCCCTCGGCCATGAGCAGGTCGGAGGAGTTCGATGCCAGCCGATTAACCTGAGTAGCATTCTGCACCAACACATTTGCCGCGTAATCTGGACTTGATGGGGTAGGCGTTGCATCGGTGGCGGGGGTTCCGGCCGGCGTCGCCTTGCTTCCCATCGCCTGATCCATGATCTTCCCGATCGCGGCCCAATCCGGAAGCAGGTAATAACCGGCAGCGGTCGACGACTCGGTGAGTGCCGGCAGCAGGCTGTACGAGTGTATGTTCGACGAATTGATTTGAGTGCCGAGTTTGGCCAAACTCAACGTCTGCGTCAGAGAGAGATCAGTCCGCACGGTATCTCCCAGCTGGCCAATCAGTGTAGGTGCTTTGGTAATCAATCCGAGTTGGGTACCCTGCTGGCGCAATGCCTGAAGTACCTGCTGCTGGCGGTTTCCGCGGGCGAAGTCGTTGTCGTCATGCCGCGTCCGGGCGTACTGCAACGCCGAAACGCCATCCATATGCTGCAGACCCGTCTGGAACAGGACGCGAGTGTAGTTGTTCAAAGCCCCTGGATATTCGTCATCTTTGATCGGTGCAGGCACATCAAGACTCACCCCACCGAGTGTATCAACGATCTTCTGAAACCCGGTAAAGTCGACCTCGGCGTAATAGTTGATCTTGATCTTGAAATTGTATTCAACGGTCGCTTCCGCCAAGCCCGGACCGGTGATGTCAGCTTGGGAGCCATACGGATACGCCGCATTGATCTTGTCATCCCCGTACCCGGGAATGGTGACCAGGAGATCGCGCGGGATAGAGACCATCCCAACCGTTTTCGCGGTTGGATCAATCGAAACGAGAATCATCGTGTCGGATCGAGGAATCGTGCCGTCACCTCGATCGTCGACTCCCAACAGCAAGATATTGACCTGATCCTTACCGTTCCACGACGGTATCGTGTCGGCAGGCTGCTGCTGTTGTTGTTGCTGTTGCTGACCCTTTTGCACAGTCGGGCGAATCTTGATCTCGGGAGTTCCCTGCGCATTTGCCACGATATCGTACTTCGGCGGCGGAGTGACGAAGATCTTGTTGGCCGCCTCGTGCGCCTTCCAAAGCACCGGCAAGACCAGCGCCCCGGAAGCCAGAAGCAGGATCAGTGGGATTCCGATGAAAGCAAGACGCTTACCAGTCCAGCGACGTTCGACTGGTGCCGGTTTTGGTATCGGGCGCCTCGCCGGCTGAGCGCCAGTCTGGCGGTTCGTGGTTCCAGATGAACCCGATGGCGCCTGAGATTTAGTGTTGCCCTGCCGTGCTTTGCGGACCGCGCCCGCGTCCAGACGCGATCCCCGCTGATATTGGGGATGCGAGTGAACTCGGCGTGGTTGTCGGTGCATGATCTTCACTTCCTGGGAGCGCCGACCAGAGGCGCCTTCTTAAATAGGACTACGGTTGGGCAGCGGCGGCACGACGGCGGATTATAACATGGCAGATCGGTGCCACCGAGTCACGCTTGACGCGTTTCGCGACGCACCGCATACTGCACGATCGACATGGCGCGCGTCCCCTAACACTACAACGCACGACCGAGTCATAACGTCACGTGATTCATGGGGAGTATTCCGATGATACTGGCTGACCGCGAGATTCTCCAGGCACTGAAGGATGGCAGGATCAAGATTTCGCCGGAGCCGGACCTGGGAAAACACCTTGGCTCCTGCTCGATTGACTTTCGACTCGGCGACACATTCATGGTCTTCGAGCACTCCCGCTTTTCCTACATTGATCCACGGCAGCCCCAGTCTATCGGTGCGGCGATGCGCACCTTGGTCATTCCAGACGGGGAACCGTTCATCATGCAGGCGGGCGACTTCGCGCTGGCCTCTACCATGGAATCACTGGAACTTCCGGATGACCTCCTCGGGCGACTCGAAGGACGCAGCAGCATCGCACGCCTGGGCATTACGGTCCACAGCACGGCGGCCGTGTTCGAACCAGGCTGGGTTGGCACCGCCACCATGGAGCTTTCAAACTCAGGCCGCATGGCGGTTGCGCTCTATCCCGGAATGCGGATCTGCTCCTTTACTTTTGAGCAGCTAACCTCACCAGTGCTCGTACCATATGGCAAGAAACAGGGCAACAAATACGCCGGACAGATTCAGCCGCGTGCCAGCGGCCTATCCGAAGAGATGGCCGAGCGCGAGAAGTCCGACTGACCTACTTCACGGGCCACGCACTCTACTCGGACGGAGCCAGCCAGCCGTCTGGTCGGTCATGCTGAAGAGATTGCCGCAGTGGATGTGTCATCCCGAGGTCGTAACCGAGGGCTCCGTCCACGCGTCATCGAAACGGGCAGCTTCTTCGCTGTCGCTCAGTAGGTTGCCACAGTGGATGCGTCATCCCGAGGCCACAGCCGAGGGATCTCTCCGTGCTTCGTCGAATCAAAACGAGGAGATTCTTCGCCGTCGCTCAGAATGACACATTCACGTTGGTCGCCTGCTGAGCGCGACGAGGCATGCCTGGGCTGAAAGTCAGCCCCGATAAGCCAATTGTCATATTGAATGATCATTGGTAAAGCGTTATGCTGATAACAGGGTGAGCGAAAGGTAAACTTCCTATGACTGCACTCTTAGTCCTTGTCGGCGGGACCCTCTTCTTCATCGCGGCATTGCTCGTGGATCTCCTCGATCGGCTGATCAGCCATGGTCATCGATCCAATCCACGGACCGAACCGCTTCGCGAAGCGGAGATGGAGTACCTCACTCGCCAAAATCATATGTGAGGTAAACGAGCGTGGTTCCCGAGCGATTTGATCCGTCAAGACGACGGTCTATCTAACTTCGGCAACGCATCGACGAACTCGCTGGGAAATCCACATTCGTCTGGATAATGCGTAAAACAACGGGCCGGCGCGATTGCCAGCCCGTGACATTGCCGCTATTCCCAGCGATGGATCTCAGTTGATCTTCTTGAAGCGCAAATACCACCGCTTGTAATCGTACTCGCCCTTTTTCGCTTCCTCGGATTGAAGTGCTTCGGCTGACGCTGGAGCCGGGACAATGACCTCGTCACCTGGCTGCCAGTTGGCGGGCGTCGACACGCTGTACTTGTCCGTCGTCTGAAGGCCATCGATGACTCGCAGGAATTCCTGCATGAACCGACCCGTGGTCAGCGGATAGTAGACCATCGCGCGTAGAATCCGATTTGGGTCGATGATGAAGACCGCGCGGACCGCCGTGGTGGCTGACGCCCCCGGATGGATCATCCCGTAGAGTTGGGCGACCTTGGTGTCGAGATCTGCGATAACCGGGAACGGAATCTTGACGCCGAGATTCTCTTCGATGTCTCGGACCCAGGCCAGATGTGACGGCACGGAGTCAACCGACAACCCCAGGAGCTGAACGTTTCGCTTTTCGAACTCGGGTGCGAGTTGGCTGAATGCCATGAACTCGGTCGTGCAAACGGGCGTGAAGTCTGCGGGGTGGCTGAACAGCAATACCCACCTCCCGGACTTCGTGTAGTCAGAGAGTCGCTTGACACCATGCGTCGTTTGAGCTTCAAAGTCCGGTGCCGCCTCGTTCAATCGAGGTAATGTAGGCACTACCATCTGTTCTTCCATGGTTTGAGTCCCTCCAGAGACGACGTCGATTCGGATAGTTTCACCGGCGCGACTGCTCATGCGGAATTGCTGACACGACAGCCGCCACCGCGTGTTGCCACGAGCGTGATCTAGCTTTGTCCCGCTCGTACAAGGCGCTGCAACTCACTATACGCAGGATGTGTTCAATGACCGATTACTTTTGACGAGTATTCGTGACAGTTTCATGTCAACTGTCGTTGACTCGCGAAGCAAACGACTTCAGGCTGGTCGATTATCCTGTTTGGCCGGAGTCGAAGTCATCCCTGCTTCACGATCCTCGAAACGCGCCAGGATAAAGAGAAGCGATGAGAGCCGATTGAGATAGGCCAGTACCTCGGGATTCTCGATCTCTCCCTCATGTGACAGGCGTACCGCCAGGCGCTCAGCGCGGCGAACGACAGTTCGCGCAACGTCGATAGCACCGCCTGGCACGGTATCGCCTGGCAACACGAATTGGGGCGGAAGATCGACCTCAGCGCTGAGCCGATCTGTTTCGGTTTCCACGCGTTTCACGTGATCAGCGGTGATGTGGTAACGCGTCTGTTTCATATCTGGCGCGAACGCCAGTTCCGCCATCAGCAGATAGAGATCCCGCTGAATCTCGATGAGGATGCCGCGCGTGCGGTCCGAACTGGACATCGCGCGTGCAAGGCCGATGAACGAGGTCGCCTCGTCGATGGTACCCAGGGTCTCCGGACGCACATGGTATTTTGGGACGCGATCCCCCAACAGGTCGGTATATCCTTCGTCCCCTTTGCGAGTGTAGAACATCGGTCACCTCCGGAATTGTCGTTCACCACATTCAGCATTGCTCATCGGGATTTGCGCCTCGTCGTTGACATCATAACGCGCGGAGAATGCGTGGATTGAGCGGGTCGTGAAAGACGCGTGGCTCCGTGGTCGCCCAGACGCGTTGGTCGTTTGGGAGCTAATTTCGCCTGCCGGAACTCAACCCGATGGCCTGAGGTCACGCACGAAGCTACGTGCACCGGGGAGAGGCGCTCATCGCTACCGCCTACCGATCCCGCCGCCGATATCCTGGCTAATGACTCGTCTGATAATGGCGTGCCAGTAGATCGGCACCGAAGTCGTTCAGCGGATCACGCCAAACCGTGTGCACGTGGTTCGCGCCGTCTTGCGTGTTGTCGTACTCAACCAGAAAACGTGGAGCCTGCAATCGATAGTAATGCGGCTGGTACCGTTCAATCCCACCAGCCCAGGCGAAGTGGACGTCCGGCAGACTATCACCGGTGAACATCGTCCGTTCGATATCCGCAATCTCATCCGGCATACGGCCGATGTACTCGCCGATGAGCGCACCCATCAGTTCCCGTTGCGCGCCGGTCATATGGGTGGTGGCCAGCCCCTTGGGCAGGCTCGAATAGCGCACCGCTTCTTGATGCTCGGCAGTAAATCCCAGGGCGCGCCATTGCTCGGGCAACGCATCCTCTTCAACCAGGCTCAGATCCCAACCGAAGAGGGTCGGCGTTGCCAGCGGCAGAGCCCCTTCGACGATGGCCGGACGATTCGCGGTAACAATGTCGGGCGGCGCCACCGGTGAAAGGATGGCGGCTGCTCGCTGCTCTTCCGTCAGATCATGAAGCAGTTCCCGTGCCAGATCTTCGACGCCGCCGAGCGGCCGGAGCGATCCGATATTCCCAAGCGGCGTCTCGGCAGGATTGGAGCCAAAGAAGGTAGGAGTTGGCGCGACAATCCGGCCATTCACGATCGCGTAATTTATCGAGATGTGGTGGCCTTCGAAGCGCCAGCCCCAGGGCGTCCGCGAGCCGGGCTCACCGAAAACACTGACGTAGAACATCAGCGGATCCCGTCCGTAGTTACTGGCCGCCCGTTCGGGCGTGGAACCTCTGGAAGTCTGGAATATCCAACCCTCGATAGCATCCAGCGTGTTCTCTAGCCCCATGATGGTTGACGCAGTGACGTAGGCCGAGCGACTTAGCCCCGATGCCAGCAACTGGTGGGCGAGACGCTGCTGCGGCCGGTCCATCTCCGCTAACGGCAAGCCTTGGCGGCGAACCGGCGTGTAGAACCAGCGTGTGCGCTCGTCGCCATCGTCGAAATCGAGAGTTGCTCTAGCCCGTTGGTCAGTTGAGAGAGACGCAAGAAATCGTGTTGCGGCTTCGCCCATGAGCTCAACCAGAGCCTTGGCGTCAATTCCAGTCCCGTAATCCATGCGGGCCTCCTCTTCAATTATTGGGTCACGCCCGTCGATATGCGCATTCTAAACCGATTCGAGACGTGGTAGCTCCCCGGCGTCTCGTCCAAAGTCGGCCTCAATCGTCTGGAGGCCGAAGCAGTGCGGTGTTAGAGTGGGGAAGTGTCCATGGCCAGTTGGGATTCTCGATAGGGAATAACGAGTTGACGTCACCGCGGAATGTTTCAAAGGAGCATAACGCGAAGCTGGGCGGACTTCCGTTCCGTGTCGATCACCGTCCATGGCCCGTCCCCGACCGACACTGGAGCATGCTGCAAACCTGGAACGACCTCCTTTTCGCCCACTGGCCGGTCGATCCCATCGCGCTGGGTCGGTTGATGCCAAGAGATCTCGATCCGGAGACCTTCGACGGTCAGGCATGGATCGCGGTCGTTCCTTTCTGGATGAGCGGCGTTCGGCTACATCGCCTTCCTGAAGTACCGGGACTATCGACTTTCCCGGAGCTCAATGTTCGCACTTATGTCAACATCGACGACAAGCCGGGCGTCTTCTTCTTTAGCCTTGACGCCGCTAACCGAGTGGCGGTCGAGACCGCCCGGCGCTGGTTCCACCTTCCCTATCTCAACGCCCAAATGAGTGTGCGGAATGAAGGTGACACGATCCACTATGTAAACCACCGCACCGACCATCGTGGAGCACCGGCCGAGCTCATCGGCTGGTACAGACCGGTTGGACCCGTCTTCCAAAGCGAGCCGGGAACGCTGGTACATTGGCTCACGGAACGTTACTGTCTGTACGCTGTCGACGACCGTGAACAGGTCTACCGGGCAGACATCATCCACGATCCCTGGCCGTTACAGCCAGCCGAAGCTGAGTTCACGGTGCAGACGATGCTCTCATGCCACCACATCGTGCCAATCGATCAACCGCCGTTGCTGCATTTCGCGAAAAAGATCGATATGGCCGGCTGGACCACGAAACGGCTGTCCTAACAAATAGCTAAAGATTGTCCTCGACCGTCTGTTCGAATCTAGCGTGGAGACCGCCGCTCAGCCTGGTTTTGACCCGACTCGACTCCCTCAATCACGTGCTACACTGAGTCGCGCGGACCGCGGTCGATCAGGCAGATTATTCATGGAATAGCTGAGTGGTTCGGGGCGTATCCAACGCGGTTCGTCTGGAATGTCAGGAGGAAAATCGTAGTGGTCGCAACCAGACAGCCGGACACCCACGACGTCGAACTCACGCACTCGCTGGAGGATGAACTCTCCTGGCGCATTGCTGGGGAAGCTCGCTTCGATCAGTACAGCCGCATGCTCTACAGTACCGACGCCAGCAACTATCAGATCCAGCCGATCGGCGTTGTACTGCCACGCACGATCGACGACGTGCGTGCAGCCGTTGAGCTCGCGGCGAAATACAAAGTACCGATCTTGCCCCGTGGTGGTGGCAGCAGTTTGGCAGGACAGACCGTTGGTCGAGCGCTGGTCATCGACACCTCGAAGTACCTGAATCAGGTGCTGGAAGTCGACACCGCGTCACGAACGGCACGAGTCCAGCCAGGTATCGTGCTACAACAGCTCAACGCAAAGCTGAAGCGTCACAATTTGATGTTCGGTCCTGACCCAGCCAGTGCCGACCGCGCCACGATTGGTGGCGTCGTCGGTAACAATGCGTCCGGCTCCCATTCGATCCTCTATGGCATGACGGGCGACCACGTCCTGGCCGCCAGCACGATTCTCTCTGACGGAGTCGAGGTCGGCTTTCACCGGCTGAGCGCAACGGACCTAAACGACCGCGCACAATCTGACACCCGCGAGGGGACGCTGTATCGAGATCTCCAGCGTCTCCGTGAACGCTACGGTCCGGTCATCGAGCGAGATTTCCCGAAGCACTGGCGCCGCGCCTCCGGTTACAACTTGCCAGAGTTACTCCGTCAGGATGATTTCAATGGCGCCCGGCTAATCACGAGTTCCGAGGGCACGCTTGCCTTCGGCACCGAATACACCATCGGGCTAGTCCCGGTTCCCACTATGACGGCCATGGTCATTCTGCAATTCAACGATATTGTCGCCTCGATGGAGGTTGTAACAACCATCCTGGAATGCGAGCCGTCGGCAGTCGAGCTCATGGACGGCATGCTGATCGGGCTGACGCGGAAACAGCCAGCCTACGCCCGCCAGATTGATTTCATCAAGGGCGATCCGGAGGCGATACTGACCGTCGAGTTTTACGGCGAGAATTACCCGGAGCTACGCCAGAAGGTTGATCATCTCAAGGCGCACTTGCAGCATCACCATATGAGCGGAGATGTCGAACCGATCGAGATCTTTGATCCGAGGAAACAGGCGGGAGTCTGGTCGGTGCGCAAGTCCGGTCAGGGCTTGCTGATGAGCACCAAAGGTGACGCAAAGCCGATTGCCTGTATCGAGGACGTCTCAGTTCCGGTCGAGCATCTTCCGGCATACGTCCGGGAAGTCGTGAAGCTCGTCGAGGATCATGGCACGACCGCCGCCTTCTACGCCCATGCGAGCGCCGGCTGCCTGCACGTCCGACCGCTGGTCAGCATGAAGAGCGCCGATGGCGTCGAGACCATGCGGTCGCTCACCGAACACGCGGCCGAGCTGGCGGTGAAATTCGGTGGCGTCATGAGCGGCGAGCACGGAGATGGGCTCAATCGCGGCGAACTGAACGAGCGCGTTTTCGGCTCCGAGATCTATCAGTGTATGCGCGAGCTGAAGACCGCGTTTGATCCAGCCGGACTGATGAATCCCGGCAAGATAGTCGACAGCCCATCCATGACCGACAATCTGCGGTTTGGCGCCGACTACCACGCCATGCCGATCAAGACACACCTCAGCTTCGCCCGCGATGGCGGTTTTGCTGCCGCGGTCGAGATGTGCAACGGCGCCGGAGTCTGCCGCAAAGTCGGAACCGGCACGATGTGCCCGTCCTATATCGCCACGCGCGACGAGCACGATTCGACCCGTGGCCGCGCCAACGCACTCCGCGCCGCGCTCTCCGGCAAGGGCTTGAGCCAGGAACAGTTCACGGACAAGCGAACATACGATGTGCTTGACCTCTGCCTCTCCTGCAAAGCGTGTAAGACCGAGTGTCCATCGAGCGTCGACATGGCCAAGATCAAGACCGAATACCTGGCCCAGTACTACGATGCCAACGGCGTCCCGCTGCGATCGCGCGTTTTCGGACACATCCACCTGCTAAATCGCATCGGATCGATGGCAACACCACTGGCCAATGCGGCCATGCGCGGACGTCTGGCACGTTTGGGCAAGCAAGTACTCGGAGTCCATCCGGACAGGGAAATTGCACCGCTCGTCAAAGAGACTTTTGTCGACTGGTTCCGGCGTCATCGAGACGTGAAGCCCTCCGGTCGTCGCGGGTTGGCCGTCTATTTCCATGACACGTTTGTAAACTACAACTACCCGGAGATCGGCATCGCGGCGGTGAGACTGATGGAAGCGGCCGGATACACTGTCGAGATCGTGGAGCGGCGAGCCTGTTGTGGTCGGCCCATGCTGTCGAAGGGTTTGGTCGAAGGAGCGCGTAAGCTGGCCCGTCAGAACGTCGAGGCGCTGATGCCCTACGCGCGTCAGGGCGTCCCGATCGTCGGAACCGAGCCAAGCTGCATCTTGACGCTGCGCGATGAATATCGTGATCTTCTCCCCAACCAGCCAGACGTGGAACGGATCGCGACGAACAGCTATATGATCGACGAGTTTCTGGGGAAGCTCCAGGATGAAGGCAATCTCGATATCGACTGGCGTGGAGACGAAGGTCCACACGTCCTATTCCACGGCCATTGCCACCAGAAGGCATTGATCGGGATGGGACCGTCAATGTCGGTGTTGCGGGCCGCTGGCTGTGAGCCGGCCGAAAGCGGTGCTGGATGCTGTGGCATGGCAGGATCGTTCGGGTATGAGATCGAGCATTACGAGGTCTCACGAAAGGTCGGATCGGAACGACTCTTCCCGAAAGTCGAGGAGCAGTCGCGAGACACCGTCATCGCCGTGACAGGCATTTCCTGCCGGGAACAGATAGGTCACTTCACGAAACGCAGACCGGTTCATATTGCCGAGGTTCTAGCGTCTCGCCTGACTGAGTCGTCAAAACGAACAAGCTCGACACGCATCGCGACCGCCGCTGCCGACTAACGGGGTTGCTAAGCCGCGAGGTCGGCCACGTCGATTCGTGGCCGGCCTTTGACCTACAGGGGGCATCACGTGCTGTCAGTCACCACCGATTACCGGCAGGACAGCGGTTCACCTGAGCCATATCTACGACGGATCGCCGAGGCTGGTTTCAGCCACGTCCATTGGTGCCACCACTGGAACGACGACTTCATCTATGCCGACGCCGAGATCAAGCAGATCGGGCGCTGGCTCGACGAATTCGGCCTGAAACTGAACGATCTGCATGCCTCGGCCGGTGCCGAAAAAGGCTGGGTCTCAACAGTGGAATATGAGCGCCTGGCAGGGGTAGAGCTCGTTCAGAATCGGATAGAGATGACGGGGCGTTTAGGTGGAGATGTCATCATCCTGCACATGCCGGCCGATCCTCCTGATGAACCGGCGCGGCAGGCCTTCTGGGATGTTCTCCGCCAGTCGCTTGATGCCATGGAGCCCTTCGCGCGAGACCGCGGCGTTTGCGTCGCTCTCGAAAACCTGACCAACGGCAACTTCGCCACGGTTCGAAAGGTGCTGAGCGAGTATCCGCCCGAGTTCGTCGGCCTGTGCTATGACTCGGGCCACGGGAACATCACTGGTGATGGGCTAATTCAACTCGAGCATGCGAAGGATCGCCTGATCTCCCTCCATCTCCATGACAACGATGGAAACGGTGACGATCACCTGCCCCTGTTCAAGGGGACCGTGGACTGGAAAAAGCTGGCCGGCATCATTGCGCGGTCATCATATGCCAAGATGGTCAGCCTCGAAGTTTCGATGCGTCGTGCAGATATCGCGGATGAGATGATATTCCTTCAGCATACCTTCGGAGGCGGCACCCGTTTCGCACAGATGGTCGAGGATGCACGGTTATCTCCGAGCACGTAGCAAGGCGCTTCCGGGTAAGCATTGGGACCAACCTGCATGTCGGTAACACGTCGGGGCTCGGGCTAACTCGCCGCGGATAACATCAGCTGTCAGAAATTTCCGCCATCGCGCGAACGACTTCGCGACAGGCACGAGTGTCCGATAGTGCGCGGTGGGTGGCAATAACAGTCAAGCCGAGGCGTGCGATGGCGTGCTCCAGTTTGAACCAGCGATAGTCGCCAAACTGAGCGTTTCGTTCGCCAACGAAGGCAGCGTACCGCAGCATGGCGCAGTGCCAGCGCAGATGCGGCGGCAGCAGTCCATACATAGCACAGGTCTGCTCAATCAACCGCTTATCAAACTCGGCGTTGTAAACGACTACGTGCTTGTGGCTGCCAAACAGCTCGACCAAGCGTGGATAAATCTCCGGCCACTCGGGAGCGTTACGAACCATCCGGTCACTGATGCCATGGATGGCCGTTGCATCGGCTGGGATCGAACGACGCGGCTTAACCAGCGTGTCGAGGAGCACATGACCGGCGTTGTCGAGCACGGCAATATCGACGATCTCATCGCGATCTCCGAGACCGGTCGTCTCGGTATCAAGATAGACCACGTCGGCTCGACTAAGGGCTGCCACCGCCCACTTGACCGCATCCGCCCGTCCGGTCCCCTGTGTCGCCAACAACGCCTCCTCTTGCTGCGCCTGTGTCGTTCACCATATGAGACACCAGACCAACGGTCAACGTAGACACCAACATAGCCGGAAAGATTCGCACCAGGAATGGGACCTGCGTCCACGTTGACAATCAGCGGGAACAATCTCGTCAGGATCGAGCGTTAACCACCATTGGACGGGGACGGATCCTTCGTCACGGACGTCTCGTCGCCTCAGTCATCATTATTCCAATTCGCTGGAACTCAACTGGCGATACGCTTGCGGCGGCGATCAGAACGTGTCGCGGCACGTCATTGTGACGTCCGTCGCATGAAAAAGGCAAAGCAACTTGCACCCGTACCCGAAAAACAATGATTTGACATCTGGGTTGGTATCACCCCCGGATTGACTCCTTTGAAACTGCAATGAGAGGACTCTGTGGCAGATAGCGCATTTCTCGATCGGTCAGAGGCGGAAGCGGACCCAGCCGGACCTAATCCCTGGATCGTCCTCCTGAGCGTCGCGCTGGGCCTCCTGATGGTGATCGTCGACATCACGATCCTGAACGTCGCACTCCCATCAATCGCCACATCGATGCACGCATCTTTGGCCGAAATCGAATGGACCCTGATTGCCTATACGCTGGCGCTGACCGGTCTGGTCCCATTCTTCGGGCGAATTAGCGACGTATTCGGACGAAAGCGACTCTTCATCGTTGGCGAGTTGGTCTTCGCAGGCGCCAGCTTCCTGGCTGCGCAATCCCCCTTCATGCTTTGGCTCATCGGAGCGCGTGTCCTGCAAGCGCTCGGTGGAGCATTGATATCGAGTAACACGCTCGCGATCATCACCGACACGTTCCCGGCTGGCAAACGGGGCGCGGCAATGGGGGTTCAATCCATTCTGATCAGTGGCGGTGCCGCGATCGGCCCGACGCTTGGGGGATTTCTCGTCACCCACTTCGGGTGGCAATCGGTCTTCTACGTCAACGTCCCGCTCGGCCTGTTCGCGGCCGCGTTCGGCGCGCGAGTCCTGCCACCGCTTCGCAGCAATCGCACTCTCGAGCCGATCGATTGGGGCGGCTCAATCTTGCTCTTTGTTGGACTTTCCGGAACGCTGCTGGGGGTCACAAAAGGGCCATCATGGGGATGGAATACCACAAGGACTCTGCTATCGATTACCGGTGGGCTGTTCGTTCTCGCTCTCTTCGTGATCTGGGAGATGCGTCGCAGATCGCCGCTCGTCGATCTCTCGCTCTTCAAGATTCAGGAGTTCACCGCCGGCCAGCTTGCCGGTCTCTTTGCAACGATGGCTCTTTCTTCTTTGACGTTCCTGTTTCCGTTTTACTGGCAAGGCATGCGGGGATACTCGGCACAAACCACCGGAATCTTACTGCTGCCGCTTCCGCTGGCGATCATGATTGCCGCGCCGATAGCCGGGCGTCTATCGGATCGGGTTGGAGCCCGAGGTATCTCAACGGCGGGACTGCTCGTACTGGCGCTGGCCCTGTTTCTGATATCGCGGATTACGGTCGGCATGCCGATTTGGGACGTTCTGTGGCGGCTCCTGTTCCTCGGAGCGGGACTGGGGATGTTCACCGCGCCAAACAACAACGCGGTGATGTCGAGCGTACCTTCGCAACGACGCGGTATTGCCGCTGGATTGCTCGGCATGTTCCGGTTCACTGGTCAGAGCTCTGGAATCGCCTTCGCCGGGGTGATTTTCGCAGTCTTCGCGGTCGCGCCGGGAGGATTTGCACTTCACGGCTTGCCATCGGTCAACCAGGCGTCTGGAATAGCTTCCAGCCCGGCACAGTTGGAGATGCTCCGCACCGCGTTCGTCCATGGGTTGGACGCGGTGGCGCTGGCAGCCGTGCCCTTGGCTTGCTTCGGTGCATTGCTCTCCCTGTTAAGAGGTCGGACTCAGGAATAATGCGTCTAGGACGAAGGAGATGACTAGTGCCTCCAGCCCTGACTTTCGCCACGTATCGGCATAACGCTCAAGAGCCGCGAGCGGAGACGGCCCGCCGCTTCGCTTGAAGACCAGTCATCCTTGAAGAGCGCACCCAACGCGAAAATCATCAACGGGAGGAAGAGCAGCGAGACCATTCCGGCGTTGCCCTGAACGATCGCGGACACGGCGATGACGAATGGCGGCGCGAACACACTCACGACCATGACTTTCTTGAGGAACGAGGCGCTCGTCTCGCGAGCCGCAATGAGCGCGCCAGGAACCATCAACAGCACTGCTCCATGAACCTGACTGTGATACGCGACCAACAGGGATACGAGCATGGTCGCCAGCATCTGATTGTGGAATCGTGGAACAGTTGGGTTCCAGTCCCCGCGCCAGATGATCGCCAGCATCACCAGCGAGATGACCGATAAGACGCCAGTCAGCACCAGGCCGGGAATTTTGCTGACGTCGGGCTCCATGTTGAGCACCAAAGCGCGCCAACTGATCATTCCCTGGGGACTGATGGCGAGCCCGCCGCTGTAGTTCGGATAATCGATCAGGATCATGCGCACATAGGCAATGACTCCACTCACGCCACCGACGGCGAGAGACGTGGCGAGAAGTCCGAATCCTGAAGCAGTCGCGCCGGCAATAGCGGACCAGCGACGCTTGACGAGCAGCACGAGCATGAGCGTGGCGGCATATTGCGGTTTCATGAGCAGCAAGCCAAACCAGGCTCCTGCCCGCAAATCGGCGCCCTCTTCGAGTGCCAGGTATCCCCTCCAGAAGGCGAAGAGAAGAATGATGACCATCTGTCCTACGAATAACGCCATCACGAACGGATAGAAGAGGAGCAGCAACGCAGTCATCAATCGGCGTTGATTGGCAGGGAAGTACGCCGCGAGACTGCGCGCAACGGGGAAGGCGAGTAGCAGGTTGGCGACTGTCCAGAGCAGGAAGCCGATCGGCGGCGGCGGTAAGGTAAATGGTGCGAAAACAGCGAGAAAGATTGGAGGGTACGGTGCCGGACCGACTTTAAGTGCCATGTCGGTAATGTTCGACGCGTAATACGAATAGAAGGGCTGCATGTAGTGTGCGATCGCCGTGAGGTCGTATCCAGAGCTCGGACCGACGTGGATGAACGCCCGGGCCGCGCCCCAGAACCGGCTCCAATCGACTCCAAGAACATAAAACAGGCCGAATCTCGACCACTCGATCACGGTTTGGATAACCCAAAAGACGATATTAATAGCAATGGCGGCGGTGATAATACCGCGTGGCGTACGTATTGCGTCCCGGAGCCGTTCGCTACGGTAGCCGAATGACGGATTCACCGTCGATGTCTCCCAAATATGGCGCCGAGTAGTCTCCCAGTACTCTCGGAGCGTCAGCTATTGCCCGGACAGCGAATAACGTCCGGGCATCCGGTACATGAGGCACTACGCAAGTAGTCCACTCGGTCACGGAGCCGCCTCGATGAGATGCATCACGCCCAGGAGCGACCGCTGATCGCTAATGAGTCGAAGTCCTGCTTGCTGCACCAACGACCGAGGATCCCGGTTCCAGTGGCACCCGAATCGCCGAGCATGTCCATCGACAAAGCGATCTTGCATCCGCCCGGCCAGTCCAACGCTGCTACGACCATGTTCAAAGAGAAGGATTCGGCCATCCGGCCGGCACACGCGCTTCATCTCGGTGAGCGCCGCGATCGGATCCGGAAAGGTGCAGGTGCTCAACGAAGATGTCACGGTGTCAAAAGAGTCGTCTGGGAAACTCAGATCTTCGGCATTCATTATCCGGAACTCGACGGCTTTTCCCCATTGCTCCGCGCGCTCACGAGCAATCTGCATCATACCTTGACTAAGGTCGACGGCGGTCAGTCGACAAGAGGACGAATAGAATTGTAGATTACGACCAGTGCCAACCGCGATTTCGAGCACGTCACCGGAGGCGCGTTGAAACCAGGATCGGCGCAGATGGCGGAACACCAGCAACTCGGCAACGAGTTCGAAACGATCGTACCAGGAAGCCATGTTATCGTATTTCTGACCGATCTCCGCAGCCGTGAACTCAACCGGCACGCGAGTCGCCTCCTGGAATGTTAAGCGCCAGAACGTTCTGGGCCGTTGCCGACCGGCTCACGCCCGACCACGAGCCAGTTGAAAATCTCGTGCAAACGGTACCACGTAGACACTCGATTGTGCTGCTTCGGACACGGGAGATTGAACCAAACTCGTCAGATCCTGGCTCAATGCTGACGAACCAGACAGAAGCCAGAAACTGAAGAGCCGTATTCTATCGTAGGGGCACGGATCGATTATCAACCACGCTGAGCGAACGTAGTTCCACGTTTTGGAGGATGAGATGACACATGATGACCAGCACGCCCATCCGATTCCAGAGATGGCCAAGGGCACCTACAAGAAATCGCTCTATGCGCTTCGTGTTGAGCTGGTCAAGCTACAGCGAGACATGATCGCGAACAACCGTCGAATCCTGGTCCTGTTTGAGGGACGAGATGCTGCCGGCAAGGACGGCACGATCAAGCGCATCGTCAAGAATCTGAGCGCGCGCGAGACTCGAGTGGTTGCGCTCGGAAAACCGAGCGATCGCGACGCCACCAGTTGGTATTTCCAGCGATTTGCGGAGCATTTTCCGGCGGCAGGGGAGATGGTCCTCTTCAACCGCAGTTGGTACAACCGTGCCGGGGTGGAGCGAGTTATGGGCTTCTGTACTCAGGAGGAATATGACGAGTTCATCGAGGACTCTCCACGCTTTGAGCAACTGCTTGTGAACTCGGGCATCCACCTCGTCAAGTACTATCTCGACATCAGCAAAGAAGAACAGCGTAAACGGCTTCAAGACCGCCGCAAGGATCCACTCAAGCAATGGAAGGTCAGTCCGATCGACGCCGAAGCGATCAAGCACTGGGATGACTACTCGATCGCCCGCAACGAGATGTTCGTTCACACGCACACGGCGGCGGCTCCCTGGACGATCGTCCGCGCCGACGACAAACACGTCGCCCGCATTAACCTGATGCGGGATCTGCTCAGCCGGATAGACTACGCGGACAAGGATCACGACGACCTCTTGGGTGACCCAGACGTCGTTTTCCGATATCAGGATGCCTATCTCCGCAATGGCATGATCGCACCGTAAGCTGGGATTCCAAAGTCGACCGCGTGGTAAACGCCCTTGGGCGCAGCACCCCTTTGCCCACTCACACACGTACTGCGCGCGTCGCAGGTTGGTGCCCCAGCCATCCATCTTGGGAAGTGTAGGCGACTTCGCCATTCAGCATCGATTGGCGCGTGACACGGGTGCAGTCTCTTCGCACCGAAAGGGAACGTCACATCCCACTCCTGCGGCCCGGCTATCCGCGAATCAACCTTCTCACCCCACTTGACAATCACCATTCAACTCCCTATCATCATTCATAAATATATGAATGCTCACGGAGAGGTGAATGAATAACCTGCCAAGTAACGTCTTTGTCATTCGAGACGCCGAAACGCTGAAAGCGATCTCTGATCCATTGCGTCTGAAGATTTTCGGGCTGCTGCAGGATCAAAATATGACCGTCAAACAGCTGGCAGAGATACTCGAAGTCGCGCCCACCCGCCTCTACTACCACATGAATCAACTCGAATCGCTCGGCTTGATCAGGGTTGCTGCAACGCGCGTCGTCGCCGGAATCATCGAGAAGCAATATCGGGCGAGTGCGACGCGCGTCTCGGTTGATCGAGCCCTCTTCAGTCCGGGCGCAGCCCCGGTCAACGAGACGATCGAGACAATGCTCACCGCCATTCTCGATGGAGTCCGTGACGCGGTCCGAGAGAGCGTCCGCACTGAGTTAGTCAATCCTGAACGCGAATCTCCAGCCGAAGGCGGTCTGCTTCTCGGGCGTCGCTGGATGCGACTGACGGCCGAGGAGGCGGGCGAGCTCTATGAGAGCCTGAGCGCCCTGCTCAAGGAGTTCGATGGCCGGCATCAGGACGGCTTGGTCATCGGTACACATCTGTACGAGGTACTGCTCGGACTCTACCCGGTGACAACACCGGCAGAGAACACGGAAACGGAAATCGATCCGGATGCGTAATCCGTCAACATTCACGCGAAGCCCCAACCCAGATCGTGCGGGAAGCGACTTCTGGATCTTCTGGGGCGGGCAAACCATCTCAAATATGGGCAACGCCATCACCTTGCTGGCCATCCCGCTCCTCATCTTCAAGCTGACCGGCTCCGCACTCAATCTGGCCATCGGGACCGCGGCGGTCTATCTTCCATATCTCCTTTTTGGTCTCTGGATCGGTGCCGCTGTCGATCGACTCGACCGCCGTTCTGTAATGATTGCGGCGGACATTGGACGGACTTTGATGCTCATTTCGGTTCCGGCATTCGCCGCAGCCGGAATTCTCCACGTCTGGTGGGTCTATCTCGTCGGATTTGCAAACTCCACGTTGGGAATTGCCTTCAATACCGCCGAGTTCGCTTCGATCCCCCATTTGGTCGACCGGCGCAATCTTGTAAGCGCCAACGGACGGATTCAGGCAAGCTATTCGGTCTCCATGGTCGCTGGGCCAATCGTTGCTGGAATCTTTCTCTCGATCACCAGTCCCGAGACCGTTCTCTTCTTCGACGCAATGACCTTTATCGTCTCCATCATCTCGCTCCTATTCGTGCGACGAAGCTTGAATTCCGTCAGCCGCGACATCGTTCAGAGGACGGGTCTGCGCGACGACGTGCTCGAAGGCTTGCGCTACGTCTGGCGAAATCCGGTGCTACGTTCGATTTCAATCATGATGGCATTGGTCAATTTCATCGGTGTCACGACCTCGGCCCAGCTCGTCTTCTTCGCCAAGGAACAGTTCAACGCCAGTGACGGACGTGTCAGTCTCCTCTACTCAGCTGGCGGCGCCGGTATTGTCGTGCTCTCGCTCTCGGCCGGGCTATTGCGGCGACACTGGAATTTCAGCAAGGTCGCGCTCGGAGCACTGCTCCTGAACGGTCTGCTAACGGCGATTTTTGCGCTGACGCCGCTTTATTGGGTTGCGCTGCCCCTGTGGGCCTTCTCGGCAGGATTCGGAATCCTCTTCAATATAAATACCGGCAGTCTGCGCCAGTTAATCGTGCCGGATCATCTTCTGGGGCGCGTTTCGAGTGTCGCGTCGGTTCTGGCCTGGTCCGGCATTCCGATCGGGAGTTTTCTCGGTGGCCTGGCAATCCAGTGGAGCGGCAACGTTGCAATCGTCTATTTTGGCATCGGCATAGCCATTGCGATGATTGCCGCGGTGTTCTCGTTTAGTGCGTTGGGACGAGCCGACCAGTATCTCGATCCTGCTGTTCTGGGCTCGGAGCAGCAAGCTGAACCAATAGCCGCCTGATCTGCCGCCGGCTCTTCACGATTGAACGATCAGAACTGGTGTCGCGAACGCCATCTGGAGACATAATGACATTCCAGCTGGTCACGCTTACTTCCCACCCAGACTTCCTCGATTTCCCCTGGGATCAGTCGCTGGCGGAGTGGCAATCGGACCAGATCGTCGACGCTGCGCGCGGCATACACCGCCACGTAGTGCGTTTCATCAACTGCGACGGTCGACTCTATGCGCTGAAGGAACTACCAGAGCGCATAGCAGAGCGTGAGTATCGGTTGCTTCGGGTGCTAGCCGAGCGTGAAATCCCCGTCGTCGAAGCCGTCGGCATCGCCCGACGCCATTTACCTGAAGGATCCGCTGTTTCGACCGTGAGAGAAGAGCAACCGGCCATTCTCGTCACGCGCTATCTCGATTTCTCGCTGCCCTACCGGATTATCTTCGCCACCATGAGCCCGCCAGAGCTTCAGGATACCCTCCTCGATGCACTTGCCGAGTTGCTCGTTCGCCTGCACCTGAAGGGGTGCTTCTGGGGAGATTGTTCTTTGTCGAACACGCTATTCCGCCGCGATGCCGGCGCACTGACTGCGTATCTTGTCGACGCCGAGACCGCCGAGATTCATCCCACTCTGTCCGACGGAATGCGCTCGTTCGACCTCGACCTGGCGATCGAGAACATCTTCGGCGATCTCATCGACCTTCAGACGGGTGGACGACTACACGAGAAAATCGATCCGTTAGAGACGACCCAGGAAATCCGCAAACGCTACGATGGTCTCTGGTCTGAACTCACCCGTGTCGATGTCTTCGGGGCGAACGAGCGCTATCTGGTCGATGCACGCTTGCGACATCTCAATGCGCTCGGATTTGATGTGAAAGAGGTTGAGTTGGTGCGGACCGGGGACAAATTTCGCCTGAAGCTGCAGACTCAGGTCGTCGAGATCGGCCATCACCGGCGAAAGCTCCTGCTCCTCACCGGCCTTCAGGTACAGGAGAATCAGGCACGCAGAATGCTCAACGACATCGCTGGCTATCGCGCTCATCTCGAAGGGCAATCAGGGGCGCCAATGGCCGAGTCAGCGGCGGCCCATCGCTGGCTCTTCGAGGTCTTCGAGTTTGCCGTCAATCGCATTCCGTTGGATCTGCGCGATAAGCTGGAGCCAGCAGAGATGTTCCACCAGATCCTTGACCACCGCTGGTTCCTGTCGGAAACGGCCGGGCGCGACGTTGGACTGGCCGAAGCGGTCGACTCCTACGTGCACAATGTACTGCGCTATGTTCCCGACGAACGACAGGTTCTCGCCAGCGGTGATCCAGATGAGTTGGATCCTGAGCACTACTCATAGCGTAGCGCCTCGGCGATCGGAACGCGCGCCGCCTGGCGTGCCGGGATGTAGGCCAGCAGCAGCGAAGCCGCCACCGACAGGGCGATGAAGATCACAACGTCGAGCCACGGGATGGCAAAACTAGCTTTGGTTGACGAGCCGACGAAGTAATCACTGGTGACAAGCTTCTGTGACAATAACAAACCGAGAATCGCCCCCGACACTACCCCCATCACGGTGATCATCGTCGACTCGATCAGGAAACTCGCTGCGACCATCGAACGCTGGAATCCAATCGCTCGCAGCATGCCAATCTGCTGCCGTCGTTCGACGACCGAGCGGAAGGCGATCACTCCCAGTGCCGCGATTCCGACGACCAGGCCCAGCATCATGAACCCCTCGATCAATGTGAGGATGCCTTCATTAACTCTTGTTGCCTCTTTCAAAATCTCCTTGTAGGAATCAGCCTGCACTCCATAGATAACCAGTGACGACTCGATCGTTTTCGCCATCGCCGCCGAATCGACTCCAGGATTCACCCGTACCACGTAGCTGATGTATGAGGGCTGCGCGTAAATTGCGTCAAAGCTTCGCTCCGACATCCACACGCCGGGGAAGGTCGCGACCTGAGAGTCGATGACGCCAATTACGGTCAAGGTTTGAATTGCACCAGTCGTGGGATCGGAGATTTCGATCGACGCGGGCTCCATCGTTTTGTCACCTGGAGTCAGTTGCTCAATCTTGAAATTCGGGCCTCCAATCTGGAACGAGCCGGGATTCGGCATCGCACCGGCATCGACGACAGCGACATCCGGATTGTCACGCACCGCTGCCCAGACATCCGCATCGCTGGCGTATCCGGTCGCGCGGATCTGCAAAGGCATCCGCGAGTTGTCAATAAAGTCGGCACTTGCTCCGTTGATCGGATAGTTCTTCCAGTCTGTCTCGCCCGCGACACGAATCTTTGACTGGGAGGTCGAGATCGTTTCGAATCGGCCAGTCGCGGCGATTCCGCTCGTGTCGGCCCCAGCAGAGTCGAGCGCGGCGGTCAAGTTTGAAACTGGATTGGTTGGTGACTGAGCCGCCACGACGTCCCAGCCTCCCGACGAATACTTAGATCCAAGAATCATCGAGTAGGCATTGGTGTTGATCGTCGCCATCATGACCAGCGCAAAAACGACGAGGCTGAACATGGCGATCGTCATGCCGGTACGACCTTTACGCTCCAGCGGGTAGGCGATCGCCGTCTTCACCGCCGGTATCCAGCGGCTGGAAGCTCGCCCCAATATGCCGACAAACCCGGTGACGATCTCCGCGTTCCAGATGATCGCAACCGTTGCCGCGGCCACCATCATGATGCCCGACACGAAGAACATCTCCAGCCCGCCACCACCGAGTTCGGGGAAAATCTTGGCCGACAGGGATGACGGCATCAGCCAGTATGCGAGGACCAACAGAGCCGCAACCGTGTAGAGAAGCCGTGCTGGGATACCGAAACGACGCAACAGGACGGCTACACCGAGAGGCACGATCGATATCCCGAGCGAATATGGGAAGACCTGGTTGCCAGCCGTTCCGACATACATCAGCAGCACACCGAGCAGGGTCCCCAGAGCCCCGAAAACCAGCCAGCGACGCCCGGCTCGCACGTGTACGGCATCAGGAATGTCGCGTATAGCCTGCACGATGTTCAAGCGACTCACGCGCCAGGAGGAGACCATGATCGTCAGGAACGTCACAACCACGCCCAGCGTGTAGGAAATGACAAGGCTGCGCCAGTTCACGGTCGGATGAATCGGAAAGTACTGACCAATCAAGCCGGGCCATGAACCCAACCATAATGAAAGCCACCAGAACGCCTAATGCGGCTCCGACCAATGCCGAGGCCAGATCATAGGCGATCCCTTCGGCCAGAAACATCTCGGTAAGCTGCCGTCGCTTCATGCCGACGGCTCGTGCCATCCCCAACTCCGACTTCCGCTCGGCGGCCAGCATGACGAAGATCAAAAAGATCAGCAGGACACCAACCGAAATCGAGAAGAGGCCGAAGACGATAAAGAGGGTCATAAAGACGTTGCCGAGTTGCTCAGCCGAATTGAGGTCGATTTGCTTGGCCGCGATCGCCTGGTACGGCGTGCCAGACAAGGCTGAATTGAGTGCCGACATAGCCGCGTCGGTCTGGTTTACGCCACTCTCGACACCTCCGCTGTTGGTAACTTCAATGGAGCTGATTTTCCCGTCGTAGCCGAGAAGCGATTGTGCTCGGTCGAGCGGCATAACGAACCCGCCGGACGAATCCGGTGACGTGTAACCGGACAAATAGGTGTCCCGGGAGATTGAAGTGACCGTCAGCGTCACCGGCTGATTGGCGGCAAAGACCGTGATCGTATCCCCAATCTGCGCGTCGAGCTTATCCGCCGCCGTTTTGCTCATAACCACGCCGTTCGCAGGCAGAGCCGCCAGGTCGATCGTTTGACCATCAACGCTCTTCAAATCGCCGAACGGGGCGAGCCTCGTCGGATCAACGCCGGTCAGCATCAGCGCGGGTTCAGAGAGATTCGTACGCGTGTTGATCGCCGGAACCGCCTCTGCGACTACTGGCAACAGCCCTTCGATCGTCGGATTGCCTTTGAGCTTTGCCTCCAGATCGCCGACGAAAGACTGTGGGATACGTGCACCCGTCTGGGCACTGGTGTCGGACGTTCCGGTCCGCAGCACGACTCGCTCATCTTGCTGTCCCACGACGTCGAGCACCTGCCCGCGGATACTCGAACTGAGCGTATCGCCGGTGGTGAATGCGGCAGCAATAATGAGGGTGCTTAACATCAAACCGATCACGATCAAGATGGTCTGCGCTGGACGGCGAGGAATATTGCGCACACCTAGCTTGAACACGACCGGGTTTCGGACCAATACCAGACCGGTGATTGCCGCAACGATTCCAAACAGTATGAGGAGCACGATCATGATCGAATTTGTTGAGATACCGAAAATGGTGTTCATCGACGCGTCCTGTCTGCTCGATCACGAGTGATGTAGCACTAGCTCACAATTCGCCCGTCGCGCATCTCGATGATTCGGTCGCATTTGGCTCCGATACGCGGATCGTGCGTCACGAGCACAAATGTCTGCTGATTCCGGACATTGAGCTCGCTCATAAGGCTCATAACGTCGTCCGCAGTGTGCGTGTCCAGATCGCCGGTTGGCTCATCACCCCACACGATAGTGGGGTTGTTGACCAGTGCCCGGGCTATGGTCACACGCTGACGCTGCCCACCGGACAACTCGGCCGGGCGATGATCTTCCCAGCCGGAGAGATCCACCAGATGCAGCATCTCTTCCGCACGGACACGCGCTTGCTTCTGATTCGCGCCGGCAACGAGCAACGGCAACTCGACGTTCTCGACGGCCGTCAGCACGGGCAGCAGGTTGTAAAACTGGAAAATGAATCCCATGTGCCGGGCGCGAAAATCAGTGCGGTCGAAATCTGACAAGATAGAGAGATCGGCACCTTCGATGACGATCGAACCTCCATCAATGGTGTCGAGTCCCGACAAGCAGTTGAGCAGTGTTGTCTTGCCTGAGCCGGAAGGCCCCATGATCGCGACCATTTCGCCGCGATACACCTTGAAATCGACGCCGCGCAATGCCGGGACACGAATCTTTCCCGTGTCATACGTCTTTTCGACGCCAATAGCCTGAATTATGGGTAGGCGTTGTTCACTTTCGGGGGCCGGGGAGGAGGGAGCCGCTCGTTCGAGGATAGCGGATGCATACGTCTCCATCGGTTCACCTCGTTCCTGGAGTCGACCACACAAAGCCGGGCGATTTACAAGTTCGATTTCCATAAACGTAGGGTACGGTGACAATCGTAGAAGTTTCGCATCAGCCGACGTGAAACCGTTACAGATTCGCAACATCTCGACATCGGATGATGGTGCCGTTGACACGGCTTGGGGGTCAGAATTGAGGGACACTGTAGGATGGCGGGTGCGCCAGAGGATAGGCTATGGCCGCAGCGACCACAAGAGAAACCCTATCAGAAAAGCCGTTCCCGCTCGGTGCCGTTTGGGATGGCAACGGTGTCAACTTCTCGATCTACTCGGAGAACGCGCATCGAATCGACCTGTGCCTGTTTGAAGATGCAATTGCCGGCGACGAACATTGCATTTCGCTCGAATCGACCGGTCACCACATTTGGGAGATCTACCTTCCCAGAATAGGCCCAGGTCAGCGCTACGGGTTTCGAGTCCACGGCTCCTATGAACCGGCGGCCGGCCTTCGGTTCAACCCCAACAAGCTTCTGATCGACCCGTATGCGAAAGCCATTGCCGGGAAGGTCGATTGGAACGCCCCCGTCTACGGCTTCTCGCGCGGGCAAATGGATCTCTCTTTCGACGAGCAAGACGATGCGTGGGGAGTCCCAAAGGGGGTTGTCATCGACCCAAGCTTCGACTGGGAAAGGGACGAGCTGCTACGCATCCCCTGGAATCGAAGTGTCGTCTACGAAGTCCACGTCAAAGGTTTCAGCCAGCGGAACCCGGTAATTCCCCAGGAGATCCGGGGCACCTACTCCGGTTTGGCACATCCAGCGTCACTGGACTACCTGACCGACCTTGGCGTAACCGCTGTTGAGCTCCTTCCGGTCCATGATGCGATCGACAACGCGGCGCTCGCGGCGCGTGGACTCCACAACTACTGGGGTTACAGCACGTTGAACTATTTCTCACCGGACGCTCGTTTCTCCAGCTGCGGAGATACTGGTGGCCAGGTGACCGAGTTCAAGCAGATGGTCAAGACGCTTCACCGGGCTGGGATCGAAGTGATCCTGGACGTTGTCTACAACCATTCCTGCGAGGAAAACGAGTTTGGACCGACGCTCTGCTTTCGTGGGATCGACAACCGAACCTACTATCGGCTTAATCCCGGCCATGAACGGTACTACCTTGACTACACCGGAACCGGTAACAGCTTGAACGTCCGTCACCCACAAGTGCTCAAGCTCATCATGGACAGTCTGCGCTACTGGGTGCTCGAGATGCACGTTGACGGATTCCGTTTTGATCTGGCATCAACGCTCGCCCGGGAGCTACACGATGTCGATCGTCTCTCGGCCTTCTTCGACATCATTCACCAGGACCCGATTCTGTCTGAGGTCAAGCTGATCGCCGAGCCCTGGGATCTCGGTGAGGGAGGCTATCAGGTTGGAGGCTTTCCGGTCCTTTGGAGTGAGTGGAATGGAAAGTATCGGGACGTCGTACGTCGATTCTGGCGTGGTGACGAGAGCTACGTCGACGAGCTGGCTTATCGCTTAACCGGCAGCAGCGACCTCTACAGCGGCGACGGACGAGGTCCACTCGCCAGCATCAATTTCGTCACAGCCCATGATGGTTTCACGCTGCATGACCTGGTGAGCTATGCCAATAAGCACAACGAGGCAAATGGGGAGCACAATCAGGACGGTGTCGAAGACAACATCTCCTGGAACTGCGGAGTCGAAGGACCATCCGACGACGCAGATATCATCGCCGTCCGGGAACGTGAGAAACGAAACCTGTTGGCTACGCTCCTCTTTTCGCAAGGCGTGCCAATGATTTGTGGTGGTGACGAGATCGGCCGCACGCAGCACGGCAATAACAACGCGTACAGTCAGGACAACGAGATAAGCTGGTTCGACTGGGATCTGGACGACCGGAAGAAGACGCTGCTCGAATTCAGCCGTCGCGCGATCAAGCTACGTCATCAATATCCAAGCTTGCGACGTCAAGACTTTTTTCGTGGATCGATCGACGCACAAACCGGACTGAAGGACATCACCTGGCTGAGGTCCGATGGCAAGGAGATGACCTACGATGACTGGTTCACCTCCTGGGTACGCAGTCTCGGGATGCTGATCGCCGATGAGTCAGGCGAGAAAGAACATCTCCTCCTTCTTCTTAACGCGTTTGATGATTCTGTGCTCTACACCTTGCCGTCGCCCGACAGACATGGCCGCTGGGAGGTGCTCCTCTGTACTGAGAATGAAACAATGGACGGCGTCGCACCAAACACACCTATTCTCGAGCTGTGCCGCCAATCCTTAGTACTGCTTCGCTGGCAGTCGAGTTAGGCCCGCTGGACGGATCGAGATTCACATGCTCCTCGGAAGGAGTAACACCATGCACGCACGAGTCATGAGCGCCAAGATCAAGCCAGGTTGTCTAGAGGAACTCGAACGTTTGATGCGCGACGTGGTCCTGCCCGCATCGGCGGAACAGCATGGTTATGAGGGCGGGTGGGGTCTGGTCGATCCTTCCTGCAGACATGGGATGCTGGTGACCTTCTGGGCCACCGCACGCGATCTTGAAGCGACAGAAAGTGGCGGGTTTCTCACCAGTCAGCTTGCGCGCGTAAGCCAATATCTCGACGGTCCGGCAGTTCGCGAAACCTTCGACGTGATCCTGGAGCATCGCTGAATAGAGCTGGAGTGAACGAACAAGGATCGCGCGATCTTTCCAGGCCGCGTGAGTCTGGAATGCGTTTGCGCGCCGTCCGCGGCTTCATTACGAAATTACCGGCGGCGGGCGTGTCGTGATTATTGACATCCTGTCCGCTCGTCTCTACCCTCGCCTTGTTGAATCTTTAAAGATCAGTCGATAACTGGAGGTGCTCGATGCCCGCGATATCCGTGTCGGAATACGTCTCGACGCGTCAAATCGGTGATGCCGAGGTCACGATCATCTCCGAGGGAACGTTAGTTTGGGCTCCGGAGTATCCGGTTCCCGAGGCGGAGTGGCGGGCGGCAATGCCTGAGGCCGATGCGAGAGGAGCGGTGAAGCTGGGGCTCAATGTTGCCCACGTGAAAATTGGCGATGCGTCCGTGCTGATCGATCCAGGCTGCGATGTACCGGGTTCGGCCTGGCAAGATGAGTTCGCCAATCGTTTCGGCGAGGTTACCCGAACCCCTGGATTGCTTCCAGCTCTGGACAGCATGGGAGTCCGGCCAGAAGAGATCACCCATGTTCTTATTACGCATGGTCATGGCGATCACGTTGCCGGTCTCGCAGTCGAGCAGAACGGAACAATGGTGCCTCGATTTCCGAATGCACGCCATCACATTGGCCGGGCCGATTGGGAAGAGAATCCGCAGCGATCTAACCCAGATTCAGAGATCTCACGTTATCTCGGGGCGGTTGAGCAAGCAGGACTATTGGAAGTCGTCGATCAGGATCGGGAGATCGTTCCCGGCGTGACCATGATCCCGGCGCCAGGAGAGACGCGCGGGCACAGTGTCGTTAGGGTCGATTCCAACGGCAAGCGCTTCTTCTATCTCGGGGATCTGTTTCACCTCCCCGCCGAGGTCGCAAATATCGATTGGGTCTCACCGGGCCGTGACGTGAACGCTATGCGAGCATCGCGCCAGCGCGTTTTGGATGAAGCGCTCCCAACCGGCGCAACCTGTGTCTTCTCGCACGAGCCCTTCCCAGCATGGGGCCGCATCGTGCAGGAAAACGGCGTCTGTCGCTGGGTACGACTTTAGCGGGAGTCAGACATGCAGCTCGACTGGGGCCGGTTATCCCCAACGGACGGCTCGACAACGATCACTACCATCGAGGCACATGCCGCCGGAGAGCCATTACGCATTGTGACCGGAGGCATACCAGAACTGCCGGGTGACTCCATCCTCGAGCGCAGACGGTATATGCAAGAACACCTCGATCATATTCGGCGCGCGCTCATGTGGGAGCCGCGCGGACACTACGACATGTATGGCTGTGTGGTCACTCCACCCGTGACGACCGAGGCAGATGTTGGCGTCCTCTTCCTCCACAATGAGGGCTACAGCACCATGTGCGGCCATGGTGTCATCGCGCTCGTGACGGCGTTGCTCGAATCCGGCGCACTGCCGGCTCAAGGTCGCGAGACGCCGGTGAAACTCGACACGCCAGCCGGCCTGGTGCGAGCAACTGCTCACCTCGGCGAGAGCGGACGAGTGCGAAGCGTTTCGTTCCTGAACGTCCCTTCATTCCTCTTCGCACAGGATGTCGAGATCGACCTGCCGGATTTTGGGCTGATCCAGACCGACGTGGCCTTTGGTGGGGCCTTCTACGCGGTACTGCCTGCCGCACGTGTCGGCTTGTCGGTGTCATCGGAAGACACATCCGCACTGGTCACTGCCGCCGAGGCAATAAAGCGGGCGGTCAACGTAAACCTTTCACTGCACCATCCCGACGACCCTGACCTTGGATTTCTTTATGGCACCATTCTGACCGGCCCACCGGAAGATCCGTCGCATCACAGCCGCAACATCTGCGTCTTCGCCAACGCCGAAGTCGATCGGTCGCCGACTGGAACAGGTGTCTCAGCGCGGTTGGCACAACTTCATGCAAGGGGAGAGATTGGCGAGGAAGAATCGATTACGGTCGAGAGTGTTCTCGGTGCGAAGAGCGTCTTCACCGGCCGCGTTGTGGGGACGACTCGTGTCGGCGAAACGCCTGCGGTCATCCCCGAAGTAAGCGGCACGGCCTTCATCACTGGACGAAGCGAGTTTCGAATCGATCCGGCCGATCCACTGGGGCGGGGATTCCTCATACGTTAAATCTTCGAACAACCAACACACAAAGCGGATCCGCGTCCACCCAAGTGATACGCGGATCCAACTGGAGCCTATCGGGACATCGTGAGATTAGCCGATTGTCGGAGCGGCAACCTTGCCTTGCTGGATCGCACGAACGGCCTCGACTGTTACGCCCTGTCCGCCGATGCCCCAGTCTCCGCTCTTGACGTTGTCGTCAATCAGGACCCAGGTCACTGGCCGCATGCTTTCACCTTCGACTGAGAGCATGGCGTCGGTGACGCGATCGATCATCTGCTGCTTCTGATCGGCAGTGAAGACTCCTTCGATAACTTTGATGGTTACGAGTGGCATAGAGATTTCTCCTATCAATCGTTCGATTTCAGTCGATTCAGGGTACTCTTTCCGAATCTATGTATGAACCGCTAAATGCTCGACAGGGTGCGCCGTCACGGCGAACATTGGGAACGACGATGATCCGGATGCTCTGCTCAGCTTCACCTCTCCAGGCGTAGCGGCACGCCTGCGACAACCCACACCTCCATTCATGTCTGGAGCGACGACTCCTAGTATCGGGAACACGTCATCGCTACCCACGTGATTGCGATTAGTGAGACTTTAGGCCACACCAGTCAACGAGCAATCAAAGACCTGTCAAAACGACCGTTGCGCTCGAACGTTTAACGTGTCATTCTTCAGATGCTGATGTCAGCACAAAACAGACTCCCCACCTAGATTTGAGTCCGATATGTCGCAACTAACGCTCTCGCTTTTCGGGCCAGTTAAATGCACCCTAGCTGACGATCTGATCATCTCCTTTGCTTACGACAAGGTGCAGGCGCTCTTGTTCTATCTGGTGGTTCAGTCGGAGCGCCCACAGCGCCGTGAGATGCTGGCAGGGCTACTCTGGCCGGACAACGAAGAGAGAGATGCTCGACACAGCCTGAATCAGGCGCTCTGGAGTCTCCGACAAACCATCGGCGAGCGCGACGTCACCGTTCCCGTCCTGCGTTCTTCACGAGAGACCATTCACTTCAAATCGGAGGCTGACTGTTTCATCGATGTTCTCGAATTCGAGGCACTCTTCAGCCGCGCTGATAGGCACGCCCACCGCAACCCCCAAACATGTGCTGATTGCAGGGGTTGGCTGACGGAGGCAGTGAAGCTCTATCGTGGCCCGTTCCTTCAACAATTCTCGCTGGCTGACTGCCCTGAATTTGAAGAATGGATGCTGATAAAACGGGAACAATTTCACCAGATGGCACTCGACGCTCTTGAGCGTCTGGCCAGTTTCTGTGAGCATCGTGGTGACAACCAGCAGGCGATCGTTTATCTCCAGCGGTTGCTTGAACTGGACGATTGGCGCGAGGACTATCATCGCCGTCTGATGCGGCTACTCGCGCGGACCGGACAGCGCCCGGCCGCGTTGGCTCACTTCGACCGGCTTCAGCACATGCTCAAGACGGAGCTTGACGCCGATGTCGAGCCAGAAACACGCGCGCTTCGTGACGCCATCCAACAGGCAACTTCCGAGAACGGTACCGAGTCAATAAATTCTCCGGATCGTCCCTCTCCATCTTTTCACCTTCCCACGCAAGTCAACCCTCTAGTCGGACGCAAGCATGAGCTGAGTGATCTCGCTGATCTCATTGCCAGCGGCGAACATCGCTTCGTGACGCTGATTGGTCCGGGCGGTATCGGCAAGACGCGTCTCGCGCTGCAAGTGGCAAGTGATGGGTCAGAGACATTCTCCAACGGTGCTTGTTTCGTACCTCTGGCCGGGGTTGAATCGTCTCACGGTCTTGTTCAGGCGATCGCCGACGCTCGATCTCTCACTTTTTACGGCAAACGCGATCCTGTCGATCAGCTCCTCGATGACCTCCACAACCAGGATCTTCTGCTTGTCTTGGATAACTTCGAGCACCTGCTCGATGGTGCCGGATTATTGGTCGACATCCTCCACCGCGCGCCCCATGTTCAGATCATGGTCACCTCGAGAGAGCGGCTCAACCTCTACGGCGAGCACGTCTTTCCCGTGAAGGCGCTGGATGTTCCCTCACCAGATGAAGAATTGGACAAGATCGAGCGATCCGGAGCGGTGCAGCTCTTCATGAGGAGCGCGCGACGGGCGAACGCCGGATTCAGCGTTCGAGCCTCCGACTTCCCCAGCATTATCCGTGCGTGCGAGCTGGTAAGCGGGATGCCACTCGGAATCGAGCTGGCCGCCGCCTGGGCACCAATTTTGACCTGTCAGGAGATCGCCCAGGAGATCGAGCGCAGCATCGACTTCCTGACGACCTCATTGCGCAACGTGCCAGAGCGCCACAGGAGTATGCGTGCGGCGTTTGACCACTCCTGGCAGTTGCTCACCGAGCAGGAGCGCGATGTCTTCGTACGACTCTCAACGTTCCGTGGCGGATTTCAAAAGGAGGCAGCCGAGCGGGTGGCTGGCGCGACGTTGTCATCATTGCTTGCCCTCGCCAGCAAGTCATTCTTGTCGAGAAACGCGTCCGGTAGATTCGAGATTCACGAACTGCTGCGCCAATATGGTGCCGAAAAGCTCGACCAAATGCCGGAAGAGAAGGAAACGACGTACGACGCGCATTCTCTCTACTACGCGGAGTATCTGTTCCTTGGCGAACAGCGGCTCAAAGGAAACGAGCAGCGCATAGCGCTCGAGGAGTTGATACACGAGGGCGAAAATATTCGGTCGAGTTGGAACTGGGCGCTGACCCAAAGACGAGCCGAGATCCTGCAGACGCTCGTTCACGTCTGGTTGTTCTACGAAATGACCGGACGTTATCAAGAACTTGTGGGGTTACTCACTGAGTCGATTGAGGTATTGAGGCAACGTGACGACGACCGGGACCAAATCGCTCTTGGCCGAGCCCTCTCGCGTAGAGCGACATCGCTGTTGCGTATCGGCGCCTACGAAGACAGTGAAGCAACTTTGCAGCACAGCAATGACATCATGCTTCGACACGATGAGTTTGCGGAAGTCGGCCTGAATCTCCATTTCCTGGCTATGAGAGCGCATATCGATGGAGATTATCGGAACGAAGAGCGTCTCCTCGAAGAAAGTCTGCGCATGACTCGTCTCGCTGGTGACCAGTGGGTTACCGCCTACTCGCTCAACGATCTCGGGATGGTCGCTTCCATGCTTGGCGATCATGATCGAGCACAACAATTGATCCGAGAAAGCCTTGGCATCATGGTCGCGATTGATGATTGGCGTGGAAGGGCGTTTGCGCTAAACAACCTCGGCACGGCGGTGAATCGTCTCGGTCGGTTTGCCGAGGCGCTACGTATCCATCAAGAAAGCCTCGAGATTCGACGGCGAATCGACAATCGGTGGGGAGTGGCACAGTCACTCGCTCAGATTGGGGCCATCGCGCGATCGATGGGAAACTACGCCGAATCGGCGATTCGTTTGCGCGGGGCCCTGCGGATCGCGAGCGATTTACGCGCCTTCCCGCTCGTCTTAGATGTGCTTGCTGAACTGGCAGAGCTGTTTGTCTTGCAAGAGATGGAGGAGCGCGCGTTCACTATCATGGCGCAGATTGCCGGACATCCATCTGGTGGACCATCGATTCGTGCGAGAGCATATCGGCTCCACCCTGCATTGGACGCCACGTGCCCCACCGTCCAGCCACCTGACGTTGACTACTCCGTGTCGATGACCGATCTCGACGAGGTCATCGCGCTGGCGCTCGAGGTCGAGCCAGAGGGATTTAACACATATCGGCACAAGCCAATCGTCGAACAACCGGAAAACTCTGTGAGGTAAATCGTGAGCGCTGTCCAGCCAAGAGAAGCCGGTCACCTGAACTTGAGCGGCTTCGAGATTGCGTACGCGGAGTTCGGCGAAAAGCACAATCCGCCTGTACTGCTCATGCCAACATGGCAGATTGCGCCGTTCCGTCATTGGAAAATGCAGATCCCGCATCTTTCCCGCTCTCGTCGAGTGATCGTTTTCGACCCACCGGGAATTGGTGGAGGGGAACGAACGACCGATTCGCGGGCGTTTGAAGTCGATCGGGTGATCGATTATGGCATCGGCGTGCTCAACCATCTTAACATCGAGCAAGCAGACGTACTCGGCTTCTCGCTCGGTGGTGGTTACGCGCTTTGGCTGACTGCCAGATTCCCACAACGCGTGAACCGGCTGCTGTTGATCGCGCCGGTGCTCCCGGCGTGGACGCTGAGGGACGATCCTAATTTTTGGGAGCAGCGAGATTCATATGAGGGATGGCAGAAACGTAACGCCAATTACTGGCGCAGCCACTACGATGACTGGCTCGAGTTCTTCTTCGGACAGGCCTGCAACACTCCGTTCTCGACGAAGATCGTCGAGGATCTGGTCTCCTGGGCACAAGAAACCACACCGGACATCCTGGAAAAAACCGTGGCAAATTCCAGATTATTGCCGGCGCTGTCTGTTGACGACGTGCTCGAGCGTATAGCCTGCCCCGTCGCGATCATCCACGGGGCAAGCGACAAGGTTGCGGGCGTTCAGAACAGTCAGAAACTGGCGGACCAGAGGCCCGATTTCGGGTTAATCACCATGGAAAATTCTCCGCACATCCTCCACGCCCGCGAACCAGTGCGCACAAACCTTGAGATCGACGCGTTCCTCGGGCCGACGAAACCGGCCCGACGCAGCTTCACACCTGCCCACGCCCGAGCAACGCCGCGCGCCCTCTTCATTTCGAGTCCGATCGGGCTGGGGCACGTCCAGCGTGATCTGGCGATCGCGCGCGAATTGCGACGGCAAGTCCCAGATCTCAAGATCGATTGGTTGGCGCAGCAACCCGTGACCGGGGTGCTGGAAGTAGTCGGCGAGCACATTCACCCGCTGAGTCGACAGCTCGCCAGTGAATCGAGCCATTGGGAGAGCTCGGCTCGGGATCACCGCCTCAACTGTTTTCAGGCATTCCGCGATATGGACGAAATCCTGCTGGCAAACTTCATGGTCTTTCTCGACGCGGTACGAGAGTCATCCTACGACCTCTGGATCGGCGACGAGGCCTGGGAGGTCGACCACTTCCTTCACGAGAATCCCGAGCTGAAGACAGCCCCGTACATCTTCATGACCGACTTCGTCGGATGGGTACCGATTGACCGGTCGGCGGGATCTCGCGAGTCTTATCTAACAGCGGACTACAACCAGCAAATGATTGAGCAGGTCGAGCGGTATCCGTATCTGCGCGATCGTTCTCTCTATTTTGGTTCCTTCGACGATTTGCTCCCGGATCGATTCGGGCCAGGTCTGCCGTCCATTTCGGACTGGACTCATGAACATTTCGATGCGGTCGGCTACGCCACGCCGTTCAATTCAGCTGATTATGTTGATCGAGAGATGCTTCGGGCCCGCCTGGGGTACGATCCCGATCAACCACTCGTCATCTTGACTGTCGGAGGAACTGGCGTCGGTAAAGCCTTGCTGCGCAAGGCAATCGATGCATGGCCACTGGTGCATCGCGCACGCCCAGACGCCCGCTGTGTTGTCGTTGCTGGTCCTCGGATCGACCGGAACAGCCTCCCACAGCATGAGTCGATGGAGATTCTTGGCTACGTCCACAACTTGTACGAGCATCTCGCGGCCTGCGATTTGGCGGTGGTACAGGGTGGTCTGAGCACAACGATGGAACTCACAGTGAACCGGCGCCCGTTCATCTACGTACCGATTCAAGACCACTGCGAGCAGATCTATCACGTGACGCATCGACTTAACCGCTACCGAGCCGGGCACCGTTTGGACTACAGCGAGATCGATCGAGAAACCCTGGCTGAAGCCATGCTTGCAAACCTCGACGCCGACACGAGCAGCTATCTCGCACACGTAGATGGAGCAGCTGACCTCACGGCAACCCGTATTGCTGAGTTGCTCTGAGGTGTCTCTGCTGACATCGGCTCCACGTGGTCTAATACGGTCCATTGTTAGCGGAGTGTTCGAGAGGTGGTCACAGGGCTCATGGCGATGGTACAGCTACCAACCGGTCGCAAAATTTACTACGACGAGATCGGCGATGGACCGCCGCTTCTTCTCATCTGCGGTATGGTCGGGGTTCGCCAGATGTGGTCGCCGCATATCCCAGAGCTACGCCGTCATTTCCGACTAATCATGATCGACAATCGAGAATCAGGCGAAAGCGATCCGGAGGATGGCCCGTACAGTGTGGCGGATATGGCCGCTGATGGCGCAAGTCTGCTCGACGCGCTCTCGATCGATCGCGCCTACGTGCTTGGCCATTCGATGGGCGGATTCATCGCGTTGAACCTTACAGTCGACCATCCGCATCTGGTCGAACGGCTCATTCTCGTCTCGACCACGGCCGCAACAGGTGCCGCTCTCGGCCGGCCCGAACCGAAACTGGACCGCGACAACTGGATCGCGGACCCAGTCGAGCGCACACGCCGCCAGTTACAGTCGGCAGCGGGACCCGGCTACTTCGACGCTCATCCTGAACAACTCGAAGCAGTGAGCGAGCTCATGCGCAACAATCGGCTTAGCTTCGATGGAATGGTACGTAGGATACACGCCACCTACTCCAGCCATGACGTTCGTGCCCGGCTAGGATCGATCGCGGCTCCGACGCTCATCATTCACGGCGACGCCGACCGCTCCATTCCATTGGAGAGTGGTCGTGCTCTCGCCGACGGAATCCCAAACGCTCGGCTGATTGTCTTTGAAGGCGTCGGGCATTTCCCGCAACTCGAACGCACCGACGATTTTCACCGTGCCGTCATCGAGTTCCTGGAGTCGAGCTCAGCTTGATAAAGCACCGGGCTACTGTTCGAAACGGGCTGGTTTGAAGTCCTCAAGTCGCGGTTCCGGCGACTCGGCAAGAATCGAGCGAGCCATCAGATCCGCGGTAATCACCGCCATCTGAATTCCCGTCTGGTAATGGCCAGTCGCGACCCACAATCCATCAACGCCGGGAACCTGACCCATTATCGGCTGGTCATCGGCTGACCCGGGACGCAGTCCGGACCACATGGATGTGATTTCGCCATCGAGTAACGCTGGTGCGAGGTCAGCGGCCAGATCGAGACACCACCGCGTATTGCGTGCGAGCACACGCTTGTCAAAGCCGACACGCTCCTTGGTCGCGCCGACGGCGACAGTCCCGTCAGTTCGAGGAACGAGGTGTCCACCGCCGCACTTGCCGATAATGGCGTGCGGCATGACCGGCGCACCGGCGATGGCCAGCATCTGCCCTTTGGAGGGGAGTGTCGGAATCGACGCTCCAACTCCCCTGGCGAGCTGCGCCGTCCAGGCGCCGGCTGCAAGCACGACCTGACCGGCTTTTATCTCGCCATCCGGCAATCTGACTCCGGCGGCCCGGCCATGTTCGGTCGAAATGCCGATGGCCGGCGTATGCTCGATGATCCGAGCGCCGGATCTGACGGCCGCCTCAGAGATGACGCGCGTCAGATCGTAAGTGAATATACTGGCTGCCTCACGAACCAGCACACCGCCCAGTACGGTATCCGGCAGGACCGGTTCCAGATCGCGGGCAGTCGGTCCGTCGAGCCAGTCGACGTGAAAGCCGAGCCCTGACTGCCAGTCAGCGAGCAGCTTCAGTTCGGCAGCCTCGTCCTCGTCGAGGGCGACGGTCAGCTCACCTCGTATCAGGAACCCCGTCCGGCTGCCGGTCGCGTCCTCGATCTGTTCGATGAAGGCAGGGTAGGCCAGAATGCTGTCGGCCGTGAGTTCAGCCTTGGCGCTCGGCGTGTCGAGCGATGAAGGAGGCGAAATGATCCCCGCCGCGGCACCAGATGCTTCGCGTCCAACTGAGCCCCGCTCGACAACGACGACCGAGTGTCCATGACGACCAAGCTCATAGGCAATCGAGCACCCGATGATCCCGCCGCCAACGATGACGACATCAGGACTGTCTACCGATCTGCCGGAATCACGCACGACCATAACGACCTCCCACCGCTCCCTTTGAGCACGCCCAATTTGCCTTGGAGTGATGATCCCAAACGGCGGCCCTAGCGACTTGCCGCGATGCCGATGCCAAATGGATCGGCGCCACCATACCGCAATCCGGTCTTGGGATCGACGGCCACGCCGGTAGGGCTGGCGAATCCGCGTGGCGAGAAGGAGACCTCGACATCCACGACGTTGTGGCCCATTTCCCGCAATGCGTCACGTGTCTCAGCAGGGATCCGGTCGTCGATCAGAAGTTCCGGGCCGGCACAATCAATGAGTGGCGCCGCACAGGCTGACTGAATATCCATGCCAAACTCGATAACGTCGAGCGCAACCTGCATGCAGGTGTCCATGATGCGACGACCACCCGGAGCACCGACACCTAATACGGGTACCCCGTCCTTCACGGCCATGACGTGCGCCATACTGGAGGCTGGGCGCTTCCAGGGAGCGATCGAGTTATTGCGTCCTGGCAACGGGTCGAACAGATTCATATTGTCATTGAGCAGCACGCCGGTGCCAGGAACGGTAACGGCCGAACCGAAGATCAAGGTCAGCGTCTGCGTCAGCGAAACCATGTTCCCGTCGCCGTCGACCACCGAGAGATGAGTCGTGCAACCACCGTCCGCTTGGGTGCTGATTTGAGCGGACACGCCGCGCGCAATACCTGATCCCGCCTCTGCTGTCGATGCCTGATTTGCGTCGATTTCGCCGCGACGGCGAGCCGCGTACTCCTTCGACGAGAGAGCGGCCCAATCGATGTCAACCACGTCCGGATCACCTACATAGGCGAAGCGGTCGGCATGCGATCGCTTGCTCGCTTCCGCAAGTAGGTGCAAGCTGGTCACTGTATTGAATCCAGTCGATCGCAGATCAAACCCTTCGGCGATGTTGAACGTCTCCGCAATCGTGATCCCGCCCCCCTGATAGGGAATGAGCAACAGTTCTACGTCGCGATAGGAAACGACCAATGGATCAACGATCGTTGGCTGGTACCTTGCTAGATCCTCGGTCGTGATGAGGCCACCGACCTGGTGCATATGTTCGGCGATCCGATCGGCAACCTCACCCTGATAGAAGCCATCTGGTCCATCGGCGGCTATCCGGCGCAACGTTTGAGCCAGATCTGGCTGCGGGATTGACGGAATCGCTTCGCCAAAGAGCGGTGCAGGCGTTGTGCCGTGACGCAGGAAGATACGCGAGGTCTCGTGATCGCGCTGAATGACTCCGAGCTGGCTTGCAAGAAGCATCCCGTTGTACCAGTTGATCGGGAGGCCAACTTCAGCGTATTTGATTGCCGGAGCAACCGCACGATCAATCCCGATCGTGCCAAATTGCTCTAACGCGGTCGCCATTCCGGCGACCATGCCGGGCACCGCGGCGGAGAGGGGGCCATAGGCATTGGCCTGATCCTTGACACCCTGGAAACCGACGCCGTCGGCACGGAAATCCTCTGTCAATTCGAACATGTCTGGCGTGGCGGCAAGCGGTGCGCGCCCAAAATAATCAATCACCTTACGTTGACCGCCAGCCACCTGAATGGTCATAAAGCCAGCCCCGCCGACGCCACTCATCCACGGCTCGACAACGCCGATAGCAAACGCGGCCGTAACTGCGGCATCGATAGCGTTACCGCCCTCTTCGAGGACATCGAGCGCGGCCTTGACTGCCCACGGGTGCTTGGCAGCCACCATGCTATCGCGCCCGACAGCCAGATCACGTGAGATCCGGTGCGTGGTTTCTCGGTTCAACGTCATCCTCCTCTTCACGACCTGGAACACCGGAATATTAGGGATCCGAGGCTTCGTAGACTGGCAGTGTTCCGGCAAGCAGTCCGCGCCACGCCGCAATACTCATAACTCTAGCGTGCTTGAGGCTCTCGCGAGAGACGATATAGGGCTCGTTACCCTCGAGCTAGATAATGAACTTGTGCATTCGCAAAAGGTACACGTCAATTTGCCGATGCACTTCGGCCTCAGCACCGTCCGCATCCCCATTGGCGATCAAATCGACGAGGTCGCGATGCGACTGATACCAGATATCAGCAGTATCTGAAGATCGGAAGAAGAGTTGCCAGTATCGAAGTAGCGACATGTTTATCTCGAGCGAGAAATTCTTCAGATAATCGTTTCCGGCGAGGTTACCAAGACTAATGTGAAATTCGAGGTCGCCGTCCGCAATCAGGCCAAACGCACCGTCGGCGAAGTGTTGTTCGGTGCGTTTGAGGATTGAGCGAAGTTGATCGACGGAATCGGCAGTGACGCGATTGGCGGCGAGTCGTGCTATCGGTGGTTCGATCAAACGCCGGACCTCGTTCAGTTGCTGGACCTGAGTTAGTGAAAGGTGGCTAACCCATGCACCCCGGCGCGGAGACCGCACAATCAAGTGTTCGTATGACAGACGAAGCATCGCTTCTCGCAGCGGCGTGCGCCCGACCCTTAGTTGGTCCATCAGTTCTCGTTCGTCGATCGTTGCGCCTGGCGGTAGTTCGTGGGTGATAATCATCCGACGGAGTTCATAGTAAGCTCTCTCAACCTTGAGCGGACCAGGGGCTCGCTTCCTAACGGTGGCCATAGCCACTGATTTACCTCTTTCCTCGATTGCTGGCATCATCAGCCATCACGACGGACATTAACATTCGACAATCTAACGCCGGTCGCTTCGATGCAGTGTCGCCCTGGGCATCAATGTCGTGTCTAATAAGGGCAATGAGAGAACACAACGCTCCGGATCAGACCAATCATCGAAACGAGGCCACGCCACTGAGCGGCCTTACAGTGAATTTCAATGATGTTGATGTCCTGCCGAACTGCTCCAGTCCCTTCAGCGGGCATCGTCTCCTCAGCCCGGCATCTCTCAGTTCTGGGCCAGCGCGGCCAATCATGGATCTACGCTTTCGCCATTCGGGTCACGCCAGCGAATGGCCGTCAAACTTCGTCGCGTATTTGTCTCACCTACCAATATTACCGCATAACAACCTGTTCAAGCGTTCACTGAGTGAACCGCGCCTCCCTGGCGTCATTGCGTTTGCTGCGGTATCGTGACGTCGGCAACGATACCGCACGTGGACTCCCTCAGTGTTAGCTGCGGGATTCTGTCCGAGCCGCTTCGAACGAGGAAGGTGGTTGAACGCCCGCGGATGAATACATTACTTGTGGCGATCGGTGGCGCGATTGGTGCCGCCGGACGATATCTCATCGGCGGATGGGTTCAGACATTCTCGGGAGCCGGATTTCCACTCGGAACATTCTTCGTCAACATCACTGGGTCGATGGTCATCGGGATAATTCTAGGGTTGGCTGAACGGGGTGCGCTCTCGGGGCAGGCACGCCTATTGCTAGCAGTTGGGGTAATGGGAGGTTACACGACCTTCTCGAGTTTCAGCTACGACAACCTCGGCCTGTTGCAATCGGGTGAAACTGGTCGTCTCCTGTTCAATATCGTCGGGCAGCTCGCCATCGGCCTGTTCGCCGCCTATCTCGGTGTTGTTCTGGCCAGAACGATTGGAGGCTACTCGTGAACGTGCGCGATGCGGTCAAACTTACAGCCTACGTAAGCGAATCGGTCCGCCACGAACATAAACCGCTCTACGAAGCAATTCTCGAGCTTCTCCATCAGGAGGGGATTTCCGGAGCCACCGTGGCGCACGGTTCAGCCGGCTACGGCGCCGACAAGCAGCTTCATACGATCAAGATCTTGCGGTTGTCGAACGACTTGCCCGTGGTCGTCACGGCGATCGACACACGCGAGAAGATCGACGCGGTAATTCCGAAGCTTGATACGATGATCCAGAAGGGCTTGCTGACGGTCGAGGACGTCAAGATCGTCTTTCACCGACCTGGGATCTAAGCGAGATCCGCGACGATATTGCCACAGCACCATCTGGTAGCGAGGCCACGATCTTGAACTTGGTCGCCCCCCTAAGGTCGCCTGCCTCCCTCTATGGATAGTGAACGGCGCCCCATACGCCATTCGTGAACCTACCTGGCCGATCGATTCCCGGCCAATTCGAGCACCCGATAAGCATCATCGAGGAGGCAGCAGAATGGCAATCTTCGGTGCCTCCATGCCGTGACTCTTCCGCCTCCGGCCCTCCCCTTATACTCGGAGAACGCTCAGGGTCGCGGGCCAAAGTCTTCAGGGAATAGAACCGAGTCACACTTGCTCAGTCGCCAGGCGAGACTGGACGTACAATTAGGTTATACGCCGCACCTGGCGGACGAGCGCGACGACGTCGGGCCAAATCGAGCTTGATCTGACACTCGAAGCCGATCAACTGCACGTGACGGTCGACAATTCATCCGGCAAACGTGGGGCCAAATAGCTTGTCTCAGTTCAGTGCGAACAGGCGAGCAAGATTATGAACCAGATATTCGGATCGATAACCGAGACACGTCAATCCGAGGTCGTGCGAGATATCACGCATGCTGCGCAGGTAACCCGCGACTTCGTCCTCCTCACGATCTTGAGTTGCGTCATCGCGACATTTGGGCTCGTTCTGAACAGCGGCGCCGTGATCATTGGTGCGATGCTCATCGCGCCACTGATGTCCCCGATCCTAGCGCTAGCGTTGGCACTCGTTCGTGGTGATGAGCGACGCGCGGTACGTGCGAGTATCTCGCTCCTGGCGGGGATCGTCATCTCGATTGGGCTCAGTGCGCTCCTCGGACGACTGGTTTCGACCAGCCAATTCAACTTTCTAACGCAATTGCCGAGTGAGGTCATCAGCAGAACACAGCCGACCCTGTTCGATCTCATGATTGCGCTTGCCGGCGGTGCCGCGGCTGCCTACGCCCTCGCCCAACCGAAACTTTCGGCGACGCTACCAGGAGTGGCTATTGCCACCGCCCTCATGCCGCCACTTTGTGTTGTTGGCATCGGTATTTCGCAGGGAAGACCGGATGTTTACAACGGTGCGTTTCTCCTCTTCCTGTCGAACTTCGTGGCTATCCTGTTCGCCGGAGGCCTGGTATTCGCTGGCGTCGGTTTCGGTCCTTTCCGACACGCAAAACGATCGATGATTTTCTCTCGTTCGTTCATTGTCTCTGGAGTAATGATTCTAACGGTGACAATCCCATTAGTCGGCTTTATGGTCAACATCGCTGGGAGAGCAAAAGAGAATCAGGAAATCAGTTACACATTAACCAACCAGTTACAGCAGGTGTATTCCGACGCCACGCTCGTCAGCTTTGATGCACATCAGGAACAGGATCATCTACAGATCATCGCGACGGTACGGATTCCGGGGGATCTGAGCTATGCTGACGCAACGACGATCCAGAAGGCGATCGCCGCGAAGCTGAATAAGGCGGTAGAGCTCCAGTTACTCGAGATTCCGCTGACGAAACTCGACACGCTCAACCCACCGACCCCAACACCGACGCTTGCGCCAAACGCAACACCAGTTCCGACGCCGGTCCTCCGATACCGACGCCAGTGCCCACGCCAACTCCCACTCCTGTCCCGACACAAACTCCTGCGTCGACATCAAATCCGACTCCGGTACCGACGCCGACCCCAGTGCCCACGGTAACTCCCACTCCTGTCCCGACGCCGGTCCCCACTCCGATACCGACGCCAGTGCCACCCAGCTATGACGTAGTGGCAGCCACCGGAGGACGAGGAGTCAACGTCCGCGCCAATGCTGGGCTCTCCGCCATAATCGCTGCACTTCGGGATGGAACGATCGTGCAACTAACCGGAAAGACAGCAGATGCCGACGGCATTAACTGGAAAGAGGTTATTCTGACGGATGGTCGAGTCGGCTGGATATCCTCGAGCTTCCTCGTACCATATGCGATCTACCAGAGTCCGTGACGACGAACGATGGATGCACAGACAGATCGTCTCCGGCTAGCGTCCGATAAGTGCCTTCAAATCCGGAGGTGACCACCGCTGCAGGTCGGTACGACTCAGGCAATAGTCGGCGATCTGCTCCAGCGTGGCCCACCAGACGCCCTCGAATCCGTTGATGTATTCGATCATGCGCTCCAGCAGGAGAACGCGCGATGGTCGCCCGCTGACAAACGGATGCATCGTCAAAATGAAGACTCCGTTGTAGCGGTGATACCCGGCAAACTCACTCGACCAGACCTCGAAGACCTTGTCTGGGCTGGAGATCCCAACGTTCGTCGTGTAATGCGGGTAATCGTCGAGGATCCATTGTATCGGCAATTCGAGTAGATCGCCGGAAGGCGTGTCGACCAGGTAGGGGATGTCATCCCCCATCAGACTGGTGTCGTAGCGGAATCCGTAGCGCTTCAACAGATTCGGCGTGCCTGGCTTGAGCTCCCAGGCAGGTGACCGGTAACCAACCGGCTTGCGACCGGTAAGACGTTCGAGTACCTCAATTCCATGGACAAGGACCGATTCTTCCTCTTCGTCGGATAAGCTATCCGGCCGCTCGTGCAGGTAGCCGTGATGGCCGACCTCATGACCCTTCGCCAGTTATCCGCTCGATCATTTCCGGATGAAGCTCTGCTGTAAAGCCGGGCACGAAGAAGGTTCCGTTGATGCCGTACTTCTTGAGCGAATCAAGGATGCGAGGAACCCCAACGGCAGGGCCATACGTCCCCGTCGACATGAGCGTCAAGCGTTCGTGGCCATGCTCGCGATCCATAACCAATGGAATCGTCTCGCCATCGGCATCGAAAGTCAGAGCGACTGCGACCTGCTTGCCATCTGGCCATGTGAATCGTGTCATGACAACCCTTCTTTCACGTTACTGACAGCCTGAGACTGTCACGAACCAATCTACTGAGCAAAAGCCGATGTCGTTCACTCTTGAAATGGCGCGGCGGAAACGGGTGGACGTCGTCTATGCCAGTCGGTTCGCGCTTGATACGCATGTCCGGCTCGAAGAACCAACCGATCTTCAAACTCACGCCCGACGATCTGTAACCCAATCGGCAATCCACCTTTGGTGAAACCGCACGAAAGAGATAGCGCCGGCTGACCCGTCAGGTCGAACGGTGCGGTTAGCCGCATCAGATTCGTCAGCCGTCGATCATCGTCGGACACCTCTATCGTAGTGACTTCCAGCGGTGTTGCTGGGGTCGCAGACGTCGGCAGAACGAAGAGATCGACCGAATCCTGAATCTCACGCATCCGTTGGCGCAATCGTTCGCGAATCTCCAGCGCGGTGAAGTAGGAGACCGCAGTCGTCTGTAACCCGGCTGATAAGCGTTCGAACACCGTCTCGGTGTAATCCGCTTGGTGTCGCGAAATCCAGTCGCGATGATAGTAGCTGGCCTCCGGCAGGAGGATGGCCATCACCGCATCGAGCGTATCTCCCTCGAGTTCGGGAATCTCGATCTCCTGCACTTCAGCACCAGCGTCGGCGAGTACCGACACCGCCGCTTGAACCCCGTGACGAACCTCTGGCTCAATCGACTGGTCCATGAAATTGGTCAACAAAGCGACCGACATACCCTCTAACGAATCAGACAGATCTCTGCCAAACGAAGGGACTGGACGGTCGGCGGATTGATGATCCCGCGGATCGTATCCAGCAACCGCGGTAAGGAGCAGCCCCAGATCTCTCACCGAACGAGCGAACGGTCCAGCGTGATCCAGCGTCCAGGAGAGCGGTTGTACTCCGTGGCGAGAGATTAGACCGTAAGATGGCTTGAGCCCTACGACACCGCAGAAGGCCGCCGGAAGTCGGATCGATCCCCCTGTATCAGTGCCAAACGAACCGTAATCGAGACCCGCAGCGACAGATGCCGCCGACCCACCGCTCGATCCGTTCGTCGTCTTGGTGAGGTCCCACGGGTTCTTGGTCGGCCCATAGTCGGGATGAACCGAGGCATAGGCGAACTCCAACATGTTGGCCTTCGCAACGATAATCGCGCCGGCCTGACGCAATCGCTGAACCACGGCGGAGTCCTCGGCCGGCACGAAGTCGGCCATGATTCGCGAACCCGACGTCGTGCGAACTCCGGCCGTCCAGTAAAGGTCCTTCACCGAGACCGGTATCCCGTGCAGCGGTCCACGATAGTTACCCGCGTGAATCTCGCGCTCTGCGATCGTGGCTTCCCGACGAGCTTGCTCATCGAGCACCGTGATATGTGCGTTGAGCATCGGATTCAGATCGGCAATCGCACGCAAAGAGTCTTCAACGAGGTCCGAGGGAGAGATCTCACCGGCCGCGACCCGGCCCGCGACCTCATGAAGCTCTGGCAGGACGGAATCACCTCGAGTCGTTGTCATCTATGTCTTTCCTTCCCAGCCGGAGACCGTTAAGAGCTAAATCACTTATTTCTTCTCATCCTATCCTGAAGCCAGGGGAAGCGAAACAACGTGAACATCGGCGCGGACGACCCAACCACGTGATTGTAGAGTTCTCGACAGCAGGCGATCATAGTGACGTGCGCGTCGCGCGAATCGAGGAGAGGATCACCGTATGCCATATGCAGATGCCTCCGGTATCAGGCTCTACTACGAAAGCGTCGGAGAGGGAACGCCTCTGATCTTGCATGGCCACGATCACATCGGTTGGATGGTATTCCAAATTCCGTATTTCTCGCAGTTCTACCGCGTGATCACGTTCGACCGGCGAGGGACTGGCCGTTCCGATGATCCGCCCGCTCCGTGGTCGATGGAGGAATTCGCGGCCGACGTACGAAATCTCATGGACGCTCTCGACATCGAGAAGGCCATTGTCGGTGGCAACTCTCTGGGTGGAGCAATCTCTTCTCAATTCGGGCTCGACTACCCTGATCGGGCGTTGGCCCTTATCGTCGGACACACCGTTCCATGGTTCTGGCCACTTGGACGTCAGTGGATCCAGGACCAGATCGATCTTGCAACGCGAAACGAACGAGTCGTCGTGATGCAGCCGCGCTCATATGAGCGAGAGGAAGAAGGTCCGCCGACCGTCGCGCCCGGCTTCGCCGACACCGAGATCGGTCGCTATATGGCAACACTCAGTGGTGGTCTCGGCAATAGTGACGCAACGATAAAAATGCTCAGCGCGTTCATTGATTGGGACCAACGACCGCGGTATTCCGAAATGCGGCAACTTGACGTTCCAGTGCTCGTCATTGTTGGCGGCAACGAGCCGCAGAAGACCATCGAGTTGTCCTACGAGTGGCACCTGCAATTCAAGAAGTCCGAATACATGATTCTGCCCAATACCTATCATGGAGCAGCATCCGGCAATCCGATCGGCTGGAACCGTGCGGTCCATGGCTTCCTTCAACGTCACGGGTTTTGATGGTCAACCCGAATTGCACTCCGGGAACCAAAGCATTCAATATATAACGTGAGGAAACTAAAACGTGAAGACTGTTGAGCAGCTTGTTGATATTCAGAGCGTTGGCTATCCAGTGTGGTCACCGGCGGGCGATGCTATCGCCTATCTGCTGGACCGGCCAGGTAGTGGCTGGCAGCTTTGGAATTGCACGATGCCGAACGGCAACTGTCGTTCTCTTAGCGAGCGGGCGGTTGTCGGCGCCAGGCCGGCCTGGTCACCTGACGGAGAACGTCTGGCTATTGTGCGAGGCAACGATAGCGGCGGTTCGGATATTTGGTCGATCGCCTCCGACGGCTCAGGCCAAGAAGAACGGTTGGTCGGTGGTGCTTGGGAGACCCGATCACCGTCATTTTCACCCGATGGCTCCCAGCTCGCGTTCATCAGCGGTGAAGCCGGAAGTCTCGACGTATGGGTTCTACCGGTTAGCGGCGGCGCACCACGACAGTTGACTAAACTGACCAATCCGCTCGACGAGCCGCGCTGGACTCCACAGTGGTCGCCTGACGGTAACTGGATTGCCTACGTTTCCTCCCGATCGGGCGAACGCAACAATGACGATGTCTGGGTCGTGTCGGCAGACGGTAAGTCGCATCGCCAACTCAGCACTGGGCTCATGGTCAATACGGATCCCGTCTGGTCGCCTGATGGCCGCAACATCGCGGTTGTCGCCAATACCGTTATGGAGCACTGGTACGGGGACGACGCCGATATCTGGCGCATCCCCTTCGCGCCGGGGCCGATGGAGAGACTAACGCCTGGTGGCGGTCATTCCTGGCGGCTGGAAGGTGCCGGTCTGGCCTGGTCTTCCGACGGCGAAACGATTTACACGTTGTCGCTACGAAACGGAAACAAGAATGTCACATCCGTTCCCGCGACGAGAGGTGTGCGCACAGCCGTCACGAACTTAGCGGGTTCCGTAACTGACTTCGCGATCTCGCCCGATGGCACAATGCTGGCATATGTACTCGCAACGCAGACCAGCCCGGCGGATCTCTTCACCGTTCCGCTGAGTGGTGGCCGACCAAACCGTCTTACCGACAGCTATAGCAGCGTCGCCGATACCCTTTCCAATCCCGAGCGCATCGCCTACCGGTCGTTCGACGGACTCTACTGCGATGCCTATCTCTATCTTCCGCCAGATTTCGACGAGCAGAAGCAGTATCCGGGTCTCATCCAGGTTCATGGCGGAGGCACGAACGCTTACGGCAACGGCTGGCATGCGGCCGAGCAGTGGTTCAGCCAGCACGGTTACGTGGTGCTGGCAATTGAGTACCGCGGATCGAGCGGCTATGGGCAGGAATTCGCGGCACTATCCTACGGTGACTGGGGCGGTGGGCAGACTCGCGACACGGTCGCGGCCGGTCAGTGGCTACAAGCGCAACCCTATATCTCGAAGATCGGCATCTATGGAGGTAGCTACGGCGGCTATATGACATTGCACGGAATCGTGGCAGCTCCTGATCTCTTCCAGGCCGCGGTCGACATGTACGGCAACACGAACAAAGTAACCGCCCATCAATACTGTGACCGCGTCGGACGGGTCTTTGTCGCCCGCGATTACTGGGGCCGTTACCCTGAAGAGATGCATGAATTGATGGACCGTGGCTCAACCTACCAGCATCTGCACAAGATCAAGACGCCGTTGCTTATCATGCACGGCGCCGAGGACAAGCGTGTCCCGCCGGAGGAATCGGAACAGGTCGCGGCGACCATGCAGGCACAAGGACTTCCACACGAGTACGTCGTTTATCCGGGCGAAGGTCACGGATTCCGTCGGCGCGAACACCGCATCGACTGCTACACCCGCATGCTGGATTGGTTCAACACCTACTTGACGAGCTAGCCTGGCGCGGATTCTCGCGAGAGGATAATTGAAATGCCATATGCCAACGCGGACGGCGTGAGGCTCTTTTACGAGAGCACCGGCGAGGGAACACCACTCATTCTTCATGGTCACCATCACCTGGGCTGGATGGTTTTCCAGGTCCCGTACTTTTCGCAGTTCTACCGGGTCATCACCTTTGACCGGCGCGGCACCGGACGCTCTGATGATCCACCTGGTCCATGGACCCAGGCCGATTTTGCCCGCGACCTGCGTAATCTAATGGATGCGCTTGAGATCAACCAGGCGATCGTCGGCGGCAACTCGCTCGGTGGTGTGATCTCATCCCAGTTCGGGCTTGATTATCCGGATCGCGCTCTGGCCTTGATCGTCGGGCACACGACCCCCTATCGCCGTGAGTTGAGCAAGGAATGGCTGCGCCAGCAGATCGAGATCGCCGAGCGGGGAGATCGGGTCATCGTGCGTCAGCCGCGCAGCTTCGAGTGGGAAGAGGAAGGACCACCAACGGCCGCGGAAGGTTTTGCCGAGACTCCAATTGGCCGCTACATGGCCACGCTCAACGGTGGGCTCGGCAATCGCGAAGCGACCCTCAAGATGCTCTGGTCGATGATGGATTGGGATCAGCGCCCGCGCTATCCGGAACTCCAGCAACTGGATGTTCCCGCGTTGGTAATCGTCGGTGGCAACGAGCCGCAGAAGACGATTGAGCTTTCCTACGAGTGGCATCAGCAGTTCAAGCAGTCTGAGTTCATGATTCTGCCAAACACCTACCACTCGGCGGCAGCCGGAAATCCGATTGGCTGGAATAACGCCGTCCACGGCTTCTTACAACGGCACGGATTTTAGACACACGTCTGGGTCCCCAATCGGGGGTTGCTGTCTCAGAAACGACGCACTACTCGGTACGCTTGAGCGTGGCGCTGTAAATCGCGTTGAATAGCAACCGGTACGTGCCGCGCATTTGGGCCCGAAACTGTGGCCGGAAGCCAAACAGGATGGCATGCCCATCTCCCAACCGGCGCATCGACCAGCGCGGCACGGCCTTGCAGATGGTGCGCACCAAGCACCCAACCGGACAGCAACGGATCGGTGTGCGGATAGCGCGCGACCGTATCGGCGCCATTCAGAACATCGAAAGCGGGGCTGCTGACGAAAAGCGCGGCGACCTCTCGTTCCATCCCCCAGCCGATCGGGTGATGGGTGTCGACCAGCAACTGAAGTAGCGATCCTGGACTGTAAAAAGAATCGCTCGGAATGCTCTCGATGCTGTTGACAACCGGTAGGTAGAGGTGACGAATGACAACGTCGCAGGCCGAATCGAAGGCGATAACCGTCCCGCCGCCATGGACGAAACGACGCAGGTTGGAAGCTCCTTGGTCCCCAATTCCGCCAGAATACTCGTCGGGATAGACCTTTGAGTCGTTTCCTTCCATGATCTCGCGCGATAAGAGCTGCGGAAGAATTATGACGTCGAAGTGCGAGCGGAGATTCCCCTGACGCAGATCCGAGTCTCGCACCGTCTCGAATTCCAGATCGTAGCGTTCGAGAATGAAACGCGTCCAGCCTTCGTCGATACCATTTGGCCGCCAGCTTCGATAAAGACCGACCCTAGGCCGGCGCAGGGATTTGAACGACGCCACCGGCCGACGACTCACGCCATCGAAACGGACGTGGGTCTCCTCAGCGATCTGATCGAGCCGGTCGGCATCGACTCCTTCAATCAGATACGTTCCGGCTGTCCACTCCCGGTCGCTGGTACGGAAGCCTTCTGACGCCCTCCAGACCTTGGCTCCCAAAGTCAGTAACTGATTGACGGCCCTGAATGAGGCGTTCGTCTCGCAATCGAGCAGGAAGGTCGTCTTGCTCCGGCCACGGACTCTGCCGGCTGGAAGCTCAACTCGCTCCACCAATTCGAGATCGGCCTCGAACGAATGCTCCACCTGAACCGACTCGACGCCCATATAGAGGGGCAAAGAATGGGCCGTGATGTCGTACGGAGGTTTCGGAGGGCCACCCGGAGAAAGCCGCAGATCGGGGTAATGCTGCACTTCGAGCAGTGTCTTGGCGTAAGAGCTGAAGGGTTGCGCCATCTCAATCACGTGGGTTCCGGGCGGATATTCTACGCCGGCAGCGGTAAAGGACTGCCGTGCCCGATGCACTTCGACGAGGCCATCCTGCAGGACCTGGAGCATCTCGGCGGTCGTCACCGGGTCACGCTGGTCGGCCGGAATCACGAAGGCAAAAGGTGTGTCCCGCTCGACAGCATGTTTCTGCACCTGCCAGAAGTTGCGCACCCATTGACGACGATATGACGCCGCGTTCTTAAGACACGCAAGCGCTGAAATCTTGTTGTAGTCGACAATATCTCGCAGGCGCCACTCGCCACCGGTCCAGGGACGGGGGTGATTCCCAAGGCTCTCTCGCGGGTTGAAACCTCGTGTCTCACGCAGATCGATGCCACCGAGGTGAATCGGTGTCGCGATTTTGCAGCTCGCCGCCTCAGACAGAATGCGCACACCACCGTGATAATGCTGATAGGCGCGCGACGGAGAATAGGCGTCGAAGATGATTCCGGTCGCGACACCCGCCTTCCCGGCTGATGTCAGCGCTGATGCCATGGACGTCCCGACCTGGGCAATCTCCGCTTGCAGGATCGGATCGACGTTTGGGTCAAAGGGATCAATGAAGGGAGGCAGTACGTAACGTGGCCCGTCCGACATCATCTGATGCTGATCGAAGACGATTTGCGGGTGCCATGCGTTGTGGACCTTCTCCACCGCCAGCCGATTCTCAATTTGCGTGAGCATGAACCAGTCACGATTATTATCGTGTCCGGTGTACTTGTTATAGATCTGCGGCGGTTGAGATCCCTCCGAACGTGTGCCTAGCGTCTCCTCGTACCAGTTGGCGACCAGTTCCATGCCGTCCGGGTTGAGTGATGGAACCAAGAGCAGGATCACGTTGTCCAGAATCAGACGAGTCTCCTCGTCGTCTTTGGTCGCCAGCTCATAAACCAACTCCGGAGTCATCTGAACGGCGCCGACTTCGGTCGCGTGGACACTGCAGGTGATCATCACGATACAGCGCCCGATCTGGGCCAGACGTTCGGCTTCATCCTCCGAAAGCTTGCGTGGATCGGCCAGTCGCTTCTGGATCTGCCGCAGTTCTTCGAGACGCGCCAGATTCTCGGCTGACGAGATGGTCAGCAGCACGAACGGCTGCCCTTCCGTCGCTTCGCCCAGTTTCTCGTAGCGTACGCGATCACTCTTCGACGCAACGTCTTGGAAATACTCCAACATGTCGGCCCAGCGAACGAGCTTACGATCCGTACCCATCCGAAATCCAAAACGCTGTTCAGGAGATGCCAACTTTTCGGCGCGCTTGCTCATCGAGATACCTTTCGTGGTGGATTCGGATAGATCACGGGTCGAGAGGAATGCACAGGCACATTTGAGCTACTGTATCACCGCTCTGCTGAAAATCGCGTGGTTGCTATTGCGATTGAGGGATTGTCATGAGCAGATTCGGCGCACACGCGAGCATCTGACGAGGGACGGTTCCTACGGGACTTGACCCAGATCTAGCCATCCATTGCTCGCAGTCTGATCGCCCGAGCGCACAACCGGCAACATTGAGCCGCTAGCCGTATTGACCAATCCCAGACGTGCCTGAAATGGACCGGCCGCCTTCACCTGCGAGAGATCGAGAACGAGTCGATCCTCGATAAGATCACCCGGCTTCCAGAGGCTTGGGGGCGACATGCCGCGCAGTGCGTAGTCCTTGCGCTCGACGACAACATTTCCATTTGCATCCCTCAGTTGTGTCCAAATCTGATAGTCACCGGTGAGCGCCGTGCGGACGTACCAGCGGCTGGTGATGGTGACGAGATTCCCATCCCGCATGATGGCATCTCCCAGATATTCGAGTCCGGAGCCGAAAGTGACCACTGCGTCGCCAGGATTCGGTTGGTTGGGCCTGAGCGACCCTGGCTCGCGGACGGCCAGCGCGTTGTGATAGAGGTCGACGACTACTAACGTCATCCCTGCGCGCAACTTGGCGTCAATCGAATTGTGGTCGATAGCCGGTCCATGAGGCTGGAAGTTGTAACGCCAGCCTGAGACGTCGGGTGCCAGCGAGTAGGACTCAGCGTCGACGTTCACGCCCGAACCAGCATAGATCAGACGACCCAGACCGATATAGTTCGGCTCGACCTGAACCCCGAGATGGCCACGCGGATATTCCTGCGTCTTCGGAGCGAACCAGGAGGGAACGTTGACGAAGAGTAGCTTCCCGTTAGGATGCAGCTCCCCCTCACGGATGATGCCATTTGCGATCTGGGTGCCATAGTCGAGCATCGTCATGCGCCGGTCGATAAAGAGCAAGCTCTGCACCAGGACCACGGCGACAACGGCGAGCGTCGCGCCGCGCCAGGCCCAGGTCAGCCAGTGCCTCTTGAAGCGCAGCGACGGCAAAAAGCCCCAGAAGGCGGCGCAGGCAGGAGCCACGACATAGAGGAGTCGCGGGCTGTTCTGCACGTACTCATAGGTCAGGCCGACCACCGCCGGGGTGAAGACCATCCCGCCGATGGCAATTGTTAAAAGTGGTGTCCAGGGCCACCTGTAGACTAGGTAGACTGCGATTGCGGCGGCCACGCCAATCGCTCCAATTGGTAGCACTAGCCGCAACGGATCGCCGCCAACCAAATGAGCGATCCAGTACGTCTGCCGCGTGACCGGATAGGCGAAACCCTCGAGCCAGAACCCGATGTTGTGGATGAGGTCGGCCATCGTCCGATGATCGGCTCCGGGTTTCTTCATCGTGAACCAGAGCCAGAGATAGAGCCCTTCCAGGGCAGCGGGAATTAGCAACCACAGGGTCGGGAGGGAGATTCGGCGTTGACGCCACCAGATCAGCATCTCGATACCGAGTAGGAGCGGTAGCACCACCACACCGTACTCGTGCGTCCAGAGGGCCAGTCCCGCAAGCAGAGATCCGAAGAAGAGACGGACCGGTGAGTCAAGCGTCCGGCCGTCGTACCAGAGGAGCAGCACGCCCAGGATCTCGGCGGTTACCAGCGTATGGACCAGTGTTCCGAGGATCTCGAGCGCCTGGTAGCTGAATGGATAGAGTAGGAAGAGGATCATCGGCAAGAGCGACCAGGGCGAGCGAGTCAAGCGCCAGAGGACCATGAAGAGAAGCCAACCCGAGAAGACGTGTGCGGCAAGTGGCAGCAGGTGCAGCAGGGTCGTGTCGTACCGGCCGGTCAGGAGATAGATCGCCTTCCAGATCATGAAGGGGATCGGCCGGTAGTAGCTATAGCCAGGCAGTGGGCGTGAGAGGAGAGCCCAGAAGCTCTCCTGCTGGGTTCGGGTCAGATCGAAGGCGTCATCGAGGAAGAACGAAAAACCGAGCACTCGCCAGTAGACCGCGAAGCTCATCGACACGCTCAGGACGAACGCCAGCACGGAGATTGCGCTGCCTCGGAAGTGCGGCGACGCCCCGAAGCAGCCGCACCTTATGCGCTCGATCCGCCCTCTGTCGATGAATTTCGTCGCCGCTGTTGTCAACGCACACCATTACCGATCATTCGCAAAGCCACTGGTAAGGGCACGCTTTCGCGGTGATGACAGCAACGAAAACGTCCGTGCAATCCGATAACGGAGATCTGGCACGACGGTCGCGTCACGCGTTGCGAAAGATGGACAGTAGATGTTTCACTCATTGGCCGAACAGAGGAAAGACCGCACGATGTCGTTATAGACCGTAGGCTTCTCTTGATTGCTCAGGTGTCCGGTCCCAGGAATGATTTCCAGCCGGGCCCGACGTATCCCGTCGACCAGCAAATGCGACAAAGGCAGCGGAACGACTCGGTCATGCTCGCCAGCGATGACCAAGGTGGGTACGTTGATCTTGGCCAGCACATCCCGCTCATCGGAGTTGTGCAGCGCAATCGCTGCCTGCCGGTAGCCGGTTGGATGGATCATCGCCAGCATCGTCTCGATCTCCTGCTTAATTGATTCCAGCGTTCCCTCTGGCACCAGCATAGGAAGGCGCGCTGTCGCCATCTCAGCCGGAGTCATTGTCTCGACTGCCTTGAGTCTTCCCTGAAGACTGGCATTGCGCTCCTCTTCCGGGCGACAGGCTGATCCTGGAAACGTGTCTGAGAGAATCAGCGAGCGAACGCGTTCGCCGTACAGGCGAAAGAACTCCTGAGCGAGAACACCGCCCCAGGACTGACCGATCACATGAACGCGACCAAGGCCCAATTGGTCGAAGAACTTGGCGAGTTGACTTGCGTATTGGGCCATACTCCAGTCGCCGTCCGGATCATCCGAATCGCCATAACCAGGAGCGTCCCAGGCAATCAGCGTGAACTCGTCCGAGAGACCTTCGAGCTGCGCGCTCCACTGAGTCGCGTTTCCGCCTATGCCATGAAGCATGACCACCACCGGCCCGTTCCCGGCCCGATGATAGGCTATGCGGCGACCGTCGATCGTCACGTGAAGCTTCTCAGCCATAGGCCACCCCTTTCAGGTCCTGGAAATGCGGTCCCGATGCCCCATCATAAAGGTTGTTCGCGGATTGTCGCATGTAGAGGCGGGACCGGTGCCCGCCACCGTGGCTGTGTCTTGAATTTCACCCGTGCGGTAGTGGCAGGACCGTGCCGCCATCGTGGCTGTGCCTTGAATCCCACCCGTGCGGTAGTGGCGGGACCTGTGCCCGCCATCGTGGTTATGTCTTGAATCTGCACCCGTGCGGTAGTGGCGGGACCTGTGCCCGCCACGGCAACCTAATATCTACTTCAGAAGAGTGCCTGGTCCCCATGGATACGTCGAGGCCAATCAGCCACGGTGAACGTTCCTCATTGCGGCGGGCACAGGTCCCGCCGCTACGTCCATAGATTCGTGGCGTCCTGTTGCACGATGCTGATCAGCCACGGTGAAGGTTCCCCATTGAGGCGGGCACAGGTCCCGCCTCTACGTCCATAGATTCGTGGCGTCCTGTTGCACGATGCTGATCAGCCTCGGTGAACGTTCCTCATTGCGGCGGGCACAGGTCCCGCCTCTACGTCCATAGATTCGTGGCGTCCTGTTGCACGATGCTGATCCGCCTCGGTGAACGTTCCTCATTGAGGCGGGCACAGGTCCCGCCGCTACGTCCATAGATTCGTGGCGTCCTGTTGCACGATGCTGATCCGCCACGGTGAACGTTCTTCATTGAGGCGGGCACAGGTCCCGCCTCTACGTCTATAGATTCGTGACGCCCTGTTGCACGATGCTGGCCCGCCATACTAGGCTGTCGAACGACGAGATCGGAGGCAACTCGATGGAACCTCGCGGCGTAGGTCAGAGCGAAACAACACTGGCGCAAGTGATGATGCCGTCCGACGCCAACTCACAGGGCAATGTCCACGGCGGGACCATCATGAAGCTCGTCGATACGGCAGGAGGTATCGCCGCAATTCGACACGCGCGACATCGAGTCGTCACAGTCATCATGGATTCGATGACCTTCCTCGAACCGGTCTACGTCGGTGATCTGGTGACTATTCACGCCCGTTTGACCTGGACGGGCCGTAGCAGCATGGAAGCTGAAGTGCGTGTCGAGGCGGAGAACGTCGCATCCGGCGTGGTCACCCACACCTCAACCGCCTATCTGGTCTACGTGGCGTTGGACGACAACGGCAAGCCGTGTCCAGTTCCACGTCTCGACCTGACCACGGAAGAAGAGCGTGCTCGCTGGCAGCAGGCGGAGGCACGGCGTGACTATCGGCTGGCGGCACGCCAGTAGTCACCGTTTATGCATCAACTCAAATCGACCGACTCTGTGCAAACACGTGTTCGGTGAGGCGTCCTTTCACGGAATCTTCATGGACAGCAGGTGAATCGCCCGGTGAGCGCGTCCGCATGGCGAGAGGTAACGTGTACGATTCGGGTGATAGACATTGTCGCGTCGCTTGAGGAGGCTGGATGCCGCGGTTGCTCGTGCTCGATATCGATGGGACTTTGCTCGATCCGTCCGACATCGTGACGCCGGTGGTTCACGAGGCCATTGCCGCGTCGCGTGCCTCCGGTGTCGAAGTGGCGCTCGCGACCGGCCGGCGGTTGCGATCAGTCAGACGGATCCTTGAGGAAGTCGCCATTCACCTGCCACTTGTCCTCTCTAATGGCGCGCTTGTTTGGAGCACCGAGCGTGAGGAAGCGATGAACGAGATCGCCTTCACCTCGGAACGACTCGGCGCCATCGTCGAGCAGGCATTGCAACAAGATCTCGCTCCGGTGCTGCTGCTTGGACCCGGGGGTGGCGAGAGAATTGTCGTTCCAGAGAACCCGCCACAGCCGGTCTTTGTCAAGGCATTCATCAATCAGCGCATGGGTGAGGTCACGTTCGTTCCATGGGACCAAATGGGTTGCGTCTCGGACGTCCTGACGGTCGATATATTTGGACCAGAAAATCAGCTGCGCGAGTTGACTGATGGGTTCGCCGAACAGGGATTTTCGGTCTTTCACTCGGGGCCGCTCGGATGGGAGGCGGATCCACCGCATTGGGCCGCAAATATTCACATGCCGGGAGTCAGCAAAGCGTCGGGAGTGGCCTTACTCGCGTCCGATCTTGGCCTCACCATGCGGGACGTGATCGCCGTCGGCGATGGTGAGAATGACATGCCCCTCCTGGAGGCGGCTGGACTTGGCGTGGCCATGGGGAACGCCCCGGAGTATATCCGTCTGCGTGCCGACGCCGTGGTCCGCGGTCATGACGAGAATGGCGTCGCCGAGGCGATCGAGCGCTTCGTTCTCGGTCGAAAAGTGAGCTAGCTCATGACTTCCAGTTCGGCCAACGAGGAGATGACCGAGTAGCCGTCCGGAGGAGTTCCATTGCGCGCTATCACGACTCCTTGCATCCCGAGTCGTTCGACCGCAACGATATTCTCGAGTGCGTCATCTACCAGCAGAACGGTCCCAGCGGGAAGCCCCATCTGTTCAAGCGCGACCTGGAAGATATGTTCGTCCGGCTTGCGACTGCCAACGTGGGCAGATATGGTCAGTACGTCGAAGAAATCTCGGACACCAAGCTGTCGCAGTTGACGATCGAGCGACGGCCAACCATTCGAGATGACGCCAAGCTTCAACCCGACCGCCGCGAACCGTTCGAGCGCGGAGATCACATCTGGGAAGAGTTCGATATCGGGATGATGGACCGTCTCATGTGCCATATCACGGGCAATAGCTTCGACCGGCTCACGTGCGCCCAAGCCTCGCAGCAGCCACTCGAAGTAACACTGAAAGCGCTCACATTCTTCCTCCTCGGTGTGGAGCAAATGATCCTCCAGCAGGTGAGAAAGTGCTTCTTCATGAGATTTATGGAGGAGACTCAAGTTCAGCGCAAGATTCTCCTGGGCGGCGATTATCCGCCGGAACGTTTGGCCTGGCAGCCACTCGCCCCCGATTGGCCCCATCAACGTATCGCCGGAATCAAACAGAATACCTTGAACGCCCTGAACGCTGATCATTGTCATTCCTCTTTACATGGTTGGTCACGTGCGCTGTAGTTGTGCGTCGACGGAGATATCACAGCCCCGGACCTGTTCAACTTAGGGGCGTCGATCACCCACGCCGGAAGCCTACCTGAGGGAACCGGGAGGCATCCAAGACGTTTAGCAGGTGACGAACGACCGCCTTGGCGGATACGTCGCATTTGAGGAAAGGGTTGGGACCATAGTGATGCGTCGTAAGACGTCGGTCGCTGCATTGGCGTGGATCGCCCTCTTTACGATTTCGCTCCTGCCAATTGGACCATCGACCGCGCTTGCCGCCCGAGACACGTCGAATCCGCATGACTTTTTCGGTATCGTTGGGCAGGATCCGTGGTATCAGTACAACACCGATCCAGCCAACTATCCGAACGACGTCAACCATACCTTCGATGAAAACATGCTGGCGGGCATGGCGAATCTCGGCGCCGGATGGATACGCATCGAGTTTCACGCCGAGTATGACCAACCCAAGGGTCCGGGACGGATCGACTACGCGAAATTTGATTGGTTCATCAACACGCTTGCGCCCAAGTACGGCATCAAGGTACTCGCCGTGCTGGGTACCGGCGTGCTCGGCGATTACGATCCGACCTACCAGTTCCAGCATATCAACGACACACCGTCTGCCGACGGAACTAACTACTACAGTCAAGCATATGAACAACGGGTCAAGGAAATTGTCGACCACTACGGCGATCACATCGCGGCGTACGAGATTCTCAACGAACCGAATGCGAGTGAGCTGCTGGATCAGGAGACGAGCGGCCGCGTTCAAGAAGTCAACCCGGAGATCTATGGAAAGATCATCTCCGACATTTACCGCGTCAACAAACCCGCGCATCCCAACGTCCAGTTCGTCGTCGGAAGTCTGCTGCATCGTGACGCACAGCTTAACGGCGGCCATTTCGCCTGGATGACCCGGGTCTATCAATCCTCAGCCGTGAAGGCCTACGTAAAAGAGTTTGGTCACACGCCGGATGATGCCGTCTCGATCCACCCCTACAACCTTGCGCCCAACGACGTTTTGACGGAGACCCAGACCTTGCATGATCTCCAGGGGGCAAATAAGGACACCGGTAGCGTCTGGATCACCGAAATTGGCTTTCCAGCCCAGCCGCCGGATTGGAACAGCGACGGCATCATGGACCCCACCTCCAGCGAGCAGGATCAGGCGAACTTCTTAGGACAGATCTACACCCTGTTGCGGGATCAAGCTCCCTGGGTTGACCGCGTTTTCTGGTTCAAGTACGAGGACTTCGGAGCCGCTGGAGTCTGGTCGAACTGGGGGCTCGTTCGTTTGCAGGAATCCTCTTTTCGGTATGGGCCAGACGCTACTCCGTGGCCACGCAAAGAGGCTTTCGCGGTATATCAGTCGCTCGCCAATCCCGGGGCGCTCCCGACCGCCGCGGTTTCCCAGCCGAGCGATGTGGGCCCACGTGTCCTCTATTTTCCGGAAACCGGGCATACGTTGCGAGATCCGTTCTTGAAGTACTGGGAAGACAACGGCGGTCTGGCGCGATTCGGATACCCCAAGACGGAGGTCTTCTTCGTTCAGGGACGAGCGGTGCAGTATTTCGAGCGTGCGCGATTCGAGTACTGGCCGGAATACACCGGCACGCCCTATGAGGTTCAACTCGGACTGCTAGGGCGTTACGTCACCCAGGGCCGCAGCTTCCCGAAACAGCCGCCGCCAGCCACGCCCAATCCTGACCGAATCTACTTCCCCCAAACCGGTCAATATCTATCCTTCGGCTTCAAAGACTATTGGCTGAAGAATGGCGGACTGGCGCTCTATGGATACCCAATTAGCGGCGAAATCCAGGAGGTCAACCCGGCTGATGGCAAGACTTACACCGTTCAGTACTTCGAGCGGGCACGCTTTGAATGGCACCCGGAGAACAAAGGAACGCCATTCGAGGTGCAGCTTGGCCTGCTTGGCAATCAAGTGCTAACTGGGAACGGATGGTATCGCTAGGATCGGGAGGATCTTGTGTTCGCCCGAACGAACCTGAACGATCAAGACGGCGAACCTCGCATTCGTCCCGTTTATCCGAACAAGTCAAGCGGCACGCTGGCGAGCGTCACGGCTCCAGCCGGGCCACCGTATTCAAGGTCGACGGCCGCCGAGCAAATGACATATGCGTCATCTTCCGATAGACCGCGCTCCTGAGTCAGGTAGTCGAACATTAGGGCTATCGCCTGGCACCGGGAAGTCTCAAAATCCACGTCTTCTCCCAGCCCGATCGTGTACAAGCGGTCCGGCGCTTCGATGCGCGGCGTCTCCAGCTTCATACCTTTACGGACCCCGAGACGCACCGTCGCGGTTCCAGGACATTCGATCGAAACCGACGTTGCTTCGGCACGGCCCATCGCCGCGTGGAGATCGCCGAGCGAGAAGAGTCCTCCCGACACCTGCACCGGAAAGAGGATCGTGTTTCCAGGCTTGACCTGTACCAGATCGTAGTTCCCGCCCCAGGGGAAGGGCGGCCGCAAGGTCGACGTCTCTCCCGTCGCTGGCGCCAGACCCAAACAGCCGATCATCGGCTGAACCGGCAGCGACAGCCGCTCCGAGATGATAATGCGACCGTCCACTATCGGAACTCGCCTGATCGTCGGCGGCGCTGCGCGTTCACCCAGCAGGCCAAAATGTGGGATGAAGGCATTCCAGCCCCAGGCGCCCGGCACAACGTCGACGATCTCGACGCTCACCGCGTCGCCCGGCTCCGCTCCTTCGATATAGACCGGACCGGTGACGGCGTTGATCGCCTTGATATCGAGAGACTCGATCCAGCGGTCGCCAGCCGCGAGAAGTCGCTCAGACGGCTCAGGTGACGTCTCAAACTTGACGGTCTCGCCGGGTTTGATCCTCAACACCGGCTCCGCATCCGGGCGAAATGCAAATGTCGTGCGTCCAGCCTGGATCTCGTGCACCTGGCACCTCCTGTTTTTCAACCACGTGAACCGATCGGACTTCATTGTCGGAGACTAGCGCTGTCTACAAAGGACCGATGGTTCTCAGCGTTTCGGATGCTGACCCGTGAACCGGGTGGATGTACCCTAATGAACAATCCCGTCGAGCGATACCGGGACGATACCGAGTTCGGCGAGAAAGGAATAGGCCCGCTCAAAGCCAGCGTCGACATCTGACGGGGAGTGAGCATCGCTATTGACCATGACCGGAATTCCTATCTCCTTGATGCGGCTCAGTATGGCGGCGGATGGATACGGCTCATCAGGTCCTTTACGCCAACCCGACGTATTGAGCTCGACGATTTGGCCCGAAGCCGCGATCGCCGCCAATGTCTCATCGACGGCGTCGAGATACCATGGCTCGTCGCCGTTGAAGAATGTATGACCTGCGTTCCAGCGCTTGGTTCGATCCAGGTGACCAACGATTTTGACGCCCGGAATCGTCAGCACCTGACGCATACGGTGATAGTAGTCGGCCGTCATCGCCGCAATATCGCCGTCATACTCCTCGTTTAGGATCTCACGGAATCCTTCCTCAGTGTCATCGAACGACCGGGGCGGATTGCGGTGACCCAGGAAATGGACAGAGCCAACGAAATAGTCAAACCCAAGCGGGATGATGACGTCTTGTTGGTAGCGCGCGACTTCAGAGTTGGGAATGAAGTCGATCTCAGCACCCAAGAGGACCTTGATTCGATCGTGATACTGCGCCTGCAGGGCGCGGACTTCGGCGACGTAATCGGTGAGCTGTTCCGGAGGTATGGTCCAGTCGGTTTCGAAGGGGAGCGGCGCGTGACTTGAGATGCCGATCTCAGTCAGGCCGGCTGCGATCGCCGCTTCGACCATATCAACGATCTGGCCCTGACCATCACAATAGTGACTGTGAGTGTGATAGCTCGTTCGAATCGATGAATTCATGTTGCGCTGTCCAATCGACTGCTCTCCACGTAATTCCGGCATCTCGACGTTCCAATTGCCTGCTAATCCTACTGCCTCTCTCTGGACTGCGTCCGCCCGAGCCAGGGTAGGCGATGAAGATCACATCTTCCCGCCTTCAATCGGGTGCTACAATGGCCAGGATAGGTCAGACCTGCTGAGTGCATCAAACAGGTTCATGACTCGGTGATCGGCGAGATAGAGGGAGATGGAACGCATGGCCGAGCAAGGCGAACCACAGCCGGGCAAACAGATCGTAAGCAGCGGCGGACGTCAACCGGCAACGACAGGCAACGCATCATCGAGCGCCGTGAGTGGTTTCCCATATGGCCTTGCCCTTCCAGCCAATACGACGATAATCGAGGCCGAGCACACGCTGGAGATTCAGGCCTTCGATCATATCGCGCTTCGGGTCGCCAATATTCGCGAGGCCGAAGCTTTCTATCACGAGTTCCTTGAGATGGACGTTATCGCGCGTGCTCGTCGTTCGAGCGATGGCTGGGACATTCTTCCAACCGACTTCGAGTGGGCTGAAGGATTGCGCTCTGGACACTATCCAGAGCTGGTCGTGCTGCGTAACGGACCGATCAGCCTGTTCTTGGTAAATGTTGGGCGCGGAACGGTATTGAACGAGCCACGGCTGGCGCACATTGGGCTTCAGGTCTCCAGCGAGACATTGTCGACGCTGCGCGGCATCGTGCTCATCCGCTCATACCCGGTGATTCAAGACGACATTCATGCCTTCCGATTCCGCGATCCGTATGGAATGACCTGGCATCTCACGGATACCGGCACACAGCATCTCTAAGAATGGATTTCCGAGAGCGCTCATTCAATGAACGGGGCCACGATGATCGATGCCTATCACGAGCTTCTCGACGACCTCTCTCATACGACGACCAAGATTCAAGAGATGACCGAGAAATATGGCGACAACCTCCCGGTAGGGACGGCCGACGACTGGGGCCCGCCGCAGATCGTGTCTCACTTGATCGATGTCGAGAAACTGTACCGGGGTCGCGTTCAGTTGATCCTCACTCAACAGACGCCTTACCTCAAGTCGTGGGAACCGGCGGTCGGGTCTGATGGAATCGCTCGCGAGCTGAGACCCCAACTCGAAGCGTTTGCCAACGAGCGAGGCGAGACGATCTCACTGCTCATGAACCTGCCGCTCAAAGGGTGGGAGCGAACGGGAATTCACGACGAATATGGCGAACTGAGCGTCGAGGATATTGTCGAGAGCCTGATCAACCACGACGAAGCGCATCTGTCACAGATGGAAGCGTCCCTGAACGGGTAGGCTTTCGAGCATAATTCCGCACATAAGAGGAGCCGCCGAGTGTGGGGACCCTCAGCGGCTTAACGAGGAAAGTGGGGAGGTACGCCGGTCGATTCGCTTGACCCAAAGCTCGACCGGCACTCCCCACATTAGCACGCATGTTCTATTAAGTCAATCCCTTTGATCCGCGTTTACCCGCGAACCTACGCGAGAATCCCTAGCTCGCCGGAGCCCCGGCACGCACCAAAGCCAACGTTTCCTCAAGCGTATCGTTGGGCGTTATCGAGCGCACCACTAATTCATCGAGCACGCCATTCCAACGCTCCAGTCCCTGCTTGATGTCATCTGCGACTTTGCCCATGATACCGGTCTCGACCGGCGCTACGCCCATTCGCGCGAAGTGGTCGGCGTACTGCGGAATTCCACCGTAACGATTCGCCTCCTGCCCAAACCTGGCTGCACCTGCGTCACCAAGCGACACACGTACGTAGGAGGCAAGGACAGGCACATCACGACTCGCGTTGCGAGCGCCCTCGCGTACCCATTCGTTTGCCGTAATGGCGAATTCCGGCGTGAGCCAGTTGAAGAGCACGCCATCCGACATTTCGCCTGCCACCCGAGACATGCGTGGCCCCAACGCTGAGATGAAGACCGTCGTATTAGCGTCCCGATTCAGCGTGTCGAGCCCATCTCGAACACGCCTCAGAGCACCCGTCCCTCCGGCACCACTGCCGACGCCAAGCCACAGCCGGTCGAGGGGCAAACGCACGGCATCTCCCTGCGAGCCGTCCATGGTCCTGAGCTGCCGCACGATCTGATCGGCCGGCCGCCGAGAGAGCGGGATCACACCAACACCTAATTTGATCGACGTCGTGACTGAAGCTGCCTCAGCAAGCGCTTCGAGCCCGTCCCCGTTCGGTGTATCGTTGACCCAGAAAGAATGATAGCCGAGCGATTCGGCCAGCTGAGCAGCAGCACGAATGACCTCCGGCGAAATAGCCGCCGCCACTCCAAAACCTCGTCGTGAATCTGCCAACGTATCCTCCAGTTCCAGATATTGCTTCGGGAATGCGACACAAGATCGATACTCCGTTAGATGGTCAAGGCAACCTAGCGCCGGTGTCAAGAGATTGATTCGCGGTTAGACTGATCCTGCCCGAGTGGCAACTGGATCGCGACGAGGAAAGGAGCCAAGGTCTATGTCCGATACTGAGTCGCCGCGAACTCTGTCTGGACAACGCCTTCGCCTCGTTGCATTGGGACCAGAACACTTCGCTGCGGTACTCCGCTGGCGCTCTGATCCGGAGGTCACCCGCTATTGGATCACCCAAGACATCCCAAACGATGCCATGATCCGCGAGTGGTATGAGCGAAATGTTGCCGAAGGCGCATTGGTCTGGACGGCACTACACCAGGGTAATCCGATCGGGTACGTTACGCTGTTTGGAATCGATCCGGTGAACCGGAAAGCGGAGCTGGCCCTGATGATCGGCGAGCGAAGTGTCTGGGGCCATGGTTTCGCCAAAGAGACGTTACGCATTCTGTTGGGTCATGCCCTGGCTCCTGTACAACTCGGAGGGTGTGGGCTAAACAAGATCTACTTGTCGGTCTTTGCCGAGAATATCGCGGCGCGAAGGGCGTACGCTTCCTGTGGCTTCCAGGAAGACGGCGTGTTGCGAGAGGATATGTACCGAGACGGCGCCTGGCACGATCAGATTCTAATGAGCGTGTTAGCCCGAGAGTTCGATCGTACAACAAGGAACGAAGAAGGAGACAGCCGATGATTCTGGCTATTGTCACGTTTCGCTACGAAGATGACTTCGATCCTGAGAAGATAGACCAGACGGGGCGGGCTCGACGCGATTTCTACGTCGGCAGGGATGGTCTACGCCAGAAGTTCTACTGGGTTGACAAGGACCGGAAGGAATCGGGCGGCATTTACGCGTGGGAGTCGCGCGAGGCGGCGGAAAGTGTTTACACCCAGGAATGGAAAACTCGGGCCGAGCAATCATTTGGCGCCCGACCCGAGATTCGTTTCCTAGAGGTGACTGACGTGATTGCGAACAGCTCGATCGATCTTTGAGCGACCCAGACAGTCAGCGCGTCTGAACTAGAATGCTCTAGTCACCGTGCCATGTCCGGAGGATCGAACTGCGCTCCGAGCCGGCGCCGTGACCGGAAGATAGACATACTCGACGCGCTGGCTGCAGATGTCGAGCACGATCGCTTCATATGCAAAGAAGATCGCCAGCGCCGCGAAGTTCGGCAGCGTGAGAAACAGGGTGACGCAAACTCCGACGCTACTCACGGCGGCTAACACGTAGACGGCTACTCGCATCACAACGAGATGCACGTGACTCCCGCTGAAGCTGAACAGGTACGGTCGCTCGAGACGCGCAAAGAGACGAGAAACGGCAAGTCCAGACGTCGCCACAAACAATGCGATGATCAGGATTGCTTCTAGCTGGAGAGTCACCATGATTACCTCTTTCTCCATAAATCGTTGTTGCGCTGACTATATTGTCGTTCATGGGCTCGACAGCCGCAGTCCCCAGCAGTCCCTATTACCGTAGTCTCGAGGTACCCGGATGCCGCATACAATTGAACGGAGATGTAGCCAGTTCCTCCCGAACCCGAATACGTCTGTACCGGGTCCTGGGGACTTCTTACCTGTACGGAAGCCGGCTGGCGTTCAGCATGTCGGTTATGATGTTTGAATCCGTCGCCGGTCGTCGTTTCGGCAGTCTCCGATAAGCAGGGCTGGAACAGGATTGTCGCTCAAAATCGTCCTTATTCTTCACCGCGAACGAGGGTCCATGACTGTGAGCTCCAGCAACCGATGAGCGCCGTAGGACTGCTCCGCCGCCGTGCTGGCAAACTCTTCTTCGGCTGGTGGGTTGTGGCGGCGGGAGCGCTGATCCAGGCCCTGATAAGCGGGCTCTTTTCCCAGGCCTATGGCGCCTATGTGGTACTTCTTCAGGAGCAGTTCGGCTGGAGCAAAACCGCGTTTTCGGTCGCCTTCTCTCTCCAACCCGCACAGAACGGACTGCTCGGCCCGCTCCAGGGCTGGATGCTCGATCGGTTCGGACCGCGCTCGGTGGTTCGAGCAGGCATCCTCTTTCTCGGGTCCGGTTTCATGTTCTTCAGCCGCATTCACAGTCTGCAGATGTTCTACGTGAGCTTCTTCGTGATCTCGATCGGAGCGACATTCGCCGGGTTCTTCTCAATCGCTCATAGCGTGGTCAACTGGTTCGAGCGTAAGCGCGCCACGGCGATGGGAATGGTACAGCTTGGAATGGGAATCGGCGGCCTGGCCGTTCCGGCCGTAGCCTGGGCGCTGACAAGCTACGGTTGGCGCACGATCGCCTTCTCATCTGGGCTTATCTTCATTGTCGCCGGATTGCCACTGACGCGGCTAGTTCGCCATCGTCCGGAAGCGTATGGTTACCTCCCCGATGGGGCCCAAGCCTTGACGTCCTCTCCTTTACGCGCCGATTCCAGTCGGCCAGCGACGACGCAAGTCGAGTTCACCGCTCGTCAGGCCCTGGCCACGCCAGCGTTCTGGTTCATCTCGCTCGGCCACGGCACGGCGATGCTGGTCGTCTCAGCGCTCACCGTACATCTCATCCCGGACCTGACCGAAAGTCTCGGCTTCTCGCTCAGCGGTGCCGCTGCTGTGGTGTCGTTACTGACCGGCACAATGATGGTGGGCACACTGCTCGGTGGCTATCTCGGGGATCATTTCAGCAAGCGTATCGTCGCGGCGGTCGCGATGTTCGGACACTCGTCGGCACTGCTCGCACTCGCCTGGGCGCATTCCATAGCGCCCGTAATCTTCTTCGCGATTATGCAAGGGATTGCTCACGGCACACGAGGCGTCCTGATGCAGCCGATGCGCGCCGACTACTTTGGAAGGCAGGCGTTTGGGAAGGTTGTCGGATTTTCGAACCTGATTGTCATGTGGGGCATGATCGGCGGACCGGTCTTCGCTGGGGTAATGGCCGATCGCTTGGGGAGCTATCGACTGGGGTTCACCGTACTGGCAGTCCTGGCGGCGCTCGGCTCAGTCTTCTTCATCCTGGCACGTAAGCCAGAACCACCAACCCCGAGCGAACGGCGCCGAAGACGACGGATGTTGTACACGAGAGCACCGGCCAAAAGCTAAGTACGGTTCAATCGGTTCGAGCTGCCGTTTCCTCGACCGGTCGCTCGTCGCCTATGATCTTCTCACCGGCCCCGGACTCTCGATCAAGTTCTTCATCTTCCTGGGCATTGTCCTGGTCAGGAGTCGACTCACCGATCTGAACCAATTCGGCGTCTACCTCTTCAAGCAGGTCGTACATCGCCTCCGCCGAGAGCTGTCCCTGGCGGCGTAGCTCGAGCAGTGCTGACCGCTGGGTGAGCAATGCCCGACGTCTAGTCTCTTGGATCTGCTGCCGCCGGAAGAATCCTGGTTGAACCTCGAGCGATTCAAGATTCTCCTGCTCCTTTCGGATCGCCTGCTCATACTCGTCTCGGATATCGGAGACAACGCCGGGCAATAGGCTACCGCGCTGCTGCTCCTGGTGAAGTACATTCAGCGCCCGATTGAGTGCAAATAGACGGGCCTGATGCCGCTCATACTCTCGCTGCTGTGGTTGTCCGAGACCGAGGTAATTCAGGAGAGACTGCATACTTATGCCCTGAATAAGGAGCGAGACGAGCACAACGCCAAACGCCATCAACTGGATCCACTCCCGATCGGCAAGATCGAACGGAAGACTGAGCGCGAGCGCCAGGGCAACGGCTCCGCGAAGCCCGCCCCAGGAGACCACCGGGACCCACTTCCATGGCATCTCCAGGTGCATCAGCGTCAATACGCCATTGGCCAATCCGACGATCGCCGTGCGACTCACCAGGACGGCGATCATGACAAGTCCAACCGCCGGCAGATTCTGCAGCAGCTGTGGCACTGCAATACGCATTCCAACTAGTAAGAAGATCATCGAGTTACCAAGGAACCCGATGTATTCCCAGAACGATCCGAGAGTGACGCGCGTCGTCGGGGACATGAACGAATCTCTGGCTCGGCCAATCACCAGCCCGGCAACGACCACGCCGATGACACCACTAAAATGCAATTCTTCGGCAACCAGGAATGAGCCGAAGGCGACGACCGTCGTGATGGTGATCTCGATGAGGTGATCGTCTATCCGTCGGAGCAATGACATCGCTAATGTGGCAACAAAGAGACCGGCCAGCCCACCACCCGCGGAAACTTTCAAGAACTCGATGAAGCCATTCAAGACGCTGCCTGAACTTATTGCGGTCGAACTCGTGGCGATTTCCAACACGACCCCGAAGAGGACGATGGCTACTCCATCGTTGAACAGGCTCTCTCCCTCGACGATTGTGGCGAGCCGCTGGGGAGCACCCAGCTTGCTGAAGATCGCCAAGACCGAAATCGGGTCCGTCGCCGCGATAAGCGCCCCAAAAACAAGCGCTGTCTCGAAGGAGCGACCAAGCTCTACGTTGAGCATTCCGGCGATCAAGAATGCGCCAATTACCACGCCCGGTATCGCGAGGAGCAGCACCGCAGTGAGGTTTTCCATCAGCGAATCGAACTCGAGATTGAAGCTCGCCTCGAACAGCAACGGCGGCAGAAAGACGAACAGGATAACCTCGCGCGTCAGCTCAAAAGTTGGGAACGTCAAATCGGGCGCAACCCACCGAAGTGAGCCGAGCAGCAAACCCATGACGACGAGGGCGATGGTGTAGGGAAGGTTAACCCGTCGTACAACGACGGCGACCGACACCACGACCAGTAGTGAAAGGATAATGGCGCTCTCGACGGCCAAGTTGATCCTCAAATCATCGTGAACGTTTACCCGGCAGCGAACATCACCGGGCAGGCAGGGGCCCTCAGCGGCTGTGCACCAGATTCCTCATATCAGATTACCGCAAAATGGCCCTCGCTGTCCGGTTCGGTCGGGGCAGCCGTAAGAGTTCAGAGTTCATTGGTCGCGTTTTCTTCAACGGATGCTGACCGATCGGGAGTGCGGCGATAGTCACCAGTTTCGGCGATCGTCGTTCTGACGGGCAGCGATACGCGTCCATCCTCACATAGGTCTTGGCACGAGTCGCACGAAAAGACCAGCGATGACTGACGCAAGAACTGATCTGCGCGACGTCGCAAACGCTTGGCGCTACGCGTGACGTCCAGCAGTGTGTGGTGACACGGATATACCCGCGAGAGCGCCGCTGTATACACATTCATGTCAAGACCAGGAGATTCCTTTGAAGAGCTCCTCACCTCATGAGATACGTGCATAGTACGGGCATGCGGCCGACAAAACGACCGCATGCCATGCTCGATGCTTTACGTTGATGCGCCCTTAGTTTGCCAGTGCGTTCAGGTAGGCACAGTAGGCGCGACGTGCCATCTTGAACGCCTGCAACTGCATCGACTCGTTCGGCGCGTGGACGCGTGAGTCGGGCATGCCGAATGCATAAAAGATCATGTCGGCCCCGAGCTCCTGCTGGAAAATCTCGGCCACCGGCACGGTACCGCCCGTTCGAACGAAGAGCGGATCACGATCGTAGAGATCACCAAGGACGTTTACGGCTGTCTTGAGTGCCGGGTTCTCCTTACTGATCGAGAACGGCCGGGCCGAACCGGCGAAGCGTTGCATTGAAACCTTGGCCGTGGCTGGGCAATGCTTCTGCAGATGCTTCTCGATCAGGTCCAGAATCTCATCAGGGTTCTGATCCGGCACCAAACGACAAGTGACTTTCACGTGTGCTTCGCAAGGAGTGACCGTCTTGGTCCCCGCGCCCTGGAAGCCGCCCCAGAAGCCGTTGAGGTCGAGCGTCGGTCGCGCCCATGCACGTTCCAGCGGTGAATAGCCCTTTTCGCCCCAGAGTGCCGGCGCATTGACCGATGCGCGATAGGCTTCCTCGTCGAAAGGAACCTCCGCGATGTCGGCGCGCTCCTGCGGCGTCAAATCCTTGACCTTGTCGTAGAAACCCTCCACGGCAACCCGGCCGTCTGGCGTATGGAAGGTCGCCGCGAGCTGCACCAGGTGCTGTACTGCGTTCGGCATAGCTGCCCCGAACATACCTGAGTGCATGTCGGTATCGGCGGTGCGCAGATCGACCTGGCAAGCCGCCAGGCCCTTGCTCGACATGGTCAACGACGGCGTATCCGGACCGAACATATCGCCATCGGCCGAGATCACCCAATCGCAGGCCAATCGATCCCGGTGTTCGTGGACGAATGTTGGCAGGCTCGGGCTTCCGATTTCCTCTTCACCCTCGAAGAAGAATTTCAGATTTATCTTCGGTCCCCCTTGAGTCGCCGCCAGCGCCTTCATGGCGTTGATGGTTGCGAAGGCGTTCCCTTTATCGTCGGCTGAGCCACGCGCGAACAGCTTGCCGTCTCGCACGGTCGGCTCAAACGGGGGGGACTCCCAGAGATCGAGCGGGTCCGGCGGCTGAACGTCATAGTGACCGTAAATCATCGCGGTCGGTTGCTCGTCATCGACGTGCCAGCTGCCAAAGATGATCGGGTTGCGCCCGGTCGCTAACAGCTCGACCTCGGGCACACCGGCGTCGCGCAGCTTGTCAGCCATCCACTCGGCCGCACTGCGCACATCGGCATCATGCTGAGGCAACGCGCTCACGCTTGGGATGCGCAGAAACTCCTTGAGGGCTTCGAGATCGGATGCCTCCGTCTCGTCCAAATATGCTTCCCAGACCTCGGCCATGGTATTGAACCTCCCATAAAAGGACTATTCGGCGGACAGTACTCCCGCCTCGACCAAATTCTTGCGGAGCTGCTGCATCTCGGCATTGTTGAGAACAGGAATCGGCCAGGCCATGTACGGTTCGCACAGCCCCTTGAGCGCGAACTGAGCCTTGTAGGCCCCCGGGAAGACACCGACACGGCAGGCGTTGACGGCATCTGCGATCTTGTGCTGGAGCGCGATCGCCTTCGCTCGGTCGCCGCTCATCGCCGCACGATAGACGGCCACCACGACATCCGGCACGATGTTGACCCCGGCACCGATGATGCCGTGGCCGCCAACGAAGATGGAAGCAGCCAGCATGGCGTCCGAACCGGTTAAAACGGTGAATCCTGGAGCGTTCTCGGCCAGCCGGGCGACCTCGGTGAAATAGCCGAATTCGCCACTGCTGTCCTTGATACCCATGATGTTCTCGTGCTCGATTAGCCGGGCAACCGCCGCAACCGAGATCTGCACCTTGGTGATACGTGGAATGTTGTAGAGAATAATTGGAACCGGGCTCGCCTCGGCGACTCGCTCGTAATAGGTGACGACACCCTCGTCGTTCAGCGGGTAGTAAAAGGGCGGCGGCACGAGCGCGCCTTTGGCTCCCATGCCGTCGATCGATTTCAAGTCCGCGATGACGTCAGCCGTCACCGAGCCGGCCGCACCGGTGAAGATGGTCCCTCTGTCCCCACCGAACTCGAGCGCCACGGAAAGCGCCTCTTTTCGCTGCTCACGCCGGAGCGCCGAGCACTCACCCGTTGAGCCAAGAATCGAGAGCCCGTCGACCCCGTTATCGAATAGGTAGCCGACTACACGCTTTATCCCGTCATGATCGATCTCACGCTCTTCGGTGAGCGGCGTCGACATCGCTGGATAGACGCCTGGATATCGAATATTAGCCTGTGCCATGTTTCCTCCCTCTCTATCGCTGCCCATCTAAAATAGAGGTGAATTTCATCCGCAATCCTCGTCTCGGACAATCGCAAAGGAGCCCGCCTGTTGTATTCCGACGACGACGTTTTCCGGTCTGTTGGCGGGCCCTCAACCCCATTCGCATGGACGAATCTCACCTGGCGGCATCCTAGCATAGCCATTCACTCTGCGGTGTTCACAGGCGGCATGTACAATCATCCGAGCGATGGCAAGCGCATTCACGAGCGCAAGAAAGGGATCGGCACAATGGCAGAAGAGCAAGCTGAACAGCAGGTGGCCGAAGAGGCCAAGCCGGTACTTTCGCAGGCCGCGCGGCGCGAACGGCTCTCCGAGCTTGCCGACGCTATCGGCGAGAACGCCGTGGTTGAGGGTGACAAACTCATTGTCGAAACGGGCGAACCGGTTGCGATCTACTTCTACGTCCAGCCCGATGGCTCGTTCATGCTGACGAGATGGATGACAGCTTCAACCCCAAACGGCCATCCGCGCTGGCGCGAAGCCGCCGAAATGATCCTGAACCCCAGCGAATCGATTCACACATCGGCACTCGGAGGTGGCTTCCTCATCGAGATCGAACGTGAGATCGCCACGATCCAAGATGCGGTCGCGCTCAGCCGGGATAATGCGACCGCGGAGCGGGTCCAGCAGCTCGCAGCCGAGTTCCCTGAAGCGGTCGCGCTGCTCGAGCCGGAAGAGGTACCCGACTACCTGCTGACGAAACAGGATCCCGCGTAGGTGAAGTCAGGTCTCAAGAGTCTATGGCCCGGCTGACCAAGCCTGGCCCAATTTCAGCCACGCTCCCAATCCCGACCTGAACCATCGCGTTGGCGATCTCCTCACGCAGCAAGTGCAATGCGAGACGCACCCCAGCTTCGCCATCGACTGCCAATCCCCATAGCGCCGGCCTTCCGATCAAGACTGCCGATGCCCCCAACGCGAGCGCCTTTAGCACATCGGTACCCCGGCGGATGCCACCATCCAGCAAGATCTCGATCCGGCCATTGGCCGCCTCGACAATTTCCGGTAGCACGTCGATCGTCGCCGACGCTCCGTCTACTTGACGGCCACCGTGATTGGAGACGACGATCGCGTCGACTCCATGTTCAGTCGCTAGCGACGCATCCTCCCCGGTCATGATTCCTTTAAGAATGATCGGGAGTGACGTGGCTGATCTGATCCAGGAGAGATCGGCCCAGGTGAGTGACAGCGGTGACAGGCTGCCGAGGTAGTCGTGACGTGTTGCCGGATCGGCGAGTTGCCGATCGTCCAGGCCAACACTCATCAGCACTGGCGTCTCGACCTCGGGTGGAATCGTGAATCGATTCCGCAGGTTCCGCTCACGCCGTGCGCCACGTAATGTATCAACAGTGATCACGAGAGCCCGGCAGCCGGACGCCTCCGCTTTCTGAATGATTCGCGTGATGATTGGCTGGTCACCATAGGGGTAGAGTTGGAACCAGAGTCGATCGGGAGCGAGTGCTACAAGATCAGAGAGGTCGACCTGGCTCTCGGTCCCGATGACGGCGATCGTCTGCTCAGCGGCGACGGCACGAGCCATCGCCCGCTCGGCCTGTTCGTGCACGATACGTTGAGGCGTGGTGGGCGCCAGCAACACTGGAAACGACACCTTCTGTCCGAGAACACGCGTCGACAGGTCGGGATCACGCACGCCGGTGAGTACCCGCGGACGTAGTCTGACTTGCTGGAATCGCCCGACGATTCTCGGCAATCGTCTGCTCATCTTCGGCGCCGCCCGCGACATAGTCCCACGCCGAACGTGGTAGTCGCTCCTGGGCTGCCCGCTCCAGATCGAACAGATTGATCAAATCGACTGCGTCACGCATCGCTCGGCCCAATCGCAACTACGGCATGCCGCCCTGCAGAATCGTGGTCAGCTTCGAGAGGTCAATGTTCCCGCCCGAGACGACGCAGACGACCTTGCCGCCGCCCGCCTTGCCGGACAATGCCGCGGCGACCGGTGCTGCTCCCGCTCCTTCAGCAATGACGCGGTTCCGTTCGGCCAGCAGTCGAATGGCTGAGGCGATCTCTTCGAGCTCGACGACGAGCGATCCATCAAGCATGCGGCTGACAAGCGGCCACATTTCGGCCAGTACTCTGGGACCACCCATGCCATCGACGAAGGTCGCCTTGTAGTCGATCTCGGTCGGTTCACCGGCCGCGAACGAGGCTGCCACCGGCGCGGCGGTCGAGACCTCACACGCGTAAAGCTTGGTATCCGGCTTGAGAGCTCGAATGGCTGAGGCGATGCCACTGCTCAAGCCACCGCCTCCATAGGGGATGACGACCGCATCAACATCGGGCAGATCCTCGAGGATCTCCAAACCAATCGTCCCGTTGCCTGCCATCACTGGAGGGTCGCTCACCGGATGGACGAAGAGTCCCGTCATTCCCTCGAACTCACGTGTCGAGAGGATATGGAACCAGGAATCGAACGGAGTCTTGACGACGTCGGCGCCGAGCCGCTTGATGGCAGCCAGCTTGGTTTCGGGCGCGTGATCCGGCGCGACGACCGTGCACTTGACCCCGAGCCTGCGTGCATACCAGGCAACCCCCTGCGCCATGTTGCCAGCGCTCGCGGTCCAGACACCCTGCTCCAACTGCTCACGCGGCGCTGAAAGCATGGCGTTACCAGCCCCACGTAGTTTGAAAGAGCCTATTGGCTGCAAGTTCTCGAGCTTCAGGTAGATCTCCGCTGGAGTGTCTTCAAAATTCAGCTTCACTAACGGAATTCGTAGCACCGCATCCTTGATTCGCTCCCGCGCGGCACGAATCTCCTCGACCGCGACCGGCTCGGCGCTTGTCGTCATCAGTTCCATCCCTTCAAATCAACTTGCCTCGGGCTTGTCTTTCCATGCAATAGCTCGCCGCTCAAACTGCGATCTCCACTTCAGCCTCAATCTCGACCGGCAGTCCGAACGGAAGCTCCGCCATACCGACCGCCGAACGCGCATGCTTGCCGGCCTCCGGCCCGTACAGCAGGAGGATCAATTCGGAGAAGCCGTTGATGACGGCCGGCTGCTTGTTGAATCCGGGCGCCGAGTTGACCATGCCGAGAACCTTCAGCCAGGCTGTGACGCGATCAAGGTCTCCCAACTCACGTTTGAGGCTGCCAAGAATCGAGAGCCCAGTCAACCGCGCCGACTCGTACGCCTGTTCCAGACTTACGTCCGAACCCACCTTGCCGAACGGTCCGGCCAGCGAGCCATCGGGCAGCTGCGGGCCGTGGCCCGAGATGAACAAGCGGGTTCCATGGACGCGAACCCAGGGGAACGGAAGATGGACTCCTGGCGGAACTTTAGCCGGCTCCGGCAATACCAGATCGAGTGCTTCGAGCTTCGCTTCTATCCGCATGACTTCTCCTGATTCGACGGCGACCAATCTTGGGCCGCGCGGTCTAACCACAATTCAACCGGTTGGCCGAGCGTATCAGGTTCAGCCAGTGACGTACATTCTGCCGGCGAAACCCGACAATCACGCCAAGCGCAACGCTGATATTGACCTATACTGGCAGAGCACTACTATTATGAATATAGTTGGTGGCATCACGACCGTTCTGACACAAAGCCTTTGCCGGGGTGTGTTCGGGAAAGGACGACTTGGCCTATGACCGGTTCCGAGATTAGCTTGAGTAAGCCATTTCATCTGGTGGTCGTCGGATCCTCCGCTGGAGGAATCGAGGCGCTGGCGACACTCGTCTCGTCATTGCCAGCCGATTTCGCCGCCCCGGTCATCATCGCGCAACATCTCGACCCGGCACACCCGAGCCGGCTCGGCGAGATCCTGTCACGATATAGCCCGCTTCCGGTTCGAACCATCGTGGACCAGGAGCAACTGCGGCCCGGCATCGTATATGTCGTGCCATCGGATCAACAGATCGAGATCGTCGGCCTCTCGGCGCTCCTAGAACCAGGCGAGGAACGCGGACCGAGACCATCGGTGGATCGTCTCTTCACGAGCGCCGCCATCTCGTTCGGTGAACGACTCATCGCAGTCGTGCTGAGTGGCACAGGTTCCGACGGTTCCGCCGGTGCGCGAATGGTGCATGAGGAGGGCGGAACGGTCATTATTCAGAATCCGGCAACGGCGGCATTTCCTGGCATGCCCCGCTCCCTCGCGGTCGCCACAGTCGACGTTGTGGCCAACCTGGAAGACATTGGCCCACTCCTGCCGCGCTTTCTCCTTGATGCCGAACCGCTGGAAACCCAGTCAAACCAGGAGAGTCTCCAACAGATTCTGGATCTGTTGCGTGAACATCGGGGAATCGATTTCAGTGAATACCGGAAGCCGACCATCTTGCGCAGGTTGCAGCGACGCATGCTAGCCGCCAAATGCAATACGATGTCAGAATATTTGGATTACTTGCGCGCAAACCAGGACGAACAGGCAGTTCTGACGAGCAGCTTCCTCATTAAGGTAACCGACTTCTTTCGGGACGCGAAGACTTTCGCCTATCTTCGTGAAACGATTCTTCCAGAACTGATTCAAAAAGCACGCACACAGCCGGAGGGCTTGCGCATCTGGTCGGCTGGCTGCGCCACCGGCGAAGAGGCCTATTCAGTTGCGATACTCGTTCTCGAACTGCTTCGCGAAGCCCAGCTGGATATCCCGGTACGCATCTTTGCCACGGACCTCGACAACACAGCCGTCAGCTTCGCCCGGCACGGCATATATCCATCGACGGCATTGAAGAATGTTCCGCACGATCTCGCGACACGATACTTTCGACCAGTCGACGGCGAGTATGAAGTCACGGAACAAGTTCGCAAGCTCATCATTTTTGGTCCTCACGATCTCGTGCAAACCCCTCCGTTCCCGCGAATCGATATGCTGTTCTGTCGCAATGTGCTGATGTACTTCACTCCTGACCTGCAGGATATCGCCTTGCACGCGCTCGCCTTCGCGCTACGCGAGGGCGGCTATCTCGTGCTTGGTACGGCCGAAACGTCGACTCCGCTCGTCGACTGTTTCACGACGGCAAACGCGCCACTCAAGATTTTTCGTCGCAATGGCTTTCCGGTACCGTTCCATTCAAACCGTATATCGTCATTCACGGCAGGGATGCCAGTCAGAGCAGGTCTGGAAGCGCGCAGTCGACCTCTCGTCCCAGTCGACCCTGTAATGGCAACGGGTCATCTACACAGATCGAACGTCGCCTCTGATAGCTTGCTGAGTGGATTAGCGGTCGGAGTAGTGAGCGGTTGATAACCACTACGATATTCAGTTCATCAACGTCACCGCGCGGGAACTGTTAGGGATTTATGGTGTGGCCGTCGGCGAAGACCTGATTCATCGCCTCTCGAGTATCAACGCGCCGGATCTCCGAGCGATCATCGATACGGCTTTCAAAGAAAATCGACCCTCCCGCCTTGAGGAAATTGCTGCAGCCGACGCTGAGACAGGTGAGAATCGCTATCTTCAGATCATTTGCACACCGCAACCTGCCGGACCTTCTGATGACCAAGTATCCCGAGTCACGATAACGCTGACAGACGTCACGAGCGTTGTCCACCGCCGGCTCGCCGTCGAAGAGTCGCTCGCGACCCAGCACGACGAGCTTCAGATCGCGGTCACGCGCATGAAGACCATGGGCGAGACGAATCACCGGCTGCTTGAGGCGAATGAGGAGCTAACGATCGCGTCGGAGCAATGGCGATTGATGAAGGACGAATATGCTCTGGCGAGCAGCGACGCCGAGGCCGCGACTGAAGAACTCGAAGCCTATGCCGAAGAACTCCAGGCGTCAGCCGAAGAATTGGAGACACTGAACGAAGAGTTGAGGGCTTCAGTCGAAGAGCTCGCGTCCAGTAATTCTAATCTCCAAGCGCGCGCGGAGGAACTCTCACTGCAACGTCAGATCAGCGAAGAGCGACGGTTGCAGCTCGATTCCGTCCTCGCCAGCATGGGAGACGCCGTGGTCGTGGTCGACGCGAACGGGAGCCCCGTGCGAACGAACCCTTCCTATGATGAGGTATTCTCCGGCGCTGCGGGTCCATTTGTTCCGCGCGACGAAGAGGGGCAGGTGCTGCCAACTGAGGCCACCCCTCTCATGCGAGCGGCACGCGGCGAGTCCTTCTTCCTACCATTCACGATCACGGACTCGGAAGGTCGCCGCCGTTGGTATGAAGCCAACGGACGGTCACTCAATAGCCAAGCGCGAGGAGTAGGCGTCGTCGTCATTCGCGACATCACCGAGCGCAGTCTTCGACATCTCCAGGACGATTTTGTAGAACGCTCCAGCCATGAACTGCGCACACCTCTGACTGCGATTCGTGGATATCTCCAGTTGGTCATCCGACAACTACGGAGCGAATCGACTGATGGGCGCCTGTTGCGCTTTGCGCTCGCCGCAATCGATCAGGAGCAACGCCTTGAGGCACTTATCGATGAATTGACGGACGTAACTCGTATTCAGAGTAAACAACTACTGTTACAGGCTGAGCCGATGGATCTGGTCGCGCTCCTATCCCGGGTCGTTGAGGGGGCGAGGATCATGGCTCAGGGCCAATCGATCGAGCTGACTACGGATACCGATTCGCTCTTCATCAGCCGGGGATGTGATTCGTCTCGAAGGCGCGCTCTACAACCTGCTAACCAATGCCATCAAATACGCACCGGGAACTGAGCGCATCGAGGTCAATCTGGAACATACCGATAATGATGTCACAATTGCGGTTCAGGATTATGGACCTGGCATCCCGGCGATTGCCATCCCTCATATCTTTTCGCGGTTCTATCGGGTCGCGGGAAACAATGAGCAGAACGAAGGCGGGCTGGGCCTCGGTCTATACATTGCGAACGAGGTCGTGACCGCTCATGGTGGCACGATTGAGGTCGCATCCATTGAAGGTGAGGTCACCACCTTCACGGTCCATCTGCCGCTGAACCTCCGACAAGCATCTGATCCCGATTCTCCGGCGCAGATTGATCAGGAGACCATATCTGCAACTCGATCTTCTGTACACGCTGACGTCACCGATGGTCAGGATACAGAATCGAGCGAGAACTAAGGGTCATATCGCTATGACTGGTAAGGCGATCAGTTCCCTGCGGGCAGTAACTCGCTTCCAAGCAGACCGCCTTCGACCTGCCAGGCAGGCGGATTCTCCGGATGGTATTCAAAGCGCTGCCGCTCAAAGTACTGCACGGTCAGCCCGGTGCTTGGATCAGTGAACTCCTCACTGATCGGAAAGCCGAATATCGCGAGACCACCGTTTGCATTCCAGAAATCGCGGAAGCCGAAACAGAGCCGGTGGCCGGTCTCAGGAAAGTAGCTGCAGTTAGCATCGCTGCTGGCGTTGATGCGCTGGAACGGCGTAGTATCGGTCAAGCTCTCACTCTGGGCCAGTTCCCGCCCCAGCAGGCCAAGCTGAACATCGAAGTGACTTGGCCAGGAGCCTGGGTGCCACTCGAATCGAGCGCGCTGGAAGTACTGCGTGACGAACCCGGTTTGCGAGTCGGTGTACTCGTCCGTAATCGGATAGCCGAATATCGGTAGACCACCGAACGTATTCCAATAGGAGAGAAAGGCGTGTCCGACCGTGTATCCGGTCTCGGGAAAGTATCGGCTTTCGGAAAGACCGTCGCGCAACGAGTTCACACGCACGATGGCGGCGCTGAAGCTGGCGGAATCAAGCTGTCCGCTCTCCAGCGCGTTGGCGAGGGCCGTTGTGACGGCCACTCCCTGATTGACGTCGCGCCCTGAGCACAAGATGAGGTCCATCCCGGCCCGAGCGGCGAGCACAGCCCGTTGTTCGTCGGTTCCAAATCCACCGAGCGCCCCTGCCTCTATGGCGTCCGTGATCGTGACACCGGTGTAACCCAGACGATCACGTAGCTCGCCCTGCACGATCGTCGTGGAAAGCCCGGCCGGGTTGACTGCATCCAATGCCGGATAGACCGCCCAGGAGACCATGACAAGCTTCACCCCGGCAGCGATGGCGTCCGGATAAGGTGCCTCGTCCACGGAGCGTAGCTCAGAGAGCGATTGTGTGAGAGTGACCGGTCTAGCGTCGGTGTTCGCGTTGGCAGAGGCCGCACCCAGCCCCGGGAAATGCTTTGCGGTCGCCGCCACGCCAACCTGTTGCTGCGCGGAGATGAATGCCCGCCCGCACTCAGTAACAATCTGTGCATTCGGGCCGAAGGAGCGCTCGTACTCATCCAGAAAATCACCAGCCTTGCGATAGACGCCAAGTACAGGCCCCAGATTGACATTCATGCCCACCCCTGCCAAATTCTGACCGGCCGAGGCACCAGCCTGATTGGCCGCTGACACAGGGTTCACAGATTGACCGATCTGCTTTGCCGATTGCGCCGGGGCGCCAGGCAGGCGCCGGACTTCACCACCCTCCTGATCGGTCATCAACAGCAACGGGGCTTGCATAGGACTCTGCTGCTGCGCTCCGCGGAGCTGGTCAATCACTGAAGTTATCTGCGCGTCGCTGCTGATGTTGTCGCCGAAGAAGATCACTCCGGCAGCCTGACCCGCCCGGATCTGCTGCAGTAGCGTCTCGGGTACTTCGAGTCCGGCGTAGGAGTAGATCACCCGCTGGCCGGCCATCTGCTGAGAGGATAGAGTATGCCTGTACCTGCGAGCGGGTCATGTCGCTGGACGGGGCAGCGACCGCCGTCTGAATCGTGTCGAAAACGCCCGCAAAGGGCATCACGACCCCGAGCGACACCAGCTTCTTGAGAAACGATCGTCGATCCTGCACGCGCTAACCTTCCAGCTCAATTACTTCGCGATGCGCCAGCCGCATTTCCGGATCCGTCGATTATTCAAACGCGTCACCGCGCAGCACGTTACCGATGAACCTTTAATTCGTCCATCTGTGCCCACACCGCCGACGCACGAGAAGCGTAAGACGATGATACTGACGCTCGGTTGGATGCGGTGCGGCGTGACGTTTCGCGTGCCAGCGGGGGCCGCGATCCCCGTCAGTTCGCGGCAGTTGGCACGGACCACGGGCGTACATCCGTCCGGGCCCGGCCAACTACTTTCCTTTCAATGGGGCGGCTCTTCTCCTTCTGCGAGGTCGCGAAGGCGCTCAAGAGCGGCAGACCAATACGGCTCGTATTTCGCCAGCCACGGCGCTAGCGCTTCCGCCAGCGCGTCCGCATCGATGCGGTAAAGCTGCTGCCGACCCTGTCGTGTGGCGGTAACCAACCCCGCTGCCCGCAGGACCATCAAGTGCTTGGAGATGCCCGACACGACCAGGTCTGGAAACTCCGCAGCCAGCTCGCTGACCGTCAGCGTTCCGCGTTCGGCCAGCAAGTCGAGGATACGCCGACGCGTCGGATCAGCCAGCGCCCGGAACAGGTCGTCCCTGCTACTAGACACCGTTGGCGGCCACCAACTCAGCTAGCTGCTCCAGCAAGCGGTGCTGGTCAGCGCCTCGCTCGTACGCCTGCACCGTGTCACGCCACCCCGGCTTACCGATGCCGGCGAAACCGTCGTGCGCAAGTGCAACTCGTGTGCCAGCGGGCGTCGGAGTAAGCGTGATGACTAGCCGACCGGGATGAACCCAGTCGCCACCTTCCTCCAGCCAGGAAAGGATCAAACTACCCTCGGGTACCAGCTCCAGCACCGTGCCGCTGATCCAGGTGCTATCGTCGGCGCCGTGCATGCGATACGCACCACCGACGCGCAGGTCGATCTCGAGGTTGGGGCTGATCCAACGGCGCAGCGCCTCTGGAGTCGCCAACCACCGCCACACCGTGCTGGGCGGGGACTGGATCTCAATCGATCGGACGACTGCGGGCATCGAAACCACCTCCTATGTATTACCGAACAGTAAGATGTCTCTAATGCATTACTATACGGTAAGATATAGGTGGTGTCAAGGGGGAGAGTTCTTCCGGTTCGTAACTGCGGATGATGCCGGTGAGAGCAAGGCGTGCAGGAGATTGGGACGGGCGACATGATGGCATTCCTTGTGCTCAAGAAGACTTTCGCCGCCGGTGAGCCCGAGTTGACTGCCTGCTGACGTGAGCGTCAGGTGAACTGACAGCGTAACCGTTATGACGCGTCTAGGTGATCGGATGCAGTGCTGCCATTGTCAATTCGCGACTCCCAGTGCGATAATGCCTCCTCGGACAACACGGGAATGGAGAGGCGCGTGACCGAACAGCGCATACTCACTGAAGACGAAGCCTTTCGCCTACTGGCGCATCTGGTGGCGACCGCCGAACTTCATACGATTGAGCCCCCTCATTACGCGGGACATCGCATGGTCGAGGGCGCCCTACCGCTGATCGATGCGATGATCCGGGACGGCGACGAGCAGAGTCGAACCTGGCTGCAGAGCTTCCGGCATGAGATGGAAAAGGCGCTCGCGGCGCGACGATCGGACGTCAACGAGTTTGAAGCGTTCCTGCATGAGGGTCCGGCTGAGATCATTCAGGAGATCAAACGACGACGAGCAACCGCATCTGGCAAGGATGGACGTAGCAGTGACGAAGACTGACCGGGCTAAGGCCGTTTTCGAGAACATCAAAACGCGACGTGCTGTGCGCTCGTTCACGGATGAGCCCGTCTCGGTAGCGGACTTGCGCCGTATCATCGAAGCGGCGCGCTGGGCGTCGAGCGCCGGCAACCGGCGCTTGCATCGTTTCTACGTCACTCGCGATCCGGAGAAGATCGACCTGATCAACGTGATCGGCCCCGGTTTCTACGGCTCCCCTGCCGCCCTCATCGTCATCTGCACCGACCTCGACCGTTTGCAGCTTTTCAGCATTCGTCAGGAGCAGGACGTCAGCACCTTTATCGACGTGGGCACAGCAGCAATGAACATGCAGCTTATGGCGCATGCGCTCGGCCTCGGCACGACCCCGGTTACCTCGGTCAGCCGTTCCGGTTTAGGTGAAGTACTCGAGCTGCCGGATCATCTGCGCCCGGAACTCATTCTTCAGCTTGGGCATCCCGCACCGCCACCGCCAGAGCGCTCCGCGCGACGGCCACAGCGACTCCGTATCGAAGAGATCACCGACTGGGAGTCATTCGGCGGCGAGATCCCGACCGACGACGAGTAGCGACTTACAGGCACACGACAATCAAGCCAGCAGGGTCCGAGCGGGCGTAGTTCGTCCGATAAACCAACGCCGCGAGCCTTGGCAAACTCCCGGCGAACCGCAACACGGCACCAGCGCTACGACACCTTCAATTGAAGGTGTCGCCCAACCTCCCGACTAAACCCGCTGTCCCATGAATTGATCGAACCAGTCCAGCGTTCGCGTGAGGTAGTCGACTCGATACTCTGCCGGCCCGGCGCTGGTGAAGCCGTGAGCCATCTCCGGGTAACGCACGAACTCGACCTCGCAGCCAGCCTTGCACAACGCGACGAACAACTCTTCCGATTGGCTCGTCGGGCAACGCAGATCGCTCTCGCCACTCACGAGCAACGTCGGCGTCGTCGCTCGATGGGCATAGGTGAGCGGAGAGTGGTCACGGAACCACTGGGGATTCTCGTGCGGCTGCGCGCGGTATTGGGTCGAATCGTAGTGCCAACCGATGTCGCTGGTGCCGAACTGCGACTTCAAATCGACCGACGGCGCACCGCAAACACAGGCCTTGAAGCGATCGGTCTGTCCGATCATCCAGGACGTCATGAATCCACCATAGGAATAGCCGTAGATTCCGATCCGATCGGCGTCGACATATGGGCGCGACGCAACCTCGTCGATGACGGCCATCAGGTCCAGATAGTCCTCGCCGCCCCGGTCACCGAGTACCTGAACGGAGAACTCACGGCCGTAGGAGGTCGAGCCGCGTGGATTGGGAAGTACGACGAGGTAGCCCTGATTGGCGAGGAGTTGCTGATTCGGGATGAAACGATAGCCAAAGAAGCCGTTGGGGCCGCCATGGATCATCAACACGACGGGGTAACGCCTGTTCGAGTCGAAGTCGACCGGTTTGAGCAGCCACGACTCAATGCTGAAGCCCCCACGCTCGATCTCGAAACGTTCCCAGTCGCGCGCGCCGATCCGCGAGATAAGGTCGGTGTTGTGATGCGTGATGACCGAGAACGTCTTCTCGCTCAGGTCATGGACGGCGATCTCGCCCGGCGAATCGAACGCCGTATAGGCATGCGTTGCCCAGCGTCGCGCTGAGTCGACGCTGACCCCCGTCAGGGTCGCAGGCAGCCGGCTCAGGCAGTCGAGAGATCGGGTTTCGACGTCGATCACGTAGAGACCATGCTGGGCGTGCTCGGCGGCGCAGAGAAGCACGCGCCGCTCGTCGATCCAGGTCATTGGCGCGGAACCGATTCCTTCGATGGGCAGCACGGGCAAATCGTTGGTCAGGCGGCGCGTCTCGCCGTCCGCGACATCGTAAAGGAAGAGGTCAGGTTGATAGGTATGCCCGGGATCACCGGCGAAGATGATCCGATCACCGGTCGGAGACCATGCTGCCGTGGGATGACTCCCGTTCCCGACGTCCGGGTCCCCAACCGGTGTCAGTTCGCCAGAGTCGACATCGATTATCGCAATGAATGAGTTCCAGCCATCGGAAGATTGTCTGCCGACGGCAATCGACCGGCCGTCCGGAGACCAGACAGGCATGTAATGATCGACGACGCCCTCGCTCAGCCTGCGATGCTCGCCACTTGCGACGTCGACGAGCCAGACATGGTTGCGCGCATCTCCAAGATACCCACGGCCATCCCATTTGTAGTCGAGCCGCCGCGTTACCCGGACCTTAGGCGGGTCATCCTCCTTGACTGGTTCTTCGGTCGGGTTGTCTGGATCGAAGGTTGTCGTGTAGGCGAGCGTCGTTCCGTCAGGCGACCAGGCAAGCTCACTGATACTCTGATTGTGAAGTGTCACCAGGCGGGCCTCGGACGGCTGAGCGACGCCCAAGACAAAGATGCCAGCCATGGCGGGTGCCGTGACTCGATCCGAAACGAAAGCGATATAGGCACCGTCAGGTGACCAGCGGGGAATTTCGTTCTTCATTCCGGAGAAGGTGAGTTGACGCGCGTTGCCCCCATCGCGATCGCACAGCCAGAGATGCGTAGTCGTCTTGCGCGAGTCGCGATCGGATCCGGACAACGTATAGACAATCTGCGAGCCGTCCGGCGATAGCTGCGGGTCCGCAGGCTGCAGCACCTCGTAGACGAGATCTTCCGGAGTAACACGATTGGACATCCTGCTCTACCTCCTCGCGCCGACTGTAGGTGGCGGCGCCGACACCTTTCCGCGTTTACAGCGAATTGCATAAAGATTGACCAACACTGGTCGGGGTACGCCTGGTCATCCTGAGCCAAGGCGAAGGATCTCTCGGTCTTCGCTTTCGCCGTATCGATCGGGAGCGATGGAAGAGATGCTTCGACTGCGGCCTCAGCATGACGGGGAGACGGCTCTCCATTTCCTCGGACGCGATGAATCGCGCCCCTACGGATCCACCCGTCATAGGGGTGACATTCATGCCTTGCCGCGGTCCATACGACACCGTCACAATGACCCTGCTCGTCAAGAATTGTACGTTCTTGCCAATTTGATCTGCTCTTCGCCGTAGCGATAGGCTCGGAAGACGGCGTTTCGAGACGGTTTCTCGGGATGGTCTGGCGGCGAACTGTAGTGAGGATTGACGTACTCCCAGACCGTCTCACCCTCAGCCGTCACTTCGAAAAATCGCCCGAAGGTTCCTTCACAGATCAATGTGTTGCCGTTTGGTAATCGCTGCGCGCTCGACAGGTGCGGCGAAAAAAAGTCGACCTGCTGGCGCTCTTCGTAGAACCAGACGATTTCGCTGCTAATCGGGTCGATCTCCAGCACCCGCGAGTAGGGCATGAATTGGTCAACGCGCCGCGTACCGTTATCGAACACCAAAATATGTCCATTTTCGAGAGGTGCCGGGGCATGCTGCTGGGCGAGATGCGGTGAGCCGAAGGTCCAGCTGAAATCGCCGGTGGCACGATCGATGATGGCGATGGTCGAGAGATCCCGCATGCTGATCAGGATGTCACCGTTCGGCATTTCGGCAACGGTGTTGCCGTGCGTCCATTCGTGCCGGTCATCCTGTGGCGACATCGGCTTGTCGGTTCGTGGATCGAGATGCTCCCAGGCATGCCACTCCCAGACGACCTCACTGCTCCGCGTCATCTCGACCAGGTAGTCGGCATACATTGGACCCTCATGCACCGGTCCGGGTCGCCCAACTTGAATCTCCCTGGCAATCTCGTCCGGCACTTCCCCAAGGCAGAGAAAGAGGACGTTGCCGTTGCTGAGCAGAATCCCATCGTGATGATGATCCGGCTGGCGCAGTTCCCAAAGAACCTCGCCATCCCAATTCATCTCGAGGACGGCGCCGCCCTTCCATCCCTTCTCAGCGATGAATCGTTCCGACTCTTCCGGCACCTTCCCGTTGTAGAAGAGCGTCCCGTGTGGCGTCAGATAGCCGTAGAGGCCGGGTGAATAGGGCATCATCCAGGAATGAACCGTCTCGCCATACATATTGATGAGATAGACCATACCGCCACCGGTGAGCGGAGCGAACAGGGTATAACCGCGATAGGCCTTATCCGAATCGTAAACTCGCGGCCCAATACCAGCTCTCTTACCCTTGATCTGCTCAACCGACGTCACGGATTCCCGTCCTCTCGTTTGGTTCGCCAATGGCAATTCTTGACCCTCGCACGCCCATTGTGACGGTGTCATATGGGCCGCGGCAAGGCATGAATGTCACCCCTACGACGGGTGGATCCGTAGGGGCGCGATTCATCGCGTCCGAGGAAATGGCGAAACGCCCACTGACGAGGTGAGCGTTCCTGTTTCGAGATACCTTCTTCCGCGGACGACGCGATTACCCTGGACCACCTGCCGCGAAGGGAGAAACGTAATCGAGCGCTCCCGAAAGAATCTCCTCTATTCGCTCCGGCGGCATTGCATCGGCCTGCTTTTCCGCCTCGACGATCATCGGTAACAGATTAATGTCTCCAGCGGTAGCCAGGCCGGTTACCTCCGGGAAGGAGAGGACGAAGGCGATAGCAGCGTTGATGAACTCCTGCCGATCGAATGGCTCGTACCAAGTGTCGTAGGTGTGCGGCGCGCCTTCCGGCCACGGCCGCTGGGCGATCGCCTTGATCACCATCAGGCCAGCGTCTTGCCGCTTGATCTCGGACGTCAATGCCTCCAGATCCAGACGATAGGCTTCATTCTGATAGAGGACGTAGTTGAGCGGCGTCAGCACAGTGTCGAAGGGAAAGCGCCTCAATGCCTGCAGATGCGTCCGTGGCGCCTGATGACCATGCCCGGTAATACCGATGGCGCGAACCAGTCCCTGCTCTTTCGCCTGAATTGTTGCTTCCAAGGCCCCTCCTGGACGCAGGACGAGTTCCAGCTCCTCGAGATTCGTGACCGCGTGATGCTGAATCAGGTCGATGTGGTCGGTCTGGAGCCGCTCGAGCGAGCGATTGATCTCTTCCCAGGCTGATTCACGATCCCGCTTGCCGGTCTTAGTCGAGAGGAAGATCTGGTCGCGAATTCTCGGCATCCAGGGGCCAAGCCGGAGTTCCGCATCGCCGTAGCTCGGCGCGGTATCGAAGTGGTTGATGCCGGAATCGAGCGCGAATGAGATCGACTTGTCGGCTTCGTCCTGCGTCACGCCGCCGAGGGCGGCAGCGCCGTAGATCAACACGGAGTCGTCACGGCCGATCCGGCCCAGTCGTCGTAATTGCATCGAGATCCCGCCTTCCTGAAAGCCCGACCATACTGCCCAGGGCAGTCGCGCGCAAAATGAGATCGCGTCTGAATAGTGCGCAGATTCTATGCTAGCGCTAGAGGAAACGGGGCGCAATGGCGCTGCGTTCGTAACAGATGACGTCCCGAGGCAGGCCTCGAAGAAAGCGACAGTCGGGCGAAGATTATCTGCTTGACCGAACGCGGCGAGCAGGCGTTGCGGGCAGGCAGCGCGATCATCCAGGACATCGAGCGGCAGGAGGCCGATCGTATCGGCCGCGAGAATCTGCAACAGCTGCGGGCCAAACTCGACCTACTGAACGGCCAGGTCGAATTGTCTCAGGAGTGAGGCGCTACTCCCAACGCTCCCGCTGGGCACTTACGTTCCCGGTGTTGAGACCGTACCAGTGCATGCGGCCAACCGAGCGAGCGTGTTCCACCTTCATGCAGCGATCCATGACCACCTGCAACCCACCTCTTCGAGCAATCTCGGCACCCTCAGGGCTGATCACTCCAAACTGCAGCCACAGCACCTTTGCTCCAACCTTCACCGCTTCTTCGGCAATGGCAGGCACGTGCTGCGGCGCACGGAAGACGTCAACTACGTCGATTGGCACCGGAACCTCCGACAGCGAGGAATAACTCTTCTCACCGAAGATCTCGGTCTCACGCGGATTGACCGCGATGACCTGATAGCCATGTCGTTTGAGGTAGAAGCCAACGAAATGGCTCGGGCGAAGCTCGTTGGACGAAAGCCCGATGATCGCAACGGTCTTGGCTGTCAGCATAATGTCACGGATGACCTTCGGATCCTGATACTGGGAGATGTCGAACCCGTTCATGTTGGCCGTCATGCGTCACCTTCCGCCCCGGCGCCGACCGTCAACGCCGACTTCGCCGCCTCGAGCCCATGATCGAGATCCCAGATCAGGTCGTCGAGCGATTCCAATCCGACCGACAGGCGAATCGTGCCTGCCGTGATTCCGCCCGCCAGCAGCTCCGCGTCGGTCAGCTGTCGATGCGTCGTGCTCGCCGGATGAATCACCAGACTCTTGGCATCGCCGACGTTTGCCAGGTGACTCCAGAGACGTAGCGATTCAATGAAGCGACGCCCGGCTTCACGTCCTCCCTTGATGTCGATCGCGAAGATGGCGCCAGCGCCACGCGGAAGATATTTCTGGGCCAGTGCTCGGTACGGGCTATCGTCCAGACCGGGATAGCGAACCCGATCGACCATCGGATGCTGCTCCAGGTAGCGCGCGACTCCAAGCGCGTTCGCGACGTGTTTTTCCATGCGAAGCGGGAGTGTCTCTAATCCGACCAAGAACATGAACGCGTTGAAAGGACTCAACGCCGCACCCAGATCGCGCAACGATTCGGCTCGCAACTTCATCAAATAGCCATAGATTCCAAAGGTCTCGTGGAACTCCAATCCGTGGTAGTTCGCGGATGGATTTGCGACAGTAGGAAAGCGACCGTTCGACCAGTTAAAGGTGCCGGAGTCAACCACGATGCCGCCGATGCTGGTGCCATGACCACCGATGAACTTGGTGGCCGAGTGGATCACGATGTCCGCACCCCACTCGATCGGCCGGCAGAGATACGGCGAAGCAAAGGTGCTATCGATCACCAGCGGTGCGCCGGCATCGTGGGCGATTGCGGCCACCCGTTCAATATCGAGCACGTTGGCGCCGGGATTTCCGATAGTCTCGGCATAGAGTGCCTTGGTATTGTCGCGGAGCGCCCCCTGCCAGGCTGAAAGATCATCTGGATCAACGAGGGTGTACTCGACTGACATCTTCCCGAGCACATTCTTGAACTGCGCGATGGTGCCGCCGTAGAGAGCCTGCGAGGCGACGATGTGGTCGCCCGGTTCCAGCAACGTGAAGAGAGCCGCCGTCTGCGCCGCCAGGCCGCTCGCGAACGAGACCGCGCCCGCTCCGCCTTCGAGGTTGGCGACGCGCTCTTCAAAGGCGGCGACGGTCGGGTTACCAATCCGGGTGTAGATGTTTCCGTATTCTTGCAAGTTGAAATACGCGGCGGCGGAATCAGTATCCTCGAATACGAAGCTGGTCGTTTGGTAGATCGGCATGGCACGAGCGCCCGTGTATGGGTCGGGCCGTTGCCCTGCGTGGATTGAACGGGTGTCGAATCCGAACTCGCGGGGCACGGACTGGTCGTGACCATCCGACATATTCGAGCTGGACATCGCGATAGCTCCAGTCTTGGTGACAACGAGGTAGTAGTCATGTTTTGCGGGCACCGGCATTATGCTCCAGCGAGCATCGGCTAGCATGCCGCAGCCTCATCCTACGCATCCAACTATCAGGGGTCAACACGACCTCACGGAACACCACTTGGGGCAGGATGCAACCTCCTGTCACTTCCGAATACACGATTTTGTAACACCTGGACGTGGGTTGATATGTAATTGATGCATCGTCAGGTGGAATCACGGTTGTAGCATCTTAGCCACGACCCGTAACCTAGTGATTAACAGTATCTACACCTACCGGTATCTCAAAGGTCGGGGCCATCGCGTCTCGGAATGCGCGGCAATTCGCGTGGATTGTTTCAATGTATAGGGTTATCACACCACTCGATCAATCACCGCTCGCTGAGCCGGCGCTGATACTGAGTAGCCGCCTTACAGAGCGGCTTCGAGGTACCCTCGAACTTGTTCACGTCATCGATTCATCGGTACCCACGGAACAATCCGTGGCGCACGCTGTCACCGATGCGAGATGCTACCTGAACGAGGTCGCCGATCGGTATCGTGGGAACACCCGGGTCGAGGTACGGGTACTTTGCGGCCAGCCAGTCGAGGAATTGCTCCGTTTCTTCAATAGAAGAGGCGACGAGACAATCGTGGTCATGAACAGACATGGTCGAACTGCTCTGCGCCGAACGAGTTTCGGAAGCGTCGCAGTCAGCCTAATGCGTGGAACGCGCGTACCACTGCTTCTTGCGAGCGACGCACATCCGAACTGCGCTGTAGATCTCAATGAGATTCTCGTGCCGCTTGATGGCTCGGATATCGCCAGTTCCGCAATACCGCTCGCATTGGAGATTGCCGGGTCACAAAGCCGGCTCTGTTTGATGAGAGTTGTTCAACCACGTGACGACCACTCGAGGAGCGTCATTGCTCGACATTCCGAACAGCTAGATGCTACGCGAACACACGATATCGCTACCGTTGCCATCGACGAAGCCCGGGAATTTCTCCTGCGCACAGCGACCCGTCTTCGTAGGAGCGGGGTGAACGTCAGCTGGGAAGTCCGGTTTGGCGATCCAAGCAATGAGATCGTGCGGGCGGCCACCACATCTGGCGCGCAGCTCATCGTGATGGCGACTCATGGCCTGGGTGGGGCACGACATTGGACGTTTGGCAGCGTCACTGAGTCGGTCATTCGGCATGGGACGACTCCGATACTTATCGTCCCTCCGGGCCGGATTTAGTCGGGGCTTGCACTGGTACGTGTGACCGTCACTGAATGTGGAATGGAGGTGCGGCGATGCGTTTTATCCCACGATCATTTCCGTTGAGCCGCCGCATCGTACTGACCGCCGGGCTAGGACTGGGAGCGATCCTGGCCCTCAGCGGCGTGTTCGTCGTCTGGGCCGTCCAGCAAACGACAGAAGCCGCCTACGCGGAACGCGTCCAGCTCGCCCAGCACCTGGCCGCTCGAGTCGACGACGTTATTCAATTCACCTCCGTGTCGCTTGAGCAGGATCTCTCGACCGTTCATCTTCAGTCCGGAGACACATTAGATCAGCAGCAGCAGCAACAACTCATTGATCTACAACCCGCGGCCGGAAAGTTTTCCTCTTTGACTGTCGGTGACGTCAACGGCAATCTGCTGTGGGTCGATCCGACCAGGGGCGACGTTTTGCACGGTCAGCCGCTCGACTACGTCGCCGTTCAACAGGCTCTCAAGACTCACACGCCTCAGGTTCTTGCCTGCGCACCCCATCAAGATCCAGCGGTCTCCAAGGCATGCTTTGCTGTTCCGTTACGCGACACCATGAACGACGTATCCGGAGTTCTCCTCGCCGTATTCGATCCATCCGACACCGTACCTAACTTTATGCTCGCCAGCGAAGTCAACAGCAATGTCGCGATTCAGATCATTCAGACGGACGTGACGGGCTCAACAACCACGACAGACCTTGCCAGCAAGATGGCAGTCGAACACGAAGACCTGTTAGCGCCGCTTATCGCGGACCGTACAAGTGGGTATCGCATCCACCACCCACCGAACGGTCCAGTTCACATGGTTGCCTACGCGCCTGTTACGATCATTCCAACCTGGGGGGTGACGCTGGAGGAACCGCACGATTCGGTCGTCGCGTTACCAGGCAAGCTTGAACGTCGACTCGCTTTCTTCGGAACCATCGTCGTTTTGCTTGGCATGACTGTCGCCTGGTTTGACGTCCGCCGCATTGTCTTGCCGCTCGAAACGCTGACTCTGGCAGCGGAGCGTTTTGCACTCGGTCAGCTGGACGAGCCGATCAACATGCGCCGAGGTGACGAACTGGGCATTCTGGCGCGCTCATTTGAGACTATGCGTTCCCGACTGCGAGCGTCCCTGCTTCAAGTCGAGCAATGGAATCACGAACTCGAACATCGCGTCGCGGTTCGAACCGCTGAGGTGGAGTCACGCAATCGAGAGCTCGCCCAGTTGAATCGTCTTGCGGAGACCGTGAGTGGCTCCCTCGACCAGCAGGTGCTGCTTGGCCGCACACTGCATGAGCTCATCGCGATCACCGGCGCCGACGTGGGGTACGTCCTCGTGCCTGGTGAAGACGAACGCCTCAAGCTGATCGCGTCTCAACCATGTCAAATCCCGAACGTGTGTGCTGAGGGAATCAAGAACAATCGCTGCCTGTGTGCACTGGCGGCAGGTCAGCAAGAGATTTTCATGTTGGATCGAGACGCGGAGGGGATCGATAGCCCCGTCTGCCAGCTCACGAATTTGAACTCATGCATAGCTCTACCGCTTGGAACCACCGAACACAGTCCCGGAGTGCTGTTCCTCGGCTCGGAGAAGCCGGGCCACTTCCAGAAACTGGATCGATCGACGTTGCAAGCTATGGGTCGACAGGTTGGCATGGCACTCGCCAACGCACGCTTGTATCAGCAGCTCCAAGTCCGCGATCAAGAACGAGCAGAGTTGCTGAAGCGCGTCATGAACGCGCAGGAGGAAGAGCGGCGGCGCCTGGCACAGGAGCTTCACGACGAGACAAGTCAGGCCCTGGCCTCGCTCCAGATCGGGTTGGAGAGACTCGGTGGTGACCAGCGAGTTACCCAATCAGTGCGAGACCTGGCGGATGAGCTCCATGAGATCGCCGTCGGCACCCTCAAAGAGGTGCATCGACTGGCAGTAGAATTGCGACCGAGCGTGCTCGACGATATCGGGCTGGAAGCAGCCATACAACGCTTCCTCAGAGACTGTGGCGAGCGCGGCACGTTGGTTACGGACTACGCGACCGTTGGTATTGATCGTCTACGACTCCTACCGGCCGCCGAGACCGCGGTCTATCGCATCGTCCAGGGCGCGTTGACGAATGTCGTGCAACACGCGCATGCAGAGCACGTCAGTGTTCTGATCGAGCGACGACGTTCGAAGCTGGTTGTGATCGTCGAGGACGACGGCGAGGGGTTCGACCTGGCGGCAGTACGTGAGGGAACGCTGGAAGGTCGCCTCGGTCTGGCTGGAATGGAAGAACGAGTGGCGCTGCTGGGCGGCAATCTCACGATCGAGACGTCTCCAGGGCGTGGTACGACCGTCTTTCTAGAGGTCCCCATTGATCTGAACGATCAATTGGAGGGAAACAATGGCGCGATTGCGCATTCTGCTGGCTGATGACCACGGTGTTCTGAGAGCTGGTCTCAAAGCTCTGTTGGATAGCCAGCTCGACCTGCAGGTAATTGGCGAGGCCGAATCCGCGGCGGAAGCGGTAGAGATGGCGCATCAGTTGCAGCCAGATCTCGCGATCGTCGATGTACGCATGCCGGGTGGCGGACTGGAAGCACTGCGAATGATCAAGGAAGCGCTGCCAGCCGTTCGGGTGCTCGTACTCAGCCAGTATGACGACCCAGCCTATCTCCACCAGGCACTCGCAGCGGGAGCTTCTGGCTATGCACTGAAGCACGCCGCCGGGCACGAACTGCTGCAGGCTATTCGAACGGTCGCGAGAGGCGAAGTCTACTTACATCCGACGCTCGCAAGAGTGATCGTCGAGGAATCGTGGGGGCCGCGTGAACCAACCGAAGCTCCACAGGCGCAGATCCTGAGCGAGCGTGAGATGCAGGTTCTACGGCTTGTCGCCCTCGGTTACACGACCAAACAGATCGGCGAGGAACTCGCGGTGAGCGTGCGAACGGTCGAAACCTACAAGCAACGCTTCATCGACAAGCTTGGTCTCCAGGGGCGCGCCGCTCTGGTCCGCTACGCGTTGGAACACGGACTCCTCGACCTCGAGCCCGACCACTAGCCACCTGACTCCGACATTTCGTCGCCGGACCTGCCCGTTGAGTAGCTGCGGACGAGCTACTTCGACTGCACACTTTCCACGACAAGCACCCCGAAGATCTGCCTTCTTCCACCGACATTCTCCTGATTCCGTTGCGCGTTTCCGCGCTCACGGATCACCTCCGCGCACGTCAGAATAGAGAGGAAGAATTCAAACTCTTTCTTCGAGCATTGCGCGACGTACTTGCACTGTAGCTGTCACATCGAGCTAAAGATTATTCGCTCGCCTACGTGGACGTCATCTCAACTTCGGATGGCACCACGGAAGGCCAAGTCAATGGGGTGGGGCCATGAATTCCTCTAAAGACACCGTGGATCACAGGGAGGGGCAAATCACCGAAGACTCTGCGTCTCCTCCTCGCTCGTCGGTCTCGCGCAGACGTTTCATCAAGCTTGCAGCTATTGCAGGAGCAGGGGGAGCCGTGGCGGGCACCGCGGCAGTCACCATTGGTGGCGCCACAGCGGCCACCAAAGCTCCACCAGCGAAGCACCAATGGGCGATGGTCGTGGATCTGCGCCGCTGCGATGGCTGCGAAAAGTGCACCACGGCCTGTCAGAAGATGCACTATCTTGCGGAAGATCAGACCTGGATAAAGGTCTACGACATGAAGACCGCCGATGGTCAGTCCTATTTCATGCCCCGCCTGTGCATGCACTGTGAGAACCCACCGTGCCAGCGAGTTTGCCCGGTCGGTGCCACCTTCAAGAACTCTGAGGGTGTCGTATTGGTCGACCAGAAGGTATGCATCGGCTGCCGGGCGTGCATGGCGGCCTGCCCGTATGAAGCCCGCTACTTCAACTGGAGCCAGCCGCCGGCCGTTCCCTCAACCCTCAGCAACCCGATGCCGGAGTTCCCGGTTCCACAACAGAAAGGGACCGTTGGGAAATGCATCCTGTGCGTCCATAACACCGATGTAGGCAAGCTCCCGGCTTGTGTCGAAGCCTGCTCGATGGGCGCTCTCTACATCGGAGACATCGAGGCCGACGTCGCCATAAACGGACTGAATGAGACCGTCAAACTATCAAAGTTTGTCCGTGACAACGATGCCGTCCGCTACAAGGAAGAGCTCGGCACACGTCCTCGAGTCTATTACATCCTCGGCCATTCCCAGGATTTGACCTACTAGCCGCACTGAAGGTGATGTGAGGGAGGAACCTCAGATGATTCAACAAGACGTATTCGAAGCGGCGATGCGCCCACTCGGGCGCAGCAGCTGGCGCTTCTGGGCACTGGCCGGCGGGCTGGCGGCCCTGGTTGGCCTGGCGATCGTTGCCTACATCACTCAGCTCATGAGTGGGCTGGGTAGTGCCGGCTACACTGACAAAGGCTTCTGGGGAATCTACGAGGCAAACTTGGTGGACTTCATTGGGGTGAGCTATGGCGGCGCCCTGGTCTCCGCCATTTTGCGACTAACTCAGGCTAAATGGCGCGCTCCGATCACCCGCTTGGCCGAGTCCATGGCGGTCTTCTCACTCATCGTGGGTGCTGCCTTTGCCGTGGTTCACCTCGGTCGCCCAGACCGCATGTGGCGACTCCTCTGGTTCCCACACGGCAGTTCACCGATCATTTGGGACTTCATCGCCGTCATGACCTACATGGTCGCCACGTTCATCTTTCTGTACCTACCACTCATTCCAGATCTCGCAGTGCTACGCGATCGTCGTGACGTCGCGAGCGGCTGGCGACGACGCATGTACAGCCTGCTGTCGCTCCGCTGGCATGGACGAGGCGCTCAGCGGCGATTGCTATCTCAAAGCACGACCGCTATCGCTATCTTGATCATCCCGATCGCGGTGCTGGTGCACTCGGTATTGAGCTGGGCATTCGCGGTCAACAGCCGGCCCGGTTGGAACAGCACGATCTTTGCTCCTTACTTCGTCGTTGCGGCGCTCTATTCAGGGGTCGCCCTGGTGATCCTGGTAGTGGCCGGATTTCGCAGGGCTTACCGTCTCGAGTCGTTCATCGGCTCGAAGCATTTTCATTACCTCGGGTTCCTGATGGCAACGCTCGGTCTTCTCTATCTCTACATGACCTTTACCGAGATGCTGAGCGAAGGCTACGCGCTGAACGAGGAAACGACTCCGCTCCTGACGGCCCTGCTTGTCGGTCGCTACGCGCCCTACTTCTGGCTCTTCGTCATCGGCGGCGGTCTCATTCCGGTGGCTCTCGTTGCACTCAAATGGACACGAACGATCCCCGGAATCGTCACAGCGTCCGCGTTGGTCGTGTTCGGTATGTGGCTCAAGCGACTGGTGATCGTCGTTCCGGCAGCTGAGAACCCGCTCATCTCAGGGCCCTGGGGAAGCTTTCACCTCTCGTGGGTTTCCATCGCGATTACCGTCGGCGGAGCAGCCGCAATTCCGCTCTTCATGATGCTGTTCTTCAAATGGTTCCCAATTCTCCCGATGTACGAAATGGAGGAGATCGATGTAGAGGAAGAAGCTGCCATGGCGTCGGCCGTCCAACAGCGACTGGTCGATCTAACCGAGAAAGGAATGGTGGGATGAAGCTGCTTCACTTCCTCACGCTGATTTTGGCCCTGGGAGCCACACTGCTCTTGGCCACGAACGCAAGCGCTACTGGAGAGGCGACTCCAGGTCCAGCAGTAATGCAGTTGAGCACTTCGCCGGTTCTCGACAGTAAAGGGCACAAGGTCAAAGGGCAACTCTTGATCGTAGCGACTGTAACGGCGGCTGATGGCACCCCACTGGGTAACGCGACGGTCGACTTCTTCGAAAAAGTGCATTTCGCAGGAGCTGACCGGCAAGCTGCGCTGGGCACTGCCGTCACCGAGTCAACAGGTGTCGCGGCGATCCCGTATCAGGCGGCACAGGTTGGGAAACACACCTTGACTGCCCGCTTCGGTGGCGATGCATCTGCCGCGAGTGCCGACGTGACGTCCACGATTCAGGTGTCTGAAGTTGTACCGTCGTTCACAGCTGCACCTGTTCCACTCGCATTCGTGCGTCACTGGCTCTCGGTGGGAGTGGTCTCCGTTGTGGTAGCGGTGTGGCTATTCCTATTCGGCGTCCTGATTCGCACCGTTGTCGGGATTCGGTCCGCCGGGACGGTTCCGGTGGCATCCGCTGAAATTCCTGACTATGTACGCACCTCGCCTGGTGACTGAGCGCGTGAACGAGGATTCGTATTTCAAGGCTCTCGGAAAGGGGAGTAGGTAATGGTTCATCGGAATGGTTGGAAGGTACTACCGGCAGTACTGCTGCTCACAGTAGGGCTGCTCGTAGCGGCCTGTGGTGGGTCTAGCAACTCAGGCTCAGCGACCCAAGCTGCGCCGGCTGTCTCGCAAGCGCTGATGATCTCAGCCGATATTGTTCAGGGATCGAAGAACATTCCTGCTGATCAGAAGGCCAATCACAGCTGCACGCTGAGCAGCCGTTTCCCTCGCAACTCGGAGATGGTCTGGCGTGCCAAGATCACCGATCCAGCAACCGGCGATCTCATGGATGACACCACTGTGGACAAAGTTCAGATTCAGCTCGCCAATGGTGAAACGGTCGATATGAAGTTCGGCGCACATCCCAAGACCCCACCGAACGAGTACTACTGGACCGGCTCCTGGGAAGTTCCCAAGGACGCGCCGACTGGAACCGTAGCGTACACCATCGTGGCGACCGCGAAAGACGGCCGCACAGGCGAATTCAAACCAATCATGAGCGTCGCGGCTTCGCTGCCGGCCATCACCGATGAGGTGTACTCCGACGCTCCGACACCCGTACCAACGCCGAAACCGTAATCTCGCACGGCGATGGAATCGCCGGCTGACCTTCTAGGAGGTAATCAATGAAACGTCCATCACGTGAAAGCCGGTTGATTCCGCGGTTTCTACCGTTCCAACTCTGGATCGTGATCGCCATCGGTGCCCTCGTTCTCTCGAGCTGCAGTTCCGGAGGAACGTCGGACGCTGGCGCCAAGACTTCGACGACGCCAACCGCGACGGCCGCCGAACAGAGTGCGTACCCCGGATCGAAGCTTAGCTCCGATACCCCTAAGGCCCCGGTCGGCGCGACCGTGACCATGAGCGGATCCGGATTCCCAGCGAACACACCGGTGGCGTTCACCTGGCAGACCTATGATGGACGTTTCGTGTTGGAGCAGGAACAAGTCGTCTTTGTCGGCCCTCGTTACGATCCACGCTTGGTCGACCTGGCAAACGTGACCACCGACGCTAGTGGAGCGCTCAGAACCTCGTTCACGGTTCCAGAGGACTTCGGTGGAGTACACGACATCGTGGCGCGTATCGATGGAAAGTTCGCGACGAAGATGGGGTTCGTCGTCGATCCGACCTTCTCCGTATCATCAACATCGGGGGCTATCGGCGATCAGATCCAAATCCATGCGACCGGACTGGGCTACAAGGCCCAAACGAGCCTGTGGGAAGTCAGCTGGGACAACGGCTTCACCGGCTACATGACCGCGGTAACAACGCACGGAACCGCATTAGCCCAGATCCGGCTCGCAGGACCGGCTGGTCCGCACGTACTCAAGATCTGGCGAAACTATCGAGGTATTCCCTATCTCAACCCTCAGCAGGGGCCTTTCGGCGCGCTGCTGGAGCCAACGACGTTCGTGATCAACGTCAGCGACGCAACAGCTCAAGCGCCGGTGATCTGGACCGATCCAAATCCTGCCGATACGGTGCAAGCCACTCCTGATCCGACCTCGCAAGGAAGCGCGACACTTAGCGTGACACCGGATAAAGGATCGGTAGGCTCGCAAATTACCGTGACGGGAAGCGGATTTGCCGCAAATCAGCCGGTGAATCTGACCTGGGCAACTCGCTCAGGACAAAAGATCACCAGTACGGGCTTGCTCGAAGGTTTCGATGAGGAACTGACTGACCTGCCTGTAACGACGGCAGGCCCGGACGGCACCTTCACACTGCAGTTCAAGGCGCTGAACGACTACGCCGGCCCGCACCGAATCACGGCGACCAGCGGTGACAAGGTGGCCGAATCATACTTCTCGATTTACGCATCGGTGGCCGACTTCACGGCGCAGGCCAAAGTCGGACAGGACGTTACGATTCACATGAAGGGCGTTGGCTGGACCATTCAGGGCAAAACCTACGCCGTTGTTTACGACAACGTCTACTTGGGCTACGGCTGCAGCTTTAGCACCAAAGGAGACATCGATCTTCATCTCCCCGCTGCCGGAGCGCCAGGGGCTCACATCATCGACCTCTACCCGGCGGTCTATGAGGGTCAGGATCCGACTCCGAATATCTACTCAAAGCCGGATTTGACCTACCTCCACGATCATCCAGGAGGAGCGCTCCCGGCGTTCCACTTCACGCTGACCGTGACTGACTAGCACACTCCGATCCGACCTGCGGTGACATGACATAAAATATGCTTGTCTCCGCAGGCCGGTCGCATATTCACGAAGGAGAAGGATGTCATGCGGCGTTTCAAGAGCCTGGCTATCCGCATTGCCACCTGCCTCCGCACCTCAACGATACCGATTACCCAAGCAACCCAAATATCGAACAACCTGGTGCCGGTGAGGTGCAGCACATTCTCGGCAGAGCGCGACGCGGAACGACCGGAACAACCGACACCCGTACCATGGAGAATGACTCCGAGGATTGAGCCAATGCGTCGACCCAGCACGGCTAGTCGAATCCACAAAGCCCTATCGGGATTCGTGCTCTGGTTTGGTCTGCTCTTTTCGGCTGTTCTCCTTGGAACCTTTATCGTGCTAGGGATCGTAATGGTCTACGCACTCGTCATGAGTATTATCGGTGGATGACCATCAAGGTCATCCTCTGAACGTGCGACAGTACTACCAAATATTCACAATCGTTTGAAGTTCAAGTGAACAAGCCAAGTAAGCAAGACACGCGACTTTCGACATCACCGTCGATTCAGTCCGAATCTCGCGCGGGGTGAAAATCCCACGTTTCGTAGTCGGGTGTGTTGAATCCGAACGATGCCACACCTGAGTTCGCACGTTATTCGCGGAATCACTCCCGAACCGGCTGGGACCATGATCCTCGCGATCTGAGGACGATTGTCCCCAGAACCGGACCGTACCAATACGGTAGACTCATACCATGCACCGATGAGGCGGACGACCCGCCGACATAGTATGACGGCCTGCCGGGCGGGCCTCGGCTGGAGACGAATTCGTGAATTTCTTCGGCCATGATTTGCTTGCGCTCATGGCAAGCCATGGTTACCTATTGCTCTTCGTTATCATCCTGGCCGAAGAGGCGGGGCTACCCCTGCCGATTCCTGGAGACCTGCTCCTTCTCTTCACCGGATCGCTGGTGGTGCAGGGCGTGCTCGGGCTAGTGCCAACTCTCATCGTCTTCACTGTTGCGACCTTAATCGGAACCTCGATTCTCTACACGGTCGCCTTCCGTGGCGGCCGGCCATTGTTACACCGCTACGGTCGATGGCTCCGACTCAAAGAGGAACGGGTAGATCGGGCCGAACGATGGCTTCACAATCGCCCGTTCAGTGGCGTAGCTCTCCTTCGTCTTACCCCCGGACTCCGCATCTACAGCACCATGGTCGCGGGACTGCTTGCCGTTCCAAGAACGAGAGCGACGATCTCCTTTGTTGTTTCTGGAATCGTTTGGGCCGGCGCATGGATGGCGCTCGGTATGGTACTTGGCACGAACGTCAATCGCGCCGCATCTTTGATCTCCCGCGTCGACCGGTTCTTGGTGCCAGCGCTGGTTGCTGCCGCAACTGGCATTGGCCTGTTCTGGCTTGGCCGGCGCATATATCGTCGTTATCTCCCAGATGGCCTTGGATTGAGTGCGCGAGCAATGCGTCTCGCACTCGTTTGGAAGCCACGAATTAGATCAGTGACGGTCAGCGGGATCGTGCTCGCGCTACTGCTGGTGGCGCCTCCGCTCGTTGGAGCAGTACACCTCGTCAACGATCGCACCGAACACGGGGCAAGTACACACCTCGTTGTCGCGCAGGCCGCGCGCGTTAGACCAGTCGCTGACCGGTGACGACCGTGGCTCGCTAAAGTCCTGCTCCAGTGAGATTGAAATCTGGCGCAACCCCCGACGGTCTACCCTCGTCAGAGCATCATTTTCCCCTTGGTTTCCGCAACTGAATCAGGACTCCTCACCTATCCCAACCCAAGTCGAATTTACCTAGAATTGCGGGAAAAGGATGGGAATGGCCTGAATGCTGACTAAGTCTCGCCACTGGGCGTGGAATCTCGGTATCATCGCGGTGCTCGCGATACTGTATGGCGGAATGTTCGCGTTACTGTATCCGCTGCTGGGCTTTGCCGGCGCGCCTTTTGCCGCCGTCACCGTCGTAATGGCAGCGTGGCTGTTTGGAATCCGCGGGGGAATAATTGCAAGCCTGATCATTGGACTCGAGAACCTCGTGCTACTGCGCCTCATGGGAGAGACGGCCTGGCTGGCCGCCTTGAAAAACGGCTCTTTGGCAGGGTTTGTCGCGCTCGGCGTCGTGGGTATCGCCGTTGGCCGCATGAGCGATCTGGATCGTAAAGTGAAGCAGCACGCGTTTGAATTGCAGCATCAGGCTTTTCACGATCCACTTACCAACTTGCCGAATCGCACGCTCTTCTCCGACCGGCTCGAGCACGCCACCGCGCGGGCCGCACGTGGCACGACATCGCTTGCGGTTCTCTTTCTCGACCTCGACGGCTTCAAGTGGATCAACGATCATCACGGTCACGCCGTCGGAGATCGTCTGCTCCAGGCAGTCGGCACGCGAATGAAGGAAACGGTGCGGGAAAGCGACACTGTAGCACGACTTGGGGGTGACGAGTTCGTCGTTCTGGTCGAGGACATCGATGGACTTGACTCCGCACGCTACACCGCCGACCGGATCTCCAAAAGTCTGAGCCGGCCTTTCGTCATAGACGGGATGACTCACTCGATCACTGCCAGTATTGGGGTCGCCTTCTGCTCAGCCGGAGAATCGCGCTCAGAGGACATGCTTCGCGAGGCTGACCAGGCCATGTACGTGGCCAAGGCATCGGGCAGGGCGCGCTACGAGGTAGGCCAGGCTCTGGTCGCCTAAGACGGACTACCGGCAATCGATCCTCCCTAGACTTCGGATCATTCGTTCAGCTCAAACCACAATCCCGCCAAATCTTCCTGTACTCGTTCCTCCCAGGTTACTCGGTAAGGTTGCGACGTTCTGACGCATACTAGTGTGTGTGGCTTTGGGATGAGACGAAAGGCGAATCGATTCATGACGCTCGACGATCTTCCATCTGGTGACCGTATCCCGGCGCTTCTTTCGCGTGGACGCGGTCATCAGTTCGTCTGCTATGCCGATTCATGCTCCGGCGTTCCGGGTGCGCTTCACGAACGGACCTTCGCCAGCGTTAACCGCGTGCTCGCTCGGCTGGACCCGCAGCCAGAGTTCATCTGCTTTCCCGGCGATGAGATCCAGGGACTCACAGCGGATGAGGCAACACTGCGCCGGCAGTGGAGCTACTGGTTCGAGAACGAGATGTCCTGGCTCGACCGGCAATCGATTCCGCTCTATCACACAACCGGAAACCACACGACCTATGACTCCGCCAGTGAAGCCGTTTTTCGGGAAGTACTCGCTCATCTGCCGCGTAACGGTCCGGCCGGACAAGAAGGGCTCTCCTACTTTGTACGACGAGACGATCTGCTGCTTGTGTTCGTCAACACGCTCTGGTCCGGGCTCGGTGGCGAAGGTCGGGTCGAAACGAGTTGGCTCGAGCAGACGCTGACTGCGAACAATGATGCTCGGCACACGTTTGTCGTCGGGCATCATCCGGCCTTCCCGGTCAACGGCTTCTCCGGTGCCTATCAACGGGAGCTCGCGCCGGAGAACGCGCGGGAATTCTGGAAGGTCCTCGTTCGCCATGGCGTGGTCGCCTATCTCTGCAGCCATATCCTGGCCTTTGACGTTCAGATTCACCAGGGGATCTTGCAGATCGTGACTGCTGGAGCCGGCACCGCGCATCGCATGCCGGAGGAGAGCGAGTACCTGCACAGCGTTCAGCTAGCAATCGACGATGCCGGACTTCGCTATCAGGTACTGGACGATACTGGAGAGCGGCGTGAGTGGCTCTCCTGGCCGCCGACCATCCGCGAATCCGCAAGCTGGCCAGGTTTTCCGCCGGATGTTGCCACGTCACAGCCGTTGCCTAACCAGGTTGCAACCGGGGCCCATCTGATCGTATGGCGCTGTGCCGGGATCTCAACCGCTTCCACTGAAGGGGAGGCGCAGACTCTCGTCGCCGGTTGGAATTCAGGGCCAGGATTGTCAACGCTCTGGATCGGCCTCCTCGGACCGGAACAGCGTTTGGGCGTGCTGCTCAGCCCACAGCCGGGCCGGAGCCCGCATCTCTGGCATGGCCCATCGCTTCCTCCAGCGCAGCGTTTCTCTGTGCAGATCGGGATTCACACCGGAATGGGGCCGGGCGGAATACTCTGGCGCGCGGACGATCAAGCGCCCTGGTCATCTCTAAGCTCGGCATCCCCGTGGGGAGCCGAACGCCTCACGTGGCCGCAACAGTGGGGCGTCGGACACGACAAACGCGGTCCGGAGGATCGGCCCTTTCGCGGAACCGCGCTCGAGGTGACCTGGACACTGGCCCCGCAACAATTTGAGATATCGTAGGTCGTGTCACTGGAAACGGGCCTGGGCTTAGTCATCCTCGACGGCGAGAACGGCTTCTGGCTTGACCGACCCATGAGTGGGTAAACGCATGGTCTCAGCCGCATCCTCGTCCGGAATGCGCAGCGCCGCGATCGCCGCAATACCCGCCAGCACGGCGGCAGCCGCAAAGGCGACGTGATAGGCGTTGAGATTTGGACTCACGACACCACTGGACGAAACCAAGGTTGGGCCGGCCAGCGCCAGCACGGTACTGAGCATGGCGACTCCAACCGCACCACCAACCCGGCGCTGCACGCTTGAGAGCGTCGAAGCCTGCCCCGTATCCGAGCGAGAGATCGTCGCGAATCCTGCCACCTGCGCCGGCAGAAAAACATAGGCCATGCCGACACCAATGAAGAACATCAGGATCCGCACCAGCCAGGCACTGCTGCTGAGATCGATCGTCCAGAGGAGCGCCATCATCGCTGCCACGCCGGCCAGACCGCCCGCCATCAGTCGCCGAGGACCAACGCGCGGATAGAGCCGGGCAACGATCTGGGTCGACGTGACCACTCCGATCGCCTCGGGGAAGGTGGTCAACCCGGATTCGAGCGGCGAGTAGCCACGAGCTTCCTGCAAGAAGAGGGGCATCATGAAGAGAACGCCCATGAACGCCGTGGACGCAAAGAGGGACGCGATGTTGGTTGTCCGGAAGAGACGATCGCCGAGAAGACGCAGTTGCACCATCGGCTCGCGTGCCCGGATCTCGTTCAGGACGAACGCGACCAGCACGATCGCGCCGAAGACGCCGGTCACCATGATGTCAATCGAAGCCCAGCCGTGCGCGGGCCCCTCACTCACGGCATACATGAACGAGCCGAACCCGACTCCGGCCAGCATAAAGCCAAGCAGGTCAAAGCTCCCTGGCGACGATTCGCGATTCTCATGCAGGAAGATCATGCCGAAGATGAACGCCAGGATCCCGACTGGAACATTCACATAAAATGCCCAGTGCCACGAGAGCTTCTCGACCAACAGCCCACCGATCACCGGGCCGGAGGCAGGGCCAAGAATCGTCACGAACATCAAGATGCGCGAGACATTCACCCGCTCATGCGGAGGGAAAGTGCGATAGAGCATCGCCATGCCGACCGGCGTCAGCATGCCGCCACCAACGCCCTGCAAGGCCCGGAAGATGATCAGTTCATTGAAGGATCCAGCAAGCCCGCACGCGGCCGATGCAATGGTGAAGATCGCCAGCGCGACCAGAAAGATGCGCTTCGTGCCAAATCGATCACCGAGCCAGCCGGAGGCCGGAATAAACACGGCCAGACTAACCAGATAGCTGACGACGACCATATCGATCTGCGCTGCGGATACGTTGAACTGCCGGCTCAATGTCGCCAGTGCGACATTGACAATCGTCGAGTCGATCGAGTTCATCAGCATGCTGCAAACGTAGACGATCGCCACCACGATCTTCTGGTGGATGAGACCGTCCGATGGCGATTCTGATGCTCGAGTGTCGAAGCCAGTGGACAAACGGGTTGCTCCTCGCGAGCGCGGTCGATACGAAGTGAACGTCGAGGCAAGAGCGGCTGAAATTGCCGCCTCGCTCGCCGGGGACATTTCTTCCGAGGCGCTGTCCGGGGAAGACTGCCGCTGCGTGCGAGCCATTATGCACCGAATTGACGTCATCTGACCGGCATCCGCGGCGAAGTCGGCCGCAAGAATCGGACAAAAGTGACGAACCTATTCTAGCGACCTGCGACTTTGTCTGCCTACGACTCTCAGACTCGCCACAGCACGATTGTTCGGCTATTCTCGCTACGACGAAGGAGCAGTTAGTTGGACAATCCACGACTTTATGGAGCGCCGCCCTATACGGTCGCCGTGATCCACGGTGGCCCCGGAGCGCCCGGTACGATGGCGCCGGTGGCTCGCGAACTCGCTCCAAGCTGGGGCGTTGTCGAGCCGCTCCAGACCGCGAAGTCACTCGAAGGGCAAGTGCTGGAACTTCACGACGCGTTGTTGAAGCACGCCAATCCACCAGTCGTGCTGATCGGATCATCCTGGGGTGCGATGCTCAGCTTCATCGTAACTGCACGCTTCCCGGAGATCGTGCGCAAATTGATCCTGATCGGGAGCGGTGTCTTCGAGGCTAAGTACGCGACTGGCATCGACGCCGAACGCTTCGCGCGACTCGACGCTGACGAGCGCCGGCAGGTTGACCAACTGATCGCCCAGCTGAATGACCCACTGGTCACGGACAAGAGTCCCGCCTTTGCCGGACTCGGCCATCTCTTCACCAAGACCGACGCCTACGACCCGATGACGCTCGACACCGAAGCGATCGACGTCCAGTTCGACGTGTATCAGCCGGTCTGGAGCGAGGCGGCCGCCTACCGAGCCAGCGGCGAGTTCCTGGCATTAGGTAGCCGGATTCAATGTCCCGTCGTTGCGATCCACGGCGACTACGACCCGCATCCGATCGAAGGCATTCGGGAACCACTCAGCCGGGTGCTCTCGGATTTCCGCTTCGTTCTCCTTAAAGAGTGCGGGCATCTGCCCTGGATCGAACGTCGGGCTCGCGATCCATTCTTCCGCATTTTGAAGGAGGAGATCTCGTCGTGAGATCTGAGCATTTGATCCTGCCGCGGTAGCGAGTGATCCGCAAGGTCGCCCTTGGGGCACGGCGGAAGGACACTGGGCCCCCCACTTGAAAATACCTTTGGGTAGCCGTTTCTAAAGTAGGGGAGCAGCCTGTCTGCTCCCGCAAGCGTGAATGGCTCACCATCCATCCCCGCCAGGCTCGATAACCTTCCCCGAATCCCAGCCACACAAAATAGTGCACCCGCTTTCGCGAGCGCACTATTAAGGAGGAAAGATGAACCGGTTTGCGGTTTCTAGTTGGTCGGAACCGGGCTCTGATCCCGCGGGCCACCCCGATGTCCATGGCCACCAAAGTCGCCGAATCCGCCATGACCACCCTGATCGAACGTGTTGTTGTTGATGGCGTCGGTCAGCTGCTGCTTCATCGTGTCGAGACGCTGGGTCTCCTGATCCTGCGTCATCTTGCCGTCGGTAACGGCCTTATCCATCTCAGTCTTCTCCTGGGCCATGATCGCGGTGACGACATCGTCAACCGTTTTGCCATGGTTGGTGATCTCCTGCGCCAGGGTAGTGCCGGAGCTCAGGTCCGACTGAAGCTGAGTAGCGGTGATGCCGAGCGTGCTGGCGATAGCGTTCATGTCATCGCCGCCGTGTCCGTGCCGGCCATCCATGCCGAAACCTGGTCCACCGAACATGAACGGGGTGATCTGCCCCGCGTCGATCTTCTGCTTGAGCGCGTCTCCCTGTGCCGCCGTGATCTTGCCGCTCGCGACCGCGTCAGCGACGGATTGGTCCTCAGTCTTCTGCAGGCCAGTCTGGACCTGAGCGCTGCTCAGACCAAGGTTCTGAGCCAGGCGGTCGACGAAGGTCTGCACCGTCGTTTGCGCGCTGGTAGCCGTCGGTGTTGACGGCGGGGCGGCGAAGACACTGCCTGCGGTGATGGTGGAGGCCAGCGCCAGGGTAGCGAGTCCGCCTCCGATCAACCAACGTTTGCGTACCACGTATGAAATCTCCTTATCCGTTGCCGGGTAATCGTTCCCGCGAACGCTTCCGGATCAACCATTGTCACTGTCCTGAGGATAGGTTTGGCAGATAACAAGAACGTGTGATTTAGCTGGGAGTGCTCCCAGGAAGGTGGCAATTCAGCTTAGAGTTTTCACA